>NZ_JBVJSX010000004.1:368041-683731 GCF_055606225.1 Streptomyces sp. NPDC037100 | reverse complement strand
GGTACTGCAGGGGGGACCCTGTGGGAGAGTAGGACGCCGCCGAACAATTTTTGGGAAAACCCCCGCATCTTCGGATGCGGGGGTTTTCTGCGTTTCAGGACTTTTACGACGGCTGAACCAGCTTCGTGTCGTACGCCAGAATGACCGCTTGAATGCGGTCACGGGAACCGGTCTTCGCGAGAATGCGGCCCACATGCGTCTTCACCGTCGACTCGGCGAGATGAAGACGCGTGGCTATCTCCGTGTTCGTCCAGCCCTGGCCGATGACCGTGAGGATTTCGCGTTCCCGGTCGGTGAGGGACGCGAGGCGGGCGTCCTCCTGTGGACCGGCATCCGTCTCGGGGCCGGCCGGGAGGTGATGGACGTAGGCGTCCAGGAGGCGGCGGGTCAGGCTGGGAGCGACGACCGCGTCGCCGGTGGCCACCGCGCGAATGCCGGCGAGGAGCTCCTCGGGCTGGGCGTCCTTGACGAGGAAGCCGGAGGCGCCTGCGCGGAGGCCGGCGTAGGCGTACTCGTCCAGGTCGAAAGTGGTGACGATCAGGATGCGGGTGCGGTCGCCGGCGGCGGTGATGCGGCGGGTCGCCTCGATGCCGTCGAGGCCGGGCATGCGGATGTCCATCAGGACGACATCGGGGCGGAGCTCGGCCGCCAGGCGGACCGCCTCGCTGCCGTTCGGTGCCTCGCCCACGACCGTCATGTCGTCCTGGCTCTCCAGCAGCATGCGGGAACCGAAACGCTGAAGGGGCTGGTCGTCGGCGATCAGGACCGTGGTCACTGCGGGGATTCCTCCGGGAGATGCAGGCGGACACGCCAGCCCCGCTCCGGGTGGGGGCGAGGGCCGGCCTCAAGTGTGCCGCCGTACAGGGCGCTTCGCTCGCGCATTCCGGGTAGTCCCCGGCCGTCGCGGGACGGCCCGTCGGTGCGGCTGCCGACGCCGGTGTCCGTGATGGTGACGGTGACGGCGGCCTTCTCCTCGTAGCAGAGGGTTATCTGGGCGGTGGCTTCGGGGCCGCCGTGTTTGAGGCTGTTGGTGAGGGCCTCCTGGATGACGCGGTAGACGGTGAGTTGGCGGCCCGCGGGGAGGGTGGGGCTCCCGTGGATGGTCGCGCCGACGGGGAGGCCTGCGGAGCGTACGCCGTCGAGGAGCCGGTCGAGGTCGGTGAGGCCGGGCTGGGGGGTCAGGTCGGGTTGTTGCTTCTCCTCCTCTCGCAGGACGTCGAGGAGGCGGCGGAGTTCGGTGAGGGCCTGGCGGCTGGTGCCGGCGATGGCGTCGAGGGCCTGGGCCGCGCGTTCCGGGGACTTGGCGGCGGCGTATCGGCCGCCGTCGGCGAGGCCGGTGATGACGGAGAGGTTGTGGCCGATGATGTCGTGCATCTCGCGGGCGATGCGGGCGCGTTCGGCGGCGGCCGCGAGCTGGGCCTGCTGGTCGCGTTCGGTCTCCAGGCGGCGGGCGCGGTCCTCCAGGGCCTCGGTGTGGTCGCGGCGGGTGCGGACGGTGACGCCGATCAGGGCGGCCACGGTGATCGACAGCAGATACGAGCCGATCTGCTGGTCCCAGGTGCCCTCGCCGTGGCGGAGGACCGACACGAGGACCGGGGCGAGCACCAGGACCGTGGCCCACCACAGGTTGTGCAGCGGCCGGCGCAGGGCGAGGTGGTGGACGAGGACCAGTTGGAGCAGGGCTGCCTGGAGGGCAGCGCCGGTCCAGGCGTTGACGAGGGCGAAGGGGACCATGGCGGCCAGGACCGCCCCGGGGTGGGTGCGACGCCAGAGGAGCGGGGCCGAGAGGCCGAGGCTCAGGGTGATGAGGAGCCAGCCGGGGACGTCGAGGTCGTGGGCGTTGTGGCGCCAGCCGCCGCCGGCGTAGTCGATCAGGGCGGCTGTCACCCAGAAGCCGGTGAAGTGCAGGTCCCACAGGAGGGGGTGGCGTCGGTCGAAGGCGCGCACCTTGTGGGTGAGGCGCTGGGCGTACTCGGTGAGGGGCTCCGGCGCCCGGTCTTCCGTCACGGGGTCCATCGTGAGGGTTCCGGGGGCGGCGGGCGTCGGACCGGCGGGGTAATCGGGGTGAGGGGTGTCGTACTCGGGTACTACCGTTGCCGCATGAGCTATGTGATCCGGTCCGTCCGTGCCGGCGAGTGGGCAGCGGCGAAGGAGCTGCGGCTCGCGGCGCTGCGGGACGAGGTGG
This sequence comes from Streptomyces sp. NPDC037100, assembly GCF_055606225.1. Taxonomy (NCBI): domain Bacteria; kingdom Bacillati; phylum Actinomycetota; class Actinomycetes; order Kitasatosporales; family Streptomycetaceae; genus Streptomyces; species Streptomyces sp. NPDC037100. The sequence goes on along the minus strand of NZ_JBVJSX010000004.1, from coordinate 681,546 downwards.
CGCACCTGGCCTTCCTGGAGACCTACGAGGAGGCCGTGGCCCGGCCGGACTCGTTCTGGCAGGAGCGGACGGCGGGGGCCGCCGAGGGAGCGGACCGGGCGCAGCAGATCATCGCCGAGGGGCCGGACGGGCGGTGGGTGGGGACTCTGACGGTGCTCGTGGAGGAGCCCGGGACGACCGACTGGGCCGGGTTTCCGGTGGAGCGGAAGCAAGGGCATGTGGTCGGCGTGTTCGTACGGCCGGAGGAGCGCGGGAGCGGGCTGACCGAGGTGCTGTTCGACGCGGCCCTGGAGTGGTCGTGGGCTCAGGGGCTCGAGCGGGTCCGGCTCATCGTGCACGAGGAGAACGGGCGGGCGCAGCGGTTCTACCGGCGGGTGGGGTTCCTGCCGAGTGGAGTGATCGTGCCGCTCGGGGACGCGGGGGAGCGGGAGCTGGAGTTCGTGCTCGAGCGGGAGTGAGCGTCTGCGGGGTGCGGCTTCAGACCGGTAGTTCGTCGTGCGGCCAGCGGGCGCGGCCCTGTTCGCGGGACCGGAGCAGGGCCAGGGTCGGCAGGCCCCGGTCCGCTCCGGTGGCCAGCAGCTCCGGGAGCTGGGGAAGCGGGGCCACGGCCGCGACGTCGTCCAGGACGAGCGTCATTGGTGGGTCGAGGCGACCGGCCGATGACCGTTCGGCCATGTGCCGGCCGCGCTCGACCACGCTCGAGACGAGGGCCGTCAGGAAGGGCATCGCGCCCGGGTTCGTCCTGGGGTCCTCGATGGATTCCCCCACCACGTAAAGCGTGCCCCCTTCGTGGACGAGGGAATCCAAGGCGAGGGCATCAGTTCGGTTGGGAGTGCAGGCTTCGCGGATGTTGACCGTGGAGAGGGCGGCGAGGGCACGGGTCGTCAGCTGCTGGGCCATGTCCCGGCGTTCGGGGTGGGCCGTGAGGGCGCCTTCGAGTTCGCCCGCGGAGCCGGGGGCCGCCTTGGGGTTGGTGCGGAGGATGCGTACGGCGTCCTGGATCTGGGTGCCCTGGGACCAGCGGTGGACGTGGCGGATGGTGCGGCCGTCGATCGCTGCGGCGTGCAGGTAGCTCCGCAGGAGGGTGGCGGCCGTGTCGCTGAGGGCCTGGTCGAGTTTGGCCGTGGGGCGGACGGGGGTGAGGAGGGCGGTGGCGCGTTCGGTCGCCGTTGCCTTGTCCTCGCAGCCGGTGGTGGGGGACCAGTGGAGGCGGGAAGGGGTGTCGCAGAGGTGGGTGGGGTCGTAGAGGTGGGTGGGGCCCAGTTTGGCTCTGGCGTCCTTGGTTTCCTGCCAGAGTGTGGGGTTCGAGGTGACGACGAGGGCCGGGCCCTCGGCGTCGCGGACCGCCTGGGTCGCGGTTGTCCGGCGGGTTTCCCTCGGGGCCACGAGGATTTTCTCCCATCCGCCCACTCGTTCCTGGGTGAACAGGGAGGCCGGAGTCAGGGGGACGGTTGCCGCGGGCGGGGCAGGCGTTGCCGTCGGGTGCGGGGGGCCGCCGAGTGGTGCCGTGGGTTCCAGGATCTGCGTGGGCTCGGAAGCCGCCCGGGGTGTGGGGACCTCGTGCGGTGTGGTCCTCGTCGGCATGCCGTGCCGGGCCGTTAGCGGTACGTCGTGCTGGCCGGGGTCGGGCTCGGGCTCGCGCTCGTGGGACAGGCTCTCCGCCCTGCGTCTCGCCCGTACGGCGCGCCAGCGGGCCCACGTCCCCATGACGAACATCGTCAGGACGAACAGGATCATGAGCTGGCCGATGAACAGGCCCCAGAACAGGCCGTAGCCGGAGAGTTCGCCGGGGGGTGTGTCGGGCCAGGCGCCGGGGATGTCGTGGGGCTGGGCGACGAGGTCGCGCATGGCCAGGGGCGTGCGTGTGAAGGTGACGCCGGACGGCCAGGAGCCGTGGGCGAACCAGGCGGCGAGGCCGGTGGCCGTCCACACCAGCAGGGTCATGCCGAGGAGGAACGCGAGTATGCCGATCAGCAGGCCGTCGGGGATGCCTCCCTGGCCGCCCCGCTGGGTGTGGCGGTCGTCCGGTCTCACGCGTCCTCCCCTGCCGCCTATGCCACCGTTGATTCGGAGTCGCCCAGGTGGTGCTCCACGAAGGCCGCGGCCCGTTCCTCCGCCTCGAGTTCGGCGGCGCGCAGGGCGTCGTCCGCGAGTTGGGCGGAGGTCTCGGTCATCGCGCGGTCGGTGAAGACCAGGGGGCGTTCGGTCTCGGTGATCAGGTGTTTGACGACCTGGACGTTGCCGTTGACGTCCCAGACGGCGATGCCGGGGGTGAGGGTCGGGATGATCTCCACCGCCCAGCGTGGCAGGCCGAGGACGCGTCCGGTGGCCCGCGCTTCGTCCGCCTTCTGGGCGTAGATCGTTCTCGTCGACGCCATCTTCAGGATCGCGGCCGCTTCCTTCGCGGCCGCGCCGTCCACGACGTCGGACAGGTGGTGGACCACCGCCACGAACGACAGGCCCAGGCGTCGGCCGAACTTCAGCAGGCGCTGGAACAGCTGGGCGACGAAGGGGCTGTTGATGATGTGCCAGGCCTCCTCGACCAGGAAGATGCGCTTCTTCCGGTCGGGGCGGATCCAGGTGTGCTCCAGCCACACGCCGACGATCGCCATGAGGATGGGCATGGCGATGGAGTTGCGGTCGATGTGGGACAGGTCGAAGACGATGAGCGGGGCGTCGAGGTCGATGCCGACCGTGGTGGGGCCGTCGAACATGCCACGCAGGTCACCGTCGACCAGGCGGTCCAGGACCAGGGCGACGTCGAGGCCCCAGGCCCGTACGTCGTCTATGGCGACGTTCATCGCCTCGGCCGACTCGGGTTCGGGGTGGCGCAGCTGTTCGACGATGTCGGTCAGGACCGGCTGGCGGTCGACGATGGTCTCGTTGACGTAGGCGTGGGCGACCTTGAGGGCGAAGCCGGAGCGTTCGTCGAGGCCGTGACCCATCGCGACCTCGATGATCGTGCGGAGCAGCGCGAGCTGGCCCGTCGTCGTGATCGCGGGGTCGAGCGGGTTGAGGCGGATGCCCATGTCCAGGGCAGCCGTCGGGTCCAGACGGATGGGGGTTATCCCCAGCTCCTGCGCGATGAGGTTCCACTCGCCGACGCCGTCCTCGCCCTGGGCGTCCAGGACGACGACCTGGCGGTCGCGGAAGCGGAGCTGGCGCAGGACGTACGTCTTCTCCAGCGCCGACTTGCCGTTGCCGGACTCGCCGAGGACGAGCCAGTGGGGGGCGGGGAGCTGTTGGCCGTAGAGCTGGAAGGGGTCGTAGATGTAGCCCTTTCCGGAGTACACCTCGCGGCCGATGATGACGCCGGAGTCGCCGAGGCCCGGGGCGGCGGTCGGGAGATAGACCGCCTGGGCCTGGCCCGTGGACGTGCGCACCGGGAGCCTGGTCGTCTCGACCTTCCCGAAGAGGAAGGAGGTGAAGGCGTCGGTGAGGACGGACAGCGGATCCCGCATCAGGTCCTACCTCCGAATGCCGGTGGCGAAGGGAAGGGTGTTCACGAAGGCGCGGTGGTGCTCGCGGTCGCACCATTCCAGCTTGAGGTACGACTTTCCCGCCGAGGCCCTTATCGTCCGTTTGTCGCGGGCGAGGGCGTCGGGGGAGCGGGAGCTGACGGTGATGTAGCCGACGAGGTTGACGCCGGCGGCGCCGCTGGCGAGGTCCTCGCCGCGCTGGTCGAGCCGGGAGTGCGCGGCGATGTCACGCGGGTCGACGGTGCGGTTCATCTTGGCGGCTCGGGAGGCCTCGGCCTCGTCGTTGGTCTTCTCGGTGAGCATGCGCTCGATGGCGACCTCGGTGGGTTCGAGGTCCATGGTGACGGCGACCGTGCGGATGACGTCCGGGGTGTGGACGAGGAGCGGGGCGAGGAAGTTGACGCCGACGGGGGTCATCGGCCACTCCTTCACCCAGGCCGTGGCGTGGCACCAGGGGGCGCGGGTGGAGGACTCGCGGGTCTTGGCCTGGAGGTAGGTGGGCTCCATGGCGTCCAGTTCGGCTGGCCAGGCGTTGCGCTTGGTCATCGCCTGGATGTGGTCGATGGGGTGGTCCGGGTCGTACATGGAGTGGATCAGCGAGGACAGCCGTCCCTGACCGAGCGGCTGGCGGACGCGGATGTCGGCTTCCTGGAGGCGCGAGCAGATGTCGGTGAGCTCGCGGGCCATGACGACGGCGAGTCCGGCGTCCCGGTCGACCTTGCCGCCGTGGGCGCGGGCGGCCCGGGCCATGGCGTTGGCCTCGGCGGCGAGTTCGCGGGTGTAGTGCATGCAGGCCACGAGGTAGGCGCGGTGCTGCTCGCTGCTGGTGGACACCATGGACTGGAGCTGTTCGTAGGACTCCTGGAGCCAGGGCAGGGCCTTGTCGTCGCCGCGGATGGCGACGTCCTTGGCGTGGGCGTCCGGGTCGGCCGGGAGGGTGCGGGCCAGCATCTGCAGGCGGGTGACGAAGCCGTCGCCGTTGGCCACGTGCTTGAGCAGGGTGCCGAAGCGGTCGACGAGGGCTTCCTGGTCCTCGCTGTCGCGCAGGCCGACGCCCGGGCCCTCGATCTCGATGGCGGCGGTGACGGTCTTGCGGTCGGCGTGCAGGAGGACGGCGATCTCGTCGGGGCCGAAGGGTGCGGCCAGCCAGGTGATGCGGCCGATGCCCGGGGGCGGGCCGACCTCGATTTCCTTGCCGTCCAGCCGGGTGCCGGCCTCGATCGCGGTGGAGCGGTAGGTGGTGCCCTGCTTGAGGGTCCGCTTGTAGCTGCGGTTGATCTCGAACCACTTGTAGAAGGTGCGGTGCTTGTACGGCACGTACACCGCGGCCAGCGCCAGCATCGGGAACCCGGCGAGCAGCACGATGCGCAGCGACAGGACCGGGACGAGGAGGCCGCACATCATGCCGAGGAACGCGCCCACGACGATCAGGGCGATCTCGCCGGTCTCGCGGTTGCGGCCGATGATCGCGTTCGGCCGGGCGCGGCCGATCAGATATGTCCGGCGGGGCGTGACCGGATGGGACACGTGGGACTCGGTCGTCAACGCCCTTCACCTCCCGTGCGGTTGGTACTGCTGTTGCGGGTGTTGCTGGCGTGGGGAGTGTTGACGGGGCTGCCCGAGCGGGGGGCGGGTGCGGCGGAGGGGACAGATCCGCCGCCGCCGTTCGAGGTGCGCGCGCTGTGCGCGGCGACTCCGCCGGAGGCTGGGTTGCTGGGGCGGGGGGCGGAGGACTGGCTGCCTCCGCCGTTGTTGTCGGCGCGGGTGCTGTGGGTCTTGATGCCCTGCGCGACGAGGGACGCCGGGGAGCTGATGACGGCCGCGGCCTTGCCTTCGGCGCCCTGCATGAGGCGGTTGTTGCGGGAGCCGGCGATCTCGTCGCCGAAGCCGGGGACGAAGCGGTAGATCATCGCGCTGGCGAAGATGGCGAGCAGGATGATGGCGAGGCCGGAGACGACGGCGGAGAAGGCGTTCGGGCCGTCGTCGGCGGAGAGTGCGCCGGCGAGGCCGAGGACGATGACGATGACCGGCTTGATGAGGATGACCGCGATCATGATGCCGGCCCAGCGGCGGACGTGGCCCCACAGGTTCTTGTCGACGAGGCCGGCGTAGACGACGGTGCCGAGGAGGGCGCCGACGTAGAGGAGCGCGGCCCTGATGACGAGCTCCAGCCAGAGGACTCCGGCGGCGAGGATGCTGACCAGGGAGACGACGATCAGCATGATCGGGCCGCCGCCGATGTCCTCGCCCTTCTTGAGGGCTTCGGAGAACGTGCCGAAGAACGCGTCGGTCTGGTCGCCGGTGGCTTTGGCGAGGACCTCGGTGATGCCGTCGGTGGCGGATACGACGGTGTAGAGGATCAGGGGGGTGAAGGCGGAGGCCAGCACCGTGAGCCACAGGAAGCCGATGGCCTCGGACAGCGCGGTGGTCAGGGGTACGCCGCGGACGGCTCGCTTGGCGACGGCCAGGAGCCAGAGCAGCAGCGTGAGGATCGTCGAGGCGGCGAAGACGACGGCGTACTGCTGGAGGAACTTGGGGTTGGTGAAGTCGACGTTGGCGGTCTCCTTCACGGCGTCGCTGAGCTTGTCGACGGTCCAGGAGGCGGCGTCGGCACAGCCCTTGGCGAGGGAGGAGAGGGGGTCGAGGGTGGAGGTGGGGTCGAGCCGGGAGGTTCCGCTGCCGCTTTGGCTGCCGGTGTCGCCTTGGCAGATCTCCAGGGCCCGGCCGGAGAGCAGGGAGCAGTTGTCGTTGCTGGGGCTGGGCGAGGGCGTGGGAGCGGCTGTCGCCCTGGTGGCGAACAGGACCAGGGCGGTCTGCACGGCGGTGAGGGTTGCGGCGACCTTGACTGAGCGGCGCGGGCTACCGGGCATACGTGAACCCTCCGAACTCCTCGACGGCCTTCGAGATGGCGTCCGACGTCGACACCCTGTTGTCGCCGTTGACCGGCGCGGGGCCTTCCTTCTGGGAGAAGCTGTCGACCTTCCAGTCGCCCTCCGTCCAGCGCAGCTGGAGGGTCATGGTGAACCAGTCGTTGGTGACCGGGGTCTGTGAGTTCTCCCCCGTCATCCCGAACACGCCCGTGCACCAGACCTCGACGGTGGCGGTGTTGCCCGAGTAGTCGGTGGCCTTGGTACCGACCGGCATGGTGCGGGAGACGTAGGTGCTGCCCTTGGGCGCTTCGCCGTTCGCGTCGAGGCCGACCTTCTCCAGGAACGCCTTGCTGTAGACCTGGTCGAGGTTTCTCTCCAGCTCGGAGACCTTGTCCGCGTCGAACACCTGACGGATAATCTCTGGCCGCCGCGCGGGCTTGAGGATGTCGGCGGAGACCAGCACGACGGCGTAGTTCGCCGCGGCGCTCTCCGCTCCCTCCTGGTCCTGGGCGAAGCCCGAGGGGATGCCGGCGGACGACTTGGACTTGACGGGGCGCTGGCCGGAGGGGGCCGTCGCTGTCGAGTCCGGTTTGCCCGAGGATCCGTCCGTCGAAGAGGACGAGTCGCCGTCCCCCCGGTTGGCGAACGCGATCGCTGCGATCAGGAGGACCACCACGCCGACCACCGTGACCAGGCTGCGGGACGAGGAGCGGCGGCGGGGGTCGCCGAAGGCGTCGCCGGAGTCGGGCAGGCGGGTGCGCGTCTGGCCCGTGCCGGCGTAGCCGCCGGAGGACTCGTGGTCGTCACCGAGACTCATGCCGCGTACGCCCCCTCGACGTCGTGCGGAAACACTTCGTACCGGTCGTACTTCTCATACTCCTCGTACGACGGTAGCCGTGCTGGTTCCCGCGCGGGCGCGGTGTGGTGACTCGACATCAGGGAAACGCAACCTCAGCCGGTGGGCACGACGGGCGGGTGGGATGGAGGGGGAGCCGGGCGTGACCGGCCGGGCGGACGGCGCCCGGGCTACACGGCCATGCCGTACACGATGGTGAAGAGAGTGCCGAGGGAGCCGATGATGAAGACTCCTGTGAGGCCGGCGATGATGAGGCCCTTGCCCTGCTCCGCGCTGAAGGTGTCCCGCAGGGCGGTCGCTCCGATGCGCTGTTTGGCGGCGCCCCAGATGGCGATGCCGAGGCAGAGCAGGATGGCCACCGCCATCACGACCTCGATCATCACCTTCGCCTCGTTGCCCAGGCTGCCGAAGGGGCCCCAGTCCGGAGCGATCCCGCCGATGATGGTGTTGATGTCTCCCTTGTCGGCCGCAAAGAGCATGTAAGTCACCGCCCCTGTTGGGTAGTTCCGCAACCCTCTGCGGTCGTGCAGAGGTCAGGCCTCATTGTCGCCGACAATGATGCTGTCGGATGTCGACTTGGCGTCATTGATTGGCGGGTTTCGTACGAATACCTTGCCACCGTTCCGCTCCGGGCCCTAGGGGAGGTGACGGGCGGTGCACGAAGGATCGTATGGTCACTCTGTGTATCACGGCAGGTCACGCCGGGCAATGAGGCCTGAGCGGAACCTGGTGTGTGGTTCCGTCGTTGTTCCCTCTCGCGGCCTTTCCCACCTTTGGGGGCCGTTTCTGACGGCTGGTCGGGTGAGTGGTCGCGCCGGTGTTCCCCGGGTGAAGGCTACCTGGCAAGGCGAAGGGGCCGCGGCTGGGATGCCGCGGCCCCTTCGTTTTCCCGCCGTCCCGGGCCCCCACGGCGCCGGGCGGCGCCCCCCCGGTGACGGTCTGTCACCGGGGGGAGGTGCGTCAGCCGGTGAAGGCGCCGAGCCCCTCCGGGGTGCCCAGACCGGTCGGGCCGTCGTAGCCCGTCCGGGCGGTGCAGAAGTAGCTGGTGGTGCAGCTGCCGTTGCTGCCACTGGTGACGTCGTTCAGGGCGGTGGTGTTCGCGTAGGGGAACCTGGCCGGGTAGGAGCCGGTGGACGGGGTGCCCGCGAGGGCGTAGACGCTCGCGATGATCGGGGCGGAGGCGCTGGTGCCGCCGTAGGTGGCCCAGCCCTGCCCGTCGGCGCCGTAGGTGTCGTAGACGGAGACGCCGGTCGCCGGGTCGGCGACGGCGGAGACGTCGGCGATCATGCGCTTGGTGCAGCCGGTGTCGGTCTGCCAGGTGGGCTTGGTGTCGTAGGCGGAGCAGCCGGAACCGGTGCCTTCGGTGCTGCTGGTCCGCCAGACGCTCTCGGTCCAGCCGCGGGTGGTGGAGGACGTGGAGAGCCGGGTGCCGCCCACGGACGTCACGTACTTGGAGGCCGCCGGGTACTCGGCGCCGTAGCCCGCGTCGCCCGCGCTGACGGTGATGGCGACGCCCGGGTGGTTGAAGTAGGCGGAGTCGTAGGAGGCGTCGGAGGAGGACTCGCCGCCGCCGTAGCTGTTGGAGACGTACTTGGCGCCGAGGGCGACGGCCTCGTTGACGGCGGTGCCGAGGTTGGCCATGGACGCCGACTTCGCCTCGACGAGGGTGATGTGGCAGTTCGGGCAGATGGCGCTCGCCATGTCGAGGTCGAGGGATATCTCGCCGGCCCAGCCGCTGTCGGGGGTGGGGAGGGCGGTGGTGGAGCCGGTCTGGCTGACCTTCTTGAAGCAGCCGTTCGCGGTGGTGCAGGCGGGCAGGCCGTACTGGGAGCGGTAGGCGGCGAGGTCGGACTCGGCGTTGGGGTCGTCGTAGGCGTCGACGATGGCGATCGTCCGGCCGGAGCCGTTGCCGGCGGCGGCGGAGGTCAGGCCGTAGGCGCTGCGGAGGTCGGAGGGGCCGTAACCGGAGGGGGAGGAGGCGTCGGCGGCTTTGGCGGAGATGCCGTGCTGCTGCTGGAAGGCGGTGCGGCCGCCGGTGACGCGCAGGGCGTTGCAGGCCATGTCGCCCTGGTGGCGGGGCAGGGCGCAGGAGCGGGTCCAGGTGACCTTGGAGGACGTCGACGAGGTGCTCGGGTCCGCGGCCTGTGCGTGGGCGGCGGTGGTGAGGCCGGTGAGGAGGAGTGCGGCGGTGGCGGTGACGGCGGACGCCACGCGGCGCCATCTGAGGCGCGAAGTGGGGGGAGTCGAGGGTGTCGTGCGCAAGGTACAGCCTCCTGGCAGTGGTGGGCAGAGGCCTGCGGGGGGACCGCCGGTGTGTTTCCCGGCGGGGGCGGCGACCCGCGACGACAATCGCTTGTTGAGTACGTGACAACAAGACGGCGATCGGAATCCTGACTTCCGCCTTACTGAAGAGGGCGTGGGGCTTACCGGTCGCTGACGGCCCGATGGCCGGGCGATGGGCGCGGCTTGACTCGAGGGGTGCGGCGGCAGGGAGCTTCAGGACGCCGTCGGCGGCTGGGTACGACAGCCCTCGGGTGAACGGCGAAGGGCAGGTCGTCGGTGTCCTCGGCGGGCACAAGCAGGGAGGGGCGACTCCCGACGTCTCCTACAGCGTCGTCCTCGGTGCGGAGGCGGAGCGGCTGTACCGGGCGGCGGCGGGGCGTGCGTGACGCGTCGCGATCCCGTACGTCGGCCGGATCCGTCGCGCGCCCGCCGCTCCCACCGTGCCCTTGCCGCCCCCGCCGTGCCCTCACCGTGCCCTTGCCGCCTCCGCCGTGCCCTCACCGTGCCCTTGCCGCCTCCGCCGTGCCCTCACCGTGCCCTTGCCGTGCCGCCCGTGCCACGCCCCGCCCCCGTCCGCCCCGACTCTCCTCCACGTGATCATTCCCGGGCGTGCCGACCGCCTCTACACTGGCCGACGGACTCCTGGGCGGCGAGGGGCGGTTGACGGTGCGTAAGGCATGGATCGTGGCGAGCGTTGCGATCAGCTCCGCCCTGGCCTTCGTGATGCTGCTCGTCGTCGGGGTCTATCTCGTCGCCGGGAACCTGGTCAACGGTGTGGGCGGCGGGGCGAAATCGCTGGCCAAGGGGTCGGTGCCGGCCGCGTACGCGGCCCTCGTGCAGAAGTGGGGCAACCTCTGCCCCGCGATCAGCCCGGCCCTGCTCGCCGCCCAGCTCTACCAGGAGAGCGGCTTCAACCCCAGGGCCCAGAGCCACGCCGCCGCGCAGGGCATAGCGCAGTTCATCCCCGGAACCTGGGCCAGTCACGGCATCGACGGTGACGGCGACGGCGACCGTGATGTGTGGGATCCGAAGGACGCGATTCCCTCGGCCGCCTCGTACGACTGCGAACTCGCCTCGTACGTGAAGAAGGTTGGCGGGAATCCGACCGAAAACATGCTGGCCGCCTACAACGCGGGTGCGTACGCGGTGATCAAGTACGGGGGCGTGCCGCCGTACAGCGAGACCCGGAACTACGTGAAGCGGATCACGACGCTCTCCGAGAGCTTCGCGGCGCCGGTCGGGCGGGTCGACCCCTCCGAGCAGGCCGCGGCCGCGATCGAGTACGCGCAGAAGAAGCTCGGCACGCTCTATCTGTGGGGCGGTACCGGCACCGCTGAGCAGGGCGGACGTTTCGACTGCTCGGGGCTGACCCAGGCCGCCTACGCGTCCGTGGGCATCAAGCTCCCGCGCGTGGCCAACGACCAGTACAACGCCGGCCCGCACCCCTCGCGGGACGAACTGCTCCCCGGCGACCTGGTGTTCTTCTCGGGCGACCTCACCAATTCCCGCGCCATCCGGCATGTCGGCATTTATGTTGGAGGCGGGTACATGATCGACGCGCCCCGGACCGGTGCCGTCATCCGATTCGACCCGATCGACACCCCTGACTACTTCGGGGCCACCCGCGTCACCGAAGATGGCGCGAAAGCACTGCCCACGACGGTGTGAACCGTCCGTGAACCCGCCCCCTGAGCTGCGAAGACTTGTCTCTCTTCGATAACGTCTGCGTGATCATTCGGTGGAGTGTGGAACGTATCAACGGGGACCATGCGTTCCTGATGACGTAGCCGAGCGGACGTCAGTGCAGCGGAAGCGGATCTACAACCACGGGGGTGGCAGGAGCGGCGCACGCACAGGTGCGCCGGGAGAGACGACGAAGGGGCCGCAGCGCCATGGCTGGACTCGCCGATTCCGGGTCGAACCCCGACGTCGACCTGCTGTACGACATCAATGGCCTGGCCAAGGACGCACCGCCGTGGTCCGACCGCGTCATGGAGTACGTCGGTGAGTACGGGCTGCTGCTCGCCATCGTCCTGCTCGTGGTGTGGTGCTGGTGGTCCGTGCGGCGGCGTGGCGACGAGGACGCGGCGTCCACCGTCGCGGCGCTGGTCTGGGCGCCGTTGGCCGCCGGTATCGCCGTCCTGGTCAACGTGCCCATCCGGGGATTCGTGGAGCGGCCCCGGCCGTTCCTGGACCACCAGGGGCTCGACGTGCTGGTCCAGGGAAAGACCGACTACTCGTTCGTCAGCGACCACGCGACACTCGTCATGGCCCTGGCGGTCGGCCTGTTCGTCGCCAACCGCAAGTTCGGGCTCGTCGGGCTCGTGCTGGCGTTGTTCGGCGGGTTCATCCGCGTCTACATGGGCGTGCACTACCCGACGGACGTTGTGGGCGGGTTCGCGCTGGGCACCGCCGTGACGCTGCTGCTGTCGCCGCTCGCCATGGCCCTGCTGACGCCTTTGGTGAAGGCCGTCGAGCGCTCGCCCCGGCTGGGGTCGCTGGTGCGCAGCAGAGGGCGTGCCGAAGGGGAGGACACGGTGATCCCCGAGACGCGCAGTGAGCGGGCCTCGGAGCGGGACCTCGCCGCGTAAAGGCCTTACAGCGCCTGGGGATGGGTGAAGAAGCGGTCGGGGTCGTACTGCTTCTTCAGCTTCGCCAGGCGCGTTGCCGCATCCCCGTAGTACGCCTTGCGCCAGTCGGTCAGGGTCGGGTCCGTGTAGTTCTGGTAGGCCGCCCCCGAGGCGTACGGGCGCATCGACTTGTGGGCGGAGGCCAGCCAGTCGCGGGCCGTCGCGCCGCTCGTGCCGGCCCGCCACGCGGCGATGTACTGGGCCAGCATGCGGGAGCGGCGGTGGACGAACGCCGTGGAGGTGGGGGAGACGCGGTTGACCGCTCCGCCGAGGGCGGTCAGCGCGATGCTGCCCGTGCCGCCGCGTACCGAACCGATCCCGGACAGCAGCGCGCGGATGCCGGCCGTGGACAGGGAGCGGTCGAAGAAGTCCGAAGCCGCGGCGTACGTCTCGCGGCCCAGTGCGCCCTTCGGTGAACGGCCCGGGGTCGAGCCGGGCAGATGGCACTGCGCGTCCGTCGGGAACGAGGAACAGCCCGCGTACACCTCCATCGACTCCTCGTACGAGCGGCGCTTCAGGGAGACGCTGCGGGCCGGGGCACCGACGCGGTCGGCCAGCCGGTCGACGGCGTTCTTCAGCTCGCCGTAGGTGCCCAGGGAGAACGCCGAGACCGAGACGGTCGGGGTGCCGCCCGCGGCGTTCGCCAGGTGCAGGGACGACCAGATCTCGTCGGGCTGCGACGGGCCCCACTCCTGCCAGGCCTTCACCACCGCGGCCGCCTTCGACCAGGGCCAGGACAGGTACGCCGAGACGCCCTGCGGTGCCGGGTGGGTCGTGAAGTGCAGCTCCGTGACCACGCCGAAGTTGCCGTTGCCGGCGCCGCGCAGGGCCCAGAAGAGGTCCTTGTTCTCGCGGGCGTCGGCGGTGAGCTGCTTGCCGTCGGCGGTGACCAGGGTGGCCCGGGTGAGGCTGTCGCAGGTCAGGCCGTAGGCACGAGAGACGACGCCGTGGCCGCCGCCGAGGGTGAGGCCCGAGACGCCGACGGTCGGGCAGGAGCCGGCCGGGATGGTGACGCCCTTCGCGGCGAGCGCCCGGTAGACGTCGATGAGTTTGGCGCCGGCGCCGACCACGGCGGTGGTGCCCGAGGCCCGGACGCGGTTGAGTTTCGAGACGTCGATGATCAGACGGCCGTTGCCGGAGGACCAGCCGGCATAGGAGTGGCCGCCGTTGCGGATCGCGACGCGCAGGGCGTGGGCGCGGGCGTAGGCCAGCGATGTGCGGATGTCGTCCGGGTGGGACACATACGCGACCGCGGCGGGCTTCAGGGTGTCGAAGCGGGTGTTGTAAAGCTGCCGGGCCGCCGGCCAGTCGGCGTCGCCCGGGCGGATGAGGGGGCCGTCGAGGTCGCGTGCCAGGGCGGACCAGTTCGCGGCGGTGATTCTCGAAGTGGTGGAGGCGCGCACGGCGTCGGTGGCCGTCGCCGTGGCTCCGGAGCGGCTGCCCGACCGGGTGCAGGCGGTGGTGAAGGGGGTCGCGGCCGCGGCGATCGCCGCCGTGCCGGCTGTGAGTATCGTGCGTCGTTCCATGGGGCCTCCCGGTGGTTCCGTCCTGGGAGACGGGATGACGGGGGTGGGGGTTCCATGGTCCGGACCCGGCCCGGCGGTGTCCGCCACGGGTCTCAGCCCGTCGCGTGCCGCTCCGCGTCAGTCCGCGCCTGGCTTCTCGCTCTTCGTGCCGGGCCACGCCAGCCACAGATGCACTGGGCCATGCAGAAACGGCCCTTCTCCATGGTCGTCGTGCGGTGTTCCGGGAGGTTGGGGGGAAGTTCCAGCCCGTCCTGCTGCGCCACGCCGACAACGTTACCCAGTACAGGTGAAGGGTTCGCAGGGCGGTCGGCGCGGGCTCGCGTGACGGGGGCACAAACCCGTCGTTAACCGGAACGACGAGGGGGCCCGTGACGGACGTACCGGCTGGGGGTAGGCAGGCGATGACTGGGCGGCAGCGGGAAGGGCGGCACAGGCGGACGGGTGCGACGGTCGTCGCCGCGGTGGTCCTGGCCGGGGCGGGGCTGGGGTCCGCGGGGTGCTCCGGGGGTGACGCGGCCGCCGGGGACTCCCGTGACGGGGAAGCGGTCACCGTGCTGCGGCAGTCCGCCGACCGGCTGGTCGGCGCGGGGAGTTCCAAGGCCCGTACGGCGATGGAGATGGCCGCCGGCGGGACCCGGGTGACCATCCGGGGCGCCGGGGTGTACGACTACCGCAAGCGGATGGGGCGGTTGAAGGTGCTGCTGCCGCAGGATCCCGCGGGAGTGGCCGAGCGCCGGCCGATCACCGAACTGCTCGCGCCGGGTGCGCTGTTCATGAAGAACCGGGGCGCCGGTGTGCCCGCGGACAAGTGGGTGCGGGTGGACACCCGGACCCTGTCCGACGGAAACCTCGTCACCGGTGGGGCCACCGACCCGTTCACGGCGGCCGAGGTACTGCTCGGGACGCGGACGGCGACCTATGTGGGCAGGACGGAGGTCGCGGGAACCGGAGTGCGTCACTACCGGGGGACGGCCAACCTCGCCGACGCGGCCAGGCGGGCGTCGAAGCGGAACGAGGGGCCCCTGAAGGCGGCGGCCGAGGGGTTCGCCACCGCCGAGGTGCCGTTCGACGCCTATCTCGACGACGAGGGACGCATCCGCAAGGTCAGGCACCGTTTCAGCTTCCTGAACGGTCAGCAGAAGCGCCCCGTCGCCGTCGCCTCGACGACGCTGCTCTACGATTTCGGGGCCTCGGTGCGCGTACGGTTGCCCCGGACCGACGACATCTACGCGGGCAGGATCGCCGAGGAGTGACCGGCGTGAACTAGCCCGTCCGTGCCATGCGCGGCGTGTAGGCCGCTCCCTACTCTAGGAAGTCGGCAACGGCAGAGACGAGGTGATGCACGTGGCTCCGGTCGGCGGTACGGCAGTTCAGGACCACGTGGCCCTCGCCGAGATCGAGCTGTGCGGAGAGCTGATCATCGCGGCCTCGGCCGCCCGCGAGCGGCTGAGCATGGAGAGCATCGACGAGGTGCTGAAAGTGGCCGAGGAGCGGGACTCCTCCCGAGGCTGAACAGGCAGAGGCTGAACAGGGCCCGGCTCACGTCCGCAGCATGCGGGCGATCGCCTGGGTCGCCTCCTTCACCTTGGCGTCGATCTCGTCACCGCCCTTGAGGGCCCCCTGAGCGGAGCTCTCAACGGCCGCCGTCGCGACGCAGTGCCGCAGGTGTTCCTCCAGCAGCTGCAGGGCGAAGGACTGCAGGGCCTTGGTGGAGGCGGAGACCTGCGTGAGTATGTCGATGCAGTAGACGTCCTCGTCGACCATGCGCTGCAGGCCGCGGATCTGGCCCTCGATGCGGCGCAGGCGTTTGAGGTGCTCGTCCTTCTGTTTGTGGTACCCGTGCACCCCGTGGTCGTGATCGGTCGTCGCGTCCGCACCGGCGGTCTCGGCGCTGCCGGTGGTGACATGTGCGACATCTGTTGTGTCGGTCACGTCCGTCATCGCTTCCTCCTGGTGGGCAGTGGGCCGACATATACCCCTGGTGGGTATATGGTACCGAACTTTGCGGGGTATACGGCCCTGACAACCGCCCCCGTGCTCATCACTGTGCCCGATGGGCGACACTGGTGGGCGGCCCGATAGCCGTGGCCGGATGTTGCACCTAGCATCAGCCTGACCGAAACCGAAGCACCCCGAGGACCCCACGTGCGCTTTCGTCTGACCCCCAGGGAGACGAGCTTCTACGACATGTTCGCCGCCTCCGCGGACAACATCGTCACGGGCTCGAAGCTCCTGATGGAACTGCTCGGGGCGGACTCATCCGCCCGGGCCGAGATCGCAGAGCGTATGCGGGCAGCGGAACACGCCGGTGACGATGCCACGCACGCGATCTTCCACCAGCTGAACTCCTCGTTCATCACGCCGTTCGACCGCGAGGACATCTACTCCCTCGCGTCGTCCCTCGACGACATCATGGACTTCATGGAGGAGGCCGTCGACCTGGTCGTCCTCTACAACGTCGAGGAACTGCCCAAGGGCGTCGACCAGCAGATCGAGGTGCTGGCGCGTGCTGCCGAGCTGACGGCCGAGGCGATGCCGCACCTGCGGACGATGGAGAACCTCACCGAGTACTGGATCGAGGTCAACCGGCTGGAGAACCAGGCCGACCAGATCCACCGCAAGCTGCTGGCACACCTCTTCAACGGCAAGTACGACGCCATGGATGTGCTCAAGCTGAAGCAGATCGTGGACGTGCTCGAGGAAGCCGCGGACGCGTTCGAGCACGTGGCGAACACGGTGGAGACCATCGCCGTCAAGGAGTCCTGAGCCCTTCATGGACACCTTTGCTCTGGTCGTGACCATCGCGGTCGCGCTGTTCTTCACGTACACCAACGGCTTTCACGATTCCGCGAACGCGATCGCCACGTCCGTCTCGACGCGAGCGCTGACGCCGAAGGCCGCGCTGGCCATGGCGGCGGTGATGAACCTCGCCGGTGCCTTCATGGGGTCCGGGGTCGCCAAGACCGTCAGCGAGGGCCTGATCCAGACACCGACCGGGTCGAAGGGGATGGGGATCCTCTTCGCCGCGCTGGTGGGGGCGATCGTCTGGAATCTGATCACCTGGTACTTCGGGCTGCCCTCCTCGTCCTCGCACGCGCTGTTCGGCGGCATGGTCGGTGCGGCGCTGGCCGGCGGGACGACCGTCTACTGGAGCGGGGTGCTGGAGAAGGTCGTCATCCCCATGTTCATCTCCCCGGTGGTCGGTATGCTGGCCGGCTATCTGGTGATGACCGCGATCCTGTGGATCTTCCGGAAGGCCAACCCGCACAAGGCCAAGCGCGGCTTCCGGATAGCGCAGACCGTCTCGGCGGCCGGCATGGCGCTGGGGCACGGTCTGCAGGATGCGCAGAAGACCATGGGCATCGTCGTGATGGCGCTCGTCATCGCCGATGTCGAGGACTACGGCGATCCGATCCCGGTGTGGGTCAAGATCGCCTGCGCGGTGATGCTGTCGCTGGGCACCTACGCCGGCGGCTGGCGGATCATGCGCACGCTGGGCCGGAAGATCATCGAGCTGGACCCGCCGCAGGGCTTCGCGGCGGAGACCACCGGAGCCTCGATCATGTTCACCACGGCGTTCCTGTTCAAGGCGCCGATCTCCACGACGCACGTCATCACCTCGGCGATCATGGGTGTGGGCGCCACCAAGCGCGTCAACGCCGTGCGCTGGGGCGTGGCCAAGAACATCATCCTGGGATGGTTCATCACGATGCCGGCCGCGGCGCTCGTGGCCGCGGCGTCCTTCGGGATCGTGAATCTGGCGTTCCTGTAGCGCACCGGACACAGACGACAGGGCCCGCCCCCGGGAGCCGGGGGCGGGCCCTTTTTCGGCCTCGCGGTGGCACCGCCATGCAGCACCGCGAGGAGACTCGGCGGACCGGGTTAGGCCGGATCAGCCGAAGCGGCCGGAGATGTAGTCCTCCGTGGCCTGGATCGACGGGTTGGAGAAGATGCGCTCCGTGTCGTCGATCTCGATGAGCTTGCCGGGCTGGCCGACCGCCGCGAGGTTGAAGAACGCCGTGCGGTCGGAGACGCGGGCCGCCTGCTGCATGTTGTGCGTCACGATGACGATCGTGAAGCGCTCCTTGAGCTCGCCGATCAGGTCCTCGATCGCGAGCGTGGAGATCGGGTCGAGCGCCGAGCAGGGCTCGTCCATGAGCAGGACGTTCGGCTCGACCGCGATCGCGCGCGCGATGCACAGACGCTGCTGCTGGCCGCCGGAGAGGCCCGAGCCGGGCTTGTTCAGGCGGTCCTTGACCTCGTTCCAGAGGTTCGCGCCCTTGAGGGAGCGCTCGACGATGTCCGAGAGCTCGCTCTTCTTGTAGTTGCCGTTCAGCCGCAGCCCCGCCGCCACGTTGTCGAAGATCGACATCGTGGGGAACGGGTTCGGGCGCTGGAACACCATGCCGACCTCACGGCGGACCGACACCGGGTCGATGCCCGTGCCGTAGAGGTCCTCGTCGTCGAGGAGCACCTTGCCCTCGACCCGGCCGCCCGAGGTCACCTCGTGCATCCGGTTCAGGGTGCGCAGGAACGTCGACTTGCCGCAGCCGGAGGGGCCGATGAACGCCGTCACCGAGCGGGGCTCGACGGTCATCGAGATGTCCTCGATCGCCTTGTGGGAGCCGTAGTAGGCGGTCAGTCCGCTTACGTCGATTCGCTTGGCCATTACTACTTCACTTCCAAAGTCTGGGGGTCGCTGTGTGGCCCCGCGCGGCGGTAGCCGCAAATTGACGCTTTAGCGACCGGTCTTCGGGGCCTTCCAGCGGGCGATGCCGCGGGCCACCAGGTTGAGGATCATCACGAAGGCGATCAGCGTCAGGGACGCCGCCCACGCACGGTCGTACGCTGTGGCCTCGCCCGATCCGTACTGCTGGTAGATGTACAGCGGGAGCGACGCCTGCGCGCCCTCGAAGGGGTTGGCGTTGATGAACTTGCTGCCGAACACCAGCAGCAGCACGGGCGCGGTCTCACCGGCGATACGGGCGATGGACAGCATGATGCCGGTGGTGATGCCGCCGAGCGAGGTCGGCAGGACCACCTTCAGGATGGTGCGCCACTTGGGCACGCCGAGCGCCAGGGAGGCTTCGCGCAGCTCGTTCGGGACGAGCTTGAGCATCTCCTCCGTGGAGCGGACGACGACCGGCATCATCAGGATCGCGAGGGCGAGCGAGCCGGCGAAGCCGAACGGCTCCATCTCGAACATCAGCATGAGGCTGAGGATGAACAGGCCGGCGACGATCGACGGGATGCCGGTCATGACGTCGACGAAGAAGGTGACGGCCCGGGCGAGGTTGCCGCGCCCGTACTCCACCAGGTAGATCGCGGTGAGCACGCCGACCGGCGCGGCGATCAGCGTGGCGAGGCCGACCTGCTCCAGCGTGCCGAGGATGGCGTGGTAGATGCCACCGCCCGCCTCCGAGTCGGCGACCACGCCCATCGAGTGGGTCAGGAAGTAGACGTCGAGGACCTTCACGCCGCGTTGGACGGTCGACCACACCAGGGAGGCCAGCGGCACCACGGCGAGCAGGAACGCGACCCACACCAGCGAGGTGACCACGCGGTCCTTGGCCTGGCGGCGGTTCTCGACCCGGGCCGCGATGACGTACGTGCCGAGGACGTGCAGGATCGCGGCGATCAGGGCCCACTGGATGTCGCTGTGCAGGCCGGCCGCGGCGCTGATGCCGAGGCCGAGGGCGACGGATCCGGCGGCGATGGCCCACGGGGCCCACTTGGGCAGATGGCCGCCGCGCAGGGTGCTGGGGCGCTTCGGGGTGGTGGTTGCGGTGCTCATGCGTTGGCCCCCGAGTACTCCTTGCGGCGGGCGATGATCGCGCGGGCCGCTCCGTTGACCAGCAGGGTGATGACGAACAGGACCAGACCGGAGGCGATCAGCGCGTCACGGCCGAACTCGGTGGCCTCGCTGAACTTGCTGGCGATGTTCTGGGCGAAGGTGCCGCCGCCCGGGTCGAGCAGGCTGGTGTGGATCAGGAAGTCGGGGGAGAGCACGGTGGCGACGGCCATCGTCTCGCCGAGGGCGCGGCCGAGGCCGAGCATCGAGGCGGAGATGACGCCGGAGCGGCCGAAGGGGATGACCGCCATGCGGATCACCTCCCAGCGGGTGGCGCCGAGCGCCAGGGCCGCCTCCTCGTGCATCTGCGGCACCTGGCGGAAGACCTCGCGGCTCACGTTGGTGATGATCGGCAGGATCATGATCGCGAGCAGGATGCCCACGGTGAGCATGGAGCGGGCGGCGCCGCCCTGCCAGGAGAAGATGCCGGTCCAGCCGAGGTAGTCGTTCAGCCAGCCGAAGAGGCCGTTCATGTGCGGTACGAGGACCAGGGCGCCCCACAGGCCGTAGACGATGGACGGCACGGCGGCGAGCAGGTCGATCACATAGGCGATCGGGCCGCGCAGCCGGCGGGGGGCGTAGTGGGTGAGGAACAGCGCGATGGCGACCGAGACCGGGACCGCGATGACCATGGCGATGATCGAGGAGATGATCGTGCCGTAGGCCAGGACCGCGATGCCGAAGACCGGCGGATTGACACCGGTGTTCCATTCGAACGTGGTGAGGAAGTTGCCCTCGTCCTTGCTGATGGCGAGGACCGCGCGGTAGGTGAGGAAGCCCGCGATCGCGGCCATGATCACCAGGAGCAGGATGCCCGAACCACGGGAGAAACCGAGGAAGATCCGGTCTCCGGGCCGGGTGGCGCCACGGGCCGCGCGCTTCTGCTCGGCCGTGGGTGGCTGCGTGGGGGGAGGTGCGTCGGCTATCTGTGTAGTGTCCATCGGATTCTCCGGTCTGCGGAACCGCACGTGCTGTGCGGCTCCTGGCGGCGGTGCACCGGACGGTGCGGTCCGGTCTCCCCGGGGAGACCGGACCGCACTCGGGTCAGCTCAGGCTCTCGACGGTCGTGCGGACCTTGGCGATGATGTCGTCGGGCATGGGCGCGTAGTCGTTCTCGGCGAGGATCTTCTGGCCGTCCTCCGAGGCCGCGTAGCGCAGGAACGCCTTGACTGCGGGCAGGGTGTCGGCCTTGTTGCCCTTGTCGCAGACGATCTCGTACGTCACCAGGACCATCGGGTAGGCGCCGTCGGCCTTGGTCCCGTAGTTCAGCTCCAGCGCGAGGTCCTTGCCGGTGCCGACGACCTTGGCCTCCGCGATCGCCTTGGTGGCGTTGTCGACGGTCGCCTCGACCGGCTCGGCTGCGCCGGTGTCGATGGCGACGGTCTTGATGCCGTCCTTGGCGTACGACAGCTCGAAGTAGCCGATCGCGCCCGCGGTCTGCTTGACCTGCGCGGCGACGCCGGAGGACTGCGGAGCGGACTGGCCGCCCTTGGCCTGCCAGGCCTTGCCGCCCTCGTACGGGAAGTCCTTCTTGGCGGTGGCGATCAGGTACTTGGTGAAGTTGTCCGTGGTGCCGGACTCGTCCGAGCGGTGGAACGCCTGGATCTTGAGGTTGGGCAGCTTCGCGTCGGGGTTCAGCTTCGCGATCGCCGGGTCGTTCCAGTTTGTGATCTTGCTGTCGAAGATCTTGGCGATCGTCGCGGAGTCCAGGACGAGCTTGTCGACCCCCGGCACGTTGTAGCCGACGGCGATCGGGCCGCCGACCATCGGCAGGTCGATGCCCTGGCCGCCGGAGCAGATCTTCTTGGAGGCCGCGACCTCTTCGGGCTTCAGGGCCGAGTCGGAGCCGGCCCAGGGGACCTGGCCCTGCGTGAACGCGGTGACACCGGCGCCGGAGCCGCCGGCCTTGTAGTTGATCTCCACCTTGCAGGCCGCGGAGAACTGCTTGACCCAGGCGTCGACCGCGTTCTTCTGGGCGGAGGAGCCGTCGGCGAGCACCTGGCCCGAAGCGTCGTCACACTTGACGTTGCTCGGCGCGGCGGCGTTGGAGGAGCCGCCGCTGGAGCCGCCGCCGGTTTCGTCGGAGCCGCACGCCGTGAGGGCCAGGGCGCCGGAGACGGCGAGAGCACCGAGAGCGAGGGCCCGCCGGTTCATGCGCTGAAGCTTCACTTGAGTTCCTTCCAGGAGCCGCCGTCCTGATCGGCGGCGTGCGAAGACGAGGTGTCGCGGACGCGGTCGCATTCAGAGGCGCGGCGCGCGTCGGTAAGGCCGAAATTAGGCAGATCAGGTGAAGGCGCCGATGGCCGCACATGAACGAGGGGTGAACCCCTGCCTAAGGCCTGGTGAGGTAACGGAATGCTTACGGGGAGAGCACGTCGGCATTCCGCTTTTGCGGACGAAACGGTACCGTCCGGTCAGCCACCCGCCCGGGGCAGGTGCAGAACGGCGAGCAGCTCCTCGACCAGGGGCCGGTCGTAGGGCTGCGTGAGACGGTCGCGGGCGGTGGCGGGCGCCAGCCACAGAACCCGGTCCACCTCGTCCGTCGGCGAGAACGCGCAGCTCACCGCCTCGGCTGCCCAGTAGCGGACCTGCTTGGGGCGGCCGCCCGCCAGGTAGCGCAGGGTGGACAGCTCGGGACCCGGCACCGCCTGGCAGCCCGTCTCCTCCGCCACCTCGCGCAGTGCTCCGGCGAGTGCGTCCTCGCCGCGCTTCAGTTTCCCCTTCGGCCACGACCAGTCGTCGTATTTCGGCCGGTGGATGAGACAGAGCTCCGGCCCGCCGGTGGCCGGGGACCGGCGCCACAGGACGCAACCCGCCGCCTGGACGGTGGTGTCCTTGGGAGCGTTCACGGTGTTTCACCGCCTCCTGGTGCCGGGCCCGGTCATGACGCGCCCACGGTCTCCTTCTCCCAGGCCTGCTGGAACGCGAAGCGCGCCGCCTCCACCTCGTGCCGCTGGTCGGCGTGGAGCACGCCGAGGGCGTACGCCGTGGCCGGGGCGATACGCGGGGTACGGGCGGCCTGGGCCGCCGCTGCCGCCGCCTCCGAGGCGTCGCGGTGCCGGTTCAGGGCCTGGCCCGCGGAGAGCAGGCGCAGATCCACCACGGCGTTGCCCTTCGGGCCGCTGAGGGCCTCGCGGGCGTAGCGGTGCAGGCGCAGCAGCAGCCGGACCTGGTGCCACGGGGCGTCCTGCGGGTGCGGCACCGTGTCCGGGGACAGGCCGTGGACGAGGGCCGTGGCGTTGTACGGGTTGCCCGCGGTGAGCAGGGGGAGGGCGGCCACGGCGTCGGCGAGGCGGTCCTGGGCGGCACCGGCGAGGGGGCGCAGGTCGGTGGTGCCGGCGGTCTTGGTCAGGGGGACCTCGCTGGCCAGGACGGCGACCTTGTCCGCGACGGCGTGGAAGCGGCTGCTGCCCAGGGCCTGCAGGGCGGTGGAGTGGGCCCGGGTACGGGCGAGGGTGAGCTGGCGGTCGAGCAGGGCGCCCGCCTTGGCCGCCCCCACGGTCAGGTTGCCGCGTTCCGGTGCCGGGGCCGGGGAGGTGCGCAGCCCGGCCTCGCGGGGCGCCGCTCTCTGCGGGGCGGGTGCCGCCCCGGTGGCACGACCGCCCGCAGCGGTGGCGGCCGGCTGGGACGGGAGGGCTGTGGAGCCCGACAAGCGGTGCAGGGCCGCCAGCAGGCGTTCCAGACGGGCCGTGTAGGCGTGCTCCATCGCCAGCGTCCCCGACACCCAGGCCAGTTCGGGGCGCATCGTCTCGCACCAGTCGGCGTCGAGAAGGGACTGGAACGAGTGCAGGCTGGCGCTGATGCGGCGGGCCGAGCGGCGCAGGGCGCGGGCCGCCTCGGCCGACCCCTCCGAGCCGTTCGGCCCCGACCCCGTCTCCCGGTGCAGGCGCAGCGCTCGGAGGAACTCCGTGGCCTGGGCCCGCAGATAGCCCGCGAGGGCGTCTCCGGTGGGGGTGGGCCCGTCGTGCCCGGACCGGGGGTCCGTAGGGTCAAGGTGTTGCTGTGCCACGCCGGCGCCTCCGGGCGTCTATGAGCATCTCCTGGACGTTGCGCAGGGGCTGTCCGTCCGCGTCGGTCGCATGCCGGGTCCAGTCGCCGTCCGGGCCGAGGTGCCAGGAGGCGGTGGAGTCGGACATGCCGGTCTCCAGCAGCCGGTTCAGGGCCGCCCGGTGGGCCGGGTCGGTGACCCGGACGAGGGCCTCTATCCGGCGGTCGAGGTTGCGGTGCATCATGTCGGCGCTGCCGAACCACACCTCGGGCTCGCCGCCGTTGCCGAAGGCGAACACCCGGGAGTGCTCCAGGAAACGGCCGAGGATCGAGCGGACCCGGATGT
The DNA here is from genome assembly GCF_055606225.1 of Streptomyces sp. NPDC037100. Lineage (NCBI taxonomy): Bacteria > Bacillati > Actinomycetota > Actinomycetes > Kitasatosporales > Streptomycetaceae > Streptomyces > Streptomyces sp. NPDC037100. The sequence goes on along the minus strand of NZ_JBVJSX010000004.1, from coordinate 657,718 downwards.
TCTCCGACAGGCCCGCCACGCCCGGGCGCACCGCGCAGATGCCGCGCACCCAGATGTCCACCGGCACGCCCGCCTGGGCCGCGCGGTAGCAGGCGTCGATGACGGCCTCGTCGACCATCGAGTTGACCTTGATGCGGACGTACGCGGGCCGCCCCGCGCGGTGGTGCTGGATCTCCTTGGTGATCCGTGAGACCAGGCCGTCGCGCAGCGACTTGGGCGCCACGAGCAGCCGGCGGTAGGTCTCCCGGCGCGAGTAGCCGGACAGGCGGTTGAAGAGGTCCGAGAGGTCGGCGCCGACCTGCGGGTCGGCCGTGAGCAGGCCGAGGTCCTCGTAGAGGCGGGCCGTCTTCGGGTGGTAGTTGCCGGTGCCGACGTGGCTGTAGCGGCGGAGCGTCTCGCCCTCCTGGCGGACCACCAGCGACAGCTTGCAGTGGGTCTTCAGGCCGACCAGGCCGTAGACCACGTGGCAGCCGGCCTCCTCCAGCTTGCGCGCCCACTTGATGTTGGCGTGCTCGTCGAAGCGGGCCTTGATCTCGACCAGGACCAGGACCTGCTTGCCGGACTCGGCGGCCTCGATGAGTGCGTCGACTATCGGGGAGTCGCCCGACGTCCGGTACAGGGTCTGCTTGATGGCGAGGACGTCCGGGTCTCCGGCGGCCTGCTCCAGGAAGGCCTGGACGGACGTGGAGAACGAGTCGTACGGGTGGTGCAGCAGGACGTCCCGCTCGCGCAGCGCGGCGAAGACGTCCGGCGCGGACGCCGACTCGACCTCGGCGAGGTCGCGGTGGGTGCCGGCGACGAACTTGCGGTACTTGAGCTCCGGACGGTCCAGGGAGGCGATGCGGAACAGGCCCGTCAGGTCCAGCGGGCCCGGCAGCGGATAGACCTCGGCCTCGCTGATCTTCAGTTCGCGCACGAGGAGGTCCAGGACCTCTCGGTCGATCGACTCCTCGACCTCCAGGCGCACCGGCGGCCCGAAGCGGCGCCGCATGAGCTCCTTCTCCAGCGCCTGCAGGAGGTTCTCGGCGTCGTCCTCCTCGACCTCCAGGTCCTCGTTGCGGGTGAGGCGGAAGGCGTGGTGCTCCAGGACCTCCATGCCCGGGAACAGCTCCTCCAGGTGGGCGGCGATGACGTCCTCGATGGGGACGTAGCGGCCCGGGGAGCTCTCCAGGAACCGCGACAGCAGCGGCGGCACCTTGACGCGGGCGAAGTGCTTGTGGCCGGTGACCGGGTTGCGTACGACGACGGCCAGGTTCAGCGAGAGGCCGGAGATGTACGGGAAGGGGTGCGCCGGGTCGACCGCCAGCGGGGTCAGCACGGGGAAGATCTGGTGCCGGAAGAGGGTGAACAGGCGGGCCTGCTCCTTCTCCTGCAGCTCGTTCCAGCGGACCAGGTGGATGCCCTCCTCCGCGAGTGCGGGGGCGACGTCCTCGTGGTAGCAGGCGGCGTGCCGGGCCATGAGTTCGCGCGAGCGGGCCCAGATCATCTCCAGCACCTCGCGCGGCTGGAGGCCGGACGCGGACCGCGTGGCCACGCCGGTGGCGATGCGGCGCTTCAGACCGGCCACCCGGACCATGAAGAACTCGTCCAGGTTGCTGGCGAAGATCGCGAGGAAGTTGGCCCGCTCCAGCAGGGGCGTGTTCGGGTCCTCGGCGAGTTCGAGCACCCGCTCGTTGAACGCGAGCCAACTGCGCTCCCGGTCGAGGAAACGACCCTGCGGCAGCTCGGGCCCGTCGTACGGCGACTCCTCGTACGCGTCGAGGTCGGCGTCGATGTCGGGTTCCAGATCGGAGACGACGGCCGCCACCGTGTGGGGGCGGTGCGCTGCTATGGAGCCCACGGAGGGCTGCGCGTGCTGGACCTGTGCCTGGGCGTTCGGCTGGCTCATGGACCCATTCTTCCGCGCCGCGAGCATCACGGGCGCGTCGGACAGCGCGGGCGGGAGCGGAGGTGTCACATGAGTGCTCCCATTTCCCTCGGGACCCTCACGGGGCGGGGGAGGCTCGGGCACGGCGGGATTCATTGGCCGAGCTTCGCAAGCTCGTCTGAATCGATGGTTACGGAGACATGACGTGCGGGACACCGGGGGGCGGCCCGCGGGCGTCCACAGGGCAGGGCGGGCGGCCGGGGCGGTTGCCCACAGGCTGTGGACGCTTCTTCGCGCCGCCGTGCGTCACGGGGTGTTCCGGTGTTGGTGTGGGGCGTGTGTCAGGGGGTGTTCCGGTGTTGGTGTGGGGCGTGTGTCAGGGGGTGTTCCGGTGTTGGTGTGGGGCGTGTGTCAGGGGGTGTCCCGGTGTTGGTGTGGGGCGTGTGTCAGGGGGTGTCCCGGTGTTGGTGTGGGGCGTGCGTCAGGGGGTGCCGCGGTGTCGGCGTGGGGCGGGCGCCACGGGGTGTTCCGGTGTTGGTGTGGGGCGTGCGTCAGGGGGTGCCGCGGTGTCGGTGTCGGGTGTGCGCCACGGAGTGTCCCGGTGTCGGTGTCGGGCGTGCGCCACGGGGTGTTCCCACAGGGCGGGCCGCGCGTCCATCCCCCCGTGGAAGGACGCGCGGCCCGGGTTCAGGGGAGGCGGCGGCCCAGGAGGAGGAAGGCGGCGGCCGTCGCTGTGCCGGCCACGGCCAGCAGGAGGCCGGTCTCCACGTACTGGAGCGGCCAGAAGTGGGACTGCGGGTGGAATGTGACGTGGCTGATCTGGACGCCGTCGGGGGTGGGGGCGTCCCAGGTGACCTGGAAGACCGAGCGAGGGAGCTCGATGCTGCCGGGCGCGATGCGGCCGACGGTCGGCCAGAGGTCCTCGCGGTGCCGTTCGAGGAGGCTGTGGAGGAGCAGCGAGGCGGCGAGGGCCACTCCCGTGGCGGGCAGGGCCCGCCGCCACACCAGTCCGGCGAGGGCGCCGAGGGCGAGTCCGGCCAGGGCGTAGGCCACGGCCACCGGGCCCGTCGACACGAACACGTCCGGGTTGTACCAGTCGCCGACCAGGTCGGGATCGCCGTCCCCGCGCGCCCAGACGTTCAGCAGCACGAGCGCGCCGGTGCCGGCGGTGAGCAGCGCGGCCGGGGCGGCCAGTTTCGCGGTCAGCCAGCGCAGGGGCGTGATCGACTGCGTCCAGGCCAGCTGGGCGGTGCCGCTCTCCAGTTCGCGGCCGACGAGGGCGCCGCCCGCCCAGGCGGCCACGGGGAACATCACCCAGGACAGGGCGGTGGCGAGCACGGCGATGCCGTTCGCGTACACCTCGTCGGCGGTGATCGCCTCGACCGCCGCGCAGGAGGGGAGCCGGTCCGTGGGGGGCGTGGCGCAGGCGCTCATGCCCGCCCGGGCCTCGGTCTCGAGGGTGTGCAGCCAGACCAGGGCGGCGGTCGCGGCGGCCAGGGCCAGCAGCGACAGGACGAGGGCCGTGCGGTGGGTCCGCAGCACCGCCCGCAGCAGGCCGTACCGGTGGAGGGCGGGGCGGGCGGCGGGGCTGGTCGTCTCGGCGAGGGCGGTCATGCGGCGGCTCCCGTGCGGCGGCGCAGCAGGGCGAAGGCGGTCGCGGCGGCCAGGGCGGCGACGGCGAGGAGGAGGCCGGTCTCCATGAGCTGGAGGGGCCAGAAGTGGGAGGCCGGGTGGTAGTCGGCGTAGTAATGAGTGATGCCGTTTCTGGCGTCACAGCCGGGCTCGCCCGAGCACGCCGGGATCGGGACGCGGGCGCCGGTGGCGGTCAGGGCACCGGTCTCGACGATCATGCTGTCGGAGCCGGCGGTGCCGTCGTCCAGGCCCCTCACGACCGTCTTCACCGGCCACAGGTGCGGGCGCAGCTCGTCGAGGACGTAGACGAGTGACACGACGGCCAGGATTGCGACGCCGAGGGCGGGCAGCGTCCGGCGCAGCAGCAGCCCCACCAGGACGCCGAGGGCCAGGGCGGCGAGGGCCTGGGCGGCGGCGATGGTGCCGTTGAGCTCGAAGATGCCGTCGTCGTACCACGCGTGCCAGCCCATGACGCTGAGCGGGGCACGGTCCGACGACCACAGCGCGCGGTGCAGCAGCGTCAGCGTGAGCGTGCCCGTCACGAGCAGCAGGGCCGGGACCGTGAGCTTGGCGGCAAGCCAGCGCAGAGGGCCCACCGACTGGGTCCAGGCGAGCTGTGCGGTGCCGTTCTCCAGCTCCCGGCCGATGAGGGCGCCGCCCGCCCAGGCCCCGGTGAGCAGCGGGAGGAGCCTGACGAGGCCGATGCCGACCGTCACGGCTGTCTGGTACCGGCTGTTCGCGGCGCCGGGGAGGTCGCAGCCCAGGTTCGGACGGGACAGGTCGCAGCCCATGGCCTGGTACTCGGCCCAGGCGGCGTCCGCGCCCGGGCCCATCGCCCACAGCAGCGCCCCGGCGGCCACCGCCACCAGTCCCAGCCAGAACAGCAGCGCCGTGCGGTGCAGCCGGAGCATGGCCAGGAGCAGGCCGCGCGACGGCGAGGTGTGCCGGGTGAGGGCGGGTGTGGTCAGGGTGTCGAGGGCGGTCATACGGCGGCCTCCCGCGCGTCGAGCAGGAGCGGCGGGGCGTCGGGGGAGCGCAGGTGGGCCAGGACGACTTCCTCCAGGGACGGGCGGTCACCCTGGAATCCGTCGCCGAGGGGGCCCGTGGGCCGGACCAGGGCGGTCAGCTGGCGGCCGGTGGTGCGGGACTCGACCACCGTGTGCGGGCCGAGGGACTCGCCCGCCCGGCCGGTGACCAGGGTGTGCGCGGCGAGCAGGTCGTCGAGCGGCCCGGCGAGCCGGACGCGGCCCGAGCCGAGCAGCAGCAGGTGGTCGCAGGAGCCCTCCAGCTCCGCGACGACGTGCGAGGACATGACGACCGTGGTGCCGTGGTCGGCGGCGTCGGCCATGAGCGTGGCCGTCAGCTGGTGCCGGGCGAGCGGGTCGAGGTCGGCCATCGGCTCGTCCAGCAGCAGCAGTTCGGGGCGTTTGCCGAGGGCGAGGGCGAGCGCGACGCGGGTGCGCTGGCCGCCGGAGAGCGCCCGGATCTTCGTGTCGGGGTCGAGGCCGCCCTCCGCGACGATCCGCTCGGCGACCCGGGCGTCCCAGCGGCGGGGGTTGAGGTCGCGGCCCAGCCGCAGGGTCCCGGCGATGGTGAGCTGGGGGTGCAGGGGCTTGTGCTGGGCGACGTAGGCGAGGCGCTCGCGGGCCGCGGCCGGGGTGGTGCCGAGCACGGTGACGGTGCCCTCGGTGGGGCGGAGCAGCCCGGCCGCCAGGGCGAGCAGGGTGGACTTGCCGGCGCCGTTCGGGCCGGTGAGGGCGCAGACGCGGCCCGCGGGGAGCCGGAAGGCGCAGCCGTCCAGGGCCGCAGCGCGGCGTCGCCCGAACCTCCTGCCCAGCCCCGCCGCCTCGATGGCGGTGTCGGTCATGCGTCCCCCTTGAAGTCTGCGAAATGCGCGTCGAGTACGGAAGTGAAGAGGGCGGCCACGTCCTCGCGCTCCAGGCCGGCCTCGCGGGCCCGGACCGCCCAGGTGTCCAGGTCGGCGCGCAGCGGGGAGTCGGCGGGGGCGGTGCTCAGGGCCTTGCGGACGAACGTGCCCAGTCCGCGGCGGGCCTCGACCAGGCCCTCGCGCTCCAGCTCCCGGTAGGCCTTGAGGACCGTGTTCGGGTTGATGGCGGTGGCCTCCACCACCTCACGGGCCGTCGGGAGCTTGTCGCCCGGCTCCAGCAGGCCCAGGCGCAGGGCCTGTTTGGTCTGCTGGACGATCTGGACGTAGGTGGCGACACCGCTGCGCCGGTCGATGCGGTACTCGACCACTGCTGCACCACCCTTTCACTAATTGAGTAGTGAAAGGGTGGTGCAAGGGGGCGGGGAAAGTCAAGCGTGCTTTCGTGAACCGTTCGGGCCGGGCCGTCCGATGAGGAGACGTGAGCGATACGAGAAGCGACGGGGAGCTGCTGCGGGCCATAGCCGCGGACGCCGACCGGCGTGCCTTCGAGGAGCTGTACCGGCGCCACGCGCCATGGCTCCGGGCCCGGTTGCGGGGGCGGTGCGCCGATCTCGGGGTCGTCGACGACGTGGTGCAGGAGACGTTCCTCGCGGTGTGGCGGGGCACGGCCCGCCACCGGCAGGAGGGCCACTCCCCGGACGCGGCCGGGTGGCTGTGGCGCATCGCCTCGCGGCGGCTGGTGGACGCGCTGCGGGGCGACGGGGCGCGGGGCCGGCTGCGGCAGGCCCTGGCGCGGCTGCGGCACCGGGACGAGGTGTCGGCGGAGGAACGCGTGCTCGCGGGGGTGGAGCACGGGGACCTCGCCGGGGCGCTGGTCCGGCTGTCGCCGGAGCTGCGGGCGGTGCTGCAGGCGACCGTCATCGACGGGCTGACCACCCGTGAGGCGGCCGTACTGCTCGGGATACCGCCCGGGACGGTCAAGACACGGGCGATGCGGGCCCGGAAGCAGTTGCGGGAGGCCCTGGCATGAGCTGGCACGTGTCCGAAGAGGAGCTGCGCGCCTATGCGCGAGGGGAGTTGCAGGCCCCCGCGCTCTGGTCCGCCGACGCGCATCTGACCTCCTGCGCCCGGTGCCGCGGGGTGCTGGCCGAGGCCAGTGATCCCGTCGCTCTCGACGCCGGCTGGGACCGGCTCGACGCCGAACTGGACGCGCCCCGGACGGGGTTGCTGGAGAGGCTGCTCGTGCGGGCCGGGGTGGCCGGGCACACCGCGCGGCTGCTGGCGGCGACGCCGGTGCTGCGGCGGTCCTGGCTGGGGGCGGTCGTCGCCGTGCTGCTGCTGAGCGTGGCGGCCGGGCATGCCGTGCGCGGCGGGGAGTTCCCCACGCTGTTCCTGGCCCTCGCGCCGCTGCTGCCGCTGGCCGGGGTGGCGTTGTCGTACGGGCCCGCGCTGGATCCGACGTACGAGATGGCCGTCGTCGCGCCGATGCACGGGTTCCGGCTGCTGATGATCCGGACGGTGGCCGTGCTGGCCGTCGTGCTCGCTCTGAACGGGCTGGCGACCCTCGCCCTGCCCGCCTACGGGCTGCGGGCGCTGGCCTGGCTGCTGCCCGGGCTGGCGCTGACGACGACCGGACTCGCGCTGATGCCCCGTCTCGGCCCGGTGCTCGCACCGTCGCTGGTGGGCGGGGCATGGGCCGGGCTGCTGCTGACGGCCGACGCGCTGCGGGCCGGGGCGGACGTACCGCTCGCGCCGTTCACCGTGGCCGGGCAGGGCGTGGCGGCGGTGGTCGCCGCGCTCGCCGCCGGGTCGCTCTTCCTGCTTCGTGACCGATTCGATCTCTTCCAGGGACGTGCCGCATGACCACGACCGTGTCCGCCTCCGGGCTGAGCCTCCGCTACGGCGGTACCCGGGCCCTCGACGACGTGTCGCTGCGGCTGTCCGCCGGCGTCACCGGGCTGCTCGGCCCCAACGGCGCCGGCAAGACCACCCTGCTGCGGGTGCTCGCCACCGCCCTGCCCGCCGACCGGGGGGCCTTCACCGTGCTCGGGCACGACCCGGGCACCGCCCGCGGCCGGCAGGAGGTGCGGCGCCGGCTGGGCTACCTGCCCCAGACCCCGGGCTTCCACCCGGACTTCACCGCCTTCGAGTTCGTCGACTACGTGGCGATCCTGAAGGAGATGACCGACCGGGCAGCCCGGCACCGGGAGGTGCGGCGGGTGCTCGACGGGGTCGGCCTGGCGGACGTGCGGGGCAAGCGGATCCGCAAGCTGTCCGGGGGCATGCGGCAGCGCGTCGCCCTGGGAGCCGCCCTGGTCGGCGATCCCGGGTTCCTGGTGCTCGACGAGCCGACCGTCGGGCTGGACCCCGAACAGCGCATGCGCTTCCGGGAGTTGATCGCGGAAGCCGGTGAGGGGCGGACGGTGCTGCTGTCCACCCACCAGACGGAGGACGTGGCGATGCTCTGCCACCGCGTGGTGGTCATGGCCAGGGGCCGGGTGCGGTTCGAGGGCACCCCGGCCGAGCTGACCGGGCGGGCCGCGGGGCGGGTGTGGAGCAGCACCGAGCGGGCCCCCGGGGCGAAGGCGGGATGGCGCACCGGGACCGGCACCTTCCGCAACGTCGGGGACCCGCCGCCCGGCGCCGAGCTGCTCGAACCCACCCTGGAGGACGGCTACCTGCTCACGCTCGACGACGCCGGAGCGGAGGTGGCGGCATGACCACGGTCGTGGAGAAACCGCTCGCACCCGGGATACGGAATGAGCCCGGCGGGCCCTTCAAGGCCGTGCTCGCCCTGGCCCTGTTCGAGTCCCGCCGGCTGCTGACCCGGATTCCGGTGCTGCTCGCCTTCGCCGTGTACCTCGGCTGGACCGTGTGGCGCGCCGGCAAGGCGTGGGGCGACTACCCGGCCCTCCAGGACGCCGACCGCGCCACCCAGAACGCCCCGATGCTGGTCGGCCTCGCGGTCCTGCTGTCCGTCAACCAGGCCGCACTGCGCTCCCGACGGCACGACACGGAGCGGCACTTCGCGGTGCTGGTGCTCCCGCACTGGTGCCGTACGGTCGCCCACGCCCTGTCGGTCGTGGCCGCGGCCCTGGTCACCGCCGTGTGCGTGGCCGGGCAGTTCGGCTGGGAGGCGCTGCGGCCCGGGGCGATCGGGCAGGGGTCGGTGGGCGAACTGCTCGTGGGTCCGCTGACCGTGCTGCTGTCGGGGCTGGCCGGGCTGCTCATGGCCGGGCTGGTGAGGTCGGTCATCGCGGCCCCGCTGCTGGTCGTGTTCGGGCTCTTCCTGTTCGCCTTCTTCTGGGGCACGAGCGACGACGCGAGCCGCTGGCTGCTGCCGGCCGTCGGGGAGGCCACGAGCAACACCCTGCCCTCCGACCTGATGGGCCGGCCCGCCGGCTGGCACGCCCTGTACCTCGCCGGACTGGCCCTGACCTTGGGCCTGGTGGCGGTCCTGGTCGCCGGTGGCCGCAAGCCGGCCGTCCTGGCCGCTGCCGCCGGGGCGCTCGCCATGACACTGGTCGGCGGGGTGGCCCAGTCGGGCGGCGACTCCCCCCAGCTGGTCAAGGCACGCGAACGCGCCACCGTGCACCCCGAGCAGGTGCAGTCCTGTGTCCGCCGGGACGGGTCCACGTACTGCGCGTTCCCCGAGTGGGGGCCATGGGTCGGGGACTGGGCCGCGGTGGTGGACCGGGTCCGCTCCCTGGCCGGGGGCGGCGCCCACGAGCAGGACGTCGTCGTGCGGCAGCGGGTCGAGGCGCGCTACGGCCTCTCCGGCGACGGCGCGCTCATGCCGCTGGAGCGTCCGCACGAGGTGACGGTGGGCACCCAGTGGGGCGGCAACCGTGTCCCCGAGTTCTCCGCCGCCGTGGCCGGTGTGCTGATCGCGGGCGACGAGAAGGCCGCGACCTCGATCTGCGACGCCCGCATCATCCCCCTCATGTGGCTGGCCGTGGGCTGGGAGTCCGACCCTCTCGACGCGCTGCGCCGCGTCCGGCTCGACGACAGCATCACCGGCTCCGCCATGGTGCTCCAGCCCACCAGCGGGCTGTCCATGACCGCGGCCCAGACCGAGGTACTGCGCGGCCTGCTCGACCTGCCCCGGGGCGAGGCCGGCGCACGGGTCAAGGACCGGTGGGGCGAACTGACCGCGCCGAAGGTCACCGCGGCCCGGGCCGCGGAGCTGCTGGACCTGCCCGCGCCCGACGGGGAGGACAAGTGCTCCTGACCCGGCAGCTGGTGCTCCCCGTCCACCGGACACTGCCCTGGGGGGCGGTCGGCGCGGCCGGGGCGGCGGGACTGCTGCTCACCGCGCTGACCCGGACCGGCGAGAGCGCGGAACGGCTCTCCCTGTACCTGCTGCGGGCGGCGATCCTCGCCTTCGCGGTGGGCCTGGCCTTCCTCCTGGACGACCCGGCCCGGCACACCACGGCCGCCGTGCCGACCCCGCGCCCGGTCCGGATCGCGTGGCGCGTCGCCCTGGCGGCCCCGGCCGCGGCGGCCTGCTGGACGGTGGCCCTGCTGCTCGTGCCGCCGGGCGTGCGGCCCCCGGTCGGCGACATCACGCTCGAAGCCGGGGCCGCCTGCGCCCTGGCGGTGACCGGGGCGGCGGCCGCCGTGCGCTTCAGCGAGATCGCCCGGCCCGGACTGCCGGTCGCGGTCGGCCTGCTGACCACAGCCGTCCTGGTGATGCTGTTCTGGCCCGGGCGCTGGGCGCTGTTCGTGCCCGTGGAGGACGAACGGTGGGCTGCGGCCCACGACCGGTGGGCCGTGGTGCTGGCGGGGGCCGTGATCCTGGGCGCGGTGTGCGCGGTGGAGCCCTTGCGGCGACGGGTGCGGTTCTAGCGGAAGCCGGTGCGCATCCAGTCGTCCGGTGCACATCCAGTGGTTGTGCACCGGACCGCATTCCGCCTCAGGAGCCGAACCTTCCGAGCTGTCCGACAACCACATGGTGTGTGGCTAGGCTGCCCCTCGTGGACCTCAAAGCCGTACGCGCCTTCGTCGCGATCGCCGACTCCGGGCAGTTCCAGAAGGCCGCCGTGGACCTGGCCCTCACCCAGCAGGCCGTGTCCAAGCGGATCGCGGCGCTGGAGAAGGACCTCGGGGTGCGGCTGCTGGTCCGGACGCCGCGCGGGGCGGAGCTCACCATCGACGGGCAGGCCCTGCTGCCGCACGCCCGGATCCTGCTCCAGGCCGAGGAACGGGCGACGGCCGCCGTACGGCCCGGGGACCGGGCGCTGCGGGTGGACGTCGTGGGACGCCGGGCCGCCACCGGCGGGCTGGTGCAGGAATTCCACCGGGCACACGCGGAGATCGCGCTGGACGTCGTCACGCTCTTCGACGTGGACACGGCCGTGGCCGCCGTGCGGGACGGGGCCCTCGACGCCACCTTCCGTGCCGTCACCATGCCCGGACACCGGCTCCCCGACGGCATCGCCGCCCTCCCGGTCCTCGACGAGCCGATGCACCTGTGCGTCGGCCCCGACCACCCGTTCGCCCGGGCCCCCTGGGTGACACCGGCGCAACTGGCCGGGCACCGGATCTGGATGCCGGGCAACGTGCCCGGGACCGAGTGGCACGCCTACTACGAGGCGCTCGCCGCCGAGTTCGGACCGGTCATCGACACCATCGGGCCCAACTTCGGCCTCGAAGCGCTCCTCGACACCATCGCCGGCTCCCCGACCGTGGCGACCTTCCTCAGCGAACGCACCCCGCACGTCTGGCCCGTGGGCCACGACCTGCGGCTCGTCCCCCTGCGCAACCCGGTCCCGGTCTATCCGCACTGCCTGCTCTGGCGCACGGACCACCCGCATCCCGGCCTGACGGCACTGCGCGAGCACCTGACGGCGACCCGGCCGCGGCCGCCCGAGGGCGAGCTCTGGCGGCCGTCGTGGGCGGAGCCGCCGCCTACTCGAGCCGCTTCTCCAGCAGCGTGAAGGACTTGGGCGGCCCGCCCGGCTGCGGCTTGCCCTCCTTCCGGCCCACGACCCGGTAACCGGCCGCCTGGTAGTACGCGCTGAGCCGGGTGTTCGTGGCCAGGCAGTCCAGGCGCACGGAGGTGCGCCCCGACTCGGCCACGCGGCGTTCCGCGGCCGTCAGCAGCAGCCGCCCCGTCCCCGGCGCGGCGGCGGACCGGTCCACCATCAGCCGGTGCACGTACCCGGCCACGGGCGGCTGCGCACCCCAGGCGTCCTCGTCCTCCCACCACAGCTCCCAGGCACCGACCGGGCGCCCCGCGGCCTCCGCCAGCCAGATCTCGCCCCGCGTCATGATCCGGCGGAAATGCTCCTCGTCCAGCTCACCCGGCCGCCATTGGCCGGTGATGCCACGGGCCAGCATCCAGCGGGCGGCGTCGTCCCGCAGGCGCACGAGCGCGGCCAGATCGGCTTCGGCGGCCGGGCGGACGTCGAGGTCCCGCGTCGAGGGCAACGCTCAGGTCTCCGTCCGGTACATCAGGTCCACCTCGTGCGTGGTGAACCCCAGCCGCTCGTACACCGACACCGCCGCCTTGTTGTCGGCGTCGACGTACAGCATCGCCGTCGGCACCCCCTGCCCCGCCAGGTGCCGCAGCCCGATCGTGGTCAGGGACTTGCCGAGGCCGCCGCCCTGCGCGCCGGGGCCGACGCCGAGGACGTACACCTCGCCCAGGCCCTCCTCGGCGTGCACCTTGGTCCAGTGGAAGCCGACGAGTTCGTCGCCGCGGAAGGCGAGGAAGAAGCCCTCGGGGTCGAACCACGGCTCGGCCTTGCGGTCGTCGAGGTCGCGCTGGGTGAGGGAGCCCTGCTCGGGGTGGTGGGCGAAGGCGGCGGCGTTCACCGCGAGCCAGGCCGCGTCGTCCTTGCCGGGGACGAAGGAGCGGACCGTCACGCCCTCGGGGAGCACCGGCTCGGGCGCGTCGAAGTCGGTCAACGGCCGGCGCATCTGGCGCAGTTCACGGAAGAGCGTGAGGCCGAGGACCTGCGCGAGGTGCCGGGCCGCGGAGTGCCCGCCGTGCGCCCACACCCGCAGCCGCTTGCCGGAGGCCGCCAGCAGCGCCGAGCCGAGCGCCCGCCCGTGTCCGTGCCCGCGGTGCCCGGGGTGCACGACCAGCTCGGCGGCCGGCGGCTCCACCAGGTCCGTGTCCTCCAGCTGGGCATAGCCGACAAGTTCCCCGCCGGCGGTCAGCAGCAGATGGGACACGCCCTCCCGCTCCCCGCCGCGCAACTGCAACCGGCCCTGTTCGGACACCGCCTGCTGCCCGTCGGTCCGGGCCGCCTCGTCGAGCAGTCCGAGCACGGCCTCGGTCTGCTCCGCGGAGAGCGCGGCAAGGGTCTCGATCGAGCGGGGGCGGCCCGGCCTTACGGTGTCGTCGCTGGTCATGCGTACGAGGGTACGGGGCACCACCGGCAAATCGGCGGCAAAGAAGCAACCAGGCCGTAACCATGAAACACCTGTTGCGCTACGCGCGTTGACTCTAGGCTGCGCCGGACGACATCACTGTCCCAGCAGACCTACAGGGGGGGCGTATGCCAGCCACTTCACCGGCGCACCCGGACCGCCGCAGACGTCGTACGAACCGTTTCGCCGCTCTCGCCGCCGGTGTCGTCACCGTCGGCGCGCTGGCCGCGGCCGGGCTGCCGGGCTCGGCTTCCGCCGGGGAGGAGCACGGCGAGGGCGGGTACGGCCACGGGCACGGCCGCTACCAGGACGTCCAGTTGCTGTCCTTCAACGACCTGCACGGCAACCTGGAGCCGCCCGCCGGTTCCTCCGGCCGGGTCACCGAGACGCAGCCCGACGGGACGACGAAGACCATCGACGCCGGTGGTGTCGAGTACCTCGCCACGCACCTGCGGCAGGCCCGCAAGGGCGAGAAGTACTCCATCACGGCGGCCGGCGGCGACATGGTCGGCGCCTCCCCGCTGCTCTCCGGGCTGTTCCACGACGAGCCGACCATCGAGGCGCTGAACAAGCTCGACCTCGACGTCACCTCCGTCGGCAACCACGAGTTCGACGAGGGCGCCAAGGAGCTGGGCCGTCTGCAGAACGGCGGCTGCCACCCGAAGGACGGCTGCTACTCGGACCAGAAGTTCGAGGGCGCCGACTTCCCCTACCTGGCGGCCAACGTCCTCGACGAGAAGACGAAGAAGCCGATCCTCAAGCCCTACTGGGTGTGGAAGAAGAACGGCGTCAAGGTCGGCTTCATCGGCGTCACCCTGGAGGGCACCCCGGACATCGTCTCCGCCGAGGGCGTCAAGGGCCTGTCCTTCAAGGACGAGGTCGAGACGATCAACAAGTACGCCAAGGTGCTCCAGAAGCAGGGCGTGAAGTCGATCGTCGCGCTCATCCACGAGGGCGGCTTCCCGGCGTCGACGTCGTACAACTACGACTGTGACTCCCCGGGCGCGGGCGACGGCGTGTCCGGCCCGATCGTCGACATCGCCAAGAACGTCACGCCGCAGGTGGACGCGCTGGTCACCGGCCACACCCACAGCGCGTACGTGTGCAGCATCGCCGACCCGGCGGGCAAGCCCCGCATGGTCACCTCGGCCGCGTCCTTCGGGCGCCTCTACACCGACACCACGCTGACCTACGACCGCAGGACCGGCGACATCGCCCGTACGGCGGTGAAGTCCGCTAACCGCGTGGTCACCCGGGACGTCCCCAAGGCGCCCGACATGACCGAGCTGATCAGCAAGTGGAACACGCTGGCCGCGCCCATCGGCAACCGTGCGATCGGCTGGATCTCCGGCGACATCGGCAACACCGGTACCGAGTCCCCGCTCGGCGACCTCATCGCCGACGCCCAGCTCGCCCACGGCAAGCAGCTCGACCCGGAGACCGACCTGGCGCTGATGAACCCGGGCGGTATCCGCGCACCGCTGACCTACGTGGCCAAGGGCGCCGAGGGCGACGGTGTCGTCACCTACGCGGAGGGCTTCACGGTCCAGCCGTTCGCGAACACCGTGAACCTCCAGGACTTCACCGGCGCGCAGGTCATCCAGGCGCTCAAGGAGCAGGTGTCCGGCCCGAACACGGCGGCCCCGAAGATCCTCCAGATCTCGTCCGGCCTGACCTACACGCTGGACCTCACCAAGTCCGGCGCCGACCGGGTGGTCACGGACAGCATCAAGCTGAACGGCTCGGCCATCGACCCGTCGGCCACCTACCGCGTCGCGACGAACAGCTTCCTCGCGGGCGGCGGTGACGGCTTCCCGACCCTCGGCCAGGGCACGAACGACGTCGTCGGCGCCGACGACCTGACCGCGCTGGAGCAGTACCTGACGGCCAACTCCTCGGCCTCGAACCCGATCGCCCCGCCGAAGGCGGACCGCATCACGATCGTGAAGTAAGTCGCATACCGGGGGTTCAAGTTGCGGGTGGGGGCGGTGCGCATGATCGGATGGATCGATGCGTACCCCCCACCACCTCGATGCGCATCCCCGTCCGAACCCGTACGAGGAGCTCGCCGCCCTCGATGACGGGCCTCTGGAGGAAACCCCTCTGGAGGAGTTCCTCCCGGAGGAAAGCAATGCGGGCGCCGAGGACGCCTGGGCCCCGCCGGACCATCGCCGCGGCGGCAAGCGGCGTCGGAAGAATCGTTTCGCTGGCTTGCCGTTCGCGGTGAAGGCCGTCGTCGGCCTGGTCGTCCTCGCCTCGTTCGCCGCCCTCGGCGATCGCTGGGCGGTGCTGTACGCCGAGCACCGGGCCGCCGACACCCTCAAGGACCGTCTCGACCTGGCCGCCGCGCCCGAGGTGGAGATCGGCGGCTTCCCCTTCCTCACCCAGCTCGCCGACAAGCGGCTGGAGTCGGTGAGGCTGACCGTCCCGGACGTCGCCGCCGACCGCGTCTCGCTCGCGAAGGTGTCGGCCACGGCCCATGACGTACGGCTCAAGGCCGACGGGCTGACGTCCGTGCGCGGCGCCGACGTCCCCCGGTTCGACGGGGACGTCATGCTGTCCTTCGAGGACCTCAACCGCGAACTCGGAGCCTCCCAGGTGACGTTCACCGGCGAGGGCCGGGACCGGGTACGGGCACGCGGCACCCTGCCGGTCGCCGGGCACCACCTGAAGCTGCGGGCCGAGGCCCGGATCCAGCGGCAGGGCGAGCGGGGCATCGCCACCGAGATCGGCGGCATGCGCCTGGACATCGGGGACCTGGCGACCTACCGCCCCGGCAAGCGCGCCTCGGAAGGGCTGCACCTGACGCCCGAGGCGTCCGCGGATCTGGCCCGGGAGACCCGGAAGGCCAAGGCGCTGCTGTCGGTCCCGGCCATCGTGCAGCGGATGGGCGTGCCCGAGACGACCGTGAACCAGGCCCTGGCCGACGACGGCAAGCTCGCCGAGCTGACCGGCTCCCCGCGCTTCGCCCGCCAGGCCGAGCGCCTGAACCTCATCGACCTCGCCCTGGACAACCCCGACGTGCTCAAGAGCCTCGGCCTCGACCCCGGTCTCCTCGGGGAGTTGTCGCGCCTGACCCGCCCGGTGCTGGCCGACCGGCTCGCGCTGGCCTTCGAACTGCCGAAGCCGGAGCAGGGGGACGTGAAGCTGGAGGACGTACGGGTGGAGGAGGACGGCATCCGGGTGCGGCTGTCGGGCTCGGGGCTGACGGTGGGCGGCTGAGCCGCACCGGCTCCGGGGGCTTTTCGCGCAGGGGAGTGTGCCCGGAAGTCTGGCCCGCTTGCGCTGTCCGCGCCCCGTGATCCCTCGGAGACTGGGCCGGGCGCACCGGACCGAGACGAGGATGATGCGGATGCACAGGCACGGTAGGTCTCCGGAACCTGAGGCGGACGCACGGGACGGGCACCCCCACCGGCCCGTGCTCCGACCGCACGAGGACGGTCCCCAAGGGGCCCGGATGGCGGCCGGCGGCCAGATGACACCCGACGCGGCCCTGTCCCTCCAGCGCACCGCCGGGAACGCCGCGTTCGTGGCCGTGCAGCGCATGCCCCAGCAGGACAACGGCGAAGGCCCGGCCGAGGAGAAGCCCATGGACGGGCTGAGCCGACTGCGGCGGGCCCACGCCCGGGCCGAGAAGCGCGGTCAGGCAGCGGTCACCTACGGACCCGGTCAGAGCCCCTTCGGTCCGTACACGGTGAACAAGGGCCGGGGCGCCGGCCCGTACATCACCTCGAACAAGAAGACCCAGTACCCGGGGAGCGAGGACCTCGGGACCACGTACAAGGAGCTGGTCCAGGCGCTGGACGCCGAGCACGAGCCCATGGTGGCGGCCGCCGCGCGCGGCGAGGCGCTGGACGAGGAACTCCTCGCCGGCATGAGCGTCACGCAGAAGCGGGCCGCCGCCATGCTCTACGGGATCATGAAGGAGTCCGAGGAGCGCAGGTTCCCGGGGGCCGGCAAGGCCATGCGAGGCGCCCTGACGAAACAGGGCGACGCCTACCACGAGGCGGAGGAGTTCGACGAGGACTTCCCGATGGCCAAGGAGAAGGGCGCGCAGTACTACCGGGACGTGCTGGCGGGCAAGAAGCAGCTCTCGGACAAGGCCCGCAAGAACCTGGAGGACATGTCGTCGTCGTCCTCGGACGGGGAGAAGTCCTCCTGAACGGCCCGCTCCAGGGCCGTGGGTGAAACTTTGTGTGCAGATGTGTTGACCTCTGTTCGAGTTCCCTTCTAGTTTCGTGCTCCACTGAGCGGTCCCGTTGTGGGCTGCTCACCCTTGCACCTGCTCAGAAGGGGATGTCGTGTCACGAAAGAACCACCGCGGGACAGCTTGCGTGGGGGCGCTGCTGGCCTGCGTCACGGCATTCGGTGGAGCGCTCGCCTCCCCCGCGGCCGCCTCTCCCGCCCACCGTCCCGCCACCCCGCCGCCCGTCAGCGACTTCAAGGGCGTCAACTGGGCCGACCCGCGCGACAACTACGCCGACGACGCGGTCGTGCCCTCGGGCCTGTCCACCTCCGACAGCTACGCCACCACCTACGCAAAGTCCAAGGCGATCATCGGCGGGTTCTCCGGGCTCGGCGCCAACACGGTCCGCCTCCCGGTCAACCCGACCTCGGTCAACGGCCCGTTCTGGAAGTCGTACCGGGGCGCGATCGACGCCGCCACCGCCAAGGGCTTCAAGGTCATCCTGGGTTACTGGGAGGCCGACAACGCCAAGGACGGCAAGATCGACGACCAGGCGTCGTGGGACCGGATGTGGGCGCGGATCACCTCCGCCTACGCCGGCAACTCCAAGGTGTACTTCGAGCCGATGAACGAGCCGTTCGGCTACACCGCCCAGGAGTGGACGGACATCGCGGCGAAGTGGGTGAGCACCCACCGCTTCATACCCCGCGACCGGGTCCTGATCGGCGGGTACAAGTACAGCGAGGACGTCAAGCCCGTGTGCGCCGACCCGCGCCTGAAGGGCACGCGCCTGGCCCTGCACAACTACGGCTTCTGGCACACCGACTGGACCAGCGTCGACCAGTGGAAGGCCGACTTCAAGGCCCGCATCGGCGACTGCGCCTCCCGCACGATCCTCGACGAGTTCGGCGCCTCGATGACCACCGGCCTGGACTACAACGGCCCGGTGGGCACCTCCAACGAGATCGCCTACATCCAGGCCGCGACCGACACCATCCGGGAGCTGGGCCTCGGCTCGGTCTACTGGCCGGGCCTGCGCAACGGTGACACCTACTCCCTCACCACGCTCCAGGGCACGGGCACGAACCTCAGCCTGACGGTGAACAACCAGAGCGGCCTGGACCGGCTGCACTATGCCTGGAAGCGGTAACCATCCCTGAAGTGGTGGCCCTTCCGGGTCCGGCGCCGCTCGTCAGCCGGACCCGGAAGGGAGCCGTTCAGGACGCCGAAGGCGTCCAGTCCGCGAGCCAGTCCGCGACCTCCTGGTTCGCGGCCTGCGCGTCGCTCAGATGGGGCCGGTTCGTGCTCGCCGGGCCCGCCCCGGCGCCGTAGTTGCCGTACTCGGCGAACCGGTCGTCCTTCCACGAGAAGCCGCTCATGTCGGTCCACGGGGTCGACTTGATCGCGTTGCTCAGGTTGGTGTTGCGGACGGTGGTCTGCGGATCGAGGGACGCGTCCCCGCCCGCGTGCCAGGGCCGGCCGAGGTAGAAGCTCCCGGCCGAGACGTCGCCGTTCACCGTGGAGTTGGCGATCAGGATGCCCTTGCGGTTCGCCGCGGTGCTCGGCGCGGTGACGTACCCGGCCGAGGTTCCGTCCCAGCGCTTCTTCAGCGTGATGACGGACCGGTCGACGACGGCCGTGGCCCGGCCGAAGATGAAGTCGACGTTGCCGATCACGTAGGAGTTGCTGACGTAGACCCGGCCCAGCCGGTCCTTCGACGCGGTGTCGAGCAGCAGCGTGTCCTGGTCCCCGCTGACGATGATCCCGTCCAGGAACACCTTGTCGGCCGCGGTCCGCAGCGCGACGGCCTGATGCCCGCTGAGGTTCTGGTTGGCCTTCTCGTCGAAGTCGTTGGAGATGGTCAGGTTGCGCGCATGGAAGTCGTCCGCCTCGACGGCGACGGTGGCGCTGCCGCCGGTGCCGTAGGTCCCGCCGCCGGGCTTCGGCGTGCCCGACGCGTTGTTGTAGACGATCGTGGTGTCCTTGCGGCTGCCGCCGGTGCCCTGGATGGTGACGTGCGGCTTGTTGGACGGCACCTTCACCAGTTCCCGGTACGTCCCCGGCTTCACGGCGATGACCACGCGCGAGGGGTTGTTCGCCGGTACGGCGTTCACGGCGGCCTGCACGGTGCGGTACTGGCCGCTGCCGTCCTGGGCGACGGTGAGGGTGGTGGCGGCCGCGGCCTTGGCGGCGGCGGTCGTGCCGATGGAGGCGCGGGGCCCGGCACCGGCCTTGAGGACCGACGGGAGGTCGGTGGCCTTGTCGAGGCTGTAGGGGTAGTACGCCTTCGGGTCGAAGGCACTCCCCCCGCTCTCGTTGCGCCCGCTGGTGCCGGAGAAGGAGTTGCCGCGCTGGACTATGGCGGCACCGCTGTCCTTGATGACGGGGTTGTTGACGCCCTGGAAGAGGGAGTTCTCCAGGACCATCTTCGTGCCGCCGCGCGAGTAGTTCCCGTACGCCGACTTGATGGCGGTGCCCGGGGCGTCCTCCAGGAAGTTGTTGTAGAGGTGCGCGTGGGCGGCGTTGTCGGTGGAAGGGTTGCGCTGCTCGGTCTCGCGGATCCAGTTGTGGTGGATCGTGATGTCGGTCCTGACGTTCTCGGTCCATCCGATACCGAAGGTCTTGTTGTTGTCGCTCAGCTTGTTCCAGGAGACGGTGACGTTCGTCGAGTCCTTGCGGACGTCGATGAGCCCGTCCGCCATGTGCCGCAGATCGTTGTGGTCGATCCACACGTGATGGGCGCCGTCCATCTGGATCGCGTCGAAGTCGTGGTCCTTGTCGTTCCAGATGCCCTGGTACGCGTCCCGGATGGTCAGGTTCCGGATGATCACGTTGTGCACGCCCTGGCCGAGGAAGAACCCACCGCCGACGATGTGCCCGGCGGTCCCCCGGCCCACGATGGTCTTGTCGGACTGCACCTTGATCTCTTTGCCGACCGGGTTCATGTTGATGGTCCCGGCGACGACGATGACGTACGGCTGGGTCGCCGTGGCGTACTTCTCCAGCTCGGCCTGCGTCGTCACGGTGACGACCTGGCCGCCCCGCCCGCCGTACGTCCCGTTCTGCCCCAGGGAGTTGACGGAGGCGAACCCGTCAGCGATGTCCGCGGCCCAGGCGGGGGCGGCGGCGGAGGCCTCCTGGACACTGCTGCCCAGGATGCCGAGGTCGGTGCCGTAGGTGAAGGTACCGGCGGCGGTCAGGGCCAGGGGGACCCCGACCGCCAGGGCGGTGCGGCTTCTGCGACGACGGTGCTGGGCCTTGCTGCGCGGCTCACTCATACGGCGATCCGTTCCGTGTGGGGGAATGACCGCTGATCAGTCGCCGCCCCACACGGAAAGGTTGCCGGGGTATCTGCCCTACTCGGTGCAGGACTTGGGGTCGAGCTTCTCCTCGATCTTGTCCTCGCGTCCGTCGGGCTGGCCGCTCGGGAGGAGCTTGTCGGAGATGCCGTCGATGTAATACCCGTGCGAGTAGATGGTCTGGTAGCCCCGGTCACGCCAGCTGTGCACGGTCCGGTCGCCGTCGCCCTTGTTCCACTCGTAGTCCTCGACGTGGAAGACCGGGTTCACGCGCACCACGCGCTGGTACGGCGTCCAGGTCACGGCGACCTGCCTGCAGGGCGGAATCGTCTTCTCGCTCCGGGTCTCGAACCTGGACTCCTTCTCCCAGCCCCACTCGTAGCCGGCGCTGCCGCCCACGGTTCCGCTGAAGATGCTCTTGGCGAGGGAGAGGCTGATGGAACCGCCGACGCTCTTCTTCGCGAACGTCTTGGTGCTGTAGCTGCTGACGAAGGTCTCCTTGTCGTCGGCGGACCCCTTGTTCCCGATCCAGCGGGACGTGCGGACGGTGTCGCCCTTGATCGACCAGGTCGAGGCCTCGGCGTATCCGCACCAGCCGCGGAACAGCTCCCACGGCCCGGCCGGCTTCCACAGCCCGAAGACGTCCCGCAGGTACTCGTCCCGGGTCTTGAACTCACCGGTGTCGACGTTCAGGGCGCCGTACACGCCCGTCAGGCTCGTCTCCTGGCCGCAGAGCCGCTCGATCATCCGGTCGGTGTCCCCGGGGTCGACGCCCCGGATGTTGGTCGCCCCGGCGGGCCCGGCCGAGGCGGTCCCCGCGCCGGCCAGCAGACCGGTCACGGCGAGGGCGGTGGAGGCGGCAACTATGCCGATTTTCCTGACAGTTGACGTGCGAATGAGACGCATGTGGGGGGCTCACTCCTGCTTGTCGTTCTGTGACGGCGATGAAGATGTCAGAACAGCGGCAGGAGTTTGCGCTACTGATGGGTATGACAGGACATCGACAGGTGCGCGGGGTGTATGTCCTGCCTTATCGGGTGTCGCCGCCGCGACTGACAGCGATCCGCAGCACGTCGCCCAGGGCCTCCACGGTCCGTGTCAACGCGAACCGCACGGCGCGTTCACCGGCCTTGGGGTCGTGCAGTACGGCTCTGGCGCCGGCGAGCACGGTTTCGGCGGACGCGAGCTGAGCGGCCTCGACGTCGTCGGCGAGCCGCGAGAGCAGGCTGTCGGGGTCGTCGGTGGACAGGTAGCAGGGCTTGCCCTCGGCCCCGGTCCAGGGGAGCAGCCTCATGCGTAGACCTCCAGGGTGCGGAGGTAGGGCCGGACGAGGGGGGTGTCCAAGTGAAGGGGCTCCACGTGGAGGGGGCGAGGGCGGTGCGTGGGCGGGGGCAACGGCCGTGGCAGGGCGGGTGCGACGGCTCGATGCCGCCCTCGGGCGGGCAGCAGGAGTCGTACGAGGGTGAGGAGCAGCGACTCGCAGAGTTCGGCGGCGCGCAGGCGTAGGCGCATGGGGGTCCCTTCCGGGAGGCAGGCAGGGGGGTTGACGAGCGGTGATCACCGTTCGTGCCTCCATGGTTACGGCTCGCGCGTACGCTGCGGAAGGGGCCAGGTGTTGCCTGGCGCTCCAGGCAACGGTGAGGGGTGACGTGGGCGAAGTGGTTGACGGAGGACGGGCCGTTCTGGGGCGGACGCTGAGGTTTCTGCGGGAGAAGGAAGGCAAGTCGCTGGGGCAGTTGGCCGAGGCCACTGGCTACGACAAGAGCTACTTGAGCCGCCTGGAGTCGGGCGAGCGACTGTCCAAGCTGGCCGTCATGGAGGACCTGGACAGCTACTACGGGTGTGGTGACCTGCTGGTTCGCGAGTGGCGGAACGCGCGCAGGGAGGTCATCAAGGACAAGTACAAGGCGTTCATGGACCTGGAGGCGACGGCGCGGATCATGTGGATGTTCCAGCTGCGCGTGCCGGGTCTCTTGCAGACCGAGGACTACGCACGAGCGGTGTTGTCAGGGTTGTCTGGCGCCC
Organism: Streptomyces sp. NPDC037100; assembly: GCF_055606225.1. Lineage (NCBI taxonomy): Bacteria > Bacillati > Actinomycetota > Actinomycetes > Kitasatosporales > Streptomycetaceae > Streptomyces > Streptomyces sp. NPDC037100. Next base: position 635,441 of record NZ_JBVJSX010000004.1, on the reverse strand, counting down.
AGACAACGGCAGGCAACAGTGAAGAAGTCGAGGAACAGGTGGCTGCGCGGGTGGGGCGGCAGGAACTGCTCTACCGTGAGTCGGCGCCGGACGTACGCGTGATCCTTGACGAGGTCGCTCTGCGACGGCCTGTCCCTGACACGAAGGTGTGGGCGGAGCAGTTGTCTCACCTCCTGGATGCGGCCGAGTCGCCGAATATCGCGATCCAGATACTGCCCTTCGCGGCCGGGGTGCATGACCTCATGGACAGCCACCTCTGGCTCTTCTGGCAGCGCGCTGGTGATCCAGTCGCCTGGACAGAGGGCAATGGCTTTGGTGAATTGATCACGGAAGCGGACAAGGTCCTGCGCTTCCGTTTGTCCTACGATCGCGTCAGGGACGCGGCGCTGACTCCCATGGAGTCGACGGCGTTCATCAAGCGCCTTCTAGAGGAGTGCAGAGAATGAACCGAGCCCCTGACCTCGCCGCCGCCGCGTGGCGCAAGTCGTCCTACAGCGACGGGGGTGGCACAAACTGCCTTGAGGTCGCCGACAACTGCCCCGACATGGTCCCGGTCCGAGACAGCAAGCTCCCGCACAGCCCCATACTCGTGTTCGGCGCAGGCTCCTGGGGGATGTTCCTGGCCGGCGTCAAGGCTGAGGGGTCGGCCCGCAGTCGCGGGTGAAAAACGGGAGCAAGCCGACCCCCCCCTAGGGGGTTGTGGTGCGGCTATGGTGAGACTATGGCAGAGACCACGACGATCCAGGTGTCACGGCAGGCACGCGACCATCTCGCTCAGGTCGCGAAAGAACGTGGGGTGACCCTGGGGCAGCTCGTCGAGCAGCTCGCCCTTGAGCAGCCCACGGCCGAGCAGGTCGCCGAGCGGATCGCCGCGGACCGCCGCGTCGTGCGGGAGACGATCGGCGTGGACATCAGCGATGTCGAGTTCGACGAGGCGCCTGACATCCTCGGCAACATCTACCGCATCGCCGCGGAGAAGGTCCGTGCGGCGCGGGGTGCCTCCGCGTGATCATTCTGGACACCGGCGCCACCCTGGCTCTCGCGCAGGGGCACAAGACGCTGAACCTCCTCGCCGGGAACATGGCACGCACCCCTGGCGACCTCCTGCGGATCCCCGCCCTGTGCCTCATGCAGGCGGAGTCGCAGGACGAGGGAGCTGCACAGCGAGTACTCGACTTCTCGTCGGTCGTGGTCGACAGCCTCAACACGGCCGCCTCCGTCACGGTCGGCACCTTGATCCGGGACGGTTACGGCGGCCCGGACAACTGCCACGCTCTGTACTGCGCACTGCCGCGTGCTGAATTCACAGGGATGTCGATTCTGCTCACGGACCGCGAACGGCAGTACCCACCCGGCGTGGTCACTGTCGACATCGACTCACCAGGCATGCTCGGCTTCCACTGAGCCCGGTTGGGGCCGCCCGCTCCGTCAGGCCGAGGGCAGATCCTCCGGCGGAGGCACCGCCGCCCCCGGCAGCCGTACCGTCGCCACCGTGCCACCGTCCTCGGCGTGGGACAACGACACCTCACCGCCGGCCTGCTGCACCGTACGCGCCACGATCGACAGGCCCAGGCCCGAGCCCGGCAGGGCCCGCGCGCCGGGGGAGCGCCAGAAGCGGTCGAAGACGTAGGGGAGTTCGTCGGCGGGGATGCCCGGGCCGTGGTCGCGGACCGTGAGGACGCCCTCGGTCAGGCGGACCTCGATCAGGCCGCCCTCCGGGCTGAACTTCACCGCGTTGTCCAGGATGTTGACCACCGCCCGCTCCAGGGCGGAGGGCTCCGCACGGACGAACCAGGGCTCGACGTCCGCCGTGATCGTCAGCTCGGGGCCGCGCAGCCGCGCCCGCCGTAGCGCCGACTCGACGGTGTCGTGCCAGGCCACGATCTGGGTCCGGTCCGAGTGCTGCCCCGGGTCCGGGCGGGACAGTTCCTGAAGGTCGCCGATGAGCGTGGCGAGTTCCGTCATCTGGGCCTTCACCGACGCGAGCAGCGCCTTGCGGTCCGCCTCGGGGATGGGGCGGCCCGTCTCCTCGCTGCGGGTGAGGAGTTCGATGTTGGTGCGGAGGGAGGTGAGCGGCGTGCGCAGTTCGTGGCCGGCGTCCGCGATCAGCTGCTGCTGGAGGTCACGGGAGCTGGCCAGGGCCGAGGTCATGGAGTTGAAGGAGTGGGACAGGCGGGCGACCTCGTCCTCGCTGTCGTCCTCCACGGGGATGCGGATGTTCAGGTCCTCCGTGCGGGCCACGTGCTCGACGGCCTCGGTCAGCTTGTCGACGGGGCGCAGCCCGGCCCGGGCGACGGCCAGGCCGGCGGCTCCGGCGCCGATGACCCCCACGCCGGAGACCAGGAGGAGGATCAGCGCCAGTTCGTTGAGCGTGGACTGCGTTCCCTTGAGCGGCAGGGCGATGACGAGGGAGTGGTCGGCGGCCACGCCCACGGGCAGGCGCCCGTTCTTGATGACGACCGCCGTCGTCAGGACGCGCAGCTTGTTGCCGTGTTCGTCCGTGCCGTCGCGGATGTGGCCCTGGTTCGGGTCGGGATCCTTCGCCACGGCCTTGTCGTCGCTGCTGACCTGCACCTGTGCCGTGGAACTCGGGAAGAGGCACAGCTTGCCGTCGACCCGGACCAACTGCCCGTAGATCTTGGGCCGCGATGCCATGCCCAGCTCGTCGGAAGGCGTCTGACGGCAGGCGTTCGTGAGTTCCTGGTAGTCGTCCAGCTGAAGCGGCCCGGCCGAGGACCTCAGGTCGTTGTCGATCTCGTCGTACAGCTTCCCCTGCACGATGAACCAGCACGTCACCGACACCGCCGCCACCGCGAACGCCACCGCCGCCGCCACCAGCAGCGCCAGCCGTGACCGGATGGGCAGCGTGCGGAATCGCCGTACGACCTTGCTCACTCGGCGCCGCCCTGCCGCAGTACGTAACCGACCCCCCGCACCGTGTGGACCAGGCGCGGCTCCCCGCCCGCCTCGGTCTTGCGGCGCAGGTACATCACGTACACGTCGAGGGAGTTCGACGACGGCTCGAAGTCGAAGCCCCAGACGGCCTTGAGGATCTGCTCGCGGGTGAGGACCTGGCGCGGGTGCGCCATGAACATCTCCAGGAGGGTGAACTCCGTGCGGGTCAGCTCCACTTGGCGCCCGCCCCGGGTGACCTCCCGCGTCGAGAGGTCCATGCGCAGGTCGGCGAAGGTGAGGGCGTCCTCGTCGGCCGCGCCGGCCGCCCCCACGGCCGCCGCGTAGGTGCTGCGGCGCAGCAGCGCGCGGATGCGGGCGAAGAGTTCGTCCAGTTCGAACGGCTTGACCAGGTAGTCGTCGGCGCCCGCGTCGAGGCCGGTGACGCGGTCGCCGACCGTGTCCCGGGCCGTGAGCATCAGGATCGGCGTGGTGTCGCCGGCGGCGCGGATGCGGCGGGCCGCCGTCAGGCCGTCCATGCGCGGCATCTGGATGTCGAGGACGACCAGGTCGGGCCGGTAGGCCGCGGCCTTGTCCAGCGCGTCCGCGCCGTCGACGGCGACCTCGGTCCCGTACCCCTCGAACGCGAGGCTGCGCTGGAGCGCTTCGCGTACGGCCGGCTCGTCGTCGACGATCAGGATGCGCTGCGGGTCACGGTCGCCGTCTGCGGGGCTCATGGGTCGGAGGTCCTCGGGGGTGAAGGGGAACGGGGGTGCTCTGACGCTCTCAGCGTCGCACGGCGGCGGGCGGTGCCGGGAGGAGCGTCAGCCCCGTGCCGCGCGGCGTCGGGCGCGCGCCGGCCGGCTCGCCCCACGGGCCGGCGTGGCTGCCGTCGGCGCCACCTCCGGCGCCCGGCCCGCCGGTGCGTGCAGGTCGTGCGCCACCGCCAGGGCCAGTCCGACGCCCGCCGGGTCACCGCCCGGCTGCGCGTGTGCGATCTGCTGGATCATCGCCGTACTCGTCGCTGTCAGATGCTCGGACTCAGTCGGTCGCACCCGCCCGCAGCTTCGCGAGGTCGGCCTTGACGGTGTTGATCGGGATGGCGAAGCCCAGGCCGACACTGCCCGCGTCGGAGGACGAGGAGGCCTGGCTGGTCGGCGAGTACATCGCGGAGTTGATCCCGATGATGTTGCCGTTCATGTCGATCAGCGCGCCGCCGGAGTTGCCCGGGTTGAGGGACGCGTCGGTCTGGAGCGCCTTGTACGTCGTCGTGTCGGACCCGGTGTCGCCGTTGAACTGGCGTCCGCCGAACTCGAACGGCCACTGCTCGCCCTGCCCCTGGCCCTGCCCCCACTGCTGCCGGCCCTGGTCCTGGCCCTCCTCGGTGGGGACGGTGACGTCACGGTCGAGGGCCGAGACGATGCCGCTGGTGACGGTGCCGGACAGCCCCTCGGGGGAGCCGATCGCCACGACCTGGTCGCCGACCTGGAGCCCGGCGGAGTCGCCGAGCGTGGCCGCCTTCAGGCCGGAGGCGTTCTCCAGCTTGATCAGCGCCAGGTCCTTCTTGCTGTCGGTGCCGACGATCTTCGCGGTGTACGACTTGCCGTCGCTGGTCGTCGCCTTGATCTGGGAGGCCCCGGCGACGACGTGGTTGTTGGTGACGATCTCGCCGCCACTCGTGATGATCACGCCGGAGCCGGTGGAGGACCCGGCGTTGGAGTCGGCGCTGATCTCGACGATGCTCGGGCTGACCGCCTTCGCGACCCCGGCGACCGTGCCCTTCTGGCTGGACGGGACCACGTTGGTGCTGGTGGAGCTGGAGGCGACGGTGTCGTTGCCGGTCAGTTCCTGGATGCCGTAGGCGGTGCCGCCGCCTATCGCCGCCGCGACGATCGCCACGGCGGCGATCAGGGCCAGGGGGCCGCGGTTGCGCTTCTTCGGATGCGGAGCATGCGCCGGGGCGTACGCCGGCGGGGGCGGCCACTCGGGGTTCACCGGGGCCTGCTGCTGACCCTCGTGAGGGTTCTCGTACTCGCCACTGCGGTGGAAGCTCTCGGTCATGGAACAGAGCTTGTCGCCCGACCATGAGAGCTTCCTGAGTGCTCCCTGAGAAGCCCGACAGAACCTCGTATGCCCGATATAAAGAGGCCTGGCGCCCCGGGCCCGGGGCCGATCGCCCGTCGCTACGGGCAGCCGCAGGACTGCCGGGTCACCAGCCGCGAGGGGAAGACCTTCAGCCGCTCACGCCGGGTGCCCGCGACCCGCAGCCCGTCGTCGAGGACGAGGTCCACCGCCGCCCGGGCCATCGCCGGACGGTCGGACGCGACCGTCGTCAGGGGCGGGTCCGCGAGGGCCGCCTCCTTGATGTCGTCGAAGCCGGCCACCGCCAGCTCGCCGGGGACGTCGATGCGCAGCTCGCGCGCCGCGCGCAGCAGGCCGATCGCCTGGTCGTCGGTGGAACAGAAGATCGCCGGCGGGCGCTCGGGGCCGGAGAGGATCTTCAGGGCGGCCTGGTAGGCGTCGTAGCGGTTGTAGAGGGCCTCGAAGAGGCGGCCCTCCGTGGAGATCCCGGCGTCGTCCATCGCGCGGCGCCAGCCCTCGACGTGGTCGGAGACCGGGTCGCCGACCGCGGGCGTCTCGGCTATGCCGCCCATACAGGCGACGTATTCGTAGCCGTGCTCCAGCAGGTGCCGGACGGCGAGCTCGGCGCCGCCCAGGTCGTCCGTGGTGACGGCGACGTCGTCGATGGCCTCGGGGCGTTCGTGCAGCAGCACGACCCGGGCGTCCCAGGCCTCGATCTCGGCGGCGGCCAGGTCGTTGAGCGCGTGGCTGACGAGGATCAGGCCGGAGACCCGCATTCCGAGGAAGGCGCGCAGGTAGTGGACCTCGCGCTCGGCCACGTAGTCCGTGTTGCCGACGAGGACCATCTTTCCGCGCTCGGAGGCGGCCTGCTCGACCGCGTGCGCCATCTCCCCGAAGAAGGGCTGGCGGGCGTCCGGGATGATCAGGCCTATGAGGTCCGTGCGCCGGGAGGCCATCGCCTGGGCCACCCGGTCGGGCCGGTACCCCAGTTCCTTGATCGCGGCGAGGACACGCTCGCGCGTGGCCGGGGCGACCGGCCGGGGTCCGTTGTTGATGACATAGCTGACCACGGCAGTGGAAGTCCCTGCCAGCCGCGCCACATCATCCCGAGTCACCTTGGCCACGCGCGGAGTCTACGCGGATATACCTGCTCCGGGCAGGGCGTAAAGGAGGTTCCGTACGATATCCCGACCGCCGTCCGGGGCACCCGTGCGGGAAGCGATGCCCAGGTCGGCGGCGCGATACGCCTCCTCACGCCTCGGCGCGGACCTCGACGGCGTCCAGGGCGGCCGACTCGTCCGACTTGTCCGTCTTTGCCTTGGCCGCCTTGGTGTTCGCCTCCTCGGCGGCGCGCTCCATCTTCTCCGGCTTCTCCGGCGTAACGAATCGATAACCGACGTTCCGGACGGTGCCGATCAGCGACTCGTGCTCGGGGCCCAGCTTGGCGCGCAGCCGCCGTACGTGCACGTCGACCGTGCGCGTACCGCCGAAGTAGTCATAGCCCCAGACCTCCTGGAGCAACTGGGCGCGGGTGAAGACCCGGCCGGGGTGCTGCGCGAGGTACTTCAGGAGCTCGAACTCCTTGAAGGTGAGGTCGAGGACGCGGCCCTTGAGCTTGGCCGAGTACGTCGCCTCGTCGACCGACAGGTCGCCGTTGCGGATCTCCATGGGGGAGTCGTCGCTGACGATCTGCTGCCGGCCCATGGCGAGGCGCAGCCGCGCCTCGACCTCCGCGGGGCCGGCGGTGTCGAGCAGGACGTCGTCGATGCCCCAGTCGGCGGTGACGGCGGCGAGGCCGCCCTCGGTGACGACCAGGACGAGCGGACAGCCCGGCCCGGTGGAGCGCAGCAGCTGACAGAGGCTGCGGACCTGGGGCAGATCGCGCCGGCCGTCGACGAGGATGACGTCGGCGCCGGGGGTGTCGACGAGGGCGGGGCCCTCCGCGGGCGCCACACGCACGTTGTGCAGGAGCAGGCCGAGGGCGGGGAGCACCTCCGTCGACGGCTGGAGGGCATTGGTCAGGAGCAGCAGAGAACTCATACGTCTGGTTCCTCCTCGGTCCCTGCGAGGACGTTTGTTGGCACAGCACCGCTCTGCGATCCCGAAGGCCCCGTACACCTGCGGTTTCCCGCGTCGTATACAACGCTTCCGAAAGCACAAAAGGACCCGGGGGCTACGTTGCCCGAGTCCTCTGCCCAGCAGAATAGCCCACATGAGCTCTGGTTCGGCAGGTCATGTGGCGCGTTCCACCGATCGTCCGCATTCCGAGACAAGCGGTGGAAAGCCCGTGCGGATGTCTTCGAGGGCGTTTCTGCGCACGTCCGACGGGGTTGCGATCGACGCCGTATACGAGCCGGGAGCGGCTGTATGCGACACATCCCCGACCCCTTCCGCTCATCCCGTGTTCGTCGTCGCCCACGGGTTCACCGGCGCGGTGGACCGCCCGCACGTGCGGCGGATCGCGCAGGCGTTCGCCCGGCACGGGGGTGTGGTCACCTTCTCCTTCCGCGGGCACGGGATGTCCGGCGGGCACTCCACGGTCGGCGACCGGGAGGTGCTCGACCTGGCGGCGGCGGTGGCCTGGGCGCGGAGTCGCGGGCACGCGCGGGTGGTGACCGTGGGCTTCTCCATGGGCGGCTCGGTGGTGCTCCGGCACGCGGCGCTGCACCCGCGGCAGGCCGACGCGGTGGTGTCGGTCAGCTCGCCGGCCCGCTGGTACTACCGGGGCACCGCGCCCATGCGGCGGCTGCACTGGCTGGTGACCCGGCCCGAGGGGCGGGTCGTGGGCCGGTACGGATTCCGCACGCGCATCCACCACCGGGACTGGAACCCGGTGCCCCTCTCCCCGGTGGAGGCCGTGCCGAGGATCGCCCCGACCCCGCTGCTGATCGTGCACGGCGACGCCGACGGCTACTTTCCCGTCGACCATCCGCGCATGCTGGCCGCGGCCGCCGGTGACCAGGGCGAACTGTGGCTGGAGCGGGGTATGGGGCACGCCGAGCACGCGGCGGGCGACGAGCTGCTGGCCCGGATCGGGGAGTGGGGTGTCGGCCGGGCGGGCTAGCCTGACGGGGTTCACCGTCGAATTCATTGAGGAAGCAGATGCCAAAGGTCACGGTGCGCTACTGGGCCGCAGCCAAGGCCGCGGCCGGGGTGGCCGAGGAGCCGTACGAGGCGGTCACGCTCGCCGAGGCGCTCGCCGGTGTGCGCGAGCGGCACCCCGGCGAACTCGAGCGCGTCCTGCGCCGGTGCTCGTTCCTCGTGGACGGTGACCCCGTGGGCACCCGCGGGCATGAGACGGTACGGCTGGCCGACGGCGGCACGGTCGAGGTGCTCCCGCCGTTCGCAGGAGGGTGAAGATGACCGACCAGCCGAACCGGCCCTACCAGCCGTACGACGGCTACGACCCCTACGGGCAGCAGCCGCAGGCGTGGCCCGGGCAGGGCCACCAGGGGTACGAGGACCCGCACGCCGCTCAGCAGTACACGCAGCAGTGGCAGGGGCAGACCTGGGAGACGCAGAACCACCAGCCCGTGTCCGGGCAGGCGCCGGACCCGGAGACGGCGATCCTGACACCCCAGTCACCGCGGTCGCCCCGGCCGGTCCAGAACCCCCGGACGCCGCAGGGACCGGCGGCCCCGCCCGCGGGCGCCGCCGCCGACACCTCCGCTGCCGGTTACGGCCCCGCCACCGTCGGCGGGAACACGCGCGTCACGGACGCCCAGCGGGCCCGGGCGGAGGGGCGCTCCCCGATCATCGAGCCCGGTATGCAGCCGGCCGCGCTGACGGCGGTGCTCGGGCTGCTGCTGGCCGGTGCGGCGGCGGTCGGGACGTACGCGCTGCTCGTGCCGCTGGTCGTCCTCCAGGCGGTCACGGCGGCGGGCTGGTTCCGGCTGAACGGGATGTGGCCCGCCCGGCAGGGCATCGCCCTGGGCTTCGCGGGCGCGCTGGCCGCCGACGCCGCGCTGCTGGTCTCGGACCGCTCGCCGTCGGCGATCCTCGGCACGCTCGGGGTGTGGGTGCTGCTCGCGCTGGTCCTGCAACTGCGGTCGCACGCCGATCCGGACGAGCGGATGTACGGCCTGATGGCGACGGTCGCTGCCTCCGCGCTGGCGATCGTGGCCGGCGGGTACCTCGCGGCCGCCGCCGACGCGGTGACGGTGGGTGCGGTGGCCGTGGCGGTGGCCGTCCTGGCCCGCGCCCTGCCGCTGCCGACCCCGGCCTCGGTGGTCGTGTCCCTCCTCGCCGCGGCGGGGGCGGGCATCGCGGCCGGGTCGGTCACGGACCTCGGCACCTCCGGGGCCCTCCTCGGCGCGGGCGCCGCCGTCTGCGCCCTGATCGGCCACCGGGTCGCGAGCTACGACTACCCGTCCCGGTTCGTGCACTTCACGGCGGGCGTGGCCCTGCCCCTGGCCGCGGCGGCCCCGGCGGTGTACGTCCTGGGCCGGGCGTTGACGTAGCGCGGAGGCCCGGACGCCGGGCTTCCGGTCTGTCACAGATGATCAACAATCCTCCGGTTCCCCTTCCCCTCGGCGTTACCCTCGCGCAAGGGACGGCCACCGGGTCGTCGCAGCACCGGACCGGTGGGGGACACACCGCATGCGCGCACTGCGAATACTGCTGATCTTCGTCGTGATCCTGGGCGGCCTCTTCGTGATCGCCGACCGCGTCGCGGTCAACTTCGCCGAGGACGAGGCCGCCGACCGGCTGAAGACCACGGAGAACCTGTCGGCGACCCCGGACGTGTCGATCAAGGGCTTCCCGTTCCTCACCCAGGTCGCCGGCGGCTCCCTGGACGACATCGAGGTCGGCATCAAGGACTACGAGGCCGCCGCGGGCAGCGACGGCCGGAAGATCCGTATCGACGACCTGCGGGCCGACATGAAGGGCGTCGAGTTCTCCGGCGACTACAGCTCCGCCACCGCCACCAGCGCGACCGGCACCGCGACCATCGCCTACGACGAGCTGCTGAAGACGGCGAAGTCCGAGCCCACGCAGGTCGCCCCGGGCGTCACCGCCAACGTCATCGGCCTCTCCGACGGCGGCAACGGCAAGATCAAGGTCACCGTCGAGGCCACGGTCCTCGGCACCAAGCTCCCGGAGCCGGTCTCCGTGCTCAGCTCGGTGAAGGTGGACGACGGCACCGTCCGGGTGCACGCCGACGGCCTGCCCAGCTTCGGCGGTGTCGACATCGCCGAGAACCGCGTGCGGGCGATCACCGACTTCCAGCAGAAGATCGACGGTCTGCCCGGCGGCATCAAGGTGGACACCGTCCAGGCCGCCCCGGACGGCGTCGAGATCACGGTGAAGGGTTCCGACGTCCGGCTGGCCGGGTAGGGAGGGCGCAAGGCGGTGGACCAGGGGTGTCCGGTGGGCGAGACGGCGGCGTCCGCAGCTCAGATGTGACGGCCGATACATCGGGTCACGACCCCTGCCCCTACGCCTCGCAGGGCTCTCTGGTCCCACATCGCGGATCATCTCGTCTCAGCATGCGACACACCGGTGACACGCCCGCCCGAGCGTCCCTACGATCGACGCTATGAAGCGACAGGCGGACCTCACGAAGCGGCGGGCAGTAGACCTGTGCCGCGTCGCCGCCATGCTCTGTCGCACCTTCTGAGCGATCGCGTCGGCAGTCGCGCCGGCGCGCGCATCCCCGCAGCCCCGCATCACGGGCACCCGTGCGCCGCCCTGCCTCAAGGGCGCGCCCTGCAGACCTCGCACGCCCCGCCGTAACTGCCCCGGAGGAGAAGAAGCATGAGCCGCAACGACGTCCTGGTTGACGCCGACTGGCTCCAGGAGCACCTGGACGACCCGACCATCGCCATCGTCGAGGTGGACGAGGACACGTCCGCCTACGAGAAGAACCACATCCGCAACGCCATCCGGATCGACTGGACGCAGGACCTGCAGGACCCGGTCCGCCGCGACTTCGTCGACCAGGAGGGCTTCGAGAAGCTCCTGTCCGACAAGGGCATCGGCAACGACCACACCGTGGTCCTCTACGGCGGCAACAACAACTGGTTCGCCTCGTACGCCTACTGGTACTTCAAGCTCTACGGCCACGACAGCGTCAAGCTCCTCGACGGCGGCCGCAAGAAGTGGGAGCTCGACGCACGCGAGCTGGTCGCCGGGGACGAGGTGCCGGAGCGCCCGAAGACGGACTACAAGGCCAAGGCCCAGGACACGTCCATCCGTGCCTTCCGCGACGACGTCGTGGCCGCCATCGGTTCGCAGAACCTCGTCGACGTGCGGTCGCCCGACGAGTTCTCCGGCAAGCTGCTCGCCCCGGCCCACCTGCCGCAGGAGCAGTCCCAGCGCCCGGGCCACGTCCCGTCCGCCCGCAACATCCCGTGGTCCAAGAACGCCAACGACGACGGCACCTTCAAGTCGGACGACGAGCTCAAGGAGCTCTACGCCGCGGAGAGCGTCGACCTGGCCAAGGACACCATCGCCTACTGCCGCATCGGTGAGCGCTCCGCGCTGACCTGGTTCGTGCTGCACGAGCTCCTCGGTGTGGAGAACGTCAAGAACTACGACGGCTCCTGGACCGAGTACGGCTCCCTCGTGGGCGTGCCGATCGAGCTCGGCGCCAACAAGTAAGCAATCCCGACCGACCTTTCCAGACTTCAGGAGTACGACATGTGCGGTGCGAAGGCCGGCGGCCCCGACGCCTCGACGATCAAGCCCGGTGAGACCACCATCCAGGGTCAGGTGACCAAGGACGGCGAGCCCGTGGTGGGCTACGTCCGTCTGCTGGACTCGACCGGCGAGTTCACGGCCGAGGTGCCGACCTCGGCGACCGGACAGTTCCGCTTCTACGCGGCCGAGGGCACCTGGACCGTCCGTGCCCTCGTGCCCGGCGCCACCGCCGACCGCACGGTCGTCGCCCAGCAGGGCGGCCTGGCGGAGGTCGCGATCGCCGTCTGACGGCGACCGGTCCTCGAAGGGCCGCACCCCTCGGGTTGGACGCCTGGGGTGCGGCCCTTCGGCCTGCCCGGACCTACGCTGGAGGTATGTACGCACGGCGGCGTCATACGTACTTCGCGATGATGGGCCTCTGCATCGGCCTCTTCGTGCTGGCGTGGGGCGTCGTGCGGCTGTGGTCGATCCCCGTGGCCGTGGGTATGTGTGTGGTGGCCATGGTGATCCCGCCCGTGGCGGCCATGGTCGCGAACCGGCGCGGCCCGGAGGACCGGTGGTGGGACGACCCCTCCGGGGACCCTCAGTCCGACGAGTGGTGGGACGAGCTGGACGGCAAGAAGCGCCGGTAGCGAACCGGCCGGGGGAGGGCCATGCGCCTGGCGGCGGCGACTCTGGACGCACCGGACGCCCGTGAACTGGCGGACTTCTATCTGCGGCTGCTGCCCGGCTGGGCCGTACGGCCGGGCGAGGACGGCCCGGACTGGGTGCACATCCGGCCGCCCGACGGCGGCACGGGGCTGTCCTTCCAGACCGAGCCCGCGTACGTGCCGCCCGTCTGGCCGAGCGGCCCCGGCCGGCAGCAGATGATGATGCACCTCGACCTCGAGGTCGACGACCTGGAACGGGCGACCGCGCGGGCCGTCGCCGCCGGGGCCCAGCTCGCCGGATTCCAGCCGCAGGACGGCGTGCGGGTGCTGCTGGACCCCGCCGGGCATCCGTTCTGTCTGTTCACGGACTCTCAGTAGACGAGCGCCTGCGTCCCGTCCGCCACGGCCTCCTGGACGAAGACCTGCGCGCCCGCGATGCGCACGCCCTCGATGACGTCCTGCTCCGTGATGTCGCGGCGGGCCGCGCACTGCGTGCACAGGGTGACGCGGCCGCCCGCGAGGAGGGAGTCCAGCAGGTCGGGCAGGGGAGCCGCGTGCGGCAGCTCGAACTCGGCGGCCCGGCCGGGCAGGGCGAACCAGGCGGACTCGCCGGTCAGCCACAGGGAGACGTCGACACCGCTGGCGACGGCCACCGCCGCCACCGTGAACGCCTGGGAGCACCGCTCGGGGGCGTCGGCCCCCGCCGTCACCTTGATCACCAGCTTCTTCGCCATAGCCGGAATCGTAGTGCCGAAAGGGCCCGCGTAAGCTGGGCTCGGCCCTGTGCAACCGTTCGCACCCCCGCTCAAGGAGCACCCCGTGGAGATCTTCTTCGAAATCCTGTTGGTCCTGGTCGCCGTCGGCGTCCTCGCCTTCGCCGGACTGACCGTGAAGAAGCTGTACCAGGGCCAGCGCTGACCCCCGTCTAGGAAGTTCCCATGATCGAGATCCCGTCCGACCTCCACAAGGACCTCGTCCCGCTCGCCTTCCTGCTCGGCAACTGGGCGGGCGCCGGCGTGCACGACTTCCCCGGCTCCGAGAAGTGCAACTTCGGGCAGGAGGTCACCTTCACCCACGACGGCCGGGACTTCCTGGAGTACCAGTCGCACAGCTGGGTGCTGGACCAGGACGGCAACAAGGTCCGTCCCCTGGAGTCCGAGCACGGCTACTGGCGGATCGACGCCGGCCGCAAGGTCGAGGTGACGATGACCCGCGACGACGGCGTCATCGAGATCTGGTACGGCGAGCTGGCCGACAAGAAGCCGCAGATCGACCTCGTGACGGACGCGGTGGCCCGCACGGCCGCCTCCCAGCCCTACACCGGCGGCAAGCGGCTGTACGGCTACGTCAAGAGCGACCTGATGTGGGTCGGCGAGAAGCAGACCCCCGAGGTCGAGCTGCGCCCCTACATGTCCGCCCACCTGAAGAAGGTCGTCACCCCGGAGGAGGTCGAGCGCTGGGCCAAGGCCCTGCCCGACGACATGCCGGACGACGGCATCGCTTTCTTCAAGTAGTCCTAGACTCAGGGGTGTGGTGAGCACCGACTGGAAGAGCGATCTGCGGCAGCGCGGCTACCGGCTGACCCCGCAGCGGCAACTCGTGCTCGAAGCCGTGGACACCCTTGAGCACGCGACCCCCGACGACATCCTCGTGGAAGTGAGGAAGACGGCGTCGGGGGTCAACATTTCGACGGTGTACCGGACGCTGGAGCTCCTGGAGGAGCTCGGCCTGGTCAGTCACGCCCACCTGGGACACGGAGCGCCGACGTACCACCTCGCGGACCGGCACCACCACCTCCACCTGGTCTGCCGGGACTGCCAGAACGTGATCGAGGCGGACGTCTCGGTGGCCGCCGAGTTCACCGACAAGCTGCGCCGGACGTTCGGCTTCGACACCGACATGAAGCACTTCGCGATCTTCGGCCGGTGCAAGGACTGCACGCTCAAGGCTTCAACTACCGAGTCGTAGGCTTACGGATATGAAGAGCCCCCTGCTGACCCTGCCCGGCGCCGTCCCCGCCGAGGGCGTGGACGAAGGTGTCGCCGCCCACTACGGCGACCTGTTCCGTGAGCAGCGTGCCCTCGCCGACGGCACCGGATTCGTGGACCTCTCGCACCGGGGGGTCGTCGCCGTCACCGGCGAGGACCGGCTCGCGTGGCTGCACCTGCTGCTCACCCAGCACGTCAGCGACCTCCCGGCGGGCCGGGCGACCGAGGCGCTGATCCTCTCCGCGAACGGCCACATCGAGCACGCGCTGTACCTCGTCGACGACGGCGGGACGGTCTGGGCCCATGTGGAGCCGGGCACCCAGGAAGCGCTGATCGCGTACCTGGAGTCGATGAAGTTCTTCTACAAGGTCGAGGTCGCCGACCGCACGGCCGACATCGCCGTGGTGCACCTCCCGGCCGGCTCCATCGCCGAGGTCCCCGAGGACGTCGTCGTGCGGGAGACGCCGCACGGCCGGGACCTGTTCCTGCCCCGCGCCGACCTGGAGTCCTACGCGGCGCAGGCCGGGCCGCCCGCAGGGATCCTCGCCCACGAGGCGCTGCGCGTGGAGCAGCACAGGCCGCGGCTCGGTTTCGAGACCGACCACCGCACCATCCCGCACGAGCTGGGCTGGATCGGCTCGGCGGTGCATCTGCAGAAGGGCTGCTACCGGGGGCAGGAGACGGTCGCCCGGGTGCAGAACCTGGGCAAGCCGCCGCGCCGCCTGGTCTTCCTGCACCTCGACGGCAGCGAGGTTCATCTGCCCCCGGCCGGGACGGAGCTGCGGCTCGCGGGTGGGGGCACCTCCCGCTCGAGCGAAGCCGAGAGTGGGGGAGGACCCGACGGCCGCAAGGTCGGCTTCATCACGACGTCCGCCCGCCACCACGAGCTCGGCCCGGTCGCCCTCGCCCTGGTGAAGCGGAACGTGGCGGTGGACGCCCCGCTGGTGGCCGGGGACACCGCCGCGGCGCAGGAAGTCGTCGTCGAGCCGTAGGAATTGTAGATCTTTCGGGTCAGATTTCGATCTGCACGGTGAACGGGCCGTCGTTCGTCAGTGATACGCGCATCGCCGCCCCGAAACGGCCCGTGGCCACCGTCGCGCCCAGGGAGCGCAGCTGGGCGACCACCTCGTCGACCAGCGGTTCGGCCACGTCGCCGGGGGCGGCGGCGTTCCAGGTGGGGCGGCGGCCCTTGCGGGCGTCGCCGTAGAGGGTGAACTGGCTGATCACCAGGAGCGGTGCGTCGATGTCGCTGCACGACTTCTCGTCGTGCAGCATGCGGATCGACCAGAGCTTGCGGGCCAGCTGGGCCGCCTTCTCCTTGGTGTCCTCATGCGTGACGCCGACGAGGACGCACAGCCCCTCGCCCTCGATCGCCCCCACGGTCTCGCCGTCCACGACGACGCTCGCGCCGTCCACCCTCTGCACCACTGCTCGCATACGTCCATCATGCAGGGCGGTGACATCCGCGCCGCGGCCGGTCGGGGCATGGCCCGAAAGGGTGGTTTGCACGGGCGCCAACAGCCCCTGCACGGCCGTATTTTGCTGCTATACCGCCCATCTGGGGTCTATCGGGGGCACTCGTTCCCATAGCGGCCACTTGGGGTGGCACGATGCTTGCACACACCGGTCGAGGGGACGGTTGAGGCACATGAGCACATCAAGCACCGGACAGCAGCAGGCGGCTTTCCGGTCGACGTACACGGGGATCGGCGCGTCGGAGTACCACCGGCCGCCCACACAGCGCACGGACAGCCCGCGGCTGCCCTCGGACAGCTCCGGACCCGAGCTGCCCGCGCTGAGCCTGCCCGAACTGCGCACGCTGCGCCGCGAGGCCCAGCGCGACGAGGCCGACCTCAGCTATCTGCGGCGGCTGCTCCAGGGGCGCATCGACATCCTGCGCGCCGAGGTGGCCCGGCGTGCCCCGGCGGGCGCCGCGTCCGTCGCCGCGGCCGAGGAGACGTCGGTGGTGGAGCGGCTGGCGGAGATCCTGCGGGACGCCCCGGCCCGGCACCGCTCCTCGGCCCGCCACGTCACCCTGGGCACGCCGCAGGGCGAGGAGTACCGGCGGCTGGCCGCGGAGATGCTCGCCGAGGTCGAGCTGTCCGACCTGGGCGCGCGCACGGACCTGGAGCTGAACACGGCGATGGGACGGCTCGAGCGGCACGAGCAGCAGGTCTCCCGGCGCCGTCAGCGGCTCCAGCGCAGAGCCGACGAGTGCAGCGCGGAGATCGCTCGCCGCTACCGCGAGGGGGAGGCGCAGGTCGACGACCTGCTGGTGTGAGCTGTTCCGGGCCGGGCTCCGGGGCGAGGGGAGGGCCGGTCGGATATTCACGCGACACCGACCGGTCCGGTGCCTAGCGTGAGGTCATGACCCCCATGCCCCGTGCCGACGACATCGACATACGCCCGATCACCGACGGCGAGTTCGCCGACTGGCTGCGTGCCGTGAACACCGGCTTCCTGCGGGCGTCCGCTCTCACCGAGGAGGAGATCGAGGGCCGGCGCGGGCGGTTCGTCGAGGGTCGTTACCTCGGTGCCTTCGACCACGGCAGGTGCGTGGCGACCTTCCGCTCCTTCGACCAGGAGCTCACGGCCGTCGGCGGGGCCGCCGTCCAGGCCGACGCGATCTCGGGCGTCACCGTCACCGCCACCCACCGGCGGCGTGGACTGCTCAGCCGGATGATGGCGAAGGACCTGGCGGCCGCGAAGGACCGCGGGGACGTCGTCGCGACGCTGATCGCCGCCGAGTACCCGATCTACGGCCGCTACGGCTTCGGGCCGGCGACCTGGATGGCGGAGTGGACGGTCGACGTGCCGCGCGCGGGTCTCGACGCCCGTTGGGCGGGCCCGGCGGACGGCGGGCGGGTCGACCTGGTGGAGGGCGAGGACGTCCGCAAGCTCGGCCCCGAACTGCACGAGCGGCTGCGTCGCGGCCTGCCCGGCGCCGTCGACCGCGACGAGACGTGGTGGAAGACGAACACCGGCGTCCTGCGCTGGGACCCGTCGTGGAAGCAGCCCTTCTACGCCGTGTACCGCTCGGCGTCCGGCGAGGTCGAGGGCATGGCCGCCTACGAGGTGGACGACAACTGGGGCGACGGCAAGCAGCCGTTGAACACGGCGACCGTGCGGTGGCTGCTCGGCACGACACCGGCCGCGGAACGCGCGCTGTGGGAGTACGTCTGCTCCGTCGACTGGGTCGCGAAGGTGAAGAGCGGCTGGCGGGCTCCCGACGATCTGCTTCCGCACCTCCTGCCCGACCCGAGGGCGGCCCGGATCACCTCGCTCGCGGACTGGCTGTGGGTGCGGATCCTGGACGTCGAGCGGGCGCTCGAGGCGCGGACGTACGAGGGCCAGGGGGCGCTGGTGCTGGAGGTCACCGGCGTGGACGGGCTGACCGGCGGGCGTTATCGGCTGGAGGCCTCGCCCGCGGGGGCGTCCTGCACGCCGACCACCGAGAGTGCGGAACTGGAGCTGGGGCCGGGCGAGTTGGCGGCGCTGTGGCTCGGGGACGAGTCGGCGGTACGGCTGGCGGCGCTGGGGCGGGTGCACGAAGGACGAGTGGGCGCCGCCCGGAAGGCCGACGCCCTGCTGCGTACGTCCAGGCGGCCTTGGTGCCCGGACATGTTCTGAGCCGCTCCCTTCTGCAGGAGGGCCGGCGGTGTGCCGGTGGTGTGCTGGGGACCCGCATCCGTAGCGAGCTGTTCAGTTGTGGTTGTCGTGCGGCCGTGCCGGCCGGGCGGGACTCCCGGCTCCCCTCCGGAAGGAAGTCCCTGAGCGGGTGGCCAACCCTTTGAAGGTCTGACCATGTTCCCCAAGTTGGCTACCAACTTCTCTGTACTTATCTCCGTCTGGAAGCGGCTCATAACCACCTTTCCCTGAACTGCCTAAAGATGGCGGGAAGTTGTACTGTTCGGTTGTGGACCCGGAACACGACTCCGTCAACGGACGGAAGAGGTCAGGGCGGCCACGGAGAACACATCACCAGGTGGCCGACGAGCTGCGCGCCCGGATCAGGTCAGGGGCGCTGCGCCCCGGTGAGCGCATGCCCACCCAGGCTCAGCTGGCTCACGAGTTCGGTGTCGAGCGCGGTGCCGTGCGGCAGGCCCTGCGGATCCTGCAGTCCGAGCGGTTGCTCACCAACGTGTCCAAGGGCAGTCCGGCGACCGTCGCGCCCGACCCCGTCGGTGCGCTGACCGGCCCGCAAGCGCCGCCGCGGCCCACGACGGTGGCCCTCGCTCCCCGGATAGCGGAGGCGTTCGCGGCGGAGCACGTCGAGATCGACGCCGTGTGCCTGACGTCCATCTCCCTCACGCTGGCCATCGGTGAACCGCTGCGGCAGATCCACGCCGGACGGCGGAAACCGGCCAAGGTCGACGTCCGGGTGCTGCTGCCGAGCCGGGACATCGACCTGGCCTTCCCGGTGCCGGTCGAGGGGCGCGGCGACGGCGGGGTGCACGAGCGGTGGCTGACGATGCGCAACGCCCAGGGGCAGGTCCTCCAGCACAACCTGCTGGCCCTGCGCGCCACCCACGGCATCGACGTGCACGTCACGTTCCGGGCGCTGCCCTTCACTCCGCCGGTGAAGCTGTACCTGCTGAACGGCACGGAGGCGCTGTTCGCGTACTACACGCTGACGCGCCGGGAGGCCGAGACCGATCGCGAGCAGCCGGCGCTGTACGACGCCCAGGGCACCCAGTCCATGCTGTTCGCCTTCCGGCAGGGCGCAGGGCTGCGCGACACGACGTTCGTGGAGCAGTCGCACCTGTGGTTCAACGCACTGTGGGAGACGATCAGTTCGGAGCTGGTGCTCACGAGCTGACGTCTCCCACGGGTCGTTCCGGGGTGGTGCGGTGACTCATCGGGCGGGCCCCGTCATCAGCAGCGCGAGCACGACGGCACCCGCGGAGCTGACGGCCGGGCTCTTGGCCTTGACGCCGACGGTGAGAAGGATCAGGCCGACGATGCCGGCCGGACCGTACTTCCACTGGACGAGCTGTTCGAAGGCGACGACGAAGGCGGCGGAGAGGAGAGCGAGGGCGGGCATCGGTGTTCCCCCTTCGGAAGTCCGGAAGCAAAACTTCCGCCAACTCCGAGAAGTTGGCAACCAACTCTGATTAAGTTGTCCCCACTTGGCCCCTACTTATAAACAACTTCCAAGCAACTCCCGTCAGATGGATCAGAGTTGTAGCGTTTGGCCGTGGTCCAGGAGAGTGTGGCGGAGAACGTGGCAGTGAACGGCAGCAGAAGGTCATCGCCCCAGGAGATCGCCGACAGCCTGCGGGAACGCATCCGAGCCGGTGAGCTCAAGCCGGGGGACCGCCTGCCCACCCAGGCCGAACTCGCGGAGGAGTTCGGTGTGGAGCGCGGCGCGGTCCGCCAGGCCCTGCGGTCCCTCCAGGAAGACGGTTTCCTCACCAACGTCAGCAAGGGCAGCCCACCGCGGATCGCGGCCCCGGCCCCGGCCCGGGGCGAACCCCAGCCGACCATGGTGGGCCTGGCCCCCCGTCTGGCGGAGGCGTTCTCGGCCCGGCATGTACGCGCCGATGTCGTCTGCCACACCGCCGAGACGCTGATGGTCGCCATCGGCGAGCCGCTCCGCATGATCCACGAGGGCCGCATCCGCCCCGAGTCGATCGACGTCCGCATCCTCGTCCCCTCCCGCGACATCGAACTGGCCTTCCCGGTCCCGGTCGAGGCCCACGGCGACGACAACCCGGTCCACCAGCGCTGGCTGGCCATGCGCAACGCCCAGGGGCAGGTCCTCCAGCACAACCTGCGGGCGCTGCGCTCCACGCACGGCATCGACGTACGGGTCCGCTTCCGCGCGCTGCCCTTCACCCCGCCGGTGAAGCTGTACCTCCTCAACGAGGAGGAGGCCCTGATCGGCTACTACATGCTGACCAGGCGCGAGGAGGAGTGGGGCAGCCAGACCCTGGACATGTACGACGTCCTCGGCTCCCAGTCCCTGCTCTTCTCCTTCGTGCAGCGCACGGGCCGGCGGGACGCGGCGTTCGTGAAGGAATCCCAGAAGTGGTTCAACGCCCTCTGGGAAACCATCACGACGGACCTGACACTCTCCTAGTGACTCCTGATACGGCGCAGACTGGTGCGGTGACAATCGAGACCGAGAACGATCCGTACGAACTCCGCGATCTGACCAGACGTGCGCGCGTCGTGCTCTGGGACTTCGACGGGCCCATATGCCGCCTGTTCGCCGGGCACTCGGCGGAGCAGGTGGCGAGCGACCTGGTCTCCTGGCTGGAGAGCCGGGGCCTGCACGGCCTGCTCACCGAGACCGAGCGGGAGTCCCTCGACCCGCATGTGGTGCTGCGCGCCGTGGACCGCCGGCACCCCGGCAGCGACCTCGTCGCCGAGCTGGAGGAACGTCTCACCCAGGAGGAGCTGCGGGCCGCCTCCTCGGCGTGGCCGACCGCGTACGCCGACCCGCTGATCCGCACCTGGACCGCCGTGGGCTCGCGCCTGGCCATCACCACGAACAACTCGCCACGGGTGGTCCGCAAGTACCTCGCGGGGCGCGGTCTCGCCGACTGCTTCGCCCCGCACATCTACGGCCGGACCCAGGAACTCCACCACCTGAAGCCGCATCCGCACTGTCTGAACCGGGCGCTGAACGCGATGGGGGTGGCGCCGGGTGATGCTCTGATGATCGGCGACACGCCATCCGACCACGAGGCGGCCGAGGGGGCCGGGGTGCCCTTCCTGGGGTACGCGCGCAACGACAGGAAGGCCAAGCTCCTGAAGGCGGCCGGGGCCGAGGTGGTCCTGGAATCCCTGGAGCCGCTGTTGCGGCTGCTGAGCCCGCGCCGACCCTAGTACTGGGCGAGTAACAGGCCCATGAGGACGGCGGCGATGATCAGGCAGGTCGGGTTCCGGGCTCGCAGGCCGGCTCCGAGGAGGAACAGGCAGAGCATGCCGGACGTGCCGTAGCGAATCTCGATCACGCGCTCGATGGTCAAGCCGAAGAGTGCGGACAGCAGTTGTGCGAGTTTCATGGCGCCCCCAGAACCACTTCCCGAAAAGCGATCAACTTGCAGTCCAATTGGACTGGTTGTCGCACAGTGGTTCTGCCCTGGGCTGTTGATCCCTTAACCAGCGGCCGAGTTGACTGCCCGAGTTGACTGAAGGCGGTTTGCCCACCTGGGGAAAGAGGTACGGTCGCGGTGTGAGTGAGGGGCACACCGGCGAGGGCGGCGGCAGATCATTCGAGCGCGTCGCGGGTGAGCTGCGGGCGCGTATGGCCAGCGGCCGCTATCCGCTGCACTCGCTCCTGCCGCCACAGCGCGAGCTCGCCGACGAGTTCGGCGTCTCCCGGGACACCGTTCAGCGGGTCCTCAAAGAGCTGAAGAGCGAGGGCTGGATCGAGTCCCGTCAGGGCAGCGGCTCCCGGGTGATCAAGTCCCAGCGGATCCATTCGCCGATGAGCAACCAGCGGCCCGACCGCGTGATCACGCTCGGACCGCTCATCAGCGCGGCGTTCGAACAACCTCAAGTCACGCTCGACGTCTACACGTTGACGTCCGAGTCGCTGGACGTCCACATCCGGCTGCAGGCCGAGCGGATCCGTTCCGGCGAGATCGCGCCCGAGCGCATCGCCCTGCGCATGCTCCTGCCGTCGGAGTCGCTGGAGCTGCCCTACCCGCGGGCTCTCGACGCCGCGGACGCTCCCCGCCTGAGGGACCGCTTCCGCACCATCACCAGACGGAGCACCGAGTCCCTGATCCATGTGCTGAGGGATCTGAAGGCGGCGGAACTGGTTCCGTCCGTGGAGCTCCAGATCCGGCACGCGCCCCTGACGCCGACCTTCAAGCTGTACGTGATCAACGGGGTCGAGGTGCTGCACGGCCTGTACCAGATCGTCGAGCGGGAGCTGGTCCTGGACAGCGGGGAGCAGTTGCGGGCACTCGACGTCCTGGGCCTCGGCGCCACGCTGACACACCATGTGCAGGACGATGATCCGGACTCGGCCGGTACCGTCTTCGTGGACACCATGCGCAAGTGGTACGGCTCCGTCTGGGACCTGTTGTCCGAGGGGCCCGAGTAGCGAAAAGGCGCCGGAGAGACTGAAGGGGCCGAGGGGGCGGACGGGTGTAGCATTCCCGCACCGTGCAGCGATTGAGTCAAACGCTCGTCCTCGTTCGTATGGGAAAGGGCCGACCGGCCGCCGTCGAACAAGCTCGCGCACGCTCATGCAGATGAGTGGCAAACCACCCGTGATGGCGCACTCCGCCATGCGCGGCACCGGCCGTGAACCTACCGTTTGCCTGACCGTCCCCCCTTCTCGTACTCCCGGAGCGGCCCGTGGGCGCACCCTCTCCTTCCCGTCCTCTTCTCGGGGAGCGCGCCTCGCACGACGCCACCTGCCGGGCCTTCGTGAAACGGGCCGCCGAGCTGGGAGTGGCGACCAGCGGCCACCACAACCGGAACTACGTCCTGCCGCTCACGGAGGGCATGGCCCGCCTGGTCGGGCGTGAGGCGGGGACGTCGGTGACCGTCCGGATCCGGCGTCCGGACGCGCTGCCCGTCGTCATCCGGACCTGGCAGGACGAGGCGGAGATCCTCGGCGCCGTCCGGGGGGTCCTGCCGCACGCGCCGGAATGCCTGGTCAAGGACGAAGGGTTCGCCGTCCACAGCTTTGTGGAAGGCGTTCCGCTCTCCAGCGTCTGCACCGACGGCAAGCCCGTCGACACCCTCCTCATCCGGGCCCTGGCGGGTCTGCTCGCGCAGATGGCACACGTACGGCGTGGCGCGCTGCCCGCTCTCCCGCCCGTCTGGCCCCGCAACGACACGGACAGCCAGGGCTTCCTCCAGACGCTGGTCCACCTGGCCGACCTGCAGATCAGGCGGCCCAACCGGGCCGCCTTCGGGGGGCTCTTCGCGGCGCTCGGCATCCCGGAGGACGCCCTCGCCGGGCTGGCCGACCGGGTGCCTGCGATGGCCCGGCGGCCGTACAGCCTGCTCCACGCCGATCTGCACCGCGACAACGTGATCGTGTCGTACGCGAGCGACCCGCCCCTCATCTGCGTCGACTGGGAGCTCGCCACCTACGGCGACCCGCTGCACGACCTGGCGACGCACCTCGTCCGGATGCGGTACCCGGCGCACCAGTGGGCCGAAGTGGTCGACGCCTGGGGCGAGGCCATGCAGCAGGTCCGTCCGGCCGCGGTCAGCGGCCTGGCGAGGGATCTGCGGCACTATCTGGCGTTCGAGCGGGCGCAGTCCGTCTTCCCGGACGTGATGAGGGCCGCCCGGTCGCTGGAGGAATCGTTCACGCAGACGAGCCTGGACGAGGCGACGGCCGAGGTGCGCCGGGCCCTGGAGGCGGCGGCGGAACCGCTGCGGCTCGTCGCTGTGCCGAGGGAGGGCGAGATCCGGCGGGCCCTGTTCCGGTGGCTGGTGTCGCGGATGAACGGGGACATCAGCGGGCGGGCGTGGATCGCGGAGGCGTTCGAGTGGCGGCCCGACCGGCGGGTGCCCGAGCGCCCCGACTTCCCGTCCACGGCGGTCCGGGAGGCCCTGCTGGCGGAGGGGGCCGCGCCCGCGGGCCGGGTGTTCAAGGGCACCGCGCACCTGAACACCGTGGTGGCGGTCCCGGGCTTCGATTCCCCCGTGGTCGTGCGGCGGAAGCTGCCCTACGTGTGCCGCAGGGAGCGTGGCTTCCTCAGCGAGCACGCCGTGCTGCGCGCGATCGAGGAGTCGTCCGCCCGGGTGGCGGCGCCGCGGGTGCTCGCCCTGGGCGAGACCTACCAGCGCGACACGATCGCCCTGCACACCTACGTCGGGTCGCGGGACGTCGACCGGCCCCCCAACCACCCCGTCCACGGTCTGCTGCCGCACGAGGCGGACGGCCTGGTGGACCAGCTGTGCGAACTGACGCAGGTCAGGTACGAGCAGGTCGACCCGATCGCCGGCCAGGGCGCGTTCCACGACTGGCTGCGGGAGCAGCTGATCTCCCTGGTGCGGGACCTGCCGAAGGCGTCGCAGCAGCTGGCGCGGCACCTCGGGCTGCCCGACCCCGACCGGTTGCAGCTGATCCTCTCCCGGCACGAGGTGAGCGACCGGGAGCCCGCGCTCCTGCACGGCGACCTGAACCCCTGGAACCTCGTACGCCGCGACGACCGGCTGGCGCTGACCATCATCGACTGGGAGATGGCCGTCGTCGGCGACCCTCTGTACGACCTCGTCCGGCACATGCACCTCACGCCGACCCGGCCGGAGATCAGGGAGCGCATGTTCCGCCGCTGGGAACGCCGGCTGCCCGCCGAGTACACCCGCGACTGGCGCAAGGACTGGCGGGTGTACCGCCGGCTGGAGATCGTGCGCTCCGCCTACGTCGACCTGGACCGCATCGTGACGGGCGCGAGCCTGGACGCCCCCAACGTCCGGCGGGCGGTGGACTCCTACGCGGTGACGCTGGCCGTCGCCACGGGCTCGCTCGGCCTCCCGGTGCGCTCCACGGCGAACCCGTATCTCGCCCGCGCCCTGTCCTGACCCCACCGCTGCGTAGGCTCCCCGGTATGACCAACCAGGGCCTGCGCGAGCGCAAGAAGCAGCGGATGTACGAGACCGTGTCGGACATCGCCGTGCGGCTCTTCCTGGAGAAGGGGTTCGACGCGGTGTCCGTCGCGGAGGTGGCGGCGGCGGCCGACATCTCCAAGCCGACGCTGTTCCGGTACTTCCCGGCCAAGGAGGATCTGGTGCTGTACCGGATCGCCGACCACGAGGGGGAGGCCGCCCGGGTGGTGGCGGAGGCCGGGACCGCGCCCGTGGAGGCGCTGCGGCGGCACTTCGTGGACGGGCTGGAGCGGGGGGATCCGGTGACCGGGCTCAACGACCATCCCGACGTGCTCGCCTTCCATGCCCTGCTCTACGGGACGCCGTCCCTGGTCGCCCGGGCGCACGCGCACCAGGAGCGGTCGGAGGCCGCGCTCGCCGACGTGCTCGGGGGTGATCTGGACGCGCGGCTGGCGGCCGGGCAGATCATGGCGGTGCTGCGGGTGCTCGCCCTGGAGAACTGGCGGCGGATCGCGGCGGGGGAGCGGGTGGCGGACGTACGGCCGGACGCGGTGGCGGCCGCGGAGCGGGCGTTCGGGCGGCTCGCGGCCGGGCTGTCCCCCGGCCCCCTTGGCGAGACTCGGTAAATTATTTAACTCGGTTAGATTTTCGCGTACGCTCGGTGGAATGACCTCGACCGAGCCCGCACTTCAGCACGCCCTCGACACGGAACGCGCCCATCACGAGCGCTGCCGGACCGCCCTCGCCGCGATGGTCGAGGGCGCCGGTGAACAGGTCGTCATCGGCGAGGACGTCTCCGCGTCCGGGGCCGATGCCGAGGTCCTCGGGTACCGGCTGCGCAGCCGGGCGAAGGCGCTGCGGGAACTGCCCGAGGGGCCGTTGTTCTTCGGGGCCCTGGAGAGCGGGGACGGGCCGTTGCACATCGGGCGGCTGCGGATCTCCGAGCACCCGGCCGAACCGCCCCTCGTCGTCGACTGGCGTGCGCCCGTCTCACGCGCCTTCTACCAGGCCTCTGCGCACGACCCGCAGGGCGTCGCCGTGCGGCGGCGGTTCGGCTGGGCGCCCGGCAGCCGGGGCGACTCCGCGGACCTCACCGGCCTGGAGGACGAACACCTGGAGCGGGGGGAGGCACGCGACAGCGAGATCGTCACCCGGGAGATCGAACGGCCCCGGGTCGGGCCCATGCGGGACATCGCCGCGACGATCCAGCCCGAGCAGGACGACCTCGTACGGGCCGACCTGGCGGTGTCGGTGTGTGTGCAGGGCGCGCCGGGCACCGGCAAGACCGCCGTCGGGCTGCACCGGGCCGCGTATCTGCTCTACACGCACCCGCAGCGCATCCGGCGCGGCGGCCTGCTGATCCTCGGACCCAACCGCACCTTCCTGTCGTACATCGCCGAGGTGCTGCCGGCCCTCGGGGAGACCGGTGTGCGCCAGTCGACCCTGGGGGAGGAGATCGCCCGGTGCCCGGTCCGGGGCGTGGACGACAAGCCGGCCGCGGTCGTCAAGCACGACGCCCGGATGGCCGAGGTGTTGCGGCGGGCGCTGTACGCGCGGGTGCGCGCCGACGGCGGCGGGGCGTCGCTCGCGGTGCCGGACGGGTCGTACCGGTGGCGGGTCCCGGCGGGGGTGTCGGCGGAGATCGTGGACCGGGTGCGGCAGGAGGAACCGCCGTACGGGGTGGGGCGGGAGCGGGTGCGGGCGCGGATCGTGCGGTGTCTGCGCGAGCAGGCCGAGCGGCGGTCCGGTCCGCCCCCGAACGCCTGGGTGCGGCGGATCGAGCGGGCGCGGCCGGTGTCGGAGTACGTCGACGCCGTGTGGCCGCGGGTGCGGCCCGAGGAGGTCGTGGCCGGACTGCTCGGCGACGAGAAGGCGTTGGCGGCGGCCGCCGAGGGGCTCCTCGACGCCGGTGAGCAGCGGGCGCTGCTGTGGCAGCGGCCGCCCAGGTCCTGGAAGTCGGCGCGCTGGTCGGCCGCCGATCTGGTGCTGCTCGACGAGGTGGCCGGGCTGATCGGGCATCCCGAGGGGTACGGGCACGTCGTCGTCGACGAGGCGCAGGACCTGTCCCCGATGGAGTGCCGGGCCATCGCACGCCGGGCCCGCTTCGGTTCGCTGACGGTGCTGGGCGATCTGGCGCAGGGAACGACGCCGTGGGCGGCGCGGTCGTGGCGTACGGTCCTCACGCACCTGGGGAAACCGGACGCGGCCGTGGTCGCCCTGACCACCGGGTTCCGGGTGCCGCGGGCGGTCGTCGGGCTGGCCAACCGGCTGCTGGAGCGACTGGAGGTCGACGTGCCGGCCGCCCGTTCGCTGCGCGGGGACGGGGAGTTGCGGATGCGGGAGACGACCGTCGACGGTGTGCCCGGGGCGGTCGTGGCGGCCGTACGGGACGCACTCGGGCGGGAGGGCTCGGTCGGGGTCGTCGCGGCGGACGCGGACGTCACCCGGGTGCGGGAGGCGCTGGACGCGGCCGGCATCGAGGCGGCGGGCCCGGACGACCTCGGCGCGCGGGTCGCGCTGGTGCCGGCGAGCGTGGTCAAGGGCCTGGAGTACGACCAGGTGGTGGCCGTCGAGCCGGCGGCGATCGCCGAGGCGGAGGAACGGGGGCTGCACCGGCTGTACGTCGTGCTGACCCGGGCGGTCTCCCGGCTGGAGGTGGTGCGGGGGAGGCCACTGCCGTTCTAGGGGACTTCTCCGACGGCTAGGGTCCGATGCCATGACCGACGTCGACGCGTTCACGGACATACCCACGACCGCACTGGCCGATCTGCTCGGCCGCGGGCAGGTCATGGACATCGGGATCCGGCCGCTGTGGGGGCCGGTGCCGCGGGTGGCCGGACCGGCCTTCACCGTACGGTGCCCTCCCGGCGACAACCTGATGCTGCACGCCGCGATCCACCGGGCCGGGCCCGGTTGCGTCGTCGTCGTGGAGTCGGGCGACCTGGACTACGCCCTGGCGGGCGGCAACGTGTGCGCCGTCGCCCAGCGCCGGGGCATCACCGCGTTCGTCGCCGATGGGCTGATCCGCGACCTCGCCGAGGTCCGGGACCTGCGTTTCCCGGTGTTCGCACGCGGCGTCATCCCCATCCCCGGTACCAAGTCGGCCGCCCGGCCGCTGAACGAGCGGGTGCGCTGCGGCGGGGTCGTGGTGGAGGCGGGCGACACGGTCGTCGCCGACGAGGAGGGCGTCGTGGTCGTCCCCGGGACCCGTCGCGAGGAGGTCCTGGCCGCGGCCCGGGCCAAGCTGGCCAAGGAGGCCGACGAGACCCTGGACGCCTGGGAGTCGGCCCACCGCAGGCGCATCGACGCGATCCTGGCGGACCAGGGCTTCGAGGGCTGACCGGCCGCCCCCGGCAGGTCGCTATGCCGCGGTGAAAGGCCCTCCGTTGGTGAAGGCCAGTTCGTGGAAGCGGTCGCCGAGGTGGCGGTGGGTTGCCGCGTCGGGGTGGACGTGGTCGGGCAGGGGGTGGGCGGCGGCGTCCTTCGCGCCGTAGAGGTCGAGGCCGTCCAGGTAGTGGAGGTTCGGGTCGTCGGTGGCGCGCTGTTCGACGACGCGGGACAGTTCCTCGCGGATGACGGTGAGGGTGAGTTTGCCCAGGGGCGTCTCCGCCGGGTCGCCCATGGCGGAGAAGACCAGGCGGCCCTTGCCGATCTCCTCGCGGTCCGGGGCGGTGGGGCCGGGCGTGTCCTCGTGGATGGCGCAGTGGATGGGGGAGACGAGCAGCAGCGGGGTGTCCGGGTGCCCCTCGCGGATCGTGTCGAGGAAGCCGTGCACCGCGGGACCGAACGCGCGCAGCCGCATCGCGTCCGCGTTGACGATGTTGATGCCCATCTTGACGCTGATCAGGTCGGCCGGGGTGTCCCGCATGGCGCGCGCGGTGAAGGGGTCGAGCATCGCGCTGCCGCCGAAGCCGAGGTTGACCAGCTCCACACCGCCGCGCAGCGCGGCGATCGCGGGCCAGATGGCGGTGGGGCTCGCGGCGTCGGAGCCGTGGCTGATCGAGCTGCCGTGGTGCAGCCACACCCGGCGGCCCCGGTCCGGGGCGGGCGCGACGGGGGCGTCCGTGCGCAGGGCGACCAACTCGGTGGTCTCGTTGTGCGGCAGCCAGATCTCGACGTCCTTGTCCCGCGCGGGCAGACCCGTGAAGCGGACCGTGCCGACCGGGCCGGACGCGAGCTCGCCCTCCCAGGTGGCCAGGTCGACGGTCAGGACGTTGCCGTCCCTCCCGGCGGCCTGGCCGGCCGGGCGGCCGTCGACGAGCAGGTCGTACAGCCCGTCCGGGCGCGACGGGAAGCCGGTGTAGTCGCGCTTGGTGCGCAGCGTGTCCAGCTCGACGGCGGTCGCGGCGGTACGGAACACCAGCCGTACGCCGGAGGGCTGGGCCTCGGCCATCGCCAGCTGCGCGTTGGTGTTCTGCGCGCGGGCCCGGGCGGGCAGGCGGTGGGGGAGCAGGCCGTGCTCGGTGCGCTCCACGTCGAGGGCGCCGCGCAGCAGGTCCGCCGTGACGGGCGTGGTGATCCAGTCGTGCTCGGTGTGCATGGGTGTCAGCCTCGGGTGTCGGTGGGGGCCGCGGGCCAGTTCCGCAGCAGCGTGTCGAGGGCGTCGAGGATCCGGGCCCAGGTCTCCTCGGTGTCCGGGGCGCTGTGGCTGAAACCGCCGCTGAGCTCCAGGCTGACGTAGCCGTGGAAGACGCTGCCGAGCAGCCGGACCGCGTGGGTCTGGTCCGGTTCCGTCAGGTCGTAGCCGCGCAGCAGTGCCCGGGTCATCTGCGCGTGCCGGACGCCGGCGCTCGCGGCCGCCGTCTGCGGGTCGAGTCGCAACTGGGCCGCGGCGTAGCGGCCGGGGTGTGCCCGGGCGTAGTCGCGGTACACGTTCGCGAGGGCGGACAGGGCGTCCTTGCCGGCCCGTCCGGCCAGGGCGTCGGCGGCGCGGTCGGCGAGTTCGGTGAGGGCGAGCAGGGCGATCCTGGTCTTCAGGTCCTGGGAGTTGCGCACGTGCGAGTACAGGCTCGCGACCTTGACGTCGAACCGCCGCGCGAGCGCCGAGACGGTGACCTGCTCGAAGCCGACCTCGTCGGCGAGTTCCGCGCCCGCCTCGGTCAGCCGCTCCGGCGTCAGTCCCACGCGTGCCATGAGGGCTCTCCCTTCTGCCTGAAGAGAGTGTGTATCTACCTAAAGCCTTTAGGCAAATGGGCGTGACCTTGTGGCCCGCCGGGTCCTCCCCCAGGGCTTCAGGACGGAGATCACCGTCATGAACACGCAGGCGGACAGCGACACGACCGGCCCGAACAGCACGTCACCGGCGTCCGGCAGCG
The DNA here is from genome assembly GCF_055606225.1 of Streptomyces sp. NPDC037100. Classification (NCBI taxonomy): domain Bacteria; kingdom Bacillati; phylum Actinomycetota; class Actinomycetes; order Kitasatosporales; family Streptomycetaceae; genus Streptomyces; species Streptomyces sp. NPDC037100. Next base: position 605,339 of record NZ_JBVJSX010000004.1, on the reverse strand, counting down.
GCCCGCCCGCGGCGACGGCGGTGACCGCGGAGTTCACCCCGGGGCGCAGGGCGAACACCGTGGCGGTGGTCGTGGCGAGGGTCAGCCAGAACTTCGTGTACACCCACCGGTACCTGGCCAGACCCCACACCGTGCCCAGTGACAGCACCAGGCCGCTGAGGAGCGTCAGAGTCGCCACGGGGATCAGGAGCCAGTCGGCGAAGAGCTTCATGGCCCGGACGGATGCCTCCACGGTCGCGGCGGACCCGGTGGAGGCCGCGGTGGTCCCGAGCGCGAGCAGCCCGAGCGAGAGCCCGAGCCGGCCGGCGGAGGCGGTGACGTGGACGACGAGCACGGCCCGGCGGGCGCGGCGGCTGAGTTTCGGGTTCGGCTTCACGCTGTCACCGTGCCGGGGAAGGGGCGGTGCGGGCGTCCTGCAGCGGGAGTGAACCGGCGTACCGACGTCGGAGTACGAGGAGTGTCAGTGCCGTCGCCTAACTTCACGGCATGAACGAGCCCTCTTACATCACCGCCATCCGCGAGTCCTACGACACCGTCGCCGCCGACTACGCCCGACTCGTGCCGGAGCCCACCGAGTTGGACCCGGTCTCCCGCACCATGCTGGCCGCCTTCGCCGAACTCACAGCCTCCCTCGGGCCGGTCGCCGACCTGGGCTGCGGCCCCGGCAAGGTGACGGCACACCTGGCCGCCCTGGGAGTTCCGGTGTTCGGCGTGGACGTGTCGCCGAAGATGATCGAACTGGCCCGGGCGGCGTACCCGGAACTCCGCTTCACCGTCGGCTCGATGACCGCACTGGAGATCGGCAGCGGCGAACTCGGCGGCATCCTGGCGTACTACACCACCCACCACATCCCGCCGCAGTGGCTGCCGACCGTGTTCGCGGAGTTCCACCGCACCCTCGCGCCCGGGGGCCGGCTGATGCTGGCGGGCCATGTGGGCACGGGCGAGCACCTGCGCCCGACGCAGGCGTACGGCGATCACCCCTGTCCTACGAGTCACACCTGCTGCCGCCTGACCGGATCGCGGAACTGCTCGCCCGGGCCGGGCTGGTGGTCACGACACGGGTGGTGCAGGAACCGGAGGGCATGTCGAAGCGGCAGGCGGGGACGTTTCTGGCGTACAAGCCGGAGTAGCGGGACCGGGTCGGCGGGGCGGGTCCCTTCAGCCGTTCGGCTCGTTCTCTTCGGAGGCGTGGCCGACCGGCTGTTCGACGACGAAGGAACCTTTGCCTCGCACGGTGACGATCAGGCCGCGCTCGCGGAGTTCCTGTGCGGCCCGTCGCGCGGTGAGTCGTGCTACGCCGTACTCGTCGGCGAGGTGGTTCTCGGACGGGATGGGCCTGTCCGGTGCCAGCTCACCGGATGCGATCTTCCCGGCGATGACATCGGCCAGCTGCATGTAGAGCGGTCTCGCGCTCATCGGGTCCAGAGTGGGCTTCGACGCTTCGGTATCGCTCATACGTCCAACATAGAGCGGTAGTGACCTGCCCAATCGTGTGGATCCCTCTGTACTTGTATGTAGAGGGCTGCATCCAGGTGTAGCGTCGAAGACGGAAAGACCCCGGCGAGGTGTCCAGACCTCCCGGGGCACGGCCAACGCTTACCAGGAGCGTCGACATGCACGACCTTATCTTCCGCGCCCTCCAACGGCTGCGCCTCCTTCTCGCTCCCGGCACCGGGAAACGGCGTCGGTGCCGCCCCCGCCGTCCCCTCTTCCCCCACGTGCACCTCACCCTCGTCAGCTGCCCCTCCGTCCCTCCGTCACCGCACCTCCCCCGCCACCGCTCCCCGTACGGCCTGCACAGTTCTTACGACGGGGCCGCCTCCCCTCTTGTCCGCCCCTACCTCGCCGCACACGAAAGGGAAGCCGCTCTCCAGGAACGCCGCCGCCTGGCCCTCGTGCTCGCCGCCGACTTCGGGATCGATCTCGACCAGCACCTGATCGGCGCGGGGGAGGTGGCCGCCTGATGGAACGCCCCACCGGTCGGACACACGTCACGCCGCCACCCCGGCTCCTGCCCTGGCCGTCGCCCGGAGGCAACCCCTGCTACCTGGTGACCGACGACAACGGCAGCTACCTCTCCCGTCTCGCCGACGACTTGGAAGCCGTCCAGCTCGCCACCGGCATCGACGTGCTCGGTCACGCCCGCAAGGTGCTGGACGACCCGGCCTCGCCGTACCGAGAGGTGCGTTTCGCCGGCTTTCGTCTCGCCGAGTGCCTGACCGACGCCCTGCGGGTCGCCGAGTCCCGGGGGATGCGCCTGCCGGTACCGGACACTGAGGACGCCTGAGAGGGCTACCCGCGGTGTGTCCACACCCGCAACGGGCCGATCGGCTCGAAGCCGTGCCGGAGGGCGACCCTCAGATCGTCACCCTGCTCGTAGCCGACCACGGACAGGGTGGGAAAGAGGTGGGCGAGTGCATGCAGAACGACCGGCCAGGCCGCGTCGGGTCCGTCCTCCCGCCCGAAGACGTTGGAGACGCCGACGACATGCTCACTGCGGGTCGCCACGGCTCCGGCGACCACGCGGTCGTCGGAGCCGCGGGCAGGCCGCGCCAGGATCACGAAGGTCTCCGGGTCGGCGAGCAGCCCGGGGCGGAACAGGCCGGCGTCCCCGGCCCCGTCATCCCAGGCCAGTGCCCAGGCACGCAGGGTGTCCGAGTCGCCCACCACGTCCCACACGAGATCGGATGACGCGGTGGGTGCCCCGGCCGGCCGGTGGACCCACTGTGCCTCGAACAGCACCTGGAACCCGGCTGCCGCCAACTCCAGGTCGGCGAAGCTGTCCTTGACCGAGGCGCCGGGCGAGGCCGTGTCGATCCGGGCGGTGAGCGCGTCGGGGTCGGCGTCCGGCTCCAGCGTCACCGCGTCGGGGTAGTAGAGCGGCGTCCGCACCGGGGCGGCCCAGGCGTCGGCCCCCATCTCTCCCGCCACCCCGTGCGCCCGGCACATCGCCGCACACCACTCGGCATTGTTCCGGGCGGCGGCCCGTACCAGGGCTTGCCGCGAAGTCGTCATGACGTGGATCAAATCGATGGCCGGCCCGGTCCGTCCACCGATTTGATGGTGCCGCTCCGACCACAGCTGGAAGGACTCCACTCTGTGCCTGCTTCCCTTGCCGAGTCAGGACCGGCCGTCGCGCTCCTGAGCGCGCTCGGCGCGGCGGACATCGCCCATCCGGGCGGCACCCTTCTCGCGCACCTCACGCGGGTACAGAGGCAACTCGCCGCGTGGGACGCCCGCCCGGCCCTACAACTGGCAGGCCTGTGCCACGCGTTCTACGGCACCGACGGCTTTCCGGGCACCCTGCTGCCCCTGGACCGCCGGGGCGAACTCGCAGCGGCGGTCGGCGCCGAGGCCGAGGCTCTGGTGTATCTGTATGCCTCGTGCGATCGAGGGGCCACCTATCCGACGCTCGCGGATGTCGATGGACCGTTTCATGACCGGTTCACCGGCCTGAGCCACACCCCGGAGCCGCAGTCGCGGCGGGACTTCGCCGAGTTGTCCGCCGCCAACGAGATCGACCTCGCTCGCCTCGACCCCGCCTTCCGTGCCCAGTGGGGCCCCGAACTCCTCAGCCTCTTCACCCGCATCCGTCCCCTGCTGAGCCAACCGGCCTGGGCGGACTGTCAGGAGGTGCTTGCCCGATGAAGTTGAGCGCGATAACCCTGGACTGCCCCGATCCGCTCGCCCTGGCGGTGTTCTACCAGCAGGCCACCGGACTGGAGCTGCATCCGAAGTCGGACGCCGACTTCGCCGCGCTGGAAGGTGAGAACGGCCTCTCCCTGGCCTTCCAGCGGGTCGACGACCACCGGCCTCCCAGCTGGCCCGACCCTGACGTTCCCCAGCAGCTGCACTGCTGTTTCCGGGTCGCGGATCTGGACGAGACGGAGACACGGCTGCTGAAGCTGGGCGCCGGCAAGCCGGACCCACAACCGAACGAAACCAGGTGGCGCGTCCTCACGGACCCGGCCGGGCACCCCTTCTGCATCGTCGGGGGTCTCGCCGAGCCTGACTGATGCGCTCGGCCCCTCATCCGGAACGAGTCCCCGGCGGCGGCCGGCGGTTCGGCCAATATGGGTTTCATGACCTCGTCGAACGCACCGAACTCCCCGGCCCCGGCGGCCTCATCACCCACGCTGTCCGCGACGGAGATCACCACACCCCGGCTCCGGCTGCGCAAGGCGCACGACGCCGACCGCGCCGGGCTCATCGAGCTGCAGACCGATCCCCAGGTCCGGTCACACCTCGGCGGCCCGAGGCCGCGGAGCGCGGTCGAGCAGTACGTCGACGCGATGGGTGTCTCCCACGTCACCGACAGGCCCGGCACGTTCGTCATCGCCGACCGGACGACCGACCACTTCGTCGGGACGCTCCTGATCCACCCGCGCCCCCTCGACCTCCCCGGACACGTCACCGAGGAGGGCGGGGAACTGGAACTGACCTACGTCCTGCGCCGCGCCGCCTGGGGCACGGGCCTGGCCTTCGAAGCAGCCACGGCCGCGTTGCGCGCCGCCGCGTTAGAACTGCCCGATCAGCCGGTCCTGATCGTCACCCAGACGGCCAACACCCGCTCCCTCGCGCTGGCCGCCCGCCTCGGCTTCCGGCGCGTGAGCACCTTCGAGGCCTACGAAGCCGAACAGACCCTCGCGGTGGCCGAGCTGCACTCGTTCCTGGCCTGATGTCCTGTCCCGGACAACCGTGGGCAGGGTGAGTCCCTGGCCTGCGGTGCTTACGACTGAGTGGGACGAGTGGACGCCTCACGGTCCCGCTCCCCCTCCACCATGGGCAGTCGCCTCTGGGGGTGCAGCACAGCCGAGCGCCCTGGGGAATGTCGGCGCACGCGGCACGGGGTCAAGGCGGAAAGAAGATCTGTGAATCTTCGCGTGCGCGGCAACTTTTCGGCCTCCCCGGACCACTCAGGGCTGTCCGGCCAGGTGGTCCGGTCAGATGCAACGGCTGAAAGAGAGCACAACATGTCCCTCGCCCACCCACGTCATCGGTGGCGTACCGCGCTGGCGGCCGTCGTGCCGCGCGGCGGCGGTAGTCGCAGGTCGTCCCACTCTGCCGACAAGAGCGGACGAAAGGCGATGCATCGTGGCCGTCGGTTCTTCGCGCGTCGCGGTGTCTGGGCGGCCATCGCCATGACTGTCGTGGCCGGATCCGTGGTTGTGGTCAACACGGCCTCGGCGGACACCGTGGATCCGAAGGCCTGGTACGTGCTGGTCAACCGCAGCAGCGGCAAGGTGATGGATGGCCGCGCCTTCGCCACGAAGGACGGCGCGACGGTGGTGCAGTGGGGTCGTCACGGCGGCGCCAACCAGCAGTGGCGGTTCATCGACGCGGGTGATGGCTACTACCGGCTGAAGAACCGGAACTCCGGCAAGGTGCTGGACGACTACAAATGGTCGAAGACCGCCGGTTCCGACCTCGTGCAGTGGAGCGACCGGAACAGCGCCAACCAGCAGTTCGAACTGGCGAAGTCGCCGGACGGTTACGTGCGTTTGATCAATCGCTTCAGCGGCATGGCCGTCGAGGTCGACAACGCGTCCAAGGCCGACGGGGGCGATGTCGTCCAGGACCGCGACCGGGACGGCGCCCATCAGCAGTGGCAACTCGTCCCGGCCGGGAGCGTCGGCAGCGCCGACACGCCTGTGAAGGGCGGAAGTGCCCCGTCGGCGTCGTCTCCCGCGGCCGGAGGCGGCAGCTCGACGACCAGTTTCATGGGCAACAACAAGGTGCTCATCGGCGGCTCGATGCCTGACGAGTCGGCCAAAGCCGCGCCGTTCGATGTGCGATACGCCTATGTGCACAGTCAGCCCGCGCCCTCGTCGGACTACTACTCGGCATCGAAATGCAAGGATGCGTGGAAGAGCTGGTGGGGCTGCTGGGGCGGCAGCACCACGGAGCCCGGTAGTTACGTGACCTGGTCGGACGCCCAGGCGGCCAAGGCGACTTACAAGGGCAGCCCGCGTCCGCAGAAGTTCTTCTGGACCTGGTACTCGTTGCGCGATCTCGGGGATCTGGCCGGCCATGGCGACGGTCCGGGCGAGGTCGAGGCCATCAACCGGGTCGACCTGCTCACCCGGTATATGAACGACTACCGTTTCTTCCTCCAGAAGATCGGCAACTCGCCTGACATGATCGACCTCGAGCCTGACTTCTGGGGCTATGTTCGGTCGCTCGGCGATCCGCACAAGGTTGCCGCGAAGGTCTCGGGCGCGAATCCGAAGGATTGCGGATCACAGGAGAACAGCGCCGCCGGACTCTCCCGCTGCCTGATCGCGATGGCGCACAAATATGCGCCGAACACCGCCGTGGGATTCCACCTTTCCTGCTGGGACTGGCAGAGCAACACCCAGGGGTGCGCCAAGGATTACGCGAACCTCGGTGCGAAGAACGCCGACTTCCTGGTCGCCGATGTGTCGGACCGTGACGCGGGCTGGTACGCACAGCCGGCCCACGGCGGCCGTGACAACTTCTGGACCGACAAGAAGGCCGCTGCCGCGCTGGGGTTCTACAAGACGATGGCCGAGTCCGTTGGCAAGCCGGTGGTCCTGTGGCAGATCCCTGTGGGCAACATGGCGCAGAACAACACCCTCAACCATTACAAGGACGACAAGGTCGACTGGTTCTTCGCGCACATGGACCAGGTGGCGAACGCGCATATCGTCGGCCTGCTCTTCGGTGCGGGGCACCACGAACAGACATCGATCGAGACCGATGGCGGAAACCTGATCAGAAAGACGATCGCCTATCACAACTCGGGCGGCGTGGCGCTCAAGTAGCGGAGATGCGAACCCGACCCCATCTCTTCGATGGGGTCGGGTTCGTCCTCTTCGTCGGGCTGAGGACCTCTCGGCTATGGCGAGGTCGAGACAGCGCGGGCCGTGCAGGTCGATGAACGCGTCGATGTGGGAGGTCTCCGGGTCGGGGCCTTGGGCGGGACTGCCTGCACATCGCAGAGACAGGACACCTGGCCTGAGCCGCGGGCCGGAGGCGACAGCCGAGTGCCGTGGCGCACTTTTGCAAGCGGGTGCTTGCAATAGTTAGCGGAGTGCTGCACTGTGGAGGCATGGCATCGCTCAACGTCGGCAATCTCGGTGACTATCTGCGCGAGCAGCGGCGCAACGCGCAGCTGTCGTTGCGGCAGCTCGCCGACGCCGCCGGGGTGTCCAATCCGTATCTCAGCCAGATCGAGCGCGGGCTGCGCAAGCCGAGCGCGGAGGTGCTGCAGCAGGTCGCCAAGGCGCTGCGGATCTCCGCCGAGACGCTGTACGTCCGGGCCGGCATCCTCGACGCCGAGCGTGACCGGGACGATGTGGAGACGCGTGCCGTCATCCTCGCCGACCCGACGCTGAACGAGCGGCAGAAGCAGGTGCTGCTGCAGATCTACGAGTCCTTCCGCAAGGAGAACGGGTTCGGGACCGGCGACGGCTCGGACGGTGCGGACGGGTCGGGCGGTGCCGGCGTCGTCGGTGTCGTCACCGCCGACGGGGCGGTGAGCGTCGACGGGGACGCTCCCGGCACCGGGATACCCCCGGCCGGCCCGGCCGACGGCGGTCAGTCCGCCCGGCGCCGCAGCCGCAAGAGCACCGCACGGAGCGACAGCACGAACGACGGCGGTACGACCGCCACCCGCCGCGCCCGCAAGAGCACCGGCGGCAGTGACACCGATCCGCAGCAGACGGCCGGCTGAGCCGGACCAGGGCATGGGCCGCCCGCCGCGGATCACACAACCCTCAGCCGAACCCCCAAGCGATACAGAATCCGGGAGGACCATCACCATGGCCATCACCGACGACCTGCGCAAGACCTTCAGCAACCCCACCCCGCTCTACTTCGCCGCAGGCACCGCCGACCTCGCCCTTCAGCAGGCCAAGAAGGTGCCGGCCCTGGTGGAGCAGCTGCGCTCCGAGGCCCCCGCGCGGATCGACGCCGTACGCAACACCGACACCAAGGCCGTCCAGGAGAAGGCCTCCGCCCGGGCCAAGGAGGCCTCCGCCCGCGTCAAGGAGACGCAGGAGACCCTGCAGACCAAGGTCACGGAGTTCATCGGCTCGATCGACGTCGACATCAAGAAGCTCGGCAGCACGATCGACTCGGACCTGAAGAAGTTCGGCGAGAGCGCCCAGGACTTCGCGCTGCGCGGCGTCGGCGTGGCCGCCGAGTACGCCGTCAAGGCCCGTGAGACCTACGAGAAGGTCGCCGAGCACGGCGAGCAGGCCGTCCGGACCTGGCGCGGCGAGGCCGCCGACAGCATCGAGGACGTCGCCGAGGGCGTCGAGGAGCTGGCCGTGGCCGTCGAGCCGAAGCCGAAGCCGCAGCCGGTCGAGGTCAAGGAGGAGCCGGCGAAGCCGGCCGCCGCCGCCCAGGCGAAGAAGGACCCGGCCGCCAAGAAGGCCCCGGCGCGCAAGACCACCACCACCGCCAAGAAGACCACCCCGCCCGCGAAGTAGTACGGCGGAGCGGCGCACACGGGCCGGGCACCCTGGGGGTGTCCGGCCCGTTGTACGGGTACGGTGACCGCGTAGGACGAGCCGAGTCAGGTGGTGGACGTTGTGCTGATGCAGGGCTTCGCAGGGTTTATGTGGCTACTGAGCATGGCCCTGATCGTTTTCAGCGGCTTCGCGTTGCTCGACGCGGCTGTGCGCCGGGAAGACGCCTACCGCGCGGCCGACAAGAAGACCAAGCCCTTCTGGCTGATCATCCTCGGCATCGCCTTCGTGGTGAACCTGCTCTTCCCGATCCTGTCGTTCCTGCCGATCATCGGCCTCATCGCGACGATCGTGTACATGGTCGACGTACGGCCCGCGATCCGGGCCCTCCCGGGCGGCGGCCGCAGCCGGCGCGGCTCCAGCAGCGACGGCCCCTACGGCCCGTGGAACGGCGGCCGGTAAGGGCCCTCGCCGGCAGCTGAGCCGGGGGCTACGGCACCCGGTCCAGCAGCAGCACCGCCACGTCGTCCGTCAGCTCGCCGCCGTTGAGGTCGCGCACCTCGTTCACCGCCGCCCGCAGCAGCTGCTCGCCCCGCAGGCCCTCGGCGAACTGGCGGCGGATCATCTCCGTCATGCCGTCCTGGCCGAGCCGCTCCCGGCCCCGGCCGATGTGGCCCTCGATCAGGCCGTCGGTGTAGAGCATCAGGCTCCACTCGGCGCCCAGCTCCACCTGCATCCGCGGCCAGCGGGCGCCGGGGAGCATGCCGAGGGCCGGTCCGTTGTTGTCGTACGGCAGCAGGCGGGCCGGTTTGCCCGGGCGGGCCAGCAGCGGCGAGGGGTGACCCGCCAGGCACAGCCCGGCGCGGCGGCCGTCCGGCGCGATGTCCACCGTGCACAGCGTCGCGAAGATCTCGTCGTCGGCCCGCTCGTGCTCCAGCACCTGCTGGAGCGTGCCCAGCAGTTGGTCGCCGCACAGGCCCGCCAGCGTCAGCGCCCGCCAGGCGATCCGCAGCTCCACACCGAGCGCGGCCTCGTCCGGGCCGTGCCCGCAGACGTCGCCGATCATGGCGTGCACCGTGCCGTCCGGCGTGCGCACGACGTCGTAGAAGTCGCCGCCGAGCAGCGCGCGCGAGCGACCGGGGCGGTAGCGGGCGGCGAACCGCAGCGAGGAGCCCTCCAGCAGCGGCGTCGGCAGCAGACCGCGCTCCAGGCGGCGGTTCTCCTGCGCGCGCAGCCGGCCCTCGGCGAGCCGGCGCTCCGCCGACTCGGAACGCTTGCGCTCCACCGCGTAGCGGATCGCCCGGCTCAGCAGCCTGCCGTCCAGCTCGTCGCGGAAGAGGTAGTCCTGGGCGCCCACCCGCACCGCCTCGGCGCCGCGCTCGGCGTCACCGGACGCGGTCAGCGCCAGGACGGCGTGCCGGGGCGCGAGCTCCAGCACGTGCCGGAGCACGGCGAGCTCGTCCGCGGAGTCGCTGTGGCCCGGCGCGGGCAGCGCCAGGTCCAGCAGGATGCAGTGGACGTCGTCGGTCAGCAGCCGGCCGGCCTCCGTCAGGTTGCGGGCCGTGCGGATGCGGATCGGCTTGCCCGCCTGGTCGAGCATGTCCGGCACGATCGGTGAACCGGCCGGATCGTCCTCGATCAGCAGCAGCGTCAGGTTGGTGTGGGCGGTGTTGTTCTCCACCTTGTCCGTGGTGTTCCCGGCGGTGTCCGGCGTGCGGTCGGCGGGCGAGGCGTCCTTCACGGACTCCTCGGCCGAGTCGCCGCGCGGGGACGCCGCCTGCGCCTGACCACTCTCCACGGCCGGGATCGCTCTCTGCCGCGGTATGGGTACGGGCATCGTCTTGGGTTCCTTCCCTCCCCCCGAGGGCACGGTGGGGCGAGGGACCTCGACCCACCGAGCGGGACCATAGCGGGTGTCGGCGCCGCATTGGAATGGTGTGAGCCACGCCGCTGTGCCATCGGCCCGTGTCATATGCCGCGATATGCCCCGCAGTTGGACAGCTCGGAGATGCTGCGGGGATGACGAACGTCACGTCAGCGCACGGTTTGCCCGCGGTGAGGCGTGCGGTGGGTCACGTGGGCCGGGTCACCGCGGGTGTCCTTTGTCCGGTGGGCCGTCGTCCGGCCGGTGTTCGCGCTCAGTCGGCGTCCGTGCCGGGGTCCGGCCGCACCACCCCGAGGATGGGCATGGTTCCGGCGCCCGCGATCGTCACGGTCCGCCCGGGGCGCGGCGCGTGCACGATCGCCCCGTCGCCGATGTACAGGGCGACATGGCTGGCGTCGTCGAAGTAGATGATGAGGTCGCCGGGGCGCATGTCCTGGATGTCGATGTGCCGCAGCCGCTTCCACTGCTCCTGCGAGGTGCGTGGGATGCCGCGCCCGGCGGACAGCCAGGCCTGTGACGTCAGCCCCGAGCAGTCGTAGGTCCTGGGGCCCTCGGCGCCCCACTGGTACGGCTTGCCGATCTGGGCCGTGGCGTACTTCACGGCCTTTTTGCCCTGCTCGGAGGCCTTGCCGTTGATCTCCTCCAGGATGCCGGAGCCGAGCCAGGCGGTCTGCGCCTTGTTCGCGGCCTCCTTCTCCAGCTCGGCGAGGCGCTCCTGCTCCTCCTTCTGCAGCTCGGACTCGAGCTTCTCCGCCCGCGCGATCTGCTTCTCGATCTTCTTCTGCGCGGCGGCCTTGGCCTTGCGGCCCGCTTCCAGCTTCTTCAGCTGTGCGGAGGCGTCCTTGGCGTACTGCTCCAGGTCCTCCTGGGTGCGGGTCAGTTCGCCCAGCAGGCCCTTGGTCGCGTGATGGCCCTCACGGACCCGGCCCGCGCCGTCGAGGAAGTCCTGCGGGTCGTCGCTCAGCACCAGGTGGGCCTCGGGCGGCAGTCCGCCCCCGCGGTACTGGGCGGCGGCCGCGGCGCCCGCGCGGGCCTTCAGCTTCCTGAGCTTGTCCTGGCCCTTGACGATCTTTTTGGCCAGCTCGACGACTTCGGCGGACTGCTTGTCCGCCTTCTCGTCGGCGGCGTTGTACTCGTCGGTGGCGCGGCCCGCGGCGCGGTAGAGCGTGTCGAGCTTCTTGCGGACGGCCTCGAGGTCCTTTGCGGGTGCGAGTGCCGGGCCCGCGCTGGGGGTGGGTGAGGGGGTGGGGTTCGCGAACGCCGTGCCCGGTGCCGCCAGCACCGTGACCGCGCAGACCACGGCCACCGCGGTCGCCATCAGGCCACGCTTGCCCGTTCCCATGCCTCAGCCCCCAAACTGATTAACCATCAGTAACTTGTGGTTCGCATGGGGATGCTGCCATGTCGGCCCGGAAAGCGACAGAGGTAGTACTTCCCGTCACCCGCGCGCCGGTATGCCCCGGCATGACGATCTCCCCGTCTGTGTGACGAACGACTCAGAGAGATCGTTCCAACGGGCCCCGTCAGGACGGAGCGATCAGGCGCCCGGGGTCAAGGCCTCCCAGCGCACCGTCACTTCGCCCTGCCGCCAGCGCGCCGGCCCGTCCGTCACCGGCCAGTCGGCGGTCAGGTCCCGTACCGCACGGATCCAGCGCTGCCGGGCGCCGTAGGAGGCGTAGGGCGCGGCCGCCGCCCAGGCGCGGTCGAAGTCGCGCAGGAAGGCGTGCACCGGCTCGCCCGGGACGTTGCGGTGGATGAGCGCCTTCGGCAGGCGCTCCGCCAGGTCCGAGGGGCGCTCCAGGGAGCCCAGCCGGGTCGCGAAGGTGACCGTGCGCGGTCCCTCCGGGCCGAGTGCGACCCATACGTGCCGGCGTCCGATCTCATCGCAGGTCCCCTCGACGAGCAGCCCGCCGCGCGACCCGGTCGCCGGATCGGCCGGTGCGAGCCGCGCGCACAGCCGCTCCCACACGGCCGCGACCTCGCCCTCCTCGTACTGCCGCAGCACGTTCGCCGCGCGCACGAGCAGGGGCCGCTGCGGGATCGGGATCTCGAAGCCGCCGTGCCGGAAGGCGAGCCCCGCCCGCTCGTAGGGCAGCGCCGCCGCGACCCGGGCCGGGTCGATCTCGACGCCGACCACGCGCGCACGTGACGCGACCGTACGCAGGCGCTGCAGCAGCTCGACGGCCGTCCAGGGGGCGGCGCCGTACCCGAGGTCGACCGCCACCGGGTCGGCGGCGCGGCGCAGCTCGGCGCCGTGCGTGACCGCGATCCAGCGGTCCATGCGGCGCAGCCGGTTGGGGTTGGTCGTCCCCCGCGTCACCGTGCCGAGGGGGCGGGTGGCGGCGCGGGGTGTCATGCGTACGAGGTTAAGCGGCCGCCGGCCCCTGTCAGGGGGCGAGGTGCCGCCGCCGGCAGGTGGGGCGCCGGCGGGAGAGCGTGGTGAGGTCGCCGGGCATCGGTTCGCCGGCCGGTCCCCGCTTGCCGCTCGCCCGGCTCGTGCACCGGTTGACCGCTCGGGCCGGGGCACTCCCACCCTCGAACGGTTGAGCGACAAGCGGTAATGATTCGGTAAAACTCCCGAATCGGGAAATGGAGTGCCTCCCTCCGGTGTTGCACCCCGTCGGAGGGCACCGTGCGCCCTGCGAAGGCATGCCCGGAGCGAGGAGGAACGCCACGTGAGCCAGTACATCGGCAGGCTCGGCCGGCGCTCCGCGTCGTCGCCGGCCCGTCTGCGGCTGCACCGCAGGCCCCGCCGCGTCGCCATGCTCTCCGTGCACACCTCGCCGCTCCACCAGCCGGGCACCGGCGACGCCGGCGGCATGAACGTCTACATCGTCGAGCTCGCCCAGCGCCTCGCCGCGCACGGCATCGAGGTCGAGATCTTCACGCGCGCGACCGCCGCAGCCCTCCCGCCGACCGTCGAGCTGGCCCCCGGCGTCCTCGTCCGGCACATCGACGCCGGACCCTACGAGGGCCTCAACAAGGAAGACCTCCCCGCCCAGCTGTGCGCCTTCACCCACGGCGTGATGCAGGCCTGGGCCCACCACCGCCCCGGCCACTACGACCTGGTCCACTCCCACTACTGGCTCTCCGGCCACGTCGGCTGGCTCGCCGCCCAGCGCTGGGGCGTCCCCCTGGTGCACGCCATGCACACCATGGCCAAGGTCAAGAACGCCAACCTGGCCGCCGGCGACACCCCCGAACCGGCCGCCCGCGTCATCGGCGAGACCCAGATCGTCGCCGCCGCCGACCGCCTCATCGCCAACACCACCGAAGAGGCCGACGAACTGGTGCGGCACTACTCGGCCGACACCGACAAGGTCGCCGTGGTCCACCCCGGCGTGAACCTCAGCCGCTTCTCGCCCGCCGACGGCCGCGCCGCGGCCCGGGCCCGCCTCGGCCTGCCGCAGGACGCGCTGATCCCGCTCTTCGCCGGCCGCATCCAGCCGCTGAAGGCCCCCGACGTGCTGCTGCGGGCCGTCGCCGTCCTCCTCGACGGGCGCCCCGAACTGCGTTCGCGCATCCTCGTGCCCGTCGTCGGCGGCCCCTCCGGCAGCGGTCTCGCCAAGCCCGAGGGCCTGCAGAAGCTGGCCGCGCGCCTGGGCATCACGGACGTCGTACGGTTTTGCCCGCCGGTCGGCCAGGAGCAGCTGGCGGACTGGTTCCGCGCCGCCTCCGTGCTGGTCATGCCCTCCTACAGCGAGTCCTTCGGCCTGGTCGCCATAGAGGCGCAGGCGGCCGGCACCCCGGTGCTCGCGGCGTCGGTCGGCGGCCTGCCGGTCGCCGTGCGCGACGGGCACACCGGCTTCCTCGTCCGCGGCCACGACCCGGCCGACTACGCGCGCGTGCTGGGCGACTTCGCCGACGACCCGCGGCTGACGCCCCGGCTGGGCGACCAGGCGGCCCGCCATGCCCAGTCCTTCGGCTGGGACACCGCGGCCGCCGCCACGGCGGACGTCTACACGGCCGCGATGCAGGCGCACCGCCGTCGCGTACGCTCGCTGCATGGGTGAAACCGATCAGGAACAGCGTGCGGCACAGGTCATCGAGGGAGTGCTCAAGGACGCCGACCTGGAGTGGGAGAGCCCCCGGCCCGGCACGTACGTCGCGCAGCTCCCCGGCACCCGCAAGCTGAAGACGACGCTCTCCCTGCTCGTGGGCCGCCACTCCCTGTCGCTGAACGCCTTCGTCATCCGCCACCCCGACGAGAACGAGCAGGGCGTCCACCGCTGGCTCCTGGAGCGCAACCTCAAGCTGTACGGCGTGAGTTACGCAGTCGACCAGCACGGCGACGTCTACGTCACCGGCCGCCTCGCCCTGTCCGCCGTCACCGCCGACGAGCTCGACCGCCTGCTCGGCCAGGTCCTGGAGGCCTCCGACGGCGCCTTCAACACCCTGCTTGAGCTGGGCTTCGCCTCGGCGATCCGCAAGGAGTACGCGTGGCGGGTGTCGCGGGGGGAGCCGACCCGCAACCTGGACGCGTTCGCCCACCTCACTCAGCGCCCCGAGCGCTGACCGGCCCGGTAACTCCCCGGCGGCACGCCCACCAACTTCCGGAAGTGCCGGGTGAGGTGCGACTGGTCGTAGAAGCCGGCCGCCACCGCCACCTCGCCCGGTGCGTGCCCCTCCAGGAGCAGCCGCCGGGCTCGCCCCACGCGCAGGGACGTCAGGTACTGGTGCGGGGCGATGCCGTAGGCGGTGCTGAACGCCCGGACCAGATGGGCGGGATGGGCACCGAGCAGCCCCGCGGCCTCGCGCAGGACGACGCCCTCGACGATCCGCTCGTCGAGCAACTCGCGCAGCCGCCGGGCGAGCACGGGATCGGCGGGCCGAGCGGAAGCGGACTCGTTCCGCAGATGCCCGCGCAACCGCTCCCCTACGAACAACAGCCTGCTCTCGGCCTCCAGTTCCTCACCGGGCCGCCCCAGCGCGCCGTGCACCTGGCCCACCCGCCGCCGCAGCAGCGGATCGCGCAGATCGGGCCGGTCGACGGCGGCCCCGATGAACTCGTCCCCGAGGTACGTCCCGTCCAGGTACAGCACCCGCTTGCGGAAGCCCTCGGCGGTGACGGGGGAGCCGTTGTGCGGCACGTGCGGCGGCAGCAGCGTCACGGTGTCGTGCGGGGTGCCGTGCTCGTGCCGGTCGAGGTCGTACCGCACGGCGCCGGTGTCGACGATCAGCAGCGTCCAGGAGTCGTGGACGTGCATCGGATACGCGTACTCGGTGAACCGCGCGTGGAAGACCTCGACGACACCTTCCACGGCGGGCCGCCAGGCGGAGACGATCCGGGAGGACTCGGAGGCCATGCAAAGAACGTACAAGACCCCGGCGGGGGCCGGCGGGCACGCTCGGACCATGAACACCGAACCGATCCGCTTCGACACGAAGATCGCCGTACTGCTGCGCGCGGACCTGGAGCCCTGGCAGCGCCTCAATGTGACATCGTTCCTGGTCAGCGGCCTGGGAGCGCAGATTCCCGAGGTGATCGGCGACCCGTACGAGGACGCGGACGGCGTGCCCTACCTCCCCATGTTCCGCCAGCCGGTCATGGTCTTCGAGGCCACGAAGGAAACCCTGACCACCGCCCACACCCGTGTCCTCTCCCGCGCCCTGCCCCGCGCGATCTTCACCTCCGACCTCTTCGCCACGGGCAACGACCGCGACAACCGCGCCGCCGTGCGGGCCGTGCCGACCGCGCAACTGGACCTCGTGGGGCTCGCGGTTTACGGCCCGAAGAACGCGGTGGACAAGGTGGTGAAGGGGGCGCGGATGCACCCGTGAGCCGGGGAGGCGGGCCGGCGGGCGACCAAAGTCGCGGGGGCGTAGACCAACGGCTGACGACAGGGCGCACGGCCGCTCAGGAGACTGGCCGTATGGAGGAAGCCAGAAACGTTCCCATGCGGAAGAGCTCCCGCCCGCAGCCGGGCAGGGCGACGGAACTCGCCGAATCGGCCTGGGCCGTCGTGCTCTTCTGCGTCGCCTGCGGTGCCGTGGCCGGCGCGCTGCTCCCGCTTCTCGCCCGCCTGCTGCTCGCCCTGCCGTGGGCCCCCCTCGAAGGTCCGGCCGAACTGCTGACCTCGGTCCCGGAACCCGTCCTCACTCTCGCTACGACCGCGGTGGGCGTGCTCGGCGGCCTGCTGCTCGGCTTCACGGCGGCGCACGAGTCGCTGTCCGTCCGCGTCCGCGACACCCACGTGACCCTGGCCGTCCGGGACGACGTCCAGGAGTTCACCCGCGACGAGATCTCCGTGTTCTTCCGGGACGGCAAGCAGCTCGTCCTGCTCGGCCCGGACAGCCTCGAACTGGCGCGGGAGCACTGCGGCCTGAACTGGCGGCGCCTCGCGGACGCCCTCACCGCACACGGCTGGTCGTGGGCGGAGGAGGACCCGCACCGCGCCGAGTTCCGCCGCTGGGTCCCCGGCACTCCCGGCCTGCCCACAGGCGCGGACGCCCTGTTGCGGGCCCGCGCGCAGGCCCGCACGGAGGAGGGCGGCGCCGAGGACGCCCGGGAGTTGCGCGGGGAACTGCTGCGGCTGGGGGTGGTCGTGCGGGACGAGGACCGGCGGCAGTACGTCCGGGTCGTGAGGAGGAGCGGCGGCGGTGCGTCCGGGGCGTGAGGAGTGAAGACAGGGGTTGACCCCGCTGCGGCTTGCCCAGCCACGCGCCGGGCTCAGGGCGTGCAGGCGGGGGTAGCTTCTGCATGGCCGACGCCGGGGGCGGTGACGGGCGTCCTCACGTCGGCGCTGACCTGGGCGGTCCTGGGCACGGACCACCCCGCCCGGCTCCTCCCCGTCTGGGCCGACTTCATGGCACGCGGTTCGTTGGCCATGGCCGCGTACGTCTGGCTGAGCCGCCGCCCGACGACCTGAGGGAGGACCCGAAGGGGTGCGGGGGCTGGAGATGGTGTGGGGGCTGGAGATGGGTGAGGGGCGCCGCGGAAGCACCCTGCTGTGCCGCGGAAGCATCCTGCTCCTAGAATCGAACGCATGAACGACCCAGAGTCGCGGCTCGCGCTGCTCCGCTTCCTGGAGCGCGTGCAGGAGCGCGACCTGGCACGCACCCGCCGGTGGATCGCGGACGAGGAACGCCGCCAGACCGAACACCGGCGGGGTCTCCTGGCCCGGCCCCCCGTGCCGGACTGGCTGATCGAGCACGGCCTGTCCGGACAGGACGCCGTGTACGTCCATGTCGGCGGCTGCTGGAACGCGGGCCGGCGCAGCAAGGGCGTCGACCGCGACCATGCCCGGCGCGCCCTCGCCGACGGGGTCAAGGCCTGCCCGCAGTGCCGGCCGGACACGGAACTCGGGTTCGTGGACGGCTAGTGCGGCCGGTTTCGGAGGAAGGTGTTCCGGACGGTCGTCCGGGGAGGGAGCGTCTTGGACGGCCGCTGCCGGAGGCGGAGCGCCGACGCCCGGGCCCCGCGAAGACAGCCCAGCAGGGCGTCAGTCAGTGCCCGGGTCACGACCACCGGAACCCGAGTATCAGCATCAATGTCAGTGCCCGGCGTTATGGTCTCCCGTGCGCGGCCGGCTTCCGGGGGTTCCAGCTCTGTAGGGAATGGTTTGTATCCCCGGCCTGTCCGGGGGCGGCCCGGAGATGTCGTCCGGGACCCAACCGACGGCCGGGCTTCGTCGATCGCCAGGAAGAGACCTGCCAGCGCCGGCCGCGCAGCCCTGGATCCTCATGCCGGTACGTCTCGCCGGAGGGGCCCGACGTCGCGCGCCTCGCCGACACGGTCACACCGGACGCGGCTTCCCGCCGGGACGGCCACGGCACCGACGGCGGGTCCCGGCGGTCACACCAGGACGCGGCTTCCTGCCGGGACGGTCACCGCCACCGACGGCGGGTCCCGGCGGTCACACCAGGACGCGGCTTGCTGCCGGGACGGTCACCGCCACCGACGGCGGGTCCCGCCTCACCCCGCCCCGACCTCGGGCTGCGGCCGCACTCCCACCGACGGCTCGGCCACCTTCTCCTCGCCCGGCACACGCCGCATCAACACGCCGTACCCCACCCCGGCCACCGTCCCCACCACCGCGCACAGCCCCCACAGCCACGCCGCCCCGAACCGGTCGATGACGAACCCGGACAGCAGCGGGGCGACGAGGGCGGCCACCGACCAGGACATCGTGTACATGCCTTGGTAGCGCCCGCGCCCGTGCACCGGGGACAGCCGTACGACGAGACTGGTCTGCGTCGGCGCGTTGACGATCTCCGCCAGGGTCCACACGCACACCGTGAGGGCGATGACGCCCAGGGATCCCGCGAAGGCGGTGAGGGCGAAGCCGTACCCCGCGAGGACGGACGAGACGATCAGCAGCCGGCGCGGATCACGGTGTTCGATGAAGCGGGTGACCGGGATCTGGAGGACGACGATCATCACGCCGTTGACGGCGATGGCCATGCCGTACTCGGCCGGGGAGAAGCCGGCCTCGCCCATGGCCACAGGCAGCCCCACCGCCCCCTGCTGGAAGATCAGCGCGACGAGGAAGGACAGTCCGACGACACTCATGAACCGCCCGTCGCGCAGCACGGTGCGCAGGCTCACGGAGTCCTCCCGGGCGCCCGCCGCCACCACCCGCTCGGCCGGCCTGGACTCCGGCAGCCGCAGGAAGACGAGGATCGCGCAGACCAGCGTCATCCCCGCCTCGATCAAAAATCCGGCGCGGTAGCTGACCTCGGCGATGAATCCGGCGGCCATGGAGGAGACGGCGAAGCCGAGGTTGATGGCCCAGTAGTTGAGGGAGAAGGCACGGATACGGTCCTCGGGCCGGACGATGTCGGCCATCATCGCCTGCACGGCGGGCCGCGAGGCGTTGCTGGCCATGCCGACGAGGAAGGCGACACCGGCGATCGCGACCGGGTCGCGCACGAAGCCCAGCAGCGCGACGGACACGGCGGTCGAGGACTGTGCGATCAGCAGGGTGGGCCGCCGGCCCAGCCGGTCGGTCATCACCCCGCCGCCCAGCGAGGAGACCACCCCGCCGAGCCCGTGCAGGGCGGCGACCAGACCGGCGTACGTGGCGGAGTAGCCGCGGTCGAGGGTCAGGTACAGCGCCATGAACGTGGCGACGAAGCCGCCGAGGCGGTTGACGAGCGTACTGGCCCACAGCCACCAGAACGCGCGGGGGAGACCGGAGACCGTCTCCCGGACGGCGCGTCGGGCACGCAGGGCGTACGGCATGGGTCCCCCGGAGGTAACAGGCGTGGATGGCGCGTGTAAGCGGCGCTGGCGGTATGCGCAAATTACAAGCGGGGGGCTGACGGTGGCCACTCAATTAACAGATCCCGTCAAACGTCCGCCTGTCGGGCAGCCACGCGAACGGGCGAAAGCGTGGATTACGCTCTGAGGCATGGCCGACGCACCGTACAAGCTGATCCTCCTCCGCCACGGCGAGAGCGAGTGGAACGCGAAGAACCTGTTCACCGGCTGGGTGGACGTGAACCTCAACGAGAAGGGCGAGAAGGAGGCAGTCCGCGGTGGCGAGCTCCTGAAGGACGCCGACCTCCTCCCCGACGTGGTCCACACGTCCCTCCAGAAGCGCGCGATCCGCACGGCCCAGCTGGCCCTGGAGGCCGCGGACCGTCACTGGATCCCGGTCCACCGCTCGTGGCGCCTGAACGAGCGCCACTACGGCGCCCTGCAGGGCAAGGACAAGGCGCAGACGCTCGCCGAGTTCGGCGAGGAGCAGTTCATGCTGTGGCGCCGGTCCTACGACACCCCGCCCCCGCCGCTGGACGTCGACGCCGAGTACTCCCAGTTCTCCGACGCGCGCTACGCGACCCTCCCGCCGGAGCTGCGCCCGCGCACGGAGTGCCTGAAGGACGTTGTCGTCCGCATGCTGCCGTACTGGTTCGACGCGATCGTTCCCGATCTGCTGACCGGCCGCACGGTCCTGGTCGCGGCCCACGGCAACTCGCTCCGCGCCCTGGTCAAGCACCTCGACGGCATCTCCGACGCGGACATCGCGGGCCTCAACATCCCCACGGGCATCCCGCTCTCCTACGAGCTCGACGCCGACTTCAAGCCCCTGAACCCGGGCGGCACGTACCTCGACCCCGAGGCGGCGGCAGCGGCGATCGAGGCGGTCAAGAACCAGGGCAAGAAGAAGTAAGCAGCGCTGAAGAAGCCCCCTGCCTGCGGGTTGTCCGCTGGTAGGGGGCTTTTTGCTCTGCAGGGGCCGTCTCTGGGCCGTCAGTCGTTGATCGGGCCGTCAAGTGCGTCGGTGGCCAACGGCGGATGCGGATATCGAGGGCGATGAGCAGCGCCCCGGGGACTGTGATCCCGGCCGGGGTGTAGACGAGCTACGCCCCGGCCACCCGGCTACTAGGTCACCGGACCAGGACAACGCACTGCTTGATGAGTGCGATGACCGTGGCCACCGTGAGCACCAAGCCCACAAGCCGGCCGTCGACAAGTCCTGTCATGTATGCCGTTTGCGTACAGGCGATACCGGCGAGTGCCGACTGCGTCGCCGTCGGGAGCCGGAAGCGAAGCCCGAAGAGATCGCGGTCCCCCGGCGCGGGGGGTGAAGGGGCTGCCACTATGGACACCTCCGTTGTCGTCAGTGGATCTTGCGCGTGCACGGAGTTGGGGCCGCCCCGCACCCCCGGGGCGGTCCCTCCCTTTTCCGTGCTAGGACAGCAAAACGCACTGCTCAGAGGGTCGTTGACACTCGACGAGCACAATGGGCGCAGCTTCACCGTGGTTTCTAGGGCCGTCTTGCGCAGCGTTGCTGGTTGCTTTGGCCTGCTGTAATTGCGTGGCAGGCCGTCGTGACTGGCAGCATCAAAAGAGGCTTCTCTGGAGGCGGGACGGTTTTGCCTAGCCTTTACTTTTGCTGGCCGTAGTCGGGTGCCTACGGGGTTGGCGTCGAACGTCCGTACAGCCTGGCCACGGACCTGCGAGTCCGTTCTCGGCTTGTTGGCATCAAATGGGCGTATACCCGGAGTGTCAGGCCGGGGTCCGAATGGCTCGGCACCACAGGCTGACAGATGGGTAGCAGTCGCCCTGCGCACCATCTCACCAGCACTCGACCCAGACGCCTCCGACGAGGCCTGGGCCTGGCTCTACGACGGCCGCATCGACACACGACGAGCCCTATTACGCATGGAACCCTGCACAGTCTCTCTGACCCACGCCAGCACCCGCACCACATGGACGATCCGACCCGTGGTCTTCCTACCGCTGGCCCACCGCCAGGGCGCCGATCTCCCAGCCTGCGCATACGACTTCACGCCCCGCACCACAAACTGAGTTACAACCTTCTCTACTGGTTCAAGGCGGCTCGCTCCGCTCCCGGCGCGCGGCCCGGCCCCCGGCCGGACCTGCGCTCCTGTCTCCGCCCCGCTCCAGCCCGGCCGGCGCCCGTGCCGCGCACACAGCATGCAGCCACCTGATGCCAGAGAGGGGTACGTCGTGGCTGGGGCGGTCGGCTCCACGGCTTTAGGCAGCCACTTTGGCGCGAGCCTCGAAGATCATGGCCCCAACGTCGTGCCTTAGCGGGCAGGTCCACAGACTGCCCGACGCGCCGGAAGCTTACGGGGCCATGATCACTCGCGCCAAAGCAGCTCCGTAAGTTGTTCGGTGGCCCGGGAGGGCCGGATGTGGCTTCAAAGCAGCTTGCCGACCGTGGCTCGGCTGGAGTGGCCGTCCGGTCCTTCGGGGCGCCCTGGTCGCTGATTGAAATGCGCGGAATGGGTCGCTGTTTACGGAGCTGACGACGGGGTGTCCTTCGGGCCGACGGAACGAACTCGGCTGCGGGAGGGACGCGTGAACAAACAGCGGGCCCGGATATGGGTTGGTATCGACGCGGGCAAGGGCCATCACTGGGCCGCAGTGGTCGACGAGACCGGCGCGACCCTGTGGTCGAAGAAGATCGAAAACGACGAGTCGGCGATCCTGACCGCGCTCGGCGAGATCTTGGACCTGGCCGACGAGGTGCACTGGGCGGTAGACATCTCCAGCAGGTCCTCAGCCCTGCTGCTGGCGCTGCTGGCAGCCCATGGCCAAAGGGCTGTCTACGTGCCCGGCCGCACCGTCAACCGCATGACCGGCGCCTACCGGGGTGAGGCCAAAACCGATGCCCGCGAGGCCTATGTCATCGCCGAAACCGCCCGGCACCGCCGGGACTTCACCCTGCTCGACGTGCCCGCGCAGCTGGCCGCCGACCTCGCACTCCTCACCGCGCACCGCACCGACCTGATCACTGACCGGGTGCGGACGGTCAACCGGCTCCGCGATGTGCTCACCGGCATGTTCCCCGCCCTGGAGCGAGCCTTCGACTACTCGGCCCGCAAAGGCGCACTGGTGCTGCTGACCGGATACCAGACCCCGGCCGCCCTCCGCCGACGCGGCTTGGCCCGCCTGACCGCCTGGCTGACCAATCGAGGAGTCCGCGACCCGGAGAGCGTGGCCACCGCGGCCTTGGAAGCGGCCCAGGCCCAGCAGACCGCACTGCCCGGCGAGGACACCGCCGCACAGATCGTCGCCGACCTGGCCACACAGATCCTGGACCTGGACGACCGACTGCGACGACTCGACCGGCAGATCCGCGACACCTTCCGCACTCACCCACAGGCCGAGATCATCGAGTCCCTGCCCGGTATGGGGCCCATCCTCGGAGCCGAATTCGTCGTCGCCGCAGGAGACCTGACCTCCTACACCGACGCCGGCCACCTCGCGTCAGCCGCCGGACTCGTCCCCGTCCCACGCGATTCCGGCCGCCGCACCGGCAACCTGCACCGCCCCAAGCGCTACAGCCGCCGCCTGCGCAGAGTCTTCTACCTCTCCGCGCAGACCAGCATCGTCCGCGACGGCCCGAACCGGGACTACTACCTCAAGAAACGCGGCGAAGGCTGCAAACACGTCCAGGCCGTCATCGCCCTCGCACGACGCCGCACCAGCGTGATGTGGGCTCTCCTGCGCGACAATCGATCCTTCACCCCCGCCCCGCCCACGCAGACCGCTTGAATCAACTCGACGTCCCACACATGGCAGCGTGGTTGAGGCCGGTGGGGGTGCAGCGAGACACACGCGCGCCTGACCGGTCGACGTGCCCGCCATCCTGGCTGGCTTTCGTCGGCTGAGGCACAAACGATGTCCGAGACCAGGGGCCACCCGCACTACTGGCGAGCGCCCACGGCCTCGACTCGGTCATTTGAAACTCCACCGACCTCGTGGCTTTGTCCTGGGCTTCGCGCTGCCCGGCTCGTGGCTACTCAGCGCGCCCCTGGTTGCGGCTAGACCTGCGGTGCAGGACAAGCGAGGCGCCGGCACCAGCCACGACGGCGAAGACGGCGCCGCCGTAGTTGTCCTGAACGAGGACGCCAGCGGCAATCACGGTGCCGATGACGAGAGGTAAGCCAGTGGTCATGCTGTTCTTCTTCACGAGAGCCTCTCCTCAGAAGTGTCTGCGGTGGACAGCACTACGGAGATGGACAGGTCGTCCATACCAGTGCACGCGGCATGATCTCAGGTTCGCCAATGCCGGACCAGGCTGATCACGTTCGACGATGCGCTGCTGGTGTGCTGATCAGCCAGACAGAGCGGAACTCCTCGTAGGCGAACTGAGGGACCGGGGCCCTGCCAGGGGTTCGGCGACCCTGGCCCCTGACGTGCCTGGTGAGATGGCTTGCGGCGGGGAACAACGGGGAGCGTCGGCGAACCATGCGACTCAGGGCCAGGTCAGAGGATGATCCGCCGCCTGGCCCTGATCGTGTCCACGGCCTCCCGATCAGTCCCCGTGGCTTGACTCAGTCATTGAAACTCCTGCCCAAAGCCGCTCCGCCGACCTTAGTTGCCTGCGGCAGGTTTAACCCGTTCAGTGCTTCATCAGCTGGGTGACCAGGTCTTGAGTGAATTGCTGCCGCTTAAGGCGGTCCCGCGAGGGCATCTGCCCACCACCAGTCGCGATGACAGACTGAGCCAGTTCTCGAAATGTCGAGATCAGATCATGCTGCTTCAAGGCAGTAATGATCTGCTCACTCTGCTCCTCGGACTTGTTCTTCTCAAGGGAAGCCGATTGCCCTCCCAGTACATGATACTTCAGCGCCATGAGAATGTGGTATCGAGCGGGCTTATAAGCAGCCTCAAGTCCGCCCGACCTGAAAGCATTTTCTAGCCGATAGGCAGCGAATGCGCTAGCCATATAGGGAAGGAGCTTGTGATCCTCGCGAAAGATCGCAGCGCCGATGTCGTCGTACAGCCTGCTCGCATATCGGGCAGCAACATGCGGGGCGTCTAGGAACATGGCGGAAACCGCGCGCATTTGATCACTGATAGTAACAATCCGATTTTTGGTAACTTCTTTGTTGTAAAACTGGCCTGAACGGCGCTCGTACGTCAGCTTGATATCCGGCGTATCGAGCTTGTAGAAGTCCTCCAGCCGCTTCTGAAACTTGCTGAGTGCCACCAGATCATTCTCTTGGACAGCAGTCTGAGAGTTCGTTGCGCGAATGATCTGCGTCGCGACCTCTTCGTCTCCAGTCACGACCAGCCGAATCGGTACGTAGACCTCAGAGATTGCCTCCCCGAGCGACTTCTTGGACAGGTAGAGGCAGTGACTGGTCTGGCAGCCATTCACGATCTGGTACCCAGATACCGCCACCGCATCTCCCGGCTTAGGCGAGTATGATGCCGCAACTACGGTTACGCCGTTATTTAGAACCGGCAGAAGGTTCCTTTCGGGGGAATCAAGGGTATCCATAATCTGCTTATTGACCGAATTATCTTCCCCCTTGAAGCCTCGCACATTGTCATAAAAAACGCGCTCATCGAGCGTCTTTGCACCTCCAGTTTCGATCAACTTGAGCAACTCCGCCACAGAAACTACACCTAGGATCGCCTGATCAACGCCGGGCATCTTCGGCAGGTTCACTTGCTTCTCGAACTGGATCTCCACTTCGTTTGCATGGTTTTTCCTTACCCATGCGTCATGGATGTCGTCAGCGCCGAGAACTGTGACGGATACCTGACCAAGAAAACCGAGATTCTCAAGGTGCTCCCTCGCAGTTGCAATCCTTTCTTGAACAGGGTCAGCCCAAATGGCCTGCTTCGGTGCCGTAGTAGTGAAGTACAAATAGACGGAAGGAGACCCCTTCAGGCGACTCGCATAATTCTCGAATGCAGAACTAAGAGCTTTCGCCAAGGCGTCCATGCGAGGGTGCGCTGAAAAACCTTCCCCCTGAAGGAACTTCCGAGCGGTGTCGCCGAAGTTGAGAATATCCGGACTGGATACAGAGGCCGATTGCTTTGCCTGAATGAAGTGTAGGTTCACCTCGACTTTTGCAGCGTTTTCGCAGATCTCCCTAACGTCGTCAGCATCCCAAGCTAGCTGCCCATTCACGTCAAGGGCGATGACATCAACACCGATCGCACCCTGGTCGAGAAGCAAGTCAGATTTTTGAACTTGAGTGATAAGGTCCTCGGGAAGAATGAGACTTGCAGCAAAGAGTTCAAAAGCGTCAGCATCACTGATTTCCAGAAGCTCCTCCTCCTCGCGAAACTTTTTAAACAGTCCCTTGATGAGGGGGTTCATTCCACACTCCTAACCACTAGACGACGTTCTCCCGAGTGCGCATCGCGTGCTAGAAGATCCAGCACGCGCCAGCTCCGACGATGTTAGGGATGATAGCTGCAACTTGGGTAGGCAACCCGCAGTTTGGTCCACAAGTGGCCAAGATGCACGGGCTGCAAGACAGCTCGTGCATCTTCGCCGGCCAGGTGAGCCGAACGTGCAAGCGATCTTGCGCGGCTGGGCAGCGCCGTGCAGAGGCATGCACGGCGTACAGCACTGAAGTGCATGACGACAGCAGTCGCCTCTCCTGGAGCGGTCTTGGAGACTTCAGGCTTCGGCACGACCGCTATAACTTTCACTGACCGACCCGGGTTCGCCCGCCGCTGCTCAAGATGGCAGGCGCACTTGCGTCCGGTGCCGTCTACTAAAAAGCTTTACCGTCTCTGGGCATGCAGGCTCCTCAAGAGGCTCGACTCCTCCTCCGAAATAGCACTCAACGCCGTGTAGGGCGCTGGCACCGTCCGCCAGCCTCGCCTCTTTTCCCACAACCATCCGCCGGATGCTCCCACGCACCATAGATCTGTAAGCATGCTGGGGAAGTCAGGTTCTCTAGTGGGGAGGCTCTGGAATGAATTACCCAGATTCCAGTATGGCGTAGGGCATCCGGCCCTGTCCGCCCAAAGGAATACGTGAAGTCGCGTGCGCCCGCTACGCCGCAACTTCTGCAGAATATCGGAGGTGTAACTGCTCGTTACGTGGGTTTCTATCATTGACAGCGCGTCATCAGCAATGAAGGAAACGGCCCTGCTAGCCCCGGGGATGATATTAACCATGCCGACATGACCATCGCGAACAAAGGAGCGTACATGTAAAACTCCAAGACGCCGGAGAGGCGTCACCATATTGCTGACGTTGGGGTCAGCAGCCATTGAGGCGTTGTTGCAATCCAAGAAATTGATGCCATGATTCTCCAGTGATTGCAGGTGAGGAATCAATTTCCCACCCAACTGTTTCAATCTAGCGCTGGGGAGAACTTGCACCTCCCAATGCCTGTGCAAGCTAGGGAACTTAGTACCGCGCCGATAGAGATCCCGCTGCAACACCTCAGCTTCCATCTGCTCCTTGTCTGCCCATATGGAGACTTCAAGCGCCTCTACTTGTCCGTCTCGGAACAGATCGTAATCGTGGACGCCGGTGAGGTCTGGGGTGTCGTGGAGGATAACCGGAACATCCGCCACTTCGCGTACATACAGTCGCGCCAAGACCTCTTCATGTCGCTCAACTCCGCTGGCCATAGAGGTTATTTTAAAGGAGTCGAAGTCGTTCCTGCCGTCGATTATCAGAATCGCGCTGCCGGAGAGTACGACTGGACGTCGTCGGGGGCATCGATTCCGGCAGACGCATGCGCGATCGGGCGACGTACCCACTCCCTTGGCTCACGGTCGCAGCCTGGGGCACAGAAAAGCCCAATGCCCAGTCTCCAGCCATGCTGCTTCGACCACGTGCCACTTGTGTGCCAGAACCTGTGGGAACCCTCGGGGAACGGCAGGGGCCAGTCGACGGATCTCCCGAGGCTAGAGCACCCCTCCACCACAGGTCAGAGAAGTAGTGAACCAGGGGGCACCACCCAAGATTTCGAAGCTCATGGCGCAGGCAGCGTGCTCGAGGGCCGGGCCCTAGCTTCCTCTGGTCGAGACCCGTAGAAAGCGTGGCTGAGGACAGTAGGGGTGCAGCGAGGCACACGATCGGTCGACAAACCCGCCGTCGTGGCTGATCGCCATGGTTGAGGTACAGACGACTTGAGCCAACGGTGCACCGTGCGGTCAGGCTGAGGTGACGTCCCCGCGAGGCGTGATTTTGCGATGTTGAAGGGGAATGCAGCCCTGTGGCGGAGTAGGGCCAGGGGAGGGGCAATCAGGTGGCGCAACGGGGCAGCGGCCGAGGCAACGACTATCAGCGGCAGCAGCAAGCCTTACGACGTGCCCAAGAGCAACGGGCGCGACAAGCGGTGCGGGAACGCAAGGCCGCCGAGACGGCCAGCAAGCGGCAGGAACGCGAGCGGAAGGCCGCGTATCAGGAGCAGCAGGCCGAGCAGGCGCGGGTTCGCACGATCGGGGTCGAGCATGAGGTCGAGCAGCTTGGGCAGTTGCTCCGTAACGCGTTGGTTGGCGATCCGCCAACGACCTTTGAGCGCCGGCGGAGGACTCATACGCCAAGAGCGTTAGACGAGCGTCCATGGTCTCGACCGGAGCCTTCACCGCGCTGGGAGGAGTTCGCACCACCCGAGCCTGGTGGGCTGGCTGCTGTGCTGGGTCTTGGCAGGAAGCGCTATGAAGCTGAGGTTGCCGAGGCGCGTGTGCGGTTCGGCGAGGCACAGGATCGCCACAGGCGGGCCGAAGAGAAGCGGCTGGCAACGCTGGAGCGGAAGCGTGCCGAGCACCGCGAGGCCGAAGCGCAAGCCCTTGACGAGGTGGCGATCTTCAACGCGAAGTTGGATGAGGAGCGCGAGGCGTACAGGGCCGGGGAGCCCGCGGCGGTCGAGGCTCATCTAGGGGCTGTTCTGGACGCATCGGTGTATCCAGTGGGCTTCTCGCACGAGCATCGAATCGCCTTTCGCCCTGCCACCGGTGACGTACTCGTTGAGATCCATCTCCCTCCTGAGGCGATCGTTCCGACCGCGCGGGGCTACCGGTACGTGAAGAACCGAGACGAGATGACCGTGCTGCCTCGTCCGGAGAAGGAACGCAAGGAGATCTATGCCACCGTCCTGGCGCAAGTCGCTCTGAGGACAGTCCACGAGGTCCTGACGAGCGATCCGGACCGGATCGTCAATGGCGTGATCCTGAACGGCCATGTGAGAACCGTCGACCGGGCCACCGGTCAGGAGGTCTCACCCTGTCTGGTGACGCTCAGCGCCAGCAGGGAGCAGTTCGGGAAGCTCCGTCTCAGCCAGGTTGATCCAGCGCAGTGCCTCAGGGGACTAAACGCCCTGGTATCGCCCAACCCGTACGATCTCGAACCGATCCGCCCCATCGTCGAGTTCGACCTATCGAAGTACCGGCTCATGGACAGCATGGATGTAGTCGCCGGCCTGGACAGCAGGCCCGTGCTGGTGAAGCTGACGCCCACCGAGTTCGAGCACCTGATTCGCCAACTGTTTGAGGCGATCGGCATGGAGGCCTGGAACACCCAGGCGTCCAAAGACGAGGGCGTTGACGCGGTGGCCGTCAGCAAGGACCCGGTCTTCAACGGTGAGTGCATCATTCAGGCGAAGCGCTACAGCAAGCTCGTGGGTGTTGAGTCCGTCCAGGCGCTCGCCGGAGTGGTCGAGCACAAGCGTGCCGCCAAGGGGGTCCTGATCACCACATCCTGGTTCGGCAGGGCCAGTCACGACTTTGCCCGCCAACATGGCCGGCTCCAGCTCATCGAAGGGCCGGAACTCAAGTACCTGATCAAGGAACACCTTGGCAAGGACGTGATCCCGGGCCCAGTCCCCCCGAAGAGGCGCCCCTCGCGCTGAGGTCGGCGGCCCGCCCAGTCAGACCGAGGAACTGGGCCGTCCCTGGGCCGTCCGAGGCCGCTCGACAGTGGCCGATGACGACCAACGACGACCACCAGACGCACGATCCCACCGCCCCTGACCAGCAAAAACCCAGCTCACCAAGATCCCCGACAACACCCAGGGCAAGAAGTCACTTTAGGTTGTATCCCTCAGCCGATCCGGCAGGTTGTGCCACTCGTGACCGCACCCATCGGCGCAATGCAGCGCCCGCCTGCGGGTGTCCGCGATGCTGAAGAGGGCAACCAGCAGGCGGAAGGACTTTGTGAGTTCGTAGGCCGGAAGCCCTGCCATCCCGAAGCGCCACTTCGTGAGCATCACCGCCGGCGTGTGAGTGGGACGAATGCCGGAACGCGCAATGCTCTCCTGTACATCGTCTTCGCAGGCGCGGGCCTGCCCGCAGAACAGCACCAGTGCGTGCAAGGCCTTGCGCCGGTCGTCCTCCGAGAGGCCCTCGAACCACTCGACACCTTGGGCCATCGGTCTGAGCCCCCGCGCGAGTTCATTCAGGACCACCTCGTGCGCGTTCAACACCGGCCACCTCCCCGAGATACGGACGTCGACGATTCCCTGGCTGTTCAGAGCGAAGGCGTGAAGCCGATGGACTGGTCGAGATGGAACACGGGGCCCGGAGCCGTCGGAGTCCAACCCTCACGCAGGGCGAGCCGTACCGCCATGGCGACACCGGACGGCCGTACCGGCTCAGCCGCTCGCCCGATCCAGTTACTCGGATGCGGCTGGTCGGTGGTGACCACGAGCGTCATCCCTGGGGTGTCCGCATGCTCGACCGCGAACGTGCACGGCGACTAGGCCAAGCCCTGGAAGTACGTCGGCCGGCCTCGCAGCCGCCAGCGGTAGGCCGTGCCGTCGACGACGATCCGTCGTGATCCCTTGCGGACCAGCGCCATGATTCCCCCTCCAACAGCGAAGATGCTAGCGAGCCCGGCCCCGTCGTCCGTCTCAGTTTCCGTCTCATTTAGCGCCGTTCGCGGCCGTTCAGACGGGTCCGAAGGCGGTAGCCGCTTCCACGGCCGACCGCCCATGAACGCAGGTGAACGGCCCCGTCCTATGCCTGTGGAGCCACCACCACAGTTGGAAATCGTGTTGGCGTGAGAACAGAGCAGGTACTGCGCCCGGTCGGCGATACGTGATCAGCTTGGGGTGGTGTGGAGACCATCATCGCCAGTGCCATAGCCGTGGGAGGAGTCGACCACGCAGCGACTCCAGGTGATCCCACAGCTCATCCGACACGATCCACGGTGACGTCCCCACAGCGGACACAACCCGGGGGTTCATCGGATAAGGGGGCCACTCGTCCGCCTACGTTCGCTGTAGCGCTCCCGGCGAGTTCGTCATCGGTGAGGGCGGTGATGTCCTCGGATACCTCGCTCACTCACCGATTCCGATTTGGAGAAGGACGCCGTCGGGCACAGAGGCCGTGAAGTTTGGAGTCAGGGTGAACCTGACCGAGCCGTACTCGTGGTTTCCGGTTAGGCGGATTGTGCCGTTGGAGTCCGTGACTAGGATGCCTTCGGAGTTCACTGCGGCCTCACGTGCCTGCCCCTTGACCGTGTCACCGGACGCGGACACTTCGAAGTTGGCGTCGCCACTGACCTCTTCCGCCCTGGCACCCGGTGGGAGGTTCGTGAACTTCATGGTGGAGGCGAGCGATGCAACATGGAAGATGGGATTCCGCACCTTGGGCTTGAACTTGACCTCGAACTCCCTGCCGGGAGCGCTGCGTACTTCCACCGCGTCGCTGAAGGAAAGCTTGGGGTCGAATGCCGACCATCCGTAGCCATCGTATTCGTTGCTGATGAAGGAGTTGCCCAGAGGCCCCTCAATGGAGACAGCAACATCACCCAGGACCCCAGCGGCACGATCTTGAACGGGGTCGGAGGACGTCCAGTCGACGAACGCAGGCCGGCGAATCAACCCGCCGATTTGGAGAAGGACGCCGTCGGGCACAGAGGCCGTGAAGTTTGGAGTCAGGGTGAACCTGACCGAGCCGTACTCGTGGTTTCCGGTTAGGCGGATTGTGCCGTTGGAGTCCGTGACTAGGATGCCTTCGGAGTTCACTGCGGCCTCACGTGCCTGCCCCTTGACCGTGTCACCGGACGCGGACACTTCGAAGTTGGCGTCGCCGCTGACCTCTTCCGCCCTGGCACCCGGTGGGAGGTTCGTGAACTTCATGGTGGAGGCGAGCGATGCAACATCGAAGATGGGTTCTCGCACC
This sequence comes from Streptomyces sp. NPDC037100, assembly GCF_055606225.1. Classification (NCBI taxonomy): domain Bacteria; kingdom Bacillati; phylum Actinomycetota; class Actinomycetes; order Kitasatosporales; family Streptomycetaceae; genus Streptomyces; species Streptomyces sp. NPDC037100. Next base: position 573,703 of record NZ_JBVJSX010000004.1, on the reverse strand, counting down.
GGGGGATCGAATGTGACTATGAATTCACTTCCGGGAGTGCTGCCACGTACTTCCACCGCGTCACTGAAGGGAAGCTTGGGGTCGAATGCCGACCATCCGTAGCCATCGTATTCGTTGCTGATGAAGGAGTTGCCCAGAGGCCCCTCAATCGAGACAGCAACATCACCCAGGATCCCACCGGCGCGATCTTGAACAGGGTCGGCGGACGTCCAGTCGACAAACGCACGCTTGAGTATTGGCGTTGACATCTCTCTAACCTCCTCGGTGGATCCTTGAGTAGTCCCGGCCACGCATTAGGCACGTCCCGCGCACAACCTGTCCTGCCGGGGCCTTATGTGGGTTCGCCGACAGCGGTTCCTATTTGTGCTCGACCCAAGAGGGGAGTCCTCGCCGCAGAGGATGGGCATGCTGTTGCGCCGTTTTCCACCGTAGCCGCAGATGGTATCTGTCGCCTCCTGAAGTGTGTGGCAACGGTTACGGACTTGGGCCCGGCCGTGCCGCCCTTCCAGGCGCTGCCGATCCTCGGAATCTAGCTAGTTGGCGGCAGTTTTCGCCGCCTCTGCCTTGGGCTTCTCGCGGACGATGCTGCCCGCGTACCTCTTCGGCCTGCACCCGCTTAGATCCGCTCCCGCTCGGAGCCCACCGAGCAACATGAAAGTTGACCATATAATCACCCACATATCGCCGCTGAAGGTGCGTGAAGCCGTGACACCCCTGACAGAAGTCTCCGGCACCAAAGCATCGCGGGCGCCGCTGACGCCACCCTCGTACTGAAGCGGGCGCGAGGGCAGGCCGACGGCCATCCTGCACGTCACCGGCCGGGACGTCGACGAAGCCGAGTACGCCCTTCAGTTCCAAGCCGCTTCCGGCGCCTGGCACCTGCTGGACGGGCCGGTCTCCGACCACACCGTCGGGGACACCCGCGCCGCGATCCTCACGTCCTCAATATTCCTTCGGCGAGCGTGCGCGCTAGCTTGTCTTCGCCGACGAGGCGGTAACAATCCATCGCTTGAGCAACTCGGCGCGGTGCGTGGACGCCATGCCCGCATCTTCTAGGCACCGGTCGCCCGATGCCGCAAAATGACGGCGGGTACCTTGCTAGGTACGTCGCCGCTGCAAGAGAACGCGCAGGACTCGTTCGGCTCGCTGAGCACGCTTCTCGTCAGACAAGAGGACGGCAAGCACAGCGATGAACGTCACCAGAAGAGAGCGGACGAGGATCCCAGCAACGGGAACAACCCAGAGCCAGGTAGACATGGACAGCTCCTCAGGGAGAAGTTGTCCCGCCACCTACGGCTCACCTGTCCGAATCCGGCTTCGTAGCGTTTTGGGATGACCTATACCGGCCTACCTGGGCTTAGTGCGACGCGGTGAGTTCGGACCCGACCCATCACCCGCGACAGCACTGGGATACCCAGTCCGACCACCTTCAACACCGGGCCAAGCGGAGGGCTCCTGACATCTATGGCTGACATCAACGGCGCCGGATGAAGGCAACAGCAGAAGACCTGGCCGGCTGTCGCACCAGTCCCGGCAGCTGCCGGAGCAGGCCGGGATCGAATTCCTAAAGCGGTGGTCACCAGGCCCGGCCCGCCCACCGCCGGCGTGCCAGGTGCACGCCGGACGAGAACAGGGAGCCCCGGACCATTGCCGAGGCTCCCTGCCGCACTGCACACCGCTGTCGCTCAGACCCTCAAGGGTGTCCAGGCGCAACCCGCCTGCGTCCGCGGCTGGTCGCTACACGCAGCACGTCTCGCAATGCGCTGGTCAGTTGGGCAGCGAGAAGGTTCAGCTCCTCCGGGTCCTCGGTCTCGTCGTCGAGTATCTGACCCGAGTGCTCCAGCAGTTGAGACGCCATGCCGAGTTGGAAGGCCTCGATGTGGTCCGCAAGGCGAGAGACGTAGCCGCCGTGGTCGTCGGTGCTCAAGTAGCACGGTTTGCCGTCCGGCCCTGCCCACGGGAGAAGTCTCAGTTCGTCATGTGCCGTCATCCCCGTGTGCCCCTCTCGGTAATTTCGGCGTTGAGCGTCAGCGTGCCACTCGATGCCGAGCCGCTCACCGCGTCACCTCTGGGCTGAGGCCGGCCGGGTGCCGCGTGGCACAGGCAGGCGCAAGCCTCGTAAATCAAGGGAAGGTCGACCGGCGCCGATTGTGGCGACGACTCCGCGCAGGCGTGGTGCGTGCCGATCTGGCACGCAGTCGAGCGGTACGAGGTGGCCGAGGCGTCCGGGCCAAGAGGTTGTCGCCGTGATGGCATCACTGCACCCCCAGGAGGGTCGACCTGGCGTCGGCCGGAAGATAGGGAGCGAGGACGACCCTAGGGCGCCGTGCGCGTTCTTCATGCGCCAGTACGTACGGACGGACAAGAGCGGCGTCCTCACCCCGGAGTGGCTGCCAGTGACCCGCTCTGTCGAGAGCCTGGTCCAGGACGACCGTCGACTCGTCAGCGGATGCAGCGGAAGCGGGAGCAAGTGTCGACCGAGACGGCCGTAAGGGGCGGCGGTGCCTGCCCTTGGGGAAGTACCGTGCTCTGGTGAGCGAGGCGACACGGCGGATACGGTTGAGCACGCTGGTCAGCTCCTATCGCTGATGGCTCGGTCCCCCGACATCGCCCGTCGTGGGGACCGCTTTGTGTACGACCGCCCAGAGGGTGCGGTCGTTCAGGCTGGTGGCGAGGAGCCCGAATCGATCGGCTTCAGCCACCGCCTCTAGGACCTCCCGCCATAAGTCGGCGGTGAGTGAGTCCGGTACCTCCGCCTCGACCGACGTGTGCCAGTCGTGTTCCTCCACGCGCGCGGGAAGCCCGAGGTCGGACAGTCGGGCAGCGATGGCTGCCGCGCGAACTCCCGAAGCGGGCACAGGGCAGCCTCCGTCACCGGCGATCACTTTGAGTGAAGCTAGTTAACTAGATTAGAGCTAGTGGACTAGATTTTCCATATGCCTGAGCAGCCGCCCTACCTCCGCATCGCCGACGAACTCCGGCGGCGGATCGCGGAGCATGTCTGGGAGCCGGGAGATCGGCTGCCCTCCCGCGCCCAGATCGGCCAGGAGTGCGGCGTGGGCGAGAACGTGGTTCGCCGGGCGCAGGAGCTGCTGATCTCCCAGGGCGTGCTGGAAGGCCGCGCCGGATCGGGGACCTACGTCGCCGAGCCCCGGCAGCGGGTGCGGGTCGTCCGGTCGTCTGCACGCGAGCAGCCCGAGAAGTCGCCCTTCCGTGCGGACATGAAGGCCCTGGGCAAGCAAGGCGACTGGGAGAGCAGGACCGACGCCAAGGTGCCGGCCCCGGCCGACATCGCTACGCGGCTGGGTATCGCCCAGGGCGACCTGTGCGTCAGGACGTCATACGAGTTCCTGGCCGACGGCAGGCCGGTGCAGCTCTCGACGAGTTGGGAGCCGTACGACCTCACAGCAGGCACGCTCGTCGTCCTTCCCGAGGGAGGCCCGCACGCCGGGGCCGGTGTCGTGAACCGCATGGCCGCGATCGGTGTCACCGTGAGCCACGCCGTGGAACAGCCCGAGCCGCGCCAGGCGACCGCCGAGGAGGCCTCTCTTCTGGGCATCCAGAAGGCCGCACTCGTCACGCACATCCGGCGGACGTACTACAGCGACGACGGGCGGCCCGTCGAGACAGCGGACATCGTCGTGCCCGCCGCTCACTGCGAGATCGTCTACGAGATCCCGATCAACCGGTAGGCACTAGCTTTCGCGTGGGCGGGCTGGCCCGGTGCTTCGGTGCGTCCACGTCATGCAAGCGGTGAGGGCGGTCAGCCCTGCCGTTCACGTGACGGTGGCCCAACCCCGTACAACGCTGCCATCGAGTGATCATCCCTGGGCCGTCCCTGGGCCGTGCGAGGGTGCCCGAGGCCGACCAATGCCGACCGACGGTGACAGTCGAGTCTCAGCCCTTGACCGCGAACCCCCAGGTCACGGCCTCCGCCCCTTACGCGTTTCCGCCCAGGGGTGGCGGTACGGCAAGATGGGGTGTTTCCTACCAATGGGCTCCACGAAAGTGTCGACGCGTTCTCAGGGTCTCGTCGCTAGGCTCGGCCCCGTGTGCGAAGACGCCCGTCTCATAGCGAACCACCGAGTCCACGTCGTACCCGTTGTCCTAGCTCTGGCCAATCCGCCATGGCAGCAGGACGTTTGGCTTGACCCGTCGGTGTTCGAGAACCTGGACCACGTCTTTCACACGCTCTTCGATGACTTCTGCGACGCCGACGAGCCCGAGCGATCCCTCGGAGTCAGCCTGAGAAGTGAGGAAGAGGTCGCTCTCATGCGTGAGCTGGGCATCGCTCTCAACGCCGCGGCGGCCGAGGCACCCCACGACACCGACGCAGAGTGTCTAAGGGCACCCTCTTGGCCAACGGTCGTAGCGGTCGCGGGTCGTCTCGCTCAGGTCATGGTCGCAAACGATTTGAAGGAACTCGCTGCGCTGCACAACACCAGTCCGAGCACCTCAACGTGAGTCGCAGCAGTGAGTGTCTATCTGCGTAACAACGCGGACAGACAGCGGCGGACGAGTCCGGACACTCACGGACCGTCGCAGCAGGTCAGGGGAGCACTGGCCCAAGGTCGGCGACCTGCGCGAGTTGCTTCAGGACGAAGAGGTCGCTCCGTAAGGAAGCCGAGGTCAAAACGGCAATCAGGTGGCCAAGAAGGCTCGTTGCTCTCACGATGAGTGCATGGACCGGTTGCAGCAGAGTGCTTGGCGGTATGTGGCGGAGATACTCCCACCCGAGGAGCTCCCGATGCTTGCTGCTCATGCACTCGTCGATGGGCGTGATTCCCCCGCCCTGCGCGAACTGGCCGGCCTGCCACGCAGGAGCGACGAGACCGAGATCCGTGAACTGTACGTCCAAGCTCTGCACGAACTCGGCGTACCTCTTCCCGACGAGGAGACAGCCGGCCGCTGGCTCCTCGTGAGCCTCGCGGTCGGTCTGGCGAATGCCGAGCTGAGCCCCAAGGACGTGGTCGACCGGCTGTCGATGACGGTCGCAGCCCGCACCCCGGAGGAGACCCAGTTCCTCTCCATCGCAGCGGACTACAGCGAATGGATGGGCGCGGACGCACTCCCGGGCTGGGAGAACGCTCTCAGGGCCGCGGCCCACTCGTTGACCGCCTCCACCGATCTCGGATCCGGTATCGGCGTGCCAAGGGCGCGGGCGCGACTGACTAACCCACCTGAACGCGGCCCGTGCCAGACCCGTGCCAGATACTGCGGGGAACCACGGGGAACAGCCGTCACCCACCAGAGACGCACCCAGGACACGACACAGATCGACAGCAGGTCAGCGGGACTATCGGGCCTGTAGAACCCAAGCTTCCCAAGCTGAGGGCTTCGATGCTGTAGTTCCGATGCGGGCGGAGTCGCTCACGGCAGTGGCCATGCCGGTCATCATCCCGGCCATTCGGGGGAGATGCGCGCGGCCTCGGGGCGTATCTCACCCTGCGGGGGCATCCCTTGCTGGGACGAAAGGGAGACATGATGCCCCTCTATCTATCAAGGTTCAGCTACACGCCGGAGACCTGGGCGAGACTCATCGGCCACCCCGAGGATCGTGCAAAGGCCGCTCAGTCGTACATCGAGTCCGTCGGCGGCAAGCTACACGGCTTCTGGTACGCGTTCGGCACCCGCGACGGCTACAACTTGTGGGAGGCCCCCGACAATGTCTCCATGGCCGCGGTCGCCCTGGCGATCAGCGGAGGCGGCGCACTGAGCTCGTTTGAGACGACCGTTCTCCTGAGCATCGACGAAACCATGGATGCCCTGCGCAAAGCCGGGCAAGTCCAGTACCGGCCCCCCGGTGCGTAGCGGTCCAGGTGGCCGGCAGCGACGAGTAAGTCCCAGCTTTCGGGCCGTCCCTGGGCCGTCCGAGGCCGCTCGACAGTGGCCGATGACGACCAACGACGACCACCAGACGCACGATCCCACCGCCCCTGACCAGCAAAAACCCAGCTCACCAAGATCCCCGACAACACCCAGGGCAAGAAGAAGTAGATTCCATGATCATGCCCCCGACCTGCGCATACGGCGCGGATCGGGGGCATTTTCAACGATGGGTGGTTCGTTACTGGATCACTGGCTCTGGGTAGTGCCCCGGTACTTTCGAGACCCGGGGGACTCAGTGGCTCGCATATTCGAAGTGATTGCAGCGGTCGGCGTTGTGTCGTCACTGCTCATTGCTGCTTGGCAAACACGAGAGCTTGCACGTCAGACAAAGCTCAACAATGGGCTCGCGGGCGCGACAGCTACCTACAACGGGCTTGAGCGCCTGCATTACGTCGACGGCTTCATTGCCGAACACCCGTCGCTGTACAAGTACTTCTACGGCGGAGTGCCTATTCCGCAGGAGCCGGAGCAGCGGGCTCGCGTGCTTGCCTTGGTCAATATTCTGGCCGACTCGATCGACTACGGCTTGATGACGACCGCAGTCACCCCTGCTGTCCTGGGGTACGAAGGATGGCGGGAGTTCGCTGTCGTAATGCGTCGAGACTGTCCAGCTCTTGTTCACGCGGTGAGGGAGAACCCTGGCTTCTACCCTGCGTTGGTCAATCACTGGAATTCCAACCCTGTCACCGCCTTGTGATCAGCCTAAGCCCCAGCCGAGCGGCCACGACTGCCGCACGACGCCAATTGAGATCATCTCTTACAACGGCTGACACGGTGAGGTGGATCACTCCTGATGGCCGGACCCGGGGCCGGAGTTGAGCGTTCCTTCCGGTGTGGGGATGTCACCGTGGATCGTGTCGGATGAGCTGTGGGACCGCTTGGAGCCGCTGCTTCCGCAGCGCGAGCGGCGCTTTCGGCATCCGGGCCGCAAGCCGTTGCCGGACCGGGAGGTGCTGTGCGGGATCCTGTACGTGTTGCGCACGGGGATCTGGTGGGAGTACCTGCCGCAGGAGCTGGGCTTCGGTGCAGCTCATTGTGTTAACCGTTGTACTAATCGTTCCTCCGTTCGGCCTAACCCCGGGTCGCTGAGGTTCTCGCGCGAACCTAGCGTCTTCCACCAGGGCCGGTCGCCAGCCGGACGACCGGCTGACCGCCCGGCCCCTGCGGTCACGAGGAGCGCAATGAGCGGGGTACCGAAGTGGGGCGGCGAACAAGAACCTGCCCCGACGCACGAAGAGATCCAGGCCAGGATCGGAAAGCGCCTGGACGACGTTGCCAAGATCCTGGCTGGCGCCCTCGTCGCCGTTGCCGGCGTCATGACCCTGCTTGGTCTCAGCAGCGACGTCGTGTTCGTTGCGCTCAACAACGACTCGTGGCCCATCTATGTGGCCTCGCTCTCCGCCATCCTCGCCATCGTCTGCAGCATTGTGGCTCTGCTCGTCCACCCCACACGGCGGGGCAACCTGTGGGAGACCGTTGTGCTCATCCTCGGGGTGATCCTCTATATGGTGGCTCTGAGCGTGGCGGTTATCGGCGCGGCCAAGGCTGCCGGGGGAAACGGGCGGCCGTCCATCACCAACATCAAAGTCGACGGCCCTCGGTCCAATCTGAAATTGAGTTTCGATGTTCATGCTGACGGCGTCGAGACGGGGGCCAGCATTGAGGTGTTTGTGAATGCTGTCAGGGCCGACTTGTCGGAACCTGTTGTTGAGTCGGTCGACGCCTACTCAAGTGAGCTCAGACCCAACGACAAGGGCGTGGTCGAGCAGCGGGTCAGCATGCCGATGTCCCTTCCACCACAGGCCGCGGGCATCAGCATCATGGCCCTCAATGCGGGCGACGGAGCCCAGGACGAGTGTGGCTCGCTCACACGGCGCGGGCCGGCGTGTGCAAGGTTCCGGGTTCCCTAAACGGCTAGGACAACGAGCCGAGTTCTCGCTGGGTGATCAGGCAGCACGGGATCGCATCGAGCAGCGGGATCATCTGGGTGACGTCGCTGCGGCCCCGGACACGGCCATCAGGGCTGATCCCCCTCACTGCGTCAGCCGTTTGTTAGACCTACGGATCAGAAGGTCAGCCCGCAGCACGCCAATCAGCGCGTCAAGCGCGGCAGGACTGTGCATCCTGGCACCATGACGAACCCCGAAGGCCCGTACGTGAAAGTGCACTTTCGGCTTGAGATCGAGAAAGACCGGCCCCCGGCATCGGTGGAGAGCTTGTGGGCCGTCGATCAGGGCGACGGCACCGCGCGGCTCGACAACATCCCGTGGTTCGTTCGAGGCATCGCGTGCGGGGACGTCATAGCTACCGAGCCTGACGAGGAGGGCGTGCGATGGGCCGGCGAGGTGGTACGGCGTTCCGAGAACTGCACCGTCCGCCTCACTCGACGCACCCGCCTTCGGCGGCACCGATGTTGGGCAACGCCCCACGCAGGACGGCACTGCGTGATCGGCTGCGGGTGTGGAGACCATCATCGCCAGCGGCATAGCCGTACTGGGAACGCTGCTCGGTTCGGGGATCACGCTGGCGTTCCAGCAGCGCACCGCCGACAGGGGCCACCGGTTCGCCCGTAGGGAGAAGCTGCGACAAGAACGGCTCGACGCCTGCTCCGCCTACGCCGGCGCGTTGGTCAACTACCGCCGCTGCCTCGTTCACCTCTGGTTCTGCGAACACGAACAGCCGCCACCGGAAGACCCCGACACGGTGCGGATCCGCGCCTACGATCTACGCTCCAACGCCCAAGAGGCACTGTTTCGGGTACAGATGCTCACCGAGGACGAGACGCTGAGCCAGGCCGCGGAGGACGTGCTCGCAGAGGTCACGGCGCTGTCCAGGACAGACAGCAGAGCAGAACTCGACGAGGTCAGGGTACGGACCCGTGACGACATCAGCCGACTGGTCAGGGCAGCCAAGCAGCACCTCTGAGGCGACTGCCGCTGTTTCACGTTGTGAGAGACCCAGCCGTGGGAGCAACTGCCGCAGGCACCGCCCTTGGGGGCATCTGTGTGCAGTGACCAGTTCAACCATGCCGCTCACCACCGGTGCCCCGGCCGGCCAGCACCCTCACGACGCGAACCCCCGTGCCGCTCGCAGGATGTCGCCAGGAGCAGTCCCGCACTGGGCCCATGCGATGCCGACACCTGCGTGCATGCGCACCGTCTGGTCGCCCAGGGGGATCGGCAGGTGGATCCGGGACTGCATCCAGACCGCGGCGGTATGCGCGTCGGCGGGGCCCAAGTCGTCGGCCAGGACGACGAACTCGTCACCGCCGTACCGGGCGACCGTGTCGCCGTCGCGTACGGCCTGACCGAGCCGTCGGGCGACCTCGACGAGGACGCCGTCCCCCGCGTCGTGCCCGAAACGGGTGTTGATCGCCTTGAAGTCGCGGAGGGCGAAGAACAACACGGCCAGGCCATGGGTGTGGTCGTCGCCCACGGGGGCCCATACGTGGGTGTGGGGGATCGCGGGCTGGTCGGCGTGGCCGAGGTAGAGGTCGTCGGCCCCCTCCACGTCGTCGGACGCTTGCTCCGGACGGGCGCAGAGCCGGGCGTCGATGCGGGCGTGCAGCTCCGCGGAGTTCGGCAGGCCGGTCAGGGCGTCGTGCGAGGCGCGGTGGGCGAGATCGAACTCGCGTCGCTTGCGGTCTTCGATGTCCTCGACGTGCGTGAGCAGGAAACGGGGGCCGTCGGCGGCGTCCGCGAGGACACTGTTGCGCAGGGAGACCCACAGGTACGTCCCGTTGCGGCGCCCGAGGCGCAGTTCCGCCCGTCCGCCCTCGGCGCTGGTGCGGAGCAGGACCTCCAGGTCCTCGGGGTGGACGAGGTCCGAGAATGAGTAGCGGCGCATGGCGGAGGACGGGCGGCCGAGCATGCGGCACAGCGCGTCGTTCGTCCGGAGGATGCGGCCGTGCTGGTCGCCGCCCATCTCGGCGATGGCCATGCCGGACGGCGCGTACTCGAAGGCCTGCCGGAAGGATTCCTCGCTGGCCCGCAGCGTCTGCTGCTCCCTTTCCAGTCTGACCAGGGCGCGTTGCATGTTCGCACGCAGCCGCGCGTTGCTGATGGCGATGGCGGCCTGGAAGGCGTACTCCTCCAGATCGCGGCGCTCGTCCGGCCTGGGACGGCGGCGGGTGAGGGGACGGTCCACAGAGATCACACCGATCAGCTCACCCTGGGAGGCGCCGGAAGCGCTGCGGGCGTACATCGGCGCGAAGAGGCGGTCGGAGGGGTGCCACTCGTCCTCGAAGCGGGGGGCGGGGCCGTCGGTGTACCACTGAGGGACGTCGTCGTCGTCGAGGACCCAGCCCTCGGTGTGCGGTATGAACACCAGGTCGCCCCAGTGCTCGCCCATGCCGAGGCGACGCTCCCACGACTCGCGTGAGCCGACGCGGCCGGTGATGAGGGCCTCGGCGTCGGCGTTGCCCGCGAAGGAGGCCGCCACGAGATCGCCGTCCGGGCGGACGAGGTTGACGCACGCCAGCTCGTAGCCGAGACCGGTCACGATTCCGTCGGCGACGATCTGCAGGGTGTCCGCGAGACTGCGGGCGAGATGGAGATTCTGGACCGCGGCCTGCAGATTGTGACTCTTGTCGATGGCCAGCGCGCTGCGGGTGGCGAACTCGGCGGCGACCGACAGATCGGCGTCCTGGAAGGCCGGTTCGGCGGGGTGGCGCAGGAGGACCGCCGTGCCGATGATCCGTCGGCGACCGTGCAGGGGTACGAGGACGGTGTGGCCTCCGCCGGGTGTCTCATGTCCCGCACCGAGCAGTTCCGGCAGCGCGGCCCCGCCGACCGGCGAGTCGCCACCGACGGGCAGCGCCCCGTTCAGTACGTCGAAGAGCGCGCTGCCGGGGCGTACCTCGCACCGCGCGGCACCCCCGCCGGCGTGGAGCGGGTGCACCTGCTGCAACCGCAGCACCAGCGGGCCCATGTGTTCTTCGTCGCCCGTCGGGATCGGGTCCCGCAGATAGACCATGACCGCGTCGGCGACGGTGGGGACGACAGCCCGGCACAGCCGCTTCACGATGTCCTCCGGGTCCCTGCCCCGGGTGATCCGGTGGGCCGCCTCGGAGATGTCGCCCTGGGGGTCGGCGGCCGGTGACCGTGGGGATTCGAGTGCGGGGAGGGATGTCTCCTGGCTGGTCGGCGGGTTGTTCGGGGTTGTTCCGGACAACCCGGCGGGTTGTCCCCCGGGGTTCTGCTCGGTCTGCCCGGGCGAGACGCCGGCTTCTCCCGGAGCGGCCGAGGGAATCGAGGCGATCGAGGACGACCAGTAACCCACCTCGTCGGCGGCCTGCTGAACGGCCTCGTGCTCCTCGTCGAGAACGGCGCGCGCCTTGTCCAGCGCACGGTCCACGTCGTCGAGCGCGGCGTCGTCGGGACTGGGCGCGTGCAGTTCGGGCCGGGACAGCGGCGGCGCCGCCTCCTGGGCCCGGGAGGGGTCGTCCTCCCCCATACGGAGCCGCAACTCGGCCAGCTCGGCCTCCAGTTGCTGGATTCGGCGTGCCGCGTGGTCGGCGACCTGCTGGGCGAGGGCCCGCTCCCGTTCGGCGCGAACCAGCTGTTCGCGCAGGTCCGTCTCCTGCCGTTGTGCCCGGGAGAGGAGCTCCATCACCCCTTGGCCGTCGGGGAGTTCGACCGTCACCGACTCCAGCGCGTCGAGCCGTCGCCGCAGTTCGGCGACCTTCGCCTGGGCCTGTCCGAGCATGACGAACAGCAACGTGGCGATGGACAGGGCCTGCTGCCGCCCGTGTTCGCCGGCCTCGTAGGCCTGCCGGGCGCGCTGCATCTCCTGGAGGACCTCTATGGTGCGGTCCTTGGCCTCCAGTAACTCCCGGGCGGGCACCAGCTCCTGCGCCTCCGCGATCGCCGTGGGGTTGGTGCCCGCCCTGTCCCACAGCGTCCTCGCCTCCCCGAGGCGTCGCCGGGCGAGGTCGGCCGGTTCGTGGGGGAAACACACGTCGGCCACGGCCTCGACGAGATCCCACTCCAGCGACTCGCCGGCCAGCCGGTCACGCAACCGGCGTAACTCGGGCACGGCCCCGGCGACGAAGTGCTCGGGAGTGAGCCGTGCGTGCAACTCCTTTACCGACACCGCCGATTCGTCGAGCCAGGACCGCACCACCGCCACCAGCTGGTTGATCTCGACGCACGAGCCCCGGGCCGGTCCCCACGGCCGCCCCGCCCGCTTCCTCTCGCCGGCCACTCGTTCTCCCCCGTGGTTTGTTCGCCGGACAACCCCCTGTTGTCACCGGAGAAAACATCCAACCGTCCCACCTGCGGTTCCGCCCGGGGATCGTCGTAATTCCTCATCGACACGACACGACCCAGGCGGTGTCCTCATGAACCACACCTTCCCGGCGTTCCTGCTCCTCGCGCTGGCGGTGGCCTTCCTCTTCTCCGTCGTCGCCGCGGCGATCGCCTTCGCCCTCGCCCGCTGGGAGGGAGCCGCGGTGCCTACGGCCCTGTCCCGCTGCTGCATCGCCTTCGCCGCGAGTCTCACCCTGTGCCTGGCGGTCTTCGCGGCGCTGGACCGGACGTAGCGGAGGGGGAAAGGGGGCACGCGGAGAGGTACCAGCAGAGTCGAGCAAGGCCCCTGCCTGCGGTTTTTCTCCGCTGGAGGGGCCTTGTCGCCGTGGTGGGCCGTGATGGCTGCTTGGGCGTCCTGGTGTGGCACGTCGTCGGATTGCCGGGGGCGCTCAGATGCCGTACCGCAGCCGCAGCCGGTCCAAGGAGAGTCAGGCGCTCAGCGCCACGCACTCCGCTGCGACCCAAGCGTCACGGCCGTTCAGCCTGACGGTCTTCCAGTCGTTGGCCGTGCCGCCGCAAGCCGTGTACCTCTGCCCGGTCACGGAGCCTTCCCCGAGGCTTCCGCAGGGAAGCCGTGCACCCTTGGCGAGCGTTCCCACGACCGAGTACCGGGTTCCGGCTCCGCCGCGCAGGTTGAGGGTCGTTCCGGAGACGTTGTTGATGTGGCAGCTGGCCGCTGCAGCAGGAGCCACCTTGGTGGCCGCCGTCCCGGGGGCAGCGTTGACGGGGCCGGCTACGGCACCCATCGCGCTGAGAGCGGATATGGCAACGACCGTGGCTTTCAAGGGCAGACGCATGTTTTTCACCTTTCACTTGATCAAGTCATGATCAAAACCCACCCCCTCAGGAGCAGCAAGATCTTTTCTGGTCACCCGGCCGATGGGCCGGAGGCCGTTGTCGGCACCGAACCGGAGATCGCCCGCCCAACGCACTGGGCCTGCGCCGCGTCATGTTCGACATCGACCGCATCGACCGCATCGACCGCATCAATCGGATCGATCGGATCGATCGCATCGCCCACACCCGATCGCACCGATCGCACCGATCGCACCGACCGCCCCGACCGCACCATCGCCCGCCTGCGCGACCGCGGTGGCGAAGTCGTCGGCGAGATCGAGCAGTACGACAACGTCTTCCTGCTCTGCTGCCTCCGCGGCCCGGGCGGCATCAGCGTCGCCTGTCCGAACAGAGCGGCTGACGTTCCAGAGCCCGGGTGAAGGTGATGCGGACCTCGGGGACGACGACCAGGCCCTTGTCGGAGCGGGCAGGTCGGCGGACGCCTCGATATTCGGTGGCGGGCCCGCCCCACTGCGGCCACCATGCCCGCATGGTCTCAGGTGAGCACACCGGCGAAGCAATGACGCCCGCGGCAGCGGATACGACTCGGTGGACACGGGCGACCGTCTACCCCGACATGTGGGTCGACCCCGACGACGACCCCCGCGAGACCGACGCCCAGCCCGTCGGCGAACGCGGCGTCCTCCTCGACTGCCTGCGCGCCTACCGCCTTACCCTGGAGATGAAGTGCGCGGGCCTGGACGCCGAGCAGATGGCCCGGAGATCCGTCCCGCCGTCCACGATGTCCCTGCTCGGACTGGTGCGGCACCTGACCGAGGAGGAGCGGCACGTCCGCCGGGTGATGGCCGGCGAGGACGTGCCGAAGCTGTACCGCACGCCGGAGGACCGGGACGGCGACTTCAACGGGGCGATCGCCGACCCGGCGGTCGTGGAGGCCGCCTGGCGGCAGTGGCGTACCGAGGTCGAGCGCACCGACCGCTATCTGGCCGGTGTCACCGACCTCGGCACCGGCAACACCGGACACTCCGACTTCGGTCCCGAACCCGGCGGCCGGGTCCAGCTCCGCGACATCCTGGTCGCGCAGATCGCGGAGTACGCCCGGCACTGCGGCCACGCCGACCTCCTGCGCGAACGGATCGACGGCCGCGTCGGACAGTGAGCATCTCCGGCCGGACCTCTCGCCAGACGCTGCCGAAAGAACCTCGGCGGCGACAGTGAGCATCTCCGGCCGGACCTCTCGCCAGACGCTGCCGAAAGAACCTCGGCGGCGAGAGTGAGCATCTCCGGCCGGACCTCTCGCCGGATGCTGCCGAAAAACTTCGGCGGCGATGTCGAGAACCCGCGTCCGGCTCCGTCCCCGGGGTGAAAGCGGCCAAGATGGGCCGCACTGGCACCGAGGAGAACCACCATGGCGAAGTACCTGCTGCTCAAGCACTACCGAGGCGCCCCGTCACCGGTCAACGACGTGCCGATGGACCAGTGGACGCCGGAGGAGATCTCGGCCCACATCCAGTACATGAACGACTTCGCGGCGCGGCTGGAGAAGACCGGCGAGTTCGTCGACGGCCAGGCGCTCGCCCCGGAGGGCGCGTGGGTCCGGTACGACGGTGAGGGGCGCCCGCCGGTCACCGACGGGCCGTTCGCCGAGACCAAGGACCTCATCGCCGGCTGGATGATCATCGACGTCGACGGCTACGACCGTGCCGTCGAGCTGGCCGGGGAGCTGTCCGCCGCCCCCGGGGCGGGAGGCAAGCCGATCCACGAGTGGCTGGAGGTGCGCCCTTTCCTGACCGCTCCGCCCACCATTCCGGAGTGCTCCGTCCATGGATGAGGCACTGCTCCGCAGCCTCACTCCCACCGTCCTCACGATTCTCGTCCGCCGCGGAGCCGACTTCGCGGCGGCCGAGGACGCCGTGCAGGACGCGCTGATCGAGGCGTTGCGCGTCTGGCCGGCCGACCCTTCCCCAAGCTCTGGGCTTCGCTCGAGCCGGGGAGACCCCATTCGGGATCCGAAGGGCTGGCTGGTCACCGTGGCCTGGCGCAAGTTCCTCGACCAGGCGCGGGCGGACAGCGCCCGCCGCAGGCGTGAGGACCTCGTCGACGAGGAACCGGCGCCCGGCCCCACGTCCGACGTGGACGACACGCTCCAGCTGTACTTCCTGTGCGCCCACCCGTCGCTGACACCATCGTCCGCGGTCGCGCTCACCCTGCGCGCCGTCGGCGGGCTCACCACCCGCCAGATCGCCCAGGCCTACCTGGTGCCGGAGGCGACCATGGCGCAGCGCATCAGCCGCGCCAAGCGCACCGTCTCCGACGTGCGGTTCGACCAGCCCGGCGACGTCGCGACCGTGCTGCGCGTCCTCTACCTCGTCTTCAACGAGGGTTACTCCGGCGACCTCGACCTGGCCGCCGAGGCCATCCGGCTCACCCGGCAGCTCGCGGGAGTGATCGACCACCCCGAGGTGTCGGGGCTGCTCGCGCTCATGTTGCTCCACCATGCCCGGCGCGCCGGGCGTACCGCGCCCGACGGCGGTCTGGTGCCGCTCGCCGAGCAGGACCGCGGTCGGTGGGACACGCGCCTGATCGCCGAGGGCGTCCAGATCCTCCAGGCGGCACTCGCCCGCGACCGGCTGGGCGAGTTCCAGGCACAGGCCGCCATCGCGGCACTGCACGCCGACGCACCCACCGCCGAGGAGACCGACTGGGTGCAGATCGTGGAGTGGTACGACGAGCTCGTGCGCCTCACCGACAACCCGGTCGTCCGGCTCAACCGGGCGGTGGCCGTGGGCGAGGCCGACGGACCGCGCGCCGGTCTCGCGGCGCTCGCGGCGCTGGACGACTCGCTGCCCCGCTACACCGCGGTGGCGGCCTATCTCCACGAACGCGACGGCGACCCGGAAACCGCGGCCCGGCTGTACGCCGACGCGGCCCGCAAGGCCCCCAACCTCGCCGAACGCGACTACCTGACCCGCCAGGCGGCCCGCCTCAACGCAGGCCGGCGCCCCTGACGGGCCGCGTCCCGCGGCACCCGGCGGGCTGGGCTCGATGCCGGGGACCGCGGGCCGGGCAGGTCACCGCACCGTCAACGGCACGGGGTGCACCTCGTCCGCCTTGTGTCCGGCGCGCTCGTGAATGCGCTGGACCGCTTCGGCCGAGGGGGCCTCGGAGAGGCAGTAGACATGGCCGGACTCCGGATCCGCCCAGGCCATCTCGAAGTGGACCCGCTCGTCCTTCTCTATCGCGAGGTCCGCGTTGTGGGCTTCACGCAGCTGCTCTTCCGTGATGCCCTCCATGCCGCGATGGACATCCATGAACTTGGGCATGCCTCGCGCCTCCTTCCTTGCCTGCCTCTTCATGCTCCGCCCGTACGGCCATCCGGGCGACCCCAGGTCCCACGACCCGACGCAGAGGGGCCCCGGCGACACCGCCGGGGCCCCTCAAGTCCTGCGAGCGACAACGCGCCGGCGTCAGCCGCACTGGCAGGGGCTGCCCGACTGACACCCGCAGCCGCAGCCCGAGCCGCAGCCGCACGCGGCGATCAGGGGCAGGCTCCTGATCTCGGCGGGCTGCTCGGTCTCACGCTGCCGGGCGGGGTCGGGCGTGGTGCTGGGGGATTCGGCCATGGGTCCCTCCTCGAGACTGGTGCCTGTGCCCATTGGATGCCCGCCCGGCCGGGCGCATCAACGGCGCACTGAGGCGCCCCAGCGCCCCAGCCGGCTCCCGGCCCAGCTCCCGGTCGGCCCCCGGCCTCGCTCCCAGGCGGCCGCGGCTCGGTGCCCGAGCCCGCCCCCGGCCGGACCCGTCAGGCGCTCTCCGCCCCGGGGGCCGCCCGGCCTCGCTCCCAGGCGGCCGCGGCTCGGTGCCCGAGCCCGCCCCCGGCCGGACCCGTCAGGCGCTCTCCGCCCCGGGGGCCGCCTGGATCTCCGGCTGCACGTCCGCCTGGAGTTCGTCCGCGTGCTCGCCCGTCACCAGGTACACCACCCGCTTGGCGACCGACACCGCGTGGTCGGCGAACCGCTCGTAGTAACGGCCGAGCAGCGTGACGTCCACGGCCGTCTCGATGCCGTGCTTCCAGCGGTCGTCCATCAGGTGCTGGAAGAGCGTGCGGTGCAGCAGGTCCATCTCGTCGTCGTCCTGCTCCAGCTGGAGCGCCAGGTCGACGTCCTTGGTGATGATCACCTCGGCGGCCTTCGCCATCAGGCGCTGCGCGAGCTGGCCCATCTCCAGGATGGTGGCGTGCAGGTCGCTCGGGACCGCGTGGTCGGGGTAGCGCAGGCGCGCGAGCTTCGCCACGTGCTGGGCGAGATCGCCCGAGCGCTCCAGGTCGGCGGACATCCGCAGCGACGTGACGACGATCCGCAGGTCCGTCGCCACCGGCTGCTGCCGCGCCAGCAGGGCTATGGCCCGGGCCTCCAGTTCGTGCTGGAGCTCGTCGACCCGCTGGTCGGCCTCGATGACGTTCTCGGCCAGCTTCAGGTCGGAGTCGAGCATGGCGGTCGTGGCGCGCCCGATCGCCGACCCGACCAGCCGGGCCATCTCCACCAGACCGTCGCCGATCGAGTCCAGTTCCTCGTGGTACGCGTCCCGCATCAGGCTTTCCCTCTCGTGCGTCTCAGTCGGGGGTCCAAGGGCCGGGGCCCACCGGACAACCGGCGGTACGACCGTCGTACTACCAACGGTCCGAACCCCACGCTCCCACGTTCCGGCCCTTACGCGTCCGTTTCCGTCATCCCAAATGAACCAATACTGGCTCCAAGGTGAACTCTGGGCGACGAGTGTTCGAGCTCGCAGCCCGACGGCTGTGGAGGGTGCCCGAGCCATGCCTAACCTGGGTGCATGGACGTGAACGCGGCGGTCGCCGCAGTGGCTGCGATCGCCGGTGTGCTCACCGGCGTCATCGCCATGCTCGCGTTCCGCTGGAGTGAGCGCGAGCAGAAGCGCCCCACCCGTAGCTCCCTGCACACCGACGCGGTGCTCCCGCCGGGCGTGGACACGGTCCTGTCGGTCCTCCGGTCGTCCGCCGTCGTCCTCGACGAGGCGGACGCCGTGGTCAAGGCCAGCTCGGCGGCGTACGCCCTCGGCCTGGTCCGCGGCGGCAAGCTCGCCGTCGAGCCGATGCTGCAGATGGCCCGGGACACCCGGCGGGACGGCGAGATACGACAGGTCGAGCTGGACCTGCCACGGCGCGGCACCGGACGCGGAGAGGCCCTGGCCGTCTCCGCGCGGGTCGCGCCGCTCGGCTCCCGGCTGGTGTTGCTGCTGGTGGAGGACCTGACCGAGGCCCGCCGCATCGAAGCGGTCCGCCGCGACTTCGTCGCCAACGTGAGCCATGAGCTGAAGACGCCGGTCGGAGCCCTCTCGCTGCTCTCCGAGGCCGTGATGGACGCCTCCGACGACCCCGAGGCCGTCCAGCGGTTCGCCGGACGCATGCAGATCGAGGCCACCCGGCTCACCAGCCTGGTGCAGGAGCTCATCGACCTCTCACGCGTGCAGAACGACGACCCGCTGGAGGACGCCGAGCCGGTCCGCGTCGACGAGCTGGTCGCCGAGGCCATCGACCGCTGCCGGCACCAGGCCGGCGCCAAACAGATCACCATGGCCGCGGGGGGAACCGCCGACCTGCGCGTCTGGGGAAACCGCGGCCAGCTCGCCGCAGCGCTCGGCAACCTCGTCGAGAACGCCGTCAACTACTCACCCGCCCGCACCCGTGTCGGCATAGCGGCCCGCAGTGTGAACGCCCCCGGCGGGGACCACATCGAGATCGCCGTCACCGACCAGGGCATCGGCATCTCCGACAAGGACAAGGAGCGCATCTTCGAGCGCTTCTACCGCGTCGACCCGGCCCGCTCCCGTGCCACCGGCGGCACGGGACTGGGGCTGGCGATCGTGAAGCACGTGGCCGCCTCGCACGGCGGGGAGGTCACGGTGTGGAGCGCCGAGAACCAGGGCTCCACCTTCACCCTGCGGCTGCCGGAGGCCGGTGCGGCCCGCGGCGCACATCAGCATCCCGCCCGAGAGACACGCGCAGAAGGCGCGGGCCTCGACGAGGAGGCCGGGCGGTCCACCTCCACATCCCCCGAATCATCCGCGTACGAAACGCTTCCCGCCCCGGAGGTCCTTCCGTGACCCGTGTGCTCGTCGTCGAGGACGAGGAGTCCTTCTCCGACGCCCTGTCGTACATGCTCCGCAAAGAGGGCTTCGAGGTCGCCGTCGCGACCACCGGGCCCGACGGACTCGACGAGTTCGAGCGCAACGGCGCCGACCTCGTCCTGCTCGACCTGATGCTGCCCGGCCTGCCGGGCACCGAGGTGTGCCGCCAGCTGCGCGGCCGCTCCAACGTCCCCGTGATCATGGTGACCGCCAAGGACAGTGAGATCGACAAGGTCGTCGGGCTGGAGATAGGAGCCGACGACTACGTCACCAAGCCGTTCTCCTCGCGCGAGCTGGTCGCGCGCATCCGTGCCGTGCTGCGCCGCCGCGGCGAGCCCGAGGAGGTCACCCCGGCGGCCCTGGAGGCCGGTCCGGTCCGCATGGACGTCGACCGGCACGTGGTCACCGTCGGCGGTACCAAGATCGACCTGCCGCTCAAGGAGTTCGACCTGCTGGAGATGCTGCTGCGCAACGCCGGCCGCGTCCTGACCCGCATGCAGCTCATCGACCGCGTCTGGGGTGCCGACTACGTCGGTGACACCAAGACCCTCGACGTCCACGTCAAGCGCCTGCGCGCCAAGATCGAGCCGGACCCGGGCGCCCCGCGCTACCTGGTGACGGTCCGCGGTCTCGGCTACAAGTTCGAGCCGTAAGCCGGCCGCGTACGACGGCGACACGAAGGGCGGGGCCTCTCCCGGGAGAGGCCCCGCCCTTCGTGTCGCGTCTGCTCAGTGCCCGGCGCCGGCGCCGGTGCTCGCGGAGGCCGCGTCGGTCGGCGTGCCGGACGCCTCGTGGCCACCCGGCGTCTCACCGCCCGCGGGCGCGCCCGACTCACCCTCGGCGGGAGAACCGGACGGCGAGCCCGACGGCGAACCGGACGGGGACGACGAGGCGCCCGGCGCGGCCGGCACCTCGGTCGGGCCCCACTCCTTGAAGTAGTGCTCGGCGGGGACGACGAACGCGCGCAGGCTCACGGCACCCGTCTTGCTGAAGGTGAAGGTGACCTTCTGGGCGTTGCCGTCCTGCACGGCCTCACGGCTGCTCGGCAGCATCGCCGTGGCGTTGTCCTTGCCACCCAGGATCAGCGAACCGCCGGGCGGGATGCTGAGGCTGCCGCCCTTGGCGGGCTTGAGCTCGGCGGTCTTGCCGGTGCCGGGGAGGGTGATGGACTCCAGCGTCTCGGCAGTGCTGCCGGAGTTGAAGAGGGTCGCGGAGATCGCGGCGGGGCCGGTGGACTCGAGGTCGGGCTGCGTGATGACGATCGCGTTCTGGACCTTGATGTCGCCGACGCTCGTCGCCGCGTTGTCCGGCTTGATCTCCAGCGTCTGGGCGTCGTTGCCGGCGCCGCACGCGGCGAGCGAGGCGATCGAGAACGCGATGGCGGCCGCGGCGAGGGTGCCGCGTCGAAGGCTGCTGCTCACGGCGGCGGCAACTCCTTGACTCGAGCGGAGCGGCCGATAAAGCCGCTCTAAGTGTCTGTCAGCGGGCCTTAGGTTACCGAGCCGTCCTGGTCCGGCCGCACCCGACCCCCCGGCACCGTTGATCCCACCTGAGTCACACGTGACTCCCGCCTCACATTGGCGTGGTGTCCGTCCGGCATTCACATAAGAGACCCGGGCGGCACCGCAAATGTTCCGTGAAGGAATGCGCGGGCCGCCCGGAATTGATCACCGGCGGCCCGGCGGGGCACCGCGTGATCAATTTCGGATTCGACCGGAACCCGGCTCGGGCCGCCGAACGGAGTAGCGGAAGTCGATCATACGGAACCGGACATATGGGGATGTTCGTCCCTCTGGAGGGTGCTCCGGATGTGTGTAGCGTACGCGTTTCGCTCACCCCGGAGAGCCGCTCCCACCTGCGAATACCTTCTTCCACTCCCTGTCCGAAGCACGTTCCTGTTGGAGTTGTCAAGCCCCGAGATATGCCCTGACCTGCGAAAACGCCATTCAGAACCCGCAGTTTCCGTGTTACTCTGGATAGCCACGGAAGGGGTACCTGTCACATGACGTTCAAGGTTGGCGACACCGTGGTCTATCCCCATCACGGGGCCGCGCTGATCGAGGCTATCGAAACTCGCCAGATCAAAGGCGTGGACAAGACCTACTTGGTGCTGAAGGTCGCCCAGGGCGACCTGACGGTACGTGTGCCAGCGGACAATGCGGAGTTCGTCGGCGTGCGTGATGTGGTCGGTCAGGATGGACTGGACCGGGTCTTCGAGGTACTGCGTGCACCGTACGCCGAGGAGCCCACGAACTGGTCCCGTCGATACAAGGCAAACCTGGAGAAGCTCGCCTCGGGCGATGTCATCAAGGTCGCGGAAGTCGTGCGTGACCTGTGGCGTCGTGAGCGTGAGCGCGGTCTCTCCGCCGGTGAGAAGCGCATGCTCGCCAAGGCCCGCCAGATTCTGGTGAGCGAGCTCGCCCTCGCGGAGAACACCAACGAGGACAAGGCCGAGGCTCTGCTCGACGAGGTTCTCGCCTCCTGAGGCGAAACCCGTCGCTCAGCGCTCTGCGCCGATCGAAGCTGCTGATCAAGGCTGCTGGTCGAAGCTGATCAAGCGCGCGCCTGCACATCGAAATGCCGCGGTGCCCGATGACGAATTCCTGTCGCCGGGCGCTGCGGCATGTTCGTACTCAGGCGCCGATGCGCCGTGACCCCGGGATGTGTTATCACTCACGCCCCGGTGTTCGGTGCCGGGCCCGGGCAGCCGGCTCGACCAGCGTCACGGAAGGGTCCGGTCGAGCGTGTCGCGCCCGGCACTCCTCCAGGCCATACCCACGCCAGGCCAGCACACAAACCTGACAGGAACCGATGTCTGACGATTCGCGTCCCTCGCCGTCCGCCGGCCCCTCCGCGGCCCGAACGGCGGCCGTGATCCCGGCCGCCGGCCGTGGTGTCCGGCTGGGCCCGGGCGCCCCCAAGGCGCTCCGTGCGCTCGGCGGCACCCCCATGCTGATCCACGCGGTCCGCGCGATGGCCGCCTCCCGCGCCGTCTCCCTGGTCGTCGTCGTGGCACCGCCCGACGGCGCCGCCGAGGTCAAGTCGCTGCTCGACGCGCACGCCCTGCCCGAGCGGACGGACTTCCTCGTCGTCCCGGGCGGGCGGACCCGCCAGGAGTCCGTGAGGCTCGGCCTCGACGCGCTGCCGCCCGGCCACGACATCGTGCTGGTCCACGACGCTGCCCGGCCGCTGGTGCCGGTGGACACGGTCGACGCCGTGATCGAGGCCGTACGGGACGGCGCCCCGGCCGTGGTCCCGGCACTGCCGCTCGCCGACACCGTCAAGCAGGTCGAACCTGCCGCCACCCCGGGCGAGCCGGAGCCGGTCGTCGCCACGCCGGAGCGCGCCCTGCTGCGCGCGGTGCAGACCCCGCAGGGCTTCGACCGGGCCACGCTGATCCGGGCGCACGGGACGGTGACCGGCGAGGTCACCGACGACGCCGGCATGGTCGAGCAGCTCGGCCTCACGGTCGTGGCCGTCCCCGGCCACGAGGAGGCCTTCAAGGTCACCCGCCCCCTGGACCTGATCCTCGCGGAGGCGGTCCTGGCCCGCAGGAGGCTCAACGATGGCTACTGACCAGCCTGTTCTGCCCCAGGTGGGCATCGGCACCGACATCCACGCCTTCGAGGAGGGCCGTGAGCTGTGGTGCGCGGGCCTGAAGTGGGAGGACGCGGGCCCGGGCCTGGCCGGCCACTCCGACGCGGACGTCGTCGCCCACGCCGCCTGCAACGCCCTCTTCTCCGCCGCCGGCCTCGGCGACCTCGGGCAGCACTTCGGCACGGGCCGCCCCGAGTGGTCGGGCGCCTCCGGGGTCACCCTCCTGACGGAGGCCGCGCGCATCGTGCGCGAGGCGGGCTTCCGGATCGGCAACATCGCCGTACAGGTGGTGGGCCCCCGCCCGAAGATCGGCAAGCGCCGGGACGAGGCCCAGAAGCTCCTGTCGGAGGCGGCCGGAGCCCCGGTGTCGGTCTCGGGCGCGACGACGGACGGGCTGGGCTTCCCCGGCCGGGAGGAAGGGCTGATGGCCGTGGCCACGGCCCTGGTCGTACGCGCCGGCTGAGGGGCGAGCGCTCGGGGTGTTCCCGTTGCCAATGTCACGAATGTCGACCCCCCGAGGTGAAGTACCTGAGGCACCCCCCGGGGCCCACTACCCTGGAGGGGTGACTATTCGCCTGTACGACACCAGCGCCCGGCAGATCCGTGACTTCTCCCCGCTCCAGCCGGGTTGCGTCTCGATCTACCTGTGTGGTGCCACCGTGCAGGCCGCCCCGCACATCGGGCACATCCGCTCCGGG
The DNA here is from genome assembly GCF_055606225.1 of Streptomyces sp. NPDC037100. Taxonomy (NCBI): domain Bacteria; kingdom Bacillati; phylum Actinomycetota; class Actinomycetes; order Kitasatosporales; family Streptomycetaceae; genus Streptomyces; species Streptomyces sp. NPDC037100. The sequence continues at coordinate 550,263 of NZ_JBVJSX010000004.1, read as the reverse complement.
CTGAACTTCGACATCATGCGCCGCTGGTTCGAGTACCGCGGCTACGACGTCACGTTCGTGCGGAACGTGACGGACATCGACGACAAGATCATCGCCAAGTCGGCCGACCAGAACCGCCCCTGGTGGGCCATCGGCTACGAGAACGAGCGCGCCTTCAACGACGGCTACACCGTGCTCGGTTGCCTGCCGCCCACCTACGAGCCGCGGGCCACCGGCCACATCACCGAGATGGTCGAGATGATGCGCGGCCTCATCGAGCGCGGGCACGCCTACGAGGCCGACGGCAGCGTCTACTTCGACGTCCGCTCCTGGCCCTCCTACCTGGAGCTGTCCCGGCAGGACCTCGACGAGATGCGGCAGCCCGCCGAGGAGGGCATCACCGGCAAGCGCGACCCGCGCGACTTCGCCATGTGGAAGGCCACCAAGCCCGGCGAGCCCGACTGGGAGACGCCGTGGGGCCGCGGCCGGCCCGGCTGGCACCTGGAGTGCTCGGCGATGGCGCACAAGTACCTCGGGGCCGCCTTCGACATCCACGGCGGCGGCCTGGACCTGGTCTTCCCGCACCACGAGAACGAGATCGCCCAGGCCAAGGCCTACGGCGACGAGTTCGCCCGGTACTGGGTGCACAACGCCTGGGTCACCATGAGCGGCGAGAAGATGTCCAAGTCGCTCGGCAACTCCGTCCTGGTCAGCGAGATGGTCAAGCGCTGGCGGCCCATCGTGCTGCGCTACTACCTCGGCACCCCGCACTACCGCTCGATGATCGAGTACAGCGAGGAGGCGCTGCGCGAGGCCGAGTCGGCTTTCGCGCGGATCGAGGGCTTCGTGCAGCGCGTGGTGGAGAAGGCCGGGGTCGTCGAGCCCGCCGCCGAGGTGCCGCTCGCCTTCGCCGAGGCGATGGACGACGACCTTGGCGTGCCGCAGGCGCTTGCCGTGGTGCACACCACCGTCCGGCAGGGCAACAGCGCGCTGGCCGCCGACGACAAGGAAGCCGCCGTGGCCCGGCTCGCCGAGGTCCGCGCGATGCTCGGCGTGCTCGGCCTCGACCCGCTGGACCCCCAGTGGGCCGGGGAGGGCGACCGCGGCGACGACCTGCACGGCGTGGTCGACACGCTGGTCCGCATGGTGCTGGACCAGCGCGAGGCCGCCCGGGCCCGCAAGGACTGGCCCACCGCGGACGCCATCCGCGACCAGCTCGGCCAGTCCGGTCTGGTCATCGAGGACAGTCCGCAGGGCCCGCGCTGGAGCCTCGGCCCGCGCTAGCTCCGGCCGCGGCCGGAAGATCGATTGTGCCGCCCGGGCCTCCGGGCGGCACACTTCATAGACGTACGCACTTCACCGCCTCACGGCGACAGCAGAGACAGGTAGGTCATGGCAGCCAACAACCGCCGCATGTCCGGCAAGAAGGGCGCGCAGGTCGGCAGTGGCGGCCAGCGACGCCGGGGCCTCGAGGGCAAGGGCCCGACCCCGCCCGCCGAGATGCGCAAGGGTCACAAGAAGAACCGCGTCGCCAACGCCAAGGCGAAGCAGGCCGTACGCCGGCCCACCGTGCGCGGCCGCGGCGGCAAGGGCACGTCCGAGCTGGTCGTCGGACGCAACCCGGTCCTGGAGGCGCTGCGCGAGGGCGTCCCGGCCTCGACCCTCTACGTCCAGCAGTTCATCGACAACGACGAGCGGGTGCGCGAGGCCCTCCAGGTCGCCGCCGAGCGCGGCGGCATCAACCTCATGGAGGCCCCGCGTCCCGAGCTGGACCGGATGACCAACGGCCTCAACCACCAGGGCCTGGTGCTGCAGGTCCCGCCGTACGAGTACGCGCACCCCGAGGACCTGGTGGCCGCCGCCCACGACGACGGTGTGGACCCGCTGATCGTCGCGCTGGACGGCGTCACCGACCCGCGCAACCTCGGCGCGGTCGTCCGCTCCGTCTCCGCCTTCGGCGGTCACGGTGTCGTCGTCCCCGAACGCCGCGCGGCCGGCATGACGGCCGGTGCCTGGAAGACGTCCGCCGGTACGGCGGCCCGCACCCCGGTCGCCCGCGCCACCAACCTGACGCGGGCCCTGGAGGCGTACAAGAAGGCCGGCATCGCGGTCGTCGGCCTGGCCGCCGACGGCGAGTCGGAGATCGGTGAGCTGGGGGCGCTGGACGGCCCCGTCGTCATCGTCGTCGGCAGCGAGGGCAAGGGGCTGTCCCGGCTGGTCGGGGAGACCTGCGACTTCCGCGTGCGGATCCCGATGCCGGGTGGTGCCGAGTCGCTCAACGCCGGTGTGGCGGCGGGGATCGTGCTCTACGAGGCGGCCCGCCGACGTCGCTGAACAGGCATCCGGAATTTCACCCGTACGGGGTAATTCTGGTGTCGTCGGGGCGATGAGGACAAGCTTGACGGGGTCCGGACAGATCCGGCGGGTCAAAGCAGTGTCCTAACGCGACGTCACTCGGTTAGATGAGTGTGGACACCAGAACACCCCGCACACCCACGGGGGACCGCTCGTCGGGACTCGACGACGCTCCCGCGCTGAGCATGGTGAAGGTGCCGAGCGACCCGGCGCAGGTCATCGTCAATCACGCGAGTTTCCGCGTGCAGTTGGGCGTCTCGACGCGTCGCGTCCAGTCCCCCCGGGTCGCACGGCATCTGACCACCACCGAGGACACCGCCCGCATCCCCCAGGTGAGGGGCGGGGCGGACGGGGCCACCGCCCGCCGTCGGCCCGTCGTCTGGAGCGGCAGATCCGCCCCCGACGACACCGGTGCGCACCGGCTCCTGCAGGCCGTACGGCACGAGAGCGTCCGCCACGCCGACGAGCCCGCCTCCGACGCCGGAGCCACCCAGGTCATCTCCCGCGTGGGCCCGGGCTACGACGGCCCCGGATACCAGGGCGCGGGCTACGGCGGCGACGGCTACGAGGGCGATCTCGCCCAGACCGTGGAGACGCCGGTCGTCGGCCCGCAGCGCACCCACGGGCCCGCCGACGGCACCCGGCTGCTGCCGCCCATGCGCACGGTCGGCAGCGCCTACGACGAACCCGGTTACGAGGACGGCGAGTTCGAGGAGTCCGGCACCGAAGCGGACGACATCGGGCGCCGGGCCAAGCGGCACGGCGACGACCCGGCCCGGCACGCCTACTACCCCGGGCGCCGGATGAACCTCGGTGTCGTCCTGCTCCCGCTGCGCGTCTTCCTCGGCTTCATCTCCATCTACGCCGGCATGGGCAAGCTGTGCGATCCCGTCTACTTCGAAGGCGGCAAGCGCGGCTCCATGGTCAAGTGGCTCAACACCCTGCATCCGTGGGAAGTCGCCGAGCCGCTGCGCCAGTTCGCCCTCGAGCACCCGGTCGGCGCAGGCCTGGTCATCGCCTTCGCGCAGGTCATCGTCGGCGTCCTGACGGTGCTGGGCTGCTGGCAGCGCGTCGCCGCCTGCCTGGGCGCCCTGCTGTCGGCCGCGCTGCTGGTCACGGTCAGCTGGAAGAGCGTCCCCGCCTACCAGACCCCCGACATCATCTACCTCGCCGCCTGGTCGCCGCTGATCATCGCCGGCGCCCCTGTCTACTCCGTCGACGGCCGCCTGGCCGGCAGTGCCTGGCGCCGTCTCGGCCCCCGCGCCGACATCTGGGACCTGCGCCGCTACGTGCTGCGGCGCGGCGCCCTCGTCACCGCCCTCGCCACCGGCGCCACCCTGCTCGTCGGCTCGCTGCTCGGCGGCGCCGTCCGTGACGCCGACCGGGTCGTCGTCCCGGGCCCGGGCGAGGCCCCGCGCAACGAGCTGCCCGGCTCCCCGCTCCCGGGCGAGCCCGGCAAGCGCAAGGAGAAGCAGACCCCGTCGGCCTCCTCCTCGCCGACCCAGGGCGCCACGGCCGGCTCGGCGAGCCCCAGCGCGGGCACCACGACCCGGCCCGGTGCCACCCGCGACACCGGCACCGTCACCGGCGGTTCCCCCAGCCAGACCCAGGGCACCGCGGGCCAGGCACCGCCCCAGCAGCCCACCCCGGAGAACCAGGCGCCGAGCACCACGACCGGCCCCACCTCCGGCGGCGCGACGACGGGCGGCTCGGGTTCGACCGGCGGCTCAGACACCGGAGGCTCCTCCTCCACGGGCCGCCCGGGCTTGGTGGGCGGACTGCTGGGCTAGCAGCCGACCCGAGGCGACAGAAGGCCCCGCACCTGCCGGTGCGGGGCCTTCACGCGCAGGGGCCAACGGACTTCAGGGGCGCGGGGATCCGCGCGACAAGTCCCGAGAAGCCGTCAGCCGGCCACCGGGAGCGACCAGCCGAGCTCTCGGCGCCCCGACGCCGCCGGCTCCTTGAGGAGAACCGTCGGGTTCCTCGCCGGCCGGTGCGACCGGCGGAGCCTCAGCGCCCCAGCGCCGCCAGCTCCTTCGCCGCCTCCGTCAGATCCTTCGCCGTGTCGATGGCCCGCCAGTACGACCCCTGGGGGATCGTGAACCCGGCCAGTCGCCGCTCACGGGCCAGATGAGGGAACGTCGTCCGCTCGTGGTCCCCCCGGTGCGGCAACAGCCCGGCGAACTCGGGGGAGAAGACGTACACGCCGGCGTTGATCTCGAAGGTCGACGGCGGTGCCTCGATGAAGTCGGTGATGCGCCCGAAGCCGTCGGTCTGCACCGCGCCCCACGGCAGCCGGGGCCGCGCCAGCGCCAGGGTCGCGACGGCGTCCCGCTCGGCGTGGAAATCGGCCATGTCCCGCAGCGAGAACCGCGTCCAGATGTCGCCGTTCGTCGCGTACCAGGGCTGGTCGGGATGAGGAAGGTGCGCCGCGGCGTACTTGAGGCCGCCGCCGCGCCCCAGCGGCTCCGGCTCGACGACCGTCGTGACGGAGACGGGCAACTCGGCGGTCTCCAGCCACTTCTGCAGCACCTCGGCGAGGTGGCCGCAGGAGACAACGACGTCCGTCACACCCTCGTCGGCGAGCCAGGACAGCTGATGGCCGATGATCGGCTTCCCCGTCCCGGGGATCTCGACCATCGGCTTGGGCCGGTCGTCGGTGTACGGACGCAGCCGGGAGCCCTGGCCACCGGCCAGAACGACGGCTTGAACGGGGCGGGACGCGGCGCTCGGATCGCTCATGGGAACGAACTGTACGTGGCGTCCCGCCCGGGATTGCGGCCGACGATCGTTCCGGCGTCGGCCGTCAGGGACTTCCTACCCGGTGGCAGGGCGGTGTGCTCAGCGGTGCGCGGCGGCGACGCCGGTGGCGAAGGCGGTGTCGCAGACCGGGCGCGCGTAGGACTGGGCGCGGGTCGGGCCGTAGACCGCGACGGCGGCCTGGCCGAGGGCGCGGGCGATGGACGCGCAGTGCTTCGCCAGCGACGGGCGGCCGTTGACGGCCTGCTGGAGGTGGCTGAGGGCGACGCCCGGGTCCTCCTCCTGCAGTTCGGTCAGCAGCTTGTCGCGCAGGACCTCCTGAGGCGCGCGCTTGGCCGCCTGCGGGGTGCCCACGGAGGTGTCCGCGGCGGTGAGCACCGGGTCGGTGGGGTTCCCCGACCAGTTGACTCGGGTGACCGCGAGGGTCCCGGAGAGCACCAGGACGACGGGCAGGACGAAAGCGAGGGTGCGGCCGATACGGCGGGCGGGGCCCCGGCCGCGTCGCGTCTGTTGGTTCATGGAGTGCTTCACGCGTGTGAGGGTAGCGCCCAGTAATGGTTTGTAGACATTTAGTCACCGGTTCGGGGGATGAGAAAGGACCACTTTCCGGGTAGGGCGTTGACGCACAGCGCTCGAAACGTCCGGTCTGCCGGGGTATTTGTCGACAACGAGAAGGGCCCCGCGGCAGGCCGCGGGGCCCTCTTCGTCAACCTGGGTGATTCACCCGGGGTTGTGCGTTCGCTGGTTGATCAGTCGGACAGGCGCGCACCGGTCGACGTCGAGAACACGTGGGTCTCGCCGGAGCGGGGCACGACGTGCAGCTGGCTGCCCTTCTCCGGGACGTCACGGCCGCTGACGCGGACGACGAGGTCCTTGGATTCGTCGCCGACCTTGGCGGTGCCGTAGACGTACGCGTCGGCGCCGAGCTCCTCGACGACGTTCACCGTGACCGCGAGGCCCAGCTCGGCGTCCGCGCCGGCCACCTCGAAGTGCTCGGGGCGGACGCCGACGGTGACGGTCTTGTCGGTGGCGGCGGCGATCGCGTCGCGCTGCACCGGCACGACGGACTTGCCGAACTTCACGCCGCCGTCGGTGATCGGCACCTCGACGAGGTTCATCGCCGGGGAGCCGATGAACCCGGCCACGAAGAGGTTGGCGGGCTTGTCGTACATGTTGCGCGGGGTGTCGATCTGCTGGAGCAGACCGTCCTTGAGGACCGCCACACGGTCGCCCATCGTCATGGCCTCGACCTGGTCGTGGGTGACGTAGACGGTGGTGATGCCCAGGCGGCGCTGGAGCGAGGCGATCTGCGTACGCGTGGAGACGCGGAGCTTGGCGTCCAGGTTGGACAGCGGCTCGTCCATGAGGAAGACCTGCGGCTCACGCACGATGGCGCGGCCCATGGCGACACGCTGGCGCTGACCGCCGGAGAGGGCCTTCGGCTTGCGGTCCAGGTACTCGGTGAGGTCGAGGATCTTCGCGGCCTCTTCGACCTTCTGCCTGATCTCCGCCTTGTTGACGCCGGCGATCTTGAGCGCGAAGCCCATGTTGTCGGCGACGGTCATGTGCGGGTAGAGCGCGTAGTTCTGGAACACCATGGCGATGTCCCGGTCCTTGGGCGGCAGGTGCGTGACGTCGCGGTCGCCGATGCGGATGGCGCCGCCGTTGACGTCCTCGAGCCCCGCGAGCATGCGGAGCGAGGTGGACTTGCCGCAGCCGGAGGGGCCGACGAGGACGAGGAACTCGCCGTCCTCGATGTCGATCTCCAGCGCGTCGACGGCGGGCTTGGTGGAACCCGGGTAGATCCGGGTCGCCTTGTCGAACGAGACAGTGGCCATGGTGAATGAACCCCTTCTACCGGCAGGAACGTGCCGGACGATCCGAGTAGGAAGGCGGTGCCACGACGGTGATTGCCGTTGTGGTGTAGTCCACGCGTGTGAACTGGCTCAGGACGGTACCTGGCGTTCACACGTCTGTCAGTAGTTCCGGGCCTGTGAACTTCGCGGAAACTTTCGAAGCGGCACGTCACGGCCGACCGGACTTGTTCACGGCCGGATCGCCGTACCGGTCGGCCAGTACCGCGACGGCCCGGGCCACCGCCTGCCGGAGGCCGGGAGGGCCGAGCACCTCCGCCTCCGTGCCGAGCCGGAGCAGATCGCCCACGGCCACCGCCTCCGACTCGACGGTCAGCTCCACCTCCACCCAGCCGTCCCCGTCGGGCGGGCCCGCCCCCTCCAGGGCGTGCATGCCCGCCGCGCCGAACTGCATCGGCAGCAGCCGCCGCGCGCGGGGCGAGATCCGCAGCCGGGCGGTGTCCTGGCGCAGGGCGGCCTCCAGACGCCGGGAGGACTCGGCCCAGTAGGCGGCGAGGTCGAACCCCGCGGGACGCTCGAAGACCTCGCCCGTGTCCTCCACGGCCAGGACGCGCGAGACCCGGTAGGTCCGTACGGCCTCCTCCGCCAGGGCGACCAGGTACCAGATGCCGCCCTTCAGGACGAGCCCCAGCGGCCGCACCTCCCGGCGCACCTCGCCGCGCCAGCGCCGGTAGTGCAGCCGCAGCACCCGCCGCTCCCACACGGCCGCCGCCACGGCCTCCAGACACGGCACCGGGTCGGCCTCCCGGAACCAGGCCGGGGCGTCCAGATGGAACCGCTCCTGCACCCGCCGTGCCTGCCCGGCGAGCTCGGCGGGCAGCGCCGCCTGCACCTTCAGCTGGGCGCTGGCCAGCACCGCGCCCAGCCCGAGATCCCGCGCGGGCCCGGGCATCCCGGCGAGGAACAGCGAACCGGCCTCGGCGTCGGTCAGGCCGGTCAGCCGCGTCCGGTACCCGTCGACCAACCGGTAGCCGCCCTCGGGCCCCCGGTCCGCGCACACCGGCACCCCGGCCGCGCCCAGCGCCTCCACGTCCCGGTAGACCGTCCGCACCGACACCTCCAGCTCGGCGGCGAGCTCGGGCGCGGTCATCCGCCCTCGGTTCTGGAGCAGCAGGAGCAGGGAGAGGAGCCGGTCGGCGCGCATGGGGCCATTGTCGCGGCGTACGCCGCCGTACCTGACAGGAGATGTCAGGTACGGCGGCGAGGCTGGTTGTGGACATCCGGCCGACCGAGAGGACCACCCATGCCCGGCACCCGCACCACCTCCCTCACCACCACCACCCTCACCACCACCGGTCACTTCACCTTCGCCGACTGGCAGGAACGCGTGATCGGTCCCGGCGAGGACGCGACCCCACGCCTCGCCCACGCCTCGGTCCGGAACACCTTCACCGGCGGCATCGAGGCGGCCGGGACGACCTGCGAGTACGCGATCGTCTACGTCACCGCGAAGACCGGCTCCTTCAGCGGCATGGAACTCCTCACGGGCAGTGTCGACGGCCGTGAGGGGAGCTTCGCGGTCGAGGAGCGGGGATTCTTCGGCGAGGACGGAACCGTGCACTGCACCTTCGAGGTGGTGCCGGGGTCGGGGAGCGGACAGCTGACCGGCCTCACGGGGAAGGGCGGCTTCACCGCACGGCACGGTGAGACGGCGGTGGCGTATGGGTTCGCCTACGAGGTGGCGCAGGGGGCCGGGGAACTTCGTGGCTCGGCGTAACGGGCTCTGTGTACAGTGGTGCCGCCCTCACGCGCGGCAACGCGGTGCACGGCATCCGCCTCCTTAGCTCAGCTGGCCAGAGCAACGCACTTGTAATGCGTAGGTCGTCGGTTCGAATCCGACAGGGGGCTCTGCTGAAACCCCAGGTCGGGCTTCCCTGACCTGGGGTTTCGTCGTCAGCGGAGACGGCGGCGGCGTCGGGCGCGGGCCGCGCGGCGGTCGTCGGTCTCAGTTGTGGTCGGTGCAAGTGCGGCTTCGTCACCTCCTTGCTGTCTCGAACCCGGACAACCGTTGAGGCCCTGCGTCAGGTCGCAGCTGCTGCCTGATGCGGCTTGATGCGGGCGATGTGTTCCGAGAAGTCGGGGAGGTTTTCGCCGGCGCCGGGGTGCTCGGGGTCAGGTCTCTCTCAGGCACCGGGCGATCTCCAGTTGGGCGTCGTCCACGGGGCGGCCGTCCTCGATGTCCCACAGGGTGTTCTGGAGGAGGCGGGCGAGGGTCCAGGCTCGGGCGCGGTCGCGGTCCAGGGTGAGGATGTCGGTCATGGCGTCGAAGCGCCAGAGGACGTCTTCGGGGTCGTAGCGGTTGTCGAGGGCGGGCCACAGTTCGAAGCCGGGGTCGCCGGCGAGGGGCTTGGGGTCGATCGCGAGCCAGGGGGCGCGGGCGGAGGCGAGGACGTTCTCGTCGTGGAGGTCCCAGTGCAGGAGCCGGTCGCCGGGCTCGTCGACGACTTCGCGTACGGCGGCCGCGCAGTCGGCGACGATGCGGCGGGCCTCGGGGTCGGGGATGCGGCCGAGGGCCCGGGGGGTCCGGTCGAGCATGCCCTGGGCGATGTCGCCGAGGCGGCGCATGCCGGGCGGGGCCGGCAAGGACGTGAGGTGGGCCAGGAGCTCGGCGATGGTGACCACGGCCTGGTGGGCGTCCGGCACCTGGGACAGCATGCGGGTCTCGTCGAGGCGCTCCAGCAGCATGGTGCCGGTGGGCTCGTCGTGGTCGAGGAGGCGGACGGCTCCGTCACCGTCCCAGGCGCGCAGCGCGACGGGTTCGCCCTCGCTCTCCCCGTCGACGATCTGGAGCTTGAGGACCGCCGGGGTGCCGTCGGCGGTCCGGACGACCGGGAGGACCAGGGCGGAGACGCCGTGCATGGGCGTGCCGTCGGGTCTCAGGTCCCAGCGGTCGAGGAAGTGGTCCGTCTGTTCGGGCAGTCCGGCGATGAAGGCGCGGCCCGCCTCGCCGTTGAACTTCTCCTGTGATGCCGCCAGTTCCCGGGGAATGTCGATCACTCCCGGCACGGTAGTGGGGCGCGTCGGGCGGGTCATGCGATTTTGCCGGGGCGCGGGCACGGTCCGCGTGGCGGGGCTCCTGGCGCTGACGCCCGCGGCGGTGGCCGACCCCGGTGCTCCGTGCCCTCCGGTTCGCGTGCCGCGGGGTGGCCGATTCCGAGGAGCGCTGTGTCGTACCCGTGTGCGAGCATCTCGCCAACGACCATTGTTCCAGGGGGGATTGCCATGTCAGACACCGACGCCTGTCCGAGACCCGGACCCGGATCGCGGGCGAGACGTGGGCGGGCCGTCGCGTCCGCTGCCGCCGTCTCGCTGTTCGCTTCACTGCTGAGCCTGACCGGGGTGGGGTCCGCCCAGGCCGCCGATGCGGAGTGTGCGCCGCTCGCGCTCGCGCCGTTCGGGGACCCGGGTGAGGCCGTCGGCAGGGCGACCGTCCCGGCCCAGGGCAGCGCCTGCTTCACCGTGACGGCCACGTCGCCCGGTCTGCATCGGATGATGCTGGACGACAGCCAGAACAACGCCTACGCGCAGCTGCTCGATGCCGACGGCGCCGAGGTCGACTGCTTCGACGACGAGTACCGCACCGAGGGCTGGTGCGAGGTCCCCGCTGCCGGTACGTACACGGTGAAGGTCGTCAACAGCGGCTGGGTGGACGAGGAGAAGACCGAGCTGACCGTCCTCCCGCTCGGTTCGGGCACCCCCGGCTGTGCCGATCCGGTCGGTACCGGCTGGGACCGGCCGGCGGTGGTCCGGAGCGCGGCGAGCCCGCTGGCAGTGGACTGCCAGGCTTTCGAGGGCCGGCCCGGCGAACGGATCCGGCTGACGGTCGGCACCAAGGTGTACGGCGACTCGGTCGCCTGGATCACCGACGCGACCGGTGCCCGCGTCTGTGAGCACCTCCCGGAGGACGGCGAGGACAGCTGCGTACTGCCCGGAGACGGCCCCTACCGGGTGCTGTCGAACGTCTCCCGCAACGAGAGCGGCTTCCCCGCCGAGTACGCGCTGCAGGTGCGCCGGCTGAACGATCCGCAGGGCTGCGCCACCGCGAAGGTTCTGCCCTACGGCCCCTTGGAACCGCATGACTTCGGCACGTACGCCTGCTACACCTTCTCCGCCGACCGGGCCGGTCCGTACACCGTGCACTACGTGGACGAGGACCGGTCGGCCGGGGCGGTCCGGGTGTACGACAGCGACGGCCGGACCGTGTGCCGGTCCGGGACCGACCCGTGCCGGATCACCCGGGCGGGCACCTATACGGCCGTCCTCGGCACCAACGCCTTCGCTCCCTCCCTCGACCGGTTGGTCGTGTTCGACCGAGCGGGCGACGCGGGTTGCAAGGCAATCGAAACCGGCCTGTACAAGGGGGAACTGAGCACGGTCGGGCAGTACGACTGCCTGACGCTGCCGGTGCCGAAGGGCGCCCGCCTCGCCGCGCTCACCTCGCGTACCTCAAACGGGCTGACGCCTGAGGTGGAGGTCCTGGACCGCGCCGGCACCCCGCAGTGCGACGGGGAGGCGCTCCGGGGCGGTGACTGCGCGCTGACCGGTGAGGCGCCGTTCCGGGCGCTGGTGCACACCGAGGACAGTGGCGACACGGCGACGGGCCGGTATGCCGTCGCCTTCCACCGCACCGACGTGGCGGAGGGCTGCCCCGTCCTGCCTGCGGGCAGTTTCACCGCGGGCGGTGCCAAGGCCACGCTGACCACGGGCGACGGTGTCTTCGCCCACTGCCTGGCCATCCCGGCCGACGGGCACACCGACGCCGAGGTGCTGCAGCTGACCGCGACCTCGGGGACGACACCGGCCGGGTTCTCCGTGCTGGACTCCGACGGCAAGCGGGTCTGTGACCGGTACGCCACCACCGACGGCTGGTCCGTCTGCTCCCTCACCCCCGGCAAGGCCCACACAGTGCTGGTGAGCGGGCGGGACGCGGCCGCCACGTACACCCTGTCCCGACGGGACGTGACCGCGAGCGCCTCCTCCTCGGGCTGTGCGAAGACCGCGGCGGTGAGGGTCGGCGGGCCGTCCGTGAAGAGCCCGTACGCGGCACCGGGCACGCTCGACTGCCACCAGGTGACCACGGGGGCGACCACCGACGTCGTGCACCTCAACGTTCGGGACGCCCTCGGTACCGCCAACAGCGCGGTGATCGCCGGGGACGGCCGGGTGGAGTGCTCCTTCCGCAACACGTCCTGTGCGGCCACCGGTTCGACGACCCACCAGGTCCTGGTCCAGACGCCGGCCCACCAGAAGGCGGCGCCCGCGTACCGCCTCGACGCCCTGCGGGTCGCGACCGCCGAGGGGCCCGCCCCGGAGTGCACCCGGGTGCCGTCCGTGGCGTTCGGGTACGGGCCGGTCACCGGCACGCTGGACGAATCGCACACCGCCGTCTGCGCGGTGCTGCCCACCGCCCGGTTCGACCGGTTCGAGACCGACGTCAAGGACACCACCGGCGCCACCACGACAGCGGTGCCCGTGCTCTACAACAGCGAGTGGACCAACGGCTGCGGCCTGTGGAGCTCCGGCTACCGCTGCTCGGTAGGCGGTTCGGCCGACGCGCCGTCGCTCTTCCTGCTCGGCCTGCCGGAGAAGGCCTCCGGCACGGCCTACAGCGCCGAGCTGATCTGCTCGTCCGCGCTGTGCGGCACGGAGAAGACGTCCGTCACCGCAGTCAGCCCCGACACCGGGGCGGCGGGCGCCAAGGTGAAGCTCACGGTCACGGGCACCGCGCTCGGCCCGGACGTCACCGTCCGGCTCAGCCAGGCCGGAAAGACCATCACGGCGGAGGCGGAAGCGGTCTCCGCGGACAACCGGACGGTGACCGCGACCGTCGACCTGGCGGGCGCGGCCCCAGGCACCTGGAACATCAGCGTGCTCACGCGTGGCTGGGAGTTCTCACGCGGCACCTTCACCGTCACCCCCCAGCCCGAGCTGGAGAACACGGCCGCACCCAAGGTGACCGGCTCGCCCAAGGTGGGCGCCAAGGTCACCGCCGCGCCCGGCACCTGGTCCACGACACCGTCCTCGTACACGTACCAGTGGAAGGCGGACGGGACGGCGATCGCCGGGGCGGCCGGGGTGTCGTACACCGTTCCCGCGGCGCAGGCCGGCAAGAAGATCAGCGTGACCGTGACGGCGGTGAAGGGCGGCTGGCGGAGCGGGTCGGCGTCCTCGTCGGCGGTGACGGTGGCCGAGGGGGACGCGCCCGGGGCGACCAAGCTGCCCGTGATCAGCGGCCCGGTGAAGGTCGGCGGCACGCTCAAGACGTCCACGGGGACGTGGAGCCCGGCCGCTTCCTCGTACGGGTACCAGTGGTACGCGAACGGCAAAGCCGTCAGCGGGGCGACGAAGCCCTCGCTCGTGCTGAAGGCGGCGCAGCAGGGCAAGAAGATCAGCGTGAAGGTGGTCGCGCACCGCGCGGGCCACAAGGACGGGTCGGCGGTGAGCAAGGCGACGAAGACGGTCGCCCGCTGATCTGTCCGAGCCGGTCTGTCGCCGGAAGGGGAGGTGCTTGCGCAGTGGTGGGGCACCTCCCCTTCCTGAGTTCACGGCTCCAGAACCACCTTTCCCGTGGTGCCCCGGGTCTCCAGCGCCCGGTGTGCCGCCGCCGCCTCGCGGAGCGGGAAGCGCTGTACCGCCGGCGTGAGGCGGCCGGCCGCGGCCTCGGTGAGGGCGCGCAGTTCGAGGGTGCGGAGGGGGTCGGGTCCGCCGGCCTTCCCCAGCATCGCCGGGCCGAGGACCTGCTCGGAGACGCCGTCGACGAGGTAGGGGCCGCCGGTGCGGATGCCCTCGCCGGACCAGCCGAAGACGATGTGCCTGCCGCCCGGGCCGAGGAGGGCGACGGCCTCGCGGGCGATGTCCCCGCCGACGCCGTCGAAGACGACGGTCGCGGTCCGGCCGCCGAGGTGGGCGCGGACCTTCGCGGGCCAGGCGGGGTCCTTGTAGTCGACGGCGAGATCGGCGCCGCCCTCCCGCACACGGGCGGTCTTCTCCGGCCCGCCCGCGAGGCCCACGACGGTCGCGCCGGCGTTCTTGGCGTACTGCACGAGGAGGGTGCCGATGCCTCCGGCGGCGGCCGGGACGACGACCACGGCGTCGGGGCCGAGGTCGGCGAACTGCAGGATCCCCATCGCCGTACGGCCCGTGCCGATCATGGCCACGGCCTCGGCGAAGTCGAGGTTCCCGGGGATCTCGTGCAGGCGCTCGGCTTCGGTGACGGCCAGTTCGGCGTAGCCGCCGGGGACGAAGCCGAGATGGGCGACGACCCGCTTGCCGAGCCACAGCCCGGCGACGCCCTCGCCCAGGGATTCGACGACGCCGGCGACCTCGCGGCCGGGGACGGTGGGCAGGGTCGCCGGCTCGTTCGCCGGGCCGCCCGGCATGCCCTCGCGCAGGGCGGCGTCCAGGAGGTGGACGCCCGCCGCGCGTACGGCGATACGCACCTGCCCGGGGCCCGGCCGGGGGTCCTCGACCTGCTCGTAGGTGAGGTTCTCGGCCGGGCCGAAGACGTGCAGACGAATGGCGTGCATGGCGACTCCTCTGACGGGGCGTTCGATGCGACCAGCTTTCAACCTCAAGCTTGCTTGAGGTCAAGCTCGCGCCGGCCGAGAGCCAGGGAGACCGCCGTCAGGGCGCTGTTGAAGGACACCTCCGACAGCACTCCGGGGGCCGCGACCTGGTCGCCGGCGAGGTAGACCCCGTCGCCCCGGTCCACGGCCGGCCGGTCGCGCCAGCTGGTGCCGGGCAGATCGACCGCGCCCGTACGGCCCTTCGCCACCGACTCTCGCCGCCAGGTGAGCCGCTCGCGCCAGCCCGGGAATCCGAGGTCGAGCAGCTGCTCGGCGCGGGCGGTGCCGTCGGCCTTGGACTCGTGCGGCGCGAGGGGGATCTGCCCCTGGATCAGCTGCTCCCCGGCCGGGGCCAGGCTGCGGTCCTGGGCGGTGAACCGCTCCAGCCAGCCCGGTGCGTCCAGGTCGGAGACCGCGAAGGCGTCCCCGCGCCGGGTGCGCACGGCCAGGTCGACGAGGGCGGTACGGCCGCTCGGCCAGCTCAGGGAGTCGTCACGGAGCAGGCGGCGGGCGGCGTCGAGGGAGGTGGCGACGACGACGGGTGTGTCGGTGGGCAGCGAGTCGACGCGGGACAGGGTCTCCATCCGGACGCCCAGGTTCCAGGCGCGGGCGGCCATCCGGTCGATGAGGCTCGCCCAGCCGCCGCGCGGGTAGTGCGCCTCGGGCGGCAGCTTGGTGGCCCGGCGCAGCCGCTCCTGCACGAACGCGGCCGACAGCGAACCGGGGTCGTGGTGGAACAGGGCGACCGCCGAGTAGTGGGCGGCGGCCCGGGCCCCCTCCTCGCCCGCGATGCCCGTCGCCCAGGTCAGGAAGTCGGCGTCCACGGGCGCCTGCCGGCCCGTCCGGCGCAGCAGCTTCAGCATGGCGAAGGGCGGGGTGCGGCGCAGCGCGCCCTGGTGCCGCAGCCGGAGCCGGGCCGCCTCGAGAGGCGGGAGCGGGGCGAGCGGGCCGATGAGGTCGCGTTGCCTCAGCCAGGCCCAGTGCGGGCCGCCGTTGTAGAGGGCGTGCGGGCCCTCGTTGGTGCGGTACGGGCCCTCGGCGGTGCGCGCCCGGCCGCCGAGGGTGTGGTGGGCCTCGTGGAGGGTGACCTTGGCGCCGGCCTCGGCAGCGGTGATGGCCGCGGTCAGTCCGGCGAAGCCGCCGCCGATGACGGTGATGCGGTGCATGACTGTGGTTCTCCCTCGGAGTCTGGGTCGCCTTCCGGGATGCCTTTCCCACGTACGACCGATCGAGGGCGCCGGAATGTGACATCGCCGGTGTCCGTGCAGGTCAGGGCCGTTTGTCAGTGGCGGGGTGCAGCATGGGGGCATGGCGAGGAGAGCGGCGGGCGGTACGGGTGTGAAGGGCGCGCGGCGACCGGAGGTGCGGCTGCCGGTGCTGGAGCCGTACGAGGGCGGTGCGCTGGAGCCGGACGGGGACTACGACGCGCTGGAGTTCCGGGACGCCGACCTCTCAGGGCAGGACGGATCGGGCGCGCGCTTCATGGACTGTGCCCTGACGGGCTGCGCGCTGGACGAGACCCGGCTGCGGCACGCCCGTTTCCTGGACTCGGCCCTCACCGGCGTCCGGGGCGTCGGCACCGACCTCGCCGAGGCGACCCTGCGCGATGTGGAGCTGACCGACGCCCGGCTCGGCGGACCCCAGTTGCACGGGGCGGTGCTGGAGCGGGTGCTGATCCGCGGCGGCAAGTTCGACTATCCGAACCTGCGCACGGCCCGGCTCAGAGACGTCGTCTTCGAGGGCTGCGTCCTGGTCGAGCCGGATTTCGGCGGGGCCCGCCTGGAGCGTGTGGAGTTCGTGGACTGTGCCCTGAAGGGCGCCGACCTGCACGCGGCGACCCTCACGGACGTCGACCTGCGCGGCGCGGCGTCCCTGGAGATCAGCCGGGGCCTGGACCGGTTGTCGGGGGCGGTGATCAGCACGGCACAGCTGCTGGATCTGGCGCCGGTGCTGGCGGCGCAGTGGGGGATCCGCGTCGAGGGCTGACGCGCCGCCCGGTATCGCGGAGGGGCTCAGGTCTCGTACCACCCCAGCGAGCCGGCCCCCTCCGCCGGGGCGTAGGAGTGGTGCATCGCCATGAGGGCTTCGACCAGGCGCGGGTCCAGCTCGTGCCGCAGCATCCGGTAGTCCTCGGCCACCGCGCGGAAAACCAGGTGGGCCCTGCCGGAGGAGTCCCGCCAGATGATGCGCCGTGGCGGGCGGAAACCGTCGTCGGCCTCCGCCATCAGGACCCACAGCGGGAACAGCAGACGGACGGGCAGTCCCAGGGGCCACATGCTCCCGCATGTCAGGTACTGATCACCGGTGATGGTGTCATCGCGGTCGCCGGAACGCGTCAGGAGACCCGGGGAAAGCGGGCCAGGAGGGTCCAGATCGCCGGGTTCTCCGCGAGGTCGTCGTGCAGGTCGGTGAGGTCGGCGATCAGGTCGTGCAGGAAGTCCCGTGCCTCGCGGCGCAGTGCGCTGTGGGAGACGGTGAGGGCGGGCTCCTCCGCGCGCATCCAGTCCGCCTCGATGTCCACCCAGCCGAAGCGGCGCTCGAACAGCATCCGGTCCGTCGACTCGGTGAAGTCCAGTTCCGCCCGCTGCGGCCTGGACGCCCTGGAGCCCGCCGGATCCCGGTCGATCCGCTCCACGATGTCGCACAGCGCCCACGCGAAGTCGAGCACCGGCACCCATCCCCAGGCTGTGGACACCTCGTGGTCCGTCTTGGTGTCCGCCAGATAGACGTCCCCGCAGAACAGGTCGTGCCGCAGTGCCCGGACGTCCGCGCGGCGGTAGTCGGTCTGCGGCGGGTCGGGGAAGCGGTTGGAGAGGGCGTAGCCGATGTCGAGCACGGAGGTGATGGTGTCACGCGCCCGTAGGATCGCGGACGTGGCCCGATCTGTACGTCTTGTCCCCAGGCTGCCGACAGCCACCCTGCTCGTCTGCGCCCTCGCCCTCACCGCCTGCGGCGGGGTGCACGGCACCCCGGGGGGCTCCGGCGTCCGCGACCCCTACTTCCCCAAGGCCGGCAACGGCGGCTACGACGTCACCCACTACGGCCTGCGCCTCGCCTACGACCCCGGCGCCCACCACCTCACCGGCACGGCCACCCTCACCGCCCGCGCGACCAAGGACCTCTCGGCGTTCAACCTCGACCTGCTCGGCATGGAGGTCGAGCAGATCACCGTCGGCCGCGCGGTCGCCCGCTGGAACCGCGCCGGGCAGGAACTCACCGTCCGGCCGCACGACGACATCGACCGGGACGACACGTTCCGCGTGACCGTCCGCTACTCCGGAGCGCCCGAGACCGTCACCGACCCGGACGGCTCCGAGGAGGGCTGGCTGCGCACCCCGGACGGGGCCCTGGCGCTGGGCGAGCCGACGGGCTCGATGGCGTGGTTCCCCGGCAACCACCACCCCTCCGACAAGGCGGCGTACGACCTCACCGTGACCGTGCCGAAGGGGCTGCGGGCCGTCTCCAACGGCGAGCTGCGGAGCGAGACGACCGCGCGCGGACGTACGACGTTCGTGTGGCACACCGGTGAGCCGATGGCGAGCTACCTCGCCACCCTCGCGATCGGCCGCTTCGACATCAGCCGCTCCCGGGCGGGGGACCTGCCCGTGTACACGGCCGTCGACCCGGCCGAGGCGGCGGCGAGCCGGCCCGTGCTCGGGCGGCTTCCTCAGGTACTGCGGTGGTCGGAGCGGCGGTTCGGGCCGTACCCCTTCTCCACCACCGGCGCGATCGTCGACAGCGCGGCCTTCGTCGGCTACGCCCTGGAGACCCAGAGCCGGCCGGTGTTCCCCGACGCCCCCGACATCACGTTCCTCGTCCATGAGCTGGCCCACCAGTGGTACGGCGACTCCGTCACGCCCGAGAGCTGGCGGGACATGTGGCTCAACGAGGGATTCGCGACGTACGCGGAGTGGCTGTGGGAGGAGGACCACGGCGGGAAGAGCGCGCAGGAGACGTTCGACGCGGTGTATTCCGGCGACCACTTCGACACGGAGGAGGCCGGGGAGGAGATCTGGGAGTTCCCCCCGGCGGACCCGCCGAGCGCCGATCGGATCTCCGGCCCGCCCGTGTACTGGCGGGGGGCGATGGTGCTGCAGAAGGTGCGGCAGGCCGTCGGGGACGACCGGTTCTTCTCGATCCTCAAGGGGTGGGCGGCGACGTACCGGTACGGGAACGCCGATACCGCCGACTTCACGGCCTACGTGGAGAAGCAGGCGCCCGGGAAGGACCTGGAGGGGGTCTGGGAGGACTGGCTGTACGGAGAGGGGAAGCCGGAGCGGCCCTGAGGCACGATGACGTGGCCGGCTCCGAGGATCACTGGGGAGACGTATCCCGAGCGGAGGAGGCTTCGACGCGCCGCAGGGGCTTGGGCGCCTTGTCCGGTGGGGGTTGGTCGTGGCTCGTCGCGCCCCGCGGAGCCGCCGGACGGGCACAGCTCCGCGCACCTGAGGCGAAGCCCCCCGGGCCGGTCGTCCGGCCCGGGGGGCTTCCCTGTGAAACGCTCAGGTGTCCGTCAGACGTTCACGCCGAAGTCCTGGGCGATGCCGACCAGGCCCGAGGCGTAGCCCTGGCCGACCGCGCGGAACTTCCACTCGGCGCCGTTGCGGTACAGCTCGCCGAAGACCATGGCCGTCTCCGTCGCCGCGTCCTCCGACAGGTCGTAGCGGGCGATCTCGGCACCGCCGGCCTGGTTGACGATGCGGATGTAGGCGTTGCGGACCTGGCCGAAGTTCTGGCTGCGGTTCTCGGCGTCGTAGATCGACACCGGGAAGACGATCTTTTCGATGTCGGCCGGGAGGGCGGCGAGGTTGACGTTGATCGCCTCGTCGTCGCCGGCGCCCTCACCCGTGCGGTTGTCGCCGGTGTGGACGATGGAGTTGTCCGGCGTCTGCTTGTTGTTGAAGAAGACGAAGTGGGCGTCCGAGTAGACCTTGCCCTGCGTGTTGACCGCGATCGCCGAGGCGTCGAGGTCGAAGTCCGTGCCGGTGGTGGTGCGGACGTCCCAGCCGAGGCCCACGGTGACGGCGGTCAGGCCCGGAGCCTCCTTGGTGAGCGAGACGTTGCCACCCTTGGACAGGCTTACAGCCATTGTTGGGAGTCCCTTCCCTCGTTTACATGCGGCGAAGAAGCTGCGGCACCGAAGCTACAGCTACCCCCATGAACGAGGAGAGGGGTACGCGAGGTTCCAGGTCCTTTACTTTCTTTACTCGCCGTTATTGGGGTGACGTGGACGGGACAGAAGCGGGAACATGGACGGCATGTCCGGTCACCACGTCATCCGCGGCTCCGTCTCCCTGCCCGAGGCCGAGCTCATGTGGCGTTTCTCGCGGTCGTCGGGGCCGGGCGGGCAGCATGTCAACACCAGCGACTCGAAGGTCGAGCTGAGCTTCGACCTGGCGAAGACCGAGGCGCTGCCCGCGGTGTGGAAGCAGCGGGCCCTGGAGCGGCTGGCCGGGCGGCTGGTCGACGGGGTCGTCACCGTGCGGTCCTCCGAGCACCGCTCCCAGTGGCGCAACCGCGAGGCCGCGGCCGTACGCCTCACCGCGCTCCTGGCCGAGGCCACGGCGCCCCCGCCCAAGCCCCGCAAGCCGACCCGGATCCCCCGGGGCATCAACGAGCGCCGGCTGCGGGAGAAGAAGCAGCGCTCGGAGACGAAGCAGGGGCGCTCCGCGCGGAACTGGGGCTAGGGCAGTTCCACGACTGGGGCCAGGGCAGTTCCACGACTGGGGCCCGGGCAGTTCCACGACTGAGCCATGAGGAAGCCGACCGGGCGGTCGCCGTCGACGATCAGGCGGGGCCAGGCGGTGCCGGGACGGACGTAGGCCTCGGCGAGGGACTTCACGACCGGGGCGACCGCGTGCTCCTGGTCGGGACGGACGCGGACACCGAGGGCGGTGTCGAGATTCGCGGCGGTGATCTCTTCGAGGCGCGGGCCGGTCGTGGTCATGCGCGCACCCTAGGGAGGCGACAGACGCCCGGGCCGGCGGGTTTCCTCAGCCCAAGTGCCGGTACCTGCCCCGGAAGTACGTCAGCGGGCCCCCGTCGGCGCTCGGCACCCGGGCGGTCAGGACACGGCCGATCACCAGCGTGTGGTCACCGGCGGGCACGCGCTGCTCCGTGCGGCACTCCAGGACGGCCAGAGCGCCGCCGACCAGCGGGGCGTCGGTGTATTCGCCGCGCGTATAAGGGATGTCGGCGAACAGCAGCCGGTCGCTGACGCGGCCCTTCATCGCGAAGCGGCCCGCGATGTGCCGCTGGCTCTCGGAGAGGACCGAGACCGCCCACAGGTCACGTTCCTCCAGCAGCTCGTCCATGCGGGAGCCCTCACGCAGGCTCACCAGCACCAGGGGCGGGTCCAGGGACACCGACATGAAGGCCGTGGCTGTCATGCCCACGTCCTCGCCGCCCGGCGCGGTGGGGTCGTCCGGGTCGAGCGGCGGCTCCTTCGCGGCCACCAGGACCACGCCCGAGGCCAGCCGGGACATGGCGGCGCGGAACTCGTCGTTGCTCACCCCCTCAGCATGCCCGGAGGCGGGCGACGGAATGATCGGGGACGTGGCAGCGGGAGTCTTCGGCACACCCGGAACGCTAATCTCCGCCCCGCGGGCCCCGCATCGGACCCCCGCCCGATCACGGTCTTAGGACCATCGGCGGACATCCGCGGTCGCGTGAGGGGTACCGGGGAGATACATGTGCGCAACCTGACAAAGTTTGCGTTCGGTAGACGCACGTGAAAACGCAGAAACTCCCACTCAATTGTTCAGGTTTGCCTGTGACTTGAGTCACAAGGGGCAGGAATTGTTGACCCTGTGTACCGAGTGAGCAGCGCGCTGTGATTCAGTGGCGGGGAAGCTGCCAGGGCGATACGCCGACGAGAACCCTTGAATCGCTGCGAGTACTCGGGGGGAGGGCGAGCATGGAGACCGAGTCGGAGCCCTACGTCCGTCTTGCGTCCCTGCGACAACTGCACCAGGTCATGGCCGACATGAACACGGCCCGCAGCCTGGCGGACACACTGCAGACCGTCGCGGAGGGCGTCGTGGCGGCCCTCGGGTACGAGCTGGCGTGCGTGAACCTCGTACGGCCGGACGGCGACCTCGTCGTCGCCGCCTTCGCCGGGAACCCCGCCGCCGAGGCCCTCATCACCGGCCGTGTCGGCTCACGCGAGTCGTGGGAGCGTCGCCTCGGTATGGGCGAGCACTGGGGCGACCTGGTGTTCATACCGCACACCGAGGGCTGGGTCCTCGACGACGACGACGTCCCGCAGTGGTACACCGACGGCCCCGCCCCCCGCTTCGAGGACGAGTGGCACCCGGCCGACCGCCTCTTCGCGCCCATGTACGCGCCCGCCCCGAAGGGCAGCGGTACGTGCGGCGAGCTGATCGGCGTGCTCTCCGTGGACCGGCCGCGCAACGGCCGCCGGCCCGGGGCCTGGGGCCGCGAGGCGCTCCAGATGTACGCCTTCCAGGCCGCCATCGCGATCAGCAACGCCCGGCTGCGCGCCAACATGCAGCGCGCCCTGGTCCGGCTGGAGCGCGAGCAGCAGGCCCTGCGGGCGAGCGAGGAAAGCTTCAGGCAGGCCTTCGAGTACGCACCCTCCGGCATGGCCATCGCCGAGATGGGCGGCGACCAGCACGGCCGGATCCTGCGCACCAACGACGCGCTGTGCCGGCTGCTGGGCCGCCCCGCCTCCGCGATGCGCCGCTACTCCTTCTCCGACCTGGTCCACCCCGAGGACATAGGCACCCTGCTGCGCACCTCGGCGGAGGGCGGACGCGCGGAGCTCCGCCTCGGCCGCCGGGACGGCACATACGTGTGGGTGTCGCTGCGCAACAGCGTCGTCGCGGACGCCGCCGACGGGCCCCGCTTCCTCCTCACCCACGTCGAGGACATCGAGGAGCGCAAGCGCCGCGAGCTCCAGCTCGCCCACCGCGCCTCGCACGACTCGCTCACCGGCCTGCCGAACTCCGCGGAGCTGCGCTCCCGGCTGTCCGCCCGGCTCTGTCAACGCGCGTCATCCCCGCACACCGCCGTGGAGTCCGTCGACGCGGCCTACGGCCATCCCGCCTTCGACGTGGTCGGGCCCGGCTTCGACTTCCGGCAGGGCGCCGAGCCGTACGACGCCTACGACCACCATGTGCACACCGTCGCCCCGGACGGGAGCCACGACGACGGCACCAAGGGCCTCGCCGTGCTCTTCTGCGACCTCGACGGCTTCAAGTCGATCAACGACCGGTTCGGGCACAACGCGGGTGACGCGGTTCTCATCGAGGTGGCCCGGCGGCTGAGCAACGGCGTCCGCGACGGCGACACGGTCGCCCGGCTCGGTGGTGACGAATTCGTCATCCTCGCCGACGGGCTCGGCCGCGCCGACGCGCAGGACCTCGCGGTCCGCCTCCGCAACGAGATCATCCAGCCCATCCGCGCCGAGGGCCGGGCCGTACGGGTCGGTGCCAGCTTCGGCATCGGATGGGCACACTGTGGAATGACGGCGGACGAAGTGTTGAAATCCGCTGACGAGCGGATGTACGTCGAGAAACGATCTCGTCCCAAACAGCACAGACGCGCCGGGTGAAGCCCTGGTCAGCGAGTTGATGCGGTCTGAGTCACCCGTTTGGGTCTCTGGGAGCGGGTAGGCTCGCTAACTCACCCGTGTACCGCATGCACCGCACCTGACTGAGGAGACCAAGGGATGACGCCCGGCAACAACGGCGCGAGCACGCCCGAGGACGACGACCCGTTCGGCTATCTCTACGCCGACGGGCAGGCCAACGGAGCCCAGCCGCCGTCCGGGGGCTACGGCTACCCGAACTCGGTCAACCGGGTCAGGGCGGTCGGCACCCGTCCCTACGGTCAGCAGCAGGCCGGTCAGACCGCGCCCTACGGTCAGGTCCCCCAGCAGACTGCCCAGAGCCACGGCCGGCCGAACGCGCACTACGCGGCGCCGGAGACGCTGCCGGGCGGTGCGCAGACCGCGCAGCAGCAGATGCCGGCCGGCGGCGGTGGCGGCCGGGGCGGCCGCGGCCCGAACCACAAGGGCCTGCTGATCGGGGCGATCGCGGTGGTCGCCGCGGTCGTCATCGGCATAGGTGTGGCCATGCTGGGCGGTGACAAGGACAAGGACGACGCGTCCGACGAGGTGGGCACGAAGCCGACCCAGTCCCAGGACGCGAAGCCGAGCCCTTCGGCCAGCAAGGGTGGTGGAGCGGCCAAGCAGGATCTCCCGAAGACCGACGCGAAGGCGCTGCGGCTCAGCCCCGGCATGACGACGGCGTCGGACTTCAAGGGCGCGAAGGCCGAGGGCGGGGTCTATGTGACGGGCTTCAACCAGGTCGGTGCCAAGGTGACCTGGACGGTCGACGGTATCGAGAAGGCCGGCGACTACCGGCTGTATGCCCGCTACAGCATCCCTGGTGTCGACGCCAATGCGACGCTGCTGGTGAACGGTAAGGCGAACACCCAGCCCATGGGCCTGAAGAACTTCATCAACTCACCGAAGGGCGACTGGGAAAAGGGCTGGCAGACTTCCTGGGCTCCGGTCACCCTGGCCAAGGGCACCAACACGATCGAGCTTGCGTGCAACGAGGGCAACCAGTGTGACGCAATCCTCGACAAGCTCTGGGTGCAGTAGGGCTCAAACGGCGGAACGGTCCGCCGGTACATCGGCGGACCGTCCCTGTGAGGCTCGGGCTACGCGGCACTAACCTCCGTAGACCCCGATCCCGGTGACGGTGCCATGGGTGTCGTCCGAGTAGGTGTGCGGCTTCAGAGTGACCAGCTTGGTGCCGACTCCGCAGCCGGTCCCCGGGGTGATGTGCCAGAACTCGATGCGGTAAGACGTCTGGTTCGAGACGGACCGAGCGGTTTTGAAGGTATCGCATCCGGGTGTTACAGACAGGACGGTCCTGGTCCCAGTCCTGTTCTTCCCCGACCATCCGCAAACCTTCCCTTGCGGGCAGGTCTTGGGATCAGCAGCCGCAGCCGGGGTGGCGAAAACACCGGACAGCAACGCGCCGACGACAGCCCCCGTCATCAGGCTTTTCTTGAGCATGCTCATGTGAGGTTCCCCTTGCATCTTCCCGTGCTGGTCATGCACGGAACAAGCGATCATCTAATCATCCGGAGGAGATGAGATGAGGGGGAGGGGCGGTTCTCGGCCAGCCTGCCTGGCAGGCACACTCGGCGAGAGTGTGCGGCTCTCACGCCGCCGAAGCTGCGCTGGTCACCGTCACGCGTGTCAGCAACTCCTCGTACACCCCCCGGTCGAACTCCCCGGCCGCCGGTGCCCGCACCGTCGCCGCCGCCAGAGCGGTCGCCCGGGTCAGGCGGTCCGGCCAGGGGAGGTGTTCCGCCAGGCCCGAGATCAGGCCCGCCACCACCGCGTCGCCCGCGCCTGTCGGGTTGCCTCGTAGTGAGGTCGGCGGGACGGCTCGCCAGCGGCCTTCTCGGGTGACGGCCAGGAGACCCTCCGGGCCGAGGGACGCCACGACCGCGCCCGCGCCCCGGCGGCGGGCGTCCTGGGTGGCACGCAGCGGCTCGTGGGAGCCGGTCAGTTCCGCCAGTTCGTCGGCGTTCGGCTTGATGATGTCCGGGCGGGCCGCGACGCCCCGGCGCAGTGGCTCGCCGCTGGTGTCCAGGAGGACCGGCACCGCGAAGGAGCGGGCCGTGCGGACCAGGCCCGCGTACGCGCCCACCGGGACACCCGGCGGCAGGCTGCCGCACAGAGCCACCGCGGAGGCGGACGGGAGCAGGTCCGCGTAGGCCTGCTGGAAGGCCGACCACTCGGCGGGGGTGACCGTCGGGCCGGGTTCGTTCAGCTGGGTCGTGTCGCCGGTCCGTTCGTCGACCACGGCGATGGTGCGGCGGGTCGCCCCGGAGAGCGGGACCAGCGCGTCCACCACCCCCGGTACCGCCGCGAGCTTCTCCCGCACGACCCGGCCCGTCGCCCCGCCCGTGAATCCCGTCACCGTCACCTCGTGCCCGAGGGCCGCGAGCACCCGGGCCACGTTGACCCCCTTGCCGCCGGGGCGTTCCGTCACCTCGGAGACGCGGTGGGAGGCGTGCGGCCTCAGGGACCGCACGCGGTAGGTGATGTCGAGAGCGGTGTTCAGTGTGACCGTGAGGATCACCCGGGCCGACCTCCCCCGATGCGCTTGCCGACGTGAACGTGCAGGTAGCCCGATCATGCCAAAGAGACGGCGGCCGGCCCAGTCCAGGAGCCGGCCACCGTCTGCCGACTACGGGACGGATCAGCCCAGTTGGGGACCGACCACCCACTCGCCCCGGCGCATCACGCCCTTCAACTCGTACGCGGAGTCCAGGATCAGCAGGTCGGCGTATTTTCCGGGCTCCAGTGAGCCGATCGTGTCGGCCAGGCCGAGCAGCCGGGCCGGGTTGGCGCAGAGGGCCGTCACCGCGTCCTCGACGGAGAGGCCGTCGACGGTGACCGCCCGCTTGAAGGCGCGGTCCAGGGTGAGGGTCGACCCGGCGATCGTGCCGTCCTCCACCAGCCGGGCCACGCCGTCCGCGACCTCCACCTCCAGCGGGCCCAGCCAGTAGCGTCCGTCGCCGAAACCGGCCGCGTCCATCGCGTCCGTGATGAACGCGACCCGGTCCGCTCCCGCGTGGTGGAACGCCAGTCGCAGCGCGGCGGGGTGCAGGTGCGTGCCGTCGTTGATCAGCTCGACCGTGATCCGCTCGTCCTCCAGCAGCGCGGCGATCGGGCCGGGGGAGCGGTGGCCGAGCGGCGGCATCGCGTTGAAGAGGTGGGTGGCGACGGTGGCGCCCGCGTCGATGGCCTCCACCGTCTGCTCGTACGTGGCGTCCGTGTGGCCGATCGCCGCGATCACGCCGTGGTCGGCGAGCAGCCGTACGGAGTCCAGGCCGCCGGGGAGTTCGGTGGCCAGCGTGAGCATCCTGGCCTGGCCCCGGGCCGCGTCGATCAGCTTGCGGACGTCCGCGGGGTGCGGGTCGCGCAGGAGCGCCTCGGAGTGGGCGCCCTTGCGGCAGGGGGAGATGAAGGGGCCCTCGAAGTGGACACCGGCGATCTCGCCCTGCTCGGCGAGTTCGCTCAGCAGGCCCGCGCGGCGCGTGAGGAAGTCCATGTCGCCGGTGACGGTGGAGGCGACCAGGGTGGTCGTGCCGTGCAGGCGGTGGGTGTGGATGCCCTTGAGGATGTCGTCGACCGACCCGGAGGTGAAGGAGGCTCCGCCGCCGCCGTGGTTGTGGAGGTCGACGAAGCCGGGGATCACGTAGTGGTCTGTTACGTCGATGACCTGGGCGTTCTCCGGGGTGACCCGGGTGATGCGGGTGCCGTCCATGGCTACCTGGCCGTGTTCGACGGTTCCGGTCGGGAGGACCACTGTCGCGCCGGTGAGCACGGTGGGCGTCCCCGATGTAGCGGGGTGCGGGTGCGTCGTGGCTGGTCGCGCAGTTTCCCGCGCCCCTTGCGGCGATGCCATCAGGGCGTTACCTCCATGCGGTCGGTCGATGCCAGAAGGTCCCAGGCCAGCAGGCCCGCCCCCAGGCAACCGGCGCTGTCCCCCAGCGCCGCCGGGACGAGTGTCGGCTGTTTCTGGAAGGTGATGCGGCCGCGGATCGCTTCCCTGAGCGGCGTGAACAGGGTTTCCCCCGCCTCCGCCAAGCCGCCGCCGATGATCAAAGTGCGGGGGTCCAGCAACGTCAGAGCCGTGACCAGGCCGTCAGCGAGGGCGTCGACCGCCTGCTGCCAGACCGCCCGGGCCTTCGGGTCGCCGGAGTCCACCGCCTTCGCGCAGTCCGCCGCGTCCGCGCCCGGGTCGCCGGAGGCCGCGGCCCAGGCCTCGCTCACGGCCGCCGCCGACGCGAAGCGCTCCAGGCAGCCGGACTGGCCGCAGGGGCAGGGGGCCCCGCCGGGGCGCACGACGATGTGGCCGATCTCGCCCGCGAAGCCGTGCGCGCCCGCCTCGACCCGGCCGTCGACGCCGATGGCGCCCGCGATGCCGGTGCCCAGCGCCACGAACAGGAACCGGTCCGCGCCCCGGCCCGCGCCGACCCGGCCCTCGGCGAGGCCACCGGTGCGTACGTCGTGGCCGAGGGCTACGGGGACGTCCAGCCGCTGCGCCAGCAGGTCGCGCAGGGGGACGTCGCGCCAGCCGAGGTTGGCCGCGTAGGCGGCGACGCCCCGGGCCTCGTCGACGATGCCGGGGACGGCCACGCCGGCGGCGGACGCGGGCGTGCCGAAGTGCTCGGTGCCGTACGCGCGGAGCTCGGCGGCGAAGTCGAGGATGCCCGCGACGACGGCGTCCGGCCCCTGGGCGCGTCCGGTGGCCCGGCGGGCCCGGTGCAGCACCTCGCCCCCCGGCCCGGCCAGAGCGGCCTTCATTCCGGTGCCGCCCACGTCGAGGGCGATGACATGTCTCACGGGAACAGTGTGACCCGGGGACCCGCGAGAGGTCTAGTCCACTCACGTGGTGTAGACCTTGTTCCGGATATCGAAATGTTTCGGCGGCGGTGACGCCGGGGTTGGGGAAGAACAGCAGTGCAGCGGCGGATGGCAGGAACGATCGCGGTGGTGTCCGCACTGGGCATGACGGCGGGCCTCGGCGGCTGCGGCCTCACGGGCGGCTCGGACGGCGTGACCCTGAAACTGGTCGCCGCCGACTACGGCGACAGCGCGGCCAACAGCTCGAAGAAGTACTGGGACAAGCTCGCCGACGAGTACGAGGCCGACCACCCCGACGTCGAGATCGACGTCAGCGTCTACTCCTGGAACGACGTCGACCGCAAGGTCCGGGAGATGGTCGCCGCCGGTGACCCGCCGGACATGGCGCAGATCGGCGCGTACGCCGACTACGCGGCCAAGAACCAGCTCTACAAGGCCGACGACCTGCTCTCCATACCCGTGCAGGCCGACTTCGTCGGGCAGCTGGCCTCCGCGGGCCAGGTGAAGGGCGTGCAGTACGGGATGCCGTTCGCCGCCTCCACGCGCGTGCTCTTCTACAACAAGACCCTCTTCGCCAAGGCCGGCATCAGCCCGCCCGAGTCCTGGAGCGACCTGGCCGAGGACGCCGAGGCGCTCAAGGCGGAGGGTGTGAAGTACCCGTACGCGCTGCCCCTCGGCCCGGAGGAGGCGCAGGCCGAGACCATGCAGTGGATGCTCAGCGGCGGGGGCGGCTACACCGACAGCGTCGACGGCTACGCCATCGACTCCCCGGAGAACATCGACACCTTCTCCTGGCTGAAGGAGGACCTGGTCGGCAAGGACCTGACCGGGCCGGTCGCGCCGGGCGAGCTCAATCGGGCCGCGGCGTTCGCCGCTTTCGCCAAGGGCGAGGTCGGCATGCTCGACGGCCATCCGTCACTGATGAAGATCGCCGCCAAGGGCGGCGTCAAGTACGGGATGGTGCCCACGCCGGGCCACGAGGGCCCGAGCAGGTCCACGCTCGGGGTCTCCGACTGGATGACGGCGTTCCGCAAGAACGGCCACCGCGACCAGGTGGGCGACTTCCTCGACTTCGTCTACAGCGAGAAGAACGTGCTGGACTTCTCCCGCGAGTACGACCTGCTGCCGGTCACCTCCTCCGCGTCCGGCACCATGGCCGCATCCGAGGAGGACCGGCACCTCAGGCCGTTCCTGGAGGAGCTGTTGTCCTCCGAGCTCTACCCGGTCGGCAAGACCTCCTGGGCCGACGTCAGTTCCCAGGTCAAGCAGCGCATCGGCAAGGCCGTCGCGCCCGGTGGCAGCCCCTCGGGCGTCCTCGGCAACCTCCAGGCGGCGGCGACCCGGGCAGACAGCGCGGAGTAGCTCCGCTGTCGGTGGCAGGCGTTACGGTGCCGGGCATGGACGAGGACACGGGTGGGCAGGGGCTCGGGCGCAGGGAGCGGGACATCCTCGCGCTCGAACGCCGCAGCTTCTCCGGGCCCGGTGTGAAGGAACGGGCCATACGGGAGGAGCTGGGGCTCGCGCCTGTGCGTTACTACCAGCTTCTCAACGCGCTGTTGGACGATGCGCGGGCGCTTGCGCATGATCCGGTGACGGTGAATCGGCTGCGGCGTGTCCGGGAGCGGCGTCGGTCGGAGCGCTGAGGACCGTGGGGCTTCCGGGTGTCGCGGGCTGCGGGTGCGTTGTGGCTGGTCGCGCAGTTCCCCGCGCCCCTGAGGGGGCGCGTTCAGCCGAGCCGGTTCGCGAGTGCTGCCAGCAGGCCCACGACACCCTCCGGGCCGTCGACCACCAGGTCCGCCCGTTCTCGTAGTTCCGTCACCTCGTCGCTGCCGCTGCACACCAGCAGGCCCGGGGTGCCGTCCGCGCGCAGGGCGTCCACGGCGGCGTACGCGGGCAGGTCGCCCAGGTCGTCACCGCCGTAGAGGACGGAGCCGGCGTCGATCTCCCGGGCGAACTCGGTGAGGGCGACGCCCTTGTCCATGCCCGGTGGGCGCAGTTCGAGGACCATGCGGCCGGGCTCGACGATCAGGCCGTGCCGGGTCGCCAGGTCGGTGAGCGGCTCGCGCAGGGCCTCGAAGGCGGCCTGCGGGTCCGCGGCCCGGCGGGTGTGCACGGCCACCGCCCGGCCCTTGTCCTCCACCCAGGTCCCGCTCCCTTCGAGCAGCCCGGGCAGCTCGGCGCGGACCGCGTCGACACCGGGGTGCGGGTCGGGTGCGGTGATCTTGCCGCTGCGGGCGTCCCAGCGCTCGGCGCCGTAGTGGCCGAGGACGACGAGGTGCTCGAGACCCGGGGCGTCCGCGAAACCGCCGTTGCGCACCGCGACCTCGGCGGGCCGGCCGGTGATCACCGCCACGGCGGCCACCTTCGGCGCGAGCGCGGCCAGCGCGGGGAGTGCCTCGGGGTGAGCCCGGGCCCGCTCCGGATCGGCCACGATCGGCGCGAGCGTCCCGTCGAAGTCAAGGGCGATCAGTGCCTTGCCGGGGCGCGCGAGGAGGGCGGCGAGCCCCTCCTGCCCGTCCCGTGTGACGGGTGTGGGCAGGGGCTCGGCGCCGGGAGCGTCCGGCCGGCCCGGCCCGCCCGGCCGGGTCGTGGCACCGCGCCCGGCCGGCCCGGCCGGCTCGTCCTGCCGCTGCCGCTCGGGCCGGCCGGGAGCGTCCGGCCCGCCCGGCCCGCCCGGCCGGGTCGTGGCACCGCCCTCGGCCGGCCCGACCGGCTCGTCCTGCCGCTGCCGCTGCCGTTCGGCCGGCGAGTCGTGCGTGGCGCCCCCGCCCGTCTGGCTGCTCATCCGCCCTCGCCCCGCAACGCTTCCAGCTGGTCCAGGAACCACTGGGCCGGTGGCAGGGCCGTCGCCGCCGCGGCCAGGTGCTTGGTGCGTTCGGCGCGTTCCTCCGGGCGCATCGACAGCGCCTCGTGCAGGGCCGTCGCCGTGCCCGTCACGTCGTAGGGGTTCACCGTGATCGCGTCCTCGCCCAGCTCCTCGTGGGCCCCGGCCTCCCGCGACAGCACCAGCGCGCAGCCGGTGTCGGAGACGACCGGGACCTCCTTGGCGACGAGGTTCATGCCGTCGCGGATGGGGTTCACGAGGGCCACGTCGGCCAGCCGGTAGGCGGCCAGCGAGCGGGCGAAGTCGTCCTTGACGTGCAGTACGACCGGCTTCCAGCCCGGCGTGCCGTACTCGGCGTTGATCTCGTCCGCGTGCCGCTGCACCTCGGCCGTGTAGTCCCGGTACACCGCGAGGTCCTGCCGGGAGGGGTAGGCGAAGGCGACGTGCACCACGCGCTCGCGCCACTCGGGGTGGTCGTCGAGCAGCTGACGGTACGCCAGCAGGCCGCGCACGATGTTCTTCGACAGCTCGGTGCGGTCGACCCGGACGATGGTGCGGCGGGCGCCGCCGTCCGGAGCAGGGCCGATCTCCTCCCGCAGCGCCGCCAGCCGCTCGGCGACGTCGGCCTCGTGGGCGCGGGCGCGCAGGAAGTCGGCGTCGGCGCCCAGGCCGTGCACGCCGATCCACGTGGTGCGCTGCGGGGGACGCCCGGTCGGCGTGTGCTCGACGGACTTCGGTGCGCCGCTCGGCCACGACGGGAAGATCCGCTCGCTGTCCGTGGCGCCGGCGCACGCCATGAACGCCTGCGCCCAGCGCCAGGTGAGGAACCCCAGCCGGTCCGCGCCCAGCATCCCCCACACCAGCTGCGCGCGGATGTCGTCCGGCAGCATCGCGAAGTACTCCGCCGGCGCCCACGGTGTGTGCGAGAAGTGCCCGATCCGGACGTCGGGGCGCAGCTCACGGAGCAGGCCGGGCACCAGGCACAGGTGGTAGTCCTGCACCACCACCGCCGCGCCCCGCGCCGCCTCCTCGGCCAGCGCCTCGGCGAACGCCCGGTTGTACGCCTCGTAGGACGCCCACTGCCGCCGGAACTCCGCGTCGAAGACGGGCTCCAGCGGCGTCTGGTAGAGCATGTGGTGCACGAACCACAGGACCGAGTTGGCGATGCCGTTGTACGCGTCGGCGTGCACGTCGGCCGGGATGTCCAGCATCCGCACGCCGTCCTCGCCGACTCCGCGCCTCACCGCCTCCCGGTCGCCGTCGGAGAGCGCCGAGCACACCCACAGCGTGTCCGCGTCCGAGCCGATCGCCGAGAGCCCGGAGACCAGCCCGCCGCCGCCCCGCTTGGCGTCCAGCGAACCGTCCTCGCCCACCGTGTACGAGACCGGGCCACGGTTGGAGGCCACCAGCACCTGTGCAGCACCGTACGTTGAAGCCATAGACCTCAACCTAGCCCGGCCCGGAAACGCTCAAACGTGCGGATCTTCCGGGTCCGGCCGAAAACGGTCCCGGTCAGGCCGCTCTCCGCGCCTGGTACTCGGCGATCTCCACCATCGGCGGACGCTCCTCGGTGTCCACGGAGTACGTTCGCGGCTCGAAGCCGTCCGCACCCCGTTCGAACTGCGTCAGGGACGGCCGGATCAGATGCCCGCGCGCCAGCCGCAGCTGGGCCGTGCGGTAGATCGCGGCGGCCATCCGGCCCAGCGCCTGCCCGTCCTGGTGCCGGTGCTTGCGCACCCCCACGTCCACCTGGGCGAGGGCGTCCAGGCCCACCAGGTGCAGGGCGTCCACCAGCATGCCCAGCTCCACGCCGTAGCCGACCGGGAACGGCAGCTGCTCCAGCAGCGAGCGGCGGGCCGCGTACTCGCCGCCGAGCGGCTGCACGAAGCCGGCCAGCTGCGGCCAGTGCATGTTGAGCAGCGGGCGCGCCATCAGCTCGGTGACCCGGCCGCCCTGCCCGGCTGTGCCGGCGAGGGGGCGGTCGTACATGGCCTTCACCAGGTCCACGTCCGGGTCCGTGAGCAGCGGGCCCACGATCCCCGAGACGAAGTCGGACGAGAAGTCCCTGAGGTCCGCGTCGATGAAGCAGACGATGTCCCCGCGGGTGACGTGCAGCGAACGCCACAGCACCTCGCCCTTACCGGGCACGGCCGGTAGACGCGGGAGGATCTCGTCCCGGTGCACCACCCGCGCGCCCGCGGTGGCGGCCACCTCGGACGTACGGTCGGTCGATCCCGAGTCGACGACGACCAGCTCGTCGACGAGCGGGACCTGCCGCATCAGGTCGTGACGGATGACGGCGGCTATGTCGCCGACCGTCGCCTCCTCGTTGAGCGCGGGCAGCACGACGGTGACCGTCTGGCCCGTTCGCTGCTTGGCGGCGAGGATCTGGTGGAGCGGGCGATCGTTCGCTGACCAGGAACGGGTGCTCAGCCAGCGCTCGACTTCTTCCAGCACCGTGGCGGCTCCTCTGCGTACTCTCGGCGGGACGGACCGTGATCCATCTCGCGGTTCGGACGACTATCTCAACTGTCCTGGTCGTCGGTTACAGTCTTGAACAAGGCGGATGACCATCGCATGTCCGGGGTCACCCGCCGTCTACAACCACATACAGCTCATCCAGAGGGGCAGAGGGAAACGGCCCGTTGAAGCCCCGGCAACCCTCCAGTCGGTTCTCGTAGGTCACTGGCGACCACACGCGCGAGGCTCCCGGCTCGGGAAGGTGCCAAATCCGTCTCACGGCGAGATGCGTCGTGAGGAAGATGAGGAGAAAGGGCCTCGCCTCACATGGCTGCGCAGACTGTTGCAAGCACCACCGAATCCACCGTAGACCTCGGCCCCGCCGCCGCGCTGAGCTGCCGCGAGTGCGGTCACCGCGTGCCCCTCGGCCCGGTCTTCGCGTGCGAGGAGTGTTTCGGCCCGCTGGAGATCGCCTACGACTTCTCGGCCTACGACACCGAAGAGCTCCGCAAGCGCATCGAAGCGGGACCCGCGAACATCTGGCGCTACGCCCCGCTGCTGCCCGTCCCGGCCGACGTGGCGGACAAGCCGAACATCAACCCGGGCTGGACCGCGCTCGTCAAGGCCGACAACCTCGCGCGCGAGCTCGGTGTCGACGCCGGCAAGCTGTTCGTGAAGGACGACTCCGGCAACCCGACGCACTCCTTCAAGGACCGCGTCGTCGCCCAGGCCCTGGAGGCCGCCCGCGCCTTCGGCTTCACCACGCTCTCCTGCTCCTCCACCGGCAACCTCGCCGGCGCCGTGGGTGCCGCCGCGGCCCGCGCCGGATTCCGCTCCTGCGTGTTCATCCCGCACGACCTGGAGCAGGGCAAGGTCGTCATGGCCGCGATCTACGGCGGCGAGCTCGTCGGCATCGAGGGCAACTACGACGACGTGAACCGCTTCTGCTCCGAGCTGATCGGCGACCCGGCCGGTGAGGGCTGGGGCTTCGTCAACGTCAACCTGCGGCCGTACTACGCGGAGGGTTCCAAGACCCTGGCGTACGAGATCTGTGAGCAGCTCGGCTGGCAGCTGCCGGACCAGCTCGTGGTGCCGATCGCCTCCGGCTCGCAGCTCACGAAGATCGACAAGGGTCTGCAGGAGCTGATCAAGCTCGGTCTGGTCGAGGACAAGCCGTACAAGATCTTCGGTGCGCAGGCGCTCGGCTGTTCGCCGGTGTCCACGGCGTTCAAGGCCGGGCACGACGTGGTGCGCCCGCAGAAGCCGGACACCATCGCCAAGTCGCTGGCGATCGGCAATCCGGCGGACGGGCCGTACGTGCTGGACATCGCGCGGCGGACCGGTGGGGCGGTGGAGGACGTCGACGACGAGCAGGTCGTCGACGCGATCAAGATCCTTGCGCGGACCGAGGGGATCTTCGCGGAGACCGCCGGTGGGGTGACCGTGGGTGTCACCAAGAAGCTGATCGAGAGCGGGGTGCTGGATCCGTCGAAGACGACGGTGGTGCTCAACACCGGGGATGGCCTCAAGACGCTGGACGCGGTGGCGGGCACGGGTCTGACAGCGACCATTCGCCCCAACCTCGAGTCGTTCCGTGAGGCCGGGCTCGTCTGAGAGTCGTTGTTCGCTGCGGGCCGGTGGGGGCTGGTCGCGCCCACGCGGCGGAGCCGCAGATCGACACAGCCCCGCGCCCCTATGCGCGCGGCCCAGCCGTAGCTTCAATCGAAACCGGAGGTTTTGAAGTCATGAGCGTCACCGTCCGCATCCCCACCATCCTGCGTACCTACACCGGTGGGCAGGCCGAGGTCGCCGCCGAAGGGGCGAACCTCGGTGAGGTCATCGCCGATCTGGAGAAGAACCACACCGGGATCGCCGCCCGGGTGCTGGACGATCAGGGCAAGCTGCGGCGGTTCGTCAACGTCTACGTCAACGACGACGACGTGCGGTTCGAGCAGGGTCTTGAGACGGCGACGCCGGACGGTGCCGGTGTGTCGATCATTCCCGCCGTCGCCGGCGGCTGAACCGGTCGACCGGCTTGATTGTTACCTTCGGTAACGAAGGTAACTGAGAGTTTATCGAATTGCCCCCTCCGTGAGAGAAGCGGAGGGGGCAATTCTGTGTGGTTGAGCGGGGTACAGTTGGGGAACGCGGTCCTGATCCTCTGATCGGAACCCTGAATTCCTGCTCCGAGCCCGACAAGATGTAGCCAAAGTGTGTATGTCTTTTGAGGCTTTTGTTCCCTTTGCGTGGTCCGACTTGCCCTGAATTCGGGCGAATTCTCCCCACATTCCGGACCCTGCGCGTCCAGAATTCTCGTCCGATTGACCTGTTGCAGACGGCAGTTGGACAGATACATTCAGCCGCGGTCGACGCGTTCCGGCGCACGCCCCCAACCGTGGGGGGTGAGGTCTGACCCGGGTCCGCGAAGTGTGGATCTGTGCAAGGGCCAGTAATAGGGGAGTTAGGCATGGCTCAGGGCACCGTCAAGTGGTTCAACGCGGAGAAGGGGTACGGCTTCATCGCGGTCGACGGTGGTGCGGATGTTTTCGTCCACTACAGCGCGATCCAGATGGACGGCTACCGCACCCTTGAAGAGGGCCAGCGGGTCGAGTTCGAGATCTCGCAGGGTCAGAAGGGACCGCAGGCCGACATGGTTCGCGTCTCTGCCTGAACGCGCACCACGACCAACGCTCAAGCGACCGGTCTTCTCAGAAGGGCCCGTACCCCCCGGGGTGCGGGCCCTTCGGCCTGTTCGAAAGCCCTGCCGGACGGTGTTCGCGGGCGGCTGACGACCCCGCCCGATCCCTGGCAGGAGCTTGCACTCGCAGGGGTCGAGTGCTAATCATTGCGTTAGCACTCTGAAGGTGAGAGTGACAACGTAAGGACCGGGTCGGTGAGGCCCGCAGGCCAGGTGGGGAAGGAACCCACGAGGCAAGCGAGCCGTCCGTCGCGGGCGCGGGCGCGGTCCGAAGTAATCACCCCCAGTCCTGGAGGGACCACTTCACATGGCCAAGATCATCGCGTTCGACGAGGAGGCGCGGCGCGGCCTCGAGCGCGGCATGAACCAGCTCGCGGACGCCGTGAAGGTGACGCTCGGCCCCAAGGGCCGCAACGTCGTCCTCGAGAAGAAGTGGGGCGCGCCCACGATCACCAACGATGGTGTCTCCATCGCCAAGGAGATCGAGCTCGAGGACCCGTACGAGAAGATCGGCGCCGAGCTGGTCAAGGAAGTCGCCAAGAAGACGGACGACGTCGCCGGTGACGGTACGACCACCGCGACCGTGCTCGCCCAGGCCCTGGTCAAGGAAGGCCTGCGCAACGTAGCCGCCGGCGCCAACCCGATGGCCCTCAAGCGCGGTATCGAGAAGGCCGTCGAGGCCGTCTCCGCCGCCCTGCTGGAGCAGGCGAAGGACGTCGAGACCAAGGAGCAGATCGCCTCCACGGCCTCCATCTCCGCCGCCGACACCCAGATCGGCGAGCTCATCGCCGAGGCCATGGACAAGGTCGGCAAGGAAGGCGTCATCACCGTCGAGGAGTCCCAGACCTTCGGTCTGGAGCTGGAGCTCACCGAGGGTATGCGCTTCGACAAGGGCTACATCTCGGCGTACTTCGCGACCGACATGGAGCGTATGGAGGCCGTCCTCGACGACCCGTACATCCTGATCGCGAACTCCAAGATCTCGAACGTCAAGGACCTGCTCCCGCTCCTGGAGAAGGTCATGCAGTCGGGCAAGCCGCTGCTGATCATTGCCGAGGACGTCGAGGGCGAGGCCCTGTCGACGCTGGTCGTGAACAAGATCCGCGGCACCTTCAAGTCCGTCGCCGTCAAGGCCCCGGGCTTCGGCGACCGCCGCAAGGCGATGCTGCAGGACATCGGCATCCTCACCGGCGGCGAGGTGATCTCCGAGGAGGTCGGCCTCAAGCTGGAGAACGCCACGATCGACCTGCTGGGCAAGGCCCGCAAGGTCGTCATCACCAAGGACGAGACCACCATCGTCGACGGTGCCGGCTCCGCCGACCAGGTCGCCGGCCGGGTCAACCAGATCCGCGCCGAGATCGAGAACAGCGACTCGGACTACGACCGCGAGAAGCTGCAGGAGCGCCTGGCGAAGCTCGCCGGCGGTGTCGCGGTCATCAAGGCCGGTGCCGCCACCGAGGTGGAGCTCAAGGAGCGCAAGCACCGCATCGAGGACGCCGTGCGCAACGCCAAGGCGGCCGTCGAGGAGGGCATCGTCGCCGGTGGTGGCGTGGCCCTGCTGCAGGCCTCCCAGGTCTTCGAGAAGCTGGAGCTCGACGGTGACGAGGCGACCGGCGCCAACGCCGTGAAGCTCGCGCTGGAGGCCCCGCTGAAGCAGATCGCCGTCAACGGTGGTCTCGAGGGCGGCGTCGTCGTGGAGAAGGTCCGCAACCTCACCGTCGGCCACGGCCTGAACGCCGCGACCGGTGAGTACGTCGACATGATCGCCGAGGGCATCATCGACCCGGCGAAGGTGACCCGCTCTGCCCTGCAGAACGCCGCCTCCATCGCCGCGCTGTTCCTCACCACCGAGGCCGTCATCGCCGACAAGCCGGAGAAGGCCGCCGCGCCCGCCGGTGGCGGCATGCCGGGCGGTGACATGGACTTCTGATCGACCCAAGGGTTGATCAACGTCCTTACCGAGGGCGGCACCTCCTGTTCCGACAGGAGGTGCCGCCCTCGGGCGTGTGCGGGATCACAGTGGGGGCGGGATGGCGGGGCCGGACCGGGTGGTTGAACACTAGGTCCTATGCGTGTGCACATACTGATCGGCATGTGCGCACTGTCCGGTATCCCGAGGAGCCCCCCGTGACCGACGCCGCCTCCCGCGCCGCCGAAATCCTGTCCCGGCCCGTATCGCTGGGCGGCCTGACCGTTCCGAACCGGATCGTGATGGCACCGATGACCCGCATGTTCTCCCCGGGCGGCGTGCCCGGCGAGGACGTCGTGTCGTACTACGCGCGCCGCGCCGCCGCCGGAGTCGGCCTGATCGTCACCGAGGGCACGTACGTCGGCCACGAGTCGGCCGGGCAGAGCGACAGCGTGCCGCGTTTCCACGGCGACGAGCAGCTCGCGGGCTGGGCGAAGGTCGCCGAGGCGGTGCACGCCGCGGGCGGCACGATCGTGCCGCAGCTGTGGCACATCGGCATGGTCCGCAACCAGGGCGAGCCCCCGTTCGCCGACGCCCCGGCCGTCGGCCCCTCCGGCCTGCGCATCGGCGCGACGGAGCCCACCGGCAAGGCCATGACGCAGGCCGACATCGACGCCGTCATCGGCGCGTTCGCCGAGGCCGCGGCCGCCGCCGAGCGCATCGGCTTCGACGGTGTCGAACTGCACGGCGCCCACGGCTACCTGCTCGACCAGTTCCTCTGGGAGGGCACCAACCGCCGCACCGACGCCTACGGCGGCGACCGCGTCGCCCGCGCCAAGCTCTCGGAGGAGATCGTCGCGGCCGTCCGCGAGACCGTCTCCGCCGACTTCCCCGTCATCTTCCGCTTCTCCCAGTGGAAGCAGGAGGCCTACCGCGCCCGTCTCGCCGAGACGCCGGAGGAGCTGGAGTCCATCCTCGCGCCGCTGGCCGCCGCCGGTGTCGACGCCTTCCACGCCTCCACCCGCCGCTACTGGGTCCCCGAGTTCGACGACTCGGACCTGAACCTGGCCGGCTGGACCAAGAAGCTCACCGGCAAGCCCACCATCACCGTCGGCTCGGTCGGCCTGGACGGCGGCGACTTCCTCAAGTCCTTCCAGGGCCACGGAGCCGAGGTCGGCGACCTCGACAACCTCCTCGACCGCTTCGAGCGCGACGAGTTCGACATGGTCGCCATCGGCCGCGCCCTGCTCCAGGACCCCCAGTGGGCCCGGAAGGTGCTCGACGGCCGCTTCGAGGAGCTGGCCCCGTACGACCCGGCGGCGCTGAAGACCCTCAGCTGACCCCCCCCTCCGAACGGGGTGCCTGGATCTGCTTGCGTCAGTCAAGGAGACTGACCGGACGCCTGTGCACCGGCACCCCGTGAGGAGACCCGCAGATGACGACGACCGACTCCCGCCCCTCGCCGGGCGGCCCTTCCGAGCAGCCCGGCCCGGTGGTGCGCACCACCGCCGGCGCGGTACGCGGACGGCAGGAGGAGGGACTCGCCGTCTTCCGCGGCATCCCCTTCGCAGCGCCCCCGGTGGGCGAGGCCCGCTTCCAGGCCCCGCGCCCCGCAGAGACCTGGGACGGCATACGCGACGCGTACGCCTTCGGCCCGCCGCCCCCGCAGGACCTCGGCCTGATGGGCGGCCCGGCCATGATCGACGTGCCCCAGGGAGACGACTGGCTCACGGTCAACGTCTGGACCCCCGACCCCGATCCGGCGGCCCACCGCCCGGTGATGGTGTGGATCTACGGCGGCGCCTACAAGCTCGGCCACGCCGGCAGCCCGGGCTACGACGCCCGGCACATCGCGACCGACGGCGATGTGGTCGTCGTGTCCCTCAACTACCGCGTCGGCATGGAGGGCTTCGCCCACATCGAGGGAGCCCCCGCCAACCGCGGACTGCTCGACCAGGTGGCCGCCCTGGAATGGGTGCGGGACAACATCGAGTCCTTCGGCGGCGACCCCGGCCAGGTCACGGTCTTCGGCGAATCGGCCGGCGCCGGTTCGGTGGCCTCGCTGCTCTCCATGCCGCGTGCGGCCGGTCTGTTCCGGCGGGCGATAGCCCAGAGCGTGCCGGGGACGTTCTTCTCCGAGGCCCTGGCCCGCGACATCGGTACGGCCCTCGCCGCCGAGCTGGGCCTGCGTCCCACGGTCGCCGACCTGTCGACGATCGCCCCGCGCGAGCTGACTGCGGCGGGCGAGACGCTCGGCCCGAAGATGCCCCAGCACCTCGACCGCTGGGGCCAGGCGGCACCCACGGTCACACCGTTCTCGCCGGTGGTCGACGGCGAGGTACTGCCGACGAGCCCGTGGCAGGCGCTGAGGTCGGGTTCCGCGAAGGACGTCGAGCTGCTCGTCGGTCACAACCGCGACGAATACCGCCTGTTCATCGCCATGGCGGGCCAGCTCGGGCAGATCCCGGACGAGCGGGCGGCCTCGGCACTGCGCCTGTTCGCCCCCGGCCCCGACGGCGAACAGGCCTACCGCGCGGCCTTCCCCGACGCCTCCCCGTCCGAGCTCTACGAACGCGTCCAGACGGACTGGCTGTTCGGCATGCCCTCCCTGCACCTGGCCGAGGCCCAGCGCGCGGGCGGCGGACGCGCCCACGTCTACGAACTGACCTGGCCGGCCCCGGGCAACGGCGGCGCGCTCGGCGCCTGCCACGCGCTGGACATTCCGCTGCTGTTCGGCACGTACGGGGCGGACCTGGGGCTGCTGGTGTTCGCCGGCACGGAGCCGTCCTCAGAGGCGCTGTCGCTGTCGTCCCGTTTCCGTGCGTCCTGGACCTCCTTCGCGCGGTCGGGCGACCCGGGCTGGCCGGCGTACGACGACGAGCGGCGGCTGGTGCAGGTGCTGGACGCGGAGCCGGAGGTGCGGGCGTACCCGGAGGAGGCGTCGCGGCGGCTGTGGGAGGGGTACGAGTTCCTGCCCCTGCCGCTGCTGTAGGTCCTACAGGTTGCCCATCGGCTCGATGTCGACCCGCACGGGCGTCCCCCACACCCGCAGCACCTCGTAGTCGGTGAACTCGTGCACCAGCCGGTACGCCATGGCGGCCCGGGGAGCCTTGCGCTGGGCCGCGATGAACAGCTCCGCCTCACGTCGGTCCCGGCGCGGGGTGCCGCACAGCTGCCAGGCCTGGCCGTTCCACAGCTCCGCCAGCCAGCGCTGCTGGGGCTGGGGCCGGTCGCCGCGCACGCCGTAGCGGGACGGCGCGGGTTCGGCGGGCTGCTGCTGGGGGGCGGGCCCGTTGAACTCCGCCCGGCGGGCCGCCCTGCGCCGCGTCTCGCACAGCAGGCACAGGTCGGGCGCGGCCTCGTCGACGGGGCCGTTCGGGTGCTCGGGGCATCGTGTGCTGGGCGCAGCCGTGGTCACGCTGTCCTCCAGCAGGTCCAGCGCGCGCTTCAGGTCGGCCCTGACCTCGTGCAGTTTGCCGTCCGGG
This sequence comes from Streptomyces sp. NPDC037100, assembly GCF_055606225.1. Lineage (NCBI taxonomy): Bacteria > Bacillati > Actinomycetota > Actinomycetes > Kitasatosporales > Streptomycetaceae > Streptomyces > Streptomyces sp. NPDC037100. Next base: position 508,931 of record NZ_JBVJSX010000004.1, on the reverse strand, counting down.
GTGTCGGAGGTGAGGGCCTCCCCGTGCTCACCGAGGAGTCGGAGGGCGCGGCCTAGGGCGGTGAGCTGGGCGTGGTTCATGCGTCCATTGTCCTCAGTCGGCGTAGTCGTGGCGTCGCCGGGACATCGCCGCGCGGATCCCGGCCGCGTGAGCGTGGACCGTGGGGGCGGACAGGGGTGCGGCGGGTTGCGCGGGGGCGCGTTGGCCCCGGCAGGCGCTGCAACGCCCCCCTGGCAGGGTTTCCGGACGCCCCGGGGCGCCGCAGTTCGCGCACTCCAGGACCCGTAGGGGTGGGCGTGGAGCGGGTGGGGGCGGAAGTTTGCTGGTCAGGCGGTTTCGGACCAGGGCTGCGGGATGGTGGACCGGCGTCGGCAGGCCGGCGGTGAGCGCACGCAGTACGTCGTCTTCCGAGGCGCCCCGCTCGAACCACTCCGTCACAAGGGGAGCAAGGGTCGCACAGTCTGCCTCGGAGAGGGACAGCGCGGGCGCGGTGCGGCCGAGGGCGGCCAGGAGGATGTGGGCGCGGGAGCGGGTGGGGCGTGCTGCCTGCGGCTGCGGAGCATCGCCTCGGGTGAAGGCGGCCCACCAGTCGTCGTCCCGGGCGGTGGGGGACCACCACGATCGGGTGATCCAGCGAGAGCTGCCGTCGTCGGCCGTCACGCACTCCCGGCCTCGGCGCAGGTGGCCTGCCTGTTGGATGCGGTTGAGGGCCGTGCCCAGGGCGCACTGTCCGTACGGGAGCTGCTTGGCCAGCGTCTTTACGGAGATGTCGGCGCCGTCGGGGAGACGGTCCAGGTAAGCGGCGATGGCGGCTTCGCGGGGTGGGAGGTGGGCGAAGTCGCGTTTCGTGCGCGGGGGTTGGTCGGGGGTCGTGCGTTTGCCGTAGCCCGGGTTGGCCATGGGGTGCGCGGACGGGGAGGCAGCACTAAAGTTGGCGTCAGCCATGGGATCGACGTCTTTCGATCTCGATGGTTAAGCCCCCGCAGGTGTTGGCGCACCGGGCGGGGGCTGTTGCTTGTGCACGAACGTTAGAGGTCTGTCACTGTCCGTGGCAAGCCGAACGCGTCAAGTCAACACGCGGGGTGGGAGGGCGGGTTGAGGCCCTCCCACCCGTTCCTTGAAAAGAGCGCTCGAAGCCCGGGTCCCGAAGCTCAGGCCGTCTCGTCCTTGAGGTTCTCGACGAACGCGGCCCATGTCGTGGCCCGGAACACGAGCTTCGGGCCATGGGGGTTCTTGGAGTCGCGGACGGGGATCACATCAGGGATTGCCCGGGTGACTTCCAGGCAGTTGTCGCCGGTGCCGCCGCTGTAGCTGGACTTGTACCACTCAGGCATGTTCCTCATGGCCGTAATCCTGCGTCATCGCATCGAGGAGGGCCAGAGACTTCTCAGGCGAGACCGCCGAGGCCGTGAGGAGCTCGAAGTAAAGCCTGTAGCGCGCGACGGTGGCGGGGTCGTCCTCCAGCCGTCCGGTGTCGACTCCTTCGAGATAGACCAACGGAGGGGCGTCATCGAAATCCATCAACCTGACGCACCCCTGCATCCCTGGATGGGCCCCCGCGTCGAACGGCAGCAACTGAACGATGGCGCGGTTCCGGCGGATCAGGCCGGTGAGATGGCGTAGAGCTCCAGCCATGACCTCAGGCCCGCCCGTCACGCGGCGCAGCGCGGCCTCGTCAATCACCGTCCACAACAGAGGCCTTGTTGGATCGCCGAGGATCCGCGCTCACTCCATCCGGCCCGTCACCAGCTCCTCGATGAGCTCTTCCGCCGTCGAGGGCAGGTACGCACGGCTGACAGCGCGTGCGTACGCGGGCGTCTGAAGCAATCCCGGGATCAGCATCGATGCGTACTCCCTGATGGCCGTAGCCTGCGTCTCCGCCTCCGCTGCCTCCGCAAAGTGCTCGCGGTACTTGGACTTCGCCGCCGCCCCACAGTTCCGCCGGAAGAAATCCCCCGTCCCCAACTCCTCATCCAGCAAACGGGCGTACTCCGCCTGCAACCTCCGCATCCCCGCCTCCAACTGCCCGATGAACGACCCGCTCACGAACAGCCGTTGACCCAAGTCCTCCTGACTGAGGCCGGCCTTCTCGCGGGCGTGGCGGAGTTCGGCGCCCAGGAGGGCCCGAGGGGAGGAGGACGGGTCGAGGTCCCTGGAGCCGGGCATGGGCAACTCCCTGTCGTACAGATCGGGTTGTTGGACCGCCGTATCTGGCCAGGTTAGAGACGCGTCGGCCACGCTGTGTGGTGAATCACGAACTCAGCGTGGAGGTAGGGGAAAGTGCGCTCGACCGAAGAAATCGTGGAGTCGTTGCGGGACGCGCTCGCCGGAGTCGGGGTCGTGTTGCCGTCGCTGAGCGTCGACCCGGTGACCGGCGCGAGCGACGAGCCGTTCGCCCTGGTCGATCTGGGGCGGTGCAACGTACGGACCGCCGAGCACCTGACCGAGGTGCTGCGCTCACTGCCCGTACGGGAGACGCTGCGGGCCCGCGTGCGGCAGGTCAACCGGGAGCCCAAGTCGCGGTGAAGTATTGATGACCGGCAGATGTACAACCATTCGCCCGCCATTGCCGTCGAACAGACGTATCGCGCGTACACCCCGGCGTCCGCCCCACCGCACGCCACCCCGGAAGACACGTCCTTTCCCAGAGAAAGCCTCTCCATGACGTTCCGTTGGTTATGCGGTGTCCTGCGTGTGCGCGGGAAGACCGACCTTTTGCTTGTGTTCCTGTTCGCCGCCGGATTCGCCGCACTGCCCGTCTTCGCGTTGCTCCCGTCGCTGTGGGGCTTCGCCGTCGCCTCGGCCGTGACGTACGCCGCGGACGAGGTGCTGCACACGCGTTCACCCGCATTCGTGCGGCGGCTGGCGGCGCTGCAGCTGACCCGGACGATGCGGTTCGCCGTGCGGACGGTGATGCTGCTCGCACTGGCCGACCGGATGGACGCGCCGGGCGCGGTGCTGGTGGCCGGGCTGGCCGTGTTCAGCGCTCACTTCAGCCTGGTGATCCTGTACACGGCGGTGCATCACGCCATCCGGCGGCGGCGCGCGCTGCCGGTCGTGGTGCGCAACCTCGACATGAGCGGGGCGGGCATCCCGCAGTCGCCGCCCGCGCTCCTCTACCGGCGTTTCCTGCGCAAGCTGCTGCACCTGGACCTGCCCGCCCACGTGGGGCTGCTCGTCGCGCTCGCGGCGGGGGCCTGGCAGCCCGCGGGCATCGGTCTCGCACTCACCGCAGGGCTCGCCGCCGCGGCCGTGGCGGCGCTGCTGGGGCAGCTGCGCCGGGCCCGGCGGATGCCGTCGGGCGACGAGGTGATCGCCGAGGTCAACCGCCAACTCGCCGGATACCGGCCGGAGGTGGCGCTGTACTTCAGTTTCGCGTCCGTGTCGCGGGACTTCATGTACCAGGTCAACATGTGGATCGAGACGCTGGAGCAGCTCGACCGGCGGCCGTTGATCATCCTGCGGGAGCGGGCCTCGTTCCGCTACCTCGGCCGTACGTCGATCCCGGTCGTGTGCGTGCCGAAGGCCGACGACGTGGCGCAGTTGGAGCTGCCCGAGCTGCGGGTGGTGCTCTACCCGGGCAACGCGGGCAAGAACGTGCACATGCTGCGCGTCGCCGAGGCCAAGCACGTGTTCATCGGGCACGGCGACAGCGACAAGCTCGCCAGCAGCAACCGGGTCAGCAAGGTGTACGACGAGATCTGGGTGGCCGGCCGGGCCGGGCGGGACCGCTACCAGCGGGTGCGGCACGCCATCAGTGACGAGGCGATCGTCGAGGTGGGCCGCCCGCAGCTGTCGTCGATCCGGCTGCACGCCGACCAAGTGCCGGGACCGCTGCCGACCGTGCTGTACGCGCCGACCTGGGAGGGCTGGAGCGACGACGACTGCCACACGTCGCTGATCCCGATGGGCGTGCCGCTGATCGAGAAGCTGCTCACCGAGAACGTACGGGTCCTCTACAAGCCGCACCCCCTCACCGGGAAGCGCTCGCGTGCGGCGGCCGAGGCGGACCGGGCCATCCGTGAGCTGCTGCGCGCCGACAACGAGCGGCGTGACGCCCGGGAGGCCGAGGCCGCGATGGCCGCCGCCCGGCCGCGGCTCGCCGAGATCCAGGCCCGGCTCGGTGAACTGTCGGGGCGGCTCGGCGGCGACGACGCGCAGCAGACGCGCGAGGCCCGGGTCGCCGGCCTGGAAGGGGAGGCGGAGTGGCACGAGCTGCGTGCCGCATGGCACCGCATCTTCTGGGAGAGCCGGGGCCCCGTCGGGCACCAGGTGATCACACGGCAACTGCCCACGCTCTACGAGTGCTTCGACCAGGCCGACATCCTCATCAGTGATGTGTCGTCCGTGGTCGCGGACTTCGTGGCGAGCCTCAAGCCGTACGTGCTGACCAACGCGAACGACCTGCCCGACGAGGAGTTCCGGGCGGCGTACACCACCGCAGGGGGCGCCTATCTCCTCGACCGGGACTGCGCCCGGCTGCCGCGGATCCTCGACGCGGTGCGCGAGCCGCGGCACGACCCGATGGCACCCGAGCGCCGCACCCTCAAGGAGTACGTCCTGGGCCCGGACCGCCCCACCTCGATGGAGCGGTTCAACGACGCCGTCAACGCCCTGGCCGAGAAGGCCGCTGCGGAGCGGGACGAGCGCTGCGAGGGGAGGCAGCCGCTGGTCGCCGGGCTTTCGGGCTGACCGGGGCCGATCCGGTTCCGGTCGGCCGAGGCGCGGGCCGCTTGGATATCGTGGCGGGCGCCAACGAACGTTCGAGTGACAGGGGATCGGGACCATGAGCGCGTCCGGTACGGCGGTGGCGGCCGACGGCGCCGGAGGGGCGGGGAGCTCGCGGCCCGCCCCGTCCGGCGGACGCAAGACCGTCAGCTCCGTGCTGTGGGCCGTGCTGGTGCCCGCCCTGCTCCTCCTCGGCGCCGCGCTCGGACAGTGGATGACCTGGGCCGGAGTCGTCGTCGCCCTGGCGACCATCGCGGTCGCCGCCTGCGTCGTCGGCGGCTCCTGGCACCGGGCCGGGGCGGCGACGCTCGTCTCCTTCGCCGGCTTCGCGCTGATGCTGTTCGCCGGGCCCGCCGCGTACGAGGCGTACATGAAGACCGTCTCAGAGCCCGTCGACGCCGTGGTGACCCAGGTGGTCGACCGGGACCAGCGGCGCGGGCCGGACATGTCCTGCACGGTCCGGGAGCTCGGCGGCGAGCGGACGACGTACGAGGTGTCCCAGCAGGAGAACTGCTTCGGGCAGGCCCGGCCCGGTGACCGCGTCGAGATCCGCAAGGACCCCCTCGGGCTGCTCGACCCCCGGCTGCCCGACAGCCCCGACCAGCGGAACACCACGGAGATCACCCTCGCGGCCACCGCCGTACTGACGCTGCTCGTCGCCGGGGGCACCTTCTACGGCGGGCAGCGCCGCCGAGGCTGAGCCACGGACCGGCTTGACCCTCACGCCGCGTGAGGCCGGAGGGTGGGGTGCATGAGCGACTACTGCAACGCCGGCCTGGACACGATCGGGGCCGTCCTGGGCGCTCGTGACGGACGTGCCCGGCGCGTTGCGCGCGCAGCAGTCTCTCGACGGCATCGCCTCAGCCGTGACTATGACGCCGATCGAAGCCGGGACGCCAGACCGGCGAAGTAGCTGCGGTGCACGGAGGCCAGGTCGACGTGCTCCGGGTCCAGCAGCCAGAGCAAATGGGCCCCTTCGATGAACGCGGCCGTCTCGGCGGCCAGGACGGCCGGATCGAGATCCGCGCGCGCGGAACCGTCGGCCATGGCGCGCGCGAACAGGGAGGCCAGGTGCGTTCGCAGTGCCCGGCCACGGTCCCGGAACCAGATGTGAAGCACGGATCCGGGATCCAGGTTCTCCGCGGTGAGGGTGGTGTGCAGGGCGGCCAGATCCCGTTCGGTGGCGGCGGTGTGCTCGGCGTCCCGGATGAACCAGTCGAACGCCTCGTTCAGGGTGGGTTCCGCATCCTCCGGGATGGACAGCCGTTCCAGGGCACGCCGGTCCGCCTCCTCCAGCACGGCTCGCACGAGGCCGTCCTTGCTGCCGAAGTGGTGGATGAGAGCGGACGGGGTGACGCCGGCGCGCTCGGCGATCGCGGCCACCCCGGTGCCGCGGACCCCCTGGCGCGAGAACAGCTCGATCGCCGCGTCGACCATGGCGCGGCGGCGCTCCACGCCACGCCTCTGCACCTGTCCCTTGACACCCGCCATGGGGTCAGCGTGCCCGCACCGCGCCGCGGCGTCCAACTCGCGTCGGCCGGAAAGCAGGTGCGCACCCTGCCCACACCCATTAACCTGAACGACCATGCAGGAAAATGAATCGAAGAACGCATACCCGACGGGCCGCGAGCGGATGGTCCGCACGGAGGGCCTCGAGCTGTGGACAGAGGACTTCGGGGAGGCGGACGATCCCGCGGTGCTCCTGGTGATGGGCGCTCAGGCACAGGGCGTTCAGTGGAACGACGGCTTCGTCCGTCGCCTGGTCGACGGAGGCCGCCGGGTCATCCGGTACGACCACCGCGATACCGGGCGCTCTTCCAGGGTCGACTTCACCGACCGGCCTTACACCGTCGCCGACATGGCCTCCGACGCGCTCGCGGTCCTGGACGCGCTCGGGGTGGGACGAGCACACGTGGTGGGCGCGTCCCTCGGCGGCGTCATCGGTCAGCGGTTGGCCGTCACGCAGCCGAGCCGGGTGCTGACCCTGACGAGCCTGTCGTCCCAGCCTCTCGGAACGGACACGGCGGCGGCAGTCCAGCGCGCCCTGGAGGGGGCGCCTCCGCTCCCCGGCGAACTGCCTCCGCCCGAGCCCGAGCTGCTGGCCGTGCTCGCCTCGGCCTTCCCCGAACCGCGGGCCGGCCTGGAGGCCTACCTCGCCGCCCGGCTGCCGCTGTGGCGTGTCCTGCACGGTGCGGTGCTGCCGTTCAGCGAGGAGGAGTACCGCGCGATGGAGCGCCGGGTGTACGAGCGGGCGCGTGATCTGCGGTCCGCGCTCAACCACACGCTCGCGGGTGCCGACCCCGTCGGTTCCACGGCGGACCTGTCCTGCGTCACGGCACCGACGCTGGTGCTGCACGGCACCGAGGACCCGATGTTCCCGCCCGCCCATGCCGAGGCCACCGCTGCGGCCATCCCCGGTGCCCGCCTGGTCCTGATCGAAGGCATGGGCCACACCCTGCCCTCGGCGCTGGACGACCGCCTTGCCGACGAGATCCTGCGCCACACGGGGCGGGCAGCACAGGTGACCGCCTGACGGCAGGTCTACGGGCGAGCCGCCAGCGCCGCCCGCAGGTGCCCCCCGGAATCCTCCAGCAGGCGGGCCGCCGTCGGGCCGTCCACGTCGGCCAGGATGCTGAGGATGGCGTTCTTCACCTCGCCGTCGGTGGCGGCCAGGGCGCGGTCGATCTCGTCGTCCGCGGCGCCGGTGGCGAGGGCGACGATGCGGTGGGAGCGGGCGCGCAGTTTGTCGTTGGAGGCGCGGACGTCGACCATCAGGTTTCCGTAGGTCTTGCCCAGCCGGATCATCGTGATCGTCGAGAGCATGTTGAGGACGAGCTTCTGCGCCGTGCCGGACTTCAGGCGGGTGGAGCCGGTGAGCAGTTCGGGGCCCACCACGATCTCGATGCCGTGGTCGGCGGCCGCCGCGAGCGGGCTTCCGGGGTTGCAGGCGAGGCCGACGGTGAGGGAGCGGTGGGCGCGGGCGTGCTCCACCGCGCCGATGGCGTAGGGGGTGCGGCCCGAGGCGGAGATGCCGACCACCGTGTCGTCGGGGGTCAGGGCGAGGGCGTCCAGGTCCGCCCGGGCCAGTTCGCGGGAGTCCTCCGCGCCCTCGACCGAGGTGACCACGGCGTCCGGGCCGCCCGCGATCAGGCCGACGACCCTGGCGGGGTCGGTGTTGAACGTGGGCGGGCACTCGGAGGCGTCCAGGACGCCCAGCCGGCCCGCCGTGCCCGCGCCCGCGTAGACCAGGCGGCCGCCCCGGGCCATCCGCTGCGCGACGGCGTCGATCGCGGCGGCGATCTGCGGGAGCCGCGCCGCGACCGCCCCGGCCACGGTGGCGTCCTCGCCGTTCATCAGCCGGGCGATGTCGAGGGTGGGCAGCCGGTCGATGTCCGCGAGCTCCGGCCGGAAGGCCTCGGTGGTCAGGGACTCCAACTCGGTCCTGAGATCACGGGGGTGGGAGGTGGAGGTCATGGACGGCTCTTTCCGTGTCTTTCCGGTGCTGGGCGGGGCGGCTGCCTCAGGAACGATGCCGGTGGGCCAGCGCCTCGTACGACGCCGACAGCGCCGGCGCCGCCTTCTCGTACGTCCGCTGCGCCACCCCCACGAACAGGCAGTCCACCACGAGGAGCTGACCGGTCCGGGACGACATGGCCGCCGGGCGCAGCTCGCTCTCCCGTGCGGTGGACGTGGTGAGGACGTGGTCGGCGTACTGCGTGACCGGACCGTCGGGGCGGCCGGTGATCGCCACCGTCGTGGCCCCGCGCTCGAAGGCCACCCGCAGCGGCTCTATGACGTCCCCCGTCGACCCGGAGTGCGTGACGGCGATCGCGACGTCGCCCGCGCGCAGCTGCACGGCGTTGGTGACGGCCAGGTGCGGGTCGCTGTGGGCGTGCGCCATCAGCCCTATGCGCAGCAGTTTCTGCGTGAGGTCCTGCGCGACCAGGCCGGACGCCCCGACCCCGTACACATCGGTGCGGCGGGCCGTGGTCAGTGCGGTGACGGCCGCGGCCAGTTGGACCGTGTCGAGACCGGCGGCCGTGTCGGCGAGGGTCTGCTGCTCGTCGTAGGCGAGCTTGGCGACCACGTCGGCGATCGGGTCGTCCACCGCGATGTCCGTCGTGATGGCCGGGGCGCGGCCCGACTGCTGCTGGGCCGCGAGGCCGGCGAGGGCCAGGCGCAGGTCCCGGTAACCCGGATAGCCCAGCAGGCGGGCGGTGCGTACGACGGTGGCCTCGCTGGTGCCGGTGAGTTCGGCGAGGCCGGTGACCGTGAGAGCCGCGCAGCCGGCCGGGTCGCTCGCGACGGCCTCGGCGACGCGCTGCATGGAACGCGTCATCGACGGGCCCAACGTGCGGACCTTGGCCGCGAGGGCGGCCGGGGCGGGCGGGGCGCCGCTCGCCCCGGAGGAACCGCCACGCTCGCGGGCGAAAATTTCCTTCACGTCACGGGTCACGATTGAAAGATATTTTCGGGGCGGCGGCGGGGTCAAGAGTGCGCACAATGGGTGCATGGAACCCATCAGCCCCCTGGAGCAGGCGCTGCACGCCGCGCGCGCCCTCGTGCTGGCCGACCTCGTCGCGGGCCGCGTCGCCGACGCGGATGTCGTGTCGCTGGTCGAGGAGTCCGTCAAGCAGCGCCGATGGTGGGTCGAGCAGTGGCCCGAGGGCGCCCGGTACGTGGCCGGACTGGTCGCGCAGGACGTCCAGGACTCCCTGCTGGAGCGGTACGGCCGCTGGCCGCTGTGCCCGGTGTGCGGCGCGGGCGATCCGCACGCCCTCGCGGTGGAACCGGAGTTGGGGCCCGACCCGCACTGGGTGTGCGGCGAGGCGGGTGTGAAGGTCGCCGCGGTGGGGTCGCTGGGCGAGGCCATCGGCGGGCCGGCGTCCTCGTGAGGCCCTGGTGACGATCTACATCGACCCGCCGACCTGGCCCGGCCACGGCCGCCTGTGGTCCCACCTCGTCAGCGACGTCTCCTACGACGAACTGCACACCTTCGCCGCCCGCCTCGGCGTCCCGCCCCGGGCCTTCGAACGCGACCACTACGACATCCCCGAGCAGCGCTACGCCGACGCGGTGCGTGCCGGGGCCGTGGAGGTCAGCAGCCGCGAGGTGGTGCGGCTGCTGCACGCGGCGGGGCTGCGGCGGCCCAAGGGGCGCTATCCCTCGCGGGGTTCGCGCAGCTCGTAGGTCAGGTGCTCGGGGTCCTCGGCGACCTGGGTGAACCCGGCGCGCGCGAGCACGTTCTGCGACGGCGGGTTGTCCCGCTCGACGTTCGCGACCACCGTCCGCGCCTCGGGCCGGCCCAGCGCCCAGGCCGACAGGGCGCGCAGCGCCTCGGTGGCGTAGCCGTGGCCGCGGGCGCCCTCGACCAGGTCGTAGCCGACCTCGACGCGGCCCTCCCCGTCCGGGACGCTGTGGAAGCCCATGGCGCCGATCGCGCGGCCGTCCTCGCGCCGGACCAGCACGTACGTGCCCCACTCCGGCCGGTGGACGCCGTCCTCGTACTGCTTGTACACCAGCCCGGTGCCGGCCCGGGTGCCCTCCATCGGGCCGCCCTCGATCCACTCGAAGCCGCCGTCGCCGACCGTGGACAGGTCGGCCGCGGCCGCCGGGGTGACGCCCTCGAGGGTGAGCCGCTCGGTGCCGATCACCAGGTTGTTGTTCCAGCGCCACTGCGTGAGCGGGGCGCGGCCGTCCAGCTCCCCGCGGCCGGTGGCCCACAACAGGGTCGGCCACGGGGTGGGCCCCGGCTGGACGTGCGGGAAGATCCGGGTGAGCACGAAGTCGCACAGCTCGGGCGCCGGTTCGTACGACACTCCCAGCCCCTCGGCGATGTCGTGCGTGTGCAGCAGCACCTCGGCCACGCCCATCGCGGCGAACCCCTCACGGTTCGCGCTGCGGAACGGGTACGGGTGGAAGGCCCGCACGTCGCGCGGGGCGGTGCGGACCGCCGCGGCGAGCAGGGCGCCGGTCGTGCGGATCACCTGCACCGCGCCCGCGTTGTCGGTCCCCTCGTCCAACGAGATCTCAAAGGGCGTGTACCCCTCGGGCTCCCGTCCGGCCAACTGTCCCGCGTACGCGATGAGATCGCCCGCGATGTGCACGGCCGTCTCCCGGCAGCTCCACTCCAGCCGCCCGGCCCGCACCGCCTCCCAGTCCTGCTCGACAACCGCCCCCAGCAGCCCGACACACTCGTCGACGGCCTGCTCCACCTGCTCCGCACCCGTTGTCCACATGGGGGCAGGCTACGAGGCGCCGTGGGGTGGGAGCGACAGCATTTCCAGCTCGGCGGTGAGGTTGTAGCGGGCCGTGGCCTCCCACTCGGCGGCGCCGTGCGGTGTCCTGAACAGGCGTGGAAGGTCGAGCAGTTGGCGCAGGATCGCGGCGCGGCCCTCGCGGAAGGCGTCGCTGGGGACGAAGTGGTACTCCTCGCGGACGGCGGTGGTGTAGGCGGCGTACGCCGACGGGGGCGAGGCGAGGATCGCGAGGTCGGCGTCGCACAGGACCTGGCCGTCGGGGTCGTCGTCGGCGGGGTCGTGGGTGACGGTGAGCCGGACCAGGCGGGCCACCTCGGCGGTCCTCACGTCGGGAACGCCGGCCTCCGCGAGGGCGCGTTCGGCGAGGCGGGCCGAGCGCTCCTCGTTCTCGGAGCGGTCGGGCAGGTAGACCGCGTCGTGGAACCAGGCGGCCAGCCGGACCACGTCCGGGTCGTGCGCGTACCGCTGGAGTTCGTCGACGCGGTCGAGGACCGTAGTGAGGTGCTCGACCGTGTGGTAGCGGCGCTGCGGCTCCTGCCAGCGGGTGAGCAGCGCGTCGGCGTACGGCGCCGGGTCCGGGCCGCCGGCCGGGCCCCGGGCCGCTTCCAGGGCGCGGGCGAAGCGGATGCGCAGCAAGTCGAGATCGGCCATGGGGGCATTCTCCCGCCGAGCGGGGTCGGGCACCTAGCGTGGGGTCCATGACGACTCCTGCTGATGTTCATGACGTACGGGACCCCGAGCAGCCCGGGCGGCTGCTGACGATCGAGCGCGACGCGCTGATCCCGCTGCTGCGGAGCCGGGCCGGGGAGGACTTCGCGAGGCCCGTCGCCGCGTGTCCGGGCTGGACGGTGCGGGACGTGCTGGCGCACTGCTCGGCCGCGCTGACGCGGGTGACGGAGGGGAGGTTCGAGAAGGGCGTGTTCTCGCCCGAGTCCAACGACCGGGACATCGCGGATCGGGCCGACTGGAGCGACGCGCAGGTCGTCGACGAACTGGAGCGCGGGATGGGCGCGGTCGGGCCGGTGATCGCCGGAGCCGGCGGGAAGCTGGACAGCCTCGCCGTGGGGGAGTGGGTGCACGCCGGGGACGTGCGCGAGGCCCTGGGCGAGCCGGGGGCGTACGGCGGGGCCGGGCTGCCGGACGCGCTCGCGCTGCTCGCCCGGATCACCCGCGAGCGGGGGCACGTGCCGCTCCACGCCGATCTCGACGACCTGGACGAGCCGCTGCGGCTCGGGGAGAGCGGCGGGGAGCGGCCCCCGGGCCGGTTCATCGGGGACGGGCCGACGCTCGTACGGCTGTACACGGGGCGGCCGGTCGACGGGGCGCCCGCGTTCGAGCTGGCCGGGGTGGAGGCGAAGGAGCTGAACATCTTCGGCTGAGGCGGGGAGCGGGGCCCCGGGGGCTTCGGATGCGGCGGGAATGGGCAGCGTAGTCTTGATTGGACTAGACCTGTCGCAACCTGTCGCAACCGCCAGGCGTCCGTACCCGACGCCGTGCCGCCGAAGGGGCCCCATGAGCAAGCGTGCAGTCCTGGAGGTGATCGCCCTCGGCGTCGAGGACGCGGTCGCCGCCCAGGCGGGAGGCGCGGACCGCCTCGAGCTGGTCACCGACATGGCGGCCGACGGGCTCACCCCGTCGGCCGCCACCGTCGCCGGGATCCGCCGCGCGGTCGACCTCTCGCTGCGGGTGATGCTGCGGCTCGCCGACGGGTTCGCGGCGGGGGACGTCGACCGGCTGGTGCGGGTGGCCGGGGAGCTGCGGGAGGCCGGGGCCGAGGAGTTCGTACTGGGCTTCCTCGACGCCGGGGGTGCGGTGGACCTGGCGGCCGTGGAGCGGGTCGTGGGGGTGCTGGACGGCTGCCCCTGGACCTTCCACCGCGCGATCGACCGGGCCGCGGACCGCGATGCCCTGCGCAAGCAGCTGGACGGGATGCCGGGGCTGGACACGTATCTGACGGCCGGGTCTTCGGGTGGGGTCGACGAGGGGCTGCCCGTGCTGCTCGCGGAGGCGGGGCGGGCCGGGGAGCCGGGGTACGAGCAGCGGTTGCTGGTGGGAGGCGGGCTGCGGCTGGAGCATGTGCCGGTGCTGCTGGAGGCCGGGGTCGACGGCTTCCACATCGGCGGGGCGGCCCGGCCGGAGGGCTGGGCGGCGCCGGTGTCGGCGGATGCCGTCGCACGGTGGCGGGCCGCCCTGGACGCCGTCTGAGCGCCCCGGGCCCCACCCCTGGGTGAGGGCGCGCCCGCCTCTGGACGGGGAAGCAGGGGATGTGTCCGTGCGTTGTGCTGCTGCATGAGCCTGCGCTTCTCACTGATGGGTCCGGTACGAGCCTGGCGCGACGAGGAGGAGATCGGGTTGGGGCCGCGCCAGCAGCGGGCGGTGCTGGCGGCGCTGCTGCTGAACAACGGCATCCGGCTGAGCAACGACCAGTTGATCGGTATGGTCTGGGACGACCCGACGCCGAGCGCGGTGATGGCGTTGCGGACGTATGTGTACAAGCTCCGCAAGTTACTTCCGGAGCTCAACCTGAAGTCCAGGGACGGCGGGTACACGGTCCACGCGGAGATCGCCGACGACTGCCGCGGCGAGCCCCTGGAAGGCCTCCGGAGTGCCTACTTCGACGCGCAACGGGTGCGGCTCGGCGACTACCGGCTCAAGGCGCGGGAGGACTGCCTCGAACGCGACCCCGACGTGCTGGAGCTGCAGAAGCACGTCGCCGCCTTCCCGCTCAGGGAACGACCGCGTGCCCTTCTGATGCGCGCGCTCTACCTGGAGGGCAGGCAGGGCGAAGCGCTTGACCACTTCCACCAGGTGCGCGCACTCCTCATCGAGGAGCTCGGCCTCGAACCAGGGCCGGAGCTGCGCAGGGTCCACGCGCAGATCCTCAACGGCGACCTCACCCCGCCGCGCAGGCCGGAGCAGCTGCTGCCGGATCTGATCGACTTCACCGGCCGTGCCGAGGAGATCGCGCAGGCTCTCCGGGCGTTGCCGGGCACGGTGGGCATCACCGGTATGCGGGGCAGCGGCAAGACCGCGCTGGCCACCCGGATCGGCCACCTCGTCAGGGGCCGCTTCCCGGACGGGCAGATCTTCGTCAGGGGCGGGGACGTCGCCGACGAGCTGTTGCGCGCGGTCGGCGTGGAGAACCCCGTCGGCGACAAAGCGGCACTGTGGCGGGAGAAGGCGCGCGGCAAGCGTTTCCTGGTCGTTGTCGACGACGTGCAGGACGCGGCGGCCGTACGCGATCTCGCCACGCCCGGCTCGGCGACGATTCTCACGAGTGTCCGCCGGTTGAACGAGCTGCCGGGGGTGACCTGGCTGAAGACCGCCGGGCTGGCCGAGCGGGAGGCACGGGACTTCTTCCGCAAGGTCCTCGGCCCGGTGCGCGCGGACGCGGAACCCGGGCAGGCCGAGGTGCTGCTGGAACGCCTCTCGCGACTGCCGGGCCCGATCAGGGTGATGGGCGGCAAGCTCAGCTCGCGTCCGCACTGGACGATCGGGATGGTTCTGCTGCAAATGGAGCGGGAGAGCAAGCTCGACGGCGTGATCCCCTCCGACTGCGCTGCGATGTTCGCCCCGTTGATCGCGGCCGAGGAGGAGCTGAGCGATCCGGAACGGCACATGCTCATGTGCTTCGCGCGCCAGGACGCCGAGGTGATCGACAGCCACCACGCGGCGGACATGTCCGGGGCCGACCCCGGTGAGATCGAGATGGTTCTGGAGTCGCTCACGGGCGTGCACCTGGTCGAGCCCCTCGTACTCGGCCGCTACCGGCTGCCGCACTTCGTGCGCCTCTACTTCAGGCTGCGCACACTGGCCCTGACCACCTGATTCATTTCGCTGTCCGCGCGACCTGACCAGGCCGTATATCCGGAAATTATGCTCCGACGATCTGGCGCCGCCAGGTTTGCAGACATGTCAACCAACGAACTGCAGGACAAGAAGGCACTCGTCACCGGCGCCACGTCGGGGATCGGTCGCGCGATCGCGGTCAAGCTCGCGGAGGCGGGTGCCACCGTCTACGTGACGGGGCGCAGGGCCGAGCTCGGCAAGGAGACCGTCGAGCTGATCGAGCAGGCGGGCGGGACGGGCCACTTCGTCGTCGCGGACGTCGCGAACATCGACGACGTCCGGGGGCTCGCCGAGGAGGTCGGCGAGGTGGACATCCTGGTGAACAACGCCGGCGTCTTCCCGTTCTCGACGACCCCTGAGCAGTCGCTCGACAGCTACGAGCAGGTCTTCGACATCAACGTTCGTGCGTCCTACTTCCTGACGGCCGCGCTCGCGCCGGCCATGGTGGCCAAGAAGAAGGGTGCGATCGTCAACGTGTCGTCGGTCGCCGCGCAGATCGGCACCCCGGTCGGCTCCGTCTACAACGCCTCCAAGGCCGCGATGGACGCGCTGACCCGGTCGTGGGCCGTCGAGTTCGGCGCGGCGGGCGTCCGCGTCAACTCCGTGGCGCCCGGCCCGATCCGGACCGACATGGCCGTCGACACGGTGGGCGAGATGTTCGAGGCGTTCAGCCAGAGCACACCGCTCGGCCGCGCCGGCGAGCCCGAGGAGATCGCCGAAGCCGTGGTGTTCCTGGCCTCCGACAGGGCCGGCTACATCACCGGCGCGGTGCTCACCGCCGACGGCGGCTTGGTCGCGACCTGAGCGCAGAAGGGACTGCTTGGCGCTGACAGGCCACGCCGACGGGCATCACCGTCCAGGATGCCCGTTGTGCGCGTCCGGCGCTTCAGCGAAGGGTGGTTGAGGCCAGCTGCGGCGGCAGCCCGGCCACATGCGTGACGACAAGGCCCGACACAGCGCGCGTCAGCGCCACATACAGACGTCGGAGCCCGGTCCGTTCGTCCGGTTCGCCGTCCACCACCGCCCGGGGTTCGTCCAGGACCACGTAGTCGTACTCCAGGCCCTTCGCGAGGGACGCCGGGACCAGGGTCAGGCGGGTGTCCTGGGTGGTTTCCTCGCCCGGGCCGAGGTAGGGGATCCCCGCCTCCGTCAGGGCCCGGGACAGTTCGGGCACGCGGGCGTCCGCCGCGATGAGGCCCGTCGAGCCCTCGTGGCGCAGCAACTCGCGGCAGGCTTCGACCACGTCGTCGGTGCCGGAGACCGGCCGGACCTCGAAGTGGCCCGGGTTCTCGCGGATCGAGGCCACCGGGGTCAGGCCGGGGGCGATGTGCGGGAGCAGCCGGGAAGCGTAGGTGATGACGTCCGTCGGGACGCGGAAACCGGCCGTCAGCTCCTCCACCAGGGCGTCCGGCTTGCCGAGATGGCTCAGCGCCTCCTGCCAGCTCCGGGTCGCCCAGGCCGTCGTGCCCTGCGCCAGGTCGCCGAGGACGGTCGCACTGCCTGTGGTGCAGCGGCGGCCGACCGCCCGGTACTGCATGGGGGAGAGGTCCTGCGCCTCGTCGAGGACGACGTGTCCCAGGGAGTGCGTGCGCTGGATCAGGTCGGTGGCCTCGTCGATCAGGACGGCGTCCGCGGGTGACCACCTGGCCGACTTCACGCTCCGCGCCGGCTTCGACCAGAGGATCGCCTTCTGCTCGTCCTCGTCGAGGATCCCCTCGGCGTGCACGGCGAGGAACTCCGCGTCCGACAGCAGCCGCAGCACCAGCTTCGCCGGGTCGACCGCCGGCCAGACCGCCTTCACCGCCGCCTTGACCGCGCTGTTGCGGGCCACCGCGTCCTGCACCCGGTCGTCCGGCGCCTCACCCGACCGTTCCATCTGCACCAGCACGGCGTGCGCGATGCGCTGCGGCAGGGCCTCGCGCGCTGCGCCGTAGCGGATGTCGCGGTCGAGCAACTCGCGGACGATGTCCTCCAGTTCGTACGCCGGGACCCGCCAGCGGCGGGAGCCGCGCACGACCACGACCGGCTCGGTGGGCATCGTGACGTGCGCGTAGAGGGCCCGGCGCAGCACCCGCGCCAGCCGGGCGTCGCCCTTGACGACCGCGGCCGTCGCGTCGTCCGTGCCCTTGATCTCGACATGGGCGACGAGGTCGTCGACGGTCGCCTGCCGGACGGTCAACTCGCCCAGCGCGGGCAGGACCTGCTCGATGTAGTGCAGGAAGGACCGGTTCGGTCCGATGACCAGGGTGCCGGTGCGGGCGAGCCGCTCGCGGTGGGCGTAGAGGAGGTAGGCGACGCGGTGCAGGCCGACGGCGGTCTTTCCGGTGCCCGGGCCCCCCTGCACGCACACCGTGCCGGAGAGACCGGACCGGACGATCTCGTCCTGCTCGGGCTGGATCGTCGCGACGATGTCCCGCATCGGGCCGACGCGCGGCCGCTCGATCTCCTGCTGGAGCAGCTTGCTGGTTCTGGACGCCTCGGCCGGGTCCGACAGGTGCTCGTCCTCGTACGCCGTGATGTCGCCGCGGGTGTAGCCGAAGCGGCGGCGCAGCGCGATGTCCATCGGGTCCTTCTTGGAGGCCCGGTAGAACGGCTGCGAGACCGGCGCGCGCCAGTCGATGACCATGGGGTCGCCGTCGTGGTCGTGCACATGGCGGCGACCGATGTAGAAGCGCTCCCCTTGCGCGCCCTCCGCCGCCTCGGCGCCGGGGGCGTGCAGGTAGTCGAGCCGGCCGAAGAACAGCGGGGTGTCGCTGAGGTCGGCCAGGGCCTTGACGCGCTCCTCGATCTGGCGGGCCAGCACCTCCGCGTTGACCCAGTTCGCGGTGACGTCGCTGATGTCGAGGGCCTCGACGTCCTCGCGCATGGCACGCAGGGCGGCTCGGGACGAGGAGAGGTGGGAGCGCTCACGCGCGAGCGGATCGTCGACGGGCGTGGACAAGGGGGTGCCTCCGGGGGACCTGTGACGGGTTGGGGGTGAGATGCCGGCCGGTTTCCGTCCGGTCGGCGGCACTCCTGTGGGAGGCGGGCAAGAGCGGAGATGCTAGAGGAGCGGGGGCGGTGACCGCGAACGGTTTTCTCATCCCCTAGGGGACGAGCCCGGGGACGGCCCTCACCCCCTGGGGGGAGCGGGTCGGCCCAACGGCGTATGCGGCGGCCGGGAGGTTCGGTCCCGAGACCGACGCGGACTTTACGGGCCGAAACGCACCATGGAGACATGAGCGCAGCAACCATCCAGCCCGCCCCGGCACCGGGCCGCCCGCCCGGCGCCACCGCCGTGGCAGGCAGCCACCGCCATCGCCTCGGTGATGCCCTGCGCGCCGTCAAGGTCTTCGCGGGCGCCGCCTTCGACGTGATCGTCCTCGGCCAGTACGGGGAGGAAGTCGGCGTCGTCCATCGCCACAAGTGAGCCGGTCCCTCAGCGAGAAGTGAGCCGGACCGCCCCTGGAGCGGGACTGCTCAGCTCTCCGCGAGCAGCTCGTCCGCGTCCACGATCCGGTACGCGTACCCCTGCTCCGCCAGGAAGCGCTGGCGGTGCGCGGCGAAGTCCTGGTCGATGGTGTCCCGGGCGACCACCGAGTAGAAGTGCGCCTGGTGGCCGTCGGACTTGGGACGCAGCACCCGGCCGAGGCGCTGGGCCTCCTCCTGCCGGGAGCCGAAGGTGCCCGAGACCTGGATGGCGACCGTCGCCTCCGGCAGGTCGATCGAGAAGTTCGCGACCTTGGACACGACGAGCACGCTGATCTCGCCCTCCCGGAAGGCGTCGAAGAGCTTCTCCCGCTGCACGTTCGACGTCTCGCCCTTGATCACGGGCGCCCCGAGGTGCTCACCCAGCTCGTCCAGCTGGTCGATGTACTGCCCGATGACGAGGATCTGCTGCCCGGCGAACTTCCGTACGAGCGCCTCGGTGACCTTCCGCTTGGTCGCGGTCGTCGCACAGAAGCGGTACTTCTCCTCCGTCTCGGCCGTGGCGTACGCGAGCCGCTCGGAGTCCGTCAGATTGACCCGGACCTCCACGCAGTCGGCGGGCGCGATGTAGCCCTGCGCCTCGATCTCCTTCCACGGCGCGTCGAACCGCTTGGGCCCGATCAGGGAGAACACGTCCGACTCGCGGCCGTCCTCGCGCACGAGGGTGGCGGTCAGGCCGAGCCGCCGCCGCGCCTGGAGATCGGCGGTGAACTTGAAGACCGGTGCGGGCAGCAGGTGCACCTCGTCGTAGACGATCAGCCCCCAGTCCCGGGAGTCGAACAGCTCCAGGTGCGGGTAGACGCCCTTCCGCCGGGTGGTCAGCACCTGGTAGGTGGCGATGGTGACCGGCCGGATCTCCTTGCGGGTGCCGCTGTACTCGCCGATCTCCTCCTCGGTGAGCGAGGTCCGCTTCACCAGCTCGTGCTTCCACTGCCGGGCGGAGACGGTGTTGGTGACGAGGATGAGGGTGGTCGACTTCGCCTGGGCCATCGAACCGGCCCCGACCAGCGTCTTCCCGGCGCCGCAGGGCAGGACGACGACGCCCGAACCGCCGTGCCAGAAGTTCTCCACGGCCTGCTTCTGGTACGGCCGGAGCGCCCAGCCGTCCTCGGCCAGCTCGATCTCGTGCGCCTCGCCGTCGACGTACCCGGCGAGGTCCTCGGCCGGCCAGCCCAGCTTGAGCAGCGTCTGCTTGATCTGGCCCCGCTCGGAGGGGTGCACGGCGACCGTGTCCGGGTCGATGCGGGCGCCGACCAGGGGTGTGATCCGCTTCGACCGCAGGATCTCCTCCAGCACCGGGCGGTCGGTGGTGGTCAGCACCAGTCCGTGCGCCGGGTGCTTGGACAGGGTGAGACGGCCGTAGCGGTCCATCGTCTCGGCGATGTCGACGAGCAGCGCGTGCGGCACGGGGTAGCGGCTGTACTGCACGAGCGCGTCCACGACCTGCTCGGCGTCGTGGCCCGCCGCGCGGGCGTTCCACAGGCCGAGCGGGGTCACGCGGTAGGTGTGGATGTGCTCCGGCGCCCGCTCCAGTTCCGCGAACGGGGCGATGGCCCGGCGGCAGCCGTCGGCCTGCTCGTGGTCGACTTCCAGGAGCAGGGTCTTGTCGGACTGGACGATCAGCGGACCATTCACGCGAGGCACCCTTTCTGTGGCCGGAGGGCTCGGACGGCTCGACAGCGCGACGCCTCGGCCAAACGTCCAGTGTGCCTGATCGACCGCGTCAGGTGGTGTGATCTGCGCGTCCAGTCGTACTGAATGCCTATTCATCCCAACGTGTGGTGTGAATTCAGTTTTTCCATCGCGGCCCCGAAGAATGGCGCAGGTGCGCAACCCGACGACCACCACGCTCGGATACGCCCTGTTCGCCACCCGCTGGCTCCAGGCCCCGCTGTACTTCGGGCTGGTGGCCGCCCAGGGCGTCTACGTCTACAAGTTCTTCAAGGAGCTCTGGACCTTAATCCTGATGTGCGTGACCGGGCACGCCACCGAGACATACGTGATGCTCGCGGTGCTCAAGCTCGTCGACGTCGTCATGATCGCCAATCTGCTGATCATGGTGATCGTCGGCGGCTACGAGACCTTCGTCTCGCGCATCGGCCTGCAGGGCCACCGTGACCAGCCCGAATGGCTCTCGCACGTCAACTCCAACGTGCTGAAGGTCAAGCTGGCCACGGCGATCGTGGGCATCTCCTCCGTGCACCTGCTCCAGATGTTCGTGGACGTCCACCACACCTCCCGTCACGCGCTGCTGTGGGGGACGGTGATCCACATGGCCTTCATCGCCTCGGCGGCGATCCTCGCCTACATGTCGGGGCCGATGGTCGCGCAGGCGGACCGCGGCCACGCCGACCATGCACCGGCCGGGCAGGCGCAGGCGGGGCAGGCGCAGGCGGGGCAGGCTCAGGCGGGGCAGACTCAGGCCGGGCACGCGCGGGCCGGGCACGGGCAGGCACGGCACGCACCGGCCGGGCAGGCACAGGCCGTGGGCCAGGAGGAGAGCGACCGCGGAGACCGGCACCGGGCCCCGTCGGAGGCCGAGGCCTCGGTGACCGCACCGGCCGTCCCCCGACAACTCGCCCCCGACGCCGACGCCGACGCCGAGGCCCGGATCCGTGCCGCCGGCTTCCCCGCCCGCAAGCTGCTGGAGGACTTCGACCAGCAGCACCCCCGGGACTTCGACCGGGAGGCAGTGGCCCGGCTGGGCAAGGCGGAGTTCGTCGCCGCCCGGCGCAACGTGGTTCTCGTCGGGCCGCCCGGCACCGGCAAGACCCATCTCGCCGTCGCCCTGGGCGTGCGCGCCTGCCAGGCCGGGCATCGGGTGCTGTTCGCGACCGCCGCCGAGTGGGCGGCCCGGCTCACGGAAGCCCGGGCCGCCGGCCGGCTCGACGCGGAGCTGACCGCTCTCGACGATCACCCCCTCCTGATCGTCGACGAGATCGGCTACACGCCCTTCGACGCGGCGACCGCGGGCCTGTTCTTCCGGCTCGTCGCCCACCGCTACGAGCGGGCCTCGCTGATCGTGACCAGCGACCGACCGCTCGGCCGCTGGGACGAGGTCTTCGGACCGTCCGCCCCGGCGATGACGGACCGCCTGGCCCATCACGCCGACCTCGTGCGGCTGGAGGGCGACAGCTACCGGACGCGCCGCGCTACTTCAGCATGGGCAGACTGACGTTCTGGACCAGCGGGCCCTCGATGGTGACCCCCTCGGTGACCAGCGGCTCCGCACCGGCGACCGGCAGGGGCAGCGGCAGCGCGGGGGCCGCGGCGGCACAGGGCCCGGACACCCCCATGAGCGCGACGGCACAGAGGGCGACGGCGGGCAGCTTTACACGCATGGGGACGACAAGGCCTTTCACGGGCTGGGGACGAGGAGCCCCCCGGGCCGGCCCGGGGACGCCGGAGCCGGCCCGACGAGGGGGCCGGAGCGGATCAGATCTGCGGTGTCTCCAGGACGAGGCCGGCGACGTCGATGCTCACCGCGGAGGCCGGAGTGGCGAGCCCCCCGAACGTCATCAGGGCGGCGGTGACGAGGACGGCGGCGACTCGACGGACAGCGCGCATGGGGGGATTTCCTTTCGGAGCGGCTCACAGGACACCCGGTGGCTGCCCCCGCGCACACGGCGTGATGCGGCACGCCCGGGAAGGTCGCCCGAGCGTGGGAAATCCCCGGCGTGGCGTGCATGAACGCCCGCACGCACCCGAACGGGTGACGCGGCCCGCGCGGGGCCGTCAGCCCGCGTCGTCGGCGAGTTCGGCGACCCCGGTGATCCGGTGCAGCGGATACGTACGGACCTCGTCCGCGGTGTGGTCGTACGCCGTGACGAAGCCGCCTTCGACGCGGATCGGGGCGATGACCCGCTGACTGGCGGCGCCCTCGGCGTTGACGTAGCCGATCCACAGGGCCTCGCCGGTCAGGACGGCGGCCTGCATGGTGGCGAGGGTCTCGGCGGCGCCGGTGCGGGGCAGTTCGCCGTCGGCCGCCGGAGCCGCACCCGGCTTGCGCGGGGTGGTGGAGGCGAGGTCACCGGCCCGGATGGCGCGCAGCGCGGCCGCGAGGAGGATGTCGTCGGGGACGGGCGGGCCGTCCGGGACCGGCTCGGGCGGGGTGCGGGGCGGGGTGCGGTGGGCCAGGGCGCGGGTGATCAGCACGTCACCCTCGGCGGATTCGGCGGCCGGCGCGAAACCCATCGCCCGCAGGCCTTCCAGGAGCCCCGCCGGGTCGGCCTGGGCGGCCAGCACGGTCGGCGCGAGCCGGCGCAGCCCGAGCCCGGCGGCCCGCTTGTCGGCGAGGATCTCGCTGAGTACCGCGTCGTCGTCGCAGCGCACGTACGCCGAGGCCGCGCCGACGCGCAGATGGCCGTGCCGGCGGGCCACGTCGTCGATCAGGTACGCGAGCGGCTGCGGCACCGGCGTGCGGGAGTGCGCGGCGAGGAAGGCGTGCAGGTCGGAGGCGGCCTGACCGGCGTCCAGCGCCCGCCGCACCGAGCCGGGCGTGAACCGGTAGACGGTCGCCCCGCCCTTGGACTCGACGTCCGCCAGCACGCCCAGCATGTCCGCGAGCGGCCGCTGCAAGGGCCCGGGCGCCACCGCCGTCAGGTCGGCCTGGAGCAGCACGTGGTCCAGCGGTTCGGGCAGCAGCGGCGCGAGCAGCCGGGCCGCGGCGGCGGAGGC
The DNA here is from genome assembly GCF_055606225.1 of Streptomyces sp. NPDC037100. Lineage (NCBI taxonomy): Bacteria > Bacillati > Actinomycetota > Actinomycetes > Kitasatosporales > Streptomycetaceae > Streptomyces > Streptomyces sp. NPDC037100. Next base: position 485,949 of record NZ_JBVJSX010000004.1, on the reverse strand, counting down.
GACGGCCTGTTCGGCCGGGGGCAGAGGGGCGGGCGGGGCGGTGCGGTGGTGGTGGACGGGCAGCTTGTCGCCCGGCCCTGCGGGCTCCGCTTCCGGGCTCTTCGCGGCAGCCGCGGGGGCCGCGGGCGCGCCCAGCAGTGCCCGGCCCTGGGCCGACAGCGCGCCCCGGCCCGTGACACCCAGCAGCTCCGCCTCGGACAGGGCCCACTCGGCGAGCCGGCCGCGCAGGTCGTCCTCGCGCCGGTCGCCGCGCAGGGGCCGCTCCCAGCGCAGCCGGGCCAGCACCGACCCGGTGGCGGGCGCTGCGCCTTCCGGCAGCCCGGCCAGCAGCGCCAGCACCCGGTGCCGTACCTCGGGCGCCGCCGAGCGGTCCAGGCCCGGCCCGAGCGCCGACAACGTCCGGTCCTTGGCGTCCCGCCCGCCCACCAGACCGGCCGTCCGGGTCGCCGCGAGCCACGCCGTGACCAGCCGCGACCAGCGCTCCGCGGCGGGCTGCTCCAGCCACTCGTCGTAGGCGGGGGTCGCCGCGTACCGCTCGTCGGCCTCGCCGTCCGAGGCGATCAGACCGGCCGCGTACGCCAGTTCCACCCAGAACGCGGCCGTCGGCTCGGGCACGTCGAGGGCTACGGCGGTCCGCTTCAGGTCCCGCACGCTCAGCCCACCGGCCCGCAGCACCGCGGGTCCGCCCTCGTCCCAGTCCTTCAGAAGCTCCTCGACGGTCGCGAGCGCGGTGTACGCCTGCCCGGCCGCGGTGCTGTCCACAACCTGTGGACGGTGCACGGCGGCCGCCTCGACCACCGGCGGTACCGGCTCGGCCGCCCGGTGCGCCAGACCCCGCCGCAGGTGCAGGGCGACCTCGCGCGGCAGGACGACCGTGCCGGGCGCCGTCGGCAGCAGCAGTCCGCGGTCCAGCAGCCAGCGCAGCCGGGGCGCGGGATCGGCGGTGACCTGCCCGTACGGCGGCCCCCACACCAGGCGTTCCAGCACGTCGAGGGAGTCGGCCGGGGCGTCGGCGAGCAGCGCGGACATCCGGGACCGGTCGGTGAACAGCCCGGTCAGGGCGGTCACCGCGGAGACCGAGTCGTGCGTCGAGGCCAGTCCGGCGGCCGCGACGATCTCCTGGATCCGGCCCGGGGACATCCCGGCGGTGGCCTCCTGGACCGTCGGACCGAGCCCGGTCGGCGAGGGGTGCTGCGGCGAGGGTGCCAGCAGCTCACGCGCCGTGCGGACCAGCCGCAGCCGGTCGTCGTCGCCCCACACCAGGGCCTGCTCGCGCAGCAGGCCGACGGCGTGCGGCAGGGCGGCGACCACGGCCGGATCGGCGTCGTCCCCGGCCATGAGCCCGAGCAGTTCGCCGTACGTCGCCGGGTCCGCCGCCACGGCCAGCGCCTCCGCCGTCTGCAGCGCGAACCGGTCGAGCCGCTCCAGGGCCCGCACCACCGAGGCACGGGTGCCGGCGCGGGTCGCGAGCTGGGTGAGGTCGGTGGGGACGGGCGTGATGAGATCCGGGCGGCTGCGCAGGAGCGCGCCCAGCGAAGCATCGCCCCGCGCGCGGAGCGCTTCCGCGAGGGAGCGGGGGGCCGGGGGCCTGTCCTCGGTGCTCATCCGGTCCACGGTAGCGGGTCACCCGCGGCGGCCGGGCCGACCGTGCGCCGCCTCGCCCCCGTACGCGGGACGGGCTTTTGGCCGCTCCGAGGGCACTCGCGGTACCGTCGTGCGACGGCGTCACGCAACGCACCCGCCCCGGAGGGGACTTCGTGGGGATTGAGAGCGACCAGGTCGTTTACGAGTATCTGAGCCGCGTCGGCGACGTGGCCCAGCAGCGGCAGTTGTCGTCGGCCACCCGCATGCGTCTGGTCGCGGACCTGCGCAACGAGATCGACAAGCGCCGCTCGAAGGCCACCGTCGACTCGCCCGCCGCCGTCCGCCGCATCCTGTCCCGCCTGGGCAGCCCCGACGACGTCGTGACCGCGGCGGCGGGCGGCACGACCGGTGAGCCGTACAGCCCGGCCCCCGCCTCCGTCCCGGTGCAGCGCGAAACCGAGCCGGAGGAGCGGGATGAGCGGGCGAAGGGCGTCATGAGGCGCGTCGTACCGCGCCCCCGCCCGGCGCGGCCCGCCGAGGACCCGCACCCCGCGCCCTCCGACGGCGCGGCCCCGCCGCATCTGGCCGCCGGGCACGAGCTCGGGGACAGCGCGCTCCAGCCGGACTGGTGGCGGGTGGAGAGCGGCCCCTTCGGCGTGGGCGACGAGGTGCCGGGCTTCGTGGGCGGTGTGGAGCTGCCCGACCTGCTGAAGCCGCCGGCGCAGCGGAAGGCCGAGCGGGAGAGGCCGGACGCCGTGGAGACGGCCGCGGCCGTGGAAGCGGCGGACGCAGCGGACGCGGCAGACGCGACCGGGAAGGGGAGCCGCCGCCGTCTCGCGCGCCTCCCCGCCGGGAACTGGAGCAATCCGCTGCTCCTGATCGCCGCCGGCCTCCTCGTCGCCGGTGCCGCGCTCGGCAACTGGTTCGTCCTGCTGCTCGGCTGGCTGATCGCCTACGCCTCCCGCCGCCTCACCCAGGCCGAGACCAAGTGGGCGGTCGTGATCCTGCCCGGCCTCTCCGTGGCGGGGGGTCTGGTCTGGCTGTGGGGCCGGATGAACGGCCGCTGGGGCACCCCGATCGCCGAGGGCCACATGAACGCGGCGGTGTCGGAGACCTGGCCGTGGGTGGTCAGGGGCGCGGCGGTGGCATCGGCGCTGTTCTTGGTGTGGCGCTCACAGCGCTCGCGCTAGGTCGTGTCCGCAAAGTCCCGTCGTCCGCCCGGAGGGCGGGCCCCGCGGCGTCTGGTGCGTGCTCTCGGCGTGCCGGGCGGAGCCCCTCGTACTGGACGTACTTGGGTCTTCGTCCGGTGCGGCGAGAGTGCGTGCCAGGCGTCGTGGGGCAGGCGGGACTTTGCGGACACGACCTGGGCCCCCGGGGCGCGTCCGCCGGTCACAGCCGGACGTCTGCCGTTCACACCGCCTGGGCACAATGGCCCATATGGCACTCACCGTCGGCTTCGACCTCGACATGACCCTCATCGACTCCCGGCCCGGCATCCGCGCCTGCTACCAGGCGCTGTCCGAGCGCACGGGCACGTACGTCGACGCCGACCTGGCGGTCACGCGGCTCGGGCCGCCGCTGGCCGAGGAGCTGGTCAACTGGTTCCCGGCCGAGGAGATCGCGGCCATGGCGGACCTGTACCGGGAGATGTACCCGACGATCGCCATCACCGCGACCCCGGCGCTGACCGGCGCCCGGGAGGCCATCGCGGCCGTACGGGAGGCCGGCGGACGCGCGATAGTCGTCACCGCCAAGTACGAGCCCAACGCCAAACTGCACCTCGCCCACCTGGGCATCGAGCCCGACGCCGTCATCGGCGACCTGTGGGCCGAGCAGAAGGCGGAGGCCCTGCGCGAGCACGACGCGGGCGTCTACGTCGGTGACCACGTCGGAGACGTCCGCGGCGCCCGGGCCGCCGGAGCCCTCTCGGTCGCGGTGGCCACCGGCCCCTGCCCGCCGGAGGAACTGCGCGCGGCGGGCGCGGACGTCGTCCTCACGGATCTGACCGAATTCCCGCGGTGGCTTTCGGACTACCGTCCCGCACGCGCCTGACGCCGGCCCGCTGCCACGGAACACAGCACTCCCGCGCCGGCCATCAGGAATCCGACGGCCATGAGCATGCTCAATCCGAACATGTACGTCGGAAAGGGAGTCGTCCCGAGCAACAGCGGGGCGACCGTGACCAGTGTGGCCAGGGCGCCGATGAAGAACACGACGGCTCCGGCCCGGACCAGGCGGTCACCGGGAGCGGCGGAATTCGTTTGGGTTTTGTCACTCACCCGACCAGGGTAGTTCCCAGCGCGAAGGAACAACCGGGTGACGTCTTGTCACCGGCTGCAAGAGCATTAGCCTTGGTACCGGCGGGTCCGTACGACCCGCCCGAGTGCTATCAAGAGCCGTTTCCAGAAGCAGTTTTCCGACGAGTACGAGGACGAGGACAGACGTGCCTACCGGCAAGGTCAAGTGGTTTAACAGCGAGAAGGGCTTCGGCTTTCTCTCCCGTGACGACGGCGGCGACGTCTTCGTCCATTCCTCGGTCCTCCCCGCCGGAGTCGAGACGCTCAAGCCGGGTCAGCGAGTGGAGTTCGGCGTCGTCGCCGGACAGCGCGGCGACCAGGCGCTGTCCCTGGCGATCCTGGACCCGACCCCGTCCGTCGCCGCCGCGACCCGCAAGAAGCCGGACGAGCTGGCCTCCATCGTCCAGGATCTGACGACACTGCTGGAGAACATCACGCCCATGCTGGAGCGGGGCCGCTACCCCGAGAAGACCGCGGGCAAGAAGATCGCCGGCCTGCTGCGCGCGGTCGCCGACCAGCTGGACGTCTGAGCCGCGGGGAAGACGTCTGAGCCTCAGGGAAAGCGCAGCGCGTCCGGGCCGAGGGGCGGTACGAGTCCCTCGGCAGCCGCGCGGGTCAGCAGCCCGCGTACGGCCGCGTAGCCGTCCTCGCCGAGGTCGGCGGTGAACTCGTTGACGTACAGCCCGATGTGCTGGTCGGCGACGGCCGGGTCCATCTCCTGGGCGTGTTCCATGACGTAGGGCCGGGACGTCTCGGGATCGTCCCAGGCGGCGCGCACGGACGTCCGGATGGAGTCGGCGAGCAGCCGCAGCTTCTGCTCGCCCAGCGAACGCTTGGCGATGATCGCGCCCAGCGGGATCGGCAGCCCGGTGGTGTTCTCCCAGTGCTCGCCCATGTCGGCGAGCTTGTGCAGCCCGTACTGGCCGTAGGTGAAGCGCGCCTCGTGGATCACGAGGCCCGCGTCGACCTTGCCGTCCCGCACCGCCGGCATGATCTCGTGGAACGGCATGACCACGATCTCGCCGACCCCGTCGGCCACGGTGTCCGCGGCCCACAGCCGGAACAGCAGATAGGCGGTCGACTTCTCACTGGGCACGGCGACGGTTCGGCCGGCCAGGTCGACATCGGCCTCCCGCGTCAGCACCAGCGGCCCGCAGCCCCGCCCCAGCGCGCCCCCGCAGGGCAGCAGGGCGTAGTCGTCGAGGACGTAGGGCAGCACGGCGTACGACACCTTCAGCACGTCGAACTCGCCCCGCTCGGCCATGCCGTTGGTGATGTCGATGTCGGCGAAGGTCACGTCGAGGGCAGGAGCGCCCGGGACCCGGTCGTGGGCCAGGGCGTCGAAGACGAACGTGTCGTTCGGGCAGGGCGAGTACGCGATCTGCAGCTGCTCAACTGTCATGCCGGTTCCAACCCTCCAGTACGGGCGCGAGCTTCCCGAACCCCTCCGTCAAGGCTGCCAGGGCGTCACCGATCCGCCACGCGGCGCGGTCACGGGGCCCGACGGGATTGGAGATCGCCCGGATCTCCAGCACGGGCACTCCATGCGCGGCGGCGGCCTCGGCGACGCCGAAACCCTCCATGGCCTCGGCGAGGGCGGTGGGGTGCCGTTCCCGCAGCGCGGCGGCCCGGGCGGCCGTCCCGGTCACGGTCGACACGGTGAGCACGGCCCCGGTCCTGGCCCCGGCGCTCTCGGCGACCCGCCGGACGAGATCCGCCGGCGGCTCGTGCCTGACGGTCCCGAACCCGAGCTCGGTCACCGGAAGGAACCCGTCCTCGGTCTCGGCCCCCAGATCCGCCGCGACGATCGCGTCGGCGACCACGAGCGACCCCACGGGCGCCTCGGGCTGGAACCCGCCCCCGATCCCGGCCGACACGACCAGGCCGTAGGGCGTGCCCCGCAGGGCGGCGGCGGTGAGCGCGGAGGCGGTGGAGGCGGCGGCGAGCGCGGGCCCCACTCCGACGGCGATCACGTCGAGCGAGTGCCCGTCACCGCCGTGGGCAGTCGTTCCGCTGGGGCGATGGGGGTCCCCCCTGCTCGAGCGGAGCCGAGAGCTCGGGGGAGGGTGGGCACGGCCGGCGGCGCCGAGCACCGTGTCATCGGGCCCCTGGGGCAACACCCCAAGGCCCGCAGCCACCGCGTCCCTCTCCACAGGAACAGCGGTGGCCACCAGAACGCCAAGCCCAGCGGCAGCGATCAGGCGTCCTTCTTGAGCTTGAAGTTCCAGAGCCCGGACGCGTCCTTGTCGCCCTCCTTGATGGACACCAGCGTCGAGTTGCCCTGCGCGCCGTACTGGGCGTTGAAGAACACGCTGCCCGGAATCGTGCGGTAGGTCTTCGTGCTGGAGTCGGTCAGCGGCTGACCGTTCATCAGGATCGTCCAGCCCTCGTCGGCGATCTCGGGGTCGACCCCGAAGCGCACCGTCTCGTCGGGGTCGACGGAGATGGTCTTGATGCCCTTGTTCTTCAGGCACCCGGCGAGATCGGACGGCTTCAGGGCGTCGCCCTCGCCGCCGCAGGTGGCCTCGGAGTTCACCGAGTCGCTGCCCACGGTGACCGTGGCCATCGGCGTCGGCTTGTCACAGGCCGACAGGACGAGCAGTCCGGCGGATACGACGCCGGCGACGGCGACGGCGCGGCGGCGTCGCACAACGGATTGCAACGTGTTCATGGGCGAAGGCTATCGGGCCCGTGCAGCGGACCGCCCACGCGGGGTACGGCTCCCCGGGAGATCCATCAGAAGGGCCCTACGCCGTCCCGCGCGGCCCTACGCCACCCGCGCCCGCCCCGGGCTCCCGCGCCGGGCCGAGTCGATCAGCCCCCGCACGGTCGTCAGCCACCCGACGCCGACGATCGCGGCACCCACCGCCAGCCCGGCCGTGCCGTTGAGCGGCATCGCGATGCCGATCGCGCCGCCCAGCACCCAGGACATCTGCAGCAGCGTCTCGGAGCGGGCGAAGGCCGACGTCCGGACGAGTTCGGGCACGTCCCGCTGGATCAGCGCGTCCAGGGAGAGCTTGGCCAGGGCCTGCGCGAACCCGGCGATGGCGGCCAGCGCGGCCACCATGACCGCGCTGAAGAACACCGCGGCCGTGATCGCCGCGCCCGCCACGCACGCCACGACCACGACGATGATGATCTCCGGCGCCCGGGAGCGCAGCCACGCCCCGACGGCCGTGCCGAGCGCGTTGCCCACGCCCGCCGAGACGGCCACTATCCCCAGGGACACCGCGGCGCTCTGGCCGGAGACCGGGTGCTCGCGCAGCAGGAACGCCAGGAAGAAGATCAGGAACCCGGTCAGGCAGCGGATGGCGGCGTTGGCGGCCAGGGCGTGGGTGACGGCCGGGCCGACCGTGCGCAGCCCGGGGCGCTTGACCGGCTGCCGGTGCGGCCCGTGCAGGTGCTGCTCGTCCGCCGCCAGCAGGGCGCGGTCCTCGCCCTTGGCGGAGTCGACCTTCGACGGCAGCGTGAACGACAGGATCGTCCCCGCCACGAAGAGCACGAAGGCGCCGAAGAGCGGCCAGCGCGGCCCGATCTGCTGGAGTCCGGCGCCGATGGGCGCGGCGATGCCGGTGGCGAGGAGGCCGCCGAGGGTGACGCGCGAGTTGGCCTTCACCAGGGAGAACCGCGGTGGCAGCAGCCGGGGCACGACGGCGCTTCTGACCACGCCGTACGCCTTCGACGAGACGAGGACGCCGAGCGCGGCCGGGTACAGCTCCAGGCCGCCGCTGACGACCGCGCCGGACAGGACGATCGCGAGCAGCGCCCGGGCCAGCATCGCGCCGGCCATCGCGGCGCGGCGGCCGTGCGGGATGCGGTCGAGGAGCGGGCCGATGACGGGTGCGAGGAGGGTGAAGGGCGCCATGGTGATGGCGAGGTACAGGGCGACGCGGCCCCGGGCCTCGTCGGTGGGCACGGAGAAGAAGACGGTGGAGGCCAGGGCGACGGTGATCATGACGTCGCCGGCGCCGTTCACGCCGTGCAGTTCGATCAGCTTGCCGAGGCCGGACTCGCCGGCGCCGTGCGCGTGGGTGGCCTTGCGGATGCCGCGGGCCGTGCCGGTCACGGGGAAGTGCAGGGCACGGCCGACCGCACGGAAGGAGCCGCCCAGACGGCCCGGTCCGCCCGGTCGGATACTTCCCTTGACCCCTTTCGACCCACCGGTCCCGGTGGCGCCCGGGGGTGTCTTCGCGGCTGCCACGACGTCATAGTGCCCCGATAAGGCCGTGGGTAGTGCCATTACCGCTTGTATAGGGCCTGTGGGGTGACTGTCCGGGGCTGCGGCTCGGGGGCCGGTGGGCGGTGCAACAGGACCGTCGGTGTACGCGACGTGGGGCGGAAGGGTAGCGTGCGTATCTCAGCCATCCCGCAAAATGGATGAAGGATGTCGACGCGGTCCCCCGGTCCGCTCCGTCCGCCCCCGCGCCGGGAGTGGCGCACTCGTGAGACGGCGTATGGAGAGAAGCGATACCTGTGAGCGCAGCGACAACGCGAAGCCGCACCCCTGACCGTCTGTGCGCCGAGGCCGTCGACCTCGCACGCGCCGCAGCCGAGGAGGCCGCCGCGCCGGGAATCGTCGGCGAGCACGCGGGGCTGGTCTCCGAGGGAGACCGCGTCGTCACGCACTTCTTCGAGTGCCGGGAGCTCGGGTACCGGGGCTGGCGCTGGGCCGTGACGGTGGCCCGGGCCTCCCGGGCGAAGATCGTCACGGTGGACGAGGCGGCGCTGCTGCCCGGACCGGACGCGGTGCTGGCGCCCGAGTGGGTGCCGTGGAGCGAGCGGCTCCGGCCCGGCGACATGGGGCCGGGCGATCTGCTGCCCACCGACGCCGAGGACCTGCGGCTGGAGCCGGGCTACTCGGGCGAGGACGAGCCGGCGCCGAAGTCCCCCGTGTCGCACGAGATGGCCGACCTGGTGGAGGCGGAGGACGCGGACCTCACCGCGGACTCCCCGGCCGGCTACCCGGTCCCGCCCTTGCGCGGTTCGATCCCGGCGGTCGCCGAGGAACTGGGCATGCGCCGGGCCCGCGTCCTGTCCCGCTACGGCCTGCACAGCGCGGCCGACCGCTGGGAGGAGGCGTTCGGCCCCAAGACCCCCATGGCCCAGTCCGCCCCCGCTGCCTGCGTCAGCTGCGGCTTCCTCGTCCCCATCGGCGGCTCCCTCGGCCAGGCCTTCGGCGCCTGCGCCAACGAGTTCTCCCCGGCCGACGGCCGCCTGGTCTCCCTCGCCTACGGCTGCGGCGGCCACTCCGAGGCCGCGGTCATGCCCCGCCCGCCCCAGCCGCCCGCCCCGGTCATCGACGAGACCAGGGTCGACCCGTTCCCGCTGCGCCCGGCCTCGGACTCGGGCTCGGTGACACCGACGGCGGACGCGGACACGGAGGAACTGGGGCACTCGTAGCGGCCGGCCGCGCCCCCGTCCTTCACGTCACCGCCCGTCCGGCCGCCCGCGCCGGGCGGGCGCACGCCGTCCGCTCCCCAAGCGGTACCTTCTCCTCACGTCCACGAGGAGAAGGAACGGAACGTGAGCAGCAAGTTCGTGCGGCCCGCCGCCGAGGGGGCCGATCCGTTCGGTACCGCCCGTCTGCGGCGCGGTGTCCTCGACGCCTGGGCCACCAGCCCCGCCCGGTTCCGTGAGGACGCCAACGCCGAGGAGGATCTGGTCCTCGGCGGCTACCGGGACCGGCTCGTCGTGGAACTCGCCCAGAACGCGGCCGACGCCGCCGCCCGGGCCGGAGTGCCGGGGCGGCTGCGGCTCACCCTGCGCGACGACGTGCTCGTCGCCGCCAACACCGGCGCCCCGCTGGACGCGGCCGGGGTCGAGTCGCTGTCCACACTGCGGGCGTCGGCCAAGCGGGACTCGGGCGACACGTCCTCGGTGGGGCGGTTCGGCGTCGGGTTCGCCGCCGTGCTCTCCGTCACCGACGAGCCCGCCGTAGTCGGCCGGTACGGCGGTGTGCGGTGGTCGCTGGCCGAGGCCAGGGCACTGGCCGCCGAGACCGCCCGGCACAGCCCCGGCCTCGGGGACGAGGTCCGGCGGCGGGACGGGCACGTACCCCTGCTGCGGCTGCCGTACGCCGCCGAGGGCACCGCACCCGCCCCCTACGACACCGCGGTCATCCTGCCTCTGCGGGACACCCCGGCCGCCGATCTCGCCGAGCGTCTCCTGCGGGCCGTCGACGACGCCCTGCTGCTCACCCTCCCCGGACTCGAAGAGCTGGTCGTCGAGATCAACGGGGAGAGCCCGCGCACCCTCACCCGCCGTACCGACGGGCCCTTCACCGTCGTCGACGACTCCGCCCACGGCATCACCCACTGGCGCACCGCCGCCGCCCACGGCCCCCTCACCCCCGACCTCCTCGCCGACCGGCCCGTCGAGGAGCGGCTGCGGCCCCACTGGTCCGTCACCTGGGCCGTGCCCGTGGACAGCGACGGCAGCCCGGCCCGGCCCCGCACCGACGCGGTCGTGCACGCCCCCACCCCCAGCGACGAGCCGCTCGGCGTCCCGGCCCTGCTCATCGCCTCGTTCCCGCTGGACTCCACCCGCCGGCACGCCGCCCCCGGCCCGCTGACCGACTTCCTCGTCGAGCGCGCGGCCGACGCCTACGCCGAACTCCTCGGCGGCTGGCGGCCGGTGACGTCCGGGATCATCGACCTCGTGCCCGGCCCGCTCGGCAAGGGCGAGCTGGACGGCGCCCTGCGCCAGGCGATCCTCCAGCGGCTGCCGCGGACCTCCTTCCTGCCGCCCGCGCTCCCGCCCCGCGAGGACGACGAGCTGCCGGAATCGCTGCGGCCCCGCGACGCCGAGGTCGTCGAGGGCGCGGGTGCGGACACCGTGCGGGTGCTCGCCGAGGTGCTGCCCACGCTGCTGCCCGCCGGTCTCGAGCGCCGCGCCGAGCTGCGGACCCTGGGCGTCGCCCGCGTCCCGCTGACCGACGCGATCGACCGGCTGGCCGGTCTGGAGAAGGAACCCGGCTGGTGGCGGCGGCTCTACGACAGCCTGGCCGGGATCGACCCGGACCGCTTGTCGGGCCTTCCCGTCCCGCTCGCCGGGGGCACCTCCCAGGCTTTCGGCACTGGGGGAGGCCGGACGACCATCGGGCCCCGGCAGGTCCTGCTGCCGGGCGCCGAGACCGCGCGGATCGACCCCGAGGTGCTGGCCCGGCTCGGTCTGAAGGTCGCCCACCCCGACGCCGCCCACCCGATCCTGGAGAAGCTCGGCGCCCTGCCCGCGACGCCCCGGGCGATCCTCACCACCCCGCAGGTGCGGGTCGCCGTCGCCGCGTCCCTGGACGACGAGGGCGGCGTGAACTGGGAAGAGGACTCCCTCGACGCCGAGGAACTGGCCGACACCGTGCTCGCGCTGGTGCGGGACGCCGGTCTCGAGCCCGGTGACGAGCCCTGGCTCGGCGCGCTCGCCCTGCCCGACGAGGACGGCGAACCGGCCCCGGCGTGCGAACTCGTCTTCCCCGGCGGGCCCTTCGCCCAGGTCATGCGCGAGGGCGAACTCGCCTTTGTGGACGCCGAACTGGCCGGCAAGTGGGGCGAGCAGCCGCTCGCCGCCTGCGGTGTCCTGGTGGACTTCTCGATCGTCCGCGCCACCGACGTCGTCCTCGACCCGGACGAACTGGAGCCCCGCGAGGGCGACTTCGCCGAGCCCGACGACGCGGGCCTGCTGGACGCCGTCGACGTGTGGTGCGAGGACGTCCTCGACCGCTTCCCGGACAGCCCGGTGCCGCCGGTCGCCACCGAGATCGTCGCCGTACGGGACCTGGACCTCGTGGACGAGGACAAGTGGGCGCAGGCGCTGGCGCTGCTGTCCCGGCCGCCGCTCAGGGACGCGATCGTGCAGCCGGTGCGGATCCTGCTGCCGGACGGGACGCACGAGGTCGTCCGGCCGTACACCGCCTGGTGGCTGCGCGGGAACCCGGTGCTCGACGGCCGCCGCCCGGCCGGCCTCAGGGCCGCCGGCGGCGACCCGCTGCTGCGCGGGCTGTACGACGAGGCCGACGCGACCGGGTTCGAGGACGAGCAGGTGCTGCGGGCGCTGGGGGTGCGGACGTCCGTCGCCGCGCTGCTGGACGAGCCCGGCGGCGCCGCCGAGCTGCTCGACCGTCTCGCCGACCCCGAGCGGGAGGTGACGGGCGCTCAACTGCACGCCCTGTACGGGGCGCTGGCCGAGCTGGACCCCGAGCAGGTGACCCTGCCGGACGACCTGCGGGCCGTCGTCGACGGCCGGGTGGAGGTCGTGGACGCGACCGACGCCGTGGTGTGCGACTCGCCCGACCTGCTGCCGTTCACCGAGGGCGTGCCGCTGCTTCCCGTACGCCCGTCACACGCCGCCGAGCTGGCCGAGCTGTTCCAGGTGCGGCGGCTCAGCGAGTCCGTCACCGGGCAGGTCACCTCCGAGGGCACCGAGCACGACGTACCGGAGCCGGTGCGGGTGCTGCTCGGAAGGCAGACCCCGTCCTCCTACGTCGAGCACGAGGAACTCGTCGTCGACGGCGTGGAGATCGACTGGCGGCTCACCGACGACGGCGTCCTGCACGCCGCGACCCTGGAGGGCGTCGCCGCGGGGCTCGCGTGGGCGGCGGGGCAGTGGCCCCGGCGGTTCGAGGTGGCGGCCCTGCTGGAGGACCCGTCCCGCACGGACGAACTGGCGCGGGACCGGTGGTTCGACTGAGCCGGTCGTGAGGTACGGCTGGTGCGGCGTACAGCAGTTGGTGAAAATCCCCGCACAAATTTTTCACCGGTCGTACAACCATGCGCACCACTGGGCTATCTGATCACTTGAGTCAACAGACTCCACGATCACTTGGGCCCCGAGAGCCGACGACGAGCGCCGGGGCCCCTCTCCACCTGGAGAACGTATGCGTATCCGAGCCACCGTGGCCGCCGTCACCGGCGCCCTGGCCCTTTCCGCCCTTGCCGTGCCGGCCGCGCAGGCGGACAACCACACGCCGAACCTGGCGTCGCTGGTCCCGTCCACCTCGAAGGCCACGCCGTTCACCGCCGCCGCTCCGGCGGACGAGGTCCTGGGCGACACCAAGATCACGGGTGTGACCGTCAACAGCGGCAAGAACATCGTGGTCGGCACGACCGTCAAGAAGTCCTTCACCGTCTCCGTGACGGCCACCGACCCGGAGGGCATCCAGGACGCCTTCGCGATGCTGTGGCACGGCCCGGACACCGAGAGCGCCGACGGCGCGATCGTGCCGGAGAGCCTGGACAGCGAGCAGGTCGGCACCTGCACCAACTCCAGCGCGACCACCGCCACCTGCAAGGTCACGCTGATCGCCGACCCGAACGAGAACATCTACAGCAACATCCTGGCCGGCACCTGGAAGGTGTGGGCCGCCGCTGCCGGTAACGACGGCGACTACGTGATCCGCGAGGCCTACAAGACGGCCAAGGTCCAGCGGGCCTCCAAGCTGACGGTCAACGCCTCGCCGGAGCCCGTGAAGAAGGGCAAGACCATCACGGTCACCGGCAAGCTGTCCCGCGCCAACTGGGAGGACAACAAGTACCACGGTTACACCAACCAGTCGGTGAAGCTGCAGTTCCGCAAGAAGGGCAGCGACACCTACACCACCGTCAAGACCATCAAGTCCAACAGCACGGGCGACCTGAAGACCACCGTCACCGCCTCGGCGGACGGCTACTTCCGCTACTCCTTCGCGGGCACCACGACCACCCCGGCGGTCAACGCCACGGGTGACTTCGTCGACGTGCAGTAACACCGCCCCAGCGACGGCGATAACACCGCCCCAGCGACGACACCGCCGGTCCCGGAGCCATGCCGGGGCCGGCGAGGCCGTCTCAGTACGGCAACCTGAAGGCCACCGCCACCGCCCAGTACGACGGCTGCTGGCGCTTCAGCTTCGCCGGCACGACGACCACCCCGGCCGTCAACGCCACGGGCGACTACGTCGACGTGAAGCAGCGGCGCCCCCGTAAGGGGCGCGGGGAACTGCGCGAACGGCCACACACGGCTCGCGGACGGAACTCGGCGGAAGTCCGGACCGCCGGAGCCGAGCGCTAAGCGGGAAAGCGGCGGTCCACCCACCTCCACAGGAGTTCCAGGGCGGTCGCCGCCACCGCCGCGATGCCGACCGCGATCCACGGCATTGTCATCCCGACCAGCTTCAGCGCGAAGAAGTGCTGCAGCCACGGCACGACCAGCACCAGCAGGAACGCCCCGGCCATGGACGCGACGAGCGCGACACGCCACCACGTGTAGGGCCGGGCGATGATCGCCAGTACCCACATCGAGACGACGAACAGCGTCAGCGTCGCCGCACTCGTCTCCGCGTCCAGCGCCCCCGCCCCCGTGTAGTGCTCCCGGGCGATCAGATACGTCGCGAAGGTCGCCAGCGCCGCCACGACCCCGCCCGGGATCGCGTACCGCATGACCCGCCGCACGAAGTTCGGCTTCGCACGCTCCTTGTTGGGCGCGAGCGCCAGGAAGAACGCCGGGATGCCGATGGTCAGCGTCGACAGCAGGGTCAGGTGGCGCGGCAGGAACGGGTACTCCACCTGCGAGCACACCACCAGGGCGGCCAGCAGCACCGAGTAGACCGTCTTGACGAGGAACAGCGTCGCCACCCGCGTGATGTTGCCGATCACCCGGCGCCCCTCGGCGACCACCGACGGCAGCGTCGCGAAGCTGTTGTTCAGCAGCACGATCTGCGCGACCGCCCGGGTCGCCTCCGAGCCGGAGCCCATCGCCACACCGATGTCGGCGTCCTTCAGGGCGAGTACGTCGTTCACCCCGTCGCCCGTCATCGCGACCGTGTGCCCGCGGGACTGCAACGCGCCCACCATGTTCCGCTTCTGCTGCGGGGTGACCCGTCCGAACACCGTTCCGCCGTCGAGGGCCTCGGCCATCCCGTCCTGCTCGGCGGGCAGCCGCCGCGCGTCCAGGGTGCTGCCCGACAGGCCGAGCTTGGCGGCGACCGCGCCGACCGACACCGCGTTGTCGCCGGAGATGACCTTGGCCCGGACGTTCTGGTCGGCGAAGTAGCGCAGGGTGTCGGCGGCGTCCGGACGCAGCCGCTGCTCCAGCACGACGAGGGCGACGGGTCTGGCCTCCCTCGCCACCTCGGGATCGTCCAGGTCCCGCGCCACCCGGGCGAGCAGCAGCACCCTGAGGCCCTGCTCGTTCAGCCGCCCGGTCTCGGCCAGGGCCGGATCGTTCTCCGCCAGCAGCACGTCGGGTGCGCCCAGCAGCCATCGGCTCGACTGCCCGTCGCCCTCGCTGAACGCGGCGCCGCTGTACTTGCGGGCCGAGGAGAACGGCAGGGCCTCGGTGCAGCGCCAGTCCTCGACCGCCGGGTAGGTGTCGATGATCGCCTGCAGGGAGGCGTTCGGCCGCGGGTCCGACGCGCCGAGCGCGCCGAGCACCCTGCGTACGTACGTCTCGTCGGCGCCCTGGAGCGGCCGCAGCTCGGTGACGTCCATGCCGCCCTCGGTGAGGGTGCCGGTCTTGTCGAGGCAGACCGTGTCGACCCGGGCCAGCCCCTCGATCGCGGGCAGCTCCTGCACCAGGCACTGCTTGCGGCCGAGCCGGATCACCCCGATGGCGAAGGCGACCGAGGTGAGCAGGACGAGGCCCTCGGGGACCATCGGGACGATGCCGCCGACCGTGCGGGCGACGGAGTCGTCGAAGCCGGTCTCCTTCACGACCAGCTGGCTGATGACCAGGCCGATCGCGGTCGGGACCATCATCCAGGTGACGTACTTGAGGATCGTGGAGATGCCCGACCGCAGCTCGGACTGGACGAGGGTGAAGCGCGAGGCCTCCTCGGCGAGCTGGGCGGCGTAGGCCTCACGTCCGACCTTCGTCGCCTGGAAGGCACCGCCGCCCGCCACCACGAAGCTGCCCGACATGACCTGGTCGCCGGGCTGTTTCACGACCGGGTCCGCCTCGCCCGTGAGCAGCGACTCGTCGATCTCCAGCCCGTCCGCCTCGACACAGACCCCGTCGACGACGACCTTGTCCCCGGGGCCGATCTCGATCAGGTCGTCCAGCACGATCTCTGACGTGCTGACCTGCCCGGCCGCCCCGTCACGGCGCACGGTCGGCCTGACCTCGCCGATCAGCGCGAGCGAGTCCAGTGTCTTCTTCGCCCGCCACTCCTGGACGATCCCGATGCCGGTGTTCGCGAGGATCACGAACCCGAACAGGCTGTCCTGGATCGGCGCGACCACCAGCATGATCAGCCACAGCACGCCGATGATCGCGTTGAAGCGGGTGAAGACGTTGGCCCGGACGATGTCGACGGTGGAGCGGCTGCTGCGCACCGGCACGTCGTTGACCTGCCCGCGCTCCACCCGTTCGGCGACCTGAGCACCGGTCAGGCCGGTCTCGCGGGAGGTGACCGTCGCCGGCCGTGCGGAGTCGGGCCGGGCACCCGCGTCGAGATGCGTCATGCATTCGACGGTACGTGCGGATTTGCCGCTTCACCCGCTGAATGTGGTGAAGATCCGACCTGGGAAGGACGGACTTCGGACCGTGGTCGTAGGGCAGTTGTACGCCGTCGGACCACGGTGCCAGGGCCCGCCGTCAGCCCGCCCGGCGGGCCGTGAGGAGCAGGTACTCCCACTCCAGGACGGTCGCGCCCGGGCCCGTTCCCAGATCCCCGTCGCGGGCGAGGTCCACCAGGGCGCCGTCCAGGGCGGCGGCGCGTTCGGGCTCACCGGCGAGGTTCTTGTAGACGCTGATGGTCGGGCCGTAACGCTCCTTGAAGTAGTCGCGGAACATCTCGGGCGTCTCGAAACGGTCGACCCTCACCGTGCGACGCTCGGCGCTGACGTCCGTGACCCGGTCGCCGAGGAGGGCGCGCACATGGTCCTCGTCCCCCCACAGCGGGGGCGGCTGGGCTCCGGGCGGGGGCGGTGGCGCGTACGGCTTCATCACGGCGAACATCCGGCCGATGAAGCCCTGGGGCGTCCAGCTCAGCAGCCCGATGGTGCCGCCCGGACGGCAGACCCGGACGAGTTCGTCGGCGGCCCGCTGGTGGTGCGGGGCGAACATGACGCCGACGCAGGACAGCACGGTGTCGAACTCCGCGTCGCCGAACGGCAGTGCCTCGGCGTCGGCCTCCTGCCAGGTGAGGTGCGCGCCCTGCTTCTCGGCCGCCCGGCGACCGGCTTCGAAGAGCTCCGGGGTCAGGTCGGAGGCCACCACGTCCGCGCCGGCCAGGGCCGCCGGGATCGCGGCGTTGCCGGAGCCGGCGCCCACGTCCAGCACCCGCAGGCCGGGGCGCACTCCGCACGCCTCGACCAGGATCGCTCCCAGCTCGGGGATGACCTCGGCGGCCAGGGACGGGTAGTCGCCCTGGGCCCACATCGCCCGGTGCTTGGACTTCAGGGCACGGTCGGCCTCGACCGTACTGTTCTGCGTCGTCATCGCTGTGCTCCTCACCGGTCGGGCGGCGGTTTCGCGCCGACGGTTTTCGAGCGTTTCGCCGCCTCATACGAGCGTAGGGAGGGGGCGGGGGCGTGTCTCGGCGGAGAGTGGACAGGCCCTAGTCGACCGAGGGCGTCGCCGTGCGGTCTTCGGCTGCCGCCCGCTTGATCGCGGCGTCGCGCTTGCGGACGTACCAGATGCCGATCAGGCCGAGCCCGCCACCGGCCAGGCAGGTCCACACCCACCAGGTGTGACCGTGATCGTCGAACCAGCCGTAGAAGGGGAGCTGGACCAAGAAGAGGACGAACCACAGGATGGTGCCGCCGGTGATGGTGGCGACCACGGGGCCCTCCAGGGGCTCCGGCGCCTCGTGTCGGGGGGTCCATTTCGCCATGGGGACAGCTTACGAGGCGATCAGGTCTACGCGCGGAGATGGCCGAACGAGGCCTTATATGTTCATACTGAAACGGTTTGTGTCTGACCACTTCTCTTCGTAGGAAACACCAACACATGTCCTCCTCGGCTCCCGCCAAGGCCCCCGCCCCTGATCAGCCGGAAGCCGGGCGCACGTACGGCGCACTCGACCGCTTCTTCCGCATCTCCGAGCGGGGCAGCACCCTGCCCCGCGAGGTCCGCGGCGGTCTCGCCACCTTCTTCGCGATGGCCTACATCATCGTGCTGAACCCGATCATCCTCGGCAGCGCCAAGGACATGTACGGTCACCAGCTCGACAACGGGCAGCTGGTCACCGCGACGGCCCTCACCGCAGCGCTCACCACCCTCCTCATGGGCGTCATCGGCAACGTCCCGATCGCGCTGGCCGCCGGCCTCGGCGTGAACTCCGTCGTCGCCCTCCAGCTCGCCCCGCGCATGTCCTGGCCGGACGCGATGGGCATGGTGGTCCTCGCCGGGTTCGTGGTCATGCTGCTGGTCGCCACGGGGCTGCGCGAGCGCGTCATGAACGCCGTGCCCTACGGGCTGCGCAAGGCCATCTCCATCGGTATCGGCCTGTTCATCATGCTGATCGGGCTCGTCGACGCGGGTTTCGTCTCACGGATCCCGGACGCCGCCCGGACCACCGTCCCGCTCCAGCTCGGCGGCGACGGTCACCTGAACGGCTGGCCGGTCCTCGTCTTCGTCCTGGGCGTCCTGCTGACCCTCGCGCTCATCGTGCGCAAGGTCTCCGGCGCGATCCTGATCTCGATCGTCGCCATGACGGTCCTCGCGGTCGTGATCAACGCGGTGGCCAAGGTGCCGAGCTGGGGCCTGACCACGCCCAAGTGGCCCGGCAACCCGGTGGCCAGCCCCGACTTCGGGCTGATCGGGCAGGTCAGCCTGTTCGGCGGCTTCGACAAGGTCGGTCTGCTCACCGGTGTGCTCTTCGTCTTCACCGTGCTGCTGTCGTGCTTCTTCGACGCGATGGGCACGATCATGGGCGTCTCCGACGAGGCGAAGCTGACCGACGGCGAGGGGCAGATGCCCGGCATCAACCGGGTGCTGCTCGTCGACGGCCTCGCGGTCGCCGCCGGCGGCGCCAGCTCCTCCTCCGCGACGACAGCGTTCGTCGAGTCCACGGCAGGTGTCGGCGAGGGGGCCCGGACCGGTCTCGCGAACGTCGTCACCGGCGGTCTCTTCGCCGTCGCCCTCTTCCTGACGCCGGTCGCCACGATGGTCCCGTCCCAGGCGGCCACGCCCGCCCTGGTCGCGGTCGGTTTCCTGATCCTGGCCGGATCGGTGAAGGAGATCGACTGGGCGGACTACACGATCGCCGTCCCGGCCTTCGTGACGATGCTGATGATGCCGTTCACCTACTCGATCACCAACGGCATCGGCATGGGCTTCATCACCTTCGTGGTGCTGCGGCTGGCGGCCGGGCGGGGCCGGGAGGTGCCGTCGGCGATGTACGCGGTGGCGGCGGTGTTCGCGTTCTACTACCTGATGCCGGCGCTGGGTCTGACCTGATCCGGATCCTCGTCGCCGGAGTCGGGTGACCCGTAGAACCTCTCCGTCTCCTCGACGGCGGCCTGGAAACGCTGGTCGAAGTCATCTCGAATGAGCGTCCGGACGACATAGTCCTGGACGCTCGTTCCCCTTTTCGCGGCATGGTGCCTGAGCCGTTCGAGCAGTTCGTGGTCTATTCGCAGGCTGAGCACACTGGTCCCCATGGGCATGAGGGTCGCGGCAGCGTTCGGTGCGGCGGGGCGCGTTCCGCCGCCGTGTCACCCATATGAGTGATGTCACGGTTCAGTGGCGGGCGTCACGGCCGTTCCTGCACGGCCCCGCTGGTCTTTAGCGAGAGTAATGAGTTACGCTAAAGAACATGCCGGACCTCAGCCATGGCGACGACGTAGCCGCCGTGAACTCCCTCCGATCCGCAGTGATGCGGCTGTCCCGTCGGCTCAAGCACCAGCGGGTCGACGAATCGCTCAGCCCCACCGAGATGTCGGTGCTGGGCACCCTCTCGCTGTGCGGCAGGGCCACACCGGGTGAGCTCGCCCGCAAGGAGCACGTGCAGCCGCCGTCCATGACCCGCATCGTGGCACTGCTGGAGGCCAAGGGGCTGGTCCGGCTGGAGCCGCACCCCGAGGACCGGCGCCAGAAGGTCGTCACACGCACCGAGCAGGCCGAGGCCATGCTCGAGGAGAGCCGCGCCAAGCGGAACGCGTTCCTGGCCACGCTGGTGGAGAACCTCGACGAGGACGAGTGGGCGAAACTGCGCGCCGCCGCCCCCGTGCTGGAGAAGCTCGCGCATCTGTAAGCAGGACGTCGCAAGGAGGCGAATTCTTTGAGTTCGGGAACCGGAGCAGCTTCCGCCCCCGCACCTGATCCCCACGACTGCCCGCCCACCTCCGACGCACCCGCCGCCCGGCCCGCCCGCAAGTCCTCGATGTTCTCCTCCCTGAAGGTCAGGAACTACCGCCTGTTCTTCCTGGGGCAGGTCGTCTCCAACATCGGCACGTGGATGCAGCGCATCGCCCAGGACTGGCTGGTGCTCAGCCTCACCGGCTCCTCCGCCGCCGTCGGCATCACCACCGCCCTGCAGTTCCTGCCGATGCTCCTCTTCGGCCTCTACGGCGGTGTCCTCGTCGACCGGCTGCGCAAGCGGCCCACGCTGCTCGTGACGCAGTCCTCGATGGCGCTCACGGCCATCGCCCTGGCCGTCCTCACGCTCACCGGCCACGTCCAGGTGTGGCACGTGTACGTCGCCGCCTTCGCGGTCGGACTGGCCACCGTCGTGGACAACCCGGCCCGGCAGTCCTTCGTCTCCGAACTGGTCGGCCCGGGGCAGCTGCAGAACGCGGTCAGCCTGAACTCGGCGAACTTCCAGTCGGCCCGCCTGGTCGGCCCCGCCGTCGCCGGCATACTCATCACCGGCGTCGGCACCGGCTACGCCTTCCTCTTCAACGGCCTGTCCTTCATCGCGCCGCTCACCGGCCTGCTGCTGATGCGCGCCCGTGAGCTGCACGTCGTGGAGCGGGCCCCGCGCGGCAAGGGACAGCTGCGGGAGGGCGTGCGGTACGTCACCGGCCGTCCGGAGCTGATCTGGCCGATCGTCCTGGTCGGCTTCGTCGGCACGTTCGCCTTCAACTTCCCCGTCTACCTCTCGGCCTTCGCGGACGACGTGTTCCACGCGGGTGCGGGCGCGTACAGCATGTTCAACACGCTGATGGCGGTCGGCTCGGTCGTGGGCGCGCTGCTCGCGGCCCGGCGGGGGACGGCCCGGCTGCGGCTGCTGATCGTGGCGGCCATGGCCTTCGGCGCGCTGGAGATCCTGGCCGCGACGACCCCCGCGCTGTGGATGTTCGCCCTGCTCATGATTCCGCTGGGTCTGTTCGGCATGACGGTCAACGTCACGACGAACACCAGCATCCAGATGTCCACGGACCCCGCCATGCGAGGCCGGGTCATGGCCCTCTACATGATGGTCTTCCTCGGCGGCTCGCCGGTCGGTGCCCCGATCGTCGGCTGGATCACCGACACGTACGGCGCGCGGGTCGGCCTGGCGGCCGGCGGCGCGGTGGCGGCACTCGCCGCGGCCGTCATCGGCGTGATCCTGGCCCGGGTCGGCAACCTGCGCCTGTCGGTGGGCTGGCACGGCGGCCACCCACGGGTGCGTTTCGTACCCCGGGAGCAGCAGGAGGAGCTGGCTCCGGCGGCGTAGGGCGGCGTGGAGCCGGCTCCGGCGGCGTAGGGCGGCGTCAGTCCCGGGGGAACTCGCCGGTTTCCAGGACGAGCCCGACCACGGTCCCGGTCAGGTCGATCTCGTCCCCGAAGTCCAGGCTCAGCTCGCCCCGGTACTCGCCGTCCTTGGGTTTGGTGTGCAGATGCCAGCGGCCGGTGTACGGATCCACGATCAGATACACCGGCACGCCGGCGGCGGCGTAGGCGTCCTTCTTCGGGCCGTAGTCGTTCGCCCCGGTCTTCCTGGAGATCACCTCGGCGACGAACTCGACGTCCTGGTAGCGCCACAGGCCCGTGGCGTTCTCCGTCGCGCCCTCCGCCATCACGGTGACGTCGGAGGCGAAGCCGTTGAGGTGGCCCGGGTAGTCGACACGGACGTCGGACTTCACGCGCTTGCGCGGGTACTTCGCGCGCAGTTGCTCGACGATGTTCGCGATGATGTCCCAGTGGGCGTCCTGCTGAGGCGCCATGAAGATGTGCCCTCCGACGATCTCGACCCTGTAGCCCTCGGGGACGGGCATCGTCTCCACCCACTCGAACATCATGTCGAGGGTGAGTTCGCCGTTGCTGTCGGCCATCTCGATCCTCTCTGCGAGGGCGGTCACCGTGGCGGTCCTCCCCGGCCGCACAGGCGGTGGAGCCGACCGCGCGGTACAACGAGACGCACGATGACCGGGACACGCCCGGGGCCGGAGACCGCCTACACCCTCCGCGCCAGCAACTGCCCCGGCCAGTCGTTCTCGCCGACCGTGAAGGCCTCGGTGCGGGTGAAGCCGTTGGACTCGTAGTAGCGGACGAGCTTGCCGTCGTCCCCGGCGTAGCAGTCGACGCGGAGGAGGGAGACGCCGGCCTTGCGGGTCCGCTCGGCGGCGTGGGTGAGCAGGGCGCTGCCGACGCCGTGGCCCTTGAAACGGCGGTCGGAGGCGAGCCAGTGGATGTAGCGCTCGGGTTCACCGGGCTGCGGGAGGTGGGACAGGTAGGCGCCCGCCGAGTCGGTGAGGGTGAGGGTACCGGCGGGGACGCCGTCGACGTCGGCCATGAACACGCTGCCCTCCGCCATGTACCCGCGGACCGATTCCACCGTCTTCGGGCTCTGCGACAGGGGCCGGGTGCCCCACTGCCCCGTGCGCCCCTGGGAGACCAGCCACTCCACACAGCCGTCGAGCATGCCGAGTATCGCGGGAATGTCCTCGGGCCCGCCGTCCCGGATGGTGATCCGCATGGCCCCATGGTGCCAGGCTGGGCCCATGAGACTCTTCGCGGCCGTGCTGCCCCCTGACGAAGTCTGTCGTGAACTCGGCGCCGTGGTCGACGAGTTGCGCGGGCTGCCCGGCGCCGACGGCATGCGCTGGACCGGCCGGCCCGGCTGGCACTTCACGCTCGCGTTCTACGGCGAGGTCGACGACGGTCTCGTCCCCGAGCTGTCGGAGCGGCTGGAGCGGGCCGCGCGCCGTACCGAGCCGTTCGCCCTGGCCGTACGGGGAGGCGGGCAGTTCGGACACGGGAAAGCGCTGTGGGCCGGCGCCGAGGGGGACCTGGCGACCCTCCGGCTGCTGGCGGAGCGGGCCGAGGCGGCGGCGCGCAAGGCGGGGGTGCCGATGGGGGAGCACCGGCGGTACAAGGCCCATCTGACCGTGGCGCGGAGCCGGGCCGCTGGGGATGTGCGGCCCTTCCTGGACGCCCTCGCGGGGTTCACGGGCCGGACCTGGACCGTGGACGAGCTGGCGCTGGTGCGGAGCAATCTGCCGACCTCGGGGGTGCCGGGGGAGCAGCCCCGGTACGAGGCGGTCGGGCGCTGGGCACTCGGGGGCGCCGGTTAGGCTCGGTCCCGTGGACCCGAAAACCCGCAACCGGATCATGGCCGGTGTGCTCGTGCTGATGTTTCTCGTCGTCGCCTTGGCTTCCGTGCTCGGGAGGTAGGGCGGCGGGGGGACCGCGGACGGCTTCCCCGGCTGCCCTTCGGGTGCGGGCCGGTGGAGGGCTGGTCGCGCAGTTCCCCGCGCCCCTTTGGGGTGGCCGGAGGGGCCTTCGGGTGCGGGCCGGTGGAGGGCGCTGGTCGCGCAGTTCCCCGGGCCCCTTTGGGGCGACCGGAGAGCTGCGGACATCGACACAGCCGCGCCCCCGGAAGAAGGGGTGCCGGCCCACCCGCGACTACCAGGCGAAGGCCTCCGGGGACGGCCCCGGGCCCGGGAAGATCTCGTCCAGGCCGGTCAGGAGCTCCTCGGACAGCTCCAGCTCCGAGGCGCGGACCGCGGAGGCGAGCTGCTCGGCGGTGCGCGGGCCGACGATCGGGCCGGTCACGCCGGGGCGGGTGAGTAGCCAGGCCAGGGCGGCCTCGCCGGGCTCGACGCCGTGCTTGTCGAGCAGGTCCTCGTAGGACTGGATCTGCGTCCGGGTTTCAGGGTCGTTGAGCGCATCGGCCGCTCGGCCGGAGGCGCGGCGCTTGCCCTCGACCTCCTTCTTGAGGACACCGCCCAGCAGACCGCCGTGCAGCGGCGACCAGGGGATGACGCCGAGTCCGTACTCCTGCGCGGCCGGAATGACCTCCATCTCCGCGCGCCGCTCGGCGAGGTTGTACAGGCACTGCTCACTGACCAGACCGATGGTCCCGCCCCGCCGGGCGGCGATCTCGTTGGCCTGGGCGATCTTGTAGCCGGGGAAGTTCGACGACCCGACGTAGAGGATCTTGCCCTGCTGGACCAGGACGTCGATCGCCTGCCAGATCTCCTCGAAGGGCGTGTCCCGGTCGATGTGGTGGAACTGGTAGACGTCGATGTAGTCGGTCTGGAGCCGCTTGAGGCTGGCGTCAACGGCCCGCCGGATGTTGACGGCGGAGAGCTTGTCGTGGTTGGGCCAGGCCGGGCCGTCGGCGCCCATGTTGCCGTACACCTTCGTGGCGAGGACGACCTTGTCGCGCCGTCCCTCGCCCTTGGCGAACCAGCTGCCGATGATGCTTTCGGTACGCCCCTTGTTCTCGCCCCAGCCGTACACATTGGCGGTGTCGAGGAAGTTGATGCCCGCGTCCAGCGCCGCGTCCATGATGGCGTGGCTGTCGACCTCGTCGGTCTGCGGGCCGAAGTTCATGGTGCCGAGGACGAGCCGGCTGACCTTGAGTCCCGTGCGTCCGAGCTGCGTGTACTCCATGGGGCCCAAGCCAACGTCTTGAAGTGCGCTCCAAGCAAGCACGGACGTGGCCGCCCGTGCGCCTCCCCGTTCGTGAGGGGCTACTTCTCGTACGGCCCGGCCAGGCCCCAGCCCTGGTGCATCGCCTCCGCGAAGGCCGCCGCGATCTTGTGCTCGCCGCTCGCGTTGGGATGGGTGCCGTCGTAGGTGTCGGTGGCGAAGTCGTACGAGGGCGGGGGTGAGGCCAGGAGGACGGGGGAGCCGGGCTCGTCGAGGTCGGCCGCCGTCTTGGCGAGGAGTTCGTTGAAGCGGGCGACCTCGCCGGCGAAGGCCGCGTCGGACCGGGCGCGCACGTTCGGGGTCACCGGCAGCCACACCATGCCCACCCGCCGGTTGGCCGTCCGTGCCTCGGCCGTGAAGGCCCGGACGTTCTCGGCGGTCTGCTCGGCGTTCGTGTAGAAGCCCAGGTCGATCAGGCCCAGGGAGACCAGGAGCACGTCGGCGCGGCACGATCGCACGGCCTCGCCGATCAGCGGCGCCATGTGCTGCCAGCCCTCGCCCCAGCCGGCCAGGTGGGCACGCGGGAAGTCCGGTTCGGCGTACCCGTACGACACCGGGGCCTCGGCGAGCTTGTCGTAGAGCGTCTCGCGGGGGCCGACGAGGGTGAAGGGATCGCCGTAGGAACGGCACAGGTGCTGCCACAGCCGGTAGCGCCATGTGTGTTCGCCCGTGCTTCCGATCGTCATGGAGTCACCGACGGGCATGAACCTGAGCATCCGCTCATGATGAACGATCTCGGCCGCCGACGGGGTGTGAACCGCTTCACATGCGAGTACGGGCGCGTGTGAGTGAGCGCTCGGGCTGCGGTGATTGCTGGTCTCCTGGGCGTGAACAAGAGTTCCTCTGCCGAATGTGTGACCTTTGCCCGTGGCGTTCGTCGAGTGCGCTGAGGGGCTGGGTCGGTGGGCGGGAGGCGGGGTGAGGGGAACCACGGACACGATCCGTGCGCGCCGGATGTGGAGCGAAAGCGGGGAACCAGGACACCCGACACCGTTCGGGGCGTCCGGCTGAGCATGAGGACTGGAAACAGGACTCACTCCCGTTCAGTTCTCAGGAACGGTGTGAGTCGGGACACGCCCCCCCGTACGGCCGTCGGGCAGCGATCCGTTACGCCGATGAACCGCGCTGCAGGATGGCAGGCTTGGGGCATGCGCAGACCGTTCGCCCTCCTCGCCGCGGCCCTCCTCACGGGCGCCCTCGCCGTGCCCGCCTCCGCCGCCGACGGCGACGAGAAGTTCACGATCAAGGACCCGCGCATCACCGAGTCCAGCGGCCTGGCGGCCTCGCGGCAGCACCCCGGCATCTACTGGACGCACAACGACAGCGACGACGGGGCGTACCTCTACGCCGTCGACAGCGCGACGGGCGAGACGGTCGCCACGATCACCCTGTCCGGCGTGGGCAGCCCGCGCGACGTCGAGGCCGTCTCCATCGGGCCGGACGACCAGATCTACGTCGGCGACATCGGCGACAACCTCGGCGGCACCTGGCCGTACGTCTGGATCTACCGGCTGCCCGAGCCGAAGAAGCTGCGCGACGAGACGATCAAGGCGACGCAGTACGTCGTGAAGTACTCCGACGGCGCGCGGGACGCCGAGTCCCTCGTGGTGCATCCGAAGACCGGCCGCGTCTACCTCGTCGACAAGAACGAGAAGGGCGGGCACCTGTACGAGGGCCCGGCGCAGCTCTCCCCGTCCGGGACGAACGTCTTCCGTCCGATCGCCGCGGTCCCCGACCTGGAGGCCACCGACGCCACACTCTCCCCGGACGGCGAACACCTCGTCGTACGCAGCTACTTCGGCGCGATCGCCTACGACTGGAACGGCGGGAAGATCAAAAAGAGGGAACGGCTCGGCGTGCCGTTCCTGGGGCAGGGGGAGTCCGTCACCTACACCGCCGACGGCAGGAAGCTGATGTACGGCGCCGAGGGGGCGGACAGCCCGGTCGAACCGCAGGACGCCCCCGGGAGCGGCGGCTCCGACTCGTCTTCCGGAAGCGGGAGTTCGGCCGCGTCCGAGGGCGGGGGAGACGGACTGAGCGGCAACCTGAAGACGGGGGCGATCGTCGCGGGTGCGGTACTGGTGGCGGTGTTGGCCCTGCGGGGGCTGAGGCGTCGGCGCTAGGCCGTGACCGCGAAGTCCTCGTGGCACGCGGGACTTCGCGGACACGGCCCGGCTCCTCGGCGCTCGGTCACCGAGTGTTTCCGCGGGCCTCCACCAGCACGTCCAACCCGTCCAGGATCCGCTGCAGTCCGAACTCGAAGTGGTCGAAGTCCGGCCCGAAGGTGTCCTCCGAGAGGGACGCCATCACCGGGTAGCGGCCCGAGGCCATGGCCTTCTCCAGGGTCGGCACCTGCGCCTGCCAGAACTCGGCGTCCGTCAGGCCCGTCCGGCGTTCCGCCTCCAACTGGTACAGCTGCGTGCGCGCGGCCCCGACGACATACCCGTCGATCATGATGATCGCGGAGACCAGCTCGGGGTCGCTCAGTCCCATCGGGCGGATCAGGGCCAGCACCTTCTCCATGCCGTCGAGGGCGCTCGGGCCCAGGATCGGGCGGGACTGGTTGACCTGGAGCAGCCAGGGGTGGCGGCGGTAGAGGGCGAGGGTCTCGCGTGCCAGCGTCTCCAGGGCCGCGCGCCAGCCGGCGTCGCCCGGCCCGGTGGGGCTCTCGGTGGGGCGCTGCACCCGGTCCAGCATGAGGTCGAGCAGCTCGCCCTTGCCGGGCACGTACCGGTACAGCGACATGGTGCCGGTGCCGAGCTCGGCCGCGACGCGGCGCATGGAGAGGCCCTCCAGCCCCTCGGTGTCCGCGACCTGGACGGCCGCTTCCACGATCCGGTCCAGCGTCAGGGTCGGTTTGGGGCCCCGGCTGGGTCGGCGGCCGGTGTCCCACAGCAGTTCGAGCGTGCGGGCGATGTCGCCGCTGCCGCTGGTCTCCGTACCGCCCGTGCCACTCGTGCCGCTCGTCATGGAGCCCAGCTTAGGTCCCCGCGAAAAAACTGGGTACGGCGTACGCGTAATCGGGTACGGTGTACCCAGTTCGGTGCCGACGGGGCACGGGCGCTCGGGAGGGGGCGGCATGGACGGATACGCGGTGCGGGCCGAGGCGCTGGAGAAGAGGTACGGCGAGAAACGCGCCCTCGACGGCTTCGACCTGGAGGTGCGCGAGGGCACGGTGCACGGTCTGCTGGGGCCGAACGGGGCGGGCAAGACCACCGCCGTCCGCATCCTGTCCACGCTGATCCGCCTGGACGGGGGCAGCGCGACGGTCGCGGGGCTGGACGTCGTCCGGCAGGCGCGCGAGGTGCGGGCCCGGATCGGCCTCACCGGCCAGTACGCGGCGGTGGACGAGGTGCTCACCGGCCGGCAGAACCTGGAGATGTTCGGCCGCCTGTTCCACCTCGGTGGCAAGCGGGCCCGGCTCCGGGCGACCGAGCTGCTGGAGCAGTTCGACCTGACCGACGCCGCCGACAGGGGCGTGGGCAAGTACAGCGGCGGCATGCGGCGCCGCCTCGACCTCGCCGCGTCGATGATCCTCGCCCCGGCCGTCCTCTTCCTCGACGAGCCGACGACCGGTCTCGACCCGCGCAGCCGGGGCGAAGTCTGGGAGTCCGTGCGGGCGTTGGTGGCGGGCGGTACGACTGTGCTGCTCACCACGCAGTACCTGGAGGAGGCCGACAAGCTGGCTTCCCGGATCACCGTCATCGACCAGGGGCGGGCCATCGCCGACGACACCCCGGACGGACTGAAGAACCTGGTCGGCGGCGACCGCATCGAGGTCGTGGTCGCCGACCGGTCGGAGCTCCCCCGCGTGGTGAAGGTCGTCGCCCGGGTCACCGACGGCGAACCCGAGGCACACGAGGCGGAGTTGCGGGTGCACGCCCCCGTCACCGACCGGGTCGCCGCCCTCACCGAGGTCGCACGGACCCTCCAGGACGAGGGCGTCCGCGTCGAGGACATCGGGCTGCGCAGGCCGAGCCTCGACGACGTGTTCCTGCGCCTGACCGGACACCGCACGGAGAAGGAGGCCGCGGCGTGAGTGCCATCGACCTGAGCGCGCCGAGCACCCGGAGCGGCACGTACTGGCTGCTCGCCGACTGCTGGAACATCGTCCGCCGCGGCCTGACCCACTACCGGCGCCAGCCGGTCAACATCGCCTGGCAGCTGGGCTTCCCGATCCTGTCCGTGCTGATGTACGGCTATGTCTTCGGCAGCGCGATGAAGGTGCCGGGCGGCGGGGACTACAAGGACTTCCTGATGCCGGGCATGTTCGTGATGACCATGGCGTTCGGCTTCATCAACACGGCGACGGTCGTGGTGTACGACTCCACCAAGGGCGTGATCGACCGGTTCCGCTCGATGCCGATGGCCTCCTCGGCCGTGGTGGCCGGGCGCGGGGTCACCGATCTGATCGTCGCCTGCGCCGAGTTGGCGATCATGATGCTCACCGCGCTGGCCATGGGCTGGCGCCCGGACGGCGGCTTCGGCTTCCTCGCCGCCTTCGGTCTGCTGCTCTGGCTGCGGTTCGCGCTGATCTGGATCGGCGTGTGGCTCGGCCTCCTCGTGCCCAATCCGGAGGCCGCGGGCGGCCTGTTCGCGGTCGCCTTCCCGCTGACGATGATCTCCAGCATCTTCGTCGCGCCGCAGCTCATGCCCGACTGGCTGGGCTGGGTGGCGGTCTGGAACCCGATCTCCTCCACGGCGGCGGCGACCCGCGAGCTGTTCGGCACGCCGGTCACCGGCGACACGTGGGTCGAGCAGCACGCGCTGCTGATGGCCGGGGTGTGGCCGGTGATCCTGACGGCGATCTTCCTGCCGCTGGCCGTGCGGCGGTTCAGGAAGCTGAGCCGATAGCGGCCGGAGCGGTCGCCCACCTCCCAGAGTCTTGACGTGCTCATGTTGTGTCAGTTCTCTGGGAGGTGCACGGCGTGGTGGGAGCGCTCCCAGCCTGTTCCGGGTGCCGTGTCTCCCCTCCCCCGAGGAACCCGAGAGGAAGCAGCCAGATGTTCCGCACTCTGCGCAGAGCGCTGTGTGTTGCCGCGGCGCTCCTGTTACCGCTGGCGGGCGTGCAGTCGGCACGAGCCGACGCGGCCGCCGAGGCCGCCGGTGCCGGCTACTGGCACACCAGCGGCCGGCAGATCCTGGACGCGGCCGGACAGCCGGTCCGTATCGCCGGCATCAACTGGTTCGGCTTCGAGACCGCCAACCACGTCGTCCACGGCCTGTGGGCCCGCGACTACAAGAGCATGATCGACCAGATGAAGTCGCTCGGCTACAACACCCTCCGCATGCCCTACAGCGACGACATCCTCAAGCCCGGCACCATGCCGGACAGCATCAACCACGACGGCAAGAACACGGACCTGCGCGGGCTGACGTCACTCCAGGTCCTGGACAGGATCGTGGCCTACGCGGGCCAGTCCGGCCTCAAGATCGTCCTGGACCGCCACCGCCCGGACGCGGCGGGCCAGTCGGCCCTCTGGTACACGGCGTCGGTCCCGGAATCGACGTGGATCGCCAACCTCAAGACGCTGGCGGCGCGTTACAAGGGCAACTCCACGGTGATCGGCATCGACCTGCACAACGAGCCCCACGACCCGGCCTGCTGGGGCTGCGGCGACACCTCCCGGGACTGGCGCCTGGCCGCCCAGCGCGCGGGCAACGCGGTGCTGTCGGTCAACCCCGAGCTGCTGATCATGGTCGAGGGCGTGCAGTCGCACGACGGCGTGAACGGCTGGTGGGGAGGAAACCTCATGGGCGTGGCCCAGTACCCGGTCCAACTGGACGTCCCGAACCGGCTGGTGTACTCGGCGCACGACTACGCGACGTCGGTGGCGCAGCAGTCCTGGTTCTCGGACCCGTCCTTCCCCGCCAACATGCCGGGGATCTGGGACAAGTACTGGGGCTACGTCTTCAAGCAGAACATCGCCCCGGTGTGGCTGGGCGAGTTCGGTACGACGCTCCAGCCGGCGGTGGACCAGAAGTGGCTGTCCGAGCTCGTGAAGTACCTGCGCTCGACGTCGGCGTACGGCGCCGACGGCTTCCACTGGACGTTCTGGTCCTGGAACCCCAACTCCGGTGACACGGGCGGCATCCTGAAAGACGACTGGCAGACGGTCGACACCGCGAAGGACGCGTACCTGGCGCCCATCAAGGCCCCGGGCTTCGACCCCGGCACCCCCGGCCCCGGCCCGGGCGGCCCCGGCGATCCCGGCGGCTCCACGCCCACCTGCACCGCCGCCTACTCCGTCGGCAGCGACTGGGGCGGCGGCTTCAACGCCGAGGTGAAGGTGACCAACACGGGCACGCTTCCGCTGAAGTCGTGGAAGGTGACGTGGACGTGGAGCGGGTCGCAGAAGGTCACGAACATGTGGAACGCGACCCACACCCAGGCCGGCGCGACCGTCACGGCGGTGAACGCCGCACACAACGGCACCGTGGCACCGGGCGGTTCGGCGAGCTTCGGCTTCGGCGGGGCGCCCGGGGGTGGTGCTGTACCGGGCGTGACGTGCGCGGCGACGTGAGCACGGGGTGAACGGGGGCGCCCGGTGCTCCTCGGGCGCCCCCTGGCCCGCCGGACTGCTCCGCCCCTCGGCCTGCCCGCCTGGTCTGTCGGCCTGGCCTGCACCTGCGGCCTGCCCGCCTGTCCTGTCGGCCTGGCCTGCACCTGCGGCCTGCCCGCCTGTCCTGTCGGCCTGGCCTGCACCTGCGGCCTGCGGCCTGTCGGCGTGGCCTGCACCTGCGGCCTGCACCTGCGGCCTGTCGGCGTGGCCTGCACCTGCGGCCTGCACCTGCGGCCTGTCGGCCTGTCGGCCTGTCCGGAATTGTCAGAACACCCCCTTCGTGAAGGGTTTCTGAGAGCGGGCTGTGACTCGATTTGGTCAAGTCTCGGTCGAATCCGCACATGAGAGGTGCGCTCATCCGAAACGATGCGGCACGGCCCGTGTCACTCGCGGGCCTGACCCCCCTCACCGTTGCGAGAGAACTCTATGAGAAGAAGCGCAGCCGTACTGTGCGGCGCGACCGTCGTACTGGCCGGGACACTCACCGCCGTCCCCGCCGACGCCAGCGCGTCGCAGTCCGCGAACACCGCCCGGACCGCCGCCGCGAAGATCACCTGGAAGAAGTGCGGAACGGACGACACCCCGACGCTCCAGTGCGCGTCGGTGAAGGTGCCGCTCGACTACACGAAGCCGCGAGGGAAGCAGATCACCCTCGCTCTCTCCCGCGTGCCGCACACCGCGCCGAAGTCCCAGGGCCCGCTGCTGGTCAACCCCGGCGGTCCCGGTGGCAGCGGCCTGTCGCTGGCCGAATTCGTCGCGTCCTCCCTGCCCAAGGCGGTCGCCGCCCAGTACGACGTGATCGGCTTCGACCCGCGCGGAGTGGGCGAGAGCCAGCCCGCGCTGGACTGCAAGCCGGGCTACTTCGACCCGGTCCGCCCCGACTCCGTACCCAGCACCCCGGCTCTCGAGAAGGCCAACCTCGCGCGCGCCAAGTCCTTCGCCCAGGCCTGCGGCCGGAAGTACAAGGACGTCCTGCCGTACATCGACACGGTCAGCGCCGTGAAGGACATGGACTCGATCCGCAAGGCCCTCGGCGCCAAGAAGATCAACTACTTCGGCTACTCGTACGGCACCTACCTCGGCGCGGTCTACGCCAAGCTGTTCCCCGAGCGGGTGCGGCGCCTGGTGCTGGACTCGATCGTCGACCCGACCGGCGTCTGGTACGACGACAACATCCAGCAGGACTACGCCTTCGACAAGCGCCACAAGGCGCTGATGGCGTGGCTGGCCAAGTACGACTCCACCTACCACCTCGGCACCGACCCGAAAAAGATCGAGGCCAAGTGGTACGCCATGCGGGCGGCCCTGGCCAAGAAGCCGGCCGGCGGCAAGGTGGGCGCCTCCGAGCTGGAGGACATCTTCATACCCGGCGGCTACAACAACGCCTACTGGCCCACGCTCGCCCAGACGTTCGCGGCCTACGTCAACGACCACGACACCGCCGCGCTGGTCAAGGCCTACGACACCATCGCGGCGATCGACGCCTCCGGCGACAACGGCTACAGCGTCTACACCTCGGTGCAGTGCCGTGACGCGTCCTGGCCGCGCGACTGGAAGCAGTGGCGCAAGGACAACTGGGCGGTGTACGAGAAGGCTCCGTTCATGGCCTGGAACAACGCCTGGTACAACGCGCCGTGCGCGTTCTGGCCGACGAAGTCCCTGAAGCCGGTGAACGTCGCCAACACCAAGCTCCCGCCGGTACTGCTGTTCCAGGCGACGGACGACGCGGCCACGCCCTACCAGGGCGGCGTCACCATGCACCGGCTGCTGAAGAAGTCCAGCCTGGTCGTGGAGCAGGGCGGTGGCAACCACGGCATCACGCTGAGCGGCAACGCCTGCCTCGACAAGCACCTCGCCACGTACCTGACCAACGGCAAGGTCCCGCAGGGCAACGGCGTGGCCGACGCCGTCTGCAAGAAGACCGCCGACCCGAAGCCGCAGCCGGCGGCGCAGAAGGCGCCGAGCACGTTGCGGCCTGCCGTCGCGGCTGTCGGTGACAGCCTGCGGCCGATTCCGGGGGTCGGGCGGTGAGTTCGCCCGGCTGAGCATCGGCTGACGTGATGAGAGAGGCGCCCGGGCCTTCCCGGGCGCCTCTTGCGTGGGCGCGCATCCTGAAGGACGACTGGCAGACGGTCGACACGGCAAAGGACGCGTACCGGGCGCAGATCAGTCAGCGCCCGGTCTCCAGCTCCTGGCCCGGGCGACCACTCCCCGGCCCCCCGCGAGGCCGACGCAGATCGCCAGCGTCGTGCTGCCCACCACTGTCATCGCGGTGAGTTCCGGAGCCCAGCGGGCCCCACCAGTGGTCACCATCGGATATCCGAGGACGGTGGATACGGCGGCGCCCGCAAAACCGGCCACGCCGATCGGGACGGACAAGTACCACAGTGCGGTGGACCGGAACACGTGGGTGTCTCCCGCCAGGACGCCTACGGGAGCCAGTCGGCTTCCGAACACCTGGAATTCCGCCAGCGCGCTGAAGGCGGCGGCCAGTGCGACCATGAGCATGCCCCCCAGCCCGAGCAGAGTCACCCAGTCCGCGATGGTCTCGTCCAGCAAGGCGCCACCCAGCTGCACGCCCGCAAGGACGTTGGTCAAGGGCGCAGTACCCAGATGGCGATACGCGGCTTCCCGGACCGTGCCGGCGACCGATGCGCCATCCCGCTCGGAGATCACAACGAGCTTGACCTCCGCGACACCACCGCGAGTCCCCGCCGTGGGTATGTCGCCGGTGGCGATGCGCAGCTCCGGTGTCCCCGTTTCCCAGCGCGCCAGCTCGCTCAGCCGCCGGTCGCCCCCGCGAAGGACCGAGGACCGAGCGGGTGGACAGGGCAGTCCGACAGCCTTCCAGCTCGCGCAGGGACCTGTGAGGACGGCCGGCTCCTGCCGGTCTCGGAGCAGAGCGAACACGGCGTGGCCCTGCCCCATGTCCTCCTGGAACGCCTTGAGGTGTGAGGCCGGCTGGACACGGCTCCTGATGATCAGAACGCTGTCCCCCAGGGCATCGAACGTCTGCCTGGCCTCGGTGGCCGCCACCGTGGTCCGGCTCACCCACAGCTGCACCTGGCTGACCAGCCCCAGGCCCACCACAACCGCCACGACCAGACGCGCGATGACACCCGGGTACGCGTGCAGCCAACGGCCGGCGATGAGCCCACCCGCATACCGCCTCGCGATGGACCGCCCGGCCAGCCGTCGCCCGAGGGCCGTCATCGCCCAGGCGATCAACGTGGGCAGAGTGGCGAGTGTCAGGACGATGCCGATCGCGTACTGCACGATGCTGACGCGGTAGTCCGGAGCCAGGGGCCCGAGATCGACCGGCATGGCCAGTACGAGGCCGAACGCGCAGAGCAGCGCGTAACGCCGCTTCACCCGCCCCTTGGTCAGTGTGCGCGGGGAACGGCCGTCTCCCTTCTTTCGATGCAGCAGCACCGAGGCGACGAGCACACCGGCGGCCGCACCGGTCGCGCCGAGGAGGACAGCCGGAAGCCAGGCGCGAACGGCCGCCGCCGAGAGCGTGTAACCGGTGAGAGGAATGGCGAGGTCGGTGTACGCCGCCGCCAGCAGTGGCGCCGCGCCGATCAAGGCGCCTGCCGCGACCGGCCACAGTGCCTCGCCCACGCATACGAGGGCCCGGTGCCGCCAAGTGCCGCCCAGTGCGTCGAGCAGTGCCGTACGGCGGTCACGTGCAGCCGAACCGCAGCGCAAGGCCACCACGGTCAGAACAGCGGCCGGGAGGCCCAGAAAGCCGATCACGGCCGCCATGAACGCGTTGGCATCGACCACGCCGATCGAGTCCCCGAACGGCGTGGGATCAGGGTCGCCGAAGCCCGAGATCTCCATCGTCTCGTCCCACTCGGGGGACTTGGCGGCCGCCGGTCTGACATAGACCAACCGCTCCGAGGGAGACGTGAGGCCTTCGGCGGAGATCCTCCCCGCGTCCCGTCCGTAACGGTCGGAGATCCCCTCCCGCTGCCCGGCCACCGCAAGCGCCGGAGAGAGTACGGCCTCCCCGGGCCGGGGCCATGTGCTCAGGCCGGGGGGCGGCGGGGCGCCGGGAGTCAGTGGCTCGATGAAGATGACACTGTGCTGAAGCCCGCCGACCGTGTCACCGCTCTCCCGCCAGTGGGCGACCGCACGCTCTCCTGGGAACTTGCCGGTGAAGCGAGGTGCTCTTGCCTGGGCGTGGCTCTGCTCCGCACTGTCTGCCGCGACGGTGATGATCACTGTGCCGGTGGCACAGCAGAGGAACGCGGTGGCCAGTGCGAGCGCGAGACTGCGCAGTCGGTGTCCCGGACCGCCCTTGGAGGCCCGCAGGCCCATGGCCATCAGCTGGCGCGTCAAGCCGCGCCCGCTCACACGCCCCACGTCCGGGCCCCCATGCTGATCTTCCCGTCCGTGATCCGCGCGACGTGCTCGGCACCGGCCGCCACGTCCTGGTCGTGCGTGACCAGCAGAAGCCCGCAACCCCATCGGGAGGGCAGCGAGTACAGCAGTCGGCTGACGCGATCGCGGTTGTCGTCATCGAGTGCGCCGGTGGGTTCGTCGGCGAGGATCAAGGCCGGTCTGTTGACCAGGGCCCGAGCGATCGCCACCCGCTGGCGCTCCCCGCCGGACAGCGACCCCGTCGTCACCGAGGTGTCGGAGATGCCGAGGTCGTGAAGGAGTTCTTCGGCAGCGCTCCGTCCACGGGAGCTTCGTACACCGCCCAGCATGGCGGCGAGCATCACGTTCTCCAGCGCCGTCAGCTCCGGGAGCAGTTCGCCGAACTGGAAGACCATGCCGATGTGGCGTGACCGGTGTCGTGCCCTCGCGCCGGATCGCAGCGACGTGACCTCCGTACCCGCGACCTCGATGGTTCCGCTGTCCGGGCTGATGAGCCCCAGGACACACGAGAGCAGCGAGCTCTTCCCGCTGCCACTGGGCCCCATCAACGCGACGGACTCACCCTCCGCGACAGTGAGATCTACGCCGCTGAGCAGCACACGGTCGGCCAGTTCGAGCCGGACGTCACGCAGTTGGAGGACGGGATTGCGCACCAAGAGTCCCTTGCGAGGAAGGCAGTGGTTGAACACGAGAAGGCCCGTCGCCATGACGGCGACGGGCACACGGCAGGCGTCTCAGATCCGGTAGGCCCAGGAACCGCAAGCGTCCGGCTTGGCGAACTGCTGCTCGCAGACACGGATCTTGTTGAGGATCGCACCCGCGCCGGTCCTCACGCAGTTGTCCGGGCCGGCGCCGTTCTTGTCCCAGAGGTGGCTCGAATCGTTGTCGTAGACGCGGAAGTACTCGCCCTCCACGGCGTTCGTGTCCGCCTCCATGTCGCAGACGCGGAGACGGCGATCACCTTCGAAACCCTTGGCGTTGTCGTCACCCTGCCAGGCCTCGATGTAGGCCCACGCCGGGGCGCTGCCGATGCTCACGCCGAGGGCGAGAGTGGCACCGGCCACCGTGAGGGCGAGGCGCCCAGCTCTGCCCATTATTCGACTCTTCATACGTTCCGTCCCTCCCCCGGAGGATCGATTCCTCCAGGACTTCACATGTACTGCGGCTCCGGGCCCCCGCCCAGAGCCAAAGGATCATGACAGGCGCTTCACGGGATGTCCACTTGATACTTTTGCAACGGCCCAGCACTGCATGTGACTTGGAGCGCACGGCAGCCACCGGGGGCGCCACGACACGCAGCGGAGGGGGCGACTTGTGAACGACATGGTGACCGTCCCGGCGGGATCGGTCATGTTGTCCGACCGGCGTACCGAGCGCAGGTGGCCGGTCGAGGTCGGGGCGTTTCGCCTGTCGGCCTTCCCGGTCACCCAGGCCCGGTACGCCGAGGTCACCGGTGAGTGGCCGAGCACGGCCCGGGGCGGCCGGCTGCCCGTCGAGGGCGTGTCCTGGTGGGACGCCGTACGGTTCTGCAACGCCCTGTCCGTACACGAGGGCCTGACCCCCGCGTACGAGGTGCCCCCCGGGGGCGGGGAGGCCGGCTGGGACACCACCGCCGACGGCTACCGGCTGCCGACCGAGGCCGAGTGGGAACACGCCTGCCGCGCAGGCAGCACCGGCCCCCGCTACGGCCCGCTCGACGAGATCGCCTGGTACCGCGGCAACGCGGACGACCGCGTCCACCCCGTGGGCGGCAAGCAGCCCAACGCCTGGGGCCTGTACGACATGCTGGGCAACGTCTGGGACTGGTGCTGGGACCTCTACGACGCCGAGGTCTACGGCACCTACCGGGTGCTGCGCGGCGGCGGCTGGTCCGACGAGCACTGGAGCTGCCGCGCCTCGGTGCGCCGCCGGAGCCATCCGACGTTCCGGATCGACGACGTGGGGTTCCGGGTGGCGCGCTCGCAGCCCACCCCGTAGCGCCGCGAAGAACCACCGGTACCACGCCGCCGGCCGCCCGGGAACGAGTGAGGGCGCCCCGCACACGCGGGGCGCCCTCACTCACGTTCGGGAGAACGTCAGAGCTTCTCGATCACGTAGTCGACGCACTTCGTGAGCGCCTCGACGTCCGCCGGGTCGATCGCCGGGAACATCGCGACGCGCAGCTGGTTGCGGCCGAGCTTGCGGTAGGGCTCGGTGTCGACGATGCCGTTGGCGCGCAGCACCTTGGCGACGGCGGCCGCGTCGACCTCGTCCGTGAAGTCGATCGTGCCGATGACCTGCGAGCGCTTGGCCGGGTCGGTGACGAACGGGCTGGCGTACTTGATGTCCTCGGCCCAGCCGTAGAGCGTGCGGGCGGAGGTGGCGGTGCGCCGGACCGACCAGTCCAGGCCGCCCTGGCCGTTGAGCCACTCCAGCTGCTGGTTCAGCAGGAAGAGGGTGGCGAGGGCCGGGGTGTTGTACGTCTGGTTCTTGCGGGAGTTGTCGATCGCGGTCGGCAGCGAGAAGAACTCCGGGATGTGACGGCCGGACGCGTGGATCCGCTCGGCGCGCTCGATCGCGGCCGGGGAGAAGACGCCGATCCACAGGCCGCCGTCGGAGGCGAAGGACTTCTGCGGGGCGAAGTAGTAGACGTCCGTCTCGGAGACGTCGACCGGCAGGCCGCCCGCGCCGGAGGTGGCGTCCACCAGGACCAGCGCGCCCTCGTCGGCACCGGCCACGCGCTTGATCGGCATGGCGACACCGGTCGAGGTCTCGTTGTGGGTGAACGCGTAGACGTCCACGCCCGCCTCGGCGACCGCCTCGGGGTGGGTGCCCGGGTCGGCGGAGATGACGTCCGGCTCGGCCAGCCAGGGCGCGAGCTTCGCGGCCTTGGCGAACTTGGAGGAGAACTCGCCGAAGGTGAGGTGCTGCGACCTGTTCTCGATCAGGCCGTGCGTCGCGATGTCCCAGAACGCGGTCGACCCGCCGTTGCCGAGGACCACCTCGTAGCCGTCGGGGAGCTGGAACAGCTCGCTGATGCCCTCGCGCACCTGGCCGACCAGGTTCTTGACGGGGGCCTGACGGTGGGAGGTGCCGAGCAGGGACGTGCCGGTGGCGGCCAGGGCGTCCAGCGCCTCAACCCGCACCTTGGAGGGGCCCGCGCCGAATCGACCGTCGGCGGGCTTGATGTCAGCAGGAATCTGGATCTCAGCCACGAAGGGGAGCGTAGCCGTTTCCAGAAACGTGGGCGAAACGTCGTCCGTCGGGTGAGACGGTGTGTGGACGCGTCAGTGCGGGGGCGGGCCGGGCCAGACGGCCGAGGCGTCGTCGCGGTGCGGGTCCGGCAGCCGGAGGGGGCGGACGGCGACGGGCCGTGTCCCGCCCTCGGTGCCGGCCGTCCAGGGGGCGGGGCGGCCGGAGTAGCACAGGGTGGTGAGGACGAAGACGCCGTCGGCGTAGACCTCGACGTACTCACCGACGGTGAGGATGCGCAGCGAGGCGGCGGGTTCCGGCAGCAGGGTCTCGCCGAGCGGGGTGCCGTCGGGGCCGGTGACCCAGAGGTTCTTGCCGTCGCAGCCGACCGTGAGCGCGGGCCGGTCCGGGTCGGAGGCCTGCGTGCGCAGGGTGATCTCGGTGCGACCGGAGAGGCCGACGTCGCCGACCGCGTGCAGGAGGGCGTCGTACGTCTCCTCGCCGAGCCAGGGGTCCAGGCCCGGCCACCATTCCAGGCGGGGTGCCGAATCCGCGGGCAGGGCGAGGGACTTGGGCTGGGCGAGCATGCCGCGGCAGCGCTCGCCGGTGTCGCTGAGGCCGACGCGGCGCGGGGTGGTGTGCAGCACGACTCGGGAGCCGTCGGGGGCGGCGACGACACGCGGGGCGTACGCGCCCGTCGGGCCGAGCGGGCCGCGGCGGGTCCACGGGCCGCGCAGGCGCGGAGCGGTCCACGCCTCGAAGCCCCGGGTGGCGCCGATGGAGCCGAGCATCAGCCAGCTGCCGTCGTCGAGGCGTTCGAGGACCGGGCACTCGAACTCG
Organism: Streptomyces sp. NPDC037100; assembly: GCF_055606225.1. Taxonomy (NCBI): domain Bacteria; kingdom Bacillati; phylum Actinomycetota; class Actinomycetes; order Kitasatosporales; family Streptomycetaceae; genus Streptomyces; species Streptomyces sp. NPDC037100. Next base: position 446,333 of record NZ_JBVJSX010000004.1, on the reverse strand, counting down.
TCGACGTCGCCGGGGGAGACCAGCGGCGGGTGGACGGTCCAGTGCTCCAGGTCGTCGGAGGTCGCCCAGGCGACGCACCCGCTGACCTCGACGGGCAGGGAGGCGTCGGCGGCGCAGACCACCATCACCCAGCCGTCGGACTCGTCGTCGCGTACGACGAAGGGGTCGCGCCAGCCCATGCGTTCGCCTGTGCGGTACCAGCGCGGGTCGGCCTCGACGACCGGCCCCGTGCCGTGGCGGCGCCAGCCGGTGCCGTCGGTGCGCTCGGAGCGGGCCAGGCCGATCGACTGCAGGGGCCAGCCGCCCGGGGTGAGTCCGGAGACGGCGGTGTAGAGCATCGCCATGCCGGGGCCGTGCGGGAAGGCGTGCATGGTCCACACGGCCTGCTGGTCGAAGCGGCCCGGCAGGCCGTTGCCGAAGGCCGTGCCCTGCGGCTCCCAGTGGACCAGGTCGGCGGAGGTGGCCCGGCCGTAGGAGGTCTCCATGCGCAGGTGGTCGAACTCGGCCGTCCACGGGCCCTGCAGGTGCAGCACGGTGTAGGTGCCGTCCGCGTGGCGCAGGAGGTCGAAGTCGTTCACGACGAGGCCGGGCGGCGCGTATCGCATGGACAGGTCCTGTCTGCCGACAGCGGCACTCAAACGTGTGCGCTGTGCTCGTGCTGGGGGGAGTTCCTCTGAGAGTCAGCCGAAGTAAATCTGAACGCAAACGCTTGCGCAACCAGGTGAGCGGGTTTACGGTCTCGTCACTCCCACTCCCGCCGACGTGCCTGGGCCCCCGGCCACGCGGCGTGCATTCGATCAAGGAGCGTCCCGTGACGGTCAGCATCACCGATGTCGCCGAGGCCACCGGCGTCTCGGCGTCCACCGTGTCCCGCGCCCTGCGCGGCCGTTCGGGAGTGTCGGAGGAGATGCGGGCCCGGATCGTCGCGGCCGCCGCCGAACTGGGCTACACCGCCTCGCGCTCGGCCTCCAGCCTGGCCAGCGGGCGCACCTACACCATCGGCGTCGTCGTCCCGTACGTCGGCCGCTGGTTCTTCGGCACGGTGCTGGACGCCGCCGAGAAGGTCTTCAGCGCCGCCGGCTACGACGTCCTGCTGTACAACCTCGGCTCGCCGGAGGCGCGCAAGCGCTTCTTCACCAAGCTGCCGATCCGCAAGCGGGTCGACGCCGTGCTGTCCCTGCTGATCCCGGACCCGGATGAAGCCGCAGCCCTGTGCTCCCTCGGCGTGCCGCTGGCGACCACGGTCGGCGGCGCCCGGCCCGGGTTCACGGTGGTCGGCATCGACGACCGGGGCGGAGCGGAGAGCGCCGTACGGCACCTGGTCAACCTCGGCCACCGGAGGATCGGCATGATCTCCGGCGCCAGCGAGCCGCTGCACTGGACCACGCCCCTCGACCGCCGGCAGGGCTACCTGGACGTGCTGGCCGACGCCGGGATCGAGCTCGACCCCGCCCTGGAGACGGACGGCGGTTACACGGTCGAAGGCGGCGAGCGGGCCATGACCGAGCTGCTGGCGCTGCGCCATCCGCCGACCGCCGTGTTCGCCCAGTCCGACGAGATGGCGATGGGCGCGCTGCGCGCCCTGCGCCGGCATCGGCTGAGGGTTCCCGAGGACGTGTCCGTGGTCGGCTTCGACGATCACGAGCTGTCCGAGGTGGTCGGGCTGACCACCGTGGCCCAGCCGGTCGCGGCTCAGGGCCGGGAGGCGGCCCGGCTGCTGCTGACGCGTCTGGACGAACCGGACGCCGCGTCGCCGCACCCCGTCGAGATGCCCATCCGCTTCATCCTCCGCGAGACCACCGCTCCGCCGCACGTCAACCGGCAGCGGTAGCCCCACCCGCCCCTCGAACATCCGCCCCCGGAGGGCCGTTCCCGCCCCCGGACCCACCCCGCCCGCGCACCCACCGCACACCCGCTCGGAGGCACCACCATGATCACCGGCCACGGAAAACACCGTCGTACGGGCCTGACGGCCCTCGCCCTGCTGCCGCTGGCCGCGCTGGCCGCCTGTGGCGGCGGAGGCGGCGGCAGCGACACCTCCGCCGAGGAGGGCAGTGGCAAGGGCACCATCAGCGTCTGGGCCCACCAGGGCCAGGCGAGCGAGGCGACCGCGCTGCAGAACGCGGTGAAGTCCTTCAACTCCTCGCAGAGCGGCGTCAAGGCCGAGTTGAAGCTCATACCGGAGAAGGACTACACGAAGACCATCACCGCCACGGACGCCTCCGAACTGCCGGACGTGCTGGAGTTCGACGGCCCGACGATGGCGAACTTCGTCTACAACAGCAAGCTCGCCCCGGTCGACGGCCACGTCTCCGCCAAGACCCTCGGCAACGCCACCGACGCGATCAAGGCGCAGGGCGAGATCGACGGCAAGCACTACGGCCTCGGCATGTTCGACGCCGGGCTCGGTATGTACGCCAACAAGAAGGTGCTGGACGCGGCCGGCGTGAAGTACCCGACGAGCGTGGACGACGCCTGGACGGCCGAGGAGTTCGGCAAGGCCCTCAAGGCACTGAAGGGCAAGGACTCCGACGGCAAGGTCCTCGACATATCGGAGCAGTACGGCCTGGCCTCCGAGTGGGGCACCTTCGGCTTCTCGCCGATCGTCTTCTCGGCCGGCGGCGGCCTGCTGAAGGACGGCAAGGCGGCGGGCGCCCTGGACAGCCCGAAGGTCGTCGACGCGATGAAGACCTTCCAGTCCTGGAAGACCTACGTCGACCCCAACACCGACGGCAACGCCTTCGCCAAGGGCAAGGTGGCGCTGAGCTGGGTCGGCCACTGGAACTACCCGGCCTACAGCGAGGCGCTCGGTGACGACCTCGCCGTCCTGCCGCTGCCGGACTTCGGCAACGGCCCCAAGGCCGGGCAGGGCTCATGGGCCTGGGGCATCGGCGCCGACAGCAAGAACGGCAAGGCCGCCGGCGCCTTCCTGGACTACCTGCTGAACGACACCAACGTCGGCGCGATGACGAAGGCCAACGGCGCGGTGCCCGCCACCAAGTCCGCCCTCGCCAAGAGCGAGCTGTACAAGAAGGGCGGCCCGCTCCAGCTCTTCGCCGACCAGCTGGCCAAGCCCTGCGGCGACAGCGACATCAGCGCCTCCTGCGTCGCCGTCACCCGCCCGGTGACCGCCGGATATCCCACGGTCACCGCCAAGTTCAGCACGGCCCTCAACTCGATCTACGGCGGCGCCGACCCCGAGGAAGCCCTGCAGAAGGCCGCCCGCGCCATCGACCGGGACTTCACCGACAACGCCGGCTACGAGATCCCGTAACCCGCAGGACGCATCGGCCCGGGCGGGCCGCCGTCGACGTGGCCACGCGGCCACGCACCGACCGCGCCCGCCCCGCCGGGAAGAGGACCCTCCCGTGAAAACCGTGGAACCCGCGCACGCCGCGGCCCCAGGCCGGGCGCAGGCCGTCTCGCCCTCACCCTCCGCGAAGCCCCCGCGTCACGCGCGCGGCAACCGTGACCGGCTGCACGGGCTGCTGATGTCCGCCCCGGCCGTCGGCGGGCTGATCGCCTTCGTCGGCATCCCGTTCGGCTACGCCGTGGTGCTCTCCTTCTACAACGTCCGCCTCGGCTCCCCCATGGAACCCACCTTCTTCGGAGTGGAGCACTACCGGCGGCTGTTCACCGACCCCGACCTGTCCGGCCCGTTCCTGCGGGCCCTGCTGAACAACCTGACCTTCGCCGCGGTCGTCGTACCGCTCCAGACGGGCCTCGCGCTGGCGCTGGCGATCCTGCTCAACCGCAAGCTGAAGGCCATCGGGCTGTTCCGCTCCTTCTTCTTCATGCCGGTGGTCTTCCCGATGGCGCTGGTCGCCGTGATCTGGCGGCTGATCCTCGCCCGCAGCGAGCAGGGCATGCTCAACTCCCTGCTGGACGTGGTCTCTTTCGGCAACTGGGGTGCCTTCGACTGGCTCGGTGACGGCCTCACCGCGATGGGCTCGATCATCGTGCTGTCGGTGTGGCAGGGCGTCGGCTTCCAGATGGTCATCCTGCTGGCCGGCCTGCAGCAGATCCCGGGCGAGCTCTACGAGGCCTCCGAGCTGGACCGGGCCTCGCGCTGGCAGCAGTTCCGGCACGTCACCCTGCCCGGCATCCGCGGCACCCTCGTGTTCGTCGCGATGCTGACCTCGGTGCTGTCCTTCCGGGTCTTCGACCAGGTGTACATCCTCATCCGCGGCGGCGGCCTGGACGAGGACGCCACCCGCACCGTGATGTACCAGGCCGTCACCACGGCCTTCGACCAGAACAACATCGGGCAGGCCTCGGCCGTCACGGTGGTGTTCTTCCTGATCGTCGTCGCCCTGACGATCGTCCAGCGCCGCGTCGTCCGGCCCGACAACGAGGACTGACTCCACCATGGCCATGACCCGTACGCCCGTGCGCCGCGTCCTCGACTACACCGTCCTGAGCGTCCTGGCGTTCGTCTTCGCCCTCCCCGCGCTCTACCTCTTCCTCGGCAGCCTCAAGCCGTCGGACGAGGTCCTGAACGGCCTGTCCGGCTTCCTGCCCACCCACCTCTCCTTCGACAACTACGCAGCCGTCCTCGACAGCCTGAACTCCGACAGCACCGGCTACTTCTGGCAGTTCATGGGCGTGTCGGTGCTGCTGTCGTTCGTGGTGGTGACGGGCGGTCTGATCGTCAACTCCATGGCGGCCTACGGGCTGACGCGGCTGAAGTGGCGGGGGCAGAACGCGGTGTTCACCCTCGTCCTGCTGCTGATGCTGATCCCGTTCGAGTCGGTGGCGGTGCCGCTGTTCTACATGTTCAACGGCCAGCGCAACACGCTGTTCATCCAGGCGCTGCCGTTCGTCGCCAACGCCTTCGCGATCTACCAGTTCCACACGTTCTTCAAGAAGATCCCGCCGAGCATCGAGGAGGCGGCCCGGCTGGACGGCGCGGGTCCCTGGCGCACCTTCTTCGCGATCATCGTGCCGATGTCCAGGCCGGTGTTCGCCTCGGTCGCGATCCTCACCTTCCTCATCCAGTGGGGCTCCTTCCTGTGGCCGGTGCTGATGGTGTCCGACCCGTCCGTGCGCCCCCTGCCGCTGGAGATGAGCGTCTTCCAGGGGCAGCAGCCCCCGGACTGGGGGCAGATCCTCGCCTTCGGCGTGCTGCTGGTGCTGCCCGTGCTGATCGTCTTCGCGTTCTTCCAGCGCTGGTTCGTCGAGGGCGTGGCCAGCTCCGCCGTCAAGGGCTGAGCCACCGGGGGAGCGGGTGCCCGGACCCGTCACCGTCAGTGGCCGGGTGCATGCTGGACGCATGACGGATGTCGGGGATCTGGCCGCCCTCGAGGCGGAGCTGCGCCGGGGCGTCCGGGGTGACGTGGGGTTCGACGTCACCTCCCGGGCGCTGGTCACCATGGACGCCTCCAACTACCGGCGGGTCCCCCTCGGCGTGGTCGCTCCCCGTGACGCCGACGACGTCGCGGCCGTCCTGGAGGTGTGCCGGGAGCGGGGGGTCCCGGTCGTCGCGAGAGGCGGCGGCACGTCGATCGCCGGGCAGGCGACGGGTACGGGCGTGGTGCTGGACTTCACCCGGCACATGAACCGGCTCGTGTCGCTCGACCCGGACAGCCGCACCGCCGTCGTGCAGCCGGGGCTGGTGCTCGACCGGCTCCAGGAGGCCGCCGCCCCGCACGGGCTGCGGTTCGGGCCGGATCCCTCGACGCACAGCCGGTGCACGCTCGGCGGCATGATCGGCAACAACTCGTGCGGCTCGCACTCCGTGGCGTGGGGGACGACCGCCGACAGTGTGCGGGAACTGGACGTCGTCACCGCGCGCGGCGAGCGGCTGCGGCTCGGGCGGGACTGGGCCGGGGCGCCGGACGGCCTGCGCGCCCTGGCCGAGGGGGAACTGGCACGTCTGCGCACCGGCTTCCCGGAACTTCCCCGCCGCATCTCCGGCTACGCCCTGGACGCCCTGCTGCCCGAGCACGGCGCCGACGTGGCCCGCTCCTTCTGCGGTTCCGAGGGCACGCTCGGCGTGCTGACCGAGGCGGTCGTACGCCTGGTCGAGGCGCCACGCGCGCGTGCGCTGGCCGTCCTGGGTTACGCCGACGAGAGCGCGGCGGCGGAGGCGGCGGCCGGGCTGCTGCCGCTCGGGCCGCTGACGGTGGAGGGCATGGCGGCGGACCTGGTGCCGTCCCCCGAGGCGCTGCCGCGGGGCGGGGCCTGGCTGTTCGTGGAGACCGGCGGGGAGTCGGCGGCCGAGGCACGCGCGCGTGCGGAGGCGATCGTGCGGGCCGCCGACGTCCTGGACGCGCTCGTGGTCACCGACCCTGCGGGGCAGCGCGGGCTGTGGCGGATCCGGGAGGACGCGAGCGGTACGGCGACGCGCATGCCGGACGGGACCGAGGCGTGGCCGGGCTGGGAGGACTGCGCGGTACCGCCCGCCCGGCTGGGGGCGTACCTGCGGGACTTCCGGGCGCTGATGGCGGCACACGGGCTGCGCGGCACGCCCTACGGGCACTTCGGGGACGGCTGCATCCACGTCCGGATCGACTTCGACCTGCTGACGCGGCCCGGCATCGCCCGTTTCCGCCGCTTCTCGGAGGAGCTCGCGGAGCTGGTGGTGGCGCACGGCGGGTCGCTGTCCGGGGAGCACGGCGACGGGCAGGCGCGGGCGGAGCTGCTGCCGAAGATGTACGGGGCCGGGATGGTGGGCCTGTTCGAGCGGGTCAAGGGCCTGTGGGACCCGGACGACCTGCTCAACCCCGGGATGCTCGTACGCCCCGCGCCCCTCGACGCCGACCTGCGCTTCTCGGTCCTGCCCCGCGAACCGGTCGACGTCGCCTTCGGCTATCCCGCCGACGGCGGCGACTTCTCGGCGGCGGTGCGGCGTTGCGTGGGCGTCGCCAAGTGCCGTACGACGTCGGTGTCCGGCCCGGGCGTCATGTGCCCGTCCTTCCGGGCGACGGGTGCGGAGGAGCACTCCACGCGCGGGCGGGCCCGGCTGCTGCACGAGATGCTCGCCGGCGAGGTGGTGACGGACGGCTGGCGCTCGGGCGAGGTCCGGGACGCGCTGGACCTGTGCCTGTCCTGCAAGGGCTGCCGGTCGGACTGCCCGGTCGGGGTCGACATGGCCACGTACAAGGCGGAGTTCCTGCATCGGCACTACGCCGGGCGACGCCGGCCCGCCGCGCACCACTCGATGGGCCGGCTGCCGGTGTGGCTCCGGGCGGTGGCCCGCACGCGCACGGCGTGGCTGGTCAACGCGCTGTCCGCGGTACCGCCCTTCGCCCGGGTGGCGAAGCGGCTGGGCGGGCTCGCGCCAGAGCGGGACATCCCGAGGGTGGCCCGGCGGACGTTCAGCCGGTGGTGGGAGCGACGGCGGGCGCACCGCCCGGGCGCGCGGGGCGACCTGGTCGTCCTGTGGCCCGACACCTTCACCGAGCACCTCTCACCGGCCGTGGGGCAGGCGGCCGTACGGGTCCTGGAGGCGGCCGGACTGCGGGTGGCGCTGCCGCCGACCGTGCGGCTGGCGAAACCGCCCGTGGGGGACGGCAGGACCGTCGCCCTCGATCCGCTGTCCCTGCTGCGCGGCCGGGGCCGGGTCTGCTGCGGGCTGACGTACGTGTCGACGGGCCAGCTGGACCGGGCCCGGGCCGTGATGCGCCGCACGCTCGACTTGATGGAACCGGTGCTGGAGACCGACGCGCCGGTGGTGGTCCTGGAGCCGAGCTGCGCCGCGGCCCTGCGCACCGATGTCCCCGAGCTGCTGCACGACGACCCGCGCGCGGCCCGCCTCGCCGCCAGGGTCCTCACCTTCGCCGAGACGCTGGAGCGCCACGCCCCCGCCTGGACGCCGCCGCGCGTCGGCCGTCCGGTGGCCGGGCAGACCCACTGCCACCAGCACGCGGTGCTCGGCGACGCCGCCGACCGCCGGCTGCGGGAGGCGGCCCTGCTCACCGGCGAACTGAGCGGCGGCTGCTGCGGCCTCGCGGGAAACTTCGGCTTCGAGAAGGGCCACTGGGAGGTGTCCACCGCCTGCGCGGAGGAGCAACTCCTGCCCTCGGTGCGGGACGCCCCGGACGGCACGGTGGTCCTGGCGGACGGCTTCTCCTGCCGCACCCAGCTGGAGCAGCTGGCCGGGGTACGGGGCCGGCACCTTGCGGAGGTACTGGCCGAGGCGCTGAACGAGGCGCTGAACGAGGCGGAGGACGAGGCGCTGAACAAGGCGGAGGACGAGGCGCTGAACGAGGCGGAGGACGAGGCGCTGAACGAGGCGGAGGACGAGGCGCTGAACGAGGCGGAGGACGAGGCGGAGGACGAGAACCGCCGACGTGAGGGCTGGTGAGGCGCTCGGGTCTCGGGGTCTGCGGGTCTGTGGGTGGGGCGCGTTCGGTCTCGGGGTCTGCGGGTCTGTGGGTGGGGCGCGCTCGGCCTCGGGGTCGGCGGGTCTGTGGGTGAGGCGTTCGGGCCGGGGACCCGGACCTCGAGTGTGAGGCGCTGGGGTACGGGACGGGCGGGTCTGGGGGTGAGGCGTTCGGGCCGGGGACCGGCGGACCTCGAGTGTGAGGCGTTCGGCCTCGGGGTTGGCGGGTCTGCGGGTGAGGCGTTCGGGCCACGGGGTCGGCGGACCCGAGTGTCTGAGCAGGGGGAGGGCCGACGCCGCTCCTAGGCTCGCGGAACCAGTCACTGCCCGTCGAGGGCCGCTGCTCGAAGGAGCCCGCGCATGAGCGTCCGCGTCAAGCCGATCACCCCTGACGAGCATCTCGCGTTCGTCACGGCCCGTCCTTCCGCCAGCCACACCCAGGTCCCGTCCTGGGGCGAGGTGAAGCCCGACTGGAAGGCGGAGAGCCTCGGCTGGTTCGACGACGGCGGGCAGCTCGTCGGCGCGGGGCTGGTGCTGCTGCGCCCCCTGCCCGGGCCGCGGCTGCCCGGCCTGCCGCGCTACCTCGCGTATCTGCCCGAGGGCCCGCTCCTGGACTGGCACGAGCCCGGCCTGGACCGCCTGCTGGAGCCGATGCTCGCGCACCTGGGACGACGGGGCGCCTTCGCGGTGCGCATGGGCCCGCCGGTCGTGGTGCGCCGCTGGAGCGCCGACGCGGTCAAGGCGGCGATCGCGGACCCGGCCGCCCGGCGGCTGCGCGACGTGCGGGCGACGTCGTACGAACCGCGGGCCGGCCAGGTCGCGGACAGCCTGCGCCGCATGGGCTGGCGGCAGTCCGAGGCCTCCGGCGACGACGGCTTCGCCGCGGGGCAGCCCCGCTACGTCTTCCAGGTGCCGTTCGCAGGCCGGTCGCTCCAGGACATCCACAACGGCCTCAACCAGCAGTGGCGCCGCAACATCAAGAAGGCGGAGAAGGCCGGGGTGAAGGTCGTGCGCGGCGACCTGGAGGACCTGCCGGCCTTCCACGAGCTGTACTGCGAGACGGCCGAGCGGGACCGCTTCATCCCGCGCCCGCTGCCGTACTTCCAGCGCATGTGGAGCGCGCTCACCGCCGAGCACCCGGACCGGATGCGGCTCTACCTCGCGTACCACGACGGCGAGGTGCTCGCCGCGGCCACGATGCTGACCGTCGGCGACCACGTCTGGTACTCCTACGGCGCCTCCACCGGCCGCCGCCGCGAGGTCCAGCCGAGCAGCGCCGTGCAGTGGCGCATGATGACCGACGCGCACGAACTGGGCGCCGCCGTCTACGACCTGCGCGGCATCACCGACACCCTGGAGGAGTCCAGCCACCTGCTGGGCCTGCTCCGCTTCAAGGTGGGCACCGGCGGCGAGGCCGTGGAGTACCTCGGCGAATGGGACTACCCGCTCAACCGGCTCCTCTACAAGGCGTTCGATCTCTACCTCTCCCGGAGGTGACGTCTCACGCCCCGAGACAGAGGCAAAAGGGGTGCACGCACCTGACGAAGTCCATTACTCTGGACTGAGCAGTGCATCGGGATGTACGTTCCGTGTGTCCGGATGTACGCACCGCACACGCCGTCCGACCCGGACACCGACCCCCGAGCCCAGGACCCGCCCGTGACCACGCCGGAGACCACCGCCACACCCCCGTCCACGACCGGCACCGCCGCATCCGCCCCGGGCCGGCTCGGCTCGCTCGGGCCCGTGGGTCTGGTGCTCGCCGGCGGCATCTCCGTGCAGTTCGGCGGCGCCCTGGCGGTGACGCTGATGCCCAGGGCGGGTGCCCTCGGGGTCGTGGCGCTGCGCCTGCTGGTCGCAGCCGTCGTGCTGCTCCTGGTCTGCCGCCCGCGGCTGCGTGGCCACTCGCGCACCGACTGGGGCACGGTGATCGTCTTCGGCATCACCATGGCCGCGATGAACGGCCTCTTCTACCAGGCCGTCGCGCGCATTCCGCTGGGTCCCGCGGTCACGCTGGAGGTCCTCGGGCCGCTCGCCCTGTCGGTCCTCGCCTCCCGCCGCGCGATCAACGTCGTCTGGGCGGCGCTCGCCCTCGCCGGTGTCTTCCTCCTCGGCGGCGGAGGCTTCAGCGGTCTCGACCCCACGGGTGCGGCCTTCGCCCTGGGGGCCGGTGCCATGTGGGCGGCCTACATCGTCTTCAGTGCCCGTACGGGCCGCCGCTTCCCGCAGGCGGACGGGCTGGCCCTGGCGATGGCGGTGGGGGCGGTGCTGTTCCTGCCTCTGGGCATCGCCGAGTCGGGGGCGAAGCTGCTCGACCCGGTGACGCTGGGCCTGGGCGCGGCGGTCGCCCTGCTCTCCTCGGTCCTGCCCTACACCCTCGAACTCCTCGCCCTGCGCCGCCTGCCCGCCTCCACCTTCGCGATCCTGATGAGCCTCGAACCGGCCATCGCCGCGACGGCCGGCTTCCTCATCCTCGACCAGGCCCTCAGCACCGCCCAGGCCGCCGCGATCGCCCTCGTCGTCGCGGCGAGCATGGGGGCGGTGCGCACCCAGGTGGGGCCGGGGCGGAGGAAGAAGGCGGCGTTGGAGAGCACGGGGCTGGAGGGGTAGGGCCCCCGAGAGTCAAGGGCGGTCCCCGTCGCGGTCCGGCCCGGTTGGTCCCGCCCGGTTGGTCCCGCCCGGTTGGTCCGGCCCGGTTGTCAGTGCCCGGTGCAAGACTGCCCGTATGACCTCACCGGACCCGAAGGCGGACCTGCTCCGCTATCTCCAGGACGCTCGTGAAGCCCTGCTGTGGAAGCTCGACGGGCTCTCGGAGTACGACATCCGCCGCCCCCTGACGCCGACCGGCACCAATCTGCTGGGACTGGTCAAGCACACCGCCGGGGTCGAGCTGGGGTACTTCGGGGACACGTTCGGCCGGCCGTTCTTCGCCGAGGACCCACCGCCCTGGTGGTACACGCAGGACGCCGAACCCAACGCCGACATGTGGGCCACCCCGGACGAGTCCCGCGAGGACATCGCCGGGCTGTACCGCCGGGCGTGGGAGCACGCGGACGGCACGATCACGGCGCTGCCGCTGGACGCGACCGGAGACGTCCCGTGGTGGCCCGAGGAGCGGCGGAAGACCACGCTGCACCACATCCTGGTGCGCGTGATCGCCGACACCAGCCGTCACGCGGGCCACGCCGACATCGTGCGCGAACTCATCGACGGCTCGGTCGGCCTGACCCCGGGCAAGGACAGCATGCCCCCGGGCGACCGGGCCATGTGGGAGGCCCATCGGCACCGGCTGGAGGAGGCGGCGAGAGCGGCGGACGGGGCCATCTGAGCCCACCGCGGCGGGCGGGACCGGGCGGCAGCGAGAACTGACACACCGGCATCCCGCGTTGAGCTGATTCAGCGGGGCCGGTGGCGGCAGTGACGGCTGGCGCACCGGCATCCCGCGTTGAGCCGACTCGGCGGGGCCGGTGGCGGCAGTGACGGCTGGCGCACCGGCATCCCGCGTTGAGCCGATTCAGCGGGGCCGGTGGCGGCGGCGACGGCTGACACACCGGCACCGCGCCGAAGAGCACGCTTCCGGTCGCCACCAAAATTCATGCAAGCACGCTTGATTGTTTCTGGCGCCGCTGCCATGCTCCTCAGCACGCCGCACCACCCCGCACACCGCCGTGCCCCGAGGGGAGCGCCCGTGTCCGATCCGATGACCGTGATCGACGATCTGCGCGAGGAGAGCGAGGAACTCGACCGCCTCGTGGCCGGGTCGCCCCCGCAGCGCTGGTCGCTCGCGACCCCCGCGCCCGGCTGGACCGTGGCCCACCAGATCGCCCATCTCGCCTGGACGGACCGCTCGGCCCTGCTCGCCGTCACGGACGCCGACGGCTTCCACGCCCTGGTCGAGAAGGCTCTCGCCGCGCCGGACTCGTTCGTCGACGAGGGCGCCGGGGAGGGCGCGGGGCTCCCGCCCGGCGAGCTGCTCGCCTCGTGGCGTGGCGGCCGTACGGCACTGGAGGAGGCACTGCGGGCCGCCCCGCCGAAGGCGCGCTTCCCCTGGTACGGCCCGCCCATGTCGGCCGCCTCCATGGCGACGGCCCGCCTGATGGAGACCTGGGCCCACGGACAGGACGTGGCCGACGCCCTGGGTGTGGTGCGCCCACCCACCGACCGGCTGCGGCATGTGGCCCGGCTCGGGGTTCGGACCCGGGACTTCGCCTACGGCGTGCACGGCCTGACCCCGCCCGCCGACCCGTTCCGCGTCGAACTGCGCGCCCCCTCCGGCGACCTGTGGACCTACGGCCCCGAGGACGCCGCGCAGCGCGTCACCGGACCCGCCCTCGACTTCTGCCTCCTGGTCACCCAGCGCGCCCACCGCACCGACCTGGCCCTGCGCGCCGACGGCCCCGACGCCGACCGCTGGCTCGGCATCGCGCAGGCCTTCGCGGGCCCGCCGGGCAGCGGACGCCCGCCGAAGGAGTCCGCCTCGTGACGCCCGAGCGCAGCGGCGAGGCCCGGCTCGTGACGCCCGAGCGCAGCGACAGGGAGGCGGCCTCGTGACGACCCTGCGCATAGGCAACGCCTCCGGCTTCTACGGCGACCGCTTCGACGCGATGCGCGAGATGCTCACCGGCGGCGAACTCGACGTCCTCACCGGCGACTACCTCGCCGAGCTGACCATGCTCATCCTCGGCCGGGACCGTCTGAAGGACCCCGCAGCCGGATACGCCCGTACGTTCCTGCGGCAGTTGGAGGACTGCCTGGGACTCGCGCATCAGCGGGGCGTCAGGATCGTCACCAACGCGGGCGGACTCAACCCGTCCGGACTCGCCGACTCCGTCCGGCAGTTGGCCGGCCGGCTGGGCATCCCCGTGCGGGTGGCCCATGTGGCGGGCGACGACCTCACCGCCGCGCAACCCGGGAGCCTCGCCGCCCACGCCTACCTCGGCGGCTTCGGCATCGCGCAGTGTCTGCGGGCGGGCGCCGACGTCGTCGTCACCGGTCGGGTGACGGACGCGGCCCTGGTGACCGGGCCCGCCGCCGCCCACTTCGACTGGACCCCGCAGGACCACGACCGGCTGGCGGGCGCGGTGGTCGCCGGGCATGTCCTGGAGTGCGGGGCGCAGGCCACCGGCGGCAACTACGCCTTCTTCCGGGACGGCGACGTCCGCCGCCCCGGCTTCCCGCTCGCCGAGCTGCACGAGGACGGCAGCTGCGTCATCACCAAGCACCCCGGCACCGGCGGCTTCGTCGACGTCGGCACGGTCACCGCGCAGCTGCTGTACGAGACCGCCGGTGCCCGGTACGCGGGGCCGGACGTCACCGCCCGGCTGGACACCGTGCGGCTGAGCCAGGACGGGCCCGACCGGGTGCGGATCGAGGGCGTGCGCGGGGAGGCACCGCCGCCCACCCTCAAGGTCGGGCGTAACCGGCTCGGCGGCTTCCGCAACGAGGTCGTCTTCGTGCTCACCGGCCTCGACGTCGAGGCCAAGGCCGCCCTGGTGCGGGACCAGATGGAACCGGCCCTCGGCAAGGCCGCCGACGTGCGCTGGGAGCTGGTCCGCACCGACCGTCCCGACGCCCCGAGCGAGGAGACGGCGAGTGCGTTGCTGCGGCTCGTCGTGCGGGACCCCGACCAGGAGGTCGTCGGGCGGGCGCTGAGCGGGGCCGCCGTGGAGCTGGCACTGGCCAGCTACCCCGGCTTCCATGTGCTGGCCCCACCCGGAAAAGGCTCGCCCTATGGGGTCTTCGAGGATGTGTACGTCCCCCATGGTGAAGTCGACCATGGGGCGGTCCTCCACGACGGACAGCGGGTTCCGGTGCCGCCGCCCCACGACACCCTCGTACTCGACGACGTTCCGCAGCCGCCGCTTCCCGAGCCGCTCCCGCCCGGGCCGGTCACCAGGGCTGCCCTCGGCCTCGTCGCGGGCGCCCGCAGCGGGGACAAGGGCGGCAACGCCAACGTCGGGGTGTGGGCCCGCACGGACGACGCCTGGCGGTGGCTCGCCCACGAGCTGACCGCCGACCGGTTCCGGGAGCTGATCCCCGAGAGCCGCGAGCTGACCGTCGTACGGCACGTGCTGCCGAACCTGCGCGCCCTCAACTTCGTCGTCGAGGGCATCCTCGGCGCCGGTGTCGCCGACCGGCACCGCTTCGACCCGCAGGCCAAGGCCCTCGGCGAATGGCTGCGCTCCCGCCACCTGGAGATACCGGAGGCCCTCCTTTGACCGTCCTGACCTCCGCGCTCGACCCCGCCGGCCCCGACCACCGGGCCAACCGCGAGGCGATGCTCGCCAAGCTCGCCGAACTCGACGCCGAGCACGCCAAGGCCCTGGCGGGCGGCGGCGAGAAGTACGTCGCACGGCACCGGAAGCGCGGCAAGCTCCTCGCCCGCGAGCGCATCGAGCTGCTCCTCGACCCCGACACACCGTTCCTGGAGCTGTCCCCGCTGGCCGCCTGGGGCAGCGACCACACCGTCGGCGCGTCCCTCGTCACCGGCATCGGAGTCGTCGAGGGCGTGGAGTGCCTGATCACGGCCAACGACCCGACCGTGCGCGGCGGTGCGAGCAACCCCTGGTCGCTGAAGAAGGCCCTGCGCGCCAACGACATCGCGCTCGCCAACCGGCTGCCCTGCATCAGCCTGGTGGAGTCCGGCGGTGCCGATCTGCCGTCCCAGAAGGAGATCTTCATCCCCGGCGGCGCCGTCTTCCGCGACCTCACCCGGCTGTCCGCCGCCGGAATCCCCACCGTCGCGGTCGTCTTCGGCAACTCCACCGCCGGCGGCGCCTACATCCCCGGCATGTCCGACCACGTGATCATGGTCAAGGAGCGGGCGAAGGTGTTCCTCGGCGGACCGCCGCTGGTGAAGATGGCGACCGGGGAGGAGAGCGACGACGAGTCCCTGGGCGGCGCCGAGATGCACGCGCGCGTGTCAGGCCTCGCCGACTACTTCGCCGTCGACGAGCCGGACGCGATCCGGCAGGCCCGGCGCGTGGTCGCCCGTCTCAACCACCGCAAGGCGTACGGCGATCCGGCCCCGGCCGAGCCGCCCAAGTACGACGCGGAGGAGTTGCTGGGCATCGTCCCCGGCGACCTCAAGA
The DNA here is from genome assembly GCF_055606225.1 of Streptomyces sp. NPDC037100. Taxonomy (NCBI): domain Bacteria; kingdom Bacillati; phylum Actinomycetota; class Actinomycetes; order Kitasatosporales; family Streptomycetaceae; genus Streptomyces; species Streptomyces sp. NPDC037100. Next base: position 430,916 of record NZ_JBVJSX010000004.1, on the reverse strand, counting down.
GCCCCTTCGACCCGCGCGAGGTCATCGCCCGGATCGTCGACGCCTCCGACTTCGACGAGTTCAAGCCGCTCTACGGGACGAGCCTGACCACCGGGTGGGCCGCCCTGCACGGCTATCCGGTCGGCATCCTCGCCAACGCCCAGGGGGTCCTGTTCAGCGAGGAGTCCCAGAAGGCCGCCCAGTTCATCCAGCTCGCCAACCAGCGCGACATCCCCCTGCTCTTCCTGCACAACACCACCGGCTACATGGTCGGCAAGGAGTACGAGCAGGGCGGCATCATCAAACACGGCGCGATGATGATCAACGCGGTCGGCAACAGCCGCGTGCCCCACCTCTCCGTCCTCATGGGCGCCTCCTACGGCGCCGGCCACTACGGCATGTGCGGCCGCGCCTACGACCCCCGCTTCCTGTTCGCCTGGCCCAGCGCCAAGTCGGCCGTCATGGGCCCCCAACAGCTCGCGGGCGTCCTGTCGATCGTCGCCCGCCAGTCGGCCGCCGCCAAGGGCCGGCCCTACGACGACGAGGCGGACGCGGCACTGCGCGCCATGGTCGAGCAGCAGATCGAGTCCGAGTCGCTGCCGATGTTCCTGTCCGGGCGGCTGTACGACGACGGCGTCATCGACCCGCGCGACACCCGCACCGTCCTCGGCCTGTGCCTCTCCGCGATCCACACCGCCCCCTACGAGGGCGCGCGCGGCGGCTTCGGCGTCTTCCGGATGTGAGGAACCTTCAGTGATCACTTCAGTGCTGGTCGCGGGCCGGGGCGAGATCGCCTGCCGCGTCTTCCGCACCTGCCACGACCTGGGCATCCGTACCGTCGCCGTGCACTCGGACGCCGACGCGAACGCCCTGCACGCGCGCGTGGCCGACACGAGCGTACGACTCCCTGGGGAGGCGCCCGCCGACACCTATCTGCGCGGCGACCTGATCGTGAAAGCCGCCCTCGCCGCCGGGGCGGACGCCGTGCACCCCGGCTACGGCTTCCTCTCCGAGAACGCCGACTTCGCCCGGGCCGTCCTGGACGCGGGCCTGCGCTGGATCGGCCCGCCCCCGCAGGCCATCGAGGCCATGGCGTCCAAGACCCACGCCAAACAGCTCATGGGCATCCGCCCCCTCGGCGACGTCACCGAGGCCGACCTGCCCGTGCTGGTGAAGGCGGCGGCCGGTGGCGGTGGCCGCGGCATGCGGGTCGTACGCCGACTCGCCGACCTGGAAGCCGAGCTGGCCACCGCACGGGCCGAGGCCGCGAGCGCCTTCGGCGACGGTGAGGTCTTCGTCGAGCCGTACGTGGAGAACGGCCGGCACGTCGAGGTGCAGATCCTCGCCGACACCCACGGCACGGTCTGGCCCCTCGGCACCCGCGACTGCTCCCTGCAGCGCCGCCACCAGAAGGTGATCGAGGAGGCCCCGGCCCCCGGCCTGTCCCGGGAGCTCGACGAGGAGGTCCGTGCCCTCGCCGTACGGGCCGCCCGGGCCGTGGACTACGTGGGCGCCGGCACGGTCGAGTTCCTCGTCGCCGACGGCAGGGCGCACTTCCTGGAGATGAACACCCGCCTCCAGGTCGAACACCCGGTCACCGAGGCCGTGTTCGGCATCGACCTGGTCGCGGAGCAGATCCGGATCGCCGAGGGACACCCCCTCGCGACCGACCCGCCACGCGCGCGTGGTCACGCCGTCGAGGCCCGCCTGTACGCCGAGGACCCGGCCCGCGACTGGTCCCCGCAGACCGGCACCCTGCACCGCCTGGGCGTTCCCGGGTCCGTCCGCCTGGACACCGGGTACACGGACGGCGACGAGATCGGCGTCCACTACGACCCCATGCTCGCCAAGGTCGTGGCCCATGCCCCCACCCGCCCGGAGGCCGTCCGCAGGCTCGCCGCCGCCCTGGAACGCGCGGTGATCCACGGCCCCGTCACCAACCGCGACCTCCTGGTCCGCTCCCTGCGCCACCCCGAGTTCACCGCGGCCCGCATGGACACCGGCTTCTACGACCGCCACCTCCCGGAGCTGACCGAGCCGTCCGTGGACCCGCACGCCCCGCTGGCCGCCGCCCTCGCCGACGCCCACGGCCGCTCCCGCTTCGGCGGCTGGCGCAACGTCCCCTCACAGCCGCAGACCAGGCGGTACGTGATGGCGGGCGAGGAGCACGAGGCCCGCTACCGGCACACCCGGCAGGGCCCGGAGGCGGACGGGGTGCGGGTGGTGTACACGGACGCGCACCTCGTGATCCTCGAAGTGGACGGGGTGGAGAGGAAGTACGAGGTCTCCCGCTACGGCGACCGGATCCACGTCAACACCACCACTCTGACCGCCCTGCCCCGCTTCCCCGACCCCACCACCCAGCACGCCCCGGGCTCCCTCCTGGCACCGATGCCGGGCACGGTCGTCCGAGTCGCCGACGGACTGACGGCAGGGGCGTCCGTGCAGGCGGGCGAGACCCTGCTCTGGCTGGAGGCGATGAAGATGCAGCACAAGATCACGGCCCCGGTGACGGGAACGCTGGCGGCTCTGCCGGTCGTACCCGGACAACAGGTGGAACCGGGCGCGCTCCTGGCAGTGGTGACACAGACCCCTTAGGGGCGCGGGGAACTGCGCGATCAGCCACGACGAGCCCGCACGCGAAAGGATCCCCATGGACACCGAAGACCACAAAGCCCTGCGAGAAGCCGTAGCCGCCCTCGGCAAACGTCACGGCCGCGGCAGCGACCCCACCCAACTCTGGTCCGAGGCAGGCAAACTCGGCTACCTCGGAGTCAACCTTCCCGAGCAATACGGAGGCGGAGGCGGCGGCATCTCCGAACTCTCCATCGTCCTCGAAGAGCTGGGCGCAGCCGGCTGCCCCCTCCTCATGCTGATCGTCTCACCGGCCATCTGCGGCACCGTGACAGCCCGCTTCGGCACAGCCGCCCAAAAACAGCAGTGGCTCCCCGGGCTCGCCGACGGCAGCCGCCTCATGGCCTTCGGCATCACCGAACCCGACGCCGGCTCCAACTCCCACCGCATCACCACCACGGCACGCAAAGACGGCACCGACTGGCTCCTCACCGGCCGCAAGGTCTTCATCTCCGGCGTGGACATCGCCGACGCGACCCTCGTCGTCGGCCGCACCGAAGACGCCCGCACCGGCCGCCTCAAGCCCTGCCTCTTCATCGTCCCGCGCGACACCCCCGGCTTCACCCGCCGCCCCATCGACATGGAACTGAGCGCCGCGGAGAAGCAGTTCGAACTGGTCCTGGACGACGTACGGCTGCCCGCCGACGCCCTGGTCGGCGACGAGGACGCAGGCCTCCTCCAGCTCTTCGCCGGCCTCAACCCCGAACGCATCATGACCGCCGCCTTCGCGATCGGCATGGGCCGCCACGCCCTCGCGGGAGCCGTCGAGTACGCCCGCGACCGCACCGTCTGGAACACCCCCATCGGCGCCCACCAGGCCATCGCCCACCCCCTCGCCCAAGCGCACATCGACCTCGAACTCGCCCGCCTGATGATGCAGAAGGCCGCCGCCCTCTACGACGCGGGCGACGACACGGGCGCCGGAGAGGCCGCCAACATGGCCAAGTACGCCGCCGGGGAAGCCTGCGTGAAGGCCGTCGACCAGGCCGTGCACACCCTCGGCGGCAACGGCCTCACCCGCGAGTACGGCCTGGCCCGCCTGATAACGGCCTCGCGCGTGGCTCGTATCGCCCCGGTGAGCCGGGAGATGATTCTCAACTACGTCTCCCACCAGACCCTGGGCCTGCCCAAGTCGTACTGAGGACCCTGAGACGGCCCGCGCGCGAGGAGGAACCAGCCATGTTCCGCAGCGAGTACGCAGACGTCCAGCCCGTCGAACTGCCCATCCACGACGCCGTCCTGGGCCGGGCCGCCGAGTTCGGCGACATCCCGGCGCTGATCGACGGCACCGACGGCACCACCCTCACCTACGAGCAGGTCGACCGCTTCCACCGGCGCGTCGCAGCCGCCCTCGCCGAGGCCGGGATCCGCAAGGGCGACGTCCTCGCCCTGCACAGCCCCAACACCATCGCTTTCCCGACGGCCTTCTACGGGGCCACGCGCGCGGGTGCCACCGTCACCACCGTGCACCCGCTCGCCACCGCCGACGAGTTCGCGAACCAGCTGCGGGACTCGGCGGCGCGCTGGATCGTCACCGTCTCACCGCTGCTGGACGTCGCCCGCCGGGCCGCCGAAATCGCGGGCGGCGTACGCGAGATCTTCGTGTGCGACAGCGCGAGCGGCCACCGCTCCCTCATCGACATGCTGGCCTCCACGGCTCCCGAGCCGCAGATCGCCATCGACCCCGCCGAGGACGTCGCCGCCCTGCCGTACTCCTCCGGGACCACCGGCATCCCCAAGGGCGTGATGCTCACGCACCGGCAGATCGCCACCAACCTCGCGCAACTCCAGCCGGCGATACCCGCGGGCCCGGGAGACCGAGTCCTGGCGGTTCTTCCCTTCTTCCACATATACGGCCTCACGGCGCTGATGAACGCACCCCTGCGGCAGGGCGCCACCGTCGTCGTCCTGCCCCGCTTCGACCTGGAGCAGTACCTCGCGGCCGTCCAGAACCACCGCATCACGGCCCTCTACGTGGCCCCGCCGATCGTCCTGGCCCTCGCCAAGCACCCGGCAGTCGCCCGGTACGACCTGTCGTCCCTGAAATACATCATCAGCGCCGCCGCACCGCTGGACGCCCGTCTCGCCGCGGCCTGCTCCCAGCGCCTCGGCCTGCCGCCCGTCGGCCAGGCCTACGGCATGACGGAACTGTCACCCGGCACCCATGTCGTCCCCCTGGACGCCATGAACGACGCCCCGCCCGGAACCGTCGGCAAGCTCATCGCCGGCACCGAGATGCGCATCGTCTCCCTCGACGACCCCGGCAAGGACCTCCCCATCGGTGAATCCGGCGAGATCCTCATCCGCGGCCCCCAGATCATGAAGGGCTACCTCGGCCGCCCCGACGCCACCACCGCGATGATCGACGCCGACGGCTGGCTGCACACCGGCGACGTCGGCCACGTCGACGGTGGGGGCACCTCCCCCTCGAGCGGAGCCGAGAGTGGGGGAAGCTGGCTGTTCGTCGTCGACCGGGTCAAGGAACTCATCAAGTACAAGGGCTTCCAGGTGGCCCCCGCCGAGCTGGAGGCCCTCCTCCTCACCCACCCGGGCATCGCCGACGCCGCCGTCATCGGCAGGTACGACGACAACGGCAACGAGGCCCCGCACGCCTACGTGGTCCGCCGGCCGTCCGCCGCGGACCTCACCGAGGCGGAGATCATGATGTACGTCGCCGAACGCGTCGCCCCCTACAAGCGGATACGCCACGTCACCTTCATCGTCGGCGTCCCCCGCGCGGCCTCCGGCAAGATCCTCCGCCGACAGCTCAGGGAGAAGGCATGACGCTGATCGCCCGCACCCACGCACGTGCCGTGGACACCCTGTCCCTCGACTCGCCGCACAACCGCAACGCCCTCTCGGCGGCCCTGGTCGGCGAGCTGGCCGACGCGCTCACCGACGCCGGCAAGGACACCGCCGTCCGCGCGATCGTCCTCACCCACACCGGCAACACCTTCAGCGCGGGCGCCGACCTCAAGGACCCGCCCCCGCCCGAGGCGCTGGTCGCCCTGCTGCGGCAGATCGTCGAGCTGCCCAAGCCGGTCGTCGCCCGGGTCACCGGCCACGTCCGCGCGGGCGGCCTCGGCCTCCTGGCCGCCTGCGACATCGCGGCCGCCGCCACGGAAGCCACCTTCGCCTTCACGGAAGTCCGCATCGGAGTGGCCCCCGCCGTCATCTCCCTCCCGCTCCTGCCCCGCACGAACCCCCGCGCCCTCGCCCGCCACTACCTCACGGGCGAACGCTTCGACGCGGCGGAAGCAACCGCAACGGGCCTGCTCACCACCCATGCCGACGACGTCGACACGGCACTGGCCCCCATCCTGGATGGCCTGCGCCGCTCGGCCCCCGAGGCCCTGGCCGAGACCAAACGGCTGCTCACGGCTAGGGTGCTGGAAGCCTTCGACCGGGACGCCGCCGACCTGACCGCGCTCTCGGCCCGGCTCTTCTCCTCCCCGCAGGCCCGCGAGGGGATGACGGCCTTCCTCGAACGACGGGATCCGGCATGGGTGGTGTGAGCACGGTCGACCGTGCGGAGAGAGTCCCCAAGCAGGACCGCAGCCGGGCCACCCGGCAGCGGCTCCTCGAAGCCGCCGTGTCCTGCCTCGCCGAACACGGCTGGGCGGGATCCACCGTCTCCGTGGTCGCCGAACGCGCCGGCGTCTCCCGAGGCGCCGCCCAGCACCACTTCCCCACCCGCGAGGACCTCTTCACCGCGGCCGTCGAATACGTCGCCGAGGAACGCTCCACGGCCCTGCGCGCCCTGTTCCCCGAGGGCGCGGCCGGCGACCGCCACGCCGTCGTCGCCGCCCTCGTCGACCTCTACACCGGGCCGCTCTTCCGCGCCGCCCTCCACCTCTGGGTCGCCGCCTCCAACGAGGAGCAGCTCCGGCCCCGCGTCACCGAACTCGAATCCCGCGTCGGCCGCGAGACCCACCGCATAGCCGTCGACCTCCTCGCCGCCGACGAATCCCTCCCCGGCGTCCGCGAAACCGTCCAGGGCCTCCTCGACATGGCCCGCGGCCTGGGCCTCGCCAACCTCCTCACCGACGACGCGGCCCGCCGGGAACGGGTCGTGGCCCAGTGGGCGGGGCTGCTGGACGAGACGCTGGGCTGAGGGCGTTGAACAGGACCCGACGGCCGGACAGAACAACGCGAAGACAGCCCAGCAGGGCGTCAGTCAGTGCCCGGGTCACGACCACCGGAACCCGAGTATCAGCATCAATGTCAGTGCCGGGGCCTACCGTTCCGGCATGGGTGATCACTTCCAGACGATCGTGGACCGTGACGCGGGCGCCGACGAGGCACCGGAGCTCGCCCGGCGTGTGGTCGACCGGCTCGTCGCCGAGGGTGTCGTCCTCGCCGAGCGCACCGGCTGCGTCCTGGGACAGCCGCTGGGGCATCCGCCGGGGCCGCACTGGTCGCGTGCCGTGGCGGAGGGGGACGCGCGCTGGGAGCCGTCCGACGGGCTCGCCGTCCACATCGGCCGCACGGTCTTCCACGGTGGCCAGGGCGGCTTCGAGGCGGTGAGCTGTCCCCGCTGCTCGGCGACGACACGGCTCGCCGACGAGAACTGGGAGGTGATCGACGCGGCGTGGGCACCGTTCAGCGAGGCCATCGGCACCTGGCACGACTCAGGAGCGGCGCACGTCCCCTGCCCGGCCTGCACCCAGGAGATCCCGCTGCCGGACTGGAACTGGAGCGACGACTACTTCGCCTTCGCCCACCTCGGTCTGCAGTTCTGGAACTGGCCGGAGCTCACCCCCGAGTTCCGCTCCGGTCTCGCCGAACTGCTCGACGGCCACCGCACGGCCTACGTCTGGGGAAAACTCTGAGCCTCGGCAGGCCTCAGGGGCTGAGCCGCTCCACCCGCCAGCTCCCGTCCGGCCGCTCCACGTACCGCAACCGGTCGTGCAACCGGTTCTCCCGCCCCTGCCAGAACTCCACCGCCTGCGGAGCCACCCGGAAACCACCCCAGTGCGGGGGCACCGGCACCTGCTCGCCCTCCGGGTAGCGGGCGGCCAGCTCGGCGTACGCGGCGTCGATGTCGGCCCGGGTGGAGATCACCGAGGACTGGGCGCTGGCCCACGCCCCCAGCTGCGAGCCGTGCGGACGGGTGCGGAAGTACGCCGCCGTCTCGTCCCGGCCGGTGCGCCGGGCGACCCCGGTCACGATGACCTGCCGGGCCATCGGGTGCCAGGGGAACAGCAGCGAGACGTACGGGTTCTCCGCCAGGTCACGCGCCTTGCGGGAGTCGTAGTTCGTGTAGAAGACGAAACCCTGCTCGTCGAAGTGCTTCAGCAGCACCGTACGGGCGCTCGTCCGCCCCTCGGCGTCGGCCGTCGACACGATCATGGCGTTCGGCTCGAACAGCCCGCCGTCCGTCGCGGCCTGCTTGAACCAGCGCGCGAACTGCTCGACGGGCGTCGCGGCCAGGTCGGTCTCGGAGAGCCCGTCGGCCCGGTACTGCTTGCGCATCGAGGCCAGATCGAAGGGGACGTCGTCGCGGTCGGTCACCCGGTCATCTTGCCGTACGGACGGTGTCCTTCGTCACTGCATGGCACTGAGTGCCGTGAACCCTCCCCAAGCGTGGCACTCGGGGATATCGTTTCCGTGCCGTTGCGGTTGGGTGACCGCCTGCCGTACGGGGCATCACAGGGGCAACCGGCCAGGACCGCGAGTCGCCGTGCACGACCGTGGATCCGCTGGACGGTGCCCGCTTCGCCAGCTGACTGACACATGGTTCGTTCGCCCCACCCCACATCAACACCATCTGTCGCTTACATCACGAGGAGCCGCCTGATGTCCGACTTCGTACCCGGGCTCGAGGGAGTCGTCGCGTTCGAGACGGAGATCGCCGAACCCGACAAGGAGGGCGGCGCGCTCCGGTACCGCGGCGTCGACATCGAGGACCTCGTCGGCCACGTCTCGTTCGGCAACGTCTGGGGCCTGCTCGTCGACGGCGCCTTCAATCCCGGCCTGCCCCCCGCCGAGCCGTTCCCCATCCCCGTGCACTCCGGCGACATCCGCGTGGACGTCCAGTCCGCCCTGGCCATGCTGGCGCCCGTCTGGGGCCTCAAACCCCTCCTCGACATCGACGCCGAAGAGGCCCGGGAAGACCTGGCCCGAGCAGCCGTCATGGCCCTCTCCTACGTCGCCCAGTCCGCCCGCGGCCAAGGCCTGCCGATGGTCCCGCAGCGCGAGATCGACAAGGCCCAGTCCGTCGTCGAACGCTTCATGATCCGCTGGCGCGGCGAGCCCGACCCCAAGCACGTGGCGGCCGTGGACGCGTACTGGACGAGCGCCGCGGAGCACGGCATGAACGCCTCCACGTTCACGGCCCGCGTGATCGCCTCGACCGGCGCGGACGTGGCAGCGGCGCTCTCCGGCGCGGTGGGCGCGATGTCCGGCCCGCTCCACGGCGGAGCGCCCTCCCGCGTCCTCGGCATGATCGAGGAGATCGAGCGCACGGGCGACGCGGAGGCCTACGTGAAGAACGCGCTCGACAAGGGCGAACGCCTCATGGGCTTCGGCCACCGCGTCTACCGCGCCGAGGACCCGAGGGCGAGGGTCCTGCGCCGCACCGCCCGCGAGCTCGGAGCCCCCCGCTTCGAGGTCGCCGAGGCCCTGGAGAAGGCGGCCCTCGCGGAACTCCACGCCCGCCGCCCCGACCGCGTCCTCGCCACGAACGTCGAGTTCTGGGCGGCCATCGTCCTGGACTTCGCCGAGGTCCCGGCCCACATGTTCACGTCCATGTTCACCTGCGCCCGCACGGCAGGCTGGTCCGCCCACATCCTGGAGCAGAAGCGCACGGGCCGCCTGGTCCGCCCCTCGGCCCGCTACGTGGGCCCGGGCACCCGCAACCCCCGAGAGATCGAGGGCTACGAGGACATCGCCCACTGACCCGCCCCCCTCACGGCCTCACCCGACCCCGGGTGAGGCCGTCGGCACGCCCCCGCCCGCGAGCCGGTCCAACTCCTCCCCGATGGCCCCCCGCAGCCGGTCGTGCGCGGGCCCGAGCGCATACCGCTCCTCGCGCCACATCGCCCGCGGATACAGCCACACCGGCAACCGCACCAGCTCCTCGGGCTCCCACTCGTACCGGGGCCACACATGCGCGTGCAGGAACCCGTCGGCGTTCCCGAGAATCTCCAGATTGACCCGCCGGAACCCCGACTCCACCCGCCGGCAGGCCCGCTCGACGGCTTCCCCCAGCCGGTCCATGTCGGCGAGGAACGCCAGCCGCGCGCTCCGCGACAGCTCGGACAACCGCTGCACCGCGGGATCATCGGCCAGCAGCAGCGAATAGCCGGGCAGGAACTGCACATCACCGATCACCGCGAACCCGGAGTCCAGCCTCCGCATCACGGCCGGGTTCTCACCCCGCAGGGCGCTCCCGATCCGGTCCTCGCGCCACCCACGCACCGTCATCGCCCCCGGGCACCTAAGAAAAACGCAGACGACCCGCGAGTCTGGTTCCTCCGGAGAGGAGCCGGCCGGACGTACCGGCGACTCGCGGGTCGGGTGACTGCTGGAGATTGGGCCGGCTGCGCGTTTCGATCACGCGCTGGTCCGGCACCGCACTGTGTGTGGTGACGGGCCGCTAGCCCGCAGCCACCTCACGCGTCCGGGATTCATACATCTGCCGGATCACCTCCTTTCGGTGTGAGCCACACACTAGGAAGCGCCCGCTCACCGATCAACCCATTTTTCGAGACGTTGACTGTGACGGTTCTGGTCGGATGCCCCACTCGTATCCGTCACCCCGCTGCAGCAGCCGCAGATACCGGTGGGAGACGTTGATCCGGCCCACGGGTGTGGTGACGCTGTGCTGTCCCCTGGCGCGCACCGAAACCCTCCCGGTCCATGTCCCTGACCATGTGCCTCGCGGCACTACGGCACGCACGAGGTCGCCGGTGATGTATCCGAAGTGCTGCTTGGCACGAGTCCTCAGCAGACGAGGGAATCCGTGGCTGTCCGGGGTGGTGCGGGCGTAAGAGCCGCGGCCCGTGGCCCTTGCCGTCAGCACATGAGCGGGATACCTCACGATCCGGTCGCCCGACGCGTGATCAAGAGGCCCGACGCACAGGGCATCCATGGTGTGTGTCTTGGCCAACCCCATGGCGAGCCGGTTTGCCGCCGTAAGCCCGCCGGCCCAGACATGTACGGGTTTACCCAGGGCGGACATCGCATCTGTGAGTTGCCAGCGGGTGGTGTTCATGGTGGCGGCATCATCCAGCGGTGCCCTCAGTTGGGGAAGGATCACCGCGAGACGATCGGCGCGATCCGCCAGGAAGGCCCCGACCGGCTTGCTGCCTTTGGCCCTGTTGCACGGAGCGCAGGCCAGGACGAGGTTGGCGATCCGGTGCGATCCTCCTCGACTGCGTGGCCTGAGGTGCTCCACATTCAGGGGCATACCGGAGACGCCACAGTACGCGCAGGCGCCGTCCCATCTGGCGCGCACATGCCCTCGTGCGGTGGTCCCGGCCAGAGGGCCTCGTTGGTGTTCGATTCCCTGCAAGCACTTGCCGACGCTCAGCGAGTGGGTGTCGAAGGCAACGCGTTCCACGTGGATCTCCACCACGGGCGCCTGGCGGCACAGCCGGTCGGCCAGCGAGAAGGTCGTGTCGACGCGATGGCGAACGGAGGGCGGCAGCCAGCCCGTCCGGCGAGCACGATTGTGCGCGCGTGCTGCCCGATAGCGCAGATTGGCCTTGCGTCTGCGGCGGCGGTAGCCGGCGCGCTGACGCATGCCGGCGCGGATCTGGTCGCCGCGGTGCTGCAGGCCGACGGATACCAAGCCACGTCTGACGGTGACCAGAGCGCCGTGATCGCCCAACTCCTTTTCGTCGGTGAGGACGAGGCCGGTGCCCTTGGAGCCGGGATCGATGCGCAACTGCACGCCCTCGACTGCTGACGCGTCGCGAGTACGGTCCTTCAGGCGGATCACGAACGGCGCCTGCCGAACGACCACGGCCCGCCCCTTGCGCAACAAGGCGCGGGCGCGGGCGGGATGGCAGGGCATAAGGGGCTGTCCGCCCCGCGCCAATACGAGGACCCTGCTCGCACCGATCCCGCCTCTGTAGGAACAGTCGTCCTGCTCCGATGTGGGAGTGTCACCACTCCCGGTCTCTGCCTCCTGCGCCGCCGGAACGGCGCTTCTGGCGTGACGCCGGCCGGACGCGATGCCGCGCCCGCCGGTCTCCCCTCGCCCATGTTTCCTGCCGGTGCTCCACGCGGCGGCGGAGTGTCCGTGAGCCGTTTCATCCCTGCTCCCAGGGGTGTCTGCTCCCACGGATTCCAGAGCAGGCTGCTGAGGAAGCACAGCCTGGTGGGTCTGCTCGCCCACAGGAAACGTAGTCATCGGGTTGCACCTCCCTGATCCGTCGGATCGTGATGACTGGGGCTGGTCACCCGACGGCCTGGCGACCGGGGAGCGAGTGACCTCCCATCTCGTGTACGCGACTGAAAGTAGTGGCCGGAGCAGCCTGGGCCGTGCCGTACAGCCTGCAATGCGCTCATTCGTGCGATTGCGATCGGTTTCCTGAAGGCGTGGTCGAACCCTCTGCTGCTCCGGGATGGTTCGCCTGACGCCGCGCCCTTCGGGATCCCGCCGCCCAGCGCCTGTATGGAGATCGAGCGACCGGGCCGTCTCCGGGCCGTTGACGTGGGGATTGCCCCCGTACAACGATTCCTTCAATGTTGTGGGAACTCGGTGTGCGCTGGGTCACGTTCCAGTTGAATGATGGCAAGGAGCGAACCGACGTGCCGGACGTACGGACGCAGCCTGCAGGGGGTCCAGGTGAGTGCTTCCCGGCGTAGTGGGACCACCGACGAGCTGGGGCCGGAGGAGCCCGAGCGGGACGGTTCGGATGGTCAGGACCTGCTTGCCGCCTTGCTGGACGGGATGGACGCGGCGCTGTGCGCGTTCGACGCCGACGGGGTCGTGACGCACTGGAACCGTGAGGCCGAGCGGATTCTCGGCTGGAGCGCCGACGAAGCGGTGGGGCGGCGCGGGCTGGCCGGGTGGGCCGTGCGCACCGCGGACGCCGAGGAGGTCGAGGGGCGGCTGCTGTCGGTGATGCACGCGCCGGGGCGGCAGGTGCACGAGTTCGCCCTGCTGACGAAGGACGGCGGACGGGTCCTGGTGCGCACGCAGTCCGCCGCGGTCCGCGGGCCCGACGGGAAGCCGGCGGGTGTGTACTGCGCGTTCAGCGAGGTGCACACGCAGATCGATCTGGAGCGGTCGATCGCGCTGAGCGAGGCGCTGTTCGAGGACGCCAGCTGGGGTGTCGTGCTGGTCGACGTCGACCTGCGGCCGGCCGTGGTGAACGCGCACGCGGCCCGGGCGCTGGGCACGGGCCGTACGTCGGTGCTGGGACGGCCGCTCGGTGAATTGCTGTCGCAGGGCGTGGAGGAGCTGGAGAGCGCGCTGCAGCACGTGCTGGCGGAGGGTGCGCCGCCGGCGCCCGCCGAGGTGTGGGTGAGCGTGCGCGCCAAGGAGGGCGAGAAGCGGCGGTGCTGGCGCAGCGGATTCCTGCGGCTGGCCTCGCCGCTCGCGGAGGAGCCGGTTCCGCTGGGTGTGGGCTGGTTGTTCCAGGACGTGACGGAGGCCAAGCAGGCCGAGCAGGAGGCGTCCCTGCTGCGGTTCCGTACGCAGCAGCTGCACCGGGCGTCGCGGGCGGCGGCGGAGTGTGAGGACCCGGCCGAGGCGGCGACGGTCCACCTGGACTTCGCCCTGGCCGGTTTCGCCGACCACGCGCTGATCGACCGGGTGGCCGGGGGCGCCCTGGCCGACGGGGAGGCGGAGGGGCCGGTCCGGCTGGTCCGGGTGGCCGCCACACCGTCCGGTGCGCCGGGGCCGAGCAAGCTGGCCGACCGGGCGGGCCTGCCCGTTCGCTACGCCGAGGGGCACCCGGCGCTGCAGTGTGTGGAGCGCGTGGGAGCCCTGCGGGCGAGTGCGGGCGCGGCCCCGCCCGAGGCGGCCCGTGAGTGGGCCCTGGCACGCCAGTGGCCGCCGGACGCGGTGCACGCCCTGTGCGCGGTGCTGCGCAGCCGGGGCCGGACCCTGGGGGTCGTGACGTTCCTGCGGGGCGCGGGCCGCAGCGCCTTCGAGCGGTCCGACGCGATGTACGCGGAGGACGTGGCGGTGCGGATCGCGGCGGCGCTGGATCTGGCGGGGTTGTCGGGCGGGGAATGAGCGGGTTGCCGGGCGGGGAGTGAGCGGGCTGCCGGGCGGGGAGTGAGCGGGCTGTCGGGCGGGGCGTGAGCGGGCTGCCGGGCGGGGAGTGAGCGGGCTGTCGGGCGGGGTGTGAGAAGCGCCCGCCGCGGGCCCGGTGGCGGACGGATCCGGTCTGCTGTCCCTTTTCCGGTGCCGGTGGACGACAGACGTGGACCTGGCGCGCTGCCCTCTGCGGTGCCGGTGGACGACAGACGTGGACCTGGCGCGCTGCCCTCTGCGGTGCCGGTGGACGACAGACGTGGACCTGGCGCGCTGCCCTCTGCGGTGCCGGTGGACGACAGACGTGGACCTGGCGCGCTGCCCTCTTCAGTGCCGGTAGAAGATGCGGTCGCGGTACTGCTCCATCACTCGCGCGTTCCAGTCGTGGCCGCCGTCGACGTTCCCGGAGCGCAGCAGGGGCGGTTCGATGCCGCGGTCGGCGAGGGTGGTGGCGGTCGTCGCCATGACGGCCTGGAGGAGGGCCGAGGTGACGACCGTCGAGGCCGGGGCGAAGGGGGCCGGGATGTCGTCGTGGGTGAGTTCCGCGTCGCCGACCGCGATCTTCGAGTCGAGGACGAGGTCGCAGTGGTCCTTCAGATACGTGCCGGAGGCGTGCCGGGACTTCGTTTCCGAGGCGTAGGCCACCGACGTCACGCCGATGACCTTCACGCCCAGGGCGCGGGCGTTCATGGCCATCTCCACGGGCAGGGCGTTGCGCCCGGACAGGGAGATGATCAGCAGGGCGTCGCCCTCGCGGAGCGGGGAGGTGTCGAGGACGGCGCTCGCGAGGCCGTCGACGCGTTCCAGGGCGGAGCCGAGCGGCGCGGGCATGACGTCGACGCCGACGACACCGGGCACGGCGAGCAGGTTCATCAGCGCGAGGCCGCCGGCGCGGTAGACGAGGTCCTGCGCGGCGAGGGAGGAGTGTCCGGCGCCGAAGGCGAAGAGCCGGCCGCCGGCCGCGACGGTGTCGGCGAGGAGCGTCCCGGCCGCGGTGATGCCGTCGGTCTCCTCGTCGCGGAGCCGCCGCAACAGGCCGATCGCGGCGTCGAGGAACTGGCCGGCCGGCGCGCGGTCGCTCATACGGGGTCCCTTCAAGCAGGCCTCGGCGGCTTGTGTCGCGCATCACGGTGCGGTCTGGACCAGTGCGGTGTCAATACGGCCGTGCGTGCCGTGCGCCGAGCGCCGGGACGTCCCCGAAGGAGAAGTCCGTACCCTTGCGCGCGGCCGGGTAATCCTCCGCTTCGCCTCCCGCGGCACGGTTGTCGGTGGTATCCGGCAGAATTGGGTTCAGGGCCAGCGCACACGCCGGTGAGCCGTCCAGCCTCCGGCAGATCTCATTCGAGGGGCACGTATGTCCGGACTGATCGACACCACGGAGATGTATCTCCGCACCATCCTCGAGCTGGAGGAAGAGGGTGTGGTCCCCATGCGCGCCCGTATCGCCGAGCGGTTGGACCAGAGCGGGCCGACCGTCAGCCAGACCGTGGCGCGGATGGAGCGCGACGGCCTGGTGTCCGTCGCCAGCGACCGGCATCTGGAGCTGACCGACGAGGGGCGCCGGCTGGCCACGCGCGTGATGCGCAAGCACCGCCTCGCCGAGTGTCTGCTCGTCGACGTGATCGGACTGGAGTGGGAGCAGGTCCACGCGGAGGCGTGCCGCTGGGAGCACGTGATGAGCGAGGCCGTGGAGCGCCGCGTCCTGGAGCTGCTGCGGCACCCGACGGAGTCGCCGTACGGCAACCCGATCCCGGGTCTGGAGGAGCTGGGCGAGAAGGACGGTGCCGACCCGTTCCTGGACGAGGGCATGGTGTCGCTGGCCAGCCTCGACCCGGGCACGGAGGGCAAGACGGTCGTGGTGCGCCGGATCGGCGAGCCCATCCAGACGGACGCGCAGCTGATGTACACGCTGCGGCGCGCGGGCGTGCAGCCCGGCTCGGTGGTGAGTGTGACCGAGTCGGCGGGCGGGGTGCTGGTGGGCAGCGGCGGCGAGGCGGCCGAGCTGGAGTCGGACATCGCCTCCCACGTGTTCGTCGCCAAGCCCTGAGCGGAGGTGTTCCGGGCCGGTTGGCTTCGAGCCCGCTGACTCCGCGCCACCGGCTCCGGCCCGTCGGCTTCGGCTTCGAGCCCGCTGACTCCGGCCCACCGGCTCCGGCTCACCGGCTCGGGCTCACCGGCTCGGGCTCACCGGCTCGGGCTCACCGGCTCCGGCTCACCGACTTCGGGCTCACCGGCTCGGGCTCACCGGCTCCGGCTCACCGACTTCGGGCTCACCGGCTCGGGCTCACCGGCTCCGGCTCACCGGCTCCGGCTCACCGGCTCGGGCTCACCGGCTCCGGCTCACCGACTTCGGGCTCACCGGCTCGGGCTCACCGGCTCGGGCTCACCGACTTCGGGCTCACCGGCTCGGGCTCACCGGCTCGGGCTCACCGGCTCCGGCTCACCGACTTCGGGCTCACCGGCTCCGGCCCACCGGCTCCGGGCCCACCGGCTCCGGGCTCACCGGCTCCAAGTCGACGCGCTCCGGTGCCACCTGCTCCCCGCGGAGCGGTCGGCGTCCGCCAACTCCCGTGGCGCATGCGGTCCTTGGCGTCGGTGATCGCTTGGCGTGATCCGGACCGAATCCGGCGTCCAGTCCGCAGAATCGCAGCGCTCGTCCGCTTCCCGTGCGACGCTGTCGCGTGAGGCATATGACCTGAGGGGCTCTTGGTCGCGGCTCGACAGTGATGCCGCCCGGCCGGGGAGGGGGCAGGAGGATGTGCCGTGAAGACGCGGAGGGCCCCGGCGCCGTATGGCGCCGGGGCCTGTCCTCCCCCGTGCTGACCCGGAGCCCCGAGCTCTCAGGGTCATTCCCCTCGGACCGGTTTCCCCGAGCGGTCCGCCTCCCGCTGAAGATCTCCCCTCGACAGCGGCGATCAATCCCCGAGAGGGGTCACTCGAACGAGGGGTGTTGCCCGCGAGAACCTCATTCTCGAATGCGCATTCGATAGTCTGCGGGCGGCGCACGGCACACTTGCACCGACGGGTACGGCAACCAGCAGGGCAGAAGGCACGGCAGAAGGCACAGCAGGCAGAACACGGTTCACAGGACCGGCCGGCTCGAGGGAGCCGCGGTCCGCGCGAAGCTTGGGGGGTGCCAGACATGGCGCGACGCATCGACGTGACCGGGACGGGCGGCGTACGCCTGGCGGCCTGGGAGTTCGGCGACCCACCCAAGACCGACCCGGCGCAGGACGGACAGGGGGCGCACGACGGGCACACCGCGCCGGAGGGCTCGCCCGGCGTGCTGTTACTGCACGGCCTCATGGGCCGCGCCTCGCACTGGGCGTCCACCGCCCGCTGGCTCTCCGCGCGCTACCGCGCGGTCGCCCTCGACCAGCGCGGCCACGGCCGCAGCGACAAACCCCCGCAGGGTGCCTTCACCCGGGACGCCTACGTCGACGACGCCGAGGCCGCCCTGGAGCAGCTCGGCCTCGCCCGGGTCGTCCTCATCGGCCACGCCATGGGCGCGCTGACCGCCTGGCAGCTCGCCGCCAAGCGTCCCGACCTGGTCCGCGGGCTGATCATCTGCGACATGCGGGCCTCCGCCCTCGGTGCCGCCTCGCAGCGCGAGTGGGGCCAGTGGTTCAAGTCCTGGCCGCTGCCCTTCGCCACGCTCGCCGACGTCCGCAAGTGGTTCGGCGAGGACGACCCCTGGGTGGAGCGGCCCAATCCGGCCCGTGGCGAGTTCTACGCCGAGGTGATGGCCGAGTCCCCGGACGGCTGGCGCCCGGTCTTCGAACCGGAGCAGATGCTCCGCTCCCGCGAGACGTGGGTGTACGACGCGCACTGGGAGGAGCTGGCCCAGGTCCGCTGCCCCGCCCTGGTCGTGCGTGGTCTGGACGGCGAGCTGGGCCGCGCCGAGGCCCAGGAGATGGTCCGGGTTCTGCCCCGCGGCCAGTACGCGGAGGTGGCCGACGCCGGCCACCTCGTGCACTACGACCAGCCGGAGGCCTGGCGCGCCGCCATCGAGCCGTTCCTGGACTCGCTGGGCGACGGCTGACACCGGCCTCGGGAGGCCGGTGTCAGCCCTTGCTGACCGCCGCCAGGATCTCCGGCAGCCGCCGGGCCGTCCGCGGAGCGGCAAGTTTCAGCCCCGCCGCGGTCAGCGCCGCCCCGTACGCCGTGCCCACCGGCAGCAGCAGCCACGTCCAGGCGTCGCCGTCGGCGCTCACGTTCAGCCAGATCGTGAGAGCGATGACGGGCGCGCACAGCAGGGCGGCCGCCATCATTCCGCCGAAGATGGAGATCCAGGCGAGCCCGGCCTGCCCGGGGGCGACGTTCTTGTAGCCCTCCTGCGGGATGGAGTAGGGGAAGCGGGCGGAGGTCCACGTCCCGGTCGCGAGCATCGCGCCGAGCAGCGCGAAGGACAGCCCCAGGGCCTCGGGCAGCCGCCGCCAGTCGCCGAGCATGGCCGTCGTCAACACGGTGACCAGCGCGGCGTACGGCAGGGTGATCAGCAGCAGGGCGTACGCCCGGGCGCGCAGCTCGACGTAGGCGTCCCGGGATGACGAGATCGTCATCGCGACCATCCAGAACGCGGAGGTGTCCTGCCCGAACTGGTTGTACATCTGGATGCCGAGCATCCCGGCGGCGAAGCACGCGAAGTACACCGACCCGGTGCCCTGCCAGGCGTTGAACACCGGCACGATCAGCCCGATGGCCAGTGACGTCACCCAGGCGGCCTTGGTCTTCGGGTCGCGCCACACATACCGCAGGCTGCGCTCCATGACCGTGCCCGTACGTCCTGCGGGGAGCAGTTTCCCCAGCCCGGTCGAGGAGCGCTCCCGGGCGGCCGACTCGGCGCTCGGCAGGGTGGACCCGTCGGGCGAGGTCATCAGCCGCGTCAGATGCCGCGACCAGAGGGCGAGCAGCGCCACCAGCGCGCCGGCGGTCAGCGCCAGTTGCGCGAGTGCGACACCGTAGGACCCCTCGCTCACCGCGTGTACGGCCCAGACCGCCGACGCCGGCGGCACCCACCGCAGCACCTCGGCCACCGGGTCGAGCTCGCCCAGCCCCGATGCCCCGAGCCGCTGCGCGCCGAAGTTGACGACCTGTGCCCCGATCGCGATGACGAGCCCGCTGAGCACCGCGAGGTCCCGCCCCTTGCGGCTGGTCAGCAGCCGTACGTTGGCCGCGGCGACGGCCCGCGCGAGGGCCACGCACACCAGCAGCGCCAGCACGACGGCGACCGCACCCACGACGAACGCGGCCCCGCCCCGCGCCACCGCGATCACGGAACCGACCAGCAGACACAGCGTGAACAACGGCCCGATGCCCACCAGCGAAGCCGTCAGCAGCGCCCGTACCAGCGGCCGGGGGTGCAGCGGCAGCATCACCAGCCGGGTCGGATCGAGGGTCTCGTCACCGCTGGGGAAGAACAGCGGCATCACCGCCCAGCCGAGCCCCAGCACCGCCACCGCCGGCACGACCACCGACTCGGCGTGCGCGTGCCCGCGCAGCGCGATCAGGCCGATCAGCTGGAGCGCGGCGAACAGCAGGGCGAAGACGGCCGACGTGATGTAGGCGGCCTTGCGCCCGCCGGACTGCCGCAGTCCGTTGCGCAGCAGCGACAGCTTCAGCCGGACGAAGACGGGGGTGATCGCGGGGGTGCTCACCGCGATCCACCGCCCAGCCAGTCCAGGTCGGACCCGGCGTCCCGGCTCTGGGCGCCGACGAGTTCGAGGAACGCCCGCTGCAGCGAGGGCGCGTCCCCGCGCACCTCGGCGAGGGTCCCGGTGGCGCGGATCCGCCCGGCGGCCATCACCGCGACCCAGTCGCACAGCGACTCGACGAGCTCCATGACGTGGGAAGAGAACACGACCGTGGCGCCCGAAGCCGTGTACCGCTCCAGGACACCCCGGATGGTCTGTGCGGAGACGGGGTCGACGCCCTCGAACGGCTCGTCCAGGAACAGCACTTCGGGATTGTGGAGGAGAGCGGCGGCGAGCCCGATCTTCTTGCGCATGCCGGTCGAGTAGTCGACGACCAGTTTGTGCTGGGCCCCCGCCAGGTCGAGGACGTCGAGGAGTTGCGTGGCCCGCTTGTCGACCTCGGCACCGGGCAGCCCGCGCAACCGCCCGGTGTACGCCAGCAGTTCCCGCCCCGACAGCCGCTCGAAGAGCCGCAGCCCCTCCGGCAGCACCCCGATCCGGGCCTTCACCTCGACGGGGTCCCGCCACACATCGTGCCCGACCACCTCGACGGTCCCGTGGTCGGGCCGGAGCAGCCCGGTCACCATCGACAAGGTGGTGGTCTTCCCGGCCCCGTTCGGCCCGACGATCCCGATGAACTTGCCCGCGGGCAACTCGAGATCGACCCCGGCAACAGCGACCTGCTGCCCGAACCGCTTCCAGAGCCCCCGCACCCGCACAGCGCTGGATCCCACCGCGCCTCCCTCCGTCACCTTGCACCCTACGGTTTCGGTGGGGCCCCAGGGGCGCGGGGAACTGCGCGAACAACCACGACCGACCCGCAGCCGCCGGACAACGGCAACCACGCAGACGAACAGGCGCTATCGATCCCGACCGCACGCGTAAGCCAACGGCGAGATCAACTCCTCCGCATCCGGCAGCCACCGATTCGCCGGAGTCGGCCGGCAGGCCCACTGCACGGCCCCCCGAGACCCGAACCGCGTGGGCGGCGCAGCCACATACGCCCCCTCACCCAGCACGGTCAGATCCAGCGACGACACCGACCACCCCAGCTTGCGCACCAGATCGGGCACCTTCGCACCGGCCCCCGGCAGCACGAAGAACTCCATCCGCCGGTCCGGCGTGAGCGTCACCGGCCCGAGCGTCAGCTCCATCCGCTCCATCCGCGCGAGCGCGAGGAACCCGGCCGTCTCCGGCACGGAGATCGCGTCGAACGTCCGCCCCGTCGGCAGCAGGATCGACGCGGTCGGCTGCTTCTGCCACATCCGCCGCGCGACCGTCGCACTGCCCGTCGCCTGCGTCGCCCAGTCCGGACGCGCCGGGTGCGACCCGGGCGCCGGACACGCCGCGTCACCGCAGGAGCAGCGCTGACTCCCGTCGACGGCTTCCAGCCAGGTGCCGGGAAACACGTCCCAGTGGCGCTCCTCGGCGTAGCGAACAGCGGTCTCCAGCAGCGATTCCCCGCGCTGCTTCGGGATTTGAGCGGCTTCGGTGCCGGCGATCGTCTCTTCCACGATGAACACAACTCTGGTCGTCACCAGGGGTTACGCCCGCCCCTGTGCGCGGGGGAGAGCATCGTCCCTGTTCCCGGGGCGCATGGGTGCATGTGCGGGGGCGCGCAGGAGGAACGGTGGCCGGAGCTGGGTAGCCAGGTGTGGGGCCGGCAACAGCCGTTACCCCGGCAATCCTCACATGCCTCGCATTTTCACCTGGTGGGCGGGGCATTGATCTTCACGGCCGGATCCTTTCGCTGGGACGGGAGGGGCCCGGCCGCGGAAGACACGTCAACTCGGTGCGTGGGCAGGCACCGCAGCCACAGGGGGTACGCCATGGCCGCAAGGCCGCTCGTCGCCCGGCAGCCGAACGAACGGCTCCAGGCGCTCATCCAGGAAGCCGGATGCTCCAACGCCGGCCTGGCCCGCCGGGTCAACATGTGCGGTGCCGAGCACGGCCTCGACCTGCGCTACGACAAGACGTCGGTGGCGCGCTGGCTGCGCGGACAGCAGCCACGGGGCCGGGCCCCGGCGATCATCGCCGAGGCCCTGGGCCGCAAACTCGGCCGTACGGTCACGATCGACGAGATCGGCATGGCCAACGGCAAGAACCTCGCCTCGGGCGTGGGCCTGCAGTTCTCGCCGACGGTACTGGGGGCCATCGAGCAGGTCTGCGAGCTGTGGCGCAGTGACGTGGGGCGGCGGGACTTCCTGTCCGGCTCGTCCGTCGCGGCGTCCGCGCTGGTCGAGCCCAGCCGGGACTGGCTGATCTCCGCGCCCGACGCGCAGGTGTCGCGCACGGCGGGGCCGCGGGTGGGGCAGTCCGACGTGCAGGCGGTGCAGGCCATGACGCAGGCGCTGGTGGACCTCGACCACCAGTACGGCAGCGGGCATGTGCGGCCGGTCGTCGTGCACTACCTCAACAGCGTGGTCTCGGGGCTGCTGGCGGGGTCGTACCGGGAGGCGGTCGGGCGGGACCTGTTCGCCGCGGTGGCCCGGCTGACGGAGCTCGCCGGGTACATGGCCGTCGACACGGGCCAGCCCGGTCTGGCCCAGCGCTACTACATCCAGGCGCTGCGGCTGGCGCAGGCCGCCGGGGACCGCGGCTACGGCGGGTACGTCCTCGCGGCCTCCATGAGCCATCTCGCCGCGCAGCTCGGAAACCCGCGGGAGATCGCGCAGTTGGCGCGGGCGGCGCAGGAGGGGGCGCGGGGGCGCGTGTCGCCGCGCGCGGAGTCGATGTTCCTGGCGGCGGAGGCGCGCGGGCACGCCCTCATGGGCGACGTGCGCGCCGCCCAGTCCGCGGCGGGGCGCGCGGTGAGCGCCCTGGAGGCGGCCGACCCGGCGGCCGGGGACGACGCGGTGTGGATCGCGCACTTCGACGAGGCCTACCTGGCCGACGAGCTGGCGCACTGTCACCGGGACCTCGGGCAGGCCGAGGCGGCGGCCCGGTGCGCGCAGGAGTCGCTGGCCGGGCATCCCGAGACGCGGGCGCGCCGCCGGGCCATCGGCTATGTGCTGTTGGCCACGGCGCAGGTTCAGCAGCGCGAGATCGAAGAGGCGTGCAACACCGGCATGAAGGCCGTGGAACTGCTGGAGGGGCTGCGCTCCAACCGGGGCGCCGAGTACCTGGAGGACTTCCAGCAGCGGCTGGAGCCGTACCGGGACGAGGCGGTGGTGAGGGAGTTCGGGGCGCGGCTCGACCTGCAGGCGGCTGCGTGAACACAGGGTCTGCGGATGCGTGAACGTGCGGGAAACGGCTGCGGCGTGGACGGGAGGTGAGAGGGGCAACGCGCCGTGACCCGCCGGTGTTACCGCGCTCACAGGCCATGCGGTCGGGCCCTGCGCTGCGTGGCACGGGGCTCTGGGGACCCGGTAGCGTGACCCGACGATTCACAAGGTCCCCCATTAGTAGGAGTCCCGGTGACGCAGAGTGGACAGGGCGAGGAGCCCTCGGCGCGCCCCGCGCGCGAAGGCATCGTGCTGCCCTCCGACGGTGGCGAACCCCTGCTGCCGGGCATGACGGGCGGATCCGCCGACGCCCCGGGCCGCCGGCCCGCCCCGCCCACGACGGGCGGGCCGCAGGCCTCGGCCCCCGCGGAGGGCCAGACCTGGGGCCAGCCGTGGGGCCCTGACCGGGAGCAGACCCCGCCCCCGCCGCCGGGCCAGACCTGGCAGTCACAGCCCCAGCAGTGGGGCACGCCGGATCAGCCCGCGTGGGGCGCCCAGGGCCCGGGTGCCCTCCCCCCGGAGGGCACCCGGGCCCCGGACCCGTACGCCGGCACACCGGCGAACCCCGACCCGTACGGCACGCCCCAGCCGCCCGCGGGCACCGCCGGGTACGACCCGTACGGCGCCGCAGGCGGGGGCACCCCGCTGCCCCCGGAGGGCTCCGGCCCGCCCGGGACCGGCCGGCCGCAGCAAGGCTCCGGGTACGGGTATCCCCAGGGTGCCGACGCCTACGGCGCTGCCGCCGCGGGGGGAGCCCGGCCGCAGCCGGAGTCCGGTGCGCACGGGGCCGGAAACGGCGGTGCGCAGTCGCCGCAGCAAGGCTCCGGGTACGGATATCCGCACGGGACCGGTCAGCCGTCGGCCGGTGTGCACGGGGCCGGTCGGTCGGACGCCGGTGGGGCGTACGGCGCTCCCGGCGGGGGAGCCTCGCAGCAGTCGTACGGGGGTGGCCTGCCGCCGGCCTCCGGTGCGTACGGGCCGCCCGCCGGCGGCGCCCCGCTGCCCGCGCCCGCCGACGAGGGCGCGACCCAGTACATACCGCCCGTCGCGGGCGACGCCGCCGCGGCCACGCAGTACCTGCCGCCCGTCGCTCCGGCCGCCGACGAGGGGGCGACCCAGTACATACCCCCGGTGTCCCCGGGGGCGCTGCCGCCCGAGATGCCTTCCGGGGAGGACCCGGAGGCCACGCGGTACCTCGGGACCGGGCCCCGGGCAGGGGCGGGAGCCGGGCCGCTGCCGTCGGCCTCGCACCCCGACGCCGAGGCGACGCAGTACATCCCGCCGGTGCCCGGCGGGGACAAGCAGCCGCCCGCCGAGTTCGACAACCTCTTCCGCAGTGACCAGGGCGGCGGCAGCCCGGCCGGGGCCACCCAGCAGATGCCCCGCATCGAGCAGCCGCAGCCGCGGCCCGGGTACGGCGGCGCTCCCCAGCCCTCCCACGCTCCGCCCGCCGGAGGCCGCTCGCGCGGTGGCCGTTCCGGATCGCGCGTCCCTGTCATCGCCGCCGTCGGCATCGGCATCGCCGTGCTCGGCGTCGGCGCGGGCGCGCTGCTCGCCGGTGGGGGAGGCGGCGGTGACGACGACGGCGGCGACAAGAAGACAGTGGCCGCCTCCGCCCCCGCGACGGACGGCTCCGCCTCGCCGTCGGCCGACCCGGCCCGGGCCCAGGCGGTCGAACTGGACAAGCTGCTCGCCGACAGCGGCAACAGCCGCAGCGCCGTGATCAACGCGGTCGCCGACGTCAAGAGCTGCGACAACCTCCCCCAGGCGGCGAAGAGCCTGCGGGACGCGGCCAAGCAGCGCAGCGGGCTCGTCACCCGGCTCTCCGGCATCGAGGTCGACAAGCTGCCCGACCACGCCGCGCTGACCACCGCCCTCACCAAGGCCTGGCAGGCCTCCGCCTCGGCCGACAACCACTACGCGGCCTGGGCCGACCAGACCGCCGGCAAGAAGGGCTGCAAGAAGGGTCAGGCCCGCGCGACCAACCAGACCCAGGCCGGCAACCGGGCGAGCGGCGTCGCCAGCACCGAGAAGGCCAAGGCGGCCGGGCTGTGGAACGGGATCGCGAAGAAGTACGGCCTGACCGAGCGCCAGCCGACGCAGCTGTGACGGACCGGGGAAGCGCCGGAGGTCCGGCCCCGACGTGAGCTGCCGAGCGGGGCGCTCAGTCGTTCACGTCGGCGTTCTCCAGCGTCCGCGTCGTGTCGACGAAGCCCTTGCGCGCCGAGACCAGTCGCCCGTCCCGCACCACCTGAAGGGTCACGTTGGCGTTGACCAGGCGCGGGAAGCCCACGGCGGCGAGCTTGTCCTGGAACTGCCACCGCAGCGTCGGCGTGAGCCCGCCCGTGCTGACCTCCAGGCCGTCGTCCAGGGCTTCCTCCACCGTGTCGGCACTCACCTCGCCGTCGCCGAGCGACTCGACGACCTGCCGGAACACCGTGTAGGCGATCCACGTGGTCTGCACGCCGGCGTCCGCGGGGTCGATGCGGTTGTCGCCGAAGGCCTCCTCCCGGATGACCTGCTTCATCCCGTCCCAGCGGGGATCGGTCGCCACCGGGTACCAGCCGGTGATGTACGAGCCCTCGTAGGGGCCCGACGCCCCGCCGGTCGCGTCGATCACCGTCTGGTCGACGCTGCCCAGCACGGTGGCCGTCCGCACCTCGGGGAAGTCGTCACGGGCCCGCCGGAAGGAGTCCATGAAAGTGCCGTTGCGGTCTCCCAGCGCGGGCACCACGCACCCGTCGTCCGCCGTGCCGCCGGCCGCCGTGCGCAGGGCCCGCTCGGCCTGGCCGTCGTACTCGGTGGCGTCCTCCGCCGCCCGCAGGTCGTTCGAGACCCGGTGCCCGCCCGCCTTCAGGCCGGAGTCGAGCAGCGGGGGCAGCTGGTCGCCCGCGATGGTGTCGGGCCGGACCAGCGCGACGGGTCCGCAACCGGCGAGAGCGCTGCCGAGGCCGGCGAGCAGCGCGGGCTGCCCGCCGTTGACGGGGTAGGACAGGGGGCTGGTGAACTCGGCGTTGGTGATGCCGTAGCCGCCTATGTAGGGGATGCTCGCGCCCTCGAGCGAGGGGAAGAAGGAGTCCGCGTACTGGCTGTAGGACCCGACGACCGCGACGACGTTCTCCTTGGCGGCCCGCCGGGCGCACTTCGCGGCGGCCACACTGTCGTTGTGGTCGTTGCAGGTCAGCACGTTGAGCTTGCGGCCGTTGATCCCGCCCTTGGCGTTGATCCAGCGGGCGTAGGCGTGGGCGAAGGCGGGCATGCCGGGTTTGTTGGTGGCCTTGGTGTCCTGCGGGGCCCAGGTCATGACGGTGATGGTGTCGTCCCCGGCATCCCCCGTGGTGCCGGGGACGACCCCGCATCCGGCGAGGAGTGACGCGCACGCGACCGCCGTGCCCGCGGAGACAATGCCGTGTCTGGCGTGACGGGTGAGGAGGCCGGGGAGGAATGTGCTGCGGGTGCGTCGCCTGCCGGTCATGGTTCCGCACGATTCCGTCACATGACTAACCCGTGCGTGATCCCGGATCAACAATCGGTGACGCGCAGGTGAATTGCAGGGGCCGGTGTGACCGACGTGGAGGGGAACGTACGATCGATGACCGTGCAAGCTTCGGAGAACTCTTCCCGTCGTGGCCGTCGCTCATCCACCATGGGCGGCATGCCTGTCAACGACATGCCGTGGTGGCGCTGGCGCAGCAATGTGCGCTCGGCGCTGCACATGCTCTCCGACCCCGGGTTCCAGCGGGACGTCTGGCTGGCCGGTGCGGACGGCTACGGCGACGTGACCGACGCGGTGTACCGGCTGGTGGAGGACACCTGGCTGGATCACTGGTCCGCCGAGAAGTACGTCGGCACGATCTTCCGCGACTCGCAGGAGGCGGCCCTCGTCGACACCGCGGTGCTGCGGGTGCTGCGGATCATGCACCAGGTCGGACCGGACGCGCCGGTCGCCGCGTACCTCCAGCACGAGGCGTGGCCGGAGGCGGTCCAGGCGGCCCGGGACGCGCATGTGAGGCTCGCCGCGAGCGACGGCGACGAGCCGGACTCGGCACCGCGCAGCCTGGACGTGCTGCGGATCATGACGAGGTCCGCGTAGCGGTCTCGCGACCCGGCCGGCCCGGCGGTTCCGCGGGGGTCCGCCCTGCGGGACGATTGCCGGTGGTGTCGTTCCTTGTGGGAACCTGTCCTGCATGAACGAGCAGTCCACCAGCGCCGCGGTCCCGGCCGACCAGTACGTCCTCACCCTTTCCTGCCCGGACCGGAAGGGCATCGTGCACGCCGTGTCGAGCTACCTGTTCATGACCGGCTGCAACATCGAGGACAGCCAGCAGTTCGGCGATCACGACACGGGACTGTTCTTCATGCGGGTCCACTTCTCGGCGGACGCCCCGGTGACCGTGGAGAAGCTGCGCGCCAGCTTCGCGGCGATCGGCGACTCGTTCCAGATGGACTGGCAGATAAACCGGGCCGACCAGAAGATGCGCATCCTGCTGATGGTCAGCAAGTTCGGGCACTGTCTGAACGACCTGCTGTTCCGGGCGCGGACCGGGGCGCTGCCGGTGGAGATCGCCGGAGTGGTGTCGAACCATACGGACTTCGCCGAGCTGGTGGGGTCGTACAACATCCCCTTCCACCACATTCCGGTGACGAAGGACACGAAGGCGGAGGCCGAGGGGCGACTGCTCGACATCGTGCGTGAGGAGGGTGTCGAGCTGGTCGTGCTCGCCCGGTACATGCAGGTGCTCTCGGACGACCTGTGCAAGGCGCTCTCCGGGCGGATCATCAACATCCACCACTCGTTCCTGCCGAGCTTCAAGGGGGCCAAGCCGTATCACCAGGCTCATGCCCGGGGTGTGAAGCTGATCGGGGCGACGGCTCACTATGTGACGGCCGATCTCGACGAGGGGCCGATCATCGAGCAGGAGGTCGAGCGGGTCGGGCACGACGTGACGCCGGAAGGGCTTGTCGCGATCGGGCGTGACGTGGAGTGCCAGGCGTTGGCCCGGGGTGTGAAGTGGCATGCGGAGCGGAGGATTCTGCTCAATGGGCGGCGGACTGTGATTTTCGCCTAGGAGCTCGGGTCGTTCCGTTCGGCGGTGGGTGCGGGTCATCTGTGGTCGCTGGCGCAGCTCCCCGCGCCCCTTGGGGTGTGCCCCCGCTGTCGGGTTCTACATCCGGCTCAGTGAAGCGGCTGCGAACAGGACATCCCTGATCGCCTGTCTGTCTCCCACCTGGCCTGCCGCCGCCTCCTGCGGAGGGACGTGGCCGGCGGCCAGGTGGCAGAACTCGACGCCGTCCAGGGCCACGTGGGCCACCTCGTGCTCGGCCGAGCCCTTCGCCGCGGGGGAGTCGAGGGGGATCAGCCACTCGCCGCCGCCCGAGCCCTCGATCTCCAGCCGGAGGCTGCGGCCGGGTTCGCCCGCCGCGACCAGGTGGCGGTGGTGGGCGGGGGCGGCCAGACCGGCCCGGCGGCGGTGGGCCAGGACCGTCGGCAGCATGCGGGCCGCCAGGTCGATCATGCGGTGCAGATGGCGCGGCGAGGGCGGATCGTAGGGGTAGTCGACGGCGTCGGCGATGTCCTCCGCGTGCACCCAGCACTCGAAGGCGCGATCCAGCATGGCGTCGTGCAGGGGCAGTTCGAAGTCCCCGTACGACACCGGCATCTTCCCGGCGCCGCCGCCCGTGAACGACACCGTGCGCACGAGGCTGTGGCTCTGCTCCCGCCAGGGCGCGCGGACGGACCGGGTGGGCGGGAAGTGGGAGGCGCGCCAGAACGCCTCGGTGCGGGCCGCCGGTGTAGGACGCCGGGGCGGGACGTCGCCCAGCGGATCGTCCAGGCCGAGCGCGACCCCCACCAGACCGTCGACGCTGAGCAGATGCGCGATGACCCCGGCGACGGTGGTGCGGCGGCTCGTCGACTCGTCCGAGCGGAACCAGCGCAGCCGTACCGGCGCGTGCCACTCGGCCTCGCCGAAGTCCTGCAGCAGGGCGTCCAGGCGCGCGGTCTCGGCGTCGTAGGCGGCGGCCCACTCCGGTACCGGGATGCGCGGCGGGCGCCGCTCCAGGCAGGTGTCCAGGACGCGGGTGCGCAGTCCCGGGTCCAGGTCGAGGCTCTCGGGGCGTTGCAGCAGCCCGACCGCCTCGCGCAGCCGCCGGGCCTCGTCGGCGCAGGAGCCGCACTCGCCGAGGTGCTCCTCGACGGCCGTGGCCTCCTCGGCCGAGCACGCGGCCAGCGCCCAGGCGCCGAGCAGGGTCTTCAGCACGGGGTGCTCGAAGACGGGCGGGGCGGGCGGCGCCGATGTGCCGCCGAGGTCCGCCGACGCGGGCAGCGGCAGCCCGCCGTCCTCGACGGAGGCCCGGGGCACGGGTATCCGCGGCGGACGCCCGTGCTCCACGCCGCCCCCGGACTCGGTCCGCTCCGGCCCGGCCGGTCCACCCGGCCCGCCAAGTCCGCCTGGCCCGCCAGGTCCGCCTCGTCCTCCTGGCCCGGCCGGTCCGCCAAGTTCGCCTGGTCCTCCCGGCCCGGCCGGCCCGCCAGGTCCGCCAAGTCCGCCTGGTTCACCCGGTCCTCCCGGCCCGGCCGGTCCGCCAAGTCCGGCCGGTCCCGCCGGTTCCATTGGTCCGTCGGGCGTGCCGGGCCGCGTGGGGCTGCCGGTAGCGTCCCCGCCTCGGTCGCCTTCATCCCGAATGCCGCTCTCGTTCCGGTTGTTGCCGCCCTTCCTCTCCTGGCCCTTCCTCTCCTGGCCCTTCCCCCTGGGGTCGTCGTCTGCCTCGTCGCCGTCGTATGCCTCGAACCGGTCCAGCCCGTTCACACCGCACCCCCGTATCCGGGCGGTGCGCCCGGTGCCTCGGCGTCGTGGGCGGTGGAGAGCAGTTGCAGGCCCAGGCGTAGGCGGCGGCGGGCCTCGTCCTCGGTGATGCCGAGGTCGGTGGCCGTCTGGCGGTAGTCGCGGCGCTGGAAGTAGGCCCGCTCCAGGGCCGACCGCAGCGGGACCGGCATGGACTGCACGATGTAGTCGGCGCGGGCGGCCACCGAGGCGCGGCGCACCCGCTGCTCCAGTTCCTCGGTGGTGCCGGAGCCTTCGCGGGCGAGGGCGGCGGTCTCGGTGGCGCGCAGCCGCTGCACCGCGAGCCGGTGGGTCAGGGTGGCGACCCAGGTGCGCAGCGGACCCTGCCTGGGGTCATAGGAGTCGGGATGCTCCCAGACGTGGATGAAGACCTCGCGGGTGATGGCGTCGGCGGCGAGCTCGTCGCCGAGTACGCGGTGGGCGAGGCCGTGCACGAGGGAGGCGAACCGGTCGTAGAGCTCACCGAGGGCGGCCGCTTCGCCGCGGGCGAGCCGCTGTTGCATCTTGCGGTCCCAGCGAGGCGGTGCGTCCTTTTTCGCCATGTGGCCCCCTCACCCCCCTGCTCGTGTCCCGCGCCCGTGCTCTGTCCAGCCTGTGCCCGACGTCTCCTCGAATGTAGTCGGCACGTCCGGCGGCGCACGCCCCTTTGTGGCAATGTGCGCCCCCTGAGCGGCTGCAGGTGGTAGAGGACCACCGGCGCTCGCACCGGATGCCTTTGGGCTCGCACCTACCCCGCCGTCCTCCGATCAGACCTGACTGAAAAATGATCGAACAGGATCGAAGTCGGCTAAATCAAGCCTCTTCTGCGGGGGATCCGTTTTCCGGGTTGCGTTTCAGGGAACTGCCGCTGGGCAGCCGCGCTGCAAGGAAGCGTAGGGTCTGCTTCCGGTTTGGCGATCGAGGGGCGTGGTGGTGACCTTCAAAGTGACCGGCGGCGAGCAGGGCGAATGGGCCGTGCTCCAGGTGTCCGGCGAACTGGATCTGGTGACGTCACCGGTGCTGCGTCAGCGCGTGCACGACGTGGTGGCCGAGGGGCATCACTGTCTCGTCCTGGATCTGTCCGAGGTGTTCTTCTGCGACTCCAGCGGCGTCGGCGTGCTCATCGCGGCCCGCCGGCTGATCCGCTCCTGCCAGGGCCGGCTGCGCCTCGTGCTGCCCGCCCGGGGTGCGGCCGACGGGTCCCACGTCAACCGGGTCCTCGGCGCCCTGGGCGTACGCAGACTGTTCGACGTGTACGGCGATGTGGACGCCGCCCTCGGCGACGAGGGCGAACCCCTGTCCGCGTGACGGCCCGATGACGCACGGTACGGCGAATGTCGCCGTTCCGGCACGCCGTTGTCCCGGAATTCCCCCGGTCTTGCCCCAAGTGACGTTTTCGCGCGCCCGGACGGCTCCCTCCGTCGTACGCTCCGACCCAGACGCACCCCACCCGACGTAAGGCGGCCCGAGAGAGACATGGTCAGCAGCGAGTACGAGCGCAAGATCGCCGCCCGGTTCGCCACCTTCGACCAGGACGGCAACGGCTACATCGACCGCGAGGACTTCTACGGCGCCGCCAAGGCGCTGCTCACGGAGTTCGCCGTGGCGGCCCGGTCCGACAAGGGACAGGCGCTGTACGGCGGTGCCGAGGCCTTCTGGCAGGGCATGGCCGGGATAGCGGACCGCGACGGTGACCAGCGCATCACGCGCGAGGAGTTCGTCAACGGCGCGGTCAAGCGCCTGCGCGACAACCCCGACCGGTTCGCCGAGATCGCCCGCCCCTTCCTGCACGCGGCCCTGGACGTCGCGGACACCGACGGTGACGGAGCGGCGACGGTCGAGGAGGCCGGCCGCGTCCTGAAGTGCCTCGGCGTCCCCGAGGACGCCGCCGGACCGGCCGCCGCCACGCTCGACGCGGACGGTGACGGAAAGGTCGGCGAGACCGAGGTCGTCCCGGCGTTCGCCCGCTACTTCACCGTGCCCGAATAGCGCTCGCGCAGCCGGTACTTCAGCACCTTCCGCAGGGTCTCGCCCCGCGGAAGGGCGTCCACCACCTCCAGCCGCTCCGGCAGCTTGTGCACCGACAGTCCCTCGGCGCGCAGGAAGGCGGTCACGTCCGCGAGCGTCAAGGCCTCGGCCCCCGGCGGCTGTTCCACCACCGCGCACACCAGCTCGCCGCGCGTCGCGTCGGGGAGGCCGATCACGGCCACGTCCCCGACCGCCGGATGCCGGTGCAGCAGGTCCTCGATCTCCTGGGCCGAGATGTTCTCGCCCTTGCGGATGATCACGTCCTTCAGCCGGCCGGTGAGCACCAGGTGCCCGGTGTCGGTGAGCCGCCCGAGATCGCCGGTGCGCAGAAACCCCTCGTCGTCGAAGGCCTCCGCCGTCTGCCGCGGATCCAGGTAACCGCGGCACACGGCCTCCCCGCGCAGCCGCACCTCCCCGTCCACGATCCGGATCTCCATCCCTTCCGGCGGCCGCCCCTCGGTCGTCGCCAGCAGTTCGGGACCGTCGTCGGGCGCCCCCATGGTGATCATCGGCACCTCGGTCATGCCGTACCCGTGGGTGAGCTGCACGCCCATCTCGCGCACGACGGCGTGGTAGAGCTCCGGCGGCTTGGGCGCCCCGCCGCCCGCCAGCAGCCGCAGCGACGGCACCACCGGCTCTCCCGGCCGCTTGCGCTGCTCCGCCAGGAACATCGAGTAGAACGCCGTCGAACCGCCCGCCATCGTCACCCCGTGCGCACGGTACGCCGCCAGCGCGTCCGGCAGCGCGAAGTGCTCGAACAGCACCGCCGGAAAGCCGTACAGCAGCAGCATCACCGTGTAGTCGGGGCCGCCGATATGGGCGTACGGGAAGGCGATCGAGCCGACGTCGTCCGCCGAGGGGCGCAGCGCGTGCGCGAGGCACGAACCGCCCGCGAGCAGCGAACGGTCCGTGTGCAGCACGCCCTTGGGGTCGGAGGTCGTGCCGGACGTCCAGTAGATCCAGCGGACGGCGGTGCCGTCCGAGGGCGGGGGAGGCAGCAGGGACGGATCGCCGTCGGGCAGGCCGTCGTAGGCCTCGAAGACACCCTTCGCGCCCAGCCGCCGGGCCATCTCCGCGTGGTCGAAGCCGCGCCAGGTGCCCGGCACCGCGAAGAACTCGGCCCTCGACTCGCGCAGTGCGAAGCCGACCTCGCGGTCCCGGTAGAAGGGGATCACCGGGGTCTGCACGGCGCCGAGCCGGGCCAGGGCGAAGGACAGGACGGCCGTCTCGATGCGGGTGGGCAGCTGCCAGGCGACCACCGTGCCGGGGCGTACGCCCATGCCGTACAGCCCGGCCGCGACCCGTTCGGCGCGGGCGCGCAGCGCCTCGAAGCCGAGCGTGCGGCCGTCCTGGTGGAACAGCGGCCGGTCGGGGGTGAGGGCGGCGCGGCGGGTGACCAGCTCCCACAGTGTGGCCGACGAACTCAGGGCGTGCGGGGTCTCGTTCACGGACTCCCCCTGCTGCTTGGCTGACGGGTCGTCAGGTGCGATGCTAACTGACGCAGTATCAGATAAGTACCGTCCGGCGGAGGGGACCCATGGCGACCGAACTGCCCCGCATCATCAGCGTCGACGACCACGTGATCGAGCCCGCCCACCTCTTCGACACCTGGCTGCCGGCCAAGTACCGCGAGCGCGGCCCCAGGGCGCTGACCGCCGGCATCGGTGAACTCGCCTACATCGGCGGCAAGTACCGGATCACGATGGACCCGGACGGCCAGCCCACCGACTGGTGGATCTACGAGGACCTGAAGTTCCCGTACAAGCGCAACATCGCCGCCGTCGGCTTCGACCGGGACGAGATGACCCTGGAGGGCATCACCCGCGAAGAGATGCGGCCCGGCTGCTGGGACCCCAAGGAGCGCCTGAAGGACATGGACCTCAACCATGTCGAGGCGAGCCTCTGCTTCCCGAGCTTCCCGCGGTTCTGCGGCCAGACCTTCGCCGAGGCGCACGACAAGGAGGTCGCCCTCGCCTGCGTGCGCGCCTACAACGACTGGATGGTCGAGGAGTGGTGCGGCGACAGCGGCGGGCGGCTCGTCCCGTTGTGCCTGATCCCGCTGTGGGACGTCGGCCTGGCGGTGGAGGAGATCCGCCGCAACGCCGCGCGCGGGGTGAAGGCGGTGACCTTCTCCGAGATCCCCACCCACCTCGGGCTGCCGTCCATCCACTCCGGCTACTGGGACCCGTTCTTCGCGGTCTGCCAGGAGACCGGGACGGTCGTCAACATGCACATCGGCAGCAGCTCCCAGATGCCCGCCGCCTCCCCGGACGCCCCACCCGCCGTCCAGGCCTCCCTCAGCTTCAACAACGCCATGGCCTCGATGATGGACTTCCTCTTCAGCGGGGTCCTGGTGCGCTTCCCGCGCCTCAAGCTCGCCTACTCCGAGGGTCAGATGGGCTGGGTCCCGTACGCCCTGGAGCGCGCCGACGACGTCTGGGAGGAGCACCGGGCCTGGGGCGGGGTGCGCGACACGATCCCCGAGCCGCCGTCCACGTACTACTACCGGCAGATGTTCTGCTGCTTCTTCCGCGACAAGCACGGCGTGGCGTCCCTGGACGTGGTGGGCCGCGACAACGCCACCTTCGAGACCGACTACCCGCACGTCGACTCGACCTTCCCGCACACCAAGGAGGTCGCCCTCGACCACGTCGAGGGCCTCGACGACGAGACGGTGTACAAGCTGATGCGGGGCAACGCCATCCGGATGCTCGACCTGGACCTCGACCGCTGATGGACCTGTCGGACACGCCCGAGGAGCAGGACTTCCGGGCCCGGCTGCGGGAGTGGCTCGCGGCGGTGCTCCCCGGTCTCCCGCCCCAGCCGTCCCCCGACGACTGGCCGGGGCGGCGGGCCTACGACCTCGGCTGGCAGCGCCGGCTCCACGACGCCGGATACGGCGACGTCCACTGGGACGCCCCACCGAGCGTCCGCCTGATCTTCCTGGAGGAGACCGAGAAGGCGGGCGCACCCTATGTGGGCGCCAACTTCGTGGGACTGCTGCACGCCGGCCCGACGATCGCCGCGGAGGGCACCCCGGGCCAGCGCGCGCGCTGGCTGCCGCCGATCCTGCGCGGGGAGGAGGTCTGGTGCCAGGGCTTCAGCGAACCGGAGGCCGGCTCCGACCTCGCCGCCCTGCGCACGCGCGCGTGGCGCGACGGCGACGCCTACGTGGTGACCGGCTCCAAGATCTGGACCTCCCACGCGGAAGTCGCCGACTGGTGCGAGCTGTTGGTCCGCACCGACCCGGACGCGCCCAAGCACCGGGGGATCACCTGGCTCGCCCTGCCCATGGACGCGCCCGGCATCACCGTGCGGCCGCTGCGCACGCTGGCGGGGTCGGCCGAGTTCGCCGAGGTGTTCCTGGACGAGGTGCGGGTGCCGGTGGCCAACCGGGTCGGGGACGAGAACGACGGCTGGCGCGTGACCATGGTGACGCTGTCCTTCGAACGCGGTACGGCCTTCGCCGGCGAGGTCGTGGCGTGCCGGCGCGTGCTGGGCGAACTGGCCGTCGAGGCCCGCAAGAACGGCCGCTGGGACGACCCCGCCCTCAGGCGCCGGCTGGGCAGGCTGCACGCCGAGTTCCGGGCGCTGTGGCGGCTCACGCAGTGGAACGTCAGCGCGGCGGAGGTGTCCGGCGGGGTGCCGGGCGCCGGAGGCTCGGTCTTCAAGCTCCGCTACTCGCACGCCCGTCAGGAGCTCTACGACGCCGCCGCCGAGGTGCTCGGCCCCGACTGCCTCGACCTGGACCGGCCGTGGACCCTCGACCGGCTGTCCTCCCTGGCGTACACGATCGCGGCCGGCACCTCGCAGATCCAGCACAACATCATCGCCGAGCGCATCCTCGGCCTGCCGAAGGGACGGTGAGGTGCCGTGCGGTTCCGTCTGACCGACGACCAACGGGCCCTGCGCGAGGGAGTGCGGGAGGCGCTGGCCCGGCGCTTCGACGGGGAGGCGTTGCGGGCGGCGGTGGAGGGTGCCGGCGGGGGTGGTTTTGAGGGTGGCGGCGGTGTTGCCGCGGGGTGGTCGGTGGTCGGTGGGGGCGAAACGCGGAGTGGTTGCGAGGGCGGCGGAGGTGTTGCCGCGGGGTGTTCGGCGGCTGACGGTGGCGGTGCGGGGAGTGACGGGGCGGGTCCTGGTGGGGTGGTGCGGCTCGATCGGGGGGTGTGGCGGGACCTCGGTGACCTCGGCTTCTTCGCGTTGCGGCTGCCGGAGGCGGAGGGCGGGGTCGGACTGGGGCTGCCGGAGGCCGTGTTGGTGTTCGAGGAGGCGGGGCGGGTGCTGCTGCCCGGGCCGCTCGTCGCCACCCACCTCGCGGCCGGGGCCGTACCGGGCGCCGCCACCGGGGAGACGGTGGTCGCGGCCGTGGACGGCGGGCTCGTGGAGTGGCTGGCGGAGGCGGACGTGGTGCGCGGGAACGCCACCGGGGCCGTGCCCGTGCGTTCGGTCGACCCGCTCACGCCCCTGCACCGGGTGCCTGGCGGGCGGCCCGCACCCGACCCCGTCGCGATCCTGCTCAGCGCCGCCGAGCAACTCGGCACGGCCGTCCGCGTCGGCGAACTCGCGGCGCAACACGCCCGGACGCGCGAACAGTTCGGCCGGGCGGTCGGCGCCTTCCAGGCGGTGGCACATCTGTGCGCGGGGATCCTGGTCCGGGCGGAGACGGCCCGTGCCGCGGTGTACGCGGCCGCCGTCACCGCCGACCCGGCCGACATCGCCGCGGCCCGGATCCTCGCCGACGAGGCCGCCGTGCGCGGCGCCCGCGACTGCCTCCAGGTGCACGGCGGCATGGGCTTCACCTGGGAGTCCGAGGTCCATCTGCATCTGAAACGCGCATGGGTTCGAACTCAGCGTGCGGGCGGTGTGACACAGAGTGAGGATGTGCTCGCGGCGGCTCTGGCGCCCGAGACGGTCTGACGGGCCGTCTGGCTGCGGTGTCGCTCTGCGTGCTCCCGGAGATGTCGCGGATCGTGGCATACCGGAATCACGGAGCGTTGATATCGGCTTGTGTCCTCAGTGTGACTCGTTACGGCCTGGAGTCGATTGCCCGCTCCGGTACCTTGTGTCAGATGCGAGTGGCTCCGAGCGCCGTGCGACCCCGTTGCGCCGCCTGTTCGACTGCCCGCGGCGAGCGTCGCACAGTATGCCGCACGGGTACTCCTTCGCGCTGGAATATGCCCGAAGCGCTTGTTGACGTGACTGTACGTCAACCATGCTGTCCCACAAGGGATTCACTTTCCGTGATCCTTGTCCCGGCCGTTGTTCTGGCCATGCAGAAAATGGCTACGATCGTGGCCCTCGTGAGGCGCGAGCCTAAGTGTCCGCCGGTTCGGATGGTGTGAGCGGTGCAGGTGCTTCAAGTGCAGCTGGAGATCCGGCCCGACCCCGCAGAAGTGGGGCGAGCTCGGCGGTGGGCCCGCTCCCGCCTGGCCGGGTCCGGCATACAGGCCGACGAACCCCTCGCCGAGACGCTGATCCTGCTCGTCTCTGAACTCGTCACCAACGCCGTGGTGCACACCGGATGTCCCGCCGTACTGCGGCTGTCCCTGCCCCCCGTGGTGACGGAGGAGGCCACGGTCCGGCTCGAGGTCGCGGACCGCAGCGGCCGGGCCCCCGTGCCCCGGTGCGCCGGTGACGACGCGACCGGCGGCCGGGGCCTGGCGCTCGTGGACGGCCTCGCCGACCGCTGGGGCTGGAGTGTCGAGGCCACCGGCAAGCGCATCTGGTGCGAACTGGACCGGTGCGCCAAGTCCGGCGACCTCACGACCTCGTGCGGGGGCGGCGCGGTGGCGTGCGGAGGCGGCGCGGCTTTCGAGGGCCTGGCGTACGAAG
Organism: Streptomyces sp. NPDC037100; assembly: GCF_055606225.1. NCBI lineage: Bacteria > Bacillati > Actinomycetota > Actinomycetes > Kitasatosporales > Streptomycetaceae > Streptomyces > Streptomyces sp. NPDC037100. The sequence continues at coordinate 393,484 of NZ_JBVJSX010000004.1, read as the reverse complement.
CGGTGTAGTGCCGCCGCTCGTCGCCCCGCGCCCGCCGGATGCGGTGTACCGCGGCACATGCCGCGGGTGTGTGCGGCGGGGCCGGAGCACGGGTGCATCGGGCCGGGAGGTTCGGTCGGGCCATGCGGCGATGCGCCGGGACGTGCTTCCGTGCGCGCCTACGGCGAAAGCCTCAAGTGCGACATATCGCCGAACGACTGTTGACGGGTCGTGACCGCTTGCTCACGCTTGTGGGCAGCGATTCGCCGAGAGGGGACGACGAGGGCTTCGGTGGACGGCAGCCCTCGGCGAGTGTGAGTCGCGATTCGGCGTCGGCTTCCTTCGGGGCCAGGAAGTCGGGGCGGGAGCGCCGGAGTCGGGTGGCGGCGCGCGCTGCCGTGCTCGGGGCGAGCAGCGCGGCGCCGCCATCCTGCTGCAGTGGGTGGCGGCCCGGTACGGCGACGGGCCCTCCGCGGCCCGCCGGTCCGCAGGCCGGTCTACAGGACGGCGACGGGTGCCACCGGCGAGCCGGTCGCCCCGGTGAACGGCTCGGGGGTGGCCGTCAGCAGGAACGCGTACCGGCCCGCTTCTCCACAGGCTGTGGACAACTTTTCGAGGTTCCAGTTCTGGCCCTGTGGCATGCCCATCTCCACGAGGTGGAGCGCGTGCACCGGCAGCCAGAGATCCGCCACCTCCGGCGGGAACACCTCGAAGGTCAGGGTGTCGTTGGCGACGGCCGCGACATCGCGCGCGTGGAACCACTCCGGCGTACGGATCGACAGCCCCGGCGACGGATACGCGTAGCCGTGCCGGTCCCCGGCCAGACAGGTCCGCATCTGCCCGGTCCGCACGAGCACGATGTCGCCGGCCCCGACCCGCGTGCCGGCCAGCTCCTCGGCGGCGTCCAGGTCCTCGGGACTGACGGCGTACCCGCCGTCGAGCCGGTCCGTGCCCCGGGCCCGGGCGACGTCCAGCAGCACTCCGCGTGAGACCAGGTGCCGGACCGTGCCGATGCCGCTGAACCCGGCCCCGCCGTGCGGAGTGACGGTGTCGGCCGGGCGGCCGTTGTAGAGGCGGCCGGAGTGCGAGACGTGGGGCAGCGCGTCCCAGTGGGTGGCCGCCTGGAGTCCCATGGTCACGACGTCGTCGCTGCACGCGACCGTGCCCGGGCCGAAGATCTCCTGGTTGATCTGCACCATGGCGTGCAGGGGATTGACGCGACCGGGGATCACGCCGGTCTGCACACCGTCCTGCTGGAGGGGCAGGGCGAGGGGGATGCGCCGGCCGGTGCGGACGGTCGCCGCGGCCTGCCTGACGACCTCGTCGGTGATCAGGTTCAGCGTCCCGATCTCGTCGTCGGCTCCCCAACGCCCCCAGTTGTTCACGCGCTTGGCGATGTCGTGGAACGCGTCCGGCAGCGACATGGGTCCTCCCCGGGGCTTGTCTTCCCATATCTGACGGGTCGTAGAATTCGGGAACCGACAATCTAACGGTCCGTCAGAAACTGTGGGACGGGAAGGGGCCGGGCGTGGGGAACTTCTTGGCAGGCAAGGTCGTCGCCGTCACGGGTGCCGGGCGGGGCATCGGCCGGGCGGTCGCGCTCGCGGCGGCGGCCGAGGGGGCGAAGATCGTGGTCAACGACTACGGTGTCGCGGTCGACGGGGGCTCGCCGGCGAGTGAGGTCGCCCAGGCCGTGGTCAAGGAGATCGAGGCGGCGGGCGGGGAGGCGGTGGCCGTCGCCGACGACATCTCCACGATGGCGGGCGGTCAGCGGGTCGTCGACGTGGCGCTGTCGTCGTACGGGCGGCTGGACGGTGTGGCCTGCGTGGCCGGGATCCTGCGCGAGCGGATGCTGTTCAACATGACCGAGGAGGAGTGGGACCCGGTCGTCGCGACGCACCTGAAGGGCACGTTCACGGTGTTCCGGGCGGCGTCCGCGGTCATGCGCAAGCAGCGCACCGGGACGCTGATCGGCTTCACCAGCGGCAACCATCAGGGGTCCGTCTCCCAGGCCAACTACAGCGCGGCGAAGGGCGGGATCATCTCGCTGGTGCGCAGCGCCGCACTGGGGCTGCACAAGTACGGGGTGACCGCGAACGCGGTGGCGCCGGTGGCGCGGACCCGGATGTCGGCGGGGGTGCCGATGGAGCTGGCCGAGATCGGCGAGCCGGAGGATGTCGCCGCGCTGGTGGTGTACCTGCTGTCCGACGCCGCCTCCCGGGAGGGGATCACCGGGCAGGTGTACACGGTGGCCGGGGCGAAGATCGCGGTGTGGGCGCAGCCGAGGGAGTTGCGTGCCGCGTATGCCCCCGGCGGGTGGAGTGTGGAACGGATCGCGGAGTTTCTGCCCGGGTCGGTGGGAGTGGATCCGATGCCGATGCTGGAGCGGGTGAGGGAGATGGAGAGGGCGGCGGCTCGAGGGGAGCGGCCGAACGCCCAGTAGCCCGGGTGGCGGGGTGGTTCGGCGGGTGCGGGTGGAGTGTGGTCGTTCGCGCAGTTCCCCGCGCCCCTGGAGGTGTTGCCCCGCTCCGCATGTGCAAGGACCTGGCCAATCTAAGGCGGTCGAGCGTGGAGTTCGGGTTCGAGCAAGAGGATGAGGACTTTCGCGCCGAGGTGCGCGACTGGTTGACGGCGCATGCCAAGGACGCTGCCGACCGCCGGGCTTGGGAGCGCACTCTCGGTGCAGCCGGGTGGATCGGACTCGGTTGGGGGGAGGACGGCTACGGGAATCGCAGGGCCACCCTCACCCAGCAGGTCGCCTGGGCCGAGGAGTACGCGCGGTCGGGGGCGCCGCCGCGTTCCGGGCACATCGGGGAGAACCTGCTCGCGCCCACGCTCCTCGCCCACGGCACCGACGAGCAGAAGTCGCGCTTCCTGCCGCCGATCGCCGCCGGTGCGGAACTGTGGTGCCAGGGGTACAGCGAGCCCGGCGCCGGATCGGACCTGGCCGGGATCCGGACCGCGGCCGTGCCCGAGCCGGACGGCCGCGCCGGGAGCCGGACCGCGGCCGTGCCCGAGCCGGACGGCCGTACGTACCGCGTCACCGGGCAGAAGATCTGGACCTCGCTCGCGCACGAGGCGGACTGGTGCTTCGTGCTGGCCAGGACCGAACCCGGCTCGGTACGGCACCACGGCCTGTCCTTCCTGCTCGTCCCCATGGACCAGCCCGGCCGGATCGAGGTCCGCCCCATCCGGCAGCTGACCGGCACCTGCGACTTCAACGAGGTCTTCTTCGACGGCGCCCGCGCGGAACACGTCGTCGGCGGCGCGGGCAACGGCTGGCGCGTCGCCATGAGCCTGCTCGGCTTCGAACGGGGGGTGTCCACCCTGGCCCAGCAGATCGGGTTCGCCGAGGAACTGGGCGCGGTGGTGCGGGCGGCCGTGGAGTCGGGTGCGGTGCGGGATCCCGTCGTACGGGAGCGGCTCGTGCGGCAGTGGGCCGAGCTGCGCACGATGCGCTGGAACGCCCTGCGCACGCTGGGGGGTTCCGGTGACGCGGGTGCCCCGAGCGTGGCCAAGCTGCTGTGGGCCGGCTGGCACCAGCGGCTCGGGGAGCTGGCGGTGCTGGTGCGGGGTGCCGCGGCGGCCGTGGGACCCGCCGACTGGTCGGCCTCCGAGCCGTACGAACTGGACGCCTCCCAGCACCTGTTCCTCTTCTCGCGGGCCGACACGATCTACGGCGGCTCGGACCAGATCCAGCGCACGATCATCGCCGAGCGCGTGCTCGGCCTGCCCAGGGAGCCCAAGGGGGCCGTGTGATGCGAGGCGTGATCTTCGACGGGAAGCAGGTCCGGGTCGTGACGGACCTGGAGGTGCGCGAACCCGGGCCGGGCGAGGTGCGGGTCGCGATCGCGGCGGCCGGGCTGTGCCACAGCGATCTGTCGGTGGTGGACGGGACCATCCCCTTCCCCGCTCCCGTGGTGCTGGGCCATGAGGGCGCCGGGGTCGTGGAGGCGGTGGGTGAGGGAGTCACCCATGTCGCGCCCGGGGACCATGTGGCGCTGTCCACCCTGGCGAACTGCGGCACGTGTGCCGAGTGCGACCGGGGGCGGCCGACCATGTGCCGACGGGCCATCGGGCGCCCGGGCCGGCCGTTCGGCCACGGCGGCTCGCCGGTGCACCAGTTCGCGTCCAACTCGGCGTTCGCCGAGCGCACGGTCGTCAAGGCCGTACAGGCGGTCCGGATCCCCGACGACGTCCCGCTGACGTCGGCCGCGCTCATCGGGTGCGGGGTGCTGACGGGGGTCGGCGCCGTACTCAACCGGGCGCGGGTCGGCCACGGCGACAGCGTCCTGGTCATCGGGACGGGCGGCATCGGCCTGAACGTGCTCCAGGGGGCGCGGCTCGCCGGCGCCGGGCGGATCGTCGCCGTCGACGCCAACGCGGCGAAGGAGGAGGCGGCGCGGCGGTTCGGCGCGACCGACTTCCTCACCTCGGCCGAGGGCGTGCGCGACCTCCTGCCCACGGGCGCGGACCACGCCTTCGAGTGCGTCGGCCGGGTGGAGCTGATCCGGCAGGCGATCGACGCGCTGGACCGGCACGGACAGGCGATCCTCCTCGGGGTCCCGCCCGCCACGGCCGAGGCGTCCTTCCGCGTCTCCTCGATGTACCTCGACAAGTCCATCCTGGGCTGCCGCTACGGCTCCTCCCGCCCTCAGCGGGACATCGCCCGGTACGCCGAGATGTACCGCCAAGGGCGCCTCCTGCTCGACGAACTGGTCACCCGCACCTATCCGGTCGAGGACTTCGAGAAGGCGGCGGCGGACGCGGAGTCCGGGCGGGTGGCGCGGGCGGTGCTCACCTTCTGAGAGCGGCGGCCCCGTCGCTCTCGGACCGGAACGTCCGCCGGTAGGCCGTGGGCGTGACACCCAGGGCCGACTGGAGGTGCTGGCGCATCGACTGGGCCGTGCCGAAGCCCGCGTCCCGGGCCACCTGGTCGACGGAGCGGTCGGTGGACTCCAGGAGGTGGCGGGCCCGCTCCACACGTTGCTGGGTGAGCCACTGGCCGGGGCTGACGCCGGTCTCCTCGCGGAAGCGGCGGGTGAAGGTGCGCACCGACATGGACTCCCGGGCCGCCATGTCGCGCAGCTGGATCGGCTCGTGCAGACGGCCCAGGGCCCAGGCGCGGGCCGAGGTCGTGGTCGCCTGCTGCGGGTCCGGCACCGGCCGGTGGATGTACTGCGCCTGGCCGCCGTCGCGGTGCGGCGGTACGACCGTGCGGCGGGCCACGTCGTTCGCGACCGCCGTGCCGTGGTCGCGGCGCACCATGTGCAGGCACAGGTCGATGCCGGCCGCGACACCGGCGGAGGTCAGGACGTCGCCGTCGTCGATGAACAGGACGTCGGGGTCGACCCCGACACGCGGGAAGAGACGCTGGAGACGGTCGGCGTCGGCCCAGTGCGTGGTGGCGGGGCGGCCGTCCAGGAGACCGGCGGCGGCAAGGACGTAGACGCCGATGCAGATCGCCGCGAGCCGGGTGCCCGGGCGGATGTGGGCGAGGGCGGCGGCCAGTTCGCCGGTCAGCACGCCCTGTTCGAAGACCGGACCGAGTTCGTACGACGCCGGCACGATCACCGTGTCGGCGGTGGCCAGGGCCTCGGGGCCGTGCTCGACCTGGATGGCGAAGTCGGCGTCGGTCTGCACCGGGCCCGGCGGGCGGACCGAGCAGGTGACGACCTCGTACAGCAGGCGGCCCTCGGCGTCCCGGGGACGGCCGAAGATGCGGTGCGGGATGCCCAGCTCGAAGGGGAGCAGGCCGTCGAGGGCGAGGACGACGACACGGTGCGGGCGGAACTCCGGGGCACGGCGCATGGCCCGATCCTAACGAATGCTGTCCTTCGGGCCACTCGATGGCGGACGCCACAGGCCGGAAGCTCTATGCCGTGACCCAGACAACCGAAGCGGCGGCCGTCCAGCAGCCGCCGAAGCCGACCCGTGTGCGGATGCACCGCGCCTGGTTCGTCGCCGCCGTGACCTTCGTGACGATCATCGGCGCCGCCGCCTTCCGTTCCGTGCCGGGCCTGCTCATCGATCCGCTGCACGACGAGTTCGACTGGTCACGCGGCACCATCGGCGCCGCCGTCTCGGTGAACCTCGCGCTGTACGGTCTGACGGCCCCGTTCGCGGCGGCCCTGATGGACCGCTTCGGCATCCGCCGGGTCGTCGCGGTCGCCCTGACCGTGATCGCCGCCGGTTCCTGGCTCACCGTGTGGATGACCGCGGCCTGGCAGCTGATGCTGTGCTGGGGCCTGCTGGTCGGCCTCGGCTCCGGCTCCATGGCGCTGGCCTTCGCGGCGACCGTCACCAACCGCTGGTTCACCGCACGGCGCGGCCTGGTCAGCGGCATCCTCACCGCGGCCTCGGCCTCCGGACAGCTGATCTTCCTGCCCCTGCTGTCCTGGATCATCGAGCGGTACGACTGGCGTCCGGCGGCCGTGACGGTCGCCCTCGCCGCCCTCGCGGTCGTGCCGTTCGTCTGGCTCCTGCTGCACGACCATCCGGCCGACGTCGGCCAGAAGCCGTACGGCGCCACCGAGTTCGTGCCGAAGCCCGCGCCCGTCCGCGGTGCGGCCCGCCGGGCCGTGACCGTGCTGCTCTCCGCCGTGCGCACCGGCCCGTTCTGGCTGCTCGCCGGTACCTTCGCGATCTGCGGCGCCTCCACCAACGGCCTGGTCCAGACCCACTTCATCCCCGCGGCCCACGACGCGCACATGCCCGTCCAGGCCGCCGCGTCCCTGCTCGCGGTCATCGGGGTCTTCGACGTCGTCGGCACGATCGCCTCCGGCTGGTTCACCGACCGCTTCGAGCCGCGCCGCCTGCTGGCGGTGTACTACGCGCTGCGGGGCGTGTCCCTGATGTTCCTGCCACTGCTGCTCGGCCCCGCGGTCCACCCCCCGATGATCTTCTTCATCGTCTTCTACGGCCTCGACTGGGTCGCCACGGTCCCGCCGACCCTCGCCCTGTGCCGCGAGCAGTACGGCGAGGACAGCGCGATCGTCTTCGGCTGGGTCCTCGCCTCCCACCAGGTCGGGGCGGCCCTCGTCGCCTTCCTGGGCGGTGTCGCCCGCGACACGTTCGGCACGTACGACGTGGTCTGGTACGCGTCGGGGGCGCTGTGCGCGGCGGCGGCGTTGATGGCGCTGGTGATCCGGCGCAGGACGCCGGGCGAGGTGGCCGTGGCCTGAACCGGCCGGTCGTCAGGCGGGGTTCAACCGCGTGAGACCCGCCCGGGCGGTGCTGCGGATCCGTTTCGTCCGCCCGCGCTCGGCGAGGACGGCGAGGGCGTCGGGGCTCGACCCGGCCGCCGTCTTCAGCTGGAGCCAGTCGGACGACGCGAGCAGGTCGTGCCGATCCCAGGGCAGCCCGAGGGCGACGGCCCGGAACAGGCCCCACTCCCGCAGGCGCCGGACCAGGAAAGGACGGTCGCCCACCGCCCGGCCCATCGCCTCCGCCCACTCCTCCCACACGGGTTCGGGCCACAACTCCTCGGCGCGACGGTCGAGGTGGCGCACCACGGCGGCCCCGGCCATCACAGGGTCCGGGTCGGCGAGGACCCGGGGCACCAGCTCGGTCTCGTCCGCGTCGGTGACCTGCTCCAGTTCGGCCAGGCAGGCTGCGAAGCGGGCGTGCTCGGGCGGCTCCTGCGCGCTGTCCTCGGCGTCCATACGGCTGTCCCTCTCCGATCCGTCGGCATTCGGATCACCGGTGGCGGACCCCGCGTTCCGCGCCGGGCCCAAGCTGGACCCGGCAACTCCCCTGTGAGAAAGGTTCGTTGATGACACTCGGCATGGTCCTCGGTGATGTGGTCGTCGTGACTTCGCGCGTTCGCTCACGTTCGACCTTCCGAGGAGTCTGCCGTGTCCACGATCCACTGGGTCGAGGCTCGACCCCGTTCCGCCCGCCGGCACTCTGAGTCCGGGCTGCCCCTGCCGCGCCGGGTCGTCGTCGCCGACGGCCGGATGCCGGCCGCCGTCGATCCACTGCACGCCGCCCGGGCCGGCGAGATCACGTCGCTGTGGCGGCCGGCGGTGGCCTGATTCCTATGGGGCCGTCAGCCGCGCGAAGCGCCCCTGGTGGAACAGGAGCGGCCCGTCCGGGCCGTCGCTCGTGCCGAGGGCGTTCACCCGGCCCACCACGATGAGGTGGTCGCCGCCCGGGTGGACGGCGTGGATCGTGCAGTCGATCCACGCCACGGTGCCCGTCAGGCGGGGCGAGCCGGACGCCGGGGCCGCGTCGTAGGCCACCCCCGCGAACTTGTCCGTGCCGCTCACCGCGAAGGAGCGGCACAGCTCGCCCTGGCCGGACCCCAGGACGTTCACGCAGAACACCCCGGCGCGGGCGATCCGCGGCCAGGTCGTCGACGTACGGCCGATCATGAAGGCGACGAGGGGCGGGTCGAGGGAGAGGGAGGTGAAGGACTGGCATGCGAAGCCGGCGGGAGGGTCGCCGGCCAGGGCCGGGGGTGCCGTGACGACGGCCACGCCCGACGCGAAGTTACCCAGGACCCTGCGGAACTCCCGTGGGTCGAGCGGGGCCCGCTCGTCGGCGCCGACACAGCGCAGTTCGGGCCGCGGCAGCGTCTCGACGGGCTCCGGGGCGGCTGTGCGGACCGACCTGAGGTAGCGGACGGCGGCTTCCGCCATCCCTGCTTGTCCCATCACTCCGCCATTGAAGCTGACGTACCGTCAGATAGGAAGGGTCAGCATCCTCTGAACTCCGCGCTCCGCCGCTCCACGAAGCTCCGCACGCCCTCCCGCGCGTCCCCCGTCGTCATGTTGATCTCCTGCGCGGCGGCCTCGGCGGCGAAGGCCGCCGTGCGGTCGGTGTCGAGGGAGGCGTTGACGAGCTGCTTGGTCAGGGCGAGGGCCCGGGTCGGGCCGGCGGCGAGGCGCTCGGCCCAGGAGCGCGCCGTCTTCTGAAGCTCCTCGTCGGGCACGACCCGGTTGACGAGCCCGAGGCGTTCGGCGTCCGGCGCGGTGAGCGCGTCGCCGAAGAACATCAGCTCCTTCGCCCGCTGCGGGCCGACGAGCCGCGGCAGGAGATAGGCGCCGCCGCCGTCGGGGACCAGGCCGCGGCGCACGAACACCTCGATGAAGCGGGCGGATTCGGCCGCGATCACCAGATCGCAGGCGAGTGCGAGGTGCGCGCCGAGGCCGGCTGCCGTGCCGTTCACGGCCGCGATCACCGGCTTCTCGCAGTCGAGCACGGCGGCGATCAGACGCTGGGCACCGGTGCGCAGCGTGCGTGCGACATCACCCGCGAGGCGTTCGCCGGGCGCGCCGGTGCCCCGGAGGTCCGCTCCGGAGCAGAAGCCGCGGCCCGCCCCCGTGATCACGACAGCCCTCACATCCGCCGTGGCCGAGGCCTCCGCCAGCAGCCGGATGATGTCCTCGCGCTGCCCGGGTGTGAGGGCGTTGAGGCTTTCGGGCCGGTTGAGGGTGAGGGAGAGGACGTGGTCGCCGGTCGAGTGCACCAGCGCGGGCTCCGTCATCAGCGGCACACCGCCAGCGCGTCCAGCGCCACGGCACCCTGCCCCTGGGGCAGGACCATCAGCGGGTTGATCTCCAGTTCCGCCAGCCGGTCGCCGAGTTCCAGAGCCATGCGCTGCACCCGCAGAACCACCTCGACCAGCGCGTCCAGATCCGCCGGCGGCCGACCCCGGACCCCGTCCAGCAGGGCCCGTCCGCGCAGTCCGGCGAGCATGTCCCGCGCCTGCTCCTCCCCGAAGGGCGGCACTCCCACGGCGGTGTCACGCAGCACCTCGACGAGCACACCGCCGAGCCCGACGGTCACGGTCGGGCCGAACAGGTCGTCGTGGGCGACGCCGACGACCATCTCCACACCCTGCTCGACCATCTGGCAGACCAGGACGCCGTCCAGGGCGACGTCCTCGTAGCGGGCGATGTCGGTCAGCTCCCGGTAGGCGTCGCGGACCTGGCTGGCCGAGGTCAGCCCGATCTTCACCAGGCCGAGCTCCGTCTTGTGGGCGATGCGGGCACCGGAGGCCTTCATCACCACCGGGTAGCCCACGAGCCCGGCCGCACGGACGGCCGCCGCCGCGCTGGTCACCAGCTGCTCGCGCGGTACGCGGATGCCGTAGGCGCGCAGCAGCTGCTTCGCCGCGTGCTCGCTCAGCTGCCGGCCGGGCTGCATCAGCGCCTGCGCCTTGCGGTAGGACGGCGAGGGGGTGCGCGGGGCCTCGTCGAAGGGGGAGCGGTAGGCGGTCGTGAAGCGGTGGTGGGTGAGGTGGGCGCGGACGGCGGTGAGGCAGTTGCCGACCGTGCGGAAGGTGGCCACGCGGGAGGAGCCGAGCAGGACCTCGCGGTAGGCGGGCTCGGTGCCGACGGGTGACCCCCACACCACGCACACCAGCTTGTCCGTCCGCTCGGCCGCGTCCACCAGGTCGCGGACGAGCCGGTCGCTGAGCGGCGGGAACGGCCCGGTGACCGGGCAGATCAGCACGCCCACGCCGGGATCGTCGAGGATGGCGTCGATGATCTTCCGTCCGCGTTCGTCCCCGACCGGATGCCCGCCGTTGTCGACCGGGTTGGCGACGCTCAGGTACTCGGGGATCCACTGGTGCAGCTCGGCCTGCTTGGCCTCGGACAGGACCGGCAGGCTCAGGCCCGCCTCGGTCGCCAGGTCGGCGACGTGCGCGCCCGTGCCGCCCGAGATGGAGTAGACGACGACCCCGTCGGCGCGCGGCGGCCGGGCCCGGGCCAACAGGGCCGCGGTGTCCTGGAGTTCGTCGAGCCCGTCGACCCGGATCACGCCGTACTGGCGCAGCGCCGCGTCCACCACCGCGTCCGCGCCGGTCAGTTTGCCGGTGTGGGAGGCGGCCGTGCGGGCGCCGGTCTCGGTACGTCCCACCTTGACGGCGACGACCGGGACTCCGCGCCGGGCGGCCCGGTCGGCGGCGAGCAGGAAGGAGCGGCCGTCCTTCAGCCCTTCGAGGTAGCAGGCGATGGCGCCGACCTCGGGCTGCTCGGCGAAGTAGGAGAGGAAGTCGGCGCTGTCCAGGTCGGCCTCGTTGCCGGTGGGGGCCCAGTGGGAGAGGCGGATGCCGAGTTCCTGCAGGGCGAAGACGGGGCGGCCCTGGTGGCCGGACTGGGTGATCAGCGCGATCGCCGGTCCCTGAAGGTCCTCGCGGAACCGCTCGAAGGCGTTGAGGTTGGTGTTGGGGCCCAGCAGCCGCAGCCCGGACTGTGCGACGGCGGCGGCCAGTCGCCGCTGGGCGGCCTCGCCCTCGGGCCCGGTCTCCGCGAACCCGGACGCGAACACGACGGCGAACCGGGCCTTGGCCTCGGCCAGTTCCTCGATCACCGGCAGGGGGTCGCCGACCAGCACCACGGCCAGATCGATCTGCTCGGGCAGATGGGCGACGGAAGGGGAGCAGGGGATGCCGAAGACGGACGGCCGGCTGGGATGCACCGGATACAGCCGGGCGCCGACCCGCTCCGCCCAGTCGGCCAGCTGCCGCGTGATGCCGGTGTTCGGGCGGCCCTCGGCATCCGAGGCGCCGATCACGGCGACGGACCGGGGGCGGAAGAATCGGTCCAGGTCGGGTGCGTCGGCGTGCAGCGGCCGTCCGCTGACGTCGAGGTCGCCCGCCTGGGCCGGCCTGCCGTGCACGACGGGCCCGGACCGCTCGCCACAGGCGATGGCCCGGGTCCGGCGGGAGTCGGTGGTGAGGGTGCCGTGGGTCGATCCAAGCATCGTTTCCGCCCGCTCCTGTGAGACAGCCGCTAACTGACGCACAGTCAGATTACTGAACTGATGCGACGTCAGGAACGGTGTGGGCGGGCAAAGTTGCCCAAGCCGTCGACCGGGCGGCCCGGGTCTCTCAGCCCGGCAGCCGGGACACGCCCCCCGAGCCGTTCCGCGCGACGGCCTTCGCGATCTTCACCGCGTCCAGCGCCAGCTCGCGGAGGTTGCCGCTGATCGGGTTGGTGAAGCCGGTGAAGTACAGGCCGGGGGCGGTCGTCGGGGTGCGGGCGCCGTGGACGACGGGCCTGCCGTGGTCGTCGAGGACGCCCAGGTGGCCGACCAGGTCCTCCAGTGCGCGGACGTAACCGGTGGCGGCGATCACCACCTCCGGGGAGATCCGGCTGCCGTCGGCCAGGGCGATCTTGTCGCCGTCCTCGAAGCCCTCCACCGCGGCCACGATCTCCACCCTGCCCTTGCGCACCGCGTCGATCAGGCCGACGTCCTGCACCGGGATCGCCCCCTGCTTCACCCGCGTGTACAGCCCGGTGTCGGGACGCGGCAGCCCGTGGGCCGACAGGTCGGGCACGGCCACCTTGGCCTGCAGCCGGGAGATCCGGTCGACCAGGCCGACCGGCAGCCGGCGCACGAGCACACCGCTGTACTGGGCGGCCCAGCCGGCGGTCGAACGGCGCATGATGTGGGGGACCGTGCGCACGGCGAGCCGGACCCGGGAGGCGCCGCTCTCCACCAGGTCGACGGCGATCTCGGCGCCGGTGTTGCCGACCCCGACGACGAGGACGTCCCGGCCGGTGTAGGGCTTGCCGCTGCGGTACTCACCGGCGTGCAGGAACTCGCCGGTGAAGGCGGTGCGGCCGGGCCAGTCGGGCAGCCGCGGGGTGTGGTTGTAGCCGGTGGCGACGACCACCGCCGCGCCGGTCAGTTCCCGGCCGCCGGTGGCGTGCAGCAGCCAGCCCGTGCCGTCGGGGGTGCGCTCGACGCGGGAGACCTCGACGCCGGTGACGATCTCCAGACGGTGGTGCTCGGCGTACTTCTCCAGGTACCGCACCACGTCGTCCCGGGACACCCACCGTCCGAACCGGCGCGGCATCGGCAGGCCGGGCAGGGCCGACAGGCGGCGGGTGGTGTGCAGGTGCAGCCGGTCGTAGTGGCGGCGCCAGGACGCCCCGACATGGCCGGACTTCTCCAGAACGACGGCCCGTACGCCCCGGGCGCGCAGCGCGTACGCCACGGAGAGCCCGCCGGGGCCGCCGCCGATGACGTAGACGGGGCGGTCGGGTGGGGGCTGTGCGGAGGCGTGTGTGGGGGGTGTGGAGTCGGCCATGAGCGCGAGCGTAATCACGGGACTGCTTGATGGGTCTCGGTCAAGACCGGAATTGGTTTCGGATTGATCACGGCTGTAGGGGGAGGGGGTGGGGCTCGTGGCCGGCGGGCCTGGTTGTGGCGGGGTGGTGATCGTTTCCGGCGTGTGCCGGTCGCGGGCTCCGCGGGCCCGGAGGTCTGGGGCTCGGCGACAGCAGGCTTGCGGCGAGGGCGGCGATGCCCGGCTGGTAGCCGAGCGTCGAGCCGGGGCGCTGCGGGAGGCCTTGCGCATCCGCTGATCTGACGTACCGTCAGATCGCATGGACGCGATCTGGCTCACCGGAGCGGAATGGCTGGCCGTGTTGCGGATCGGGCTCGGGCTGTGGTGGCTGGAGAGCTGGCGGCACAAGGACCGCAAGGCCTGGTTCGAGCGGGGCACCGGCATCGCGTGGGCCGCCTCAGTGGCCGCCGAGCACCGCTGGCGCGCCGTCCGCTCGGGGTTCGAGGCGGCGGTGGCCCCGCACCCGCGCGTGATGGCGTACGTCGTCGTCTACGCGGAACTCGCGCTCGGACTGGGCCTGATCACCGGCTTCCTCACTCCGGTCGCCCTGGTCGGCGGGTTCCTCCTCAACGCGCTCTACTTCACGCTCATGGTCCACGACGTCGCCGAGCAGGGGCAGAACTCGATGATGGCGCTGATGTCGGTGGTCGGGCTGTTCGGGATGTCCTGGCAGACGTGGTCGCTGGACAGTGCGCTGGGGCTGTTCTGATGGCCGGACGCTTCGACCTGCCCGAGCCGGACGCCTTCACGCGGACCTACTGGGACGCCGCCGCCGAGGACAGGCTGCTGATCCGCCGGTGCGGGGCCTGCGGCCGGGCCCACCACTACCCGCGCGAGTTCTGCCCCCACTGCTGGAGCGAGGACGTGACGTGGGAGACGGCGAGCGGCCGCGCCACGCTCTACACCTGGTCCGTCGTCCACCGCAACGACCTGCCGCCGTTCTCGGACCGCGTCCCGTACGTCGCCGCCGTCGTCGAACTCGCGGAGGGGCCGCGGATGATGACGGAGATCGTGCGGGCGGAGGCCCACCGGGCCGGTGCGGATCCGGGACTGTCGGGCGGGGCGGAACTGGAGGTGGTGTTCCGGGAGGGGATTCCGGTGTTCCGGGCGGTGCCGCGAGGCTGAGCGGCCGGTGGGTGAGAAGCCCGGCGTTCCGGGACCCGGGCTCAGGGGAGCCCGCTTCTTCTCGTCACGGCGCCCCGCATCGTCCCCTCTGGGCTTCAATGAGACCCATGGCCCCCATACGCGACCAGTCCCTGACCGGCCCCCACCCGGATCTGCGCGGCCACGGCCTTCGCCTGCGCCCCTGGGACGCGGGGTCCGGTGCCGACGTCGACATGTGGCTGCGGGGACTGCGTGATCCGGAGTTCCGGCGCTGGAACACCCCGCTGCGGCCGGTCACCGACCGGGCGAGCGCGCGGGAGTCGCTGCTCGCGCGGGCGCAGAGTGCCCTGGAGGGGACGTCGGCGTCGTTCCGCGTCGCGGACGCGCGCAGCGACACCCCGCTGGGGCACATCGGCGTCAACGAGATCAAGTACCACCTGAAGGTCGCCCGGGTCGGCTACTGGGTGCTCCCCGAGGCCCGAGGCCAGGGCGTCGCCACCCGTGCCCTCCTGATTGCCGCACGCTGGGCCCTCACCGAACTCGGCCTGCACCGGCTGGAGTTGGATCACGCGGTCGGCCATGACGCCTCGTGCCGGATAGCCGAGAGATGCGGATTCCCCTACGAGGGCACCCTGCGCGGCGCGATCTTCCAGGAGGGGCGGCACGACGCGTTCCGGGACGCCCATCTGCACGCACGCCTGGCCACGGACCCGGAGCCGCGGATCCCTGAGGGGACGGGGCGGTGGGTGTGACGGGTATCACTTCGGGTGGGTGATCAGTTCCTCCCACCCCACCGGTCATACCAGGCGACCGCAGCGCGACCGTCACGCCGAGAAGGGACCGGCCGAAGCGCGACCGTCACGCGGAGAAGGGACATGCCGAGATGACCGCACCCGTGAAGGGCCCCGCCAGCTACTTCCCGTCCATCGAGAAGAAGTACGGCCGGCCGATCGCCCACTGGCAGGAGCTGATCCGCACCTCGCCGCTGACCCGGCACATGGAGCTCGTCGACTGGCTCAAGACCGAACACGGGCTGGGGCACGGCCACGCCAACGCGCTGGTGGCGTACACGCTCGCCGAGAACAGCGGCACGTGAGCCCGCGGGGGCCTGCCGAAAATCAGGGGTGCGCCTCAGGTGGCGGACGGCACCATGAACCATGGACACCGATGCGAACACCCGGGCAGCCACAGGCAGTTGGCTCCTCACCGCTGACCTCGAGGACTTCCTCGCCCGCGCGGGCGCCTTCCTCCACTCCCGGCCGGCGCTGCACACCGTGCCGTTGACGGTCACGGAGACACTGCGGACGCGCGGCCGGAGCGTGTACGGAGAGGGGGCACCGGAGTTCGGCGTACTGGAACGGGACGGTGCGGTCCGGGCGACCTTCTTCCGTACCCCGCCGCACTGGCTGAACCTCACGGCCCTCACCCCGGAGGACGCCGACACCCTCGCCGCCCGCCTGGCCGCCCTCGGCCGACGCCTGCCCGGCGTGCACGCGGACCGCGACACCGCAGCCGCCTTCGCCGCGGCCTGGCAGCGGCACACGGGCGCCCCGGCCGCCCCGTGCCAGCGCCAGCGGCTCTACCGGCTCGGCACCCTGACCGCACCCGGACCTGTACCGCCCGGCCGCCCCAGGGTCGCCGTCGAGTCCGACCGCGAGCGACTCCGGCGCTGGCACGACGAGTTCAGCGAATCCGTCGACCTGGGCACCGTCGGCGACTCCGCGGAGTGGGCGGACGCCCGCATCGACAGCGGCAGCATCACCTTCTGGGAGACCCCCGACGGCACACCCGTCGCCATGGCCGGCACAAGTCCCCGGGTCGCCGGTCAGGTCCGCGTCACCACGGTCTACACCCCGCCCCACCTCCGCGGCCGCGGCTACGCGGGAGCGGCGACGGCCGAGGTCAGCCGCACCGCCCTGGCCGCCGGAGCGGACGAGGTCCTCCTCTTCACGGACCTGTCCAACCCGACCAGCAACGGCCTCTACCAGCGCATCGGGTACCGGCCGGTGGCGGACTTCGCGGTGTACGACTTCACTGAGGAGGCGTCAGGGCCGACCGGGCTGCCCCGGGCCGAGGCTCCGGGGGCCCCGGCCTCACGGCCACAGCAGCTCCCGTGACCACCCTTCCCCGTCCCGCTCCCCTTCCCGCCGGTAGCGGAGCCGGACGTGCCGCCGTCGCTCGTCGCCCTGGAAGAACTCCACCTCCTCGGCCCGCAGCCGGTACAGCGTCCAGGACGGGACCGGTGCCTCAGGCTCCCGCGACGCCCGTTCCCACGCCGACTCCGAGGCCCGGGCCAGGTCGTCCAGGGAGTGCAGGACCTCGCTCTGCCTGCCGGTCAGCGCCGCCGCCAGCGCGCCCGTCGACCGGGCGTGCAGGTCGCCCTGGGCTTCCTCCGACGGGGCCGCCGTCACCGGGCCGCGCACCCGGACCTGCCGGCCCAGCACCGGCCAGTAGAAGCCGAGCGCGGCGTACGGGCGGCCGGCGAGGTGCCGGCCCTTGCGGCTGCCGGTGTGGGACGCGAAGGACCAGCCGTCGGCGTCCGCGCCGTGCAGCATCACGATCCGTACGTCGGGCAGGCCCGACTCGTCCGACGTCGCCAGCGACATGGTGTGCGGCTCGGTCTGGCCGGCCGCCACCGCCGCCGCGAACCACTCGGTGAACAGGGGCAGCGGAGTGGCCGGTGCGCCCTCCGGCTCGAAGGAGGGCAGGTCCGTGACCTTCGGGTCCCAGACCCGCAGTGACCTCAGCAGCTCGTGAAGATCGGTTGCCATGCCTCGATTGTCACCGGTTCCCCGCGAGGACGGTGGGGGAGGACACCGGGGTCCCACCGGACGGTGCAGTTCAAAGGAGCGCAGCCCCTCTCGCGCCGCTCTCGCCGGCTGGTGCACGCCGAGGGGAGCGCAGCCCCTCTCGCGCCGCTCTCGCCGGCTGGTGCACGCCGAGGGAAGTGCAGCCCCTTTCGCGCCGCTCTCGCCGGCTGGTGCACGCCGAGGGGAGCGCAGCCCCTTTCGCCCCGCTCTCACCGGCTGGTGCACGCCGAGGGAAGTGCGGTCCCCTCACCCCGCCCTCACCGGCCGGTGCACGCCGAGGAAAACGCAGCCCCTCACCCCGCCCCCAGCACCACCGTCCCCGACGAGCAGAACCAGCCCCCCGTCCCCGACGCCACCGCCAGCCGGGGCAGTGCGCCGTCGCCCCGCCGCACCTGCCGCTCCCCGCACTCCCCGCGCAGCTGCCGCACCGCCTCCACCAGCAGGAACAGCCCTCGCATTCCGGGATGCTGCGCCGACAGGCCGCCCCCGTCGGTGTTCACCGGCAGTTCACCGCCCTCGACCCGCAGCCGCCCCTTCTCCACGAACGCCCCGCCCTCGCCCTTGCCGCAGAAGCCGAGGTCCTCCAGCGTCACCAGCGTCATGTACGTGAAGGCGTCGTAGAGCTCGGCGAAGTCGATCTCCGACGGCCGCACCCCCGCCCGCTCGAACGCCAGCCGCCCGCTCACCGCCGCCGGCGACACCGTGAAGTCCGGCCACTCGGACATCGCCGCGTGCGAGACGGACTCCCCGCTCCCCAGCACCCACACCGGCGCCGTACGGCAGTCCCGTACGTACTCCTCGGCCGCCAGCAGCACCGCCGCCCCGCCGTCGGAGCGGACGCAGCAGTGCAGCTTGGTGAAGGGGTCGGCGATCATGGGCCCGGCCAGGACTTCGTCGACCGTGATCGGGTTGCGGAACATCGCCTCCGGGTTGAGGACCGCGTTGGCCCGGGCCTGCACCGCCACCTCCGCCAGCTGCTCGATCGTCGTGCCGTACTCGATCATGTGCCGGCGGGCCGCCATGGCGTACTTGGCGATCAGGGTGTGGCCGTACGGGGCCTCGAACTGCAGGGGCCCCCGTGTGCCGAAGGACAGCGTCCCGGTGCGGCGGCCGGCCCGGACGTCGGCGCGGGCCGTCGAGCCGTAGACGAGCAGCACCGCGCGGGCGTGCCGGGCCGCGATCGCGTCCGCCGCGTGGGCTGCCATGACCTCCCAGGTGGAGCCGCCCACGGAGGTGGAGTCGACCCAGGTGGGGCGCAGGCCCAGATACTCGGCGACCTCCACGGGCGCCAGTGTGCCGAGGCCGGCCGAGGCGAAGCCGTCGACCAGTGAGCGGTCCAGTCCCGCGTCGGCCAGGGCGCGCCGGGCCGCCTGGGCGTGCAGGGCGTACGAGGTCGCGTCGTCCACACGGCCGCAGTCCGAGAGGGCCACGCCGACGACGGCCACTTTCCTCCGGGCCACCATGGATCTGACGGTACATCAGATTCAGGTGGACGCGGCAGGGCTCTGGGCTTCCCTGTTCCATCGCCCTAATATGACGCACCGTCAGATGAGGAGAGAGGTGCCCCATGGACGCCCGCTTCACCGACGAACAGGACGAGATCCGCCGCACCCTGCGCGAACTGCTGGGCAAGCGGTGCGGTCCGGAGGAGCTGCGGGCCGCCGTCGACACCCCGGCCGGGCACGACCCCGCCCTGTGGACCCTCCTCGCCGGGCACCTCGGCCTGTCCGCACTGGCCCTCCCCGAGGCCTACGGCGGTGCCGGCTGCACCGTGACCGAACTGGCCCTGGCCTGCGAGGAGACGGGCCGGGCCCTGGCCCCCACCCCGCTGCTGGCCACCGCCGTCCTCGCCGCCCCGCTGCTGCTCGCCCTCGGCACCGGCGCCCAGCGCGCCGAACTCCTGCCCCGCATCGCCGCCGGCGAACTCACCGCCGCCCTCGCCGTACCGGGGCCCGCCCTCGCCACCGCCCTCGCGCTCACCGGCCACGACCGGCGCGGGCAGTGGGCGGGCGGGGGACGGGCCGGGGGCGTGCAGGCCCGGCGGGCGGACGGCGGCTGGCGGCTGTACGGGCAGGCCGACCAGGTCCTCGACGGACACAGTGCCGAGCTGCTCGTGGTCGCCGCGCACGCCGGGGGATTCGCCCGCTCCCGGGTCCTGCTCTTCCTCGTGCGCGGGGACGCCGCCGGCCTCACCCGCGTGCGGCAGACCGCACTGGACGCGACCCGCCCACAGGGCCGGATCCAACTACGGGAGGCACCGGCCGAGTTGCTGGGCGGAGAAGACGGCGACGCCCTCCCCGCCCTCGCCGGGCTCGGCGAGACCGTCGCCGCCTGTCTCGCCGCCGAGGCGGTGGGGGCCGCCGCCCGGGTGCTGGAGCGGACCGTCGAGTACGTCGGGCAGCGCGAGCAGTTCGGGCGGCCGGTCGGGTCCTTCCAGGCGGTCAAACACCGGCTGGCCGACGCGTACGTCCAGGTCCAGGCGGCCCGTTCGGCGGCGTACTACGCGGCCTGGGCCGCCGCCGGAGTCACCGCCCCGGCCGGCGAGGAGAGGGCCGGCGCACTCGCCCTCGCCCAGGCGCTCGAAGCGCTGCGCCGCGCCGCCGCCGAGGGGATCCAGCTGCACGGCGGCATCGGATTCACCTGGGAGCACGAGGCTCACCTGTACTTCAAGCGCGCCGCGGGCGACGAGCTGCTGTTCGGGCCGGTGCACCGGCTGAGGGCGCACGCGGCCGACGCGGCACACGTCTTCGAGGAGGCCGGCACATGAGGGGCGCACGCGTGGTGCAGAAGGTGTCGTCGACCAGGGGCTTCGCACGGGTGGCGCCGCACGTGGTGCCCGCCCTCGACCGGGCCGTCCACCGGCTCACCCGGGGAAAGGTGCTGCTCAGCGCGCACCTGCTCCCCGGTGTGGTGCTGACCTCGACCGGGGCGAGGAGCGGGCTGCCTCGTCGTACCCCCCTGGCCTGCATGCCGGAGGACGGCGGGCGCCAATGGATCCTCGCCGGGTCCAACTTCGGACGGCCGGGGCACCCCGCCTGGAGTCACAACCTCCTCGCGCATCCCGAGGCGGAGATCAGCTGGAAGGGCCGGGACATCCCGGTCAGGGCCCTGCTGCTGGCGGGGGAGGAGCGGGCGGCGGCGTGGCGGGCGCTGCTGGCGTTCTGGCCGCCGTACGCGGCGTACCAGGCCCGGGTGGAGCGGGAGATCCGGGTGTTCCGGCTCGTACGGAGGCAGTGACGGCGGGCGAAAGCGCGACAGGCGGTGGTCCCGGGTGGGGACCACCGCCTGCCAGACAGGACTTGGGTAGGTAAGAGGCCGCCGCGCCGCGCTACTTCGTCGGCTTCCGGCCGGTGACGCCGAGGTGTACCAACAGGGCGAGGTTCGGCTTCAGTTCGGCCTGCTTCACGCCCCAGGAGGAGAAGCCCTTCTGGTGGGAGGCGACGGCCGCGAGCATCGCGACCAGCGAACCGGCGACGGCCGCCGGGTTCACGTCCTTGTCGACCCGGCCCTTGGCCTGGAGCTCGGCGACGGCGTCCGCGAGGGAGTTGTTCACCGAGTTGAGGATCTTCATGCGGAGTTTGTAGAAGCGCTTGTCGCCCTCGGCGGCACCGAGATCGACGACCCGGAGGATGGCGTCGTTCTTGCGCCAGAACTCCAGGAAGCCGTCGACGAGTTCCTGCGCCGTCTGCCAGCCGGCCTTGCCGGCCCAGGAGCGGCCCTCCAGGAGCTCGGTCAACGCGGCGCCCTCGGTCGCCATTTGCTCGGCGATCTCCAGGACGGCGCCCTCGACGTCCGGGAAGTACTGGTAGAAGGTCGCGGGCGAAGTGCCCGCCTTCCGGGCGACATCGATGACCTTGACGTCCCGGTACGGGGAGGAGCTGAGCATCTCGCTGAGGCAGTCGAGCAGCTTCTGCCGGGTCGCCTGCCCACGCCGGCCGGCCACGCGGCCGTCGACGGTACGCACTTGTCCTGTCATGCCGTCAGCTTACCGAGGCGTGATCGGGGCGCGATTCGGCCGACTGCAAATGGGGTGCAAGGGAGTGCGGGGGCAGGTGTGCCTGGTCTGCGGGGTGCGGCAGTCGCGGTTACGTTGTCGGCATGGCCGAAAACAGGGCATCGGTGTACGGAGAGGGCGTCCCCTGCTGGGTGGACGCGCAGCTCCCGGACGTCGAGGCGGGCAAGCGGTTCTACGGTGAACTTTTCGGGTGGACCTTCGAGGACTGGTTCGGCCCCTTCACGCAGGCGCTGAAGGACGGTGAACCGGTGGCCGCTCTGGTCCGCAAGGTGGACGGCCGGCTGCCCAGCGTCTGGACGGTGTACTTCGCGACCCCGGACGCACCGGCCCTGGCCCGTCGCATCCGGGACGCGGGCGGGCAGGTCGTCTCGGCCCCGGTACCGGCCGGCGAGCTGGGTGTCACCGCCCTCGTCACCGACCCCGAGGGCGCCGTCTTCGCCCTGTGGCAGCCGGAGGGCCACCCCGGCTTCGGCGCACGGCACGAGCCGGGCACCTTCGCCTGGGTCGAGCTGTACGCCCGGGACACCGAGGCGGCCAACGCCTTCTACGGCGATCTCTTCCGGGAAGCCCTGTTCGGGCCGGACGCCGAGCCGGACTTCGGCCGGGCCCCCGTCACGGACGTGTTCTCCGACCGGATGCCGCCCCACTTCCTCGTGCACTTCGCCGTCGAGGACGTGCCGGCCGCTCTGGAGGACGTGCGGCGGCTCGGCGGCCGGGTCCAGGCCCCGCCTTTCGAGACCTCGTACGGAGAGGTCGCCGTCGTCACGGACAATCAGGGGGCCTCCTTCGCGCTGCTGCATCGCTGAGCAGGCATTATTTGGTCATCATTTGATCACTTCCGTGCCGAGACATCCCAATTGTCACCGGGTTCGCAACCAGGGCTCCGGCCAGGAAGAATCAGGGTGCGTGCCGCCATGGCGGTGCGGTGGTGAGACGCTGCACGAAGGTCGCGTGGAACATGTGGCTTGGCGCGGCTCGTACGGGGAGGTGGCAGGCAGAGTGGTGGATCAGCTGACGCAGCACGATCCGCGGCGGATCGGGCCGTTCGAGGTGCTGGGACGGCTGGGTGCCGGCGGCATGGGGCTGGTCTATCTCGCGCGTTCGGCGTCCGGCCGGCGCGTGGCGATCAAGACCGTCCGGACGGAGCTCGCCGAGGACCAGCTGTTCCGGGTCCGCTTCACGCGTGAGGTGGAGGCGGCCCGCGCCGTCTCCGGCTTCTACACGGCCGCGGTCGTGGACGCCGACCCGCGCGCCGCCGTGCCGTGGCTGGCCACCGCGTACGTCCCCGCGCCCTCCCTCGAGGAGATAGTGAACGACTGCGGCCCGATGCCGGCCCAGGCGGTGCGCTGGCTGGCGGCGGGCGTGGCCGAGGCGCTCCAGTCCATCCACGGCGCGGGCCTGGTGCACCGGGACCTCAAGCCGTCGAACGTCCTCGTCGTGGAGGACGGGCCCAGGGTGATCGACTTCGGTATCGCGTCGGGCGTGTCGAACACCCGTTTGACGATGACGAACGTCGCCGTCGGCACTCCCGCCTACATGTCCCCCGAGCAGGCCAAGGACTCCCGCAGCGTCACCGGCGCCAGCGACGTCTTCTCCCTCGGCTCGATGCTGGTCTTCGCCGCCACCGGGCACCCGCCCTTCCACGGCGCCAACCCGGTCGAGACGGTCTTCATGCTGCTGCGCGAGGGCCCGGACCTGGAAGGCCTCCCGGACGAACTGCGTCCGCTCATCGAGTCGTGCATGCAGATGGACCCCACGGCCCGCCCCAACCCGGCCGACCTCCAGGCCCAGCTCGCCCCGCACCTCTTCGGCTCCGGCTCCGACGACAGCGGCACGGCCTCCGCGTGGCTGCCCGAGCGGGCCGTGGGCCTGATCGAGTCCCGCCGCAACGGCCGCCCGGCCGGCAAGCCCGCCCCGGGTGCCGGCCGCAGCGGCGGCGGACGCCCCGGCCCCGCTCCGGGGCCCGCGCCCATCCCGCCCCCGCCCGCACACGACCCCGTCGTCCCGGCGCCCGTGCCCGCCGCGTCCGTGCCCGCCGCGTCCGTGCCCGCCCCGGCCGGCGGCCCCGACACCGGCCCCGTCCGGCTGGCCGGCGCACAGGTGCCCATCGGCCCGGGTCCGCGCGTCAACGACGTGCGTGCCGCCGCCGTCAAGGCGCCCCCTCCCGAGGCCGCCCTCGCCGCCTCCTGGGCCAAGCCCCGCCCCGGCGTCAACGGCACCGGCCCCGCCGTGGGCCCGGCCGTCGCCGCGCCCCCGGCCCCGGCCGCGCCGCCGGAGCAGGCCGGCGGCTGGCGGCCCTGGCGCTTCCGCATGTCCAACGACGTCTGGGGCACCCCCGCGGTCGCCGACGACCTGGTCTACGTCACCTCCTTCGAGGTGCACGCCCTGGACGTCGCCACCGGCCGCCGCCGCTTCAAGACCCGGGACGTCGCCTGGTCCATGGCGGTCGCGGACGGCAGGATCCACGCCTCCGACGGGCCCACCCTGTTCGCCCTGGACGCCCGTGAGGGCGCCGACCTGTGGCGCCTGCAGACCGACGCCTGGGTCTACACGCTCCAGGCCGGCCGCGGCACCGTCGTCACCGGCACCCGCGGCGGCGGCGTCCAGGGCTGGGAGGCCTCCGGCGGCCAGAAGCTCTGGGAGATCACCGGCTGCCAGAGCGACTTCGAGTCCCCCGAGGCCGGACCCGTCCTGCACGACGGCACGGTCTACGTGTGGCAGGACGCCCGGCTGCGCGCCCTGGACGCCCGCACCGGCGAGGAGCGCTGGTCGTACCCGATCGGCGACGCGGCCTCCTGCGGCGGTGTCCCGATCCGGCTCACCCAGGCCCCCGACGGCTACGTCTACGTCTGCGCCGGCACCCGCGTCCTCGCCCTGGACGTGGCCGCCGGGCACGTGAAGTGGCACTTCGAGGCGCCGGCCGTGTTCCTCTGCCCGCCCACCTTCGTCCCCGGCCCGGCCGTCACCGGCGGCGGCATCTACCTCGCCGACTACCTCGGCACGGTCTACGCCCTCGACGCCACCGACGGCCGCGACCGCTGGCGCATCGCCACCGAGTCCCGCTCCTGCGTCGACCCCGTCCTGGTCGCCGCCGGCCATGTCCACGTGGGCAGCGGCAAGGGCCTCTACACCCTCGACGCGGTGACCGGCACGCCGAAGTGGCGCTTCCAGGCGGGCGGCGACATCGTGGGCGCCCCCTCGGTCGCCGAGGGCCGTATCCACTTCGGCTCCACCGACCACCTGCTCTACACCCTGAAGGCCGACGACGGCCGGCTGCGCTGGAAGCTCGCCACCGGCGGCGAGATCACCGGCTCCCCGGTCGTCCGGGACGGGGTGGTGTACGCGTGCAGCAAGGACCGCTGCGTGTACGCGCTGGACGCGGAGAAGGGCACGGGTACGGCGCGCAGCGCCTGACGGTTCCGGGACGGCCGTCGGACTGCCTGACCGGCCGGGGACGGCCGTCGGACTGCCTGACCGGCCGGGGACGGCCGTCGCACCGGCGTACGGAAGGGGCTCCGGACGGCGGCCGTCGCTTGATCGGGAGCGGTCCGTGCGCCGCTTCCACCCACGACGCTACGCCGGGCACGCTCCGGTCGCCACGCGGTGACATGACCGTGACAGATGATCACTAGGCTCTCCGGCATGCAGACACGGGGGCGCGGGCTCAGGTTCACGGCGGTGCTGGTCCTGGTGGTGCTGGCACTGACCGGTTTCTCCTCCGGCCGGGGCCGTGGCGGCGGCCACGGCGGCGGCGGTGGAGGCGGCGGGTGCAGCAGCTCCAGCCAGGACCACGACAGTTCGAGGTCGTCCACGTCGAGCGGCGGCGCCTACGGCTCGGGCGGCTCCAGCGGCGGTTCCTACGGCTCCGACGACGACGATGACTACAGCGGCAGCACCGGTGGCAGCTCCTACACCCGCAGGCCGGACTACGGCTCCACGCCGACGTCGTCCTCCGGCTCCGGCAGCGGCAAGGCCCTGAAGGACGGCACCGCGAGGCTGGTGAGCTGCGCGACCCCGGCGACCCCCTACGCGACCGTCGAGGTCCGCAACCCCAACGGCCGCACGGCGGACTTCTCCGTCTCGGTGACCTTCGAGGACGACCGGGGCATCACCGTCGTCAGCCGGTACGGCGACGTCACGGTCCCCGCGACCGGCACGGCCACCGTCGACGTCCGGGTGGGCGGCGCGGGCCTGGTGGACTCGGTCGACCACTGCGAGGTCGACCGCCAGGCCCTCGTCGACGACTGACGCGGCCCGCGGGCGACGGGACGTCAGCCCCGCAGTTCCGTCAGGAACCCGATCAGCGCCTCGTTCACCTCGGCGGGCCGCTCCTGCTGCGTCCAGTGGCGGCAGCCCGCGGGCGACGGGACGTCAGCCCCGCAGTTCCGTCAGGAACCCGATCAGCGCCTCGTTCACCTCGGCGGGCCGCTCCTGCTGCGTCCAGTGGC
>NZ_JBVJSX010000004.1:312080-367942 GCF_055606225.1 Streptomyces sp. NPDC037100 | reverse complement strand
CCGCAGCCCGGCAGCACGAGCGGCTTGCGGCGCAGGTTCGGCATCAGGTCGGGCAGTCGCTCGATCAGTTCGGGCGTGCCCGGGAAGGCCGGCACCAGGTCCCGGTCGCCGTACATGTACAGCGCGGGCGGGGACACGACCGCGTCCTGCCAGGGGGCGGTCAGCTCCCAGTTGCGGTCCAGGTTGCGGTACCAGTTGAGGGCGCCGGTGAAGCCCGGCTCGAAGCTCTCGGTGAGCATGTCGAGGTCGCCCTCGGTGAGCCACGCGGGCAGCACCTCGGGGTTTGGCGCGTCCGCGAGCCAGCCGCGCTCCGGGTCGACCAGGGCCTGCTCGGGGCGCCCGGCGCCCGGCGCGTCACCGGAGGTGGAGTACAGCAGCTTGCGCAGCGCCGTGCGGGGGTCGGCGGCGAACTCGGCCTCCGCGGCCCCGGGCCGGTTGAAGTAGTTCCAGTAGAAGCGGCCCTCGAACCGCTCCTGCATGGCCTCCAGCGGGGGCCGGCTGCCACGGAACGGCGGCGGCACGCTCAGCCCGGCCACCCCGCGCACCACGTCCGGCCGCAGCAGCGCGGTGTGCCAGGCCACCGGGGCGCCCCAGTCGTGCCCGACGACGAACGCCCGCTCCTCGCCCAGCGCGTGGACCAGCCCGACCACGTCCCCCACCAGGTGGAGGATGCTGTACGCGGCCACGTCCTCGGGGCGGTCGCTGCCGCCGTACCCCCGCTGGTCGGGCGCGACCACCCGGAAACCGGCCTCGGCCAGTGGACCGAACTGGTGCCGCCAGGAGTGCCAGGACTCCGGGAAACCGTGCAGCAGCACCACGAGCGGGCCCTCGCCCTGCTCCGCGATGTGCAGTTGTATGCCATTGACGTCGATCATCCGATGCTCAACCACGCCCCGAGCATACGCGTGTAGGGGGAAACGATTTCCTACCGCAACCGGTACTCCCGCGACCGCCCCGCGAACAGCCGGGCCTGCCGCTCGCCCGCCGCGTTCCCGAGTGCGATGAGATGCGGTGCCTGTGCGAGCCCCTGCGCCCGGCCCGCCTCGCTCGCGGACCACAGGGCCCGCACGGTCCCCTGCACGGCCTCGGTCGGATACCCCGCGAGGACGGCGGCGCAGGCGGTCGCCGCCCCCAACGCCTCTCCCTCCGCGACGAGTTCCGACACCAGCCCGGTCTCGTACGCCCGCCGGGCCGAGATCCGCTCCGCCGTCCCCATCAACGCCATCCGCGCGACCTCCCCGTACGGCATGCGCTGCGCCATGAGCACCGACTCGTAGGCGCTGACCATGCCGTAGGTGGTGTGCGGGTCGAAGAAGGAGGCGGTGGTGTCGGCGACGACGAACTCCGCCTCGCCGAGGAGGTAGAAGGCTCCTCCGCAGGCCATGCCGTGCACGGCGGCGACGACCGGCTTCCACAGGTCGTTCGCCTTCGGCCCGATGCCGAGCAGCGGATCGTCCTGCGCGTACGGCGAGTCGGGCTGCGGGACGACGGTGTCCCGGTCGATCCCGGTGCAGAAGGCACGCTCCCCGGCCCCGGTGAGGACGATCGCCCGCACGCAGTCGTCGAACCGCAACGCGTCCCAGGTGGAGGCAAGTTCGTCGGCCATGGCGAGGTCGATGGCGTTGAGCCGCCCGGGCCGGTTCAGCGTCACCACGGCGACCGCGCTGTCCCGGTCGGCCTCCACGAGCACGCTGCTCATGACCGCTCCAGGACCCACTGGGGAAGCCCGTCGTGGAAGACGGCCCGCACCCGGGCACCGATGCGGACGCTCTCCGGCGGCAGGGAGCCGAGGGGCTGTCCGGCCCCGGCGACCAGATTGCCCACCAGCCGGATGCGGGGCGCCTCGTCCAGCTCGACGACGACCACGTTGTACGGCGCCTGCGCCGCGTAGTCGGGCAGCAGCGGCGGATGGGCGACGACGTACGACCAGACCCGGCCCCGGCCGGACACCGGCCGCCACTCGCTCTCGAAGGACTGGCAGTGCGGGCAGCAGGGCCGGGGCGGGAAGCGGAACTCGCCGCATGAGGCGCAGGCCTGGACGCGGAGTTCGCCCTGTGCGGCGTACTCCCAGAAGGGGGCGCCGTCGGTGTCGGGGACGGGACGCAGCATCAAAAGCTCCTCAACTCCTCAGCAGCAGGGCGGAGGTCGGGACCCCCTCGCCCGCCGTGACCAGACAGGCGGAGGCGCCCGGGACCTGCGCGGTGCTGGTGCCGCGCAGTTGCCTGACCCCTTCGTTGATGAGGTTGAAGCCGTGGACGTAGGCCTCGGACAGCCCGCCCCCGCCGGTGTTCAGCGGCAGCAGCCCGCCGGTCTCCAGCGCCCCGCCCTCGGTGAACGCCCCGCCCTCGCCCCGCCCGCAGAAGCCGTAGCCCTCCAGGGAGAGCAGCACCAGGGGCGTGAAGGCGTCGTAGATCTGGGCGACGTCGACGTCCTCGGGGGCCAGGTCGGAGTGTTTCCACAGGTGCCGGGCGGCACTCCAGGCGGGGCCGGTGAGGGGGTCGTCGTTCCAGTAGTTGACCATGCCGTGGTGCTGGGCCGGGAGCGACTGGGCGGCGGAATGGACGTACACGGGCCTGCGCCGGCAGTCGCGGGCCCGCTCGGCGGAGACCACGACACACGCCAGCGCCCCGTCGGTCTCCAGGCAGTTGTCGAAGAGGCAGAGCGGCTCGCTGATCCAGCGGGAGGTCATGTACATCTCGCGGGTGAGGGGCCGTTCGTACATGATCGCGGCGGGGTTCTGGTTGGCCCGGTTGCGGCAGGCCAGGGCGACGTTGAACAGGTGGTCGCGGGTGGCGCCGTACTCGTGCATGTAGCGGCGGGTGAGCATCGCGATCTCGTCGGCGGGGCGCAGCAGCCCGAACGGCCGGGTCCACTGGGCCGGGGTCGGGAGCTGGACGGTGGTGTTGGTCCAGGGCCGCGGCCCGCTGCCCCGCTTGCGGGAGCGCCAGGCCACCCCGACGCTCGCCTGCCCGGCGGCGATGGCGGCGGCGAGATGGGCGACGGTGGCGCACGAACCCCCGCCCCCGAAGCCGACCTTGCTGAAGAACGTGAGGTCGCCGAAGCCGCACGCCTTCGCCAGCTCCACCTCGTCGGTCTCCTCCATGGTGTAGGAGGCGAGGGCGTCGACCTCGCCGGGCGCGATTCCGGCGTCGTCGAGCGCGGCCAGAACGGCACGGCAGGCGAGGGTGCGTTCGTCCTCCGGGAGCCGTTTGGCGAAGGGCGTCTGGCCTATGCCGACGAGAGCGGTGGCGTCCTTGAGGCCTCCCGATCCTGCTGCCATGCTGCGCGCACCTCCGGGCCCGAACGGTCGCTGACAGGTCGTCAGATTACAGATAATCTGACGGACAGTCAGCTCCTACGTCGTCGGGAGGCGCGCTGTGCGAGCGGATACGGCATGGGGAAGCGTTCCGGACCTGGTCAGGACGGCGGCCGAGCGCTACGCGGACATCGAGGCCGTCGTCGAGGGCCGCACCCGCGTCACCTACGCGGAACTGGCCGCACGTGTGGAGCGCGCGGCGGCGGCCTGCCTGGCGACCGGCGTGGAGCCGGGCGACCGGGTCGCCATCTGGGCCCCGAACTCGCTCGACTGGATCGTCGGCGCCCTGGGCGCGGTCTCGGCGGGTGCCGTGCTCGTCCCGCTGAACACCCGCTTCAAGGGCGCCGAGGCGGCGGACGTCCTGCGCCGCAGCGGCGCCCGACTGCTGTTCGTGACCGGCACGTTCCTCGGCACCTCGTACGTGGCGTCCCTGCGCAGGGCGGCGGGGGACGGCCCGGGCGCCGGCCCCCTGCCCGGCCTGCCCGCCCTGAAGCACGCGGTCGTCCTCTCCGGGGACGCCCCGGCGGACTTCCTGACCTGGAAGGACTTCCTGGCCGCGGGGGAAGGGGTGGGGACGGCGGACGTGCGGGAGAGGTCCGGCGCCGTACAGGGGTCCTGGCCCTCGGACATCATCTTCACCTCGGGTACGACCGGCCGCCCCAAGGGCGCGGTCATCACCCACGACCAGACGCTGCGCGCCTACGACATCTGGAGCGACCTGGCGGGCCTCACCCGGGGCGACCGCTACCTGATCGTCAACCCCTTCTTCCACACCTTCGGCTACAAGGCCGGGGTGATCGCCTGCCTGATGCGGGGCGCGACGATGATCCCCCAGCCGGTGTTCGACGTGACCACGGTCCTGGCCAACATCGCCGCCGAGCGGGTCTCCGTACTCCCCGGCCCCCCGACCCTCCTCCAGTCCCTCCTCGACCACCCCGCCCGGGACGCCCACGACCTCTCCGCCCTCCGCCTGGTGGTGACGGGAGCGGCGGTCGTGCCCCTCCGCCTGGTGGAGCGCCTGCGCACCGAACTCGGCATCGGCACGGTCCTCACCGCCTACGGCCTCTCCGAGGCGAGCGGTGTCGTCACGATGTGCCGTCGCGGCGACGACCCGACGGTGATCGCGTCCACGTCGGGCCGGGCCATCCCCGGCACGCAGCTACGGGTCGTGGACCCCGAGGGCCGGCCCCTGGACCCCGGCGTGCCGGGCGAGGTCCTGGTGCGCGGCTTCCACGTCATGACCGGCTACTACGAGGACGAGCAGGCCACCGCCGAGGTGCTGTCGGAGGACGGCTGGCTGCGCACCGGCGACATCGGCGTCCTGGACGCGGCGGGCAACCTGCGCATCACCGACCGCCTCAAGGACATGTTCATCGTCGGCGGCTTCAACGCCTACCCGGCCGAGATAGAGCAGCTCCTGGGCCTCCACCCGGACGTGGCCGACGTGGCGGTGATCGGCGTACCGGACGCCCGGCTGGGGGAGGTCGGCCGGGCCTACGTCGTACGGCGCCCCGGCGCCCTGCTGACCGCCGACGACCTGATCGCCTGGTCCCGCAGGGAGATGGCGAACTACAAGGTCCCGAGAAGCGTCGCGTTCGTCGCGGAGCTGCCGCGCAACGCGAGCGGGAAGGTCGTGAAGGGCGCCCTGCGGGACGCGGTCACCGGCCGAGCGGCAGGGCCGGGGTTCCGGTGACCGACATCATCAGGGAGTACAGGGTGGTGTCGGCGGCGATGAACAGGCGGTTGCGCCGGGCACCGCCGAACCGGACGTTGGCGACGGTGCCGGGCACCAGGATGCGGCCGATCAGCGTGCCGTCGGGGTCGTAGCAGTGCACGCCCCCGTCCATGGCGGCGGCCCAGAGCCGCCCCTCGTCGTCGAACCGGATGTTGTCGAAGGTGCCGTTGGAGCACGCGGCGAAGACATCGCCGCCGGACAGGGCGGTGCCGTCCTCGCCGACGTCGAAGACGCGGATGTGGTTGGCGACGCTGTCCGACACGTACAGCCGCCGCTCGTCCGGTGAGAAGACCAGCCCGTTGGGCCCCTGGAACCCGTCCGCGACCAGCCGCACCTCGCCGCTCACGGGATCGACGCGGTAGACGTTCCGGGCCCCGATCTCGCTCTCGGCGCGATGCCCCTCGTAGTCGGTGGCGATCCCGAACTCGGGGTCGGAGAACCACACCGACCCGTCCGACTTCACGACGGCGTCGTTCGGGCTGTTGAGCCGCTTGCCCCGGAACCGCTCGGCGATCACGGTGACCGAGCCGTCGTGCTCGGTCCGGGTCACCCGCCGGTTGCCCTGCTCGCAGGTGACGAGACGGCCCTGGCCGTCCAGGGTGCTGCCGTTCGGGTAGCCGGCGGGGGAGCGGAACACCCCGACGGCCCCGGTGGTCTCGTCCCAGCGCAGCAGCCGGTCGTTGGGGATGTCGCTCCACACGAGATACCGCCCGGCGGGCACGTACACCGGCCCCTCGGCCCACCGGCACCCCTCGTAAAGGATCTCCAGCCGCGAGTCCCCCGCCTGACACCTGCCCGTCCGGAACCGCTCGTCGAGGGTCTCGTAGAGATGGGGCTGCTCGCCGGGCATGGGGGCCGCCTTCGGGATCGGGCCGACGGGTGATCTGCGCGGGTCCACTATCGCGCGCCGGAACCAGCGGCGCACTCTGCCGGGCCGACGGCACCCCCGGACGGTATGGTAAGTGGTATGGCAACGAAGAAGTACACCGTGACGCTGCCGGAGGAGCTCGCCGAGGAGATCCGGCAGGAGGTCGGGTCCGGCGGCTTCAGTGCCTATGTCACACGGGCCATAGAGCGCCAGCGCGAGCAGGACCGGCTGGGAGAACTGGTCACCTGGCTGGAGGAGGAGCACGGCCCCGTCACCGAGGATGAGCTCGCCTCGGCGGAGGCCGAGCGCAGGGAGTTCGAGCGCCACTTCACCGAGCAGGGCCCGGGGGCGGCCGACGAGCGACACCGGAGGGCGAGCTAGTGGTGCCGTCCTGCTATCTGCTGGACTGCGAAGCGTTGTCCCGGGTCGCTCTGGGCGACCGGGTGATGCTCGCGCGGCTCAAGGACGCGCACCGTTCCGGCATCCGCGTCGTGACCAGCTCGATGACGCTGATCGAGGCGTACCACGGCCGGGTGAAACGGGCTGCCTGGGCATGGGCGATGTCGCGTGTCGTCGTGGAGCCCGTGACCCGGGAGGTCGCCGAGGCGGCTGTCACCCTGCTCCAGGACACCGGCCTGCACGGCCACAAGTACGCGATCGACGCGGCCCTGGCCGTGATCGCGAGCCGACAGCCCGCAGGCGTGGTGCTCTTCACGTCCGACGAGGACGACATGGGGAAGCTGTGCGGGCCGGGCGTGCGGGTCGTTCCACTCTGACGTGACGCCGTCTGCCCGCGGACACACCTCGGCCGCGACGGCTCCCCCTCCGCGCCGCCGCGGCCGATCCCCGTGTACCGGTGGCTTACTTCGTCGGCTTGAAGGGCTCCGACGTGGCGTGCAGGTCCTTCGTCTCCAGCGGCTCGTCCGTGGCGTGCAGGTCCTGCGGCTTGACGGCGCCTTCGTCCGTGGTGAGCAGGTCCTTGTTCCCCAGCGGCTCGTCCGTGGCGTGCAGGTCCTGCGGCTTGAGCTCGTCGCCCATGATCGTCAACTCCCCTTGGCGTGGATCAAGCAGTGAGGTCGGCGGGCCCGCCCGGTCACTCCCCCGAGGATGGCCGGACGGGCCCACCCGGGCCGCTCACCCCGGAACATCAGGGCGAGGCCCGTGCGGCGACCCGTCTGCCCCCCGACGCGACGGATCGACTGCGTCCATCATGGCGGGAGGCGATAAACGAATGATGAACGCCCCGACGACGCCCCGAAGACCCCTCAGGCCGCCTGCACCGGGGACAGCAGCGCCCGCACCTCGGCCGCCTCGGGCGAGCCCAGCCCCTCGTAGATCACGGCCGCTTCCTGCCAGCAGACCTGGGCCCGGCCGGTCTGGCCGATGCCGCTGAGCGCCCGCCCGAGGACGGTGAGGACATTGCCCCTCCGCCACTCCCCGCCGATCCCGCGCAGCACCGTGAGCGCCATCTCGGCGTTCGCGGCGGCCCGCGCCGCACGCCGGGCGGCGAGATCCACCTCGGCCAGTCGGAACAGGCTCATGCCCTCCCAGAGGCGCTGCCTGCTGTCGCGGAAGACCTCCAGCGCCTCCTGGAGCCGGTCGGCGGCGTTGCGCAGCTCCCCGCTCTGGGTGAGGGCCAGCCCGAGGGCGTAGCGGGCGTTCGCGCCGCGCATGGAGTTGCCCATGCCGTCGTAGATGTCGATGCCCTCCTGGGCCAGTGCGACAGCGCTCTGGGTGCGCCCGGTCGCGAGATGGATCCGGGAGAGGTTGCAGAGCGCGGCGGCCTCGCCGGGGCGGTCGCCCAGGGCCCGGAAGTGCTCGATGGCCCGGGAGAGGTGCTCCTCGCCGTCCGTGTGCCGGTTCTGGTACAGCGCGATGATGCCGCGGGCGTTGCGGGCCCAGCAGACGGGGAGCAGGTCGTCGGCCTCCTGGGCGAGCAGGATGGCCCGCTCCGCCTCCTCCTCGGCCCGTTCGAAACGGCCGCTCACGTGGTGGACGTTGACGAGCGTCATCAGCGCCCGTGCCTCCGCCCGCCCGAGGCCGTGCGAGCGGGCCGCGCCGACGAGCGCCCCGGCCGTCGCCTCGTACTCCCGGGAGTTGGCCCCCGACTCGGAGAGGTCGTGCGCGGCCCACAGCATGTCGATGGCCCGGGGGAGGCTCTCCGGCCGCCCCGCGGACTGCCGTGCGCACGCGAGCAGGCACATGGCCTCCGCGTACAGCCAGTCCTGCGCCGCGTGCCGGTCGTCGAACCGCAGCCCCGGGTACGACGTCGGCTCCAGATGATTGACCAGCCGGTCGCCCGGCCGCTCGATCGCGTACACCCCGGCCGCGGACGCCAGATAGAAGTCCAGCAGCCGGGACAGCGCCGACCCGCGTTCGCTCGGGGGCAGTTCGTCCCGTTCCGCGCAGGCACGCGCGTAGAGCCGCACCAGGTCGTGGAAGCGGTAGCGGCCGGGGGCCGCCGATTCGAGGAGGGAGGTGTCCACGAGGGACTCCAGGAGGTCCTCCGTGTCCTCGACGGGCAGGTCCAGGACCGCCGCGGCGGCGGGGAGGGAGATGTCGGGGCCGTCCGCGAGGCCCAGCAGGCGGAACGCCCGGGCCTGGGCGGGCTCCAGCTGGCCGTAGCCGAGTTCGAAGGTGGCCTTGACGGCCAGGTCACCGGCCTGGAGTTCGTCCAGGCGGCGGCGTTCGTCGGCGAGCTTCGCCGCGAGGACCGACACCGTCCAGGTGCGGCGGGCCGCCAGGCGGGACGCCGCGATGCGGATCGCCAGCGGCAGGAAACCGCAGGCGGCCACCACGTCCAGGGCGGCCTTCCGCTCGGACGCCACCCGCTCCTCGCCCACGATCTTCGTGAACAGCGCCAGCGCCTCGTCCGGAGACATCACGTCGAGGTCGATCAGGTGGGCACCCGCCAGGCCCACCATCCGCACCCGGGAGGTGACCAGCGCGGCGCAGCCGTCCGTGCCGGGCAGCAGGGGGCGTACCTGGGCGGCGTCGCGGGCGTTGTCCAGCAGGACCAGCACCCGGCGTCCGGCCAGGACCGAGCGGTAGAGGGCCGCGCGTTCCTCGAGGGAGTCGGGGATCGCCGAGTCGGCCGTGCCGAGGGCGCGCAGGAAGGAGCCGAGGACCGTCTCCGGTTCCGCCGCCCGGGCCCCCGCGCCCTGGAGGTCGACGTACAGCTGCCCGTCCGGGAACGCCGCGCGGGCCTGGTGCGCCACGTGCACCGCGAGGGTCGTCTTGCCGACGCCGCCGATGCCCGCGAGGGCGGAGACCGCCATGACCCGGCCCTCGGCCGAGGCCAGGATCTCGCCGAGTTCGCGTACGAAGGCGGAGCGGCCGGTGAAGTCCGGGACAGTGGCGGGCAGTTGTGCCGGACGGACCGGGACGGAAGCCGGCTCGGGCGCCGGGGAGGAGGGTTCCGCCAGTGACGGGTCGGCCCGGAGGATCCGCTGCTGCAGCTCGCTCAGGCCGGGGCGCGGGTCCACGCCGAGTTCGTCGGCGAGGAGACGGCGGGTGTCGGCGTAGACGGCCAGGGCCTCGGCCTGGCGGCCGCTGCGGTAGAGCGCCAGCATCAGGAGTTCGCGGAGTCGCTCCCGGAGCGGATGGGCCGCGGTGAGGGCGGTGAGCTCGGACACGGCCTCGGCGTGGCAGCCCTGCTCCAGGTCCATGTCCAGGCGGGATTCGAGGAGCTGGAGCCGCCACTCCTCCAGTCGGACGCGCTGGGCCTCCGCGTAGGGGCCGGGCACTCCGGCCAGGGTCTCCCCGTCCCACAGGGCGAGGGCGCGGCGCAGAGTGGCGCGGGCGTGGCAGAGGTCGCCGGCGGAGCGGGCCTTCTCCGCCTCCGTCGCCAGGTCCTGGGCGACGGTGAGGTCCAGGGCGCCCTCGGCGAGGTCGCGGACCGCGTAGCCGCCGGACTCGCTGACCAGGACGGCGGTGGCGGTGGCCCCGGTGCCGCCCGGCCGGCCTGCCTCGCCGCCGGAGCCGAACACCTTGCGCAGGCGGGAGGCGTACGTCCGTACCGCTGCCAGCGCCTGCGAAGGCGGTTCGTCGCCCCACAGGGCGTCGATCAGCTCCGCGGCCGTGGCCGTCCGGCCCTCGCGCAGCAACAGGGCGGCGAGCAGTGCGCGTTGCTGGGGGGAGCCGGTGCTGACGGGCTCGTCGCCACGCCAGGCGCGCACGGGGCCGAGCACGCCGAAACGCAGGGCCGCGGCCTCCGCCGGTCCGGCCGGCCCGGTGGTCATCGCCGGCTCCGGCGTGGAGTCTGGACTCCGCTGCTCCGGTACGCGCGGCACACCGTTCGGTACACCGTCCATGCAGTCCCCCTAGACATCCCGAGCAACCAGGCCAGTTTGCCTTGTTGGCGGCGGATACGTCAGCCGTGGGAGACGCCGATCACAGGGCGGCTCGGGGGAGTCCACCAGGTCTGCACAATCTCTTCGCATGCGCCCGGGCGCACCGTGCGCATCGCGCCATCTCGGCCGGAACCGGCCCCGGTCCACATAGCTGACGCCCCGTCAGATCAGCGCTACCGTGAGCGCCATGGACACCCACGACAGCACCTTTCCGCTGATCATCTCCGTGGACGACCACACCGTGGAGCCCGCGAGCGTCTGGCAGGACCGGCTTCCGGAGAAGTACAAGGGCGTCGGGCCGCGGATCGTCCGGGCCCCCGTGAAGGAAATGACCTTTCTCGGAGGGCGCTTCAAGCCGGTCATGGGACAGCCCGGGGACGACGGTCCCGTCGGGGACTGGTGGGTCTACGAGGATCTGCGCCGGCCCCTGACCCGGCTCGACACCGCCGTCGGGTACGACAGGGACGAGATCCGGCTGGAGGTCATCACCTACGAGCAGATGCGGCCCGGCTCCTACGACGTCACCGCGCGGCTCGCCGACATGGACGTCAACCACGTCCAGTCCGCCCTGTGCTTCCCCACGTTCCCGCGCTTTTGCGGCCAGACCTTCACCGAGGCGAAGGACCACGAGCTGGGCCTGCTCTGTGTCCGGGCCTACAACGACTGGATGGTGGAGGAGTGGTGCGGCCCGGACGCGCACGGGCGGCTCATACCCCTGCCCCTCATCCCCCTGTGGGACGCCGAACTGGCGGCGGCGGAGGTCCGGCGCAACGCCGCCCGCGGGGTGCGTGCCGTCGCCTTCTCCGAGATACCGCCCTTCCTCGGGCTGCCCTCCATCCACACCGACGGCTGGGACCCCTTCCTCGAAGCCTGCGACGAGACCGGCACGGTCGTCGCCATGCACATCGGCTCCAGCAGCCGCATGCCCTCCACCTCCGCGGACGCCCCGCCCGCCGTCGGCTCCACCATCACGTACGCCAACTGCTGCTTCTCCATGGTCGACTGGCTGATGAGCGGCAAGTTCGAGCAGTTCCCGAACCTCAAGGTCATGTACGCCGAGGGCCAGATCGGCTGGATCCCCTACATCCTGGAACGGGCCGACGTGGTGTGGGAGGAGAACCGCGGCTGGGGCGGCGTCGCCGACAAGGTGCACCGGCCGCCGTCCGAGCTGTTCGCCGAGCACGTCCACGGCTGCTTCTTCGACGACGCCTTCGGGCTGCGCAACCTCGACTCCATCGGCGTCGGCAACGTCCTCTACGAGACCGACTACCCCCACTCCGACTCCACCTGGCCCAAGTCCCGCGAGGTCGGCGAGGCGCAGATGGGGCACCTGGAGCCCGACGTGGTCGAGCGGATCGTGCGCGGGAACGCCATCGAACTGCTCGGGCTGACGGCCGAGGGGCTGTGGCCGGGCGGCGGTGGTGCGAGGTGAGGCTGCGGTACGGGATGCAGCTGCCCGTCCAGTCGCAGAGCACCCTCTACGCGGAGGGCTGGGAGGCGGAGGCCGGGCCGGACGACCTGCTGGAGATCGCCCGCGCCGCCGACCGGGCCGGGTTCGACTACCTGGCCGGCTGTGATCACGTCGGCATCCCCCGCCGGCTCGCCGCCGCGATGAGCACCGTCTGGTACGACCCCGTCGCCACCCTCGCCTTCCTGGCCGCCGCCACCGAACGCGTCCGGCTGCTCAGCCATGTCGCGGTCGTCGCGCTGCGGCACCCCCTGCTCACCGCCAAGCAGTACGCCACCCTCGATCATCTTTCGAGCGGTCGCCTGATCCTCGGGGTCGGCGCCGGGCACGTCCAGGAGGAGTTCGAGGCCCTGGGCGTCGACTTCCGCCGGCGCGGGGCCGTGCTGGACGAGTCGATCGACGCCCTGCGCGCCGCCCTCGGCCCCGACGAGTTCCCCGAGCACCACGGCAAGCTGTACGACTTCGAGGGGCTCGGGCAGCGGCCCCGTCCGGCGCAGGACCCGGTTCCCCTGTGGGTCGGGGGCTCCTCGCCCGCCGCCGTGCGCCGGGCCGCGCTCAAGGGTGACGGCTGGCTCCCGCAGGGGGATCCGCGGGACCTGCTGCCCGCGCGGATCGGCCGTATCAGGGAGCTGCGCGAGCAGGCGGGCGCGCAGGGCCCGTTCACCGTGGGCGCCATCACCGAGCCGCTGTACGTGGGCACGCCCCGGTGGGAGGTGGGGCGCCGGACCGTCACCGGTGGGCCGCAGCAGCTCGCCGAGTCGCTGCGGGCGTACCGGGCGATGGGCGTGCATCAGATCCAGGTGCGGTTCCGCAGCCGGAGCCGCGACGAACTCACCGACCAGATCGCGGCGTTCGGCGCCGAGGTCGCCCCCGAGCTGTGAGGAGACCCCATGGGCAAGCTCGACGGACGAGTCGTGATCGTCACCGGCGCCGCACGCGGCCAGGGCGAACAGGAGGCGCGGCTGTTCGCGGCCGAGGGTGCACGGGTGGTCGTCGCGGACGTCCTCGACGATCAGGGCGAGGCTCTCGCGAAGGAGATCGGCGCGCGGTACGTCCATCTGGACGTGAGCCGGGAGGACGACTGGCAGGCCGCCGTCACCGTCGCCAAGGACGCGTACGGCCATGTCGACGGGCTCGTCAACAACGCCGGGATCCTGCGCTTCAACTCCCTCCTCGACACACCCCTCGACGAGTTCATGCAGGTCGTGCAGGTCAACCAGGTGGGCTGTCTCCTCGGCATCAAGGCGGTCGCCCCGGAGATGGCCGACGGGGGCACCATCGTCAACACCGCCTCCTGCACGGGCCTGACCGGGATGGCCGCGGTGGGCTCCTACGCGGCGACCAAGCACGCCGTGGTGGGTCTGACCCGGGTCGCCGCCCTGGAGCTGGCGGGGCGGGGGATACGGGTCAACGCCGTCTGCCCGGGGGCGATCGACACCGCGATGGCCAACCCGGCCCGGCTCGACCCGGACGCCGATCCGGAGAGGGCGGCGAAGGGGCTCGACCGGCTGTACCGCAAGCTCGTGCCGCTGGGCAGGGTCGGGCGGCCCGAGGAGGTGGCGAGGCTCGCGCTGTTCCTGACCTCGGAGGACTCCTCGTACATCACGGGACAGCCGTTCGTGATCGACGGCGGGTGGCTGGCCGGGGTCAGCGTCACCTGACACTCCATCAGGTATTGACGCTCCCGGAGGCCGGTGGAACAGTCGGAGCCATAAATCTGACGTAGCGTCAGAACTGACCGTGGGGCGGTGAACCTCCTTGGAATTCGGCATCTTCGTTCAGGGATACGTCGGCAAACGGGCCGAGACCGACCCGCTCGCCGAGCACAAGGCGCTGATGGAGGAGACCGAGTACGTCATCCAGGCGGACAAGTCCGGCTTCAAGTACGCCTGGGCCTCCGAACATCACTTCCTGGACGAGTACTCGCACCTCTCCGCCAACGACGTCTTCCTCGGATACCTGGCGCACGCGACCGAGCGGATCCACCTGGGTTCGGGGATCTTCAACCCGCTCGCCCCGGTCAACCACCCGGTGAAGGTCGCCGAGAAGGTCGCCATGCTCGACCACCTCAGCGGCAACCGCTTCGAGTTCGGCAGCGGCCGGGGTGCCGGGTCGCACGAGATCCTCGGGTTCATGCCGGGGGTGACCGACATGAACCACACCAAGGAGCTCTGGGAGGAGACCATCGCCGAGTTCCCCAAGATGTGGCTCCAGGACGAGTACCAGGGCTTCCAGGGCAAGCACTGGTCGCTGCCGCCGCGCAAGATCCTGCCGAAGCCGTACGGCGGGTCGCACCCGGCGATGTGGTACGCGGCCGGGTCGCCGCCGTCGTACGCCATGGCCGCGAAGAAGGGGCTCGGCGTACTCGGCTTCAGCGTGCAGAAGGTCTCCGACATGGAGTGGGTGCTGGAGCAGTACAAGACGGCGATCGTGGACGCCGAGCCCGTCGGGGACTTCGTGAACGACAACGTGATGGTGACGACCACGGCGATCTGCGCGCCGACCCACGCGGAGGCCGTGCGGATCGCGGCGAGCGGAGGGCTGCACTATCTGCCCTCGCTGGTGTTCCGGTACCACGACACGTTCCCGCGGCCCGAGGGGTTCCCGGTGTGGCCGGAGACGCTGCCGGAGTACACCGAGGAGCTCGTCGAGGTCCTGATCGAGGAGGAGCTGCTGATCTGCGGGGATCCGGACGAGGTGCTGCGGCAGTGCGAGCGGTGGGAACAGGCCGGGGCCGATCAGCTGAGCTTCGGGCTGCCGGTGGGGGTGCCGAAGGAGGAGACGCTGCAGACGCTCCGGCTGGTCGGGGAGTACGTGATTCCCAAGATCGATACGGATCCTGTTCATCGGACTTCGCGGTTCCGGCGGGGTGGTTGAGCGTTCGTCGGCGGGTGCGGGTGGTGTGTGGCTGATCGCGCAGTTTCCCGCGCCCCTCAGGCAATCGACCCGAGGGAGTTGAACACCCATGCTCGATCACGTCATCAAGGGCGCCACCGTCGTGGACGGCACGGGCGCCCCGGCCCGCACTGCCGACGTCGGTATCCGCGGCGGTCGGATCGCCGTCATCGGCACCGTCACCGAGGAAGCCCGCACCACCGAGGACGCCACCGGTCTCGTCCTCACCCCCGGCTTCGTCGACCCCCACACCCACTACGACGCGCAGCTCTTCTGGGACCCGTACGCCACGCCCTCGCTCAACCACGGGGTCACCACCGTCGCCGGGGGGAACTGCGGTTTCACGCTCGCGCCGCTGCATCCCGACCGGCCCGAGGACGCCGACTACACGCGGCGGATGATGTCCAGGGTCGAGGGCATGGCGCTGGTGGCGCTGGAGGAGGGGGCGCCCTGGAGCTGGCATTCCTTCGGGGAGTATCTGGACGCCCTGGAGGGGCGGATCGCGGTCAACGCCGGTTTCATGGTGGGGCATTGTGCGCTGCGACGGTACGTGATGGGGCCGGAGGCCGTGGGCGGACAGCCGAGTCAGGAGCAGCTCGCCGCGATGGTGCGGCTGCTGCGGGAGGCCATGGACGCCGGGGCCTGGGGCCTGTCCACGACCCAGTCGAGCAGTCACTCCGACGGGGACGGACAGCCCGTCGCCTCGCGGCACGCCCAGCCGGCCGAGCTCCTGGCGCTGTCGCGGGCCGTCGGGGAGTGCGAGGGCACGCAGATCGAGGCGATCGTCGCGGGCTGTCTTGACCAGTTCAGCGACGCGGAGATCGATCTGTTCGTGGAGATGAGCGCGGTGGCGGGCCGGCCGCTGAACTGGAACGTGCTGACGATCGACGCGGCCGTTCCCGAACGCGTGCCCCGGCAGCTGCTCGCGAGCGAGCAGGCGCGGAAGGCCGGCGGCAGGGTCGTGGCGCTGACCATGCCGATCCTCACGCCGATGAACATGTCGCTGGGGACCTTCTGCGCGCTCAACCTGATACCCGGATGGGGGCCGGTGCTCGCCCTGCCCGTGCCGGAGCGGATCGAGCGGCTGCGGGATCCGGACGTGCGGGCCGAGCTGCTGCGGCGGGCCCGGTCCAAGGAGGCGGGGGTCTTCCGGCGGCTGTCGAACTTCGGGCGGTACGTCATCGGCGACACCTACAGCGAGGCGAACGCCGGACTGACCGGGCGCGTGGTGAACGACATCGCCGAGGAACGCGGGCAGGATCCCTTCGCGTGCCTGGTGGAGATCTGCGCCAACGACGGACTGCGCACGGTGCTGTGGCCCATGCCGACCGACAACGACCCGGCGTCATGGGCGCTGCGGGCCGAGACCTGGCAGCACGAGGACGTGCTGCTCGGCGGGTCCGACGCGGGCGCCCATCTGGACCGGATGTGCGGGGCGCCGTACACGACCCGGTTCATCGGGGACTGTCTGCGGGGCCGGAAGCTGGTCGGTCTGGAGCAGGCCGTGAAGATGCTGACCGACGACCCGGCCCGGCTCTTCGGGCTGCGGGAGCGGGGGCAGGTGCGGGAGGGCTGGCATGCGGACCTGGTCCTGCTCGACCCGGAGCGGATCGACGCGGGCCCGGCCACCCTGGTGCACGACCTGCCGGGTGACAGCCCGCGGCTGGACTCCCGGGCACTGGGTGTGCGGGCCGTGTGGGTCAACGGCGTCGAGGCGATCCGGGACGACGTGGTGACCGGGGCCGTACCGGGCCGGGTGCTCCGCTCCGGGCGGGACACCGAGACGGTGAGCACGAGGTGACGGCACGCCAGTCGCTGTTCGTCGGCGGCTCCCGGGTGGAGCCGGACGGCGGCCACTACGAGGTGACCGACCCGGCGAGCGAGGAGACCGTCGGGTGGGCGCCGGAGGCCTCGCGGGATCAGGTGCTCGCGGCCTGCGCCGCGGCCCGCGAGGCCTTCGGGCCGTGGTCGCGCACCCCACCCGAGGAGCGGGCGGCCATCCTCGGACGGGCGGCGGGGATCATCGCCGGCCGGCTGAAGGAGTACGCGGAGCTGGCCCGGGCCGAGACCGGAGCGACCCTCGGCACCGCACGCGCCCTGCAGGTCGGGGTCGCCGCCGCCCGCTTCCGGCGCTACGCGCGCGTGGAGCCCGCCGAGTGGCCGATCCCGCCGCAGATCAACGAGGCCGGGCCGATGGGGAAGGCCGGCGTGATGGGCGCTCTGGCCGTCCGGCAGCCCGTCGGGGTCGTCACCTGCATCACCTCGTACAACAACCCCTGGGCCAACCCGGCCGGGAAGGTCGCCCCCGCCCTGGCCATGGGCAACACGGTCGTGGTGAAGCCCGCCCCGCAGGATCCGCTGGCGGTCTACCGGATGGCCGAGGCGCTGGAGGAGGCGGGCGTCCCGCCGGGTGTGGTGAACGTCGTCAGCG
The DNA here is from genome assembly GCF_055606225.1 of Streptomyces sp. NPDC037100. Lineage (NCBI taxonomy): Bacteria > Bacillati > Actinomycetota > Actinomycetes > Kitasatosporales > Streptomycetaceae > Streptomyces > Streptomyces sp. NPDC037100. The sequence goes on along the minus strand of NZ_JBVJSX010000004.1, from coordinate 350,877 downwards.
GCTCGCGCACCGAGGTGGGCGAGGCGGCCGTGGACTCGCCGGACGTCGACATGGTCAGCTTCACCGGCTCCACGGCCGTCGGACGGCGCATCGCCGAGGTGTGCGGGCGGGGCATGAAACGGCAGTTGATGGAGCTGGGCGGGAAGGGCGCGGCGGTCGTCTTCGACGACGCCGACCTGGCCTCGGCCGTCGCCGGGATCGGCACCACCTTCTCCTTCTACAGCGGGCAGATCTGCACGGCACCGACGCGGGTGCTGGCGCAACGCGGGATCCACGACCGGCTGGTGGAGCAACTGGCCGCTTACGCAGGCCGGTTGAAGGTCGGGGATCCGCGGGAGCCGGACACCGTGGTCGGGCCGGTGATCTCGGCGGCGCACCGGGACCGCGTGGAGTCGTACGTCGAACTGGGCCGCAAGGAGGGCGCGGTGGTGGTGGCGGGCGGCGAGCGCCCGGACCTGCCGACCGGCTTCTACGTCGCGCCGACCCTCCTGGCGGACTGCACCAACGACATGCGCGTGGTCCGCGAGGAGATCTTCGGGCCGGTGGTGGCCGTCGTCCCCTTCGACGACGAGGAGGAGGGCATCGCGCTCGCCAACGACACCGACTACGGGCTCATCGACTATGTCTGGTCGGGCGACGTGGCCCGGGCCTTCCGGGTGGCGCGGCGGCTGCGGGCCGGCGGGGTGGGCGTGAACACCGTCGGCCGCAACATGGAGGCGCCCTTCGGCGGGTTCAAGCAGAGCGGCGTCGGCCGGGACGTCGGCTCGTACGCGTTGCACGCCTACAGCGAGGTACAGGCCATCGTGTGGCCGGGCTGACGCCCCTCAGCCGTCCTTTCACCATGCCCCGTCCGGGTCGCGCGCTCACTGTGAAAGGACCCCTCAGGCGTCCAGGTCCACCCGTACGGTCAGCAGGTTCGTCCCGAGGGCCCGCACCCCCAGGCTGTTGACCCGGGGCAGCCTCCGCAGCCGCGCCACCGGGTCGTCCTGCGGCATCAGATGCGCGGTGCCCTCGTGCCAGCGCCCGCGGATCCGCACCCGCACCCGCGGATCGGCCTTGATGTTGCGTACGTACTGCGACCGTTCGCCGAACTCCGACACCAGCCAGAAGGAGCCGCCGACGCGCCGCCCGCCCACCGGCGTCCGGCGGGGCAGCCCCGAGACGCGGCCCGTCGTCTCCAGGACCGTCTGGAGGGGAAGGCGGCGCAGGAGCGGGTTGAGTCGGCGCTGGAAGGCTGTGGTCGCGCGGAACCTCAGGTCGGTGCGGCGGGACATCGTCTGCGGGTCTCCTTCGCACGAAGCGCTCACGGTTTCTGCAAGGGATCCTGCTTCAATGATCCCCCACGCGGCAACGAGGAGAGCGGGTGGCTGCGGATGCGGGTCGTGACCTGGAACCTGTGGTGGCGCTTCGGGCCGTGGCAGACGCGGCAGAAGGCGATCCTCACGGCCCTGCGGGAGTTGCGGCCCGACGTCGTCGGACTGCAGGAGGTGTGGGCGGCCGACGGCGAGAACCTCGCCGAGTGGCTCGCCGGTGAGCTGGGCCTGCACTGCGCCTGGGGCGCCTCGCCCGCCCCCGAACGCTGGCAGCGGCGGATCGGGGACCCGACGGTCGGTATAGGCAACGCCGTGCTGAGCCGCTGGCCGGTCCTCGACCAGGACGTGCTGCCGCTGCCCGCCCCGGCCGACACGGACGACGGCCGCCTGGCCCTCTACGCCCGCCTGGCCGCCCCCGGTCACGAAGTCCCCTTCTTCACCGCCCACTTCACCTCCGCACCGGCCGCTTCGGCGGTCCGCTGCGGCCAGGCCGCGGCACTCGCTGCCTTCGTCGCCCGGCACCGCGGCGACACCCCCTTCCCGCCCGTCGTCACCGGCGACCTCAACGCCTGGCCCGATTCCGACGAGGTCCGCCTCCTCGGCGGCTGCAAGACCGCCCCGGCCGTGCCCGGCCAGGTCCTCCTGGACGCCTGGGAGTACGCCGACCCGGCCGCCCCCTCCGTGACCTGGGAACCGGCCAATCCCTACGTGGCACGCACCTGGGAGCCCGGCGCGCGCATCGACTACATCCACGTGGGCCCGCCCGGCCCCGACGGACTCGGCCGCGTACAGGACGTACGGCGGGCCTGCGACGGCCCGGTCGACGGGGTGTGGCCCTCCGACCACGCGGCGGTCGTCGCCGACCTGGCGGACTGACACCGCCTAATCGCGCCCCAGGAAGACCGGGTTGGTGAACGCCGCCAGCGGGCCGGGGAGCGGCCCCGCCGCCGCCTCGTGCCGCAGTTCCGCCCGTACGTACGCCGCGTACGACGGTGTCGTGCGCCACTCGACGATGCCCGAGCCGGAGACCGGCAGCGGGGCGCTGGTGTGGAGGACGCCCTGGTCGGTGACCAGGCGGACCGTGCAGCGCGGGGCGCCGGTGACCTCCAGGCGGACGGTGACGGGGGTGTCGCGGCCCACGGCGAGCCGCTCGCCGATGCCCGCGTGCTCGCCGCGTCCGCCGGACACCCGGAAGGACAGTGCGACGCGCGCGGACTCGGCGATGTAGGACCGTCCCGCCCGGATGCCCTCCTGGATCGCCTCCCGGGTCAGGTCGTCGGCCAGGACGACCGTCTGGGGGCTGCCCACCGTGTCCGGGGAGCGGTGGGCGTCGCTGCTGCCCATCGCGGGGAGCCAGCCGCGCCCGTCCCGCACGGACGCCACGAGCATGCTGTCCCAGTCGGCGAGTGCCACCTCGTCGTCGGGCGTGTAGGGGCCGTTCCACACCTCCACGGCGTCCGCCTCGGCGAAGCCGAACTTCCAGTTGCAGCCGACGCAGGTGGCGTGCGGGTGGGCCGGGACGACCAGGCCGCCGGCGCGGCGGATCTGCCGGGCGAACCGGCCGAAACGGTTGTCGCGGGCCCGGTAGCGCCAGTCGACGAAGGTGCCCGGGTCGGTGCCGAGTGCGACGACGTGCCCGTTGCGGGTGGTGATCTCCTCGCCCAGCATGACCAGCAGGTCGTCCCCGGCCACGTCGGCCCAGTGGGCGTGCGCGGAGTGTGTGTTGTGCTCGGAGGAGTTGATGAAGTCCAGGCCGGCCGCCCGGGCCAGTTCCCCGATCTCGGCGGGGGTGCGGCGGCCGTCGGAGTGCCAGGAGTGCAGATGGCAGTCGCCCCGGTACCAGGCCCGGCCCCGCCCCTTCGCCCGCTCCGGCGGATACACCGGCTCGGTCGCCTCGCCCGGCTCCCCGTACGTCAGCGTGATCGTGAGCTCGTACGACAGGCCCTGCGGCGCGACCGTGTACGGGCCGAGCGCGATGTGCCAGGTGCCCTCGCGCACCGGGCCCGGGAGGTAGCCGGGCGTCGCTTCGTCCGCGCGGATGAAGAACTCGGTGCGCGCCCCGCCCGACCAGCCCCGGAAGCCCCGGCCGCCGAGCTCGGTGCCGCGCTCGTCGAAGACGCCGATGTCGAGGGCGTTGCCCATGGTGCCGGCCGGGACGGACGGCCGGTCGTAGGTGTAGGCGACCTTCAGCTCCCGGACACCGGCCGGGACCTCGACGGGTACGTAGACGAAGTCCGGGGAGCCGGGCGGCAGCGTGCCGCGCACGGTCCTGCTCTCCCGGTCCCCGTCGGCCGCTGCGGCGAAGCTCACGCTTCCCAAGGTAAGCGCGGCCGCCGCTCCCGTCATGAACAGAGCGCGCCGGCCGAACCCGCCGTGGCTGTCCTCGCACATGCTGCTGCTCCCCAGGTGTCGTCGGCGACGTGGCACGGGTGGTGCGGGGTGGTGCGTTGTGCACCCTTGTAGTCAGCGGTGAACAGGCGTGCAAGAGAGGGGAATTGGACGGCGGGCAGCAGGGGAACAGGCCGCGTGGGTCAGAGGGTGGGGCCCGTGTGCTTCAGCAGGAACCCGTCGGCCCCGGCCGCGAGGGCGCCGTAGAACGTACTCGTCGAGGTCGAAGGTCGTCAGGGTGATAACCCTCGGGGGATGGTCCGCACCCTCGCCCCGAGCCTGGCGGGTGCCACCCGTCTGCCCTACCACCGCATCGCCCCCTGCAGCGCGGCCGCCGCCCTCCTGTGGGCCGGTGTCGAGGCCGGGCCGTCCTGTGGGCCGGTGCCGAGGCCGGTGCCGGCTACGCGGCCCTCGCGGCCTTCACCTGAAAGTCCGACCGGTCGGTATCGACAGTCGGGCCGCCCTCCGGTACAGATACGTCATGCGCATCGCCGTGACGATCTTCCTCACCGACGAGACGATCACCCCCACCCGGCTCGCCCGGGAACTGGAGGAGCGCGGTTTCGCCGGGCTGTATCTGCCCGAGCACACCCACATCCCCGTCGAGCGGACCACCCCGTACCCGGCGGGCGGCGAGCTGCCCCCCGAGTACGGCCGCACCCTGGACCCGTTCGTGGCCCTCGGCCAGGCCGCCGCCGTCACCGGGCGGCTCGGGCTCGGCACGGGCATCACGCTCGTCGCCCAGCACGACCCGATCGCCCTGGCCAAGCGGGTCGCGACCCTCGACCACCTCTCCGGTGGCCGGTTCACCCTCGGGCTCGGCTTCGGCTGGAACGTCGAGGAGGCCGCCGACCACGGCGTGCGCTGGAGCACCCGGCGTGAGCTGGTCCGGGACCGGATGGCGCTGATGCGGGCCCTGTGGTCGAAGGAACCGGTCGCGTACGAGGGGGAGTTCGGCAGCGTCCGGGCCAGCCATGCCCATCCCAAGCCCGTGCGGAAGCCGCGCGGTCCGGTCGTGGGTCCGCGCACGCTCGTCGGCGGGGCCGCCGGCCCCAAGCTGTTCGCCCACATCAGCGAGTACGCCGACGGCTGGCTGCCGATCGGCGGCCGGGGTCTCGGCGAGACGCTGCCGGTCCTGCGCACCGCCTGGGCCGACGCCGGCCGCGACCCCGAGGCCCTCCAGGTCGTCCCCTACGCCGTCCACCCCACCCCGGGCAAGCTCGCCCACTACGCCGGCCTGGGCATCGAGGAGGTCGTGGTGCAGCTGCCCCCGGCGGGTGAGGCGGAGGTGCTCAAGACCCTGGACGGCCTCGCCGGGTACCTCTGACAACTCCCCTGCCCGGCAGGGTGGTTGGCGATCCCTACTAAACTGCGGGTCAACAACCGGGCGGGAGGGCACCGGTGCGCGGCCGACCACCGCGCCGGACGGTGTGAGGGGCCCGGCTCACTGACTTCACGGGGAGAGAGCGTCATGAGGCTTGCCTGGTTTTCCTGGCTCCTGCGGCACTTCACGGAGTACGGCTACAGCCAGGGGCTGCTGCGTGCCGCGATCGGTACGACGGCCGTACTGGTGACGTCCGCGCTGGTCTGGTTCGCCCTGCACCGCAACAGACCTGCCGCCGTCGCCGCCGCGGGCCTCACCTCGGCCCTGGGCATCGGGTGGCTGGCCTTTCACTGACGGGGCTCTCCCGAGCCTGATCAGCGCACTCGTATGCTCGAAGGATGACGACTCCTGCGACCTCCGGAACCGGCCCGACCGACAACTCCATGCGTCGTGCCCTGAAACGGGCCAGGGACGGTGTCTCGCTCGATGTCGCCGAGGCGGCGGTGCTGCTCCAGGCCAGGGGTGAGCGGCTCGAGGACCTGTCGGCCTCCGCCGCCCGGGTGCGGGACGCGGGCCTGGCGGCGGCCGGGCGGCCGGGCGTCATCACGTACTCGAAGAGCGTCTTCATCCCGCTGACGCGGCTGTGCCGGGACAAGTGCCACTACTGCACGTTCGTCACCGTCCCGGGCAAGCTGCGCCGCGAGGGCCACGGGATGTTCATGTCCCCCGACGAGGTGCTGGACATCGCCCGCAAGGGCGCCGCCCTCGGCTGCAAGGAAGCCCTCATCACCCTCGGCGACAAGCCGGAGGACCGCTGGCCCGAGGCGCGCGAGTGGCTCGACGCGCACGGCTACGACGACACCCTCGCCTACGTCCGCGCGATCTCCATCCGCATCCTGGAGGAGACGGGCCTGCTCCCGCACCTGAACCCGGGCGTGATGAGCTGGACCGACTTCCAGCGTCTGAAGCCGGTCGCGCCCAGCATGGGCATGATGCTGGAGACCACCGCGACCCGCCTCTGGTCGGAGCCTGGCGGCCCCCACCACGGCTCCCCCGACAAGGAACCCGCCGTCCGCCTGCGGGTCCTGGAGGACGCCGGACGGTCCTCCGTCCCCTTCACCTCCGGGGTCCTCATAGGCATCGGCGAGACCTACGAGGAGCGTGCCGAGTCGCTGTTCGCGCTGCGGAAGGTCTCCCGCGCCTACCACGGCGTCCAGGAACTGATCATCCAGAACTTCCGCGCCAAGCCGGACACCGCGATGCGCGGCATGCCCGACGCGGAACTGGACGAACTGGTCGCCACGGTGGCCGTCGCCCGCCTCCTCATGGGCCCGAGCGGCAACATCCAGGCCCCGCCCAACCTCGTCGACGACGAGTACGAGCGGCTGATCGGCGCCGGCGTCGACGACTGGGGCGGGGTCTCCCCGCTCACCATCGACCACGTCAACCCCGAGCGCCCCTGGCCGCAGATCGAGCAGCTCGCCGAGAAGTCCAGGGCCGCCGGGTTCGAGCTGCGCGAACGCCTGTGCGTGTACCCGGAGTTCGTGAAGCGCGGCGAGCCCTGGCTGGACCCGCGGCTGCGCCCGCACGTGGCCGCGCTGGCCGACCCGGAGACCGGCCTGGCCCGCCCCGACGCCCTGCCGCAGGGCCTGCCGTGGCAGGAGCCGGAGGAGGTCTTCACGGCGTCCGGCCGCACCGACCTGCACAGCTCCATCGACACCGAGGGCCGTACCTCGGACCGCCGGGACGACTTCGACGAGGTGTACGGCGACTGGGGCGCCCTGCGCGAGGCCGCCGCCCCGGGCATGGCACCCGAGCGCATCGACACCGACGTGCGCGAGGCCCTGCGCACGGCGGCCGACGACCCCACGCGGCTCACCGACGACGAGGCGCTGGCCCTGCTGCACGCGGACGGCCCGGCGCTGGACGCCCTCGCCCGGGTCGCCGACGACGTGCGCAAGTCGGCCGTGGGCGACGACGTCACCTACATCGTCACCCGCAACATCAACTTCACCAACGTCTGCTACACCGGCTGCCGCTTCTGCGCCTTCGCCCAGCGCCGCACGGACGCCGACGCCTACACCCTCTCCCTGGACCAGGTCGCCGACCGGGCGCAGCAGGCGTGGGACGTGGGCGCGGTGGAGGTCTGCATGCAGGGCGGCATCCACCCGGACCTGCCCGGTACGGCCTACTTCGACATCGCGCGGGCCGTGAAGGAACGCGTCCCGGGCATGCACGTGCACGCCTTCTCGCCGATGGAGGTCGTCAACGGCGCGACCCGCACCGGCATGTCGATCCGCGAGTGGCTGACCGCCGCCAAGGAGGCGGGCCTGGACACCATCCCGGGCACGGCCGCCGAGATCCTCGACGACGAGGTCCGCTGGATCCTCACCAAGGGCAAGCTGCCCGCCGCCGACTGGATCGAGGTCGTCAGCACCGCCCACGAGCTGGGCATCCGCTCGTCCTCGACGATGATGTACGGCCATGTCGACCAGCCCCGGCACTGGCTCGGGCACCTGCGCACCCTCGCGGGCATCCAGCAGCGCACGGGCGGCTTCACCGAGTTCGTGACGCTGCCGTTCGTGCACACCAACGCCCCGGTCTACCTCGCGGGGATCGCCCGCCCGGGCCCGACCATGCGGGACAACCGCGCGGTCACGGCCATGGCCCGGCTGCTGCTGCACCCGTACATCCCCAACATCCAGACCAGCTGGGTGAAGCTGGGCACGGAAGGGGCGGCCGAGATGCTCCGCTCGGGCGCGAACGACGTCGGCGGGACGCTCATGGAGGAGACCATCTCCCGCATGGCGGGCTCGTCGTACGGGTCGTACAAGTCGGTGAAGGACCTCATCGCGGTGGCGGAGGCGGCCGGGCGTCCCGCCAAGGCCCGCACCACCCTCTACGGGGACGTCCCCGAGGAGCGGCAGAGGGCGGCGGAGGCGTCGGACGGGCATCTGCCCGAGCTGCTGCCGGTCCTCGACTGAGGCGGAGGCATCAGCGGGCCGGTGACTCCTCTCCGGCGTCCGCCGGCCGGTGCGCCGTCACGGCGCGGCCGGCGGCGACGCCGGGCTTCCCCGGCGGCGGGGCGGGCGTGCCCCGGCCCGCCCGGAGCAGGACGAGACCGAGGGAGCAGGCGATCGCCGGCCAGTAGACGTAGCGGTAGTCCGTCGCGGGCATGATCGGCAGATAGCCGAGGATGTAGGCCGCCGAGCTGATGCCCAGCGCCCGGACGGGCATCGCGAACGCGCCCGTGCCGGGGCGAAGGGTGAGCACCAGCGCGACGGCGAGCCAGAACCAGCCGCGGAACAGCCACGGCAGGTCCCGGGCCGCGCCCTTGACGTAGCTGCCGAGCATGTCCTCCAGGCGGGGGTGCGCCACCTCGACGCCCAGGTCGTTGCGGGTGATCCCGGCCTTGTACGCGTAGTCGGTCTCGAACAGCAGGGTCGTGAAGAGCAGCAGGCGGTACTGGAGATACCGCGGCACGTGCCCGCTCATCTCCCGCAGCCACAGGGAAGTGATCTCGCCCGAGTCCCCGCGCAGCCCGTCCGCCGGGCGCCGGTAGCAGGCCCAGTAGGCGTCGGAGAGGGCGCCGACGCGCTCGCACTCCCGCGCGGAGGCCACGAGCCGGTCCCGCAGGGCGGGTGACACGTCCGCCGAGCGCAGCTCGTCCGCGGTCAGCACATGGACGAGGTCGTCGAGCATGATCTGCGCGCCCTGCTTGGTCTGCAGCGGCGAGGCGAACAGGGAGATGGCGGCGGCGGGCACGACGAGCCCGGCCGCGAGAGCCGCCGTGCACGTCACCCACGTACGGCGTCCGGGGGCACCCCACAGCGCGAGGACCAGCATGACGAAGAGGGGGATCGCGGCGAGGAAGGCGTTCTTGCGCACGAGCATGGCGTAGGCGAGGAACAGCACGCCCAGCCAGAGCAGGCCCCAGCGCACGGCGGGGCGGGGGTCGCGGTCGCGCAGCAGCAGGCCGGTGAGGGCGACCGCGCAGGCGGCGAGCAGCGCGAACGCCGCGTGCACGTCCTTCCACACCACACCGGTGAACGTCAGTACGAACGGAGTCAGTCCGAGGCCGAGCACGGCGAGCGAACCGCCCCGGCTCGCGGTGAGCCGCCACACGCACCTGGCCAGTACCCACAGCGCCGTCCAGAAGACGAGGCACTGCAGGACCAGCAGGGACGCGATCGAGCCGGTGACCGCGATGAGCGCCCGCCACACCAGGCTCAGCACGGGCGGGTGCCAGTCGGTCAGGGGCTTCTCGCCCTCGGCCTGGCGGAGCTGGTCGAGGCTGTCGGGACTCAGGTAGCCGGGCGCGAAGACGAGGATCGTGGACAGGCAGCAGACCGCGGCGACGGCGGCCAGCCCCCAGGCCCAGTGCCGCTGCCCCCGCCGCATCCATCCCGTTTGTCCCATATGCCGGATGCTAACGGGTCGGTGGGCGCAGGCCGGTCAGGGTGCGACGAAGACGTAGCGCCGGTACGCGTAGAAGCGGAACAGGGTCGCGAGGATCCAGCCGAGGATGCGGGCGGTGTTGTCGCTGAGCGCCGAGTCGAGTCCGAGCAGCTGCCGGGAGGCGAAGACCGTGCCCGCGGTGATGGCGAGCCCGACCCCGTTCGCGACGAGGAACAGCGCCAGCTCGTGGGTCACCTTCGCGCGGTGCCGGCCGCGGTAGGTCCAGTGGCGGTTCCCGACCCAGCTGAACAGCGCGGCGGCGGTCGTCGCGACGACGGAGGCCTGCACGGGGGCGGTTCGCATCACCCCGCCCTCGGCGCCGCCGGGCAGACCGAAGACGAGCAGGTTGTAGCCGCCGTTGTCGACGACGAAGGCCAGGATCCCGACGACGCCGAACTTCGCGGCCTCGCGCCAGATGCCCTTGATGGCGTCACGCGCACGCAGCGTCACAGAGTCGAGGACCGGCACACGGTGAGCGTAACCACCCGGCGTGTGCCATCCGGTCAGGCGCGCTCATATCGCACTATGTCCGACTGTATGAGGTGCTGATGTATGAGGTGCTGACTGTGTGACCAACCGGTCGAGTGAGGAGTGGTCGTGGAACCGACGATCGCGTGTGTCGTGCCGTGCCACAACGAGGAGGCAGCCGTCGGCAAGGTGGTCCGCGACCTGCGCGCGGCCCTGCCCGAGGCCGTCGTCTACGTGTACGACAACGCCTCCACCGACCGGACCGTGGAGGTCGCCCGGGCCGCCGGCGCGATCGTCCGGGAGGAGACCCGCAAGGGCAAGGGCAACGTCATCCGCCGCGCCTTCGCCGACGTCGACGCCGACGCGCTGCTCATCATCGACGGCGACGACACCTACGACGCCTCCCGCGCCCGCGACCTGGTGGACCTGCTCTTCGAGGGACCGTACGACCAGGTCGTCGGCGCCCGCCGGGTGACGGTCGACGGGGCCTACCGGGCCGGTCACGCGGTCGGCAACAAGCTGCTCACCGGGGCCGTGCGGTCGCTGTTCGGCAACGACGTGACCGACATGCTCAGCGGCTACCGGGTCTTCTCGCGGCGCTTCGTGAAGTCCTTCCCGGCGCTGGCCCGGGAGTTCGAGACCGAGACCGAGATGACGATCCACGCGCTGCACCTGCGGCTGCCCACCGCGGAGGTCCTCACCGACTACCGGGTCCGGCCCGCGGGCGGCGAGAGCAAGCTGCGCACCTACCGGGACGGCTGGCGCATCCTGCGGGTCATCCTCGACCTGGCCCGGCGCGAGCGTCCCTCGCTGGTCCACACCGTGCTCGCGGGCGTCCTCGCCCTGATCTCCGTCATCCTCGGCATCCCCGTCATCGCCGACTTCGTCGAGACCGGCACCGTGCCCCGGGTCCCCACGGCGATCCTCGCCGCCGCGATCATGACCATCGCGGCGCTCGTGCTGCTCGTGGGCTACATCCTCGAATCGCTGATGCACATGCGCCAGGAGCAGACCCGGCTGGTGCACCTCTCCTACCCGGCCCCGGTGCGCACCCCCCGCTACACCGCCCGCGGCGCCGGCACGGGCCCGGTCCCGGTCCGCAAGACCGCCGGGGGCGCCTGAGGGAGCCGAGGGGCGGCGGGCGCGCAGTACGATGATCGGAGCCCCGCTCCGACGCGGGGTCCCGTGACTGAGGAGATGCGTGCCGGTGCCTGCCCGACTTCCTTCGTGGGCCTGGGTGACCGGGCTGACCGTGGGAGCGATAGCCGCGGTGACGGTCCTGGGCGTGCAGGCGGACCAGGGCACGCACCCCACGGCCGCCTCGGCCAAGCCGAAGGCCACGGCCTCGGCGCAGCCCACCCCGACGGCGTCCGTCCCCGCGCGGGTGCCCGACGGCTCCGGCACCGGCCGCCGCATCGTCTACTCCCTCGGCGAGAAGCGGGTCTGGCTGGTCGACGCGAGCGAGGCGACCCGCCGGACGTTCACCGTCTGGCCGGGCTCGGTCAGCCCCGACCCGGGCAGCTACACGGTGTCCTCGCGCAACCCGGCCACGACCGGCTCGGACGGCGTCCAGATCGAGCACATCCTGTACTTCGCCGCGAAGTCCGGCGTCTCGGTCGCCTTCTCCAACGCGGTCGACGGGGCCTCACCGCCGCCCGCCGCCTCCGGCACCGCGACGGGCGGAGTCAGGATGCGGAAGGCGGACGGCACGGCCCTGTGGACGTTCGGCACGGTCGGCACGACCGTGACCGTGGTCAAGTGACGCGCACCGCGGGCTGAGGCCCGAGGATCCGGCCTTCTCGATCGTTGCTCCGCCTACAGGCGGAAGCTGTACCTGAGCTGCATGACCGTCACCCGGAACTGGGGTCATGGGTGAGACGCAGGAGAAGGCCCGGTCAGTCGACGGAGGCCATGAAGTTCAGCATCCTGCGGTTGATCTCCTCCGCATGGTCGATCTGCGGCCCGTGGCCCGTGCTGGAGATGATCTCGGCTCGGGCGCCGGGGACCAGGCGCGGCACGCGCTCCGCCTGCCGCTGGGGGTGCACGAGGAGGCTTCGCTTGCCGAGTACCAGATAGAGCGGAGTCCGGATGGTGGACAGCTCCTCCTCGGACAGGGGAAGCGGCGCCGGGCGACGTATGCGGTAGGCGCGAACCGCCGTTCGGATCATCGCGCGCAGTTCCGGCACGACGAGGACCGGCTGTTCGAGCCAGGCCGCCAGTCGCGGGCGGAGCGCCTTGGGCGCGAAGGTCGCGAAGAGGCTGGCGAAGATCCAGACGAAGAAACGCAGCCCTACCTTCTCCAGGCCGCCGGGGTCGAGCAGAGTGACCGAGGCGAGGCGGCCGGGCCTGCGGTGCGCCTGGTTCAGGGCAAGCCAGCCACCGTAGGAGGAGCCGACGAGGTGGACGCGGTCGAGTCCGAGCCCGGCGAGCGTCTCATCCAGCCACTGCGCCGCACGTTCGGGCTGGTGGATGGGTTCGCGCTGGACGCTGCGGCCCGGATCGCCCGGGGTGTCGATCGCATAGACCGGGCGGTCTGCGCTGAGGGCGGGGGTGTTCGGGTACCACATGGCGGAGCAGGAGCCCGCCCCGTGCACCAGGACGACGGGGGTGCGGGCAGCCTGGTTCGCGGCGCCATAGCGGTATACGTGCGTGGTGCCGAAGGACGTCTCCACGTCCTCTTCCGAGAGCGCGGGCGCCCCGAGTGCGTAGACCGCGTCGCAGGCCGTGAAGTAGCGCTCCCTCCAGGCGTCACTCACATAACGGCCGACATCGGCCTGGGTTCGGGCAGCGGTCTCGGGCATGGCCACCTCCGGCACTTCGGTTTTGTGATACGAACGTACCACGTCAGTGGTACGGCTGTATCATCAAAGGCCTCCATGGGAGCCCCAGCAGGAACGACGAGCGGAGAACCGGCCGATGCCCAAGCGCGTAGACCACGCAGAGCGGAGGACCGAGATCGCCGAGGCCCTCGTCCGGGTCGCCGGCCGACGCGGGCTGCATGCCGTCGGGATGCGCGATGTGGCAGCGGAGGCGGGCGTATCGCTGCGGCTGGTGCAGTACTACTTCCAGACCAAGGAAAAGTTGCTGCTCTTCGGGCTCGAGCTTCTGGCGGAGAGATTCGGGGAGCGAGTCGCCGCCCGTGTACAGGCCGCCGGGGACAGTCCAGGTCCGCGCGCGATGGTCGAGGCGCTGCTGATGGCGGCGCTGCCGACAGACGACGAGAGCCGCGTCTTCCACCACCTCTACACTTCATACGCGGTTCTGGCCGTGAACGACCCGGCGCTCGCGGCCCAGCCCTTCATCAGGAACCCTGACGCCGCCGAAGACGCCCTGACCGAACTCCTCCGGCAGGCGCAAGAAGCAGCACTCCTTGTGCCTGGTGTGGACGCACGGTTGGTGGCAGCCGGCCTGCTTGCCATGTCTGCGGGACTCGGCACCAGCGTCCTCGTCGGCCAGCGCAGCCCGGAGTCCGCGACCACGATCCTGGGTCACCACCTGAACCGAATTTTCCGCACCGGGGACGCGGTCCTGGCATGAGTGACCGGAGCCCGGCAGCCGTGGAGCTGAAGACCGCCCGGCTGCTGCTGAGGCGCCCGACCGCAGCCGATGTCGACGCGATCTTCGCCGTCCACCGTGATCCTGAGACCTGTGCCCACAACCCGTCCGACGCGCTCGCCCGGTTCGAGGATGCAGAGGCCCTCTACCGGCGTTGGGACGACCAGTGGCAGGAGCGCGGATATGGGTACTGGGTTGTCCGGCACCACGGCTCAGCTCAGCAGCTCGGATTCTGCGGGATCAAGCCCATGGAACTGCACGGGGCCCCGGTCCTGAACCTCTTCTACCGTTTCGCCACCTCGGCCTGGGGCCAAGGCTTCGCCGGTGAAGCCGCAGGCGCGGTAGTCACCTGGGCATCCCGTCACCTGCCCGGCCTCCCGCTGATCGCCCGCGTTCGACCAGCCAACGTTGCTTCTCAACGCGTGGCGATACGCGCCGGGCTCAGCCGAGCGCAGCATCTCGACACCGAGGGGTGTGACGGCCTCGACTGGATCTACAGTGCCCAACGCGCGAACAGGGCCACAAAAGGGCGCGATCGCACACCAGGACTCCGAGATCCAGACGAAGCTCCCTGGTGAAGGGCGGCGCGTACACCCTGTCGAGCCGCCTCACCGTCCAGGCGCAGCCCTCACGGAGGCGCGGTCACTGCGAATGAGTTCCGCCGGCGTCGGCGCTCAGGAGGCGGGCGTCTCCGACCGCCGGGCCGACAGCTGGTTGACGATCAGCACGACCCCGCTGAACAGGAAGATCCGGGTCGCGGCGTCCAGCCCGTTCCAGCTCTTCGACTGCCACATCGAGAACCACTCACCGCCGATCGCGATGAACCCGGCCCCGAACAGCAGCATCACCATCAGCAGCCCGTACGTGGACAGCTGCCGGGCGCGCTGCTCGTCGCGTCTGGCCCACAGCCAGCTCCCGTATATGAGGACCAGCGCGGCGAGGGTCTCCCAGACGATGATCCCGACGTAGGCGGCGTCCTGGAGCCCCTGGCTCGTGACGGCCCGCCACATGAGGTCCTCGTCCTTGAACGTGGTGTCCATCGCCAGCACGTGTCGGACGAACTGCTGGTTGGTGCCGAAGTCGGTGATGTTTCCGAAGGCGACGAGCGCCATGTAGAGGGCGATGGTCGCGGTGAGCAGGGTGGCGGCGAGAGACAGACCGCCGCGGGGGGTTGTGGAGGTGGCCATGGCGATCATTCTCTCCAAGTGCCGGTGCGCACGCGACAGAATGACGGCGGATGCCCTTCGTTCCAGGGCGAGTTGAAGGAGGACGCGCGGATGGCGCAGGCGAGGCCGTCGATGCAGGAGCTGATCCGGCGGCGGACCCGGGCCGGTTTCGTCGGCAGGTCCGCCGAACGCGCCCTGTTCCGGGCCAACTTCGCCACCGAGCCGGACGACGAACGCCACCGCTTCCGCTTCCACGTGCACGGCAACGCCGGCGTCGGCAAGACCTTCCTGCTGCGCGAGTGGGAGCAGATCGCCCGGGACCAGGGCGCGCTGACCGCGCGGGTCGACGACGGCGCCGGCAGCCTGCCGGAGGTGCTGGCGGAGATCAGCCGGCAGTTCGCGGCACAGGGCCGCCGCATGAAGGAGCTGGACCGTCTCCTCGCCGCCCACCGCGAGCGCCGGCACGAGGCGGAACTGGCCGCGCTCGCCGTACCGGCGGCGCAGGAGGACGGCCCGTCGGCGGGCGGGAGGCTGGCGGCCCGGGCAGGGATGGTGGCCCTGGGCATGGTCCCGGTGGCCGGACCGCTGGCGGGCCTGCTCGACGCGGACCAACTCGCCGAGGGCGCGGACCGGTTGCGGGAGCGGATGCTGTCCCGGCTGCGCGATCACGAGGACGCCCGGCTGGTCCTCGCACCGGAGCAGGTGCTCACACCGGTCCTCCTGCGCGAACTCGCGGAGGCGGCCGGGTCGGTCCCCTGGATCGCCCTCTTCCTCGACACCTACGAGCGCACCGGCCCGTATCTGGACCCCTGGCTGCACGAGACGATGACGACCGACCGCCACGGCGCGCTGCCCGCGACGGTGGTCGTCGTCACGGCGGGTCAGCGCCCCGTGGACCCGGCCCGCTGGGGCGGCCTGCGGGACTTCGTCACGGACGTGCCCCTGGCCCCTTTCACCGAGGCGGAGGCGCGCGGCCTGCTGGCGGGCAGGGGTGTGACCGCCGAACCGGTCGTCCGGGAGGTCCTGCGCCTCACGGGCGGCCTGCCCGTCCTGGTCTCCACCCTCGCCGAGTCCCGCCCCACCGACCCGGACGACGTCGGCGACCCGAGCGCCACGGCCGTCGACCGCTTCCTGCGCTGGGAGCGCGATCCCGTCCGGCGGGCCGCCGCACTGGCCTGCGCGCTGCCCCGATGGCTCGACGCGGACGTGTTCCGGGCGGCGGCGGACTGCCCCGAGGACGACGCGGAGAGCGTCTACGCGTGGCTGCGCGGGATGCCGTTCGTCACCGACCGGGGCGGGCAGCGGCTGCGCTACCACGACGTCGTACGGGCTCCGATGCTGCGCGCGGAGAGGCGGCGGTCGCCCCGCGGCTGGGCCGACCGGCACCGGCGGCTGGCCCGCACGTTCCGCACCTGGCGCGAGGAGACGGAGACGGGCCGGGAGCCCGGCGAGCTGTGGCGGGAGGAAGCGTGGCGGGACCTGCGGCTGGCCGAGACCTACCACCTGCTGTGCGCCGGGGAACGGGACGCGCTGCCGCGCGCGCTGCACGACGTCGTCCACGCCTGTGACGCGGGCCCGGGTGTGGCCGCGCGCTGGGCACGGGTCCTGCTGGACGCCGGCCAGGACGCGGACACGGAGGCGGCGGCCGAGTGGGGCTCCCGGCTCACCACGGCACTCGACGCGGAGGGCATCACCGCCGCGCTCGGCCTCCTGCTGCGCGGCGCGGAACTCGACACGCCGACGCGGGCCCGCGCCCACCGGAACCGGGCACTACTGCGCGGAGAACTGGGCGACCTGGACGCGGCGATCGCCGACCTGGACCGGGCCGTCGCCCTGGAGCCGGGCAACGCCTGGTACGCCGCCCTGCGCGGCGAACACCACCGGCTCGCCCGGCACGACAGCGAGGCGATCCGCGACCTGACCGAGGCCATCCGCCTCGACCCGGCCAACGAGTTCCCCTGGGCCTCCCGGGGCGCCACGCACGAACGCGCCGGGGACCCGGACGCCGCCCTGGCCGACCTGAACCAGGCCCTGGACCTCAAGCCGGACTACGCATGGGCCCTGGCACGCCGTGCGCGAGTGTGGCGCGCCCTGGGCGACAGCACACGCCAACTCGCCGATCTCGACCGGGCGCTCGCCCTCGCCCCCGACTGGCCCTGGGCCCGCTGCGAACGCGGCGACGCGTTGCGGGCCGCCGGCCGTGACGAGGAGGCGGTCACCGACCTGGACGTCGCGCTCACCCTGGACCCCGCATACGCCTCCGCGTACGCGAGCCGGGGGGCGTCCCTGTCCCGGCTGGGCCGTCATACGGAGGCGTTGGCCGACCTGAACCGGGCGGTGGAACTCCGCCCGGGCTACGTCTGGGCGCTGCGCCGCCGGGCGGAGCTCCTGACGTCCATGGGCCGGGCGGAGGAGGCCCAAGCCGATGTGGCCCTGATCCGCGAACTCAGCGACGACCTGCCGTGAAGGCCAGGAACTCGGCCCAGGCGCGGTCGGTGAAGCCCAGACGGGCGCCGTCCCTGTTCTTGGAGTCGCGGATGTGGATGGCGGGGTGGGAGGCGTCGGATATCGCGGCTTCGAGGCAGTCAGGGCCATCGTTGCTGCTGTAGCTGCTCTTGAACCAGACGAGCTCTGTGGTCACGTCACTTCTCCCAGAACTTTTCCGATGAAGGCCAGGGACTCTTCGGGCGAGAGGGCCTGCGCCCGGATCATTCCATAGCGCATGTCGAGGATCTGGGCGTCCCGTGGGTCGCTGATCACGCGATTGTGCAGCTGGGCCTCGAAGTGCCCCAGGGTCTTGCCCTCGTGCAGCTTCAGCACCCGGAACGGACCTGCCATCCCCGCGTGGTCCTCCCGGTCCGTCGGCATGACCTGGATCGACACGTGCCGCAACTCGGCTACCTCCAACAGGTGTTCGAGCTGTCGACGCAGCACCATTCTGCCTCCGACAGGCCTCCGCAGCGTCGTCTCTTCCTGGACAAAGGTGATGAGCGGTCGCGGCACGCGATCGAACACGGCCTTCCGCGCCATGCGTGCGGCGACGTGCCGCTCGATCTCGTCGTCGCTGAAGGCCGGTCGCCTCATGGCGTACAACGCCTGGGCGTACTCCTGCGTCTGGAGAAGCCCGTGGATCTGGTGGTTGTCGTAGGCCCCGAGTTCGAGGGCCTCGTTCTCCAGCTTCGCCAGATCCCTCACCTTCTTCGGATACCGAGCCTTCTCCACGTCCTCCTTCATCGCGGCGAGCTTGCCGCCCGCGTTGAGTACCTCATCCGCCTTGTCGAGAAAATCCGGCTTGGGAATGCGGCGCGCCCGTTCCACGGACGACACCATTTCCTCCCCGTATCCGATGGCCGACCCCAGCTCCGCCTGCTTCAGTCCCGCCGCCTCGCGCCACATCTTGATCTGCCGCCCGACGGTCCTGAGCACGGCCGCCGCTTCCTCGTCCTCCATGCCTTCCCCTCCTGACGTACGACCCGTACGACCCCGTCACGCGTCCGGACAGTCACCCTCCGTACCGAGGTCATCACTGTTCAGAGTAGGGACGGGCGACCACGCTGGGTGACATGAGTCGGAAATCCCCCACCCGGATCCCCACGCACACCCGCCACTTCGCCGTTCAGTTGTCGGCGACCCGAAGGGGTGCGCGACTGGCGCGGCTGCTCACCGAACGCCAACTCGACGCCTGGGGCGAGCCCTACGAGGCCGCCGCGCAAGTCGTGGCGGAGCTGGCGTCCAACGCCGTACGGCACGGACGGGTCCAGGGGAGGGACTTCCGGGTGAGGCTGGGTCTGGACACCCACGGCACGCTCCGCATCGAGGTCACGGACGCCCGGGGCGACCGGGTCCCGCGTGTCCCGGACCCGGTGCGGGAGGACGCGGAAGGAGGCAGGGGCCTGCGCATCGTCGAGGCGTACGCGGACCGCTGGGGCGTGGCGGACGCACCGGCCGGCGCCAAGACCGTCTGGGCCGAACTGGCGCTGACGCACGGCCGGATCGCGGTGCGTCATGACCCGGGCGGTCCCGACGCCAAGAACCAAAAGAACCGGGAAAAGAACCCACCCACCCCCACCGCCCCCGCGGCTCACCCGCAGGGGTGAACATCACCAACTCGGCTGGCGTGGCGGGCAGTCGATGGTGCAGCGTCGGCGCCAACAACTCCAGACACGAATACGGCCCCCGCCGGGACTGGCATCCCAGTGCGAGGGCCTGATCACCAAGGAAGAGAAGGCTTCCCGATGACTGAGCAGCACCCTAGCGCGCCCTCGTGCGCGCAGTCCGGCACTTCCGGTGTCCGGCACGTGACGGAACGCCACGACGACCACTTCACGGTCGTCGGCAACCACCTCGCCCAGCACCCGGACCTGTCGCTGACGGCGATCGGCCTGGCGGTCCACATCCAGTCGCTGCCCGCCGGAACGCCGGTCGGCATCAAGGCGCTGTCGGCGAAGTTCCCGGAGGGCGAGATCCGTATCGCGGCGGCCCTGCGCGAACTGGAGGCACACGGTTACCTCGCTCGCCCCAGGGAGCGTCTTCAATCGGGCCGAGTCGTGACCCGCACGGTGTCGTACAACAAGCCCTGGACCGCCCCGGAACCGCGCCCGGCACCCGCCACAGCTCGTCCGGACAGCTCAGCGGCTCCGAAGCCGGACCGCTCGGCGGCCTGTGACGTCCTCACCGGCCTGCGCGCCCTCGACTCCCGCCTGCTGCTCAGCGAGCGCGACGTACACCGCCTGGCCCCGGCGGTCTCGGCCTGGCTGGAGCGGGGAGTGCCCGCCGAGGCTGTCCGACGCACCCTGACGACCGGCCTGCCCTCGGCGCCGATCCAGCACCCGGCGGCCCTCCTGTCCCACCGCCTGACCGCCCTCCTCCCCCCACCGCTCCCCACGGCCCCGCCCCCCTCCCCGCCCCTCGTCCGTCCGGACCCTCTCCAGACCTGCGACGGCTGTGATCGAGCCTTCCGCGCGGCACAGCCCGGCCGCTGCCGCGACTGCCGGGACGGCGAGCACAGGGCGGCGTGAGGAGCACGCGGCTCAGGCTGACCGCCTGCGGGGGCCGACACGCTGCCAGGGGAGATCCCGGCCCTTCCCGCCCCCCTGAGCCCACCGTTCCGTTCGATTACAGTGGCGAGCTGTCGTACGTATGGACGGTGCCCTGGGAGGTCGAGGTGGGTGCGACTGCCGGCGCCGTCTGGGGCCGTACGGAGCAGCAGGACTTCCGCAGCCGGGTGCGCGGGACGCTGCTCGGCGTGGCCGTCGGGGACGCGCTGGGGACGCCGGTCGACCGGCTGACCATCGACGGGATCCGGGAGGCGCACGGGGCGGAGGGCCTGGTGGACCTGGCCCCCGCCTACGGCAGACGCGGCGCCGTCACGCACCTCACCCAGCTCACCCTCTTCTCCGTCGACGGGCTGATCCGGGCCCAGGTCAGACGGGACACCGGCGCCTGGCACCCGCCGACCGACCTGCACCGGGCGTACCTGCGCTGGGCCGCCACCCAGCGCGACTGGGGGCCCGACGAGCGCCGCAAGGAGGACGGCTGGCTCGCGCGCGAGGAGTGGCTGTACGCGCGCCGCGACCCCAGCCGCGCCCTGCTCCTGGGGCTCGCCGACGACACCATGGGGACGCCGGAGGCGCCCAAGAACCCGGGAGAGGCCGGACCCGAGGCCGCCACGAGGTCCGCGCCGTTCGGGCTGCTCGTCGGGTGGGAGCCCCAGCTCGTCGCCCAGCTCGCGGTGGAGTGCGCGGCGCAGACCCATGGCCATCCCACGGCCTGCCTCGCGGCGGGCGCCTACGCCGTGATCGTGCACGGGCTGGCCCTCGGGGAGAGCGTCGACGGCGCGGTGCAGCGCGCCTTCGCCCTGCTCGCCGCCCGCCCCGGGCACCAGCCCGTCGCGGAGGCGCTGCAGTACGCGCTGGGAGCCGTGCGGCAGGGCATGCCCGGGCCCGAGCGGGTCGCCGAGCTGAGCGGGGCGGGCACCGCGGAGGGGCTCGTCGCCGCCGCCGTGTACTGCGCGCTGGTCGCCGCCGACGTCCGCCACGGGCTGTGCCTCGCTGTCAACCACGACGGCCCCTCCGCCGCCACCGGCGCCCTGACCGGCGGGTTGCTCGGCGCGCTGCACGGCGAGACGGCCCTGCCGCCGGCCTGGCTGGCCGAGCTGGAGGGCCGTCCCACGATCCTGGAACTGGCCGACGACTTCGCCATGGAGATGACCCAGGGCCCGGCGCTGCACGGCCCGGCGGGCTCGTCCCCGGGCTGGCTGGCCAGGTACCCGCGCGGCGCGTAGCCGCCCGCTCCTTCCCACTGCTCACTCGCATGGCATGGGCACGTCACCGTACTGTGGTCGTTCCGTCACTTTCGGTCCACAGGATCCACACGGCCCGACACGGGGATCACCTCCCCGTGGCTGCTCCACCGGGTCTCGTCCGTTCATCCCCCTTCGTGGAGGCACTGTGCGCAACCTGCGCGGGACACAGACGGCCGCGGTCGCCGCGGCCCTGACGGCCATGGCGGTTCTGCCCACCTCGGCCCGGGCCGCCGACTCCGGGCTCGCGGAGGTGACCGCCACCACCGAGACCCCGGCCCTCTACGGCGACGACGCCGGCGGCAACGCCGACGCCGACGACCCGGCGATCTGGCGCAACGCCGCCGACCCCGACGCCAGCCTGGTGATCGCCACCGCCAAGGAGGGCGGCCTGCGCGTGTACGACCTGGCCGGCAGGGAGGTGCAGTCCATCCCGGCACCGCCCGCCCCCACCCCCGACGACAAGCCGGGCCGCTTCAACAACGTGGACCTGATCTCCGGGTTCCCGCTGCCGACCGGCCGCGCCGACGTCGCCGTCGTCACCGACCGGGGCCGCGACCACCTGCGGATCTACCGCATCACCCCGGGCGCCGCCCGGCCGCTGACCGACGTCACCGCCCCCGACGCCCCGCTGGTCTTCTCCAAGACCCAGGACGAGGTCAACGACCAGGCCACCCCCTACGGCCTCGCCACCTGGAAGGACAAGGCCACCGGCCGCTCCTACGCCGTGGTCAGCCGGCGCAGCCGCACCCGGCTCGCCCTGCTGGAGCTGAAGACGACCCCCGGCGGAGCGGTCACCTACCGGCAGGTGCGCACCTACGACCTGCCCGCCTCCTTCACGCTCCCGAACGGCACGTCCTGGACCCCCTGCACCGACCCCGGCGACCTCCCGCAGGTCGAGGGCATGGTCGTGGACCCGGCGAACAAGGTGCTCTACGCCGGCCAGGAGGACGTCGGCATCTGGCGGCTGCCCGCCGACCTCGGCGGCAAGCCGAAGCTGATCGACAAGGTGCGGGAGTACGGCGTCCCCGCAACCTACGACGAGGCGACCGAGGAGTGCGTCGCGGGCGCCGACCCCGGCTACGGCGGCACGCACCTGTCCGCCGACGTCGAGGGCCTGACCATCCTCGACGAGGGTGACGGCGACGGCTACCTGCTCGCCTCCAGCCAGGGCGACGACACCTTCGCCGCGTACGACCGCGAGGTCTCCGACGACAACGAGTACGAGAACGGCTTCCGGATCACGGCCGGCACCGTCGACGGCTCCGAGGAGTGCGACGGCGCCGCCGTGCTGAACGCGCCCCTCGGCTCCCGCTACCCGAACGGCCTGCTCGTGGTGCAGGACGGGCACAACACCCCGGACGAGACGGACGCGGACGGAGAGGTCCGCGACAACACCGACTTCAAGTTCGTCGACCTGGGCAAGGTCACCGGCGCGCTGGACGAGGACGACTGAACAGCGGTACGCCCTCCGCCCGTTCGGGCGGAGGGCGTACGGTCGTCGCGGCCGTGCCGCCGCTAGTCCTTCACCGTCGTGCGCACAACGGTGTCCTCGACACCGCCCGCCGGCGCGGGTACGGCGGCAGCGGCGGCCCCGTCCCCGTCCGTGTTGATCCGCTCGATGATCGCCAGCCGCTCCGGTGTGTCCTCCGGCCGGAGGTAGCCGACGAGGACGTACAGCACCAGCGACACCGCCAGCGGGATCGACACCTGGTACTGGAGCGGCACACCGCCCTCGACGTTCCAGTTGATCGGGTAGTTCACCAGCCAGAACGCGAGCAGGCCCATCGACCAGCTGACCAGGGCCGCCGTCGGGCCGGAGCGGCGGAACGCGCGCAGCAGGCCCAGCATCATCGGGATCGCCATCGGGCCCATCAGACCGGCCACCCACTTGATGACGACCGTGATGATGTCCTTGAAGGCGGGGGAGTTGACCTGCGTCGCCGCCGCCATGGACAGGCCGAGGAAGACGACCGTGGCGATGCGGGCCACCCGCAGCCCCTGGTTCTGGTTCCAGGCCCGGGCCCGCGCCCAGATCACCGGCGCGCAGTCCCGGGTGAACACCGCCGCGATGGCGTTGGCGTCGGAGGAGCACATGGCCATGGTGTGCGAGAAGAAGCCGACGATGACCAGCCCCAGCAGACCGTGCGGCAGGAGCTGTTCGGTCATCAGGGCGTAGGAGTCCGAGCCGTCGGGCTTCTGCGACTCGACCAGCAGCGGCGACATCCACATGGGGAAGAACAGCACCAGCGGCCAGACCAGCCAGAGGATCGCCGAGAGGCGGGCCGACCGCTCGGCCTCCTTGGCGTTCGGCGTGGCCATGTAGCGCTGCGCCTGGTTGAGCATGCCGCCGTTGTACTCGAAGAGCTTGATGAACAGGAACGCCAGCAGGAACACCGTGCCGTACGGCCCGACCAGCGGTTTCTCATGGCCCTGGAGCTCCGGCGAGTCCCAGACGCCGAAGAAGCCGCCGTGGTCGTCGAGGCGGACGAAGACCGCCACGAACATCGCGATGCCGGCCAGCAACTGGATGATGAACTGCCCGAGTTCGGTCAGCGCGTCCGCCCAGAGGCCGCCGATCGTGCAGTAGATCGCCGTGATGCCGCCGGTGATGAGGATGCCCTGGTTGAGGGAGATGCCGGTGAAGACGGACAGCAGCGTGGCGATCGCCGCCCACTTCGCGCCCACGTCCACGATCTTCAGCAGCATGCCCGACCAGGCCAGCGCCTGCTGCGTCTTCAGGTCGTAGCGGTTCTTCAGGTACTCCAGCGGGGAGGCCACATGGAGCCGGGAGCGCAGCCGGTTGATGCGCGGGGCGAACAGCTTCGACCCGATGGCGATGCCGAGGGCGATGGGGAAGGACCAGGTGACGAAGGACGTGACGCCGTAGGTGTAGGCGATGCCCGCGTACCCGGTGAACATCACCGCGCTGTAGCCCGACATGTGGTGCGAGATGCCGGAGAGCCACCACGGCATCTTGCCGCCGGCGGTGAAGAAGTCGCTGACGTTGTCGACACGTTTGTGCGACCAGACGCCGATCGCGACCATCACGGCGAAGTAGCCGACGAGCACGGCCCAGTCGAGACCGTTCATATGCGCCCTCCCAGGGATCGGCCCGGCGCTCATCGTGGGCGCTGCCGCGTGAACACGACAAGTGATCGTAAGGTCAAAGGGAGGTAAAGAAGTTCTGTGTGATGGTTGCAGTTCACGCACATGAACTCAGCGCATCAGCTCCCCGGCGTTGACCAGCAACGACTGCCCGGTGATCGACCGTGCCCTGTCCGACGCCAGGAACGCCACCGCGTCGGCCACATCCGTATCCGTGGCCAGATCCGGCAGCGCCATCCGCTCGGTCAGCCGCTCCAGCACCGCCGCCTCCGGCACACCCTCCGTCCGGGCCGCGAACTGCACGTACGCCTGCACCGGCGGCCCCCACATCCAGCCCGGCAGCACGGTGTTGACCCGGATCCGGTGCGGCCCGAGCTCGCGCGCGAGGGAGTACATCGCACTCGTCAGCGCCCCCTTCGACGCCGCGTACGCCGCCTGCCGCACCTGCGAGGGAGCGGCCACCGCCGACTGCGTCCCGACGAACACCACGGATCCGCCGCCCTGTTTGAGCGACGGAAGGCAGGCCCGTGTCATCCGCAGGGTGCCCAGCAGGTTCACGTCCAGCACCGACCGCCAGGACTCGAAGTCGGCGTCCTCCAGCCCGCCGAAGTAGCTGTCGAGCGCGGCCACGTGCACGACGGCGTCGATCCCGCCGAACCGCTCCCGGGCCAGCCGGGCCAGCGCCTCGCACTGCGCCTCGTCGGAGATGTCCGTGGTCCGGTACGCGGTGCGGGCCCCGCCGGGATCGACCTCGGCGGCCGTCTTCGCCAGGCTCGCCTCCGTACGGGCCCCGAGCACGGCCCGCCCGCCGTCCCGCACGACCGCCGCCGCGACCTGCCGCCCGAGCCCGGCCCCGACCCCCGACACGACGACCGTCTTCCCCGCGAGCAGTGGCATGGCAGGACCTCCCCGGACCGGAACCCTGGCGCTATATCTGACGGAGCGTCAGAGTATGGGTCAGCCACCGACGAAGGGGAAGGGCATGAGCGAGGACACCCGCAGCGAGCTGTACGCCGAACTGGCCGCCGTCGGCCCCTACGGCACCCACCCCGGACACGCCCTCATCACCATGGTCGAGCCGCACCCCGGCCACGAGTACGCGTACAACCGCTGGTACGAGGACGACCACTACTACGCCGGCGCAATGGCCATGCCCTGGATGCAGGCGGGCCGCCGCTGGGTGGCGACCCGGGACCTCCAGCTCCTGCGCTACCCCGAGAAGTCGGCCGTCGCCCAGCCGGTCACCGCCGGCTGCTACCTCTCCACGTACTGGATCACCGCCGGCCGCTACGACGACCACATGCGCTGGACGGTCGCCATCAACAAGCGCCTCAACCGGGACGCCCGCGTCCACCACGACCGCACGCACGTCCTCACGGCGTTCCAGAACCACGAGGCGACGGTGTACCGCGACGGAGCGGCCGGTCCCCGGGACGTCCACGCCCTCGACCACCCCTACGCGGGCCTGGTCCTCCAGGTCGTCGAGGCGGACACCCCCGAGCAACGCGCCCCGCTCCTGGAGTGGCTGCGCACCCGCCACCTCCCCGAACGCCTGGCGGGCTCCCCGGCCGCGCTGGTGACGGTCTTCCGCCCGACACCCCTCCCCGGCGACCGCATGACCTACGTGAAACAGGTCGAGGGCGTCGACACCCGCCTGACGCTCCTGTGGTTCCTCCAGACCGACCCCAGGGAGTGCTGGGACCCCTGCTTCACCGGCCTCGACACGGCGGTGGCGGAATCGGGCCTGGGCAGGGTGGAACTGGTGGCGCCGTTCATCCCGACGGTGCCGGGCACGGACCAGTACGTGAACGAGCTGCGCTGAGGTTCAGCGCAGCTCCTCCGGGCAGGGCGTGCCCCGCGGGAGCTGGTACGGCGCCGCCAGACGGTACGTCCCGGCCTTCGGCGCCAGCAGTTCCGTCCACTTGTCGCCCTGCGCGTCCTCCTCCGTCTCCGACAGGCAGCCGTTGACGTTCACGTACGTCTTCGGCTCGTCCTCGGGACGGTTCCTGGACTCCTCGGTCTCCTGGGGCGGCTTCAGGCTCTTGCCCTCCGCGTCGACGATGCTCAGCCACGGCGAGTACGGGATGCGCACCAGGATCCGGCCCGCCTTCTTCACCTGGAGGATCATCTCGCCCTGCTCGGCCCGGTCGACCACCGCGTTCGGCTCGGCCAGCGGGGTGGGCGCGGTCACCTTGAACAGCTGCCAGGTGTCGTTGCCCCAGATCTGGGTCAGATACGGCAGCCCGCGCTGCACCAGCGCCCGCTCCCGCTGCCCCCCGTCACCGTCCGGCTCGCCCTTCGGCAGCACGACGTAGTGCACCGCCCAGCGCTTCAGCCACTCGTGGTAGTTCGCCGAGTTGAGCGTGTCGTCGTAGAAGAGGGGGTTGCGCTCCATGTCGGCCTGGCGGTTCCAGCCGCGGGCCAGGTTGACGTACGGGGCGAGCGCGGAGGCCTCGCGGTGGGAGCGGGCGGGGACGACCTCGACCCGGCCCTTCTCGGCGCCGACCTGCTGCAACTCGTTGACGAGCGGCGCGAGCTCACGCGACCAGGACGCCGCCGGGGCCGTGTGCACGATGTCGTCGACCGTCTTGAAGCCGATCCACACCCCGAAACCGCACAGCGCCACGACGGCCGCGTACCACCTGCGGCTGCGCGGCACCGTGAACGGCAGCGCGGCGACCAGCGCGACCCCGGCGAAGAGCATCGCCAGCCGGGTGATGTTCGAACCGATCTGGGAGCTGATCAGCCACACCAGCACGACCCCGAGGCCGTACACCGCGGCCGTGAGCCGGACCGTCTTCCACTCCTGCGGCACCAGCACGTAGGTGAGGATCGAGAACGCGAGCGGCAGCAGCACGGAGCCGATCACCATCGGCTGCGTGCCCGAGAACGGGAACAGCCAGGCCGACACCGCCACCACCGCTGTCGGCGCCAGACCCAGCGCCCACGCGCCCGGCCGCCGCTTCTGCAGGAACAGCGCCACCGCCACCAGGCCCACGAACAGACCCGCCACCGGCGACGCCATGGTGGCCAGCGCGGCCAGCGGCGCCGCGCTCAGGGCCTTCGCCCAGCGCTTGTACCGCCACCGGTAGGGCCAGCAGAAGACGACGGCGACCGCGCCGAGCGCGAACATCATGCCCAGCCCGAACGTCACCCGCCCGGACACCGCGTTGCAGAACAGCCCGAACACGCCCGCCAGCGACGCCCACAGCGGATTGAGGACGGACCGGCTGCGCAGCAGGAGCAGGGTCAGCAGACCGGCCGAGACCGTCCCCGCGATCATCATCGTCGTCCGCACGCCGAGCACCGACATCAGATACGGCGACACCACGCTGTACGACACCGGGTGCATCCCGCCGTACCAGGCGAGGTTGTACGCCGAGTCCGGGTGCCGGCCGACGAACTCCGCCCACGCGTCCTGCGCGGCCAGGTCGCCGCCGCTGTTCGCGAACGTGAAGAACCAGAGGATGTGCAGCGCCGCGGCCAGACCCGTGACGGACAGGACCGGGTGTTGCAGCATGCGCTCACGCAGGGCCAGCACGGGGGCGGGCCACTCGAACCCCGCCCGGCTCTCGTCGGGCGCGCTCTCTTCGGGCGCGCTGCCCTCAGACGCGTTGGCGTCCGGTGCGTCGACTTCCGGTGCGTCGACTTCCGGTGCTTCGGGCAGGCGTATTCGCGGGCCTGATACCGAGCCCGGTTCGGCGTCGTCTGCGCGTGTCGGCTCCGCAGTGGCCACTCGAAGGCACTCCCCGTGTCCCGTCTTCTGTTCTCGGCTTACGCCGCCGCGCCGCCCTGAGCGGCGGCATGTCCCGATTCGGGACGCTAGCACGCACCCCGCCGGGCGGCGCCCGGACGGGCCGTCACCGGCGGGGTGCGGTGGTGCGGGTCGAGCCGCGGGTCAGCCGATGCGCGTGAGCTTGGCCCCGAAGCCCGGCTCCGCCAGGTCCTTCTGGAGGGCGACCGGGACCTTCACGGCACTGGTGGTGCCGTCACCGACGGTGAGCGTGCCCACCTTCGTGCCGGCCTTGGCCGTGTGCGGCAGGTCGTCCCCGGCGAACGTCAGCTTGACGGACAGGCCCGCCCAGCCGACGGCCGTGACGTCCTCGGTGACGGCGACCGGCGTCCGGCCGCCGAGACCGTCGTCGGCGTACCCGACGACGTCGCCCTTCTTCAGGATCGTCGCCGACTCCAGCGCGCCCTGCGCGGCCCGGATCAGCTTGTCGCCCTCGTGCAGCGCGGCGCCCAGGATCGTGTTGTCCGGGCCGCCGGCGGGCTGGCGCACGACCGCGCCGATGATCCGGTGGGTCTCGCCGTCGACGTCCTTCCTGGCCGCGAAGACGAGGTTGCCGAGCGCCGAGGTGGTGGTGCCGGTCTTGATGCCGGTGACGTCGTTGTAGCCGACCAGCCGGTTCCAGTTGTCGTGCTTCTTCCCCTTGTAGTCGACGTACGACATCATCGTCGCGACCTCGCGGAACGCGGGCTGCTGCATGGCGGCCCTGGCGAGCTTCACCTGGTCCACGGCCGTGGAGACGGTCGTGTTGTTCAGGCCCGACGGGTCGGTGTACGTCGTGTTCTTCATGCCGAGTTCCTTGGCGGCCGTGTTCATCTTCTCCACGAACCCCTTCTCGGACCCCGCGTCCCAGCGGGCCAGCAGCCGCGCGATGTTGTTCGCGGACGCGATCAGGATGCTCTCCAGGGCCTCCCGCTCGGTGATCCTGTCGCCCTTGGTGACGTCGACGGTGGACTCCTGGCCGGCGTCGGACTGGTCCTGGGCGGTCTGGTCGATGAGGATCTTCGGGCCGTCCTCACCGCTCTTGAGCGGGTGCTCGCGCAGGATGAGGTAGGCCGTCATGACCTTGGCGACACTCGCGATCGGGACGGGCTTCTGCTCGCCGGAGGACCCGAACGTGCCGATGCCCTGGACGTCCAGCGCGGCCTGGCCGTCGGCGGGCCAGGGGATGTCGACCTTGCCGCCCTCGAAGGTGTAGCTGTCCTTGGCGGTGAGCTCCAGGGTGGGCGTGGGGAGCGGGCGCACGCTCTGCACGACCGCGAAGACGACCACCAGCAGCAGCACCAGCGGCGTCCAGATCTTCACCCGCCGGGCCGCCGTGCGGAGCGGGGTGTCCGGGGGCGGCGGAGTGTTCGTCAGCTCGGCCAGCAGATCCAGCGGCGGCTTGGGCGGCAGCGGCTGCTGCGTGGTCCGCTCGGGGCCGACGGTGGGGACGGGCGCGGTGGCCTCGGCCGGCGCGACCGGCTTCCTGGCCGCCGGGTCGTCCAACGCCTTGAGCGCGACGAACTTGCTGGTCCGCTCGGCGTCCTTCTCCGGAGCGACCGTCTTCGGAGCGTCCGTCTTCGGAGCGTCCGTCTTCGGGACGTCCGTCTTCGGGACGTCCGCCTTCGGAGCACCCGTCTTCGGGAGGTCCGACTTCGGGAGGTCCTTGGCCGCGCCCCCGAGCTTCAGCATGGTGGTGGGCTGATCGACCGGGGGCCGCAGGACCTTGAAGACGGCGGTGGGCTGGTCGACGGGGGGTTCTGCGGGCGCGTCGCCGTCGTCGTCGCCGGCGTCGCCCACGCCGTCGACGCTGCCGACGGCTCCGCCGGTCTTCGGGGTTTTGCCGGTGCCGGGCTTGTCCTCGAGGGCTCCGGTGGCTTCGCCGGCCTTCGAGGTCCTGCCGGTGCCGGGCTTGTCCTCGGGAGTTCCGGTGGTTTCGCCGGTCTTCGGGGTATTGCCGGTGGACTGCGGGGCCTTGCCGGTGCCGGGCTCGCCCTTGGCGGTGCCGTCGGCCGGGGTGTCGTCCTCGGCAGTCTCGGTCTCGGCAGTGTCGGCGTCGGCGGCGGTCGCGGCGGCGGTGCCGGCGGCCTTCCTCCCGGCACCGGCGGCCTCAGGCGCGGAATTGGCGTCGGCGGAGACGCGCGGGTCCGCGGGCGCGCGGCCCTTGTCGTCGGCCCGCTCGGGGGCGTCGGCGTCGGTATCGGCGTCCTCGGGCGCGGTCTCGGCGTCCTCGGTCCGTTCGTACGTCGTCGCCTCGGCGGTGTCCGCGGCGTCCTGGCCGTCCGCCGTGGCGGAACGGTCCGCCTCGGGCTCGTCGGTGTCGTCCCGGTCCGCCTCGGAGCCCTCGGACGCCGCCCCTGCGGCTTCCCGGGCGTCCTCGTCGTCCGTGTCGGGGCCCGCGGACGCGCCCGCGTCCCCTCCGGAGCCCTCGGGGGCATCCTGGCCGCCCTGGGCGCCCGCGTCGGCCTTCCCGACCTCCTGGGCCCCCGTGCCCGCCTTCCCGACCTCCTGGGCCCCCGTGCCCGCCTTCTCGGCCTCCTGGGCCCTCGCGTCCGCCTTCTCGGCCTTCTCGGCCTTCTCGGTCCTCTCCGCGCGCTCGGCCGCAGGAGCCTCGCCGTCGCCCTCGGCGGCGGTCTCCTTCTCACCGTCCGCCGACGCGACCCACGCGGCCACGGCATCCCGCAGCCGGCCGTCACTGCCCTCGCCGTCGGAGGAGCCCCTGCCCCCGGACCCCTCGGCGGAGCCCGAAGCTCCCGGCCCGGCATCGGCCCTCGCGTCCTCGGCGTCCGAGTCGCTCGCGACCCCCTCCGCGTCCGCAGCACCCGCGGCGCGCTCCACGTCCGCGTCGCTCTCGGGCCGTTCGGAGTTCTTCGGCTCCTCCGCCGTCCGCGTGGACAGCACACGGGTCGCCGTGTCGGCGGCGCCTCGTGCCGAGGACTTCTCCGCGTCCCGGGCCACCGCGAGCCGCGGGTCGGCGGCTTCGCTCCTGGCCTCCGGAACCGGACTCGCGCTCCCCGACGTCCTTCGTGCCGACGACTCGCGCTGCTTCGACCTGTCGGGGGACTCGCCCGCCACCGATGCCTCCTCCTCGCGCCGCACTCCCCGCGTGCGCGTACCGAACCGTGAACCGCCGTCCGTGACACCGCCCCGGCGCTGTCCGAACCTGTACCAGTGTCCTGTGTGCGGGCCAAACCCATCCGGTAGACGAGAACGACATACCTACTGGTTCCACTACGAACCGGTCACGCACCCTCGACAGACCAATGTGAGAGGGGTCACCCTGTCTTTCATCCACGCGGGGAGGCATGGATGGGCAGGAGCCGCAGAACACTTCCGGAGGAGCTTCTGCTGCTGGCGTTGGACCCGACCACGGGTACCACCGCGCAGCCGCAGTCGCTCGACCTCGGCCTGGCCGGAGCACAGCTAGTAGAGCTGGCGCTGGCCGGACGGATAGCCCCAGACGGGGATCGTATCGCCGTGGTGGCACCACGGCCGACTGGAGATCCAACGTTGGACTGCGCGTTGGAGTTGCTGCGAAGGCGTGGCGCTCCCGTGCGGGCAGTGAACTGGATTGGCGGGCCGCGTCTCGGGCTGCGCCAGACTTACCTCTCGCATCTGGAGCGGTGCGGCATGGTGCATGCCGTGGCCGGCCAGATGTGCGGAGTGCTGCCGACGACTCGCTACCAGGCGACGGACACCGAGATCAGCCGGGAGATCAAATCCCGTCTGGACTCCGCGATCCGCACCGGCGTACCGCCGGACCCGCGGACCGCGGCACTCGCCGCCCTCGCTCACGCGGTCGGCCTCGGCAAGCACCTGTACCCGGGCAACGAGGGACGTTCCTCTCGCTCCCGGCTCAGGGATCTGATCAGGCACGACCCCATGGGCGGTCTCGTCGCGCACGCGGTGATGGACGTCCAGAACGGCGTCGCGGCCCAGCCGCGCCGCAGCCCGGCACCGTCCGGCCGTCAGGCCGCCGGCGGAACCAGGCCCGCAACGGAACCCGCCCGAGGCGTTCCGATGCAACCGCGCCACGGAACCATGGCGCGCGCAGTGGCCCACTGAGCCGCGCGCCGCGCCCGTAAGACCTACGACCGGCACGCACCACGGGACCCACGAACCCGGTCACGGGAGCCGCTGTCGAGCGGGGCGGAGAGAGCGCACACTCTCTCCGCCCCGCTCGGCGTGCCGTGCCGTAACTGGCGTGTACCCGTCGCATATCCACCGTTTCCCAGCGGTAGTAGGCACCTTGGTGGCAGTCTGCACAGCAGCAGATACGCAAAGTAGAGGCACGCAGCCGGAGGTGCACGTCCCGTGGCGTCCAATGTCAATCCCACCGTCAGGCGGCGCCGGCTCGGCCAGGAGCTCCGCAGGCTCCGCGAGCTCAAGGGCATGACGGCCGAAGAGGTGGCGGAGCGGCTGCTGGTGTCGCAGTCGAAGATCAGCCGGCTGGAGAACGGCCGGCGCAGCATCAGCCAGCGCGACGTCCGCGACCTGTGCGGGGTCTACGAGGTCGAGGACCAGCGCATCGTCGACTCGCTGATGCAGATGGCCAAGGACTCCCGGCAGCAGGGCTGGTGGCACGCCTTCGGGGACATCCCCTACAGCGTCTACATCGGCCTGGAGACGGACGCCGAGTCACTCCGGGTCTACGAACCCCAGATCATCACCGGCCTGTTGCAGACCCGTGCGTACGCCGAGGCCATCATCCGCGGTGGTTCGCCCGAGGCGTCGGAGGCCGACAACGACAAGCGCGTCGAGGTGCGGCTGCGCCGGCAGGGCCGGATCACCGCCGACACCGAACCGCTGCGGCTGTGGGTGGTCCTGGACGAGGCCTCCCTGCACCGGATCGTCGGCAGCCGGCCGGTGATGCGTGAACAGCTTGAGCACCTCATCGAGATGTCGCAGCTGCCCCACATCACCGTGCAGGTCCTGCCGTTCGAGGTCGGTGCGCACGCCGGCATCAACGGCCAGTACTCGATCCTGGAGTTCGCCGACGCGGCCGACTCGAGCGTCGTCTACATCGAGGGCGTCACCAGCGACCTGTACCTGGAGAAGCCGCTGGACGTGCAGAAGTACACGGTGATGTACGAGCATCTGCGCGCCCAGTCGCTGAACGTGGACCAGTCCCGGCAGCTCATCGAGCGCGTGGCGAAGGAGTACGCGCGCTGAGCAAGAGCCGGAGGATGACCTTCCGTCGGACAGGGCGCGGGATGTTACACCCCTGACACACAGGACTGGAAGACTCCTCTGGAATATGCCATCCGGTCGAGTGAATCACTGCGCCGAACGAGGAGGGTGGCGAGTAGCGTCGATCACGCCAACCACCAGCACAGGTTGGCGTAAACGCAACTCGCAACGGAGCGAACATGGCAATTCGTCTGGGCGCCACGGAAACGTGGACGACCTCCTCCTACACC
Organism: Streptomyces sp. NPDC037100; assembly: GCF_055606225.1. NCBI lineage: Bacteria > Bacillati > Actinomycetota > Actinomycetes > Kitasatosporales > Streptomycetaceae > Streptomyces > Streptomyces sp. NPDC037100. The sequence continues at coordinate 317,604 of NZ_JBVJSX010000004.1, read as the reverse complement.
AACAACAACGGCGCGTGCGTGATGGTCAGGTCGACCGTCGACGAGGCCCTGGAGCTCGGTGACACCAAGGTCCCCGAGGGCCCCAAGCTCGCGTTTCCCGCCGACGCCTGGAGTGCCTTCGTGGACTCGGTCAAGGCCTGACCCCGCGATCGACAGCAGCACAAGCACCACCGACAGAGCCCTCTCGACCAGCATCGCCGTCCTAGCCGAGAGGGCTCCGCTTGTGCCCGGAGAGCTCCGCGAGGGAGATCAGCCCACCGGGAACGCCACGTCACACACCGGGTCCCCGGGCCCCGACGCCTCCCAGTCGGCGAAGTACAGCTCCCGGCAGGGGCCGGCCGCCGTCAGCCCCCGGGCCGCCATCCACTCCTCCACCGCCTCGAACGCGGCCAGGATCTGCGGGTGCGCCACCTGCGCCTTGGTGATCCTGGTGTACGCCAGCCGCCGGGCCGGCTCCACCCGCACCACCGTCTCCCACGCCCGGCCCCGCCGCTCCACCCAGGCCCGGGCCGCCGCCTCGTCGGCCACCGGCACACACGCCTCGGCGGGACCGTCGCTCTCCATCGACACCTCGGCGTGGTAGGCGACGTACGGCACTCCGGCCACGCCCCCGCACTCCCGGGCCGCCTCCTCCAGCCGGCCCAGCGCCGCCCCGATCCACGCCGGCAGCTCGTCCGCCAGCACGTGCCGCTTCTCGGAGATCACCACCTGCGCGGGCGTCTCCACCGTCTCGACCGCGAACTTCCCGTACATCTCGGAGCTCCTCCCCGACAGCCGTCCACGGAGGTACTCGGCGAGCGTCCGCTGCCCCGCCACCCGCGCCTCGACATCCGCCCAGTAGGTGCCGAGCAGCCCGGCCGCCGCAGGCCCGTCGCCCGCGCCGACCACCTCGGCGATCCGGGCGAGCGGCATGTCCAGCTGCCGCAGCATGGCCACGAGCCGGGCCCGTTCGACCTGGCCGGCGCGGTAGTAGCGGTAGCCGGTGGCCTCGTCGACATGCGCCGGGGCCAGCAGGCCCAGCCGGTCGTACAGCCGCAGGGCCTTCGCCGACAGGCGGGCGCGCGCGGCGAACGCCCCGATGGTGAGCAGTTCCTGGTCCGTTCCGTCCACCACGGCATCCTCCGTCATCGGGCGGCTCTTCCGCCCGATGACGAGGACACTCCGGCCTGCCCCAGGGGCAAGGTCAACGCACCGTGGGCACTCTTCAGGCCAGCTGGGCCTCGATCGCCGCCACGACCTCCGCCGAGTCCGGCTCGGTCTGCGGTGAGAAGCGGGCCACCACGCCGCCGTCCCGGCCGATGAGGAACTTCTCGAAGTTCCAGCGGATGTCACCGCTGTGGCCCTCGGCGTCGGCGAAGCCGGTCAGGCGGTCGTACAGCGGGTGCCGCCCCTCGCCGTTCACCTCGACCTTCTCGGTCATCGGGAAGGTCACACCGTAGGTCGCCGAGCAGAACTCGGCGATCTCGTCGGCGCTGCCGGGCTCCTGCCCGAGGAACTGGTTGCAGGGCACGCCGAGGACGGTGAAGCCGCGCGCCGCGTACTGCTCGTGGAGCTTCTCGAGGCCCGTGTACTGCGGGGTCAGGCCGCACTTGGAGGCGACGTTCACCACGAGCACCGCCTTGCCCGCGTACTGGGACAGGTCGGCGGAACCGCCCTGCAGCGCACCGATCTCGACGTCGAGGGGAGAGGAACCGTTGCTAGTCGTCATGAGCGGATGCTAGCTCCGGCGTGTGTCGGGCCGGGTCCCGGCCTCGGTGGCCTCCACCAGCACCTGCCCCGCCGCCGTCCGCGAGTACAGCACCGACCTGCCCGCCCGCCGCCGCTCCACGAGACCGGCGTCCAGCAGCACCCGCAGATGCCGGCCGACCGAGCCGAGGCCCTGCCCGGTCACGGCGACCAGCTGGCTGGTGCTCAGCGGTGAGCCGAGCCGGACCAGCACACCGGCGCGGGCGGTGCCGAGCAGCGCGCCGAGGCTCGCGGGCACGGGCCTTCCGCCTGGGTCGGCGAGTGCCCCGGCACACGGATAGACCAGCGCGTACCGGTCCGTGCCCTCCCAGGAGACCCAGCCGATGCGCTGCGTCGTGATGGGCACGAACACCAGCTCGGCGCCGGACAGCTCGCGCGGCGGGTACTCGCGCGCGTTCACTTGGAGCCGGTTCTCCCCGAGCCACTGCGTCCCCGGCCGCAGCGTGTCCAGCGCACTCGCCCAGCCGCCCCGGCTGACCTGCGCGGTCCGAGCGACCACATCGGCTTCGAGGACGCGCCGACGGTGCGGCCAGTACGGCAGCACGGCCGTCGTCCAGACGTACGTCAGGAGGTCCGCGGCGCGCTCCGGAAGATCGCCCCGGTGCAGCCGGGCGGGGACCGGGCCGCGCAGGGAGACGGTGAGGTGGGCGCGGGCCGCCTCCGGGTCGGCCGCCCGCACCCGCGCGACCCCCTGCTCGAAGGTCTCCCCGGCACGCGGGGCGGGGGAGAGGAAGTCCGCCGTCCACTCCCGCCCGATCCCGGCGCGGATCAGCTGCGCGGTCACCGGGTCGCCCGCCAGCCGCCGCCGGTAGGCCGGCAGATGGGCGTCGAGCCACCGCCGCTCGCCGGGATGCGCCGCCTCGGCCGCGTGCAGCAGCCGCAGACTCGCGAAGGCCTCGGCGAACGGCGAGATCACGAACCGGCTCCCCGCCAGGGTGTCGGCGTTGATCTGCCACCAGCCCATCGGCCGCCCCCTCCCGGCGAGGTTTCGCGTCTGCGCGAAACAATAACCACGCGCACAGACGCGTCGAAGACTCCACGTATGCGCAGCTACCGCGACCTGTTCCGCACGCCCGAGTTCACCCCGTTCTTCCTGGCCGCCTCGGCGCAGACGGTCGCCCAGACCATGGGCGGACTCGCCCTGGGCACACTGGTGTACCGGGCGACCGGCTCACCGCTGCTGTCCGCGGTGAGCATGTTCGGCGAGTCGCTCGTGCAGGTGCTGGGCGCGGCCTTCCTGCTCTCCGCCGCCGACCGGCTCCCCCCGCGTGCCGCCCTGACGGCCATGCCGCTCCTCTTCGCCGCGGCCACCGCCGCCCTGGCCCTGCCCGGCCTGCCCCTCTGGGCGCTCTTCGCGATCGTCCTCGCCCAGGGGCTGGTGAAGTCCGTGGGCGGGGGAGTGCGCTGGGGCCTGCTCAACGAGATCCTCTCCAAGGACGGCTATCTGCTCGGCCGTTCGGTGTTCAACATGATGAGCGGCCTGATGCAGATCGCCGGCTACGCGACCGGCGGCGCCCTCGTGGCCCTGCTCTCCCCACGGCTGGCCCTGCTGGCGGCGGCCGCCCTGTACGTCCTGTCGGCCGCCGTCGTCCGCCTCGGCCTGACCCGCCGCCCGCCCCGTGAGGCGGGCCGCCCCTCGGTGGCGGCGACCTGGCGCGCCAACGCGCTGCTCTGGTCCTCCCCTCCCCGCCGCCAGGTCTACCTGGCCTTGTGGATCCCGGGCGGCCTGGTCGTCGGCTGCGAATCCCTCTACGTCTCCTACGCCCCCGACTCCGCCGGCACCCTCTTCGCCTGCGCCGCACTGGGCATGCTGGCCGGGGACGTGCTGGTCGGCCGCGTGCTCCCCACGGACCTGCGCTCCCGCCTGGGCTTCCCTCTCCTGCTGCTCCTCGCCCTCCCCTACGTGCCGTTCCTCCTGCACCCGGCGCTGCCGCTCGCCGCGACCGCGGTCACGCTGGCCTCCGTGGGGTTCGGCGCGAGCCTCGTGCAGCAGGAGCGCCTGGTCGCCCTCACCCCCGACGGGCTCACGGGGCACGCCCTGGGGCTGCACTCGGCGGGGATGCTCACGACGCAGGGGGTGGCGGCGGCGCTCGCCGGGTCGACAGCCCAACTGACCTCCCCGGCTACGGCGATGACGGCGATGGCCGTGGGCTCGGCGGGGGTGACATTGCTGCTGATGAGCGCGGGGAAGCGGGAGGGGGCCAGGGCGGTGAAGGTCCGCCGGGCGGCCGGCGACGGGATCCGCTAGTCGACGCCGGAGACCCGGACCTTCGTGACCTCCGCGAACACCTCGGGGACCTCGTTGTCCACCACGACCCGTGACAGCAGGACGGCCAGCCGGTCCCGCTCGGCGCCGCTCAGCCCGGCCGGCAGGGCCTCCACACGACGGCAGGTCTCGGCGTAGAACTCCCCGGCGAGCGCGGCGCCTTCGTCCGTCAGCCGCACCCGCACGGCCCGTCCGTCGCGCGGGTCGGCCTCCCGCAGTACCAGTCCTCGCCGTACCGTCCGGTCCACCAGCCCGGTCAGACTCGACTTCGCCAGCCCGAGCGTCTCGCCCAACTCGCTCATCCCGTACGGCCGGGCCAGCAGCACGCACAGCAACTGCCCCTGCTGCGGCGTCAGTCCGTACGCTCGCCCGGCCTCCGCGTACACACCGTCGACCAGGAACGCCGTGCGCACCAACGCGGCGACGACTCCCACCTGCCCGGCTGCCCCGTTCCCCATCGGGTCAGGGTACCGACCGGTAGGTCGCCGTGCGGGGCTGCGGGTCACTCCTCGTTCGGGGCCTCACCCTCGATGAGGCGTTCGGCGATGTCGTCGGCCCACTCCTGAGCCCAGCGGCGCAGCCCGGCGACGGAGGCGGCGTCGACGCCGTGGACGGTGAACGCCCTGTCGTCGAGCCAGTCCGTGCCGGTCAGCCGGGCCTGGAGGTCGGTGAGGTCGAACGTGTCGGGAGCGTGGCGGCGGCCCAGTTCCTCGAGTTCGGGGTGACTCCAGCGGGCCGAGGCGGCGTGCACGTCGACCAGGTCGCGCGCGAGTCCGCGGTCGGCCAGGTCCCGCACCCGGGTGCCGACGAGGTCGTCGAGGGCGAGCGCCGGCCCGAGCTCCGTCGCCACGGGCGGGCGCCACAGCACCTCCTTGCGCAGGGCGACCTCGCACTCCGCGCCGCTCGCCGCGTCGGTGACGAGGAACTGGGCGGACAGCGGCCCGGCCTCCAGGGTCTGCACGAGCCAGCCGCGCCCGACCAGCCCGGTCCGGACGGCGCCCGCGATGACCTCCGCCGCGGCCGGGTGCTCGGTGGCCACGTCCACGTCCCGCCCGGCCCGCTCCACCAGCCCGTACGCCAGCACCGCGTAGCTCCCGGCGAGAACGAGGGAGTAGCCCTCACCCACCACCACCAGATCACCGAGCAGCCGCCCGACGGGCTCGGAAACGGGGGGAGGTGCGGGCATGCCCTGATTATCGCGTGGGGGAGGCGGGGGACTGAGGTGAACGGCCCGGACGGGTGACAGGGGGTTGGCCGGGTGCCTTGCCGGGGCGCGAGGAACTGCGCGACTGGCGGTGGTGGCGGACTTGGCCGGGTGGCGGACGGTGCTGGTCTCACTCAGGGGCGCGGGGAACTGCGCGACTGGCGGTGGTGGCGGACTTGGCCGGGTGGCGGACGGTGCTGGTCTCACTCAGGGGCGCGGGGAACTGCGCGACTGGCGGTGGTGGCGGACTTGGCCGGGTGGCGGACGGTGCTGGTCTCACTCAGGGGCGCGGGGAACTGCGCGACCGG
>NZ_JBVJSX010000004.1:235475-311984 GCF_055606225.1 Streptomyces sp. NPDC037100 | reverse complement strand
GACTCAGGGGCGCGGGGAACTGCGCGACCGGTGGTGAGGGACTTGGCCGGGTGGCGGACGGTGCTGGTCCGACTCAGGGGCGCGGGGAACTGCGCGACCGGTGGTGAGGGACTTGGCCGGGTGGCGGACGGTACTGGTCCCACTCGGGGGCGCGGGGAACTGCGCGACCGGTGTAGGTGGCGGACTTGGCCGGGTGGCGGACGGTACTGGTCCCACTCAGGGGCGCGGGGAACTGCGCGACGAGCCACCGGCGGCGCGGCACACGACGACGGCGGGAACCTACCGCTTACGCCCCACCCCGCAGTACGCATCAACGGCGGCCCCGGAACCCGCACCGGCCTCCCCAGAACCCTCCGGCCGCCACTCGGGAACCCTCACCACGCCCGGCTCCACCAGCTCCAGCCCGTCGAAGAACCCGGCGATCTCGGCGACCGGCCGGACGTAGTACGGCACCGCCCCACTCGCGTTGTACGCCTCCGACGCCGCGATCATGCCCTCACTGGTCGCGGTGCTGTCGCTGATCACCAGGTGGCTGCCGGCCGGCAGCCCGGCCATCAGCTGCCGCACCAGCTCGCGCGCCCGCTCGTACTCGGCGACGTGACCGAGGGTGTTGAGGATCATCAGGCCGACCGGCCGGGACAGATCGAGCGTGCCGGCGGCGGCCTTCAGGACGGCCTCCGGGTCGTACAGGTCGGCGTCCAGGTACGCGGTCCTGCCCTCGGGGGTGCTGGTGAGCAGCGCGCTGGCGTGGGCCAGCACGATGGGGTCGTTGTCGACGTAGACGATCCGGGCGTCCGGGGCGACGCGCTGGGCCACTTCATGCGTGTTGTCGGCGGTGGGCAGCCCGGTGCCGACGTCCAGGAACTGCCGTACGCCCTGCTCACCGGCCAGATATGTGACGGCCCGCCCCAGAAAGCGACGGCTTGTGACCGCCACGTCGACGAGCCCCGGGAAGATCGACTTGATCTGATCGCCGATCTCGCGGTCGACCTCGTAGTTGTCCTTGCCGCCGACGAAGTAGTTCCAGAAGCGGGCCGAGTGGGGCTTGGAGGTGTCGATGCGGTCACGCAGGCTGTCGTCGGACACGGCGGGGCCTCCTGGGGGGTGGGGAAGAGGGACCGGCCCACCAACCTAGGTGAACTTCCGGTCGGAACAGGGGCGTTGCCCTTCCCCCAGCTGGTCCGCCGTGGTGTTTCGGCCACGGCCCCGCGGTTACACCCCTCGGGAGACGACACCGCCCATGTCTCCGCCACCGAGCCCGCCCTCGTGCCCGTGGCGCTGGGTGACCAGCCAGAACGCCCACGCCAGGGACCACAGCAGCAGCCCGGCGGCGACCGGCGTACCGAAGACGATCAGCAGCCCGGCTCCGATGTTCGCTCCGATGCCCCCCGCGGTCAGGATCCGCCACCCCACACCGGCCATGAGCCCGAGCGCCATCAACGGCCCCAGCACCCCCCACCACCGCTGGTCCATCGCCCCGCGCAGCGAGGCCCGCACGAGCACCGCCGCACCGGCCACCGCCAGCACCAGCGCGAGCCCACCGGCGGCCGCGGCCGCGCCGTCCCCGATGTCCCACGGCTGGAAGGCGTAGTCGAGCTCACTGGCCGGCAGCCCGTCGTAGTTCTGCTGCCCCATCAGTCCCCAGGCGGCCACGGGCACACCACCGACAAGCGCGGCTCCGGCCGCCACGATTCCCCGATTCCTCATACAGCCAGGATCGGGGGGCGGTGCGGGGCCGTCATGAGCCCGCGTACTCAAGTACGGCGCACACCAGCGCGCCACGGACAGTCGACTGCCCGCACCCGCCGGGTGGCGCGACGGCGTGGTCGCCGTCGCGCCGTGTGCCTATGTCGGGGCCACCGCGCGGCCCGACTGCGGGGAGATCATTCCTGCGCACAGGCCTCGGGAGGCCAGGGTCCGGGCGATGCGGGGGATGGCCGCGAGGGTGTTGGCGGGCCAGTCGTGCATCAGGATGATCTGGCCGTTGGTGAGGCGGGCGGCGGACTGGACGATCGCGTCGGTGCTCGCGCCGTTCCAGTCCTGTGAGTCGACGTGCCAGATGATCTCGGTCAGGCCGTACCGGGCCGCGACCGACTTCACCGTCGCGTTGGTCTCGCCGTACGGCGGGCGGAACAGCTTCGGCGTACCGCCTCCCGCGTTGGCGACGGCCTGCTGGGTGCGGGAGATCTCGGAGTCGATCTGTGCCTGGCTCAGCCGGGTCAGGTGCGGGTGGGTGTAGCTGTGGTTGGCGACCCACATGCCGGCGGCCACCTGCGCCCGGACCAGGGACGGGTTGGCGGCGGCGTACTGTCCCTGGTTGAACATCGTGGCCCGTAGCCCGTTCTGGCGGAGTGCGTCGAGCAGCTTCGTCGTGTTGCCGGACGGGCCGTCGTCGAAGGTGAGCCCGACGTAGCCGGTGCAGGCGGCGGCACGCGCCGGCGCGGGGGCCGAAGCCGTGACGGTCGTGACGGTGAGGGCCGCGGCCGCCACCGTCACGAGCATGGCCGGCACGGGCCTCGTCCTCACGAACCCACCCGGATGCTGGAGTTGCCGCTGCTCCGGTAACCCTCGGTCGCCATGATCATGTAGTACTTGAAGTTGCCCAGGGGCATCCCGGCGCGGGCCCACGCGTCGAAGTGGTTGCCGGCCGTGATGGTGCCGCCCGTCCGCTTCGACTGCCGCACGCTCCAGTACTGGTCGAAGGTGCGTACGCCCTCCACCGACGGGGCGTTGTACCGCGTCGTCTTGTAGATGTCGTACGTACCGCCGTCGCTGGTGACGGTGCCCTTGTAGGTGCCGGTGGGCCGGTAGGTGCCCCAGTTGTCGACGATGTAGTACTCGACGAGCGGGTTCGCCGTCCAGCCGTAGAGGGTCAGGTAGGCGTTGCCGGACGGGTTGAACGTGCCCGAGTACGTCACGGTGCGGCGGGCGCCGGTGCTCCAGCCCTTGCCCGCGACGAAGTTCCCGGTGTTGCGCCATGAGGTGCTGTAACTGCCGCCGGAGGACAGGGTCATGGAGACCGTGCCCGGCGCGTCGGTCCAGAACGAGTAGTAGTAGCCGTTGTTGGTGCCGGTCTGGTTGGTGGTGACGACGGTGTCGGCGTGCGCGGTGCCCGGCATGGTGAGCGCCGCGGCAGCGACCAGCAGCATGGTGCAGGTGCTGCTGATGAGCAGCCGGAAGCGGCCTGGTGACTTCTTCATGGGGGTGCTTCCTCCTCGTCCGAGTGGGGGTGGGTCGACGGGGGAGCTCTGTCATCGGGGAGTGTTGGCCGGGCCCTTTCAACTGTCAATAGTTTCGGCGGCGTCTGCGAAATATTCGGCGCGGTACGGGTGCGGACTGTCGTGAATTCTCGCTGTTCAGGCGAGGGTTGGCCGTAGCGGAGGAGCAAGTTCTGCGCGGCGTGATGCCATTCTCGAGCGGAATGTGGGATTCCTCTACTCGAATGTTTCGGAGCGTTTCCGGATCGAGTCCCGGTCATGTCGCCCGTCATGCCGACGAATCCGGCATCGTGACAATTCACGAGAATGTCGTGGGCCGGCCCATGTACTCTCCGCGAGTGACATCAACGTCCGCCGCGACACCCGCCACTCCGTCCGGCAAGGACGCCGAGTGCCTCGCCCTCACCCGCACCCTGCGCCGCCGGGGCGTACTGGTGCTCTCCGGGTTCGCCCTGCTGTGGGCCGTGGCGGCGGCCTCCGGGACCGGCTCGGCGACGGATGTCGCGCCGCTCTGCATCGAGGTGGCGGCGCTGCTGCTCACCGCGGCGGCGATCCACCTCGGACATCGAAAGAACGCCGCGCCCTCGCCCCGGACGGTGAACCTGCCCGCCGGCTGGGCGCGCGGCGTGGGCATCGTCAACACCGTCGAGCTGGTGGCCGTCTTCGCCGTCATCGCCGCGTCCAACGCCGCCGGCCGGCCCGAGGCCGTCCCCGCCGGCATCGCCCTCGTCGTGGGCCTGCACTTCTTCCCGCTCGCCCGCCTGTACGACCAGCGGCAGTACCGCTGGACGGCGTCACTGCTGACGGCCGTCGCGGTCACCGGGTTCGTGCTCGTCGCGTCCGGCCTCGCGAGCGAGACCGTGCGGGTCGTGGTGGGCCTGGGCAGCGCGCTGGTGCTGTGGGCCTCGTCGTACCACCTGGCGCTGCGCGGTTAGGTTCCGTTCACGCTGGGGTGGCCCGGCACGGCCGGCGACCGGGATGCGCGCCTCCGGGTCGGCCTACTCGGCCGCGCAGGCCGACGGGGGCCTCCGGGTCGGCCTACTCGGCCGCGTAGGCCCCCGTCATGTAGTCCTCGTGCGCGCCGGACACATCCGGGCCCACCACCCGGTCGCGGCCGGCCTCGCCGACACACTCTTCCGGGCCGAGCGCTCCCCGCACTGCCTGCACTGGTTCTGACCCACACCTCGCAGACCGGCACAGCCGGCCACCACCGGGTCCCGGTCACGCGCGAGCACCGCGACCGGGCCCCAGAGATCAGCCACCGCTACCGACGGCGCTGCGGCAACGGTCACCGCAACCGCAACCGCGACCGCTACGGCTGCCGCGACCGCAACCGCAACGGTCACCGCAACCGCAACCGCTACGGCTGCCGCAACCACTCCGGCTGCCGCGACCGCTGCCGCAACGGCTGCCGCAACGGCGGAAGACGCCGACCGCCGCTAGTTCCGGTACCGGAACACGATCCGCCCGCGCGTCAGGTCGTACGGCGGGAGCTCCACCAGTACCCGGTCCTCCAGCACGATCTTGATGTAGTTCTTGCGGATCTTCCCGCTGATGTGCGCGAGCACCTGGTGGCCGTTCTCCAGCTCCACGGTGAACATGGCGCTGCGCAGGCACTCGACGACCCTGCCCTCGACCTCGATGACGTTCTTGTTCTTCGTCATCGCACCAGCTCCAGGTTGCTGCTCACCGGCCGGGCGCCGAAGCCCTCGAACAGCGCCGTGGCCGCGTGGTTGGACTCGTGGACTTCGGTCCAGGCCGCGGTGAACCCCGAGCGGTGCGCCGTCACCAGCGCATGGGCCAGCAGGGCCCGCGCGATGCCGCGGCGCTGCTCGCCCGCCCGGACCGCGACCAGCCCGATGCGCGGCCGGATCGCCGTCACCACCCGGATCAGCCCCAGGTAGCGGTCGGGCGCCGCGGCCACCGCGTACTTCGACGGGTCGACGACGGTGTCGCCTTCGGTGCGGGGCATCACCTCCGCGGGCATCGACTGCCACCAGCCGACAGTCGCCTCGACCTCGTCCCGGATCGCGCGGTCCACCTCCCGCAGCAGACCCTCGTCCGCCTGACCGGCGGGCACGATCGTCACGCCCGGAGGCGGCAGGACCCCCTCGAGCCCGGAGACCCGCGGGTCGGTCGGTACGGCGTACTCCCACTCGCGGCGCCGGACCGTGAAACCGGCCCGCCGCCAGCCGGCCCTCAGCTCGACGTCCGCTTCGTCGACCACCGTGTACAGCGGCGCCGGCAGTTTTGCCACCATCACCTCGGCGAGCCGGTCGAAGGCGACGTCGTGCCAGGCGTCGATGCTCACGAACAATCGTCCGTCGGGCCGGTGGTGCGCATGCCCGCGGCCGACCACCAGGTCGTCGTCCAGTGCGTGCCACTGCCTGTCCGCGACGCGCGTGATCATCACCGCGTTCTCGCTCAGGCCGGATGCGAAAGGCTTTGTGTCCATCGGAGTCTCCCCTCCAGGAGTGCCTCGTTCTCAGGCGCTCCTGGCGACACCGATCGTCAGCCGCCGGACCGTGACGGGTTGAGGGAGCACCCACGGGTAACTGCGTTCACGGGGCTCACCTCCCTACGACGACTTCACGGTCCACCGGGAACCTAGCAGCGGTTCGCCGCCTTGCTCAAAGCCTTTTCGCCCGATGCCATGTGCGGATCCAGTCACCCACCTCCGCCACGGAGTCGGCGGCCCGGGCGTGCCGGCGTGGTGCGGGCGGACGGGCTTTGCACCACTGAGCCGTTTCTTCCGTTGCCGGCAGTGCCACGACGGAAGGGGGCGGCCGATCGAATCAGCCGCCCCCCGACCCGCTCGGGCTGGTCTACGGAATGAAGCCGTAGTCCAACTGACCGGCCAGCCTCGTCCTGTCGTCCTTCAGGGACAGCACGAGTGTGCGTGCCAGGGTGCCGCCGAAGCGGGTCCCGCCGTCGGCGGTCGGGACCGTGTCGATGAAGCTCTCCACGAGTCCGTTGGGCATCACGTAGTGCGAGTACTGCTGTGTCGGGGCGTCCTCAGGGTTGCCCAGGACCAGTGCGCTGCCGTTGAGCGGCTTGTAGTCGCTGCGCAGCCCCGGGCCGACGAATCCGTAGAGGCCGTCCCAGCCGCTCAGCCCCGGCGCGAACGTGAACTTGTGGCTGATGGTGAACAGGTAGTACTTGCCGTTGCGGATGACCAGGTGGGGTCGTTCGGTCTGTTGGTTCACGCAGTTGGCCGAGAGCAGCGGGGGCTGGAGCTTCCAGTTCTCCATGCTTTCGCCGTCGGCCGTGGCCAGCCCGATGTTGCCCGTGTAGTACTTCGCGTCCTCCGGCACCTCGTGGTCGGCCGGGACGTCACCTATGTCACGCTCGGTGCACTGGTATGTGCCCGCGGCGCCGCCCGTGTTGCCCTCGAACAGCAGGTGGATCTTGCGGTCCCGCGGATCGCGGAAGACGAACGGGTCGCGGAAGGCGTAGATGATCGGGCCCTGCTGCGACTGTTCGAGCGTCTGGTACAGCTTGCCGTCGGCCTGGGCGATGATGCGGTGGTCCTGGAAGCCGGTGAACCACACGCGGTTCTTGTCCGCGTGTATCTTGCCGGTCGCCTGCGCGAGACGCTGCAGCGCGTCACTGGGGTCGACCCCGCCGTTGTCGCGCCCGGAGGCGGTGTAGAAGGAGTGCACCTTGTCGCCGATGAGCGCCGTCGAGCCGGCCCACTCACGGGAGCCGAACGAGGTGCCGGGCCGGAACAGGTCGCCGCCGTACTTCCAGCTCTTGGCGTCACGCGAGTAGAAGTAGCCGATCTTCGCGTACCAGTGCCGGTCGCCGAAGGGCACCGAGCGGGGAGCCGTCAGCGAGAAGATGACGTGCCAGCCCTTGTAGGTGGCGGTCTTCGTGTTGAGCTTGGTGAGCGGCCAGGTGTCCCACACCCACACCTTGTCGGTCATCACCGGGAAGTCGGGCGCCACGCGAGGGGCGGTGTTGGTCCTGTCCTGCCGGAGTTTCAGAGCGTCCGCGCGGGACCAGACGGCTGTGTGGTCGTCGTCGGCGGCGTACTGCCGAGTCCCGGTACGGGACGGGTCGTGGGGGGAGGCGGAAGCGGGAGTGATGATGCCGCTCAGCGTCGCGAGGGCTGCCAAACCCGTCGCCAGCCGGAGCGCCACTCGTCTTGCTCTGTACATACGTCACCCTTGGGGGGAGAGGGAACGAATGGAAGAAGCGGAACCGGTTCCATCGCTGACAGTACCTCAGTTTCTGTGAAAAACAGTGAACTTGTGAGGTGAACATTTACTTATGAGCAGCGGTCGCAACGGCGCCATGGAAGATCATGGAAACCGATGCAACGTCGGCGAACCGCCGATCAGGCTCCCGCGGCGGCCGTCGTACGCCGAGGCACGAGTTCCACTTCCAGCATCTTCTCGACGGGGTCGCCGAGGGACCGGCCGACGCGTTCCAGCAGCAGGCGCGCGGCGATGTCGCCGCTGGTGCGCAGGGGCTGGCGTACCGTGGTCAGCCCCACGTAGGCCGCCACGTCGAGGTCGTCGAAGCCGACCACGGACAGTTCCTGAGGGATCGTCATGCCTGCCGCACTCGCCGCTTCGATCACCCCCAGCGCCTGGGTGTCGGAACTGGTGACGATCGCGCTCGGGGGCTCCGGAAGGGCCAGCAACTCGTCGGTGAGGCGGTGCGCCACCGCGCGTCCGTGGGGTCCGACCCGGACGTACGGCTCCTTGAGCGCGAGGCCGTGCGCCTGCAGCGCCAGCTCGCAGCCCTGGCGCCGACGGGCGCTCGCGCTGAAACGGAAACGGTCGTCGGCGACCTCGCCCATGAACGCGATCCGACGATGGCCGAGTTGCAGAAGATGACGCGTCGCCAGCATGCCGCCGCGCACGTCGTCGATCACCACACGCGGCAGGTCCGGGTGCTCACAGTCCAGCAGCACCGTGGGCAGACCGGCCCGTGCCAGCTGATTCGCGTCGTCGTCGGTGGGAGCGAGTGAGATCGCCAGCAGGCCGTCGAAGCGGTCCCCAGTCGCCACCGCCCGGTACTGGTGATCACGCTGATCCGGTGTGGCCACGTCGAGCAGAGTGAGGTCGTGGTCGCTTCCGTGCAACACGTGTGAGATGCCGCGCAGCCGCTCGACGACCGACGGCTCGGTGGCGAAGGGCGCGATGACGGCGATGCTCTGGGTGCGTCCCGTGGACAGGGCGCGAGCGCGCCCGTTGGGCCTGTAGTCCAGATCCCGGATCACCCGCAGCACACGCTCGCGGGTGTCCTCGCTGACATTCCGGCTGTCGTTCAGGACACGCGAAACCGTGCCGACCCCCACCCCGGCCCGGGCCGCGACATCGCCGATGGTCGCCCGTTCTCCCACGGCCGGTACAGTACCCGAATGCGCGTCTCGGCCTGCTCGGACCAGGTGCGGGAAGCCGACGCCCCCGTGCGGCCGTTGCAGGTCAGGACGCTGCCCGGCGGTGGCCCGGCTCGGGCGGCGGCGCGATGCCGAGCCCTCGCACGATCAGCGGGTGACCAGCTCCACGACGCAGACCCGGGTGGGGAAACGCCCGCCGGCCGGTGACCGCTTGGCACCACCAGCACGTCAGCCGCCGGCCCCGAGCAGAAAGGTGCCCGGGGAGGTGCCCGTCCGCCGGGATGCCGAAGTCGGCCGGTCCGTGCCGCCTCCCGCGTCGGGCGGCCGGTCGAGCGGCCTCAACCGCTCGTTCCCCGGGGCGCCACCGCTCGCGGGAGGCCTCCGGCCGTCAGTGACCGCCGCCCGAGATGCGATGCTCCCCCGACCCACGGACGACCAGGCGCGTGGGAACGGTGACGGTGCGGGCCCGGGAGCGGTCGCCGTCGAGGCGGGCCAGGGCGGTGGCCGCGGCGCTGCGGCCGATTTCCTCGGGGTCCTGGGCGACGACCGTCAGCGCCGGTTCCAGTGCCTCGGCGAGGGCCACGTCGTCGAAGGCCACGACGGCCACGGTCTTGCGCTTGCTGCGGGCGAGTTCGGCGACGATGCCGAGCGCCATGATGTTGTTCCCGGCGAACAGGGCCGTGGGAGGATCGGGCAGTTCGAGGAGTTGGGCCGTCACGGCCTCCGCCCCCTGCTGATCGTGCGCGCTGGCGACCAGCGAGCGGTCGTAGGGGATGTCGGCCTCCTGCAGGGCCGCCCGGTATCCGGCGAGACGTTCGCGGCGGGTGTACAGCTTGACCGGCAGGTCGCCGACGAACCCGATGCGGCGGTGCCCGTGGGCGATCAGGTGGGCGACGCCCTCCTGAGCCCCCGCACGGTTGGAGCTGACGACGCTGTCCGTGGACAGGCCGACCCCTGGCCGGTCGAGGAAGACGACGGGCAGTCCCGCCGTACGGTGCGACTTGAGGTCGGAGTGGTCGGCGCCGACGGACGGCACGACGATCAGGACGCTGACGCGCCGTGCGAGGAACTGAGCCGTCAGGGCGCGTTCGCGCTCGGGGTCGTCCGCGGACGAGCCCATGAGCAGCGTCAGTCCGCGGTCCCGGACCGTGTCCTCGATCCCGCGGGCCACGGCTCCGAAGAAGGGGTTGGCCAGGTCGGGGATGACCAGCCCTATCGTCGTGTCCGGGCCGCCGACGCGGATGTTGCGGGCCATGAGGTTCGGCTGGAAGCCCAACTTGGCGACCGCGGCGAGTACGTGCTCCCGCGTCCGAGCCGAGACGGGCCCGTCCTCATTGAGGACTCGGGAGACCGTCTTGGCGCTGACACCCACTTCTCGGGCGACGTCGGCCAAGGTGGGTCGGCGGCTCGCTGCCATGGAGTAAACCGTCTCCTGGATGCTCCCGGTTCCGGGCCGCGGCCTCGGCCGGAACACGCGAGAGCGGGGTTGCGCTGTCAGGTGGCCTGTACTCCGGCGGCCTTCGCGGCCTCGGAATCCGCTACGACAGTATCTCCGGCCGCATCGACGGTGAGGGCGCCCGTCATGATGGCCACGACCTCCGCCATGGAGTAGTCGGACGGCTTGATCACGGCAGCGCGCCGGCCCAGCCGGTGGACGTGGATCCGGTCGGCGATCTCGAAGACGTGCGGCATGTTGTGGCTGATCAGGACGACCGGCATGCCCTTGTCGCGGACGCGGCGGATCAGGTCGAGGACCTGGCCGGACTCCTTGACGCCGAGGGCGGCGGTGGGTTCGTCCATGACGACGACGCTGCGGGCCCAGGCGACGGCGCGGGCCACCGCGACGGCCTGCCGCTGTCCGCCGGAGAGGGTCTCGACGGCCTGGGTCAGCGAGCGCAGGCCGATCTTCAGGTCCGCCATGTGCTCGGCGGCCTCCTGGCGCATGCGCTTCTTGTCGAGCATGCGGAAGGCACTGCCGAGGATGCCCGGGCGGCGCAGCTCGCGGCCGAGGAACATGTTCGAGGCGATGTCCATCGAGGCCGCCACGGCGAGGTCCTGGTAGACCGTTTCGATGCCGTGGGCGCGTGCGCTCTGCGGGCCGGAGAACTGGATCGGCTCGCCGTGCAGGCGTATCTCCCCCTCGTCCGGCACCACCGCTCCGGTGAGGGCCTTGATGAGGCTGGTCTTGCCGGCGCCGTTGTCGCCGATGACGGCGAGGACCTCGCCGGGCAGCAGGTCGAAGTCGGCGCCGTCGATGGCGGTGACATGGCCGTAGCGCTTGACGAGACCGCGAGCCTGCAGCACGGGGGTCTCGGTGGTGGTCGTGGTCATCGGGCCTTCCTCCGGGAGATCTGGTCGACGGTCACCGCGAGGATCACCAGGACCCCGGTGATCAGGGTCTGGTAGATCGAGGCGACGCCCATCAGCTGGAGCCCGTTGCGGAAGACGCCGACGATGAGGACGCCGATGAAGGTGCCCAGGACCGAGCCGCGTCCGCCGAAGAGGCTGGTGCCACCGAGCACCACGGCGGTGATGCTGTCGAGGTTGTCGGTCTGCCCGGCCTGCGGGTCGCCGACTCCGGTGCGGGAGATGAGCAGCAGGGCGGCGATGCCGTAGAGGAGACCGGCCACGGTGTAGACGCCGATGGTCAGCCGGGAGGTGCGGATGCCGTTCAGCCGCGCCGCTTCCGGGCTGTTGCCCAGCGCGTAGACGTGCCGGCCCCAGCCGGTGCTGCTCAGCGCGT
This sequence comes from Streptomyces sp. NPDC037100, assembly GCF_055606225.1. Lineage (NCBI taxonomy): Bacteria > Bacillati > Actinomycetota > Actinomycetes > Kitasatosporales > Streptomycetaceae > Streptomyces > Streptomyces sp. NPDC037100. The sequence continues at coordinate 300,673 of NZ_JBVJSX010000004.1, read as the reverse complement.
AGGCGAGGAGGAGGAACAGGGCGATGGTGACCAGCGAGCCGTAGGTGATGTCGGTCTTGCCGAGGGGGAAGGTCTGCCCGAGAGCCGTCAGCGGGCCGGGCAGGTTGCTGACCGTCTGCTCCTCGGAGTAGATGTGCGTCAGTGCGAACGCCACGTTGAGCATGCCGAGGGTGACGATGAACGGCGGCAGCGGGATCTTCTGCACCAGTGCCCCGTTGAGCATGCCGAAGCCACCGCAGACGACCAGGCCCAGCGCGATCGCGGCGAGCGGCGGCAGGGAGCCCTCGGCGGCCATCTTCGCGATCACGATGCTGCCGAACGCCATCACCGCTCCGCAGGACAGGTCGATGCCCGCGGTGAGGATGATGAGCGTCTGGCCGATGGCCAGCGTGCCGACGACCATGACCTGCTGGACGATCAGCGAGAAGTTCCCGCCGGTGAGGAACTGGTCGGTCGATACGGAGAAGAAGACACAGGCCAGGAGGAGGGCGATCAGCGGGCCGGTGGTCGGTTGGGTGAGCAGTCTGCGGACCGTGGTCGGCGCCTTGAGTTCGGCGTAAGGCGTGGACGTGGAGGGTGGCGTGGACGTGGCAGTCATGCGAGGTCCTTGTCGGAAGACAGAAGTCCTTGTCCGTCCTTGTCGGGCGGCAGGAGGACGAGGAGGCGGCCGTCCCGGGTCGGGGAGGAGGGGCCGGCCGCCCCGCAGAGGGGTGTCGAACGGTGGCAGCGGGGAGCGGCGGCTCAGCCCCAGCAGTTGTCCAGGCCGTAGGCGGTGTCCTTGGAGGCGACCCCGTCCTGTGCCTTGTCGGTGATCAGGGTGACCCCGGTGTCGGTGTAGCCCGACGCCTTCTTGCCGTCCTTGGCGTACGTCACGACGGCCTTGACGCCCTCGGCGGCCATCTTCAGCGGGTACTGCTGCGAGGTCGCGGCGATCTTGCCGTCCTTGACGGCCCGGGTGCCGGTGCAGCCGCCGTCGACGGAGACGATCAGGACGTCCTTCTCCCGGCCCTTGGCCTTGAGCGCGGTGTACGCGCCCAGTGCGGCGGGCTCGTTGATGGTGTAGACGACGTTGATGCCCGGTTCCTTCTGGAGGCAGTTCTCCATCGCCGTCTGGCCCTTGGACTGGTCGCCGCCGGTGTCCTGAGCACAGGCGACGTCCTTGTCGGTGGCGCCGAAGCCCTTGAGGAAACCGTTGTGCCGCTGAACGCCGACGGACACACCCGGCGCGAGGTCGAGGGCGGCTATCTTCGCGGTCTTGCCCTTCATCGCGGCCTTGGCGTACTCGCCGATCAGCTCTCCGGCCTTGAGGTTGTCGGTGGCGAAGAGGGCGTCGACCGCGCTCTCCGGCTCGGTCGGGGTGTCCAGGGCGATGACCAGGACGCCCTTGGCCTTGGCCTTCTCGATCGCCGGCACGATCGCCTTGGAGTCGCTCGGGGTGATCAGGATGCCCTTCACGCCGGCGGCGACCATGTTCTCGATCGCGGTGACCTGCCCGGCGTTGTCGCCGTCGAACTTGCCGGCCGCGGTCATGAGCTTGACGCCCTCGGCCTTGGCGGTCTTCTCCGCTCCCTCCTTCATCTTGACGAAGAACGGGTTGGTGTCCGTCTTGGTGATCAGGCCGACCTTGACCTCGCCCGAGCCGGTGCTCGCGCTGCCCGATCCCGATCCGGATCCACAGGCGGTCAGGGTGAGGGCCGCGATGCCCGTGCACGCGGCGACTCTGAGCAAGGAGGAGGGCAGACGAGAGGTGCGTGACATGTGCGACTCCAGCGGGATGTCGGGCGGGTTGGTCGGCAGCGGGGCCTGCCGTCCCGCGATGTCAACGATGACTGATGTCATCGTTGACACTGCTTGGCGAGGATGATGGACTCCGCTCACCGGCAACGTCAATGCCTTGCACTCGTTACAAATCGGCAACGCCCCTCGGCGGTCACCCGCCCCGAAGCCCTTCGCCGGCATGCCCGGGTCATGCCCGTTTCCGCTTCGCGCGTCCCCAGAGAAGAGCAGCCCATGAGCCCGAGCCAGATCACCGTCCTGGGAGAGTGCGTCGCCGACGCGTTCACCGAACCCGCACCGGCCCGGAACGAACTCGCGCTGCGCGTCCTGCCGGGCGGCGGGCCGGCCAACACGGCGGTGGCCCTGGCACGCCTGGGCACCCCGGCCCGCTTCCTCGCGCGGCTGTCCGGCGACGTGTTCGGCCGCCTCTTCCGGGCCCACCTCGCGGCATCCGGCGTGGACCTCTCACACGCCGTGGAGGCCGCCGAGCCCAGCACGCTCGCCGTCGCCGAACTGGACGCCCAGGGCCAGGCCGCGTTCTCCTTCCACGCCCAGGCCACCGCCGACTGGCAGTGGACGACCGCGGAACTGGCCCGGGTGGACCTGGCCGGTACCGCCTGCGTGCACACCGGTTCGCTGGCCCTGGTCAGGGAACCGGGAGCGGCGGTGGTGGAGGACTTCCTGGCAGCGGCCGCCCCCCGGGCCACCATCAGTATCGACCCCAACGTCCGCCCGCTCCTGGTGCACCCCGAGGTCTACCGCGCCCGGCTGGCGCACTGGTGCGGCCTCGCGGACGTGCTGCGGCTGAGCGAGGACGACCTGGATCTCCTCCTGCCGGGAACACCGCCCGAGCAGGCGTGCGACACCTGGCATGCGGCGGGGGCACGGCTCGTGGTGATCACGCGCGGCGCCGGCGGAGCCCTGGCCTCACTCGACGGGGAGCGCGTGCAGGTGCCGGCGGTGGCGACGCCGGTCGTCGACACGGTCGGTGCGGGGGACTCCTTCACGGCAGGCCTGCTGCACCACCTCGGCACCCACGGACTCCTCGGCGGCAGACTGGCGGACCTGAGCCTCGCCGATGTCGAGGCGGCCTGCCTGTTCGCCGTGAAGGTGGCAGCCCTGACCTGCTCGGTCGCCGGCCCGAACCCGCCTTGGCAGGACCAGTTGACGCAGCCCACGCCGGACGCCTCGGCGGTCCGGCACCTCGACTCCACCCACTGAATCCCACGGACAAGGACGGAAGACCATGACGAAAACTCTGCTCGCCGAATTCACCGCCCGGGACGGAGCGCAGGACGAGGTCGCCCGCCTGATCCAGGAGTACGCCCTGAAGGTCCGCGAGGAGGAAGGCAACCTGACCTTCGACGTCTACACGAAAGCGGCCGCCCCCCGCGCCTACTGGATCTTCGAGGTCTACCGCGACGAGGACGCCTTCCAGGCACACCTGAACGCACCGTACGGCGCCCCCTTCAACGCGGCGCTCACTCCGCTGATCGAGGAGGACGCATCCGTACTGACGTTCCTGGACCCACTGACCACGCATCCGTAACCGTGCGCTTGCGGCCGCCTGCTCGGGGCACCGCCCACCGGAACGACTGCTGCCGTCCGAGGCCGACGGACGACAGCGATGAAGCGGACCCTCGGTGGTGCGGTTGTCGGCGCACTCCAGGAGGGCGAGACCACGCAGCTCTGAGTCCCGTCGTGCTCTGCGTCCCGTCGTGCTCCGCGTCCCTCCCGGTGTCATCGCCGAAGCAGACGATCGGAGCCCGTGTCCGCGAGTAGTCGTGTGGTCTGCGGGGACGGGTAGTGCAGCCGCAGGGACGCGTGGGTCTCGGCGGCGTGCCGTGACGCGTCGAGGAAGACGCGCAGGCCGCTGTCGTCGCAGCGGTCGACGGTGGTCAGATCGACGTCGATGGTGGTGATGCCGTCATGCAGGCACCGCTCCAGAGCGGCGCGCACCTGGGGCGCGGTGGCCCGGTCGACCTCACCGGCCAGGGTGATCAGCGCACGCCTGCCCCGGTCATGCCGGTAGATGTTCAACTGTGGAAGAGTCATGACGCCTCGGTTCGGATGCCTCGGTTCACGGGTCCTGGCCGCTCCTCGCACGGTCCATGGTCCGGGTGTACGTGCCTGCCGGGCACGCGTCGCCGCGGACCGAGCCGACGGTGCGTACGCGCCGCCGGGCGGCCGTGGTGGGGACGTCGGCCGCCGGGCGGCCGGTGGTGACGCCCGATGATCACCCGAGGTGAACGGTACGGCTGCGGCGCGCGGCTGGCGGGGCCCCCTCGTGGTGTTCCCGCTCGTGGTGTTCCCGTCGTTCATCGGCGGTCGGCGACTCGAACCGCTCCGGCCCCGCCAGGGGCTGCGCCGTGCCGCGGCGGCTGGGCCGGGGAGCGCTGTACCGGTACGCGGCGATTCTGTCGGCGTGCTGGAGGTTGAGCCGGTGGATCACGTACGCCGCCGCTGCGATGAGGACCACGAGGGCGGCGGCTGCCAGGAAGGCGTTCACGGCGGCCACCTCACACTTCGCTGATCAGTCGGCCGGCCCGGCGGGGCGAACCGGTCCGTGGGGGAACGGCAGCGGACACCGCGGGCACCGCGGACGCGCCGCCCTCGTACTCCCATGCCTCGTCCGGGTCCAGCGGCCGGTCGGCCGCCAAGACGCCGTGCCGGGCCTGGTCCGCGGTGATGAGCGCGCTCGCGGTCAGCGGCGGGCCGTCGTGGTCGCACGCGGCGGCCATCAGCCGGGCCGCCGACTCCGCCCCGGTCTCGGGCGGGATGACCAGGAGATCCCAGCGGCTGGTGCCGTAGGAGAGCAGCAGCAGCTTGTGCGGGTCGATCTCCGGGGTGAACCAGCCGACCTTGACGATGTGGCCCTCCACGGGAACCTTGCCGGGGATGACCGGCCAGTACTTCGGGTTGACGGCGATGCGGGTGATACGGCCCCACAAAGGGTCCAACACACCGGTGAGAGCGGGCAGTTCGCTCATGAGATCCCGGGAGCGGGGCCACCAGGCACCGTCCAGGAGTCCGCGGGAGGTGCCTTCGGTCTTCAGCGCGAGGCGCGCGGCCGGGGCTGCGACGGGCTCGTGGTGCGGCAGGGTTGGGTTCAAGGTCGCCGACATGATGCGGACCCGTCTCCGGGCCGCCTCTGCGGCGGCCCGGGTTTCGTCTTTCGCCGAGAACGACCCGGCGTGGAAGCCGTTGTGCGAAATGCCCTCGGTACGGTCCACACTACTCCGCGCTCCGCCGCAGCGCGGAGTGTGCGGCCGCCCGGAGCCGGAGCGGCCGCCGGGTGGTCTCCCGGTAAGGGCCCGGAGACATGGCGACCGCGCCCGGCGGAGAAGACGTAGGCGACCAAGACCGACGCCCGAGCAGCCCTGACCCGTCGAGTCGGACATCGCGCGCGGACAGTGGTCGGACCCGGCCGCCGGGCGGTGCACCTCGAGGAGTACGCCACGAATGAGCACTGCTCACGGCGAAGACGGCAGGCCACGGCCACCCAGCGTCGACGGCACAGTGATCGAGACCGATAGCCGCCGCGTCCCGGCCTCACCAGCGAGGTGGATCTCCGGTGGTCGAGCAAGCACACCAACCAGGGCGGGAACATTCAGGTCACCCCGGCCAGCCGATGCCGAGAATTGGTGTCGGCAATGTGCGGCGCCCGTCACATACAGACCACCACAGCACACCAGAGGTGACTTTGCCTGGGCGTGCTGACACCGGTGCTACGTCTCTTGCCCATCGCGTCCAGTACGTCGAATGCGCACAGTGCCGGCGTCCAGATCCACCTGGAAGGGCGGGTCCTCGGCCGGCCTGACGTTCTTGCGTACGCGTTCCTGTTCCATGGACCGTTTGATGGCCTGAGCCCCGGGATCGCCCTCTTGCATGAAGTCGACGCCGATGGACGACAGCCCCTTGGTCTTGCGCCAGTAGATCCAGCCCCGAGACTCCATAGCCAGCAGAACACGATCCGCCAGGAACACGGCGACGCCCGCTCCCACGCCCACAAGCACCGTGTCCATCGGTTAGCGACCGCGCCTCAGCCGATCGGCCCAGCGGCCAAGCCCCCGTCGTGAGCGTCGAGGACGCGGGCGGTGATGCTCTGAGCCTGCCCGACTGGCTTCGTGAGAGCTCTTGCCCACTCTCGCCTTCGGACCGGAGGGGGCGTTTCGTCGTGTCCGGGGTCAGCGAGCGCGGGTCTTTCGCCGAAGGCCAGCGAGCGCCTTCCCCCAGGGATACGCATGCGGGTTCCCCCGCTTCGGAGGGTGCGACTGGTATCCCTCCGGGCCATTGAGGACCAAGATGCCCTGTTCGCGCAGGACAGCAATCGACCGTGCCACCGCTGGCTGCGCGCCCTGAGCCTGGTTGAAGTAGGGCATCGCTACGACTGGCACGCCCATGTGCACTGCTTCCGACGGGATACCGATGGCGACAGTGTCCGAGATGCCGGCTCCCCACTTGTTCAACGTGGTGCACGACATCGGAGCGACCAGCATCGCGTCGGCCTTCGGTAGGGCGTCCTTCTCCCACGGAAGCTTGTACCGCGACCGAACGGGGTGCCCGGTCAGCTCGACGAGTTCTTCCATGCGCGGCTCCCACCAGGTCGCTGCCGACGGGGTGAGGATGAGGCACACGTCCCAGCCGTCGGCCTGCGCCGCGCGGACGCCGTCGTCAATGTGCTGGGTCGGGCCAGCGGCGCAGGCGATGAGGTAGAGCACTTGGGTCATGCCCGCAGTCCACAATGCCCGGCGAGTGTGCGCAAGGCCGGTCCGGGGGCCCGGGTGACGCGGACCACGTCCTTGACGAGGTTCACCGTCTCCGGGCGTCCGCGCACCTCTTCGGGCGCCAGCTCGTCGGCCTGGAGCAGGGCTGCTGCGGCGGCGTCCTTGCGCCGGGTCAGCAGCGAGGCGCGCGCGATGGCGACGCGGTGCCCGGCCTGCCGCTCCCGGGTCATCCCCGCGAGCGCTTCGGGCCTCGCATCCTCTGCGGCTTCGAGCGCGGACCATCCGTCCTCGAAGCGGAGCAGCACGTCCATCCGGTGCAACGTGACGTTCGTCGGCCCGAACTGGGTGTAGTCCTCGTCCAGGTCGGCGCCCTGCCGCGCGGCTACGTCCCCGGCCTCGGCCAGGTACCCGCCCGCCGCCGCGACGTGCCCGGAGGTCCGCTCCTGCGAGGACTCGGCGAGCGCGGCGGACAGGTACAGCATTCCGAGGGTGGAAAGGCCGAGCGCCCCGCGGTCGGTGAGCCTGTCGGCCAGGCGCCGCGCGGCCGCCGTCGCGAACTCGACCGCCGCGTCCGGACGCTGTTGGTGGACGAGGCTCTTCGCGACCCGCCGGGCGGCCGCGCCCATCTGCACCGGGTCACCGGACCGCTCGGCGGCGGCCAGCGCCCGGTCAGCGGCGAGCGCCGCCGGGATCGCCGTCGCCGCACCGTACTTATGCAGGTACGAGGTGACGAGCTGGTACACGCGGGAGAGCAGCGCATGCGCCTCACCCTGCTCGCCGACGGGCGCCGCGTGCACCAACCGCCCGGCATGCCCGATCAGTGCCGGCAGATCCCGGGAGAGCGCAGCGTAGTGGCAGGCCTGGAACGCCACGCAGCAGTAATCGAGGCGACGTTGCAGAACATCCCGCTGGGGCAACTCGTCGTCGCGGTCGGGGCCGTACAGGGCGTCGATGACGCGGAGGGCGTCAGCGGGCGGGGTGCTGTCTGGGGGCTGCTGGGGCACAGTGTCGTTCAAGAGCTGCTCCAGCGGGACGCGGAGGATCTCGGCCGCGCGCACCAGTACCGAAAACCGCGGGTCCTGTTGGCGCTTCCCGCCTTCGACGTCCTGCACCCAGCGTTTCGTCTGGCCCATGAGGTGGCCGAAGTCCGACTGGGTGTAGCCGCGCTCGGCTCGCCAGTAGGCGATGCGCCGGCCGACGCCTGAAGCGTCCATCCCAGGGCCCCCGTACAAGGCACGCACTTTGCGTGCCCACCTCCGTTGTACCGCGCCCTACGGTCTCATGTGTGAGGCGGACCACATGCGACAGGAGAGGCGCGAGCAATTGAACAGCGATCACAGCCATCTGGCCTTACGACCGATCCATTCTGCGCCCGGCGTGCTCATTCACCCCATCGCTGACCGTCGGTTGGCCTCGGAGCACTGGCTGCTGGCAACGCTTCCGGCACAGAGCCGCGACCGCGCCAGGCTGGAATGGGACCAGCACCAGGTGACGCTGCTTCCGCTGGGCACCCTGTTCTCCGCTGTGCGGATCCCCGGCCGCCTCCTCGTCGCCCTCACTGGCATCACCGAGGCCCCCAAGCTGGACCAGTTCCTGCGCGAGACCCTCGACGGCGGCCCAATCATCTGCGATCCGCGCTTCCACCGGTACTACGCCCTGGTCCCCGCGAGCATGCCCAGAACCTGGCACCAGGCCCTCGACGACTGGCGGGCCATGGACGTGGACTGCCTGGGCCGCGGCAGCTACCTCGGCGTGCCGCGAGTGGACGCCGTGCAGTGGACTCGTCCCCGCGCCACTTACTGGTCGGCGCCTATGGACTCGCCATCGACACTGTGCTCGCCCGTCGAGGTCGCCCGCTTGATCGCTGCCGGACGGCACTGCACGCCCGCGGAGCCGGAGGCGTGAGCGGCCGCGAGTATCCGTCGTCCGTCGACGCCCTCTGGGCAGTCGCGTTCGAGCGCCTGGCGGACCACTGCATGACGTGCCCGACGTGCAGGGCCGCCGACGACCAGGCCGCGAACCTTCGGCCGACATGCCCGGAAGCAACGGATCGCCTGGTCGGTCCGCCTACTGCCACTACATGTGCACCGCCACGAAGTCCGGCAGGTCCGTCGGCCGTCGTCGTCCTGCCCGGCGAGCACCAGGCCGCCCGACCACAGGGGCTGTTGCACTCGGGACAGGGCGGAGCATCGTCGGGCAAGGGAGATCTATTCCGGGCGCGCCTGGATGGCTTGTGCCTGGACCGGCGCGATCGTCAGCCCGAGGCCCTGGCCCCGTCGGTTCTCGGCCGCTCCGGTCCGCAAGTGCTGCGGCCCGTGGGCGAGCAGCTCTGCCGCAGCCCGGGCCTGGTTTGCGTACGACGACAACGGCGTCGTTCACCGTCGGTGAGACCGGTGCCCGCCCGTGCCGGTGGGCGTTGCCGGATCAGCCTGTTCCGCGCCCGCGTTCGGCTTCGACACCTCCAACAGCTCCTCGACCAGCCTGCGCACCCCCGGACCGGGTCCCGCATCAGATCGGGCGCCTTGCTTTCGGGCCTCGCAGCCTGAGCGGTGCGCGGCTGAGCGGCTGCCATGTCCACCGAGTCCTCGTGCGGTCACCGCCCCGGTGACCTGTACGACGGCTGTGACGTGTCTCACCGGAACTCGCCCGCACCGTACGTCAGTTCAAGACGTGACCACAGATATGCGAACCCGGGTGCGAAACGGAGATCCGGACGCCTTCGCGGAACTCTTCGACGCGTGCGCCCGCGCGGTGTACAACCACGCCTTCCGGCTGACCGCCGACTGGTCGCTGGCCGAGGACGTGATGTCGACGACCTTCATGGAGGCGTGGCGGCGCCGTGCCTCGGTCGAGGCCGAGGGCGGCTCGCTGCGGCCGTGGCTGCTGGGCATCGCCACCAACGTCGCCCGCTCCCACCACCGCAGCAACCGCCGCTACCGCAACGCGGCGAGCGCCGCGGCCGCCGCGCACGCCGCCGAGGAACGGGTCGAGGACCACGCCGAGGAGACCGCCGGACGCCTGGACGACCGGCGCCGTATCAACGCCACGCTCGCCGCCCTCAGCCTGCTCAAGCGCCCCGAGCGTGAGGTCCTGACGCTGTGCCTGTGGGAGGGGGTGGAGTACGCCGAGGCGGCTCGCGCCCTGGGTATCCCGGTCGGCACCGTCCGCTCCCGCCTCTCCCGAGCCCGCGCCAAGCTGCGCAAGCTCGCCGACGCGCAACTGCTCGGAGAAAAACGGGAACCCATCCGCACGAACCGGCAGATAACAGGTGATCGCGGATACGCGGTCCGGTCCGCACAGGAAGGAAACCGATGAACGCCAGCCCCTCCCACCGGCCCCACCCGGCCGAGTGGACGGAGACGCAGAGTCTGCTGCCCTCCGCCGAGCGGGATCTGCCGGCGGGCCGCCACCAGTTCCACAAGGAGCAGATGATGGCCCGGATCCACGAAGACCTCCGCACCTCCTCCCGCACGTCCGGTACCTCTCCGGGCGCGCCCCTGAAGCGCTCCAACCCGTTCCTGCGCCGCACGATCCTCCTGCCCGCCGCGGCCTTCGCCCTGGCCGGCGCGGTGGTGGGCGGCCTCGCCCTCACCGGCGGCGGGACCCATGGCGGCAAGACCGCCCTGGCCACCGGCCCCGCACTGACCACCAGCATCGGCGTCGCCGACGCCAAGGGCGCCGCCCAGCTCCTCGAACGCATCTCCCTGGCCGCCGCCGACACCTCCGCGCCCACCCCGCGCAAGGGCCAGTACATCTACATCGCCTCGAAGGTGGCCGACACGTACATCAAGACTGACGGCGACCGGCGCGAGGTGGTCAGCGACGAGCTGCACTCCCGCCAGGTCTGGAACTCCCTCGACGGCAGGGACGGTTGGCTGATCGAGGCCGGCAAGACGAGCGACAAGGGCATCACCCTGAAGAGCGACACCCCGTTCAGCGGCGCCTACAACGCCCTGGCCGAGCTGCCGACCGACCCCGATACGCTGCTGCAGCGGATCTACCGCGCGTCGGACGCCGTCCGGGACCCCGAGGTGCCGCGCGACCAGGCCGCCTTCGTCGCGATCGGCGATCTGCTGACCGCGAGCTACCCGCCCGCCGAGGTCGGCGCCGCCCTCTACAAGGCCGCGGCCAAGATCCCCGGCGTCGTCGCGGTGAACGACGCGGTCGACGCCACGGGCCGGCACGGAGTCGCGATCGCGCGGGAGAACCCCGTCGCCGGCGAGCGCACCGAGTGGATCTTCGACAAGAAGACGCTGCGGTTCCTCGGCGAGCGCATCGTGGTGGTCAAGGCCACGGCGGGCAATCCCCTCAAGGTCGGTACCGTCACGCACACCAGCGCGATCACCGAGCGCGCGGTCGTCGACGCCAGCAAGCAGGTCCCCGGGCAGGCGAGCTGAATGCGCGACAGAACCACGAGCGCCTCGCTGGCCGCCCTGCTGGTGGCGGGGCTGATGACGGGCGTCTCGGTGGCGGCCACAGGCTCCGGCCTCGGCTTACGGACGCAGGGCACCGCCACCGTCGCGGCGCCCGACGGCTCCGCCCTCGGCGCGCCGACCGCGGGCTCCGCCTCCGCGGTCGGCCGGTACGTCACCCTTCTCACCGGCGACCGGGTCCGGCTGGACGCCCGGGGCCGGGTGACGGGCGTACGGCAGGCACCCGGCCGTGAGCACGTCCCGGTGTCCGTGCGCGGCGTCGGGGGCGATCAGTACGTCGTTCCCGCCGACGCCGCCGCCCTGATCGGCCAAGGCCTCCTGGACATGCGGCTGTTCGATGTCAGCAACCTGACACGCGCCGGCTACGACGACACCCGGCGCGGCACGCTCCCGCTGATCGTGTCGTACGAGGGCAAGGCCGCCCAGCGCAGGAGTACGCAGGACTCGCTGGTCGCGGACGCGGACGCCACCGTGCGCCGGGAACTGCCCAGTGTGGCGGGCGCCGCGATCACCGTCCCCAAGGCCGGGGCCGACGACATGTGGCAGGCCCTCACCGAGGAGCAGGGAGTCGCGCGGGTCTGGCTGGACGGCCGGTTCAAGGCGCCGGCGGACATAGACGGCGCAAGGGCCGGGGAGGCGGGCAGCGGCGTCGCGCAGATCGGCGCCCCGGCCGCCTGGGCGGCCGGATACGACGGCAAGGGCGTCAAGGTCGCCGTCCTGGACACCGGCGTCGACACCACACACCCGGACCTCGCCTCGGCGGTGACGGTGTCGAAGGACTTCACCAGCAGTGGCAGCACCGACGACAAGGTCGGCCACGGCACGCATGTCGCAGCGACGCTGGCGGGCTCGGGCGCACGGTCCGACGGCCGCTACAAGGGCGTCGCGCCCGGTGCCGGGATCCTCAACGCCAAGGTGCTGGACGACAGCGGCGAGGGCAGCGACTCCGGCGTCATCGCCGGCCTGGAGTGGGCCGCCGCGCAGGGCGCCAGGGTGGCCAACCTCAGCCTGGGCCAGGACGACACCCCGGGGGAGGACCCGGTCGAGGCGGCGGTGAACGCCCTCTCGAAGGGCACCGGCATGCTCACCGTCGCCGCGGCCGGCAACGAGGGCCCCGACGCGGGAACCGTCGGCTCCCCGGGGGCCGCGGAATCGGCGCTCACCGTGGGCGCCGTCGACGGCGAGGACCGCCTCGCCGACTTCTCCAGCACCGGCCCGACCGCCGACAGCGCGCTGAAACCGGACCTCACGGCGCCGGGCGTGGACATCGTCTCGGCGAAGGCGGCGCACGGCTACCTGGGCGACCCGGCGGCCGACGGCTATGTCTCCATGTCCGGTACGTCGATGGCGACACCACATGCGGCGGGGGCGGCCGCGATCCTCGCCCAGCGGCACCCCGACTGGACCGGCGCACGGATCAAGCAGGCGCTCACCGCGTCCACCACCCCAACCACCGGCGCGACCGGCTACCAGCAGGGGGCGGGCCGGCTCGACGTCTCCCGGGCACTGGAGGGGGCGGTGGCGAGCGAACAGACCTCCGTGTCCTTCGGCAAGCAGCTGTGGCCCCACACCGACGACCGGCCGGTCACCCGGCACATCACCTACCGCAACGACGGCGACCACCCCGTCACCCTCGACCTGACGGCCACCGCGACCGGCCCCGGAGGCAGCGCGGCCCCCGAAGGCATGTTCACGCTGAGCACCACACGGCTCACCGTCCCGACGGGCGGCACCGCCGGCGTCGACCTCACCGCGGACACCCGCGTCGAGGCGGTGGACGGCGCCTACTCGGGCACGCTGGTCGCCACCGCGGGGAACGGCGCCGACCCCGCTGCCGTACGGACCGCCTTCGGCGTCGTACGCGAGGCCGAGGCATACGACCTCACCCTGAAGTTCCTCGACCGCGGCGGCAAGCCCGTGAGCGCTCCGCTGACCGAGATCCTCGGGTACTCGGGCACGTACTGGACCACGAACCTCAAGGACTCCGAGCAGATCTCCAAGGGCGTGTACCGGGTGCGGGTCCCGCGCGGCGACTACGTCGTGGACACCGTGATGGACGACCCCGGGGGTACCTTCGCGCTGGTCCGGCCGCGGCTCTCGCTGACCGGGGACACCACGGTCGTCTTCGACGCGCGCAAAGCGAAGCCGGTCCAGATCACCGCGCCGCAGGGCGCGAAGATGTCCGACGGCCAGCTCAACCTCGCCGTGGGCACAGGGGACACCGGGAGCGAACCGCACAACAGCACCCTGTTCTGGGGAACGTTCAAGAACCTGCGCACCGCGACCCTGGGACCGACCGCCCCGGCCGGGAGGCTCAGCACGCAGCTCGGCGGCCTGTGGCAGAAGGGCAGCACCACCTTCCACCTGCTCCACAACCTGCCCGACCGCTTCCCCACCGGCTATCGGCACACCACGCGCATGAACGAACTGGCCCTGCTGAAGCGCAACTTCGGCTCATCCGTCGCCCACCGCAAGGGCATCGTAAACGTCCTGTGGAGCGGCTCCACCCTGTCGCTGGGCACGGTGAGCGCCCCCTTCCCGCTGCCGACGACCGCGAAGATCTACGTCACCACGCCCAAGGGCTTCAAGTGGACGGCCAACCTGGGCCAGCGAAACGCCTCCGGAGACGACGAGGACGTCTTCTACGGCACGGAGAGCGCGAGGTCGTACCAAGCGGGCCGGACCTACGCGGCGACGTACAACGTCGGCGTCTTCAGCCCGATCACCGGCGGCCCGTACGGCGCACAGCGCGACGGCGACACCCTCGACCTGTGCGTCCCCGACCTCGCCGACGGGAGCGGACACCCCGCCTCCTCCACAGCGAAACGCCACACCACGGTGACCACGGACGGCAGCACCCTGCTCGACAACGACGGTGACCTCTGCCAGACCGTGGAGAAGCTCCCGTCCGTCCCGGCCCGCTACACGATCCGAACGAACCTGACCCGCCCGCCAGGCGTGGCCACGACCACGAGCCGCCTGACAGCGGCCTGGACCTTCACGTCCAGCCCGTCCGACTCCGGCTCCCTGCCCCTCTCCACGGTCCGCTTCCACCCGAAGCTGACCCCGACCGGCACGGCCCCTGCAGGCCGCCGCACCACGATCCCCCTCTCCCTCCAGGGCCCGGCGGCCACTGACCTGAAATCCCTGACGGTGAAGGTCTCCTACGACGCCGGCAAGACCTGGTCCCCCGCCCCAGTGACCACCACCCACGGCAAAAGGACCCTCACCCTGACCCACCCGGAAAACGCCCGCTCGGTCTCCCTCAAATCCACCCTGACCGACACCACCGGCAACACCTACGCGGTGACGATCCTGGAGGCATACCTCCTGACCTGACGTGGTCTAGACACTCCTCGACGCGGTCACGCATCATCTGGAGCACTTCGCCGCTGCCGACCGAGACACACGTTTTCGTCGATCCGCAGAGGCGGGCAACTGCGGCGGAGGGACGACTGGGTGAAGGCTCGGAAGGCTGCGGGTGTCACGGCCGAGTTGCACTTCCACGACCTTCGGCACACGGGCAACACGCTCGCCTCGACGGCGGGAGCCAGCACCCGGGAGTTGATGACGCGCATGGGCCACAGCAGCTCCCGAGCCGCGCTGATCTACCAGCACCTGACCAGCGACCGGGCCATCGCCGACCGGCTTGGGGCCATGATCCGGGGAGGCGGGGGAGTGGCCAGCCCCAAGCCCTCTGAAAAGGATCGGGCGGGCTCGTAGTGGCATGGATGTGGCCCGGCGCCTGAAATGGCCAAGGGCCAGCCTTGGAGGAAACCCCTCCTGAGCTGGCCCTTCTGGCTGTGCCCCCGGCAGGATTCGAACCTGCGACACCCGCTTTAGGAGAGAGGCTGGGGAGTGAGGGCGCTGACCTGGTGCTTCGATACCTGGTCAGGCTGCCGAGAACTCGACCGCGGGACACCGCCGTTGACCGTGGCTGACCCCTGCATCTGGCACGGCAGTGGCACGAACCTCAGCCAACGACAGTCAGCCACGATGGTGGGTGCGCCGCCCGACTACGCACGCGTGTGCCTCGCTGCACCCCCACCGGCCTCAGCCACGCTGCCATGCCGTCGACCAGAGCAAGCCGCGCCGGTGGAAGCGTGGTGGTGAGACCTTGTCTTATTACCTCGTCACGAAGCAACTTGGAATAGGCGCTCGGCTTCGGCGGGTTTGCCTCTCACCTGTTGTGATGGTCCTTTGGTGTCTACACTTTATCAACCTCTTTTAATGCGCCCTCGGATGGCAAGTGCTGCAAGACCTATGAGTACTGGTTCAGAAAATCTCGCTGCCATTTCGGCGTACGTGCCCCAAGTAGTTAGATCCTGCCCACTTGAGCGAAATACAACCGAATTTAGGGTGATGCGCAGCGATTTATCGAATCGTTTTGCAGTGAAGCGCTGGCGTATGGGCAATGTTAGCGACGGGTCAGGCGCGTCTAGAATAGTCATTGTTCGCCCGTTTGACTTCACTTGCTTAATCTCCTGCTTTGGTGTGTCGTTTGGGAGCCCAACTCCCATCATGAGTAGCAGGGTTACCAAGAATGATAGAAAGAGCCAGCCAGCAGTTCGAGCTGCACGCAATCCGTACCCAGAAACCAACCAGTAGACTTGCAGGAGCCATCGTTCCGCAGACGCCCATTTCTTACTGTGGCGTCGCATTTCCATCTCTCCGTAATAGAAGTCTGCGGCCCCAGGCTCGTCCTTTCCATCCTCAAGGGCTTTGCGAAGGTTTCTGTACAGGACTGCTATTGCTGCTGGTTGAAGTGAGGGAACTCCGTCCTCAGGTGTTATCCAGCCCCGCCTTGATGATGGGCCTCCATGGGTAGCGCGCCAGTGGTGTTCCTCCAAAAGAACTCTGCGTCGGGTCCACGCCCTGGTGGGCAAGGCCCAGTGCAGCGGTAGCTGTGGAGGCTGCGAAAAGGAGCACTCGCCTTCGAGGCGAATCTGATCCAAGTGGCGGGCATGTGCGAAGCGGCACCGCCGGAGGTCCGTTTCATGCAAAATCAGCATCGCGCCATCAACGCGCTTGATTGACGTAACTGACGCCATTGTCGAGTTCAAAGTCTGCGTCTGGGGCTCGTCCGTGATTGGCGTAATTGTCAGAGGGTGGAGAAGTATGGCATGTGAGAGGTCAATGTTCTGGCATGCTGCTTCCAGTGTGGCGGGCTCTTCCAGTCTGGCTCCGGAAAGAGAGATATCACATGCAATCGCTCTTATCTCGCAGGGTGCTTGAAATTTGGCGTTATCCAGCGATAGATTGCTTGCTGTGGTAACGCCAGCGGCATAATTCCCCTGGAATTTCGCCCCATGGAAAGAGATGAATTCTTGGGCTTCGATCCCCGAGAAGTAGAATTCGCCTTCCATTGTAGCGTTCTCGAACTCGACCCATGTCTTGAATTTCAAATCAGCAAGGAATACTTCCCCGTGAAAGGTTGAGCCGCCGAATTGGCAATCCGCTTCGAAAGTGGCACCCCTTATCCCCAATCCGGCAAAGTCGGCATCCCAGAAAATTGCCTGCTTGTGGAAGTGCGATCCATGGAAGACGATAACCCTGGTCGTGAACTTTGCCTCCGAAAAGCTGGCGGTATCTCGGAATTGCACCTCGTGAAATGTAGCCGAGTCAAGGAACTTAGCTCCATCGAATATAGCCTTTCCTGCGAACTCAGCCTTCTCGAGGTGGAATTCGTCGGAAAATTCGGCCCAGCCGAGGTTGCAGCTTCCGAACTTTGGGATCCCGTCGGATGGGTCTCGCACGCCTTCGAGTATCAGGTTTAGAATTCTCCGGCTGAGACTTGTCCCTCTAAAGTCAATATCGATTCCAGGATGCAGGCTGGAAATGTAATTGTTCAGCTGGCCTTCGTCAAGGTGTGCAAGGCAACGCTCGAACGGTGGGACCTTTTGGCCAGTACAGGGCTGTTGTCCCGATTCCCTTGGGGCCCCGCAGTGCTCCCAGGTTTGCTGCGGCTGAACTCTCATACTGCATATGAGACCAGAGTTCGGGATCCCGAGATACGCTTTCTGTGATTCTGGTAGCCGTTCGCTTCTGCCAGCCGCGGGAGGCGACTGGCCCCAGCTACGACGTCCCACTTCTCACGGAAAGCGGCTGATTGCTGTGCGCGCGGTCCGGCCTCTGGCCGGGCTGGAGCGGGGCGGAGACAGGAGCGCAGGCCCGGCCGGGGGCCGGGCCGCGCGCGGTGAGCGGAGCGAGCCGCCTTGAACCAGTAGAGAAAGTTGTAACTCAGTCGGTCTGCTGGGGCTTGAAAGCATGGGCGCAGGCTGGGAGTTCGGCGCCCTGTCGGTGTGCGAGCGGCAGAAAGAGCACTGGTCGGATGTCCCACGTGATGCGGACGTCTGCGTGCCTGATGGTCACTGTGCATGGCTCGGAGCGCAGGAGAGCTCTCCGGGTCTCGGCGCGTTCGTCGTACAGCCACGTCCATGCCTCGCCCGATGCGTCGGAGTCGAGCGCGGGTGAGATTGTGCGCAGGGCAATGGCCACCCATCGGTCTGCCTGGGGCGCTGAGTACGCGTCGAACGATGCCCGGAGTGCCGGCGGTTCTGTGGTGCTGACGTCCTCGGTCCAGCATTCGCACCAGTAGCCGTGAGTTGGCCCGTTCATGAGGTCGGTCCCGTCGGGTAGACCACGAGGACGTAGCGGGTGTTCTCGTCGTACAGGGTGAGTTGGTAGCCCGTGCCTGCCGTCATGTAGGCAAGGGCTCGTTCGTGTTCCGCTTCGTCCGTCAGCCAGTGCAGTCCGGGCTGTGCGTATGCGGCGTCGAGTTGGTCGGTGATGTGGCGGGTGCGCTCCTGTAACCAGCGCAGGGCCAGGCGCGGGCTCGTGGTGTCGTATCTCCCCATGGGGATGGCTCGGGCCTGGTTCGAGGGGTAGGCGGCGGCTCGGCACTGGTAGGGGAGACGTCGGCTGTCTGTGTGCGGTGCTTCGGGACAAGTGGACGTCAGCACGGGCGTCCCCTTGTCGGGCGGGGCTCGGTGAAAAGTTCCGCGGTGACCGTGTAGCCGCTGTGGCTGTCGTGGACTACGACACGGTGTGCGATCGCGCTGACCATGCCCAGGCCCCGGCCGTGCTCGGCCTGGTCGTTGTCCTGGTGCTCGACCTTCGGAGCGGTACCTGTGCCTCCCTCGTCGGTGACCGACAGGGCGACCACCTGCGGGGAGACCGCGAGTGCCAGATGGAAGCTGCCGGACTGAGTGCCGCTGGCGGTGTGGAGGATCGCGTTCGCGCTCAGCTCGCTCACGATCAGCTCGGCGTCGTCGGCCAGGGGAGACCCGCGCAGGATGTCCCGCGTCCAGCGGCGGGCCCGGCTGACCTCTTCCGGGAAACCTGGGCAAGACAGTCCCCAGACCCGGGCTGTACTCGTATACTCGTGCATACAAGTTCCTTCATGCTGGTAGGCCGCCATGTGCAGCGGGTTCGGGCTAGACGAGTTTCACGCCGTCGTGGGCGCGGACGGCCGGCGGGGTTGTCGCGTCGAGTGCGTCAAGGACGCGGATCGCGTAGGCCTCGTCGGCGAGTTCGATGACCTCTTCGCGGGTGGCCCAGCGCAGTGCGCGGGTCTCGTCTCCGGTGGTCGGTGTGCCGTCGGCTGCCTGGCAGCGAAAGACGAGGGAGACGATCAGGCCCGTCATGTTCTTGTAGATGCCGGTCAGGGTCGCGGGAAGCTCGATTTTGATGCCGGTCTCTTCGAGAACCTCGCGCTGAAGGGCCTCGGGGATGGTTTCCTCGCGTTCGAGGACACCGCCCGGGGGCTCCCAGTGACCGTTGTCGCGGCGCTTGATCAGCAGGGCCCGGCCTTGGTCATCGACGATGACCCCGGCGACGCTCACGGAGTGCGGACGTTCTGTGCTCACGTTCCTCGGCCCTCTCGGCTGACTAGGCTCTCCACCGTAGCAACAACACTCGCCCACTCGTCTAGATACCTAAAGGAGTACGCGTGACGTCTCTACCGAGCATTCTCGGCGGCCTCGACCCGACCAGTGATCGTGCGGTCTTCCGGCAGATCGCCGACCAGCTGCGTGAGGCCATCGACCGTGGGCGATTCAAGGAAGGAGAGAAGCTGCCCTCTGAGGCTGAGCTGGTCGAACACTACGGCGTTTCCCGGATGACGGTCCGCAACTCCTTCTCGGTCCTCCAGGGTGAGGGCCTGGTACACGCCGAGCACGGCAAGGGCGTCTTCGTCCGGCCCCGGCCCCCTGTCCGGCGCCTCGCCTCGGACCGGTTCGCCCGGCGCCACCGCGAGCAGGGCAAATCCGCGTTCATCGTGGAGGCCGACGCCGCCGGCAGCCACCCGAAGGTGGACAGTCTGGAGGTCAAGGAGGAGAAGGCCAGCCAGGACATCTCCACCCGCCTCGGCTCCGTACGGCGCGTGCTCGCCCGGCGTCGCCGGTACCTCCTCGACGGACGGCCGGTCGAGTTCGCCACCTCCTACCTGCCGCTCGACATCGCCCGCGGTACGCAGATCGCCGAGCCGAATCCCGGCCCCGGCGGCATCTACGCCCGACTCGAGGAACTGGGCCACCGGCTCGACCACTTCGAGGAGGAGATCCGGGCCCGGATGCCCTCGCCGTCCGAGGTGAAGACGCTGCAACTGGCTTCCGGCGTGCCGGTGATCCACCTGATCCGCACCGCCTTCGACACGGCTGGGCGGGCAGTGGAGGTCTGCGACACAGTCATGGCGGCGGACGCCTACGTCCTCTCCTACCAGCTCCCGGCGAACTGATCGGCGGTGCGCGAGGCCACTTCCCCGGACTCGTACACCTCGACACGCATACTCGTATAGACGAGTGGGCAAGTGATGTGGCAGAGTGGTCGACGTTCCCGGCGCCGTCGGGTTCGCAGGCTGCATCTTGTCTAGACGAGTAGATGGGAAAGAATCTTGCGCACCATCCGTGTGGAGACCTCGGCCGCGACGATCCTGCTGACCGAGGCACCTGAGCCCAAGGTCCGCGACCGGCAGACGGGCGAGATCGCAAAGGACGCCGTAAGCGGTGAGGCCCTCATGACGATCGGCGTCGTCTACATCGAGGAAGGGGAGTCGTCCCTGATCAAGGTGACCGTCCCGGAGAGCGGGGTGTCGGAGGGACTCGCCCTCGGCGCCCCGGTCTCCCTGCCGGGCCTGGTCGCCCGGCCCTGGGAGAGTGTCTTCAACGGGCAGCAGCGCCACGGCATCGCCTTCCGCGCCGCCGCTGTCACTCCGGCCGCCTTCCCGGCCGCCGTGGGGGCCACGGCCTGATGACCGACCTGACGACGCTGCTGGAGGTTGGTGGTCCCGTCGCCGCACTCGGCGGTGGGGCCGCCTACGCCCGGGCCAAGCAGCCCGGCATCTACTGGTCCACGGTCGGCTTACCGATATCCACGGTCCGGCTGCTCAGCTCCTACGGCTCCGTCATGGAGGCGTGCGGCCTGACCGTGGCGCCTTCCCGACTGCGGGTCCTGGCGGTCAAGGCCACCATTCGCCGTGAGGTCCGTCCCGTGCCTCCGCGTCGAGGGATCATCCGGCCGACCTCGACGGGGCTGCGGGTCCGTCTGCGGCTCGCCCCGGGCCAGGAACCCGCCGACGTGGCCGCCTCCGCCGAACGGCTGCGGCACGCCTGGGGCGTTCACGCCGTCTACGTGAGCACGGTTAAGCCGGGCGTGGTGGAACTGCGGCTCGTCGGCTTCGACGTACTGAGGAAGGTTCGTATGCCGCGCAAGCTCCGCCCGGACCTGCTGCGAGTGCCGGTCGCGTTGCGGGAGGACGCCACGCCGTTCGTACGCGACTACCGCACCGTGCCGCACCAACTCACCCTCGGCGCCACACTGTCCGGCAAGTCCATGTACCTGCGGCACCTCGTCGCAGGGCTCGCCCGTCAGTCCGTCGCTCTGGTCGGCATCGACTGCAAGCGGGGCGTGGAACTGGCGCCCTTCGCCCCTCGCCTGTCGGCGCTCGCCACCGACCCGGACCAGGCCGCCGAGCTGCTGCCCGCACTCATCCAGGAAATGGAGGACCGATACGACCTGATCAAGGCCCGGCAAGGCATCGCGCCGAACACCCCGGACGAGGAGATCACCTCAGACATCTGGGGCCTGCCCGAGCACGAACGCCCAGTGTCCGTCGTGCTGTTCGTCGACGAGGTGGCTGAACTCTTCCTCGTCGCCACGAGGAAGGACGAGGAACGCCGGGACGAGATGGTCACCCAGCTCATCCGCCTCGCCCAGCTTGGCCGGGCCGCCGGCATCTACCTGGAGGTCTGCGGACAGCGCTTCGGCGCCGAACTCGGCAAGGGCGCGACCATGCTGCGGGCACAGTTGACTGGCCGCGTCTGCCACCGCGTCAACGATGAAGCCTCCGCGAAGATGGCACTCGGCGACATCGCCCCTGAGGCGGTCTCCGCCGCCTGCGCCATCGCCCCCGAACAGCCCGGCCTCGCCGTTGCCGGTGACACCTCCGGCGGCTGGTCCCGCATCCGCACCCCGTACCTCTCCCTCGGCGACGCCGCCGCGACCTGCCGCGACTCGGCCCACCTGGTCCCCGACCTGCCCGCACTCAAGCCCTTCCGGCCCGACGCGCCCGTATGGCCGTCCGCCGAGACGCCGGATCCGCTCGTGTGGCCCCGGCCAGTGACCGACTGATTCTCTGCCGCACGCATTCCCGGTCGGCGTGACCGCCTCGCGCCATGTCCCTACCCCTCCCATGCCTGAGTCCGGAAGGAGCCGAAGCGTGCGTGCCCACCTGGCCCGTGTCGACGCGGTGCTCGTCCAAGCGGTCATCGCTGCCGCGTTGTCCTTCGCCCACCTGCACGACGTCGCCTCGGCGGCCGGACAGGACGGGTGGAAGGCGTGGGCCTACCCGATCAGCGTCGACCTGCTGCTCGTCGCCGCCTGGCGCCGACTTCGGTCCGGGGAGGCGAAAGCGGCCGGATGGTGCTGGTTCCTGATTGCCCTCGCCGCATCCCTCGGCGCGAACATCGCCACCGCCGGGCTGCTCGACCTGGACCACGTACCGGCCTGGCTCCGCATCCTCGTCGCGGGCTGGCCCGCGATCGCCTTCCTCGGCGGAACCCTCCTCGTCCACTCCCCGCCGGCATCGCACGTCGAGAGGCGTGACGTCGTGGACGAGGAGACGCCAGAGGAGATCGAGGACCAGGGGGACGCCGTCCTCGACCCTGCACCGGCACTCCCGGCGCCTCCGGCAGTCGAGCCGGTACCGACTCCGGAGGCGACCTCACCCCCGGTCGCCGTCCCGGCCGCCTTGGTCGAACACGCCCGGAAGGTCGCCGCCGAGCACCACGCCCGCACCGGCACGGCCATCGACACCCCAACCCTGCGCGCACGCCTCGGCGTCCCGCCGCCCATGGCCGACGCCATCGCCGCCCATCTCACCTGACCACCAAAGGGGGATCATGCCTCTCTGCTTCAACACCGCCGCCGACTACCTCCAAGCGGCCCGCGAAATGGCCGCGAGCGGCCGGTCGGCGCTCGCTCGGCTCCTCGCTGAAGAAGCCGCCGACCGCACGCCGGATCCCGAGGAAACTGCCCGCATCCTGCGTGAATTCCACGGCCCCAGCCTGCGACAGGAGAACTGACCATGGCCGCGCCGAAGCGCTTCCGCGACGTCACCCGCATCGGCCCCGTGCAGGTCGGCACCTCCTACGACGGTCGCGGCCGGGAGAAGCACACCGCCGCCTGCACGGCCCCGCGCTGCGGCTTCTCCGCTGACTACGACAGCCGGGCCGCCGCCGAGCTGGCCGCCCGTACCCACCGCTGCCCCATCCGCTGAAAGGACCCGGAAACCGTGACCGTCAGCCTGCCGCTCGTCGTCGTCCTCGGCTTCTTCGCCTGGGGAGCGGTCAAGTTCCTCGGCGTCCGCACGTGGATCGTCGTTCTGATCGCCCTCTTCGGCTTCTGGCTCTCGCACACGTTCATGGCTCCGGCCATCGAGTCCGGTACGCGCTCCGGCGTGGACATCGTCAACGGCTCACATGACTAGACGAGTAGGTAAGGAGAGCTTCGCTGTGTTCCTGCCCAAGTACCCCGACAGCCCGACACCGCCGCCCGCGTATCCCCACACCGTGGCCGACCAGGCACCCGCGCGGCGTCCCGTTCCTCAGATTTCCGTCAGCACGGGAGCGGTCGCGGCCGTCCTCGTCGGCGGCGTGGTGCTGACCGCGCTCCTGGCCGCCGTCGCCGTCACGGCCATCTCCGTGGCCGTCGCCGCCGTGGTCCTGCGCTCGATGCTCCGCGACCAGCACCGCCGCTGACACAGCAGACCCCCGGGGCCGCCTCGATACCGCCAAGCATCCGCCGCCCCGGGGGTCTTCTCCCTCCAGCCGAAACCAGAAGGAGAAGACATCATCACCCGCGCCACTCCGCCCCCGCTCCACGAACTCGGCGAACTGGCCGCCCTGGGCACCATGCCCGCACTCCTGCGCCAGCTCGCCGGCCTCGGCGGCTGCACCCACCCGATCCGCCTCGACGGCCACCGCACCGAGTACGACGTGAACACCCGCACCGGTGAGATCGGCAACGTCCTCCACCACCTCGACTCCTCCAGCCTCCCGGCCGGGCACCTCCTGGTCCGCTGCAACAACCGCCGCACCACCCGCTGCGCGGCCTGCGCCGAGGTCTACCGCCGCGACACCTTCCACCTGATCACCAGCGGCCTGCGCGGCGGCAAGGGTATCCCCGAACGCGTCGCCGCACACCCGCGCGTCTTCGCCACCTTCACCGCACCCAGCTTCGGCCCCGTCCACAACCGCCCCACCGGCCCGGCCGGTTCGGTCCGCCGCTGCCGCTGCGGCGCCCTCCACGACCAGGACGACCCCGCCCTCGGCACCCCCCTCGACCCGGACACCTACGACTACGAAGCAGCCGTGCTCTGGAACGCCCATGCCGGTCCGCTGTGGCGGCGCTTCTCGACCTATCTGCGCCGGGAGGTCGCCAAGCGCGCTGGCGTGACACAGCGGGCCTTCCGCGAGCACGCCCGGGTGTCCTTCGCAAAGGTCGCCGAGTACCAGAAGCGCGGAGCCGTCCACTTCCACGCCGTCATCCGCATCGACGGCCCCGAGGGCGGCGACACCCCGCCACCTGCCTGGGCCACCGCCGAGTTGCTGACCGACGCCATCCGGTCGGCCGCTGCCACCGCTCGCGTGGACGGCCCGGTCATCGACGGACGCGCGCACACCTTCGCCTTCGGCCGTCAGCTCGACGTGCGCACCATCCGCTCAGCCGACTTCGGCGGCGGCCAGGAGCTGACCGAGCGGGCCGTCGCCGCGTACATCGCCAAGTACGCCACCAAGGGTGCCGAGACCGCCACGGGAGCTCTGGACCGGCCGCTGAAGTTCCTCGCCGAACTCGCCCAGCTCGACATCACCGACCATGCCCGCCGGCTGATCCGCACCGCCTGGACCCTCGGCGCCCGCAAGGACCTCGAACACCTCCGCCTGCGCGCCTGGGCCCACATGCTCGGCTTCCGCGGCCACTTCTCCACCAAGTCCCGCCGCTACTCCACCACCCTCGGCGCTCTCCGCGACGCCCGCGCCGCATGGCGCCGCGCACAAGCCGCCGCACCGACCGAGACCGACCAGGACACGACCCTCGTCCTCGCCCACTGGGTCTACGCCGGGACCGGCCTCACCAACGCCGAAGCGTGGCTCGCCGAAAGCCTCGCACCCGCCCCCGGAACGGAAGGAGAACCGACCTATGGCTGACCGCTACCTGACCGTGGCGCAGGTGGCCGAACTCCTCGGCACCACGGAACGCTTCCCGCGCCGCTTGATCGCCGAGCGACGCATCGTGTTCGTCAAGGTCGGTCGGCACGTCCGTATCCCCGAGAGCGCACTGAACGCCTTCATCAACGCCAACACGGTGCAGCCGATCGGCGACCGCCGCAGCGCCCTGGGGAGGGCTGCCTGATGGCCAACAAGAGAGGGAAGCGGCGGAACTTCGGATCGGTCCGGCAGCTTCCGTCCGGCCGTTGGCAGGTCCGTTACCGGGACCCGGAGACGGGGCAACTGCGCCCGGCGGAAAAGACCTACCCGACCAAGACGGACGCCCAAGTCGCTCTCACGCACATCGAGTCGGACATACACGGGGGCAGTGGTCGGACCCGGATGCCGGGGCAGTGAACTTCCAGGAGTACGCCACCGCGTGGCTGCGGGACCGGAAGCTCGCCGACCGTACCCGCGAGCGGAACGAGTCGGTGATGCGGTTGCACATCCTGCCCACCTTCGGAGCTGGGAGCGTTGCTGACGTGACGACAGCCCGGGTGCGGAGCTGGCGAGGCAAGCTCCTCGCGGCCGGCATCGGTGAGCCGACGGTGGTCAAGGCGTACCAACTGCTGCGGGCCCTTATGAACACAGCTGTGGACGACGAACTGATCCGGCGCAACCCGTGTCGGATCAAGGGCGCGGACCGCTACGACGTACCCGAACGGCCTGTACTCACGGTGGCGGAGGTCTTCGCCGTCGCCGACTCCATCACGCCGCGCTACCGGCTGCTCGTGCTCCTGGCGGCCTTCACCACTCTGCGGTTCGGGGAACTGGCGGCCCTGCGGCGTCGGGACATTGACCTGGAGGGGTTGACCGTCACCGTGCGCCGTGCTCAGGCCGAGTTGCAGGACGGTCGGCTCTTCGACAAGGCGCCGAAGTCCGCGGCCGGGGTGCGCTCCGTCTCCTTCCCGGCCGAACTGCTCGACGCGGTCACGCAGCACCTGGAGCACTTCGCCGCTCCGGGCCGTGAGGGGCACGTCTTTGTCGGACCCCAGGGCGGGCAGTTGCGGCGCAGCAACTTCCGCGACGACTGGGTCAAGGCCCGGAAGGCAGCGGGGGTCACGGCCGAGCTGCACTTTCACGACCTGCGGCACACGGGCAACACGTTGGCCTCCACGGCCGGGGCCAGCACGCGGGAGCTGATGACGCGGATGGGGCACAGTAGCTCCCGAGCCGCGCTGATCTATCAGCACATGACCAGCGACCGGGACAGAGCCATCGCGGACCGCCTTGGGGCCATGATCCGGGGCGGCGGGGGAGTGGCTTCAGGTACCCCCGGAGAGGACGCCGAACGGACGTAGTGGCACGCGTGTGGCACGGCGCCTGAAATGGCTAAGGGCCAGCCTGGGAGGAAACCCCTCCTGAGCTGGCCCTTATCTCTGTGCCCCCGGCAGGATTCGAACCTGCGACACCCGCTTTAGGAGAGCGGTGCTCTATCCCCTGAGCTACGAAGGCAGTGGCAGTGGACGCAAGCAGCGACGTGCCCGTGGTCTGAGAGGACCACAGGCGTCAGCGTACCGGATGCGGGTCGGGCGGGTGTGGGGGTCAGGTCAGGGAGACGCGGCGGGTGGGTGTGGGGGTCGGGGCGGGGATGCGGGGTGAGGATGCGGGGCGGACGGTGCGTGGCGGGGGAGAAGCCGGGTGGGGGGAAGGGCCGGTCAGGACACCGGGATCCGGGTGAAGCGGGACGCCGTGTGGAGGTCTGTCTGGATGCGGGTGGCCATGGTTGTCAGTTCTGGGAGGAGGTCGGTCACGCACTCCCTCGGGGTGTGGCGGCTCGCGTGCATCGCTGTGTTCAGGGCCGCCACCACCCGGCCCGACCGGTCGCGGATCGGGACCGCCAGGGAACGGAGGCCCTCTTCCAGTTCCTCGTCCACCAGGGCGTAGCCCTGCGAGCGGACCGAGGTCAGGACCTGCTCCAGGGTCTGCTTGTCGGTGATCGTGTGGGGGGTGAGGGAACGCAGGCTTTCCGGGCGGGGGACGGGGCCGGACGCGTCCGCCAGCAGGACCCTGCCGAGTGCTGTCGCGTACGCCGGCAGCCGTGTGCCCACCGTGATGTTCACGCTCATCACCCGGGCCGTCGCCACCCGGGCCGTGTACTGGATCTCCTCGCCGGAGTCCGACAGCACCGCCAGTGACGTCGATTCGTGGATGCGAGACGTCAGATCGGCCAGGTGGGGCTGGGCGATCTCGGGGAGGGACGTACGGGACAGGGGTGGGAAGCCGAGGGAGAGGACCCGCGGGGTCAGGGTGAAAGTGCGGCCAGTCGGGGCCACCAAGCCCAGGTGTTCGTAGGTGATCAGGGCGCGGCGGGCCGTCGCCCGGGCCAGGCCCGTCGCCCGGGCCACCTCCGTGAGGGTCAGCTCCGGCCTGTCCTCGCCGAAGACCGTGAGGACGGTCAGGCCACGGGCCAGGGATTCGATGAACTCGCGGCCCAGTTGTTGCTTGGACGCCCCCGTCCAGTTCGCCAGGTCCGAGGGGGGAGGGCCGGGCTCGGGGGGTGGGGTGTTCCGGAGTTCCTGTTCCATGGCCCGCACCGCGGACCGCAGTCTCGGGAGCAGCGTCGTACGCAGATGGCGTGCGGTGTGGCGGCTCGTGTGGCTGACCACGCTCGCCACGCATGCGATCCTGCCGTCCGTTCCCGGGGCTCGGACCGGTACCGAGATCGCCACCAGGCCCGGCTCGATCAGCTGGTCGTCCAAGGACCAGCCGTTCGCCGACGCCTCTTGCGTGCGGCGTGCGAACGTCTCGTCGTCCCGCGCGTCCGCTCCGTACCTGCGCGGCGGTACGGCCGTGAAGGACAGGTCTCTCGGGTCCGCCGCCCTGCGGTGTCGCCAGCGTTGCCAGTCCGTGGCCGTCCACTCCGTCGCGAACAGCGGGCCGGGCGCGGTGCGTTCGGCGGGGAGCAGGTCGCCGATGCGGAAGCTGAGGGACATCGCGCGGCGGCGGGTCGCCTGGTGGATGAAGCGGATGCCGTCGAGGTCGGCGACCGCGAGCGAGACCGACTCGTCCAGTTCGTCGGCCAGGGCGTCCGCGTGCGGGGCGAGCAGAGCGGGCAGGCGCAGAGCCGACATGTAGGCGTTGCCGAGCTCCATCAGACGGGGGGACAGGTGGACGTCCCTGCCGTCGAAGCGGACGTAGCCCATGCGGGCGAGCGTGGCCGTGATCCGGTCGACCGTGGAGCGGGCGAGGCCGGTGGCACGTTCCAGTCCGCTCAGGCTCAGCGTGCCGTCCGCCTCCGTCAGTTCCCGCAGTACAGCGATGCCGCGGATGAGGGGGGTGACCGCCTCCTCGGGGACGCCCTTCTCGGCGGCATCCCTTTCGGTAACACCCGTCTCGGTAACACCCGTCCCGGCAACACCCCTCTCGGCAACACCCCTCTCGGCGGCACCCGTCTCGGCGGCACCCCTCTCACCAACGGTGGTCACCGTCCCGGCGGGTGGGGTGTCCCCGTGAGTGTCCGAGCCCGTCGTCCCGGTGGCCGGGGCGTCTCGCCGAGTGTTCGACGTCATCGTCTCCTCCACCGGCGGCCCGTTCTCCTCGGCCGGCGGTCCGTTCTCCTCCACCGGCATCCCGTTCTCCTCGGCCGACGGGGCGGACCCCTCGGCCGACGGGGCGGACCCCTCGGCCGGCGGGGCGGACCCCACCGGGGGCTCGGGTATGGGCTTCGCTGGCATCGGCTCTCCGGTACGGCGCTCGCGACGGTCGCGGCAAGCCCACCGTAATCCGAGTGATCCGAGTAATCCGAGATCGGTGGCCAGGTGACCATGCAGTCGGCAGTCGGCAGTCGGCAGTCGGAAGCCGGAAGCCGGAAGCCGGAAGCCGAAGCCGGAAGCCGATGGACGGTGGCCCGGCAGCAAGCAGCCCGGCGACAGCCCGGCCGGCCGCCCGACACCCCCGTGTACTACTCCCTCGTCACCCGCACTCGATACCCCTCCTCCACCCCTGCCCCCGCCCCAGCCGCTCCCGCCCCCACCCCCGTCACCTCGATCGTGATGCCCCGGCCCGCGTCCCGGAACGTCTCCCCGGGCGTGAACGGCGCGTCCGACAGTTCCGCGTGGACGTTCGGTGCGCGCGTGCAGCCGCCGCTGTTGCGGCGGGAGTCGGTGACGGTGACCGGGCCCATGCCCGTGTCCACCTCCGCGTCGACCTTGTAGATCAGGATGCCCGGGCGGCACACCGCCTCGTCGTTGCCGGCGTGCGTGCGCAGCTCGACGGCGTAGCCCGTGCGGCCGTCGAGAGGGATGAAGACCAGCTTGGAGCCACCGGCCCGGGCCAGCGGCGTCAGGGTGTACTCCGTGGTGCCGGGGGACGCCGCGCAGTGGACCTGGGCGGCGTCGAGCCAGCCCAGCTTCCACTTGTGCCAGCCGAGGAAGTCGTTGTTGGCGCCCCAGTCCTCGCTCATGATGTCCCAGTGGCCGACCGCGCCCCCGCCCTCCGCGGTGTACAGGTCGGGGAGGCCGAAGACGTGGCCGTTCTCGTGGGGGAGGACGCGGTAGCCGGTGCGGTCGTAGGAGCCGGAGCCGTCGTCCTGGCGGGAGTAGACGAAGGATGCGTTGGCCAGGGGTATGCCGTCGGCCACCGGGGCGTCCGGGTTGCCGGCGAAGGTGACGGACAGGACCGTGTCCAGGGCGGAGGGGCCGGCGTTGGGGCTCACCAGGACGTTCAGCAGGTCGTACGCGCGGAAGTCCACGTCCGGGTCGGCCACGGCCACGAGGTCCTGGACCAGGGTGCGGTAGCCGGGCTCGAACGGAGCCCCGCGCTCTATGCCGTACTCCCGGAACGACTTCGGCATCCGCAGCCAGCCGGGGATCGGGGTCTCGGGGCGGTAGTCGAGGCGGCCGTAGGAGCTGGTGCGGAACCACTCGCGGGTCTGCGGGAAGAACTCGCGGAAGCGGTCCTGGGCGTCGCCCTCGCCGGGGGCGTCGGAGAAGTCGATCATCAGGGTGAGGGCGCGGACGATGCCGGTGGAGCGGGTGTAGCCGGTGGCGGTGGGGAGGCCCTCGGACATCTGGACCTCGCGTGCGGAGCGGATCATGCAGGGGCCGTGTGCGGGGGTGTGGGACAGAACGATCGGGCCTGCTCCCGCCGTATTGGCGCCCGGTCCGAGCCGCCCCGTGCCGGCCGAGGTGCTGACGGTGAAGGTCAGGACGCTCACACAGGCCAGGGCGGCCAGCCGGCGCCTGGGTATCCGGCGGCCGGGCGGGCCCGTGCCGCCCGGGCGGGGGCGCCGGGGCGGCGGCTGTATGCAAGGGACCTGCAAGGGACCTCCCGCGCCACGGCAGCCTCCCGTCTCCGGCTGCACCCTTCCGATCACCCTGCGTCGCGAGGTGGGGGCACGCGCGTTGGAGGAGACCGATCGTGGGTTTCCCGTCAGTAGCGGCCGCGGTGGCGCGCACGCCGGCTTGTGAGCCAGGTCACAAATGATTTCCGCGGGAGCGGGAAATACCGGGGACCTACTCCCCGTTTAGTCATGTGTCCGACTGAAACGGGGACCCGCTCCCCGGATCGAGTACCAGATCACTTTCCGCCACGAGGAGTACGCCGTGCAGACCGCCAGCCCCGAAGCGCGCAAGGTGCCCCGGCCCCGCGCCGACGCCCTGCGCAACCGGGAGCGGATCGTCACCGCCGCCCGGGAGATGTTCGTCGAGCACGGCCCCGAGGTGCCGCTCGACGAGATCGCCCGCCGGGCCGGCGTCGGCAATGCCACGGTGTACCGCAACTTCCCGGACCGGGACGCACTCGTCCGCGAGGTCGTCTGCTCCGTCATGGACCGCACGGCCGCGGCCGCCGAGGCCGCGCTGACCGAGACCGGCGACGCGTTCGAGGCGCTGGAGCGCTTCGTGCACGCCGCCGCCGACGAGCGGATCAGCGCGCTGTGCCCGATGGTCTCCAGCACCTTCGACAAGCACCACCCGGACCTGGAGGCCGCGCGCGAGCGAGTCGAACGGCAGGTCGCGGAGGTCATGAACCGCGCCAGGTCGGCCGGGCAGCTCCGGTCCGACGTGGACGTCGGGGACGTCATGATCGCCGTGGCCCAGCTCAGCCGGCCCCCGGCCGGTACGGACTGCTTCCGGGCCGACCGTTTCGTCCACCGCCATCTTCAGCTGTTCCTGGACGGGCTGCGGGCTCCCGCTCGCTCGGTCCTGCCGGGTACGGCCGTGACCCTGGAGGATCTGCGCCGACCCTGACCGATCCGTCCAGCCAGATCCGTCCAGCCCGATCCCTGCAGCCCGATCCTTGCAGTCAGATCGGTTCCGCCGATCGCTTCAACCCGATCGCTTCAACCCGATCGCTTCAACCCGATGAGTTCAGGCCGCCCCACCCGTCTGAACCCTGAATGACAGTCCCTGCGGCCGTCCCCGTGGACGACAGCCGTCACCTTTCGTCACCTTTTTTCCGTCACGAAGTCCCGAAGTGGGTATCCCCATGTCTGAAACAGCCTCGAAGAGCCTCGCCGCACCGGCCAGAGAACCGGATGCCGGCCGCTGGAAAGCGCTCGTCTTCATCGCGCTCGCCCAGCTGATGGTCGTCCTGGACGCCACCATCGTGAACATCGCCCTGCCCTCCGCCCAGCAGGACCTCGGCATCTCCGACGGCAACCGGCAGTGGGTCGTCACGGCCTACGCCCTCGCCTTCGGCGGTCTGCTCCTGTTCGGCGGCCGGATAGCCGACCTGTGGGGCCGCAAGAAGGCCTTCGTCGTCGGTCTGGGCGGATTCGCCGCGGCCTCCGCGCTCGGCGGCGCGGCCACCAATGAGGCGATGATGTTCGGCGCCCGCGCCCTCCAGGGCGTCTTCGGCGCGCTGCTCGCGCCCGCCGCACTCTCCCTGCTGGCCGTGATGTTCACCGACGCCAAGGAGCGCGCCAAGGCGTTCGGCATCTACGGCGCGATCGCCGGTGGTGGCGGCGCCGTCGGTCTGATCCTGGGCGGCTTCCTCACCGAGTACCTGGACTGGCGCTGGACGTTCTTCGTGAACATCCCGTTCGCCATCGTCGCCGCGGCCGGCGCGTACTTCGTCATCCGTGAGCCGGAGGGCGGCCGCAACCGCTCCCCGCTCGACATCCCCGGCGTGATCCTGTCCACCCTCGGCCTGGTCGCCCTCGTCTACGGCTTCACCCGCGCCGAGTCGGACGGCTGGAGCGACTCCGTCACCGTCGGCATGTTCGTCGCCTCGGCCGTGCTGCTGCTCTCGTTCGTGCTCGTCGAGTCGAAGGTCAAGGCCCCGCTGCTGCCGCTGCGCGTGGTCACCGAGCGCAACCGCGGCGGGATCTACCTCTCCCTCGGTCTCGCGATCATCGCGATGTTCGGACTGTTCCTCTTCCTGACCTACTACCTGCAGATCGTGAAGGGCTACTCGCCGGTCAAGACCGGGTTCGCCTTCCTGCCGATGATCGCGGGCATGATCACGGGCTCCACCCAGATCGGCACCCGCCTGATGACCCGGGTCGCGCCGCGCCTGCTGATGGGCCCCGGCTTCCTGGTCGCCGCGCTCGGCATGCTGCTGCTGACCCAGCTGGAGATCGGCTCCTCGTACGCCGCTCTGCTGCTGCCGGCGATGCTGCTGCTCGGTCTGGGTATGGGTACGGCGTTCATGCCGGCCATGTCGCTGGCCACCCAGGGCGTCGAGCCGCGGGACTCCGGTGTCGCCTCCGCGATGGTCAACACCTCGCAGCAGGTGGGCGGCGCGATCGGCACGGCCCTGCTGAACACCATCGCCGCCTCGGCGACCACGGCGTACGTCGCCGATCACATCGCCGGGGCGACCAGCCGGTCCCAGCAGCAGCTGGTCCAGCTGGAGGCCATGGTGCAGGGCTACACCAGCGCCATCTGGTTCGCCGTCGGCATCCTGGTGGTGGCCGCCGCGATCGCCCTGACCTTCGTCAACGCCGGCCGCCCGGGCGGTACGACGGTGGCGTCCTCCGGGGAGGACGTGGCGGACGAGGTGCAGATCCCGGTCGTCGCCCACTGACGGCCGCGCACCGCACCCCTTCGGGCCCTCCGTAGGCACGAGGAAGGGGACGCCTCGCACCTACGGAATCCAGGACCTGCCCGGGCCCCGCGTCAGCTCAGCGGAGCCAGGGCAGGTCCGCACCCGCTTCGGCCGGCTGAAGTCCCTCGGCGATGATCCGCATGATCTCGCCGAGGGACTTCTGCTGTTCCCGCGAGAGCCGGTCGAAGACGGCCTGGCGTACGGCCTCCACATGCCCGGGCGCGGTCTGCCGCAGCACCTGGAGGCCCTCGTCCGTGAGGACGGCGAACTGGCCCCGCTTGTCGTCGGGGCAGTCCTCCCGGCGCACCCAGCCGTTCTTCTCCAGGCGCGCGATGGCGTGCGAGAGGCGGGAGCGGGTGATCTTCGCCAGCATCGCGAGCTCGGTCATCCGCAGCCGCCGCCTCGGCGCCTCGGCGAGCTTGACCAGAAGGCCGTAATAGACGTGCGGCATGCCCGCGTCGCGCTGGAGCTGACGGTCGAGATGGTCGTCGAGGAGGGTGGCGCCCTCCATGTACCAGCGCCAGACGCGCTGCTCCTCGTCGGTGAGCCAGCGCGGTTCCTGGGGGCGGGCGGTCGAGCCGGTTGTCGGTGCGGATGCGGGTGCCTTCATGTCTTCCACTCTACGTGGCCCCTCCTTGAACTTTAAACAAATGGCCCGTACAGTTTTGTCAGGGAACCATGTTTTGGAAGGAGCCGCAGCATGTCCGCCGTCACCCAGGAGCGCATGCCCGCTCTGTACCTCAGTCACGGAGCGCCGCCCCTGGCGGACGACCCGGTCTGGCCCGGTGAGCTGGCCGCCTGGTCCGCCGGTCTGCCTCGGCCCAAGGCCGTCCTGATCGTCTCCGCCCACTGGGAGGAGGCCCCGCTCGCCCTCGGCGCGACGGAGACCGTCCCGCTCGTCTACGACTTCTGGGGCTTCCCCGAGCACTACTACCGGGTGAAGTACGACGCCCCGGGCGCACCGGAGCTCGCGGAGTCCGTACGCAAACTGCTGCGCGCCCCCGGCATCCCCGTCCAGGACGTCCCCGACCGCGGCCTCGACCACGGCGCGTACGTACCGCTGGTCGAGATGTACCCGGAGGCCGACCTTCCGGTCCTGCAGGTGTCCATGCCGACGCTGGACCCGGTCCGGCTCATGGAGATCGGCCGCAAACTCGCCCCGCTGCGGGACGAGGGCGTGCTCATCGTCGGCTCGGGCTTCTTCACCCACAACCTGGCCGCGCTGCGGCAGGGCGGCATCCCCGCCTGGTCGGCCGAGTTCGACGACTGGGGCCGGCGGGCGCTGGAGGCGCGCGACGTGGACGCCCTGCTCGACTTCACCCGCAAGTCACCCGCGGGGCAGCTGGCCCACCCGCGCACCGAGCACTTCGCCCCGCTGTTCGTGACCATGGGCGCGGCCGACGCGGCCGGCGAGCTGGACACGCAGAAGTCCGTGATCGACGGGTTCTGGATGGGGCTGGCGAAGCGGTCGGTCCAGTTCGGCTGAGGCCGCCCCGAGGGTCGGGCGCCTGCAAGGGTTCGCCCGAGGGCCGGGTGTCTGCAAGGGTTCGCCCAAGGGCCGGGCGCCTGCAGCGGTTGGCCCGAGGGTCGGGTGTCTGCAAGGGTTCGCCCGAGGGCCGGATGCCCCGCAACGGTTCGCCGACGGCCGGATGCCCCGCAACGGTTCGCCACAGCCAGCCGGCGCCGGGTGCTCGGCGTCTACAGCGGCTTCTCGTACCAGGCCACGTCCCAGTACCGGCCGAACTTGCGGCCTACCTCCCGGTACGTGCCGACGTGCCGGAATCCGAAGCGCTCGTGCAGCCGGGCCGACGCCTCGTTCGGAAGTGCGATGCCCGCGTAGGCCCGGTGCAGGTCCTCGCCCGACAGGGCCTCGAAGAGGGCCGAGTAGAGGAGTGTGCCGACGCCACGCCGGCCGGCGCCCGGGGCGACGTACACGGTCGTCTCCACGGACGTGGCATAAGCGGGCTTCATTCGGAAAGGGCTGGAAGTGGCGTAACCCAGAACCTCCTGTATATCCGGCGCCGTGGCAACCATCAGGCGGTGCGGCCCGTCTTCAGGGTGGGAGAGCAGCCAAGGGCGGCGCTCCTCCGGAGTGAAGATCGCGGTATCGAATGTGATCGCCGTCTCACCCGCATAGTGGTTGTAGAGGGCCGTGAGGGCTTCGAGGTCACCCTCGACTCCTGGCCTGACCAGCACCTCTGTGGACTGCGGCGGCATCTGGCCTCCTCGTGTGGCCGGACAGGGTACTGCATGATCAGAAAAATCGAGGGCCGGGTTGGGAATTCTGTCCTGATTCCAGTCGTTGTTTCCATCGGATGCAGGGCACCCGAGGAGAGTCCGGAGAGTCCCGGAAGACGGAGTCCAGCGTCCGAAGGACCACCCGCTGACCTCACCATCGCAAGGGAGCTCGCATGGCAACCCGTGCCGTCGCCCGTCGTCAGTCCGCCACCGGCGAGACGGCCGACGCGGCAAGCAGTGTTCGCGCCCATGGCGGCGAGATCGCCGACCGCGACCTGGTCGGCATGTATCTCGACGAGATCGCGCGCACACCGCTGCTCGACGCCGCCAAGGAGGTCGAGCTGTCGCAGATCATCGAAGCGGGTGTGTTCGCACAGCAGATCCTCGACGGCCTGGAGGAGAACAAGGCCGGGGCTTCCCCCGAGGAGCTGCAGGCCCTGGTCGACGCGAGCGAGCGCGCCAAGGACGTCTTCATCCGCTCCAACCTGCGCCTCGTCGTCGCCGTCGCCCGCCGCTACCCCCGCAGCGGTCTGCCGCTGCTGGACCTGATCCAGGAGGGCAACGCCGGCCTGGTGCGCGCGGTCGAGAAGTTCGACTACCGCAAGGGCTTCAAGTTCTCCACGTACGCGACGTGGTGGATCCGCCAGGCCATCACCCGCTCGATAGCCGACCAGTCCCGTACGATCCGCCTGCCCGTCCACCTCGTGGAGGAGCTCGGCAGGATCCGCCGTGTGCAGCGCGAGTTCAACCGCGAGCACGGCCGGGACCCGGAGCCCGCGGAGATCGCGGCCGAGCTCGGCTCGACGCCGGAGCGCGTCACCGACGTCCTGGACTGGGCCCGTGACCCGGTCTCGCTGAACATGTCGGTGGACGACGAGGGCGAGACCCAGTTCGGCGACCTCCTGGAGGACACCTCGGCGGTGTCGCCCGAGCAGTCGGTGCTCACCCTGCTGCGCAGCGAGGAGCTCGACGACCTCATCGGCCGGCTCGACCAGCGCACGGCGTCGATCATCAAGATGCGCTACGGCATCGAGGACGGCCGGGAGCGCACCCTGACCGAGGTCGGCAAGGAGCACGGTCTGACCCGCGAGCGCATCCGGCAGATCGAGAAGCACGCGCTGCTGGAGCTGAAGAAGCTGGCGCGCAGCACCGGGTTCGACGCGGCGGCGTGATCCGCGCGTCCGCGGCGGGGTGACTGCCGATCCGCCGGGCGGCGGAGCAACACCCTTTCGCCGGGCGGTGGAGCAACACCCTTTCGCCGGGCGGCGGAGCAACACCCCTTCGCCGGGCGGCGCGAGACCGGTGGAAGACGGTGAGCGTCCGGGCGTACGACTCGTTCCCACGGCCAGTGGGTGACGCATCGTGTGCGTCCGGGGGTCACCGCGTACGCCGGGTGGCGAAAGACCGCGCAAACATGGCGGTGTAACGCCGCTTCAATCTGCGGACTCAGGGAACAAGACTTCTGGGTCCACCAGTTCGGACCCGGGGCCACGCCCCTTGAACCCCGACAGCCACGTCCCGTCGCAATCCCCCCGGCGCCGGGACTTTCCCCGAGACCGGGCTTCGGCGTCCTTCCCCCCGGACGCCGGAGCCCGGTTCTCTGCTTCTGGAGGGCGGGCCACCCCGTACCTGAACCACGGGGTGGCCCGCCAGTGGCAGATTGTGTCACATGGGCATAGCCTGCCGGGCGTGAGCAGCACCACCCCCACACCGACCCCGCCTCCGTCCTCCCTGACCGAGCGGCGGAAGGCCGAAACACGTATGGAGATCGCCCGGGTGGCAGCCGGTCTCTTCATACGGCACGGCCTGCGCGCCACCCGCGCGGAGGACATCGCCCAGGCCGCCGGCATCGCCCCGCGCACCTTCTACCGGTACTTCGCCACGAAGGAGGAGGCCGTCGCCCCGCTTTACGCGGTCGGTGCGCAGCGCTGGGTGGAGGCGGTGCGTGCCGCTCCCGCCGAAGCGAGCGTCCTCCAAGCCCTTGAACTGGGGGTCCGCCACACCCTCACCCCGGGCGTCGGCGTCTCCGGGTCCTCCTGGGAGTGGGTCCGCACGCTCCTGCGTCTCGCCGAGGCGAACCCGTCCCTGCGCAGGGTGTGGGCGGAGGTGTGCCAGGCGTCGGAGCGGTCACTGACCGAGGTGCTGGCCGCGCGGCTGACGGCCGGCCCGGCAGGCGATCGCTCGACAACCGATCCCGACAACGTTGCCATGCCCTCGCACCTGAGCTTCGCCGCCGCTGTCGCGAGCGCCGCCGTACGGGTGGCGATGGAGGACTGGGCGGTGGCCGCAGACGTCCCGGCGGACGGGCCCGAGGGGCCGGCGGAAAAGGCGGTGCGGAATCTGAGGGTGTTGCGGGACTTCCCCTGGGACGGCCGACGTCTCGACGAGGGACGGTGAGGTGCTGAAGCGACGTGCCGTCACGCCGTCGGCAGAACCTACGATCACCTCTCCGGCAGGGCCCGCGGTCACTCGTCCGGCAGGGCCCATGGTTACTCGTCCGGCAGGGCCCGCGGTCACTCGTCCGGCAGACCCCATGGTTTCTCGTCGGGCAGACCCCATGGTCACTCGTCCGACAGAGCCGTGTCGACGAATCCGCGGCAGTCGTCCGCCGACTTGACGGCCTTCGCCGCGTCGCGAAGAGACGCGTCGAACAGGCGTATGCCCGCGAGCGTCACCGCTTCGTCGGGCCCCGTTTCGCTGAGAGCGGCCTTGTACCCCTCGGCACTGGCCTCGGCGGGAGCCGTTCCCTGCCCGAGTTTTTCTCCCATCACCTTGGTGAAGACAGCCAGGGCTTTCCTCGAGACGCCGGCCGACTCGAAGCGTGCGGTGCATTGCCGGGTGGCCCGTAGTTCGTCTTCGAGGTCCTGCTTGGACAGCTTCGGAGACTTGACGACGGCGAATCTGGCACTGCCCTTCTTCGCACCCTCCTCGTACTTCACGTCGGTGACGTTCTCCTTCTTCCCGTATGGCACCTGCGACGCCTTCACCACCGCACGGATGGCGACCGTGACCGTTTCTTCCGGCGCGATCTTGGTGTCGCCCCCCGTGGGGCAGCTCACCACGGTGTTCCCCGCCGTGATGTCGCAGTCGTCCGCATCGCCGGAATCCGTCATCAGCTGAGCATGCAGTACGGGGCGGATGACGCCTTCGCCGGCGTCGCCCGAGGCCGAATCGAACTTGTCCTCCACCGTCACACCGGTGACGTCGTCATCCCCGTGATTGGTGACCTTGATGGTGAAGGACTGGAACTCCCCCGGCACGACCGCGGGGTTCAAGGGCGTGCCCCTGACCTCCAGCAGAGGCGCGTCCGAGTGCTTGTCGTTGTCGGAGTCGAGCTTTTCGATGAAGTCCTGTGCCGTGTCCTTCGCCTTGTCCCGGTCGTCACGCGATGCCGACCGGTCGTAGGACTTCAGTAGACTGTTGCTCAACTGCTCGACATTCTCCTGGAGTTCGGCCCGCGTCTTCTTCGAAAGGGGCTGGCTGTGAAGAATCTGATAGCTCGTCCCCAAGGTCTCCATGGCCCGCACAGTCCGCTTGCGGTCAACCGGTGACGGGGGCAGTTCTTGAATGCGATTCAACGTTTTGACGTCCCGCTCACTGTGCTTGCGGGCGAAGTACCGCAGGCCCTTCGACGTTGCCGGATCCGAGAACAGTCCGAACCGCTCGGTCATCTCGTCGGAGAGTTCCATGTTGGTGGCCCGCTGCTCGCGGGACGTCTGGGGGTCCTGGTTCGTCCCCAGCGTTCTGACTGTCCCGTCCACGATTCTCGCGAAGGCTGACCGTTCCTCGCCCGGTGTCCTGGGATCCTGGATCACGCCAAGCGTTTCGGTCGCCCTGTCCACAATGTGTGTGTAGGCGATCCGCTGTTCGCGGGGCGTCCTGGGATTCTGGATCGTCCCCAACGCGTCGGTGAGCCGAGACACGATCCTCGCGTAGGCGGCCCGTTCGCCGGGCGCGATGTCGGGGTTCGTGCTCATTCTCAGCAACCCGGCCAGTTCCTTCTCTACCTGCTCCCTCACTTCCTCCGGCACCTGCAGCGCCGCCGTCCGCCTCTCCAGGAGCTTCGCTTCTTCCGAGGGGTCGACTTGTGAGGAGGGCTGTGACGGGGTGCCGGAATCGGTCGCTTCACCGGTGTCGGGCGGCGCACTGGGCTCGGGCTCCGTGTCGGATCCCGTCGTCGCCCCGGGCTCCGACGGCGTGCTGGGCCCGGGCGGTGACCCTGGCGGAGCCGTACTGTCCCCGGTCGGTGAGCCGGGTTCCGGCGAGCCCGGTTCCGGCGGTGGGGTGGGAGTCTGGGCCGGGGCCACGGCCTGGCCGAACACCCCCGTCGCACAGCCGGTCACGCCTCCTGAGAGCGAGAGCGCTGCGACCATGCAGTACACGCATGCCTTGAAACGGGGAACTCGTCCTCGGACATCTCGGGCCATGGCGCATCCAGGTGCTGGGGGCCGTTCGGGATTTGCCCTGCAGTCACAACAACCACTTATAACCACTTTGAGCTCACTCGGGGCCTCCTGCAACTCGGCGTACGCTCCGCTACAACGAAGCCTTCAATGCGGCTACGGATACTCTGGCCGAAGTCGAGCGAGACTCCACACCGTACCTGTCCTCTTCCCTCGCGATTTCCCTTCTCAATTCGGCTAGGTCGGGATTTTTCCTGGTGTTGAATTTGTAGGACGAGATGGCGTACGAGTAATTAAAATCCTCCCGTGTGCCGTACCAGAGTACGGTGACGTACCTGGGTTTGCGGGTGACGTTGATGATGTTGTTGTTATGGCGCACGGCCCCTTCGTAGACGATCTTCGCCGCGCAGTCCGAGCAGTAGAATCGCCCTTCTTTCTTGTGCCAGGAGGGGTGTGCCTGCTGTAGCTGGACGAGATCGATCTTCCCGCGGTCCATTCTCATCGTCACCACGCCCAAGGTTGCTTCCAGAAGGTCGTATTCAACGTTCTTGGGGATCTGTATCACTTTTTCCTTTACGTGACCCTCTCCTGGGTGAAGCCAGTACCCCGGTCCGGCGAACTGTCCGGCGCTTATCGTTCTGATGCCCTTTTCGGTGACGTGGAGCTCTGCGTCGGTTTGGTTCTCCAGAGCCTTCTTCCAGCTCCTCAGCCCTCCGTCGTCCTTCGAATATTCAGCCGAACGTCCGTAGACCAGGTATTTATCGATGATGATGTACGCCGGGACCTTGCCGGTATTTTCCACCCGGAACGTAAGCGGCACGTGGATGAAGGGGCGCGCGGGGTCGCTGTGAGGGGCTCCGAACTTTGCTGTGAGAGTGACGTAGAAGGGAGCGGATGTGGGCTGGTAGACGGCTGAGTATGCGAAGTTCGTGGCAGCCAGGAGGCCGGACAGTGCCACCCCGGTCGCAAATCCCCTGGGGTGGGGCATGACTCGCCACACCTGCTGCTCGAAAAGTCGCCAGAGTGCCCACAGCGACCATGCGAAGAGCAGCAGGCACACGGGCAGGTAGAGCGTCGGTTCTCTTTCCTGGATCCAGGTGAACAGAAGAATGCTCTCTGTGATCAAGGTGATCAGCGCCCCGACCAGTACCACGGCTCCGGAGTACTTGACCTGCCGTTTTCCCTCGTGGTCGAGGGCCGCCAGCGCCGCGAGGCCCTGCACCGTGCCGGACAGGATGAAGAGGAACCCCGTGATGCGCTGCGCGAAAGTCAGCGCGCCCAAGGCGTCCGGTGTCCCGACGACGGTGAGCAGAACCATGGACAGGAGGAGTCCGGCCATCATGAGTGCCGTGGCCGTGCGCCTTCGCCACGTGAGGTCGGGCCACGTCCCGCTGCCGGCCTCGCGCCAGACGATGACTCTGCGGTCTTCCAGGTCGATGTCGGCCGGGTGGCCGAGTCTTCGGAGGACCCTGCGCAGATCGCTCGGGGACCAGGCGCTGCCCACCACGGTGCCACCCACGCTGACTGCGCGAAGCCCTCTGCTGTCCGGGGGCTCCACGATCACCCTGGGAGTCGTCTCCATGAGCCACAGCCTTGATGGTGAACGGACAAGGCGCAGCCGGGCTTGCTCCATCCGGCCCTTCGGAGCGGGCCGCCCCCGGTGACGGGGGCTTCACGTCACGCTCCGTCCCCCTCCGCCGCCCTGCTCAGCCGGGCCCCCAACTCCCGTACCGCCCTGACGAGCTCCTCCGGCGCATGCACCGCGAAGTCGCACTCCAGCATCGCCAGCCGGAACGCCACCCACTGCACGGCGTCGCCGACGGATCCCCGCAACCGGCAGCTGTCGTCGTCCAACGGCTCGGGCGTGCCCAGCCAGTCGGGCACCCGGGCGGCGACGAAGTCGGCCGGTGCGGCGAACGTGACCTCGAAGTCGTAGGACTGCTGCCGGTGCTGCATCGAGCGCCGCAGGTACTCCGCCGCGTTCCCCGTCGGCAGTTCGCGCGGCACGAAGCGCGCCCCGGTGGCGAACGGTTCGCCGACCCGGTCGACGCGGAACGTGCGCCAGTCGTCCCGGTCGATGTCGTACGCCACCAGGTACCAGCGGCGGCCCGTCGACACCAGCCGGTAGGGCTCCGTCAGGCGTCGCGACTCGGTGCCGTCCGCGGCCCGGTAGGCGAACCGCAGCCGCTCGTGCCCGGCCACCGTCGAGGCCATGACGGTCAGCGTCTCGGGGGCGATGCTCGGCCCGTCTCCGCTGGTCAGAGGCGTCGTCGCGGCCTGGAGGGTGGTCACACGGTGGCGCAGCCGGCCCGGCAGGACCTGCTCCAGCTTGGCCAGTGCCCGCACCGAGGCCTCGTCCAGGCCCTCCACCGCGTGTCCCGCCCCGGCGCGCAGTCCGACCGCGATGGCCACGGCCTCCTCGTCGTCCAGCACGAGCGGCGGCATGGCCTTGCCGGCGACCAGCCGGTAGCCGCCGTCGGCGCCCTTGGTCGCCTGCACGGGATAGCCGAGCTCGCGCAACCGGTCGATGTCCCGCCGCACCGTGCGGCGGGAGACCCCGAGCCGCTCGGAGAGCTCACCGCCGGGCCATTCGCGGGGCGTCTGAAGAAGGGAGAGAAGCGTCAGCAGCCGAGCCGGGGTGTCCGTCGTCATACCGATGAGGATGCCGCACCATTAGGACACTATCTGACCTAGTAGGGGTCTAGCTTCGAAGCATGAACTCCACCGACACCACCCTCGGCACGGCGGGCGGCGGGACCGACCGCCGGCGCTGGTTCGCTCTCGCGATCGTGATGACCGCGGCCTTCATGGACCTCGTCGACGTGACGATCGTCAACGTCGCCATCCCGTCGATCCAGCGGGAGGCGGGTGCGTCCTTCAGCCAGATCCAGTGGATCACCGCCGGCTACGCCCTCGCCTTCGCCGCCGGCCTGATCACCGGGGGGCGGCTCGGCGACATCCACGGGCGCAAGCGGATCTTCCTCGTCGGCATCGGCGGGTTCACGGTCGCCTCCGCGCTGTGCGGCCTCGCGGTGAACCCGGAGATGCTGGTCGCCTCGCGCATCCTGCAGGGCGCCATGGCTGCGCTGATGGTGCCGCAGGTGCTGTCGATCGTGCACGCCACCTTCCCGGCGCACGAGCGCGGCAAGGTGTTCGGGCTGTTCGGCGCGGTCGTCGGCCTCGGGGCCGTGTCCGGTCCGGTGCTCGGCGCGCTGCTGACCGAGTGGAACCTGTTCGGCTGGGAGTGGCGCTCGATCTTCCTGATCAACCTGCCCGTCGGTGTCGCCGGCCTGATCCTCGGCAGCCGCTTCATCACCGAGTCCAAGGCGCCGCGGGCCCTGAAGCTGGACCTGGTGGGCGTCGCGCTGGTGACGCTGGGCCTGCTGATGCTGATCTACCCGCTCACCCGCGGCCGTGAGCTGGGCTGGCCGGTGTGGGGGTACGTCTCGATGGCCGGCTCGCTCGTCGTCCTCGCGGTGCTGGTGGCGTACGAGAGGCGCAAGACCGCGCGGGACGGTTCCCCGCTGGTGGAGCTGTCGCTGTTCAAGGTCAAGAGCTTCGCGGCCGGGATCGCCGTGCAGACCGTCTTCGGCGTCGGGCTCGGCGTGTTCTTCCTGGTGTGGACGCTGTACATGCAGATCGGGCTGGGCTGGAGCCCGCTGAAGGCCGGTCTGACCGGGGTGCCGTTCTCGATCGCCGTGTCCGTGGCGGCCGGGATGTCGGTGCAGAAGCTGGTGCCGAGCTTCGGGCGCAAGGTGCTCCAGGCGGGTGCGCTGGTGATGGCGGCCGGGGTGCTGCTCTACATCTGGGAGTCCGGGCACTACGGCCTGGACATCGCGCCCTGGCAGATGGCGCTCCCGCTGATCGTGATGGGCGTGGGCATGGGCCTGATCGTCGCGCCGCTGACCGACGCGATCCTCTCGGAGGTGCCGCGCGAGCACGCCGGGTCGGCGTCGGGGCTGATCAACACCGTGCAGCAGATGGGCAACGCGCTGGGGCTCGGGCTGGTGTCGGTGGTGTTCTTCGGCTCGATCTCCGACGGTCTGCGGCCGGAGCAGGTCGGTCCGGCCTTCGCGGACGCCTTCCAGAACGCCCTCGGCTGGGTCGCCGCGGTGATGGGTGCCATCTTCCTGCTGATGTTCGCGCTGCCGAAGCGGCCCGCGCAGCATGTGGAGGGCGAGCGGGCGCCGGCGGGGGAGAAGGAAGCGGTGCTGGTCTGACCGCAGGAAACGGGCCCGGCACCTCGGTGCCGGGCCCGTTCACGTTTTCCGCTCCCGATCTCGCTCCGATCTCCGCTCCTGCTTTCTCCTCATGCCCGATTGGGTCCGAACCTGTTTACTTTGTGGAAATCTCGGCGTAGCCTCCCGCTGAAACCACACGTTCGGGCATGAGGCGGAGGTGAACGGACATGTACGCACCGGAGCGGCAGCAGGAGATCCTCCGGCTCGCCCGTGACGGCGGCCGAGTGGATGTCGTGTCGCTGGCCGAGCAGTTCCAGGTGACGGCGGAGACGATCCGCCGGGATCTGAAGGCCCTCGACCGCGCCGGACTCGTCCGCCGGGTGCACGGCGGGGCCATCCCGGCCGGGCGCCTCGACTTCGAGCCGGATCTCGCCGAGCGCGAGACGACCGCCGCCGACGAGAAGGACGGCATCGCCAAGGCGGCCCTCGCGGAACTGCCCGTCGAGGGCACGGTGATCCTCGACGCCGGGACGACGGTGGCCCGGATGGCCGCCGCCCTCCCCCTGGAGGCCTCCCTCACCGTCGTCACGCACAGCCTCCCCATCGCGGCCCGCCTCGCCGACCACCCCGGCATCCAGCTCCATCTCGTCGGGGGGCGCGTACGGCACCGCACGCGCGCCGCCGTGGACGCCTGGGCGCTGCGGGCGTACGGCGAGATCCGCGCCGACGTGCTGTTCGTGGCCGCCAACGGCTTCTCCGCCGAACACGGTCTGACCACCCCCGACCTCGCCGAGGCCGCCGTGAAGCGCGCGGCCGTGGCCGCCGCCCGCCGGGTGGTGCTGCTCGCCGATTCGTCCAAGCACGGCCAGGAGCACTTCGCCCGCTTCGGCGACCTGAGCGATGTGGACCTGCTGATCACCGACAGCGGTCTGAGCCCCGACGACGCCGTCGCGATCGAGCGCGGCGGCACGGAAGTAGTGCGCGCATGATCCTCACCGTCACCCCCAACCCGTCCCTGGACCGCACCTACGAGGTGCCGTCCCTCGACCGCGGCGAGGTCATCCGCGCCACCGGCGAGCGGATGGACCCGGGCGGCAAGGGCGTGAACGTCTCGCGCGCCGTCGCCGCAGCCGGTCAGCGCACGGTGGCGGTCCTGCCCCTGGGCGGCGCCCCGGGCGCCCTGGTCGCCGACCTGCTCGACCAGCAGGGCATCGAGGTCGCGCCCGTCCCCGTCGCCGGGGCCACCCGCTCCAACATCGCCCTCGCCGAGTCCGACGGCGTCCTGACGAAGATCAACGCGCCCGGCCC
This sequence comes from Streptomyces sp. NPDC037100, assembly GCF_055606225.1. Lineage (NCBI taxonomy): Bacteria > Bacillati > Actinomycetota > Actinomycetes > Kitasatosporales > Streptomycetaceae > Streptomyces > Streptomyces sp. NPDC037100. The sequence continues at coordinate 255,849 of NZ_JBVJSX010000004.1, read as the reverse complement.
CGAACTCTCCGACGCCGAGCGCGAACTGCTCCTGGAGACCGTACGGCAGCAGTCCCGCGACGCATCCTGGATCGCCTGCTGCGGCAGCCTCCCGCGTGGCCTCGCCCCCTCCTGGTACGCCGACCTCGTCGCCCGCGCGCACGCCGCCGGGGCACGGATCGCCCTGGACACCTCAGGACCCGCGCTGCTCGAGGCCCTGCGCGAGCGGCCCGATGTGGTCAAGCCGAATGCCGAGGAACTCGCCGGAGCCGTCGGCCGCCCCCTCGCCACCGTCGGTGACGCCGTGAAGGCCGCCGAGGAGCTGCGCGAGATGGGCGCCCGGGCCGTCCTCGCCAGCCTCGGCGCCGACGGGCAGCTGCTCGTCTCCGCGGAGGGCGCCTGGTTCGGCAGCGCCCGCGTGGCCGCCGTCCGCAGCAACGTCGGCGCCGGCGACTCCTCCCTCGCCGGATTCCTGATCGCCGGCGGCAACGGCCCCGAGGCCCTGGCCTCCGCGGTCGCCCACGGCGCGGCGGCCGTCCAGCTGCCCGGCAGCGTGATGCCGACGCCGCGTGACCTGGACCCGGCAGCGGTGACGGTCACGGCCGAGGTCCCGGCGGACCGTGTGCTGAAGGAGCCGGTGTCATGACGTACGAGGAGCCGGTGTCATGACGTACGACGAGCAGCGCGGACCGACGCGCGAGTGGCGGGCCTCCCCGTTACCCCCCGCCTCCACCCCCGTCACCCCCCACCGCACCCCCGTCCCCCTCCCCGCCCACCCCTCCCACCGGGCGATACGCGTGCTAAGGAGCCCGCGATGAGCGACATGATCACGGCGGACCTGGTCGACCTCGGCCTGTCCGCCGACACCAAGGAAGCGGCGGCGCGTGCCCTCGCCGAGCGCATGGTGGCCCAGGGCCGGGTGACCGACCTGGACGGCTTCCTCGCCGACGTGGCAGCCCGCGAGGCCCAGATGCCGACCGGCCTCGACGGCGGCATCGGCATCCCGCACTGCCGCAGCGAGCACGTCACCGAGCCGACGCTCGCCTTCGGCCGCAGCGCCGAGGGCATCGACTTCGGCGCCGCGGACGGCCCCGCCGACCTGATCTTCCTGATCGCCGCGCCGGCCGGCGCGGACGACGCCCATCTGACGATCCTGTCGTCGCTGGCCCGGCAGCTGATGAACAGCGAGTTCACCGACGCCCTGCGCGCGGTGAGCGACGCGGCGGCCGCGGCGGCGCTGATCCGCGGCGACGAGCCGGACGCGCCCGCACCCGCGGGTTCCGAAGACCCCGTGGCGTCGGCGGGAGCGGCCTCTCCCGCCGCCGCCACGGACACAGCAGCAGCCGACGGCACCGCAGCAGTCGACGGCACCGCAGCAGCCGACGGCACGGTAGGAGCCGGCGACACCGCGGGAGCCGGCGGCACCGCCGGGGGCGAGGAGCGGCCGTTCCGTATCGTCGCCGTCACCTCCTGCCCCACCGGCATCGCCCACACCTACATGGCGGCCGAGTCGCTGGAGAACGCCGGCCGGGAGGCGGGCGTCGAACTCACCGTGGAACCCCAGGGATCGGCCGGTTTCACGCGGCTCGACCCGCAGGTCATCGCGGCGGCGGACGCCGTGATCTTCGCCCACGACGTGCCCGTACGGGAGAAGGAGCGGTTCGCCGGCAAGCCCACCGTCGACGTCGGGGTGAAGGCGGGCATCAACCGTGCCGCCGAACTCATCACCGAGGTCCGTGCGAAGGCCGCGCGCGGCGAGGTCACCTCCGGATCCGCCCCGGCCACTCCTGTGGAGCGCGCGGGCGAGTCCGGCGAGGGCTACGGCACCAAGCTGCGCAAGTGGCTGATGTCCGGCGTCAGTTACATGGTGCCGTTCGTCGCCGCGGGCGGTCTGCTCATCGCCCTCGGGTTCGCGATCGGCGGCTACAAGATCAACAAGGCCCCGTCGGTGATGGACCACTTCCTGTGGACGCAGGCCGACAGCTGGGCGGCCCTGCTCTTCCAGATCGGCGGTGTCGCCTTCGGCTTCCTCGTCCCGGTCCTGGCCGGCTACATCGCCTTCGGCATGGCCGACCGGCCCGGCATCGTCCCCGGGTTCGTCGGCGGCATGATCGCGTTCAACATCAACGCCGGCTTCCTCGGCGGCCTGGCGGCCGGTCTGATCGCCGGCGGCGTGGTGATGGCGATCCAGAAGGTGAACGTCCCGGCGGCGCTGCGCGGCATCATGCCCGTGGTGGTGATCCCGCTGATCTCCTCGGCGATCGTCGGGTTCCTGATGTTCGTCGTCATCGGCAAGCCCATCGCCGAGGCCCAGAAGGGCATGACCGACTGGCTGAACGGCCTGTCCGGCAGCAACGCGATCCTGCTCGGCACCCTCCTCGGCCTGATGATGTGCTTCGACCTCGGCGGCCCCGTCAACAAGGTCGCCTACACCTTCGCCACGGCCGGCATCGCGGTCGCCACCCCGAGCGACTCGGCGATGAAGATCATGGCCGCGGTGATGGCGGCCGGCATGGTCCCGCCGCTGGCCATGGCCCTCGCGACGACCGTGCGCGGCAAGCTCTTCACCCAGACCGAGCGCGAGAACGGCAAGGCGGCCTGGGTGCTCGGTGCCTCCTTCATCTCCGAGGGTGCGATCCCCTTCGCGGCGGCCGACCCGCTGCGCGTCATCCCGGCCTCCATGGCGGGCGGCGCGGTCACCGGCGCCCTGTCGATGGCCTTCGGCGCCACCCTGCGCGCCCCGCACGGCGGCATCTTCGTCGTCCCGCTGATCGGCAACCCGTTCCTCTACCTGGTCGCCATCGCCGCGGGCGTCTGTGTCACGACGGCCCTGGTCGTCGTCCTGAAGGGCATGCGCAAGCCGGCCCCGGGCGCGGCACCGGCCTCCGGCGAGGGCGACGCGGCCCGGGCGACGGAGACGAAGCAGCCCGTCGCGGCGTGAGACGGCGAGAGTTCGCCCCATTCGAGACGTGTGAACCGTTCATGCCACCTGCGAGATAGATCACGAAAGTCACGGCCCGGGACCGAAGTCCCGGGCCGTGGTGTCTACTGGGGCGCATGCCCGAGCACCTCTCCCGATGGCCCGAAGGCCACCCGCTCCCCGCACTCCCGCAGCAGCGGCAGACGGGCTCCCGGTCGGAGTCCGTGGAGCTGACCGCCGAGGAGAGAGACGCCTTCGCCGAGCTCGTGCGCCAACTCGGAGACAGAGGCGTCTGAGGAACCTCGGTGCTGCCTCAGGACAGCTGCGACGCCCGCCGCTCCATCGCCTCGCGCGCGGCGTCCTCGCTGGTGTACACCTCACACATGTGCCGCCCGTCCGGCGTCGCCGTGTGCTCGACCTCCCAGAGGGAGACCTCGGCGCCGTCACGCAGCAGGAACGCGTGCTCGTAGAGCGAGAAGCCCAGCCCCGCCCGGCCCGCGCGGCACGGCCGGCCGAAGGCCTGGGTGATCTGGTGCCCGGACGCCGTGGCCAGCCGGGCCGCCGTGTCCCTGCCCGGCCGGTCCACGTTCTCCGCCCGGCGCAGTAACCTGCGCGCGTGGTCCGCCGAATTCTCCGCGGCGTACGCGTGCCGCGGGGCGGGGACCGGTGACAGCTGCACCGTCACCGGCAGTTCGAAGTCCGGGGTGTCCGGCGGCAGCGGCAGCCGCGTGGTGGCGGCGCGCAACTCCTCCTCGTCGACGTACACCTCGTGCTGCGGCTCGCTGCCCGGCGCGGTGTTGTGGACGAGCTCCCACAGGGTGAGCGCCGAACCGTCGGCGAGCAGCCACGTGTGCCGGTACGTCTCCCGGTGCAGGCCCGCGCTGTGGTGCGCGGAATGCAGCGAACCGTCGTGGGCCAGCGCGCAGTCCAGGCGCCTTATCGCCTCGTCCGGTAGCTCGAAGGAGTTCAGGGCGCGGCCGAGGAGTCGCGCGAGGTGCTCCTCCGGAGTCTCGGGCGAGTCGTGGGGTTCGTACGCTGCCGTCTCGTACGGAACGCTCAAGGTTTCTCCCGGCGTTGCTGCATGTCACCTTGTGGGTGCATACCGTAGCCCCTCGGTCGGACATCGTGTCCGGGAACCGAGAAAACGTACGTCCGGGAAAACGCGCGGGCCGCGCGAAAAGTTCCCGCGCGACCCGTTCGGTCCGTCAAAAACCCCAGCTGGGACGGTTCTTCAGGTGGTCTCCCAGCCGGTCAGGAAGCGCTGTCCGCGGTCCACTGGCTCCACGCCATGTTCCAGCCGTTGAGCCCGTTGTCCGGCGCCACCGTCTTGTCCGGGGAGTTCTTCACGATCACCACGTCCCCGATGAGGGAGTTGTCGTAGAACCACTTGGCGGGAGTGCTGCCCCCCGCTCCCTGGACGTCGGCGAGGCCCACGCAGCCGTGGCTGGTGCCCTGGCGGCCGAACGGCGGGTTGCCCTTGTTGTACCAGTAGTTGCCGTGGATGAACGTGCCCGACGTCGTCAGACGCATCGCGTGCGGCACGTCCGGGATGTCGTACTCGCCACCCAGCCCGACCGTCCGGCTGTTCATCCGGGTCTGGACGAACTTCTCGGAGATCACCATCTGCCCGTTGTACGTGGTGTGCTCCGGGCTGCCCGCCGAGATCGGGACCGTCTTGACGGTCTTGCCGTCCCGGACCACCGTCATGGTCTGGGTGTTGACGTCGACCGTGGAGACCTGCGAACGGCCCACCGTGAAGGTGACCGTCTTCTTCTGCACGCCGTAGACGCCGTTCGCGCCCTCGACCCCGTCCAGGTCGATCTTCATCGTGACCTTGGAGCCGGCCTTCCAGTACTCCTCCGGCCGGAAGTCGAGCCGCTGCCCGTTGAACCAGTGCCCGACGACCTTCTGCCCGCTGCTGGAGGTCACCGTGATGTGCGACTGCACGTCCTTGCGCGCGGTGATGGCCTTGTCGAAGGTGAACGACACCGGCATGCCCACGCCGACCGTCGTGCCGTTGTCCGGCGTGTACGTCCCGATGAAGCTGTTGGACGTCGTCACCGTCGTGAAAATGGAGTTGGCCGCGGCCGTCCGGCCGTCCGCGTCCTTGGCGGTCGCCGATATCTGGTACTTGGTCCCGCGCTCCAGCTGCTCCTTCGGCTTCCACGCCTTGCCGTCGCCGGAGATCGACCCCGCAACCGTCTGACCGCTGCCCGCCACCGTCATCTTCACGTCGGTCAGCTTCCCTTCGCTGACCTTCACGCCGGTCGCGTTGATGGACGCGCCCGTCGAACCGTCCTTCGCCGAGATGGCGATCTTCGCGACGGACGTCTTGGTGCCGCCCTTGCCGCCCTTCTCGTCGTCCTTGGCTTTGGCGCTGCCACCGCAGGCGGTGAGGGTCAGGGCGCCGACCACCAGGGCGGCACAGGCCCCCAGAGTGCGCCGCGCTGAAATGTTCGGCGTTGTCACGGGCTGCTCCCAGTTCGTGTGATGTTGCGTGATCCGCTCCAGTACGTGGGAGTAGAGGGGCCCGGGGGCCGGTCGGGTTCCGTCCGTTCCCCATGAAGGCCGTCACGTGACAGAACCGCGACAAATTCCCGGTCCGCTGTCCGTGCCCGCCGTCCATCCGCTGTGCGCAGCGCGCCTGTTCAACGGCCCGCGTACAACTCCCCGTACGACGGCCACGCCCCGCCCGGACCGTCCACCGGCTCCGCGGCGCGCACGGCCCGGACGATCGCGCGCGTCACCATGTCGGCACCCGCCGCGAGGATCTCGTTCAGGGCGAGCGGGTCCGCGGCGTCCAGGGCGCGGTCGCCGGTCGCCAGCGTGAACACCGTGTCCCCGTCGTTGAGGAGATGCACCGGACACACCGCACGGGCGATGCCGTCGTGCGCCGTGCCGGCCAGCTTCTGCGCCTGCGCCTTGGACAGATCCGCGTCCGTGGCGACCACCGCGAGCGTGGTGTTGAGCGGCGGTGGCGTGCTCCTCGCGGCCGTCTCGGCGAGACGCCGCTGCGCGGCCGCGTGGACCTCCGCCCCCGGGTACTCCACCCGCCCCTGGAACAACTCCCCGTACAGCACCCCCGTTTCCGGATCCACCGTCGACCCCGCCGCGTTGGCCACCACCAGCGCGGCCACGGTGATCCCCGAGCCGAGCACCGTGCTCGCGCTGCCGACACCGCCCTTCACCACCCCGACCACGGCTCCCGTGCCCGCTCCCACGCACCCCTGGGGCACCTGGGCGCCCAGCTCGCTCGCCGCGGCCGCCTCCACCGCGGCCCGGCCGGTCGCCGCGTCCGGACGGGCCCGGAAGTCACCGCCCCGCCCCAGGTCGAAGACGCACGCGGCGGGCACCACCGGCACCACATGCGCCGGATCCGCCCCGACCCGGATCCCACGCCCCCGCTCCTCCAGCCAGGCCATCACCCCCGCCGCGGCGTCGAGCCCGTAGGCGCTGCCGCCGGTCAGCACGACCGCCTCGACCTTGCGCACCACGTTGCGCGGGTCGAGCGCGTCCGTCTCCTTGGTGCCGGGCCCGCCGCCCCGCACGTCCACGGCGGCCACGGCCCCGCCCTCCGGGGCGAGTACGACCGTGGTGCCGGTGAGCCAACCGTCGCCGGTGCGTGTCGCATGCCCGACCCGCAGGCCCGAGACATCCGTCAGTGCGTCAACTGTCATGAGCCACAGTCTCGTCCAGCCGTCGCTCCCTGCGGACGCACCGAGCCGGTGGGCGCCGCGTCAGCGCGTTGACGTGCGCGGGGAGGGGAATGCGGAGGCCCTCACCCGGTGCGTGTGGCCGGCCCGCTCTCCCCAGCGGCCCGGCGCGCGGCCACGGTCTCTCCGGCCACCACCGACAACGCGCAGACCACGCCTGCCGCGAACACCGCCCAGTGCCCCAGGAACGTGCAGCAGATCACCAGCAGGGCCGTCGTCGGCAGCACCAGCTGCTGGGTGATGCCCCGCTTGAAGTGGCGCGAGTGCAGGACCCACACCGTGAGCAGGTACAGAGCCGTCGGCAGGGTCACGGCAGCCGACGCCGCCAGCGTGGAGATGTGCGCCTTGCCGACCGTCTCCTCCACGGCGACCTCCAGCCCGGCCCCGATCGCCGCCGCGGAGGCGAACACCAGGTAGTGGCCGTAGCCCCACAGGAACGCCTGCCGGTTGGATCGCAGATGGGCGTGGACGGGCACCGCGAAGTAGATCCACCAGGCCGCGAAGACGATCAGCAGCCCACCCGCCGCGATGGGGAGGAGCTCGCTCAGCGCGTCGTTCTCGTCGATGCCGGACTTCACCGCGACCGTGGCCGCCGCGATCGTCTCGCCGAGCACGATGATGGTGAACAACCCGTACCGCTCCGCGATGTGGCGGGGATGCCAGGACGTGGTGTGGCCCCTCTCCGCGAGGGGCGGCACGCACATCTCCAGCAGCGCCATCATCAGGAACCACCAGGGCCGGGCCCCCTCGGGCAGGAGCAGCAGCCCCAGCCAGCCGACCTGGCACGCCAGCACACCGCCGGCGTAGCGCAGGGCAGTCGTGCGCTCCGGGCCCTCCCCGGCCCGGGCCGCCCGCAGCCACTGCGCCGCCATCGCCACCCGCATGATCGCGTAGCCCAGCCAGACCACGAGGTACTCGTGCTCCTCGAACGCCTGCGAGACCCCCGCCGCAAGGACCAGCACACCCGCGATCTGCACCAGCGTGACGACCCGGTAGAGCACGTCGTCGTTGTCGTACGCCGAAGCGAACCAGGTGAAGTTCATCCACGCCCACCCGTGAACCAACGGTACATCACCGCCTCTGACCTGGTGAAACGCGGAAACTAGGCACTCCACCCGCTCACACCAACCCGTAGAGGCGGCCACCTACGGCGGACGGATGAGCATGGAACGCGATGACCTTCCCACCCTGCGGGCGCTGGGCTTCGAAGACGAAGAGCTTCGGACGCTGGGGCTCTGGGAACCGGCCACGGGGGACCCTGACGAACTGGCAGAGGTGTACATCAGGCGCAGCAAGAAGCGCGACGACTTGGCCACTCTCCGGGCGCACGTCCGGGACGTTTGCCGTGCGGCTGCCACTGGGGGCACGAAGATCCGGCATGTCTGGTTCGAACAGCGCTCAGCAAGCAAGGCGCACGTACGGCGCGAGGAATTCGAGAAGGCAACTGCCGCCATTGTCGAAGGACTCAGCAAGACGCTCTATGTGTGGAAGCTGGACCGACTCAGCCGCCGGGGCATGGGCGCTGTTGGCCTCTTGCTGGACGAATTCGAGAAGCGCGGGGCACGGCTGGTCAGCGTTACAGAGGGGTTGGACAGTTCCCAGCGTGGGGCGCGGATGGTCATTGCCTTCTTGAGTGAGCGTGCCCGGGAAGAAGCCGCAGATATCGCGTTTCGCACGAAGGCAGGCGGAGACGCGCACAAGGCAGAGGGACGCTGGCCCGGGGGAGTAGTGCCCTACGGCCTCCGTTGCCCCAAGGGGACGGGGAAGCTGGAACACGACCCGGCGGAGTACCCGACAGCGCGCAGAATTGCTGAGGCACTGCTGAATGGCAACACCCCGGCGGACATTGCTGAGATGCTAAACAGCGAGGGAATCAAGACCCGTAAGGGCAAGCAATGGCGGGCACAGACCATCATCCATCTTGCGCAGTCACCTAGCTGGGCTGGACTCATACCGGACCGTGAACGCGCTAAGGATGAGTTCGGCAACCCGCTGGACAAGTGGCACCGTGGCGGCAATCCGCTCATGGGGCCGGATGGTCACCCCGTTAAGGCCGGGCAGGGGGTAATCAGCTTCGCGGAGCGGGAACAGATTCTCTCGAAGTTCGCCGCACGTTCCCGCCCTGGTACATCCATCGGGGACCGGACGCGTGGCAAGCGCAAGGCAGCAACGATCCTGACGGGTATTCTGCGCTGCCCGCGTTGCAAGGGACCCATGGGTAACGGCGGACGCAATTACCGGTGCCTAGCCCGGATCAATCAGGGGCCGTCTGTGTGCGAGGGAATCGCCACCATGCGTGAACGCGCTGACGAAGCCGTTGCAGTGATGTGGATCAACCACATTCTGTGCCTGTCGCCGGAATCACCCACCATTCAGGCCATTGCGCGACGCTGGCTGACCTATCAGGACCCCGCCAAGGAATCCCGTAAGCGGGCAGTCTCGGCAGCGCTGGACAACGCGGCAGGGCGTGAACTCAGGCTCCAAAAAGAGTTCTTTATCGGTGGAGGCATGGACGAGACGCTTTACGAGACTCTGCGCGCTGAACTCTCGGCACAGATCAGCGCACTGAAAACGGAATTGGCAGAGCTTTCGGAAGAAGCAGATCTCTCCCCGCTGATGGACCCCGAAGCGCTGGCTGGCCTTTGGCAGGTTGCCGGGATTGAGGGGCAACGCGCGCTCCTGCAAGCCGCATTGAAGAGTGTGACTCTGCTGCCACCGAAGTTCAGGGGAGACCGGACACCGATTATGGATCGGCTTGAGCCTGAGTGGCGTGACGACAGCGTTAACCCGGCGGCAGAATCCGCATGGGATAGGTGGGAAGAGCGCCGTACTCAAACGGCTGCCTGAGCCAAAAAATTGAATCGGCACCAGCCCGGCCGGACTTTGGCGAGTAGACCGGGCTGGTGTCCCTCTCAAGGGAAGGCACCAGGATATGACACGCGCGGAGTTCGAAGCCCGGCAGGAAGCCGAAGAGGCAGCCTGGTTCCGTGAGGTGGAGTGGAAGCGCATCGCACGTCAACTCGAAGCCCTGTACGGCGCTGTGAGGACCGGGGACGGCAGCGTACGAACGCGGGGCGCATAGGGCGGCTTGAGGCGCTGCAACAGGCACTCATGGGCTTCCCGGGGGCTCTTGCCGCGTAGCACCACCAAGCCCCGTCAAGCAGCAATGCCCGGCGGGGCTTTCTGCTGCCCTGCGAGCCTGGCTGAGGGGCTTTCAGGGCTCTGGACTGCCCGGCTACCGGCGACGGCGGACGGGGGCTCAGGGGGCCGCTCAGAGCCTTGAGGGGAGACAGCGGAAAGCGGAGCGAAAACCGGCCCTGTGTAGAAAGGTTTCTGACGCCCCATCGGGAAACCTTATCTGACCTGCATGAATGTAGTTAGTGTAGTAATGCACCTTCCCCGTATTCGGCTCTAGGAGTTCCTAAGCAATACGGCGACCCCACCCCAAATCTGCATTCCTACACTACAAGAATCGTCCGATTTTGCATTCTCGCGTGACGTGCACCACATTTAAATTTGAGCATTTCCGTATCTGTGCAGGTCGGCGGGCTATTAGTCGCGTGCCGCTAGGCACTCCACTCCCTAGTACCAGGGTGAAGGGGGAGTTAACCCCTCAGCGCGGGCGGCTACCACACCAGGCCCGTAGAACAGCCCCAGCTATGGGGGAGTATCCATAGCCATCAGACCGGCCTCCGGGCACGGGTTGAGCGATTGAAGGCGCGTGGTAGCCCCTTCTTTCACTCCCCGTGTCTGGGGGCTTTTCTCGTTTCCGCGCGTCGATACGCGGGCTACCACAAGAGGACTTCCACCATGCCTACGGCAGAGTATGAGTACAAGGCAGCGCACAAGCGCGTTGTTCAGGTCAAGGGACCGGCCAGCCACAAGCCCTGTCAGTTCTGCGGAACCTTCGCCGCTGAGTGGAGTTACAACCACCAGGACCCGGATGAGGTTTACCGGGATGGCTACCTGTGGTCTGAGAGCACGGCCTATTACATGCCTCTCTGCAAGCGTGACCACCGTGCCTATGACCGCGCATTCCGGCAGCACGGTAAGCCGGTCCTTGCCGCCGTTGCCGACGCGCTGACGGAAGCCGGACAACAGCGCTACGACGAAGAGCACAGGGGGGCTGTGACGGCTTCCACCTTCCACAGTTGGCGCGTGCGGGAAACGGCACTCGGCAACATCAGCCCCGAACAATCCGCCGCTCTTGCCGAGACTTCCGGTGAGCGCCACATTCCCCGAACGTCAGGCGCTATCTGAGACCAGGGCAGGGGGCTGAAATGGACATGGGGCGGCCCCCTGCCCTCCCTTTTCTTGAGCCGTGCCGAAAAAACCCTGAAAATCGAGCCGGCTGACCCCTCTCACCTAGGAAATTCGGAGTAATCCCAATGGATGCAATCGGAGCCTCACAGGCCGTAGACATTCTCGAAGACCACGCAATCGTGCCGAAGGATGAGCACGCGCGCTCTGAGCTTTTCGCCGCCCTTGCCGTGCTCCGCATCCTTGGCCTGGGTGGTGAGCATGCCGAATCTCACTGAGACTGACCGGAAGTACGTCGAGAAGTTCGCGCGCATTGTCGGTGAAGCTCTCGAAGAGTGCCCGAATGCGGACGCAAGCACAGCTCCTTTTCGATGCGTGCAAGGAAGTCAGCGATCCCAGCTTCATTCCGCTAGGCACCTTTGACCGTCTGCTACGCGCCACAGGCTACAAGCGCGCTGACCGGCGATACGGCAAGCGCTACATAGGACTTCGCCCCAAAAATCCAGCGCTTCACGACCGGGTTTGGTACCGGCACTGACCACCTCCGGAAATCCGTAGGTGCCACCTTCCCTTGAAAGGAATCGTCCCAATGACTGAAACCCCTTGGTACATGCGCACCGTTGACCCGGGTGCACTCGACACCAACGACCCTGAGCGCAAGCGCAAGCACCTTGAGTCCATTGCATCTTCCGCCAGCGCTGAGGGGGACGCGATGGTTTCGCACCTAAAGGCCGCTGAGGCGCGCGGAGTTGAGATTGACCCTTCTACGCGAATGGCCATGGGCTACGCGACGGTTGCCCGTAAGGCTGCCGCTCAGCTAGGCGAGACCGGCCAGCGACAGACCAGCGCGGGTGACGCTGACCTAACCCCTGAGCAGCGCATTGCGCGTGGCTACGGCACCAGCAACTGAAAGGGCACTAGACACCATGACCGCCATTGACCTTGAGAAGGTGCGTAAGGCCGCTGAGGCGGCTACCGCGAAGCTGGCTGAGGCTGAGGCCATTGAGGCCGCCCGGCAGGCTCAGAAGGCCACTGAGCGCCTTGAACGACAGCAGGAGAAGGACACTGCGTTTCTCGCCCAGTGGCAGACGCTTGACGAAGAGCTACAGGAAGTCGGCTCGAAGTCTGCCGCTGATGCCATCTATGAGGGTGCTGACCCGATTGCCGCTGTGGCTCACTTCTGGATAGAGCGTGCAAAGCGAAACGCTGTCCGTTCCCATGCGCGTAGCGCCTATTACCGGCTGCACGAGCAGCACCCTGACGACACATTCGCCCGGGATCTTCCGGAGCGAGACATGCGCATTGCGGACCGGCTTGAAGAGGCGATTGTCACAGCTTCCCGGCGGCACGGCTCTGATCTTGCGGACAAGCTAGCGGCTGAATGGCTGGTCCAGTAATGGCACATGACCTACTCGACCCGGGGCCGAACTACAACGGCCAGCCTGCTTACCTGGTTTGGCCCCGGGACGTGAATGGAGCCCCGTGCTTCGCTGACACGCAGAGTCCGGCGGACGTGGTCTTCCCTCAGCCTGGTGCAGCGCCGGTAACCCGGGGCACTGTCCGAATGCGAAACGCGCTGGTTGACCTGACGCACTATGACGCTGCGGGCAATCCGCTGACGCCTCCGACCATTCCGCTAGACGTGCTGCGGCAGATGTGGGCTGGCCACTATGGCTGATAGCCCGTTCTGTGAACTGTGCACGGAAGACGGTCTAGGCGTGGCAGCAGACGTGAACTGTTTCTATCCTCTGACGCGCGCTCAGCTCATAGCCCGGGGCGTTTCCCGACCGGATTCCCCGGGCTACCGGAAATCAATGTGCCTGGCTTGCTACCGGGCATGGATGCAGCGGTGATGATAGCTGCCCTGTGCGGGCCGGACACAGGGCAGCTCACCCGGGCTTCTATCTGCGACGACTGCCGTCGTCATCTAGGGCCGCTTGGGCCGATAGCACGAAATTGTCAAGATGCTGCACCAGGTCCGACGCCACTCTCTCGGCATGCCTTTCCACTCGCTGGCGCATGGCTTGCCCTTCTGGGATATTTAGCTTATGGATACTTGTAAGAATGACGGCAAGTTCCCAACTTAGGCGATCAATATTCATGGCAACACCGGTAACCTTTTTCGGCCCAGCCAGAGCCACATTGATTGCCTTCTCCTTGAGATCCCGGGCATCTTCCAACAGCAGGTTTCTATATTCCTCACCCAATTCGCTCAATAGGGTTTCTTCATCTAAACCACTGAGGGCAATGTGGCCGCGCATGACTGATCCGGCAGCGATAAGTTCGCGATAAGCTGCATATCGCGGCTCTCGCCTTTGCCTTCGATGTTCGGAACGCGCAGTGATGCGCGCCCCCTCTCTTTGTGCCCAGCCCGTGGCAAATGCCGCGCCGATCGTTGCTACTGAGCCTGCCAACGCGCCCAGCACTGCCGCCAATCCTGCATCCATGCCGACATCTTCGAGGTGAGCATTGCAGCTGGTCAAGGACACAGGCGCTCCGCACAAACTGTGCAATTAGCCATGCCAGGTTTTCCCCTCCCTGCGCTGCTCTGTGTCGGCAAGGGGGTCTCTCCCCGGGGTGTGCTACCGCAACCGGGCACCCTCAGCCGGCTGAAATCACCACCATTTCGGACCTGTGCCTTTGCTGCGTCGCAACTTCGCTGGCGCGTGTGCTGACGCTAACGAATCGCCTTATCTAGCAAGTACATGGGCTTTGTCGGCCAATCTGCGATCTGGCCGCTCAACGTGGCAGTAACGCCCCCCGTTTCGTCTCGCAATTCTGAGATCGATTCTGCCAGCTCCTGCAAGGAAAGCGTTCCCCAGGGGTCCGGCAGAAGTACGGTGTAGTGCCCGATGACTACATGGACACTGCTCAGGTTCTCTGGTTCTCTGACAATCATGATTGACCGAGTATTACTGTCAGCTTTGGGGTTGAATCCGATGGTTAGTGGAAGTTCTGTTAGTGAATCAGACTTCAACTGTGCGCGAATCGGATCAAGTGCCGGCCGAAGAATGTAGCGCCAGCCCAAGGCCGCGAATGCGGCCAAGTAGGCGGAGCGAATCCATGAGACATCCGCATGCTGAGGTGAAAAGCGCTCCGTCAGTGTGAAATTGAACTTCGGCGCTTCGCCCCGTTCAGATGCCTCGCGTAGAGCCCTTTCGTGGGCATCAAGCATCGCCGGGTCATTTCGTTTCGGGACCCCCTGCATGAGCCATCCTGTCCCGGAACTCTGCACCTCCCCTCGTACAGAGATGCCGTCAGCCAGGAATACAGCACGTACGGGTCGATTGGTTTCCTTTCCCAGCAAGAAGTTATGCACGTCCGCACGCCTTATTGCATGAGCGTCAAAATGTCGACCCGCATCGTTGTTGCAGCGCTTACACGTGAGCAGCATTCCCTTTCCGCCGAGCGCATCGGGTGGCACGTGTTCCGTGGTCAGCACTTTCGCTGCAATCGCTTCGAACGGATATGCGATCAAACAGCACGGGCACGCGTAGTAATCGTCTTCAGTGGTCGGCAGTCGATCAGCAAGCCGAAGTTGTTCGAGTGCTTGCCGGAAGAGTGGTGCGCCCTCACGGAACCACTGCTCTCGCTTGTCCATGCCTAGATTATGACTCGTCAGCAGGGTTTCGCGCTCCGCATTTCACCCAGACGACCGTCAGCACGGACCTACTAGCGCTCCCTGGGGGGCCACCCCCTCCCTCTTCCCTAGCTACTCGGCAGGGAGGAAAAAAGCTAGCGCCGCAACTGAAAGCCTTTGCGCGAGTATCAACGTGTGCTCGGCCTACGTCTGATCGTCACGCTCCCTGAGGAATGTTCGAAATCTCGATCTGCTTCTTCCTGATACATTCGTGACTCTACAATTCTCGACACGATCGCTTGCACCAGGATTTCATTAGCATCTCGGCGAGCCCTCAATCCGTTACCGAACAACACCGCTGAGGCGAAGACCCCGAGGAGCATCCATGGGGTCCAGTACCAAGCGATGATGGGCCATAGAGGAACCGAATAGAAGCCTACGTTCATACGGAAGTCAGCTTCAGCGTCGTATCGATCATGCTCTAGGTAGACGTCCAGATGGTTCGCAATCAGGCGCATTCTGATCTCTGTGAACTCCATCATTATTCTTTCCGTCAAGCTGCTGATACCTTCTCTAGAGGACGCGTCCCCTCTCTTCGTAAAGGCATTTGCAGAGAATTCATTCAGTGCAAACCTTGACTGGGCAGACAGGGTGGAAGATCGATGAGGGGCGATGTTTGGAAGTCTCAGCAGTTCCACAATGTGCACCATTTGGGTTGATGACAGACGCACGATATCGCCCACCAGATACAGCAGGAATGAAATCGCGGCCGTGACAGCCGCCCTACCGGAAACGTCACCCAAAGTGTAGATGCGCTCGATGAATCCCTGCGCTTCTGAACGGCTAGGTACGTGATCACCTATCAGAATCCATAGCTGAAACGCACACAGCACACCGAGAGCAAACGGCGTTCGGAGGTGCCGGAAGCCCGGCAGAAGACTTGTCAGCATGAGCGACATCATGCACGCAGCAACTCACCCTAGGGGGTGTTTCCCACAACTTGGCAGAGCTGGCGCAACGCATCAGACATCAACACGCCGCCACTCGCTGCCGCGCTGGGGACCTACGGGCCTCCTGCCTTTCCTGATGGCCCGTCAGGTTGCGGGAAGCGCATCAATAGCGGAGGTGATCAGCGAGCGCGCGTCAGCCCCATAGCACGCAATTTCGTGCAGATTCCCGAACGCCCGAACGTACAGCGCCACATCACTTGGCTGAGTTTCCTTGATGGCTGCCGACAGCGTTTCGACGTGCACGCGCTTGCCGTCAAAAATGGTGAACGTCTCAAGGGGCCATGATTCCCGGGAAGCTGTGAATGGGATGATTCCGAGCGAGACCGAAGGCAGCGCCATGACGGACAGCAGGTGCCCAAGCTGTGCGGCCATTACGTCAGGGCTTCCTATCCGGTACCGCAAGACTGATTCCTCAATCAGTACGGCGAATCGGTGGTCACCTTCGCGGACAACATGGGACCGGTTAATCCGGGCCGTTACCGCATCCGCCACATCGTCCGGCGTTCCCCGGAACTTTGCGATGGAAGTCAACAAGGCCGTTGCATACCCCGGGGTTTGAAAGAACCCTGGCACCACATTGGAGCAGTAGACATGGAATTGCCGTGTCTTCTCATAGAGAGGTACACCCGACTCCTGTAGACGCCTCAGGCCGGTCCGCTGTAGTCGCTTCCACTGGACGTACATGGAATCCGCCTGCCGGTTGGCAGCGATAAGGTCATCCGCCTGCCCCGGGGCACTGCACGCCGTGCACCAGGCTCGAATATCCGCATCACTAGGGGGTGTCTTCGCATGCTCGATGCGTGACGACTTTGACTCACTCCACCCGCACCGAACAGCCAACTCACGCGCCGTGATCCCCGCATCTAGCCGCATTTCGCGGAGCCGACCGGCTATGGCTTCCCTCGCCTCTTGGGCGCGGGACGAAGGAGACGACGACATGAGTTAGCTGTCCGTTGGTGCTAGATGGTGTATTCGCTGTGTGGAATAGCGCGCTGCCAGATCTCCTCAAACGCCGTGGCGCACAGTTTCAGCGTCATGGCATCAGTGCTGAGTTCATCCGTGACGTGGTTCCCATTCCCTGCAAAGTGATGGATGCGGAGTAGCTTTCCATCGAACAGCCAGAAGTCATTTGCGGGCACCAGGAAGCCGTCTGCCTGACTGCGTGGCAACCAGCGCACCTCTTCGCCAGCAATGACGTTGGCCTGTGTCGCGTAGTGCTCCCAGCGGATGTATTCGCTGACAGGCTCCGACACGATGCGGGCACGTCGGATGACCACGCCGCGCGCTACGGCATCCGCAACCGTCTGATGGAACGGGTGCCACCAGGATTCGCGGTCATCCCAGTCAACGCGCTCCCCACGCTGCCAGGCTTCTAGCCGGGGGTTGCTGCCGTAGTCATCCCGCATTTCCAGATGCACGGCGGATTCCGTGGTGTTGGCCAGTAGCTCACTGAACGGCGGAACGCTCGACTGCATCACACGCTTCCCTGATCATCGGCACCATGCGCGCCGGAATCCTGATGACCTCTTCGCTGTCCGGGATCGTTCCGTGAGCCGGGCTGTTCGACTCACAGGCGGCACGGAGTTCAGCACTGGCCTTCCATCCCTGCACCACCAGTTCCCCCGCCTCTTCGTCAGCCCAGACGGTAGGGCAATGCTCAAGATCAGTGTCCGGGTCGATCCCGACGAACCGTAGCGCCATGTGAGCCTCCGTCAGTACGCGGTTTGCTTCGACTTGCACAGCCATCCTCCCTTGCTGGCGTGCCTGGTCAAGACCGCCTGCAAAGTAATTGACGTGCAAGTCCATGCAAGTTGATGGAGTACGTAACTCCCCCGGTCGTTGACTGCACGCAGATGGCAGGGAAGTGATGCAGGGGGTTGGATGTGAGCGATCCGAAGACCTATCCGAGTGCTCCGGTTGAGCTGCCGTTGCGGCTCGGTGATCTGGAACCGACACCCGTGGAAGGCTGCGCGAGTTGCACGGAGCTTGCGAAGGTCCGGGATTGGGCGCGCGCGGGCAATGATCAGACCACCGTGACTGACTGCAACGTCCTCTTGGCACGGCACCCCGAGGGACACGGATGACCACCGCCCCGGAGCGTTTACGCGTCACCGCCGGGCGAATACCTCAACCCCGTAGGTCTGTAAGACCGGATGCGGCGCATCATCCGAAGCCACGCGCCGGACGAACGGGCGGAGAAGAACCCTGGTCCCTGTGGAAGCACGGTGATCTGTGCGGGTGCTGCGCTGGACTCCGTGAAATCTGGTGTGACGGCTGTTGCGGATTCGACGGGTGCGCACTCTGCGGATGGACGTTCAAGCGCGCCTGCCCCGCCTGTGTCGGTGGGAATGCGGAACCTATCCGCTGGTGAGACTCCGGCGCGCTGAGGACGGCTATCAAGGCTCAGCGTGTCGGCTACCCCGTCTGTGCGTCTCCCGTGGCGCATGGGCGGGGCTTCGTGCTGACTGGTCATAGCCCCTGGTCAGGGCTTCGCGGTAACCTGTTGTTCCGTTGGTTCACGCCCACCACAGGGCGAAGAACACCATCGCGTAGTCGACGATCCCCTGGCCCGCGTGCCCCTCGGCGACGGAGTGCACCAGTTCGATGCCGGCCTGGGCGACGGCCACGACGAAGCAGAGGTCGAAGAAGAGCTCCAGCGGCGAGGCCGTCCGGTGCACCTCGTCGCGGCCGCGGGCCCGGAGCCTGCGCAGCGGTCCCCGGCCGCCGGTCACGCCGGAGGGGACGGGCGGGGGAGCGGGGCTGGACGTCATGCGTCCCAGCACAGCAGAAGGCACCGGGAATGTCTTCGCGACCGTACCCTGGTCGCATGAGTACCGTCCCCGGCCCCGAGCCGCGCGAGCCGAAGCCCGCGCTGGTCTTCGACGACCCGCTCGACCAGCAGTCCTCCGACGACACCGACCGCGGATGGGGCGAGCGCACCGACTCCGGCGGCAGTGCGGCGGACCTCAAGCGCTTCCTGGACGAGAAGCCGCCCCACCACATCTGAACCCGCCGGGCCACCGCCCGTTGTGCGACCGGCCGGGCCACCGCCCGTTGTGCAACCGGCCGGGCCACCGCCCGTTGTGCAACCGGCTTGGCCACCGTCCGTTGTGCGACCGGCCGGGCCGCCACCGCCCGTAGCGCTCGTCCGGCCCCCCGCAGCGCCGCTACTGCCGGTCGTGTCCCGAGCCGCGCTGGGCGACCAGGGCGTCCCGGATCTCCTTCAGGACCTCCAGCTCGGTCACCTCGATGATCTCCTGCGTGCCCTCCTTGGCCTTGCGGCGGGCCTCCTGCCGCGCCAGGTACTTCGCCATGGGCAGGACCATCAGGAAGTAGACGACCGCCGCGGTGATCACGAAGCTCAGGGTCGCGCCCAGTACGGAGCCCCACAGGATCTGGATGCCCTGCTCGCCCTCGCAGGTCGAGCTCAGGCACGAGCTGTAGTGGTCGAGGTTCTTGGTCCCGATGGCACCGACGACCGGGTTGATGATCCCCTTCACCACGGCGTTCACTATGTTGGTGAAGGCGGCACCGATCACCACCGCCACTGCCAGATCGACGACGTTCCCGCGCATCAGGAAGGCTTTGAAGCCCTGCAGGACGCTCGACTCCTTCTTCTCGCTCACCTCGGGGCATCTCCTCACACGAGCAGCTTGTGGAACAAAACGCTCCGCAACCTACGTCAATGCCGGCCCGCACCGAGCACCTGGGTCCCTCCAACGAAGGGCGTGACGGCGCCGCCACCGTCATCACCGCGCCGGACACGACCAGGCCGGACAGGACCAAGCCGGACACGACCAGGCCGGACAGGACCACGCCCGTCACCACAACGTCACCGCCAGTCGTCCGGTGGCACCGGCACCGGCCAGCCGCGCGGCGACGGCCCGCGGCACCGACAGCACGACCAGCGCCCCGCTGTCGCCCGCGCCCTCCACCGGCTCCGGCACCTTCGTGACCCTGGCCCCGCGCGCGACCACCCGGGCATCGCCACCCGGCACCGCCCCCTCCGCGGCGATGACGTCGACCCGGTCACCGGGCCGCAGCAGCCGCACGGTGGCCGCGTCGGAGATCCGGACCGGGGCGGTCACCGGCCCAGCGGCGCGCCGCGGGTGTGCGGGCTGCCCGCCGGACATCGTCGCCGTGTGCGCGGGAGGCAGGGTCCGGGGATGACCACGGGCCCCGTCGGTATCGCGTGGACCCGCCGCCACGAGCGCCGTCGCGGTGACCGCGAGCCCCACGGCCACCGCCCGCCGCCGGTGCCGGACGAGCCGGCCGGAGCGGTGACCGCCGCGCACCCGTACCGGGTCGAACCGCGGAACCTCACGGGTCGCGGGCACCTCCGCCCCGGGCGGGCCCGAGGCGAGCGACCAGGAGGGAGAAGAGGACACGAGCGAGGAACGAGCGAAGGGCACGGAGACCACCACCTGCGACGAGGGACCGGCTTGCGCTCCCCACGATGAGGCTTCGCACCACCGCCCGCTCAGGCCTGTGGACCCACAACCGGCCTGGGGACAACTCCCTCACCCGAACGGGACGTTCCCCCGCCCGCGCCCGCCCCGAGACGCCCCGTTCGCCCGTGAAACGTCCCTCCCCCGAGGAGTGCCCCCCCCCGCCCACGGCCCCGCCCCGAAACGCCCCCCGCCCCGGAACGCCCCGCGCCACAGAGGTGCCAGAGCAGGAGCCGCCGGAGCCGCCACAGCAGGAGCCGCCGGAGCCGCCACAGCAGGAGCCGCCGGAGCCGCCACAGCAGGAGCCGCCGGAGCCGCCACAGCAGGAGCCGCCGGAGCCGCCACAGCAGGAGCCGCCGGAGCCGCCACAGCAGGAGCCGCCAGACCCGCCACAGCAGGAGCCGCCGGAGCCGCCACAGCAGGAGCCGCCGGAGCCGCCACAGCAGGAGCCGCCGGAGCCGCCA
>NZ_JBVJSX010000004.1:202374-235375 GCF_055606225.1 Streptomyces sp. NPDC037100 | reverse complement strand
AGCAGGAGCCGCCGGAGCCGCCACAGCAGGAGCCGCCGGAGCCGCCACAGCAGGAGCCGCCGGAGCCGCCACAGCAGGAGCCGCCGGAGCCGCCAAAGCAGGAGCCGCCAGACCCGCCACAGCAGGAGCCGCCGGAGCCGCCAAAGCAGGAGCCGCCAGACCCGCCACAGCAGGAGCCGCCGGAGCCGCCACAGCAGGAGCCGCCAGACCCGCCACAGCCGGAGCCGCCAGACCCGCCACAGCCGGAGCCGCCGGAGCCGCCACAGCAGGAGCCGCCAGACCCGCCACAGCAGGAGCCGCCGGAGCCGCCACAGCAGGAGCCGCCAGACCCGCCACAGCAGGAGCCGCCGGAGCCGCCAAAGCAGGAGCCGCCGGAGCCGCCACAGCAGGAGCCGCCGGAGCCGCCACAGCAGGAGCCGCCAGACCCGCCACAGCAGGAGCCGCCGGAGCGGCCTACGGCAGCACGAACCCCGGATCCATCCCGCCCAGCGCGCTCACACACAGACAGTCCCGCTCGCCCTCCGCGGGCAACCCCGCCACCGCGTCGAACAGCACTCCCCGCAGCCGGTCCACGTTCGCCGCGAACACCCGGAGCACCTCGTCGTGCGAGACCCCCTCACCGGTCTCGGCACCCGCGTCGAGGTCGGTGACCAGGGTCAGGGACGTGTAGCAGAGCTCCAGCTCACGGGCGAGCGCGGCCTCGGGATGGCCGGTCATGCCCACCACCGACCAGCCCTGCGCCTGGTGCCACAACGATTCCGCACGGGTCGAGAAGCGCGGCCCCTCGACGACGACGAGTGTGCCGCCGTCCACCGGCTCCCAGTCCCGGCCGCGCGCCGCCTTCAGTGCGACGGCCCGCCCGGCAGGGCAGTAGGGGTCGGCCAGCGACACGTGCACCACGTTCGGCACCGAGCCGTCGGGCAGCGGCAGCCCGTCGAAGAAGGTGCCCGCGCGGGACTTCGTGCGGTCGACCAGCTGGTCCGGGACCAGCAGCGTGCCCGGCCCGTACTCGGGGCGCAGGCCGCCCACGGCGCAGGGGGCGAGGACCTGGCGCACGCCGACCGAGCGCAGCGCCCACAGGTTGGCGCGGTAGTTGATCCGGTGCGGCGGCAGGTGGTGGCCCCGTCCGTGCCGCGGCAGGAACGCGACCCGTCGGCCGGCGACATCACCGAGGAAGAGGGAGTCGCTGGGCGGCCCGTACGGGGTGTCGACCTGGATCTCGGTCACGTCGTCGAGGAAGGAGTAGAACCCCGAGCCGCCGATGACGCCGATCCCGGCGCCTGCCCTGTCCGTCGCGTTCGCCTTGTTCGCCATGCCCGCACCCTAACCGCAGGCGGAAACGCCGAGGACCCCGTCGCCCGAAGGTGACAGGGTCCCGTAAGAATCAGGCCTTATGCGGCGGTGGTGCTGCTGCTGGAGGAGCTGCCGGTGCTCGACGACGAGCTCGAAGCGGTGCTCGACGAGCCGGAGTCGGAGGACGACGAGCCCGAGGTGCTCGACGACTTCGCCGCCGGGGAGCTGCTCGACGAGGAGCCGCGGCTGTCGTTCCGGTAGAAGCCGGAGCCCTTGAAGACGATGCCGACCGCCGAGAACACCTTCTTCAGGCGGCCCTTGCAGCTGGGGCACTCGGTGAGGGCGTCGTCGGTGAACTTCTGCACCGCCTCGAGGCCTTCGCCGCACTCGGTGCACTGGTACTGGTAGGTCGGCACTGTCTTCCTCCTGGCACTCTCACTCGATGAGTGCTAACGACGATCCATAGTGACGTATTCCGGCCGCTCAGTCCACTGCCACCGGCACGCGGTGACCCACGCCACGTGCGACGGTCCGGCCGTTGCCCCGCGCCACCAGCCTGGAACGCAGGGCCAGGAGGGTCACCAGGGCCAGCATGGTGCCGCCCATCGGCACCAGGAAACCGGCGCCTGACCAGAAGCGGTCCTCCAGCTGTCCGGCGACCGTGACGGCGGCGGCCTGGCCGAGCGCCACCGCTCCGGTCAGCCAGGTGAAGGCCTCGGTGCGGGCGCCGGCCGGGACCAGACTCTCGACCAGGGTGTAACCGGTGATCAGGGCGGGCGCGATGCACATGCCGACCAGCAGGCCGAGGCCCGCGAGGGCCGGCACCGAGTGAGCGGCCCACAGGCCCGACGCGGTGAGGGCGAGCGCCGTGTAGCCGACGACCAGGCGCCGCTGCGGGGCCGCCTTCCAGGCGATCGCGCCGCAGACCACGCCGGAGAGCATGTTGCCCGCGGCGAAGACGCCGTAGAGGACGCCGTTCAGGCCCGGTTCGCCGATCGATTCGGTGAAAGCGGCCAGCGAGACCTGCATGCCGCCGAAGACGGTGCCGATGCCCAGGAAGGTCACGATCAGCACGCGCACTCCGGGGACGCGCAGTGCCGAAGCGTGCTCCACGCGCGCGTGCCCGCTCCCGGCGACCGAGGGCTGCGTGCTCTTCTGCGCGGCGAACAGCAGCCCGCCGAGCAGGGTCAGCGAGGCCTCGGTGACGAGTCCGGCGGCGGGGTCGACGGCCGTGCACAGGGCGGTGGCCAGCAGCGGTCCGACCACGAAGGTCAGCTCGTCCGTGACGGACTCGAAGGCGGCCGCGGTGGTCATCAGCGGCGAGTCCTTGAGCTTGACGCCCCAGCGGGCCCGCACCATCGGGCCGACCTGCGGCACCGAGGCACCGGTCGGGACGGCCGCCACGAACACCGTCCACAGGGGCGCGTCCAGCAGCGCGAGCGCCGTGAGCGTCAGCCCGGCCAGTGCGTGCAGCAGCACTCCGGGGACCAGTACGGCGCGCTGCCCGTAGCGGTCGGCGAGGCGTCCGCTGTAGGGCGCGAACAGGGCCATCGAGACCCCGGTGACGGCCGCGGCGGCGCCCGCCGCTCCGTAGGAGCCGGTGGTGTGCTGCACCAGCAGCACGATGGAGATGGTCAGCATCGCGAACGGCTGGCGTGCCGCGAAGCCGGGGATCAGGAACGTCCAGGCGCCGCGGGTGCGCAGCAGCCGGCCGTATCCCGGGCGAGCGGAAGGCGTCGGGTTCTCCGACGCCTTCGAGGTGACCGTGGACGCCACGGCCCGTGCCTTTCTGCCGCCTGGTAGCGCGGCCCCCTGGCGGGGGGCGCCGAGAGCTGTCCTCTTGCGCGGAACTGCGGTAGATGCCGGGGCCCGGTGAGGAGGGGTGTCCCGACCGCCATACGGTCGCGCCAGCTCTGCGTCAGGCAGAGTTGGTTCGATCTGGATAACGCCTTCATCGTACAGGGATCAAGGGCTCGGCTGCCTGTGAAAGTGAGCACCATGGGGTTGCTCACCCTGTAAATCACAAACGGTGCGAATTGCCCCTCACCGGCCCGCCCCGCCCGTCCCCAGCCAGCCGGCCAGCTTGCCGCCGTGTCCCACGGCCCGCAGCCGGTTCTCGGTCGCGTCCCGGACGGGGTCCGTGGCGACCACGAGGAGCTCGTCCCCGCGTTGCAGAATCGTCGTCGGCAGCGGAACGAAGGACTCGCCCCCGCGCACGATGAGGGTCACGGCGGCGCCGTGCGGCAGCCGCAGCTCGCCCACCTCCACGCCGTGCATCTTCGATTCGCCGGGGATCGCCACGGACAGCAGATGCCCGCGCAGCCGCTCCAGCGGCGCCGACTCGATGCCGAGGTCGGCGGCCTCCGAACCGTCGCCGAGCCGCAGCTTGCGGCCCAGCCACGGCAGCGTCGGGCCCTGCACCAGGGTGTAGACGACGACCAGGATGAAGACCATGTTGAAGATCCGGCGGCTGGCGTCCACGCCCTCCACCATGGGGATGGTCGCCAGGATGATGGGCACCGCCCCGCGCAGCCCCGCCCAGGACATCAGGGCCTGCTCCTGCCAGGACACCCGGAACGGCGTCAGGCAGAACACCACGCTCAGCGGACGCGCCACCATGGTCAGCACCAGCCCGATGACCAGCGCGGGCACGATGTCGTCGCCCAGCTCGTGCGGGGTGACCAGGAGGCCGAGCAGGACGAACATGCCGATCTGGGCCATCCAGCCCAGCCCGTCGGCGAAGCCGCGGGTGGCCGGCCAGTGCGGCAGCCGCGCGTTGCCCATCACCATCGCGGCGAGGTACACCGCGAGGAAACCGCTGCCGTGGGCCAGCGCGCCCGCCGCGTACGCCACCACGGCGATCGCCATCACGGCGATCGGGTACAGGCCGGAGGCCGGCAGGGCCACGTGCCTGAGGCCCCAGGCGCCCAGCCAGCCCACCGCGAGCCCGATCGCCGCACCGATGGCCAGCTCCAGCAGGATCACGCCAAGCAGCACGTACCAGTGATCGACCGGGCCTGCCGTGGACAGGGAGACCACGAGGATGACCACCGGGGCGTCGTTGAAGCCGGACTCCGCCTCGAGCATGCCCGTCACGCGTGAGGGCAGGGGGATCTTCCGCAGCACCGAGAACACCGCCGCCGCGTCGGTCGAGGAGACGATCGCCCCGATGATGAGCGCCTGCCGCCACTCAAGCCCGATCAGGTAGTGGGCCGCCGACGCCGTGACCCCGACACTCACCGCGACACCGGCCAGCGCCAGTGCCGTGGCGGCCGGCAGTGCGGGCTTGATCTCCTTCCACTTCGTGCCCAGACCGCCCTCGGCCAGGATCACGACCAGGGCCGCGTATCCGATGACCTGGGTCAGCTCGGCGTTGTCGAAGTGGATGTCGCCCACGCCGTCCTGGCCCATGGCGACACCGATCCCCAGGTACACGAGCAGGCTGGGGAGCCCGCTGCGCGAGGAGATCCGTACCGCTGCGACGGCGACGAGCAGGACGAGCGAGCAGACGAGCAGGAGCTGGTTGAGGTGGTGAACAGTCAGCGGCCGAATCCTTCCCTGGCCCGCACGCACGCGCGCGTGGGCTCACGTACATCGCACATGACGCTGTGGCGCAGCGCGTCAACTACTTCGTTACCTTACCTAACTCTTGACGAAATCTTGACGCTTCGAGGTGCAAGATCGAACGTCAGTCCGTGCCGGTTCTCGACTCCGCGTCAAGGGGCGGAAGGCCCTGCGCCTATCGTTGCTCCAGCGCTCAGTTAAAAGCACAGCCGAACCTGCCGCTCGCGTTAGGACAGCAAGGACAGCGATGCCCCCCAACACCACCGCCTCCACGGGTCAGCAGCCCGGCAAGTCCGGCAGGAGAAAGGGGCGCAAAGCCCGACTTATCGTGCTCGTCCTCGTGCTGTCCCTCATAGGAGGCGTGGCGTACGGGTCGTACTGGTCCATCAGTACCGTCCGGGCCTCCTTCCCGCAGACCAAGGGCACCCTGACGCTGAAGGGCCTCTCGGGTCCCGTCGAAGTCAAACGCGACAACTACGGCATCCCGCAGATCTACGCCTCCTCCGACGCGGACCTGTTCATGGCGCAGGGCTACGTCCAGGCGCAGGACCGGTTCTACGAGATGGACGTCCGCCGCCACATGGCCTCCGGCCGGCTGTCGGAGATGTTCGGCAAGAGCCAGGTCGACAACGACGAGTTCCTGCGCACCCTCGGCTGGGACCGGGTCGCCAAGCAGGAGTACGACACCAAGCTGTCGGCCTCGACGAAGAAACATCTCCAGGCGTACGCCAAGGGCGTCAACTCCTACCTCCAGGGCAAGGACGACGAGGACATCTCCCTGGAGTACGCGGCGCTGGGCTTCACCAACGACTACAAGCCGCAGGCGTGGACCCCGGTCGACTCGATCTCCTGGCTCAAGGCGATGGCCTGGGACCTGCGCGGCAACATGCAGGACGAGATCGACCGCGCCCTGCTGACCAGCCGCCTCGGCCCGAAGCAGATCGCCGACCTGTACCCGAAGTACCCGTACAGCCGGAACAAGGCGATCGTCCAGGAGGGCCAGTACAGCGAGCTGACGAGCGCGTTCGAGCAGGGCGGCTCGAGCGGCACGTCCGGCGCGTCCGGCACGAGCGGTACATCCGGCACGAGCGGCACCGGCGGCACCGCGGGAGCCTCTGCCGGAACCGCAGGTGCCCAGGGCGCCGCCTCGGGTACGGCCTCGGGCGCGAGCGGCACCGCCTCCGGCGCCTCGGGCACCGCGGGCCTGGACAGCCAGCTCGGCGGCCTGACCCGGGTCCTGGACGACCTCCCGCCGGCCGTCGGCGTGAACGGCGACGGCATCGGCTCCAACTCCTGGGTCGTGAGCGGGGAGTACACCATCACCGGCAAGCCGCTGCTGGCCAACGACCCGCACCTGTCGCCGTCCCTGCCGTCGGTCTGGTACCAGATGGGCCTGCACTGCCGCAGCGTCTCCAGCACCTGCCAGTACGACGTCAGCGGCTACACCTTCGCCGGCATGCCGGGCGTGATAATCGGTCACAACCAGGACATCGCCTGGGGCATGACAAACTCCGGCGTCGACGTCACGGATCTCTACCTGGAGAAGATCACCGGCAACGGCTACCTGTACGACGGCAAGGTCAAGCCCTTCGAGACCCGCGAGGAGACCATCAAGGTCGCCGGCGGCTCGCCCAGGAAGATCGTCGTCCGCGAGACCAACAACGGTCCCCTGCTGTCCGACCGCGACGGGGAGCTCGTCAAGGTCGGCAAGAAGGCCACGGTCGACACCGCCGCACCCGACAGAGGCGACGGCTACGGCGTCGCGCTGCGCTGGACCGCCCTGCAGCCCGGCACCACCATGGACGCCGTCTTCGCCATGGACAAGGCGAAGGGCTGGGGCGACTTCCGCAAGGCCGCATCGCAGTTCGAGGTGCCCTCGCAGAACCTGATCTACGCCGACAACGAGAACCACATCGGCTACACGCTGCCCGGGAAGATCCCCCTCCGCGCCAAGAACGACGACGGCTCCATCCCGGCGCCCGGCTGGGATCCCGAGTACCGCTGGACCGGCTACATCCCGCAGGACGCGCTGCCCTACGAGTACAACCCGGAGCGCGGCTACATCGTCACCGCCAACCAGGCCGTGATCGACTCGGACAAGTACCCGTACACGCTCACCGCGGACTGGGGCTACGGCGCGCGCAGCCAGCGGATCACCGACCTGATCCAGTCGAAGATCAAGGACGGCGGCAAGATCTCCACGGACGACATGCGCCAGATGCAGCTGGACAACAGCAGTGAGATCGCCCGGCTGCTGGTGCCCACGCTGCTGAAGATCGACCCGGAGAACAAGGACGTCCGCGAGGCGCAGAAGCTCCTGGAGGGCTGGGACTACACCCAGGACGCCGACTCCGCGGCAGCCGCCTACTTCAACGCCGTCTGGCGCAACATCCTCAAGCTCGCCTTCGGCAACAAGCTGCCCAAGGAGCTGCGGCCCAAGGGCCAGTGCCTGTGGGTCGACCCGGTCAACACCACCGGCCCGGCCGACGAGGCGCAGAAGGTCCGCGAGTGCGGCCAGCGCGACGCGGACCAGGCGCAGCCCGACGGCGGCGACCGGTGGTTCGAGGTGGTCCGGGGGCTCATGAACCAGCCGGACAGCGACTGGTGGACGACTCCCGAGGTGCGCACCCGCCCCGCCGCCCACAACCGCGACCAGCTGTTCAAGCGGGCCATGATCGACGCCCGCTGGGAGCTGACGGCCAAGCTCGGCAAGGACATCGACTCCTGGAGCTGGGGCCGGCTGCACCGCCTGTTCCTGAAGAACCAGACCCTCGGCACCGCGGGCCCCGGTTTCATCCAGTACGCCCTCAACCGCGGCCCCTGGGAGCTCGGTGGCGGCGAGGCCACGGTCAACGCGACCGGCTGGAACGCGGCCGGCGGATACGGGGTGGTGTGGGTGCCGTCCATGCGGATGGTGGTGAACCTCGGCGACCTCGACAAGTCGAAGTGGATCAACCTCACCGGCGCCTCCGGGCACGCCTACAGCTCCCATTACGTCGACCAGACCGACAAGTGGGCCGACGGTGAACTGCTGCCGTGGGCCTTCTCGGACCAGGCGGTCGAGAAGAGCACGGCCGACAAGCTGGTGCTCAAGCCGTGAGCCACTGACGCCGGCAGGACGAGCGGCCCTCCACGCGCGCGTGGAGGGCCGCTTCGCGTCAGGGCGCCTGCCCGAACCGCCGTACCCCCGACGGTGTCACCACCGCGTGCACCGGCCGGTCGTGCGGCTCCTCCGGGACGTGTCCGACGACCTCGGAGTCGTACAGCAGCACCACCAGGACGGGATGAGCGCCCGCCCGCTCCAGCCGTGCCAGGACCCGGTCGTACGAGCCGCCGCCCCGCCCGAGCCGCATCCCGCGCGCGTCCACCGCGAGCCCCGGCAGCAGTACGGCGTCGGCGGTGGTCACGGCGTCCGGCCCGAGGCGCTCGCCCGCGGGCTCCAGGAGGGCCATCCTGGAGCCGTGCCGGACGGACGCGAGCGAGCCCTCACCCTCGTACGTGCCCCAGTCGAGGTCGTTGTCGGGCAGCAGGACCGGAAGCAGCACGCGCACCCCCCGGGCGCGCAGAGCGTCCAGGAGCGCGAGTGTGCCCGGTTCACTCCCCACGGAGACGTACGCCGCGACCGTGCCGGCCCCCGCCAACTCGGGCAGCTCCAGCGCCCGCCCGGCCAGCGCGGCCGACGTTTCCCGCAGGTCATCCACCGTCAACCTGCTCCTCACCGCGAGGAACCCGCGCCGCAAACTCCGCTTGTCAGGCTCGCCCGGACGTGCGATAGGCCTCAATGGTTGCTCCCGTACCGTCGCAATACGCTCATATGAGCTCCTATGAACCGGAGCCGCAGATTCCATGCAAAGGCACCGGATAGGGTGGCCGCCATGACTCAGTTGCACCCTCGGATCAGCAAGGCTGTCATTCCCGCAGCAGGCCTCGGCACCCGGTTCCTGCCGGCCACCAAAGCCACTCCCAAGGAGATGCTGCCGGTCGTGGACAAGCCCGCGATCCAGTACGTGGTCGAGGAGGCTGTCGCCGCGGGTCTCGACGACGTCCTCATGGTGACGGGCCGCAACAAGCGCCCCCTCGAGGACCACTTCGACCGTAACTACGAGCTCGAGTCCGCCCTGCAGAAGAAGGGCGACGCCGGCCGCCTCGCCAAGGTGCAGGAGTCCAGCGACCTCGCGACCATGCACTACGTCCGCCAGGGCGACCCCAAGGGCCTCGGCCACGCCGTCCTGTGCGCCGCACCGCACGTGGGCGACGAGCCCTTCGCGGTCCTCCTCGGCGACGACCTCATCGACCCCCGCGACCCGCTGCTGCAGCGCATGGTCGAGGTCCAGGAGCAGCGCGGCGGCAGCGTCGTCGCGCTCATGGAGGTCGCCCCCGAGCAGATCCACCTCTACGGATGCGCGGCCGTGGAGACCACCGAGGACAGCGACGTCGTCCAGGTCAGCGGCCTCGTCGAGAAGCCCGACCCGGCCGACGCGCCCTCCAACTACGCCATCATCGGCCGCTACGTCCTCGACCCGCACATCTTCGAGATACTGCGCCGGACCGAGCCCGGCCGCGGCGGTGAGATCCAGCTCACCGACGCCCTCCAGCAGCTCGCCGAGGACGAGAAGATCGGCGGCCCGGTGCACGGCGTCGTCTTCAAGGGCCGCCGCTATGACACCGGCGACCGTGGCGACTACCTGCGTGCCATTGTCCGACTCGCATGCGAACGTGAAGACCTGGGCCCGGACTTCCGGACCTGGCTTCGCAGTTACGTAGCCGAGGAGATGTAGCACGTTGAGCAGCGCCGCGCCCCACGTCACCGGCCAGGACGACTTCGGCCCCGACCACCTCTGGTCGGTGGACGAGCACCTGGAGGACATCCTCGCCACCGTCCGGCCCCTGGAACCCATCGAGCTGCACCTGCTCGACGCCCAGGGCTGCGTCCTCGTCGAGGACATCACGGTGCCGGTGTCCCTGCCGCCCTTCGACAACAGCTCGATGGACGGCTATGCGGTACGGGTCGCGGACGTCGCGGGCGCGAGCGAGGAGTTCCCGGCGGCCCTGGAGGTCGTCGGGGACGTCGCCGCGGGCCAGGCCGAACTGCTCCCGGTGGGCCCCGGTCAGGCCGCCCGCATCATGACCGGCGCCCCGCTGCCGCCCGGCGCCGAGACGGTCGTGCCCGTCGAGTGGACCGACGGCGGCCTCGGCGAGGGCGCGGTGCACGGCATGCGTGCCCGCAGCCTCGGCCCCGAGGGCGCCACCGGGCTCGTGCACGTGTACCGCCCGGCCGAGGCCCGCGCGCACGTGCGCGCGAAGGGCAGCGACGTGAAGGCCGGCGACCGCGCCCTGGAGGCCGGCACCGTCCTCGGCCCGCCCCAGATCTCCCTGCTCGCCGCGATCGGCCGCGGCACCGTCCGGGTACGCCCGCGCCCGCGCGTGGTGGTGCTCTCCACCGGCAGCGAACTCGTCCAGCCGGACACGGAACTGGGCACCGGTCAGATCTACGACTCCAACAGCTTCGCCCTCACCGCCGCCGCCCGCGACGCCGGCGCCATCGCCTACCGCGTGGGAGCAGTCGCCGACGACGCCGAGACCCTGCGCTCCACCATCGAGGACCAGCTGGTCCGCGCCGACCTGGTGGTGACCACCGGAGGCGTGAGTGTCGGCGCGTACGACGTGGTCAAGGAGGCCCTGTCCCACGTCGGCGACGAGGACGAGGCCGGCAGCGGCATCGAGTTCCGCAAGCTCGCCATGCAGCCCGGCAAGCCCCAGGGCTTCGGCTCCATCGGCCCCGACCACACCCCGCTGCTGGCCCTGCCCGGCAACCCGGTGTCGTCGTACGTCTCCTTCGAACTGTTCGTCCGCCCCGCGATCCGCACCCTCATGGGGCTGAAGGACGTCCACCGCCCGACGACCCGGGCGACCCTGTCCGCCGGCAAGGCGCTGACCTCCCCGAAGGGCCGCCGGCAGTTCCTGCGCGGCACGTACGCCGACGGCAAGGTCACGCCGGTCGGCGGCGCCGGGTCCCACCTGGTCGCCGCCCTCGCCCGCGCGGACGCCCTGATCGCCGTCCCCGAGGACACCGTCTCCGTCGAACCCGGCACCGAGGTCGAGGTGGTCCTGCTCGGCCGATAGCCCCTGGTTGGGGGTACCGTGTCGCGCACAACAGGCCCATGCGCCGCACCGCCACGGGCCCGGACCGGGAGCGCCACACAGCATGAGCACGCAGGACCCATCCCCGAAGGACGGCCGGACGCCGGACCGGCTGACGCACATCGACGAGGCGGGCGCCGCCCGCATGGTCGACGTGTCGGAGAAGGACGTGACCGCGCGCACCGCCCGCGCCAGCGGACGCGTCCTCGTCTCGCCCCGCGTGATCGAGCTGCTGCGCGGCGAGGGCGTCCCCAAGGGCGACGCCCTCGCGACCGCGCGGATCGCCGGGATCATGGGCGCCAAACGCACCCCCGATCTGATCCCGCTCTGTCACCCGTTGTCGGTGTCCGGTGTGAAACTGGACCTGTCGGTCGCGGACGACGCCGTGGAGATCCTGGCCACCGTGAAGACGACGGACCGCACGGGTGTCGAGATGGAGGCCCTCACCGCGGTCTCCGTCGCCGCGCTCACCGTGATCGACATGGTCAAGGCGGTCGACAAGGGAGCGGTCATCACGGACGTACGGGTGGAGGAGAAGACGGGCGGCAAGTCGGGCGACTGGAGCCGGGCATGACACTGGACGCGCCGGTCGGCGGCGCACTGCCCGCGCCGTACGCCGCTCTCGTCGTCACGGCCTCGAACCGGGCCGCCGCCGGCATCTACGAGGACAAGGGCGGCCCGTTGATCGCCGACGGCCTGAAGCGCTTCGGCTTCGAGGTCGACGGCCCCCAGGTCGTCCCCGACGGCGACCCGGTGGAGGCCGCCCTGCGCGCCGGTGTCGACGCCGGCTACGACGTCATCGTCACCACCGGCGGCACGGGCATCTCGCCCACCGACCGCACGCCCGAGGCGACGCGCCGCGTGATCGACCACGAGGTACCGGGCATCGCCGAGGCCATCCGCGCGTTCGGCCGGGAGAAGGTGCCGACCGCGGCACTCTCCCGGGGCCTGGCCGGGGTGGCGGGCGGCACGCTGATCGTCAATCTGCCCGGCTCCAGCGGCGGCGTGAAGGACGGCCTCGCCGTCCTGGAACCGCTGCTCGTCCACGCCGTCGAGCAGCTCCGGGGCGGCGACCACCCCAGACCCGGCAGCGGGGGTGCGAGCTGAACAGCCCATCCTGGCCCGTGGAGCTGGTGGACGGCGACATCGTCCTCAGGCCGATAAAGCTGCGCGACCAGCGGGCATGGCGCGAGGTCAACCGGCGTAACCGCGACTGGCTGCGCCCCTGGGAGGCGACGATCCCGCCGCCCACGCCTGGCGGGCCGATGACACACCGCCCGACCTTCCGCCAGATGGTCCGCCACCTGAGGTCCGAGGCGAACGCGGGCCGGATGCTGCCCTTCGTCATCGAGTACCAGGGGCGGCTGGTCGGGCAGTTGACCGTCGCCGGGATCACCTGGGGCTCGATGTGCTCGGGGCACGTCGGTTACTGGGTGGACGAGTCGGTGGCCGGCCGCGGGGTGATGCCGACGTCGGTGGCGCTCGTCGTGGACCACTGTTTCCGCACCGTCGGGCTGCACCGCATCGAAGTCTGCATTCGCCCGGAGAACGGGCCCAGCCGCCGGGTCGTGGAAAAACTCGGATTCCGCGAGGAGGGGCTGCGGCCGCGCTATCTCCACATCGACGGAGCATGGCGCGACCATCTCGTCTTCGCCCTCACGGCCGAGGAGGTGCCGGACGGCTTGCTGAAGCGCTGGCACCGGGCACGGTCGCAGAGCAACCCGGGAATGCGGCGCCACCCCGGAAATTGAATATATGTTCGAAATTGATCGGTCGATGACCGTCTCGGGGCAATGAATTCCCGGCCTGAGCGGTCTGCTGATCGCATCGGTCACAAAAAAAGTTCGAAATATCAGCCAGATCGTGCGACACACCGGCTCAATTGGCAGATGGCCTCACACAAACCCCTCTACGGTGTGAGACGTGAGCAGCAGCGGCCTCATCTACGCAGTCATTGTCGGGGCCTGGGCCGCCTACTTGGTGCCGATGTGGCTCCGTAGGCAGGACGA
The DNA here is from genome assembly GCF_055606225.1 of Streptomyces sp. NPDC037100. Taxonomy (NCBI): domain Bacteria; kingdom Bacillati; phylum Actinomycetota; class Actinomycetes; order Kitasatosporales; family Streptomycetaceae; genus Streptomyces; species Streptomyces sp. NPDC037100. Next base: position 222,368 of record NZ_JBVJSX010000004.1, on the reverse strand, counting down.
GCTGAACGAGGCCCGTCCGACGGAACGCTTCAGCACCGCCATCCGGCTGCTGTCCGGACGGGCGGGCATGGAGCGCCGGTACGCCAAGGACCTGCGGGCGCGCTCCACCGACGAGGGGGAGCAGGACGCCGACGCCCCGGACGCCGTCACCGACTCGGTGGACGTCCGGGCCTTCGCCGTGTCCAAGACCCGTCCGCAGACCCAGGCACCCGTACCGTCGCCCGCCCCCGAGCAGCCGGCCCGCCCGGCCACCCCCGAACCCCAGGCCCGGCAGTCGCCCGCATCCGACGCGGCACGCACCGGGCCCCCCCGGGAGCGGGTGCCCGCCGCCCGGCGCGGCGCCTCGGCGCAGGCGGACCAGGCGGCCGCAGCGCGAGCCCGGCGCTCGAAGGTCCTCGCGCGCCGTCGGCGCACCACCACCATGCTGTTCCTCGCCTTCACCCTCGGCGCGATCGTCGCCGCGGTCGGAGGACTCGCGTTCCTGTGGGCTCCCGGCGTGCCCGCGGTCATGCTCAGCGTCTACATCGCCCATCTGCGCTCCCAGGAGCGGCGTCGCTTCGCCTACCAGATGGACCGCCGGATGGCCGAGGCCGCGGCCCAGCGCCTGCGGGAGCGGCAGCGCCAGCCCCGTCGGCGGGCCATGGCCGACGAGGAGAGCGACGAACCGGAGGAGGGACCCGAGTCGGTGACCGACCCCGGCCTCTCCGCCCTCGCGGCGGACCGGCGCGCCCTCGTCGAGCAGACCGACCACGCGGAGTGGGTCGACCAGCAGCGCGAGCGGCAGCGGCGGCCCGGGCAGGGCGGCGACAGCTGGGAGCCGGTGCCGGTGCCTCTGCCCACCTACGTGACGGCCCCGGTCGCCCCGCGGGCCACCAGCGACGTGGACCTCGGTGCCCCCGACACCTGGAGCTCGGCCCGGTCGAGCACGGTGACCCCCGACGCGGACGACGACTCCGGCGCCGACCATCCGGGCGAGCCGCACCCGTCCGCCCAGGACACCGGCGACGGCGACGGACTCACCGACGCCGTCCCCCACGCTCGAACGCGCTCGCGCGGGGAGACCCCCAGGGCGGCCTCCGCCCGGCGGGCCCGGGAGCGCGGCCGCACCCCGCTGTTCGACCAGTACGAGGACGGGGAGCGGCCCCGGGCCGCGAACGAGTAGCGCCGCGAAGCCGCAGGTGACCGCCCCTGGGGAACGGATTTCCAAGCAGGCCGATCGGGGTGCTAAAGTTTCACTCGTTGCAAGGGCCTGTGGCGCAGTCCGGTAGCGCACCTCGTTCGCATCGAGGGGGCCAGGGGTTCAAATCCCCTCAGGTCCACGCAGCTCAGAGCCCGGTCGGGAAACCGACCGGGCTCTGACGTATGTTCAGGCCCCGGACGGTGAGCGACGGGCGGCGGCGGCCCGCACCGCGTGACACGGGCCACAGCCGGAGCCGTCGCTGAGTGCCCGTCAGCCGGCCGGCCGCAGGTCCTTGGCGAAGCACCGGCTCGCCTCGTGGTGGCGGTAGTAGCCGAATTTGGCGCACGGCTCGTAGCCGCTGGACGTGTACAGGGCAATGGCCTCGGGCTGCTTGGTGCCGGTCTCCAGGACCATGCGGACGCGGCCGGCCGTGCGTGCGTCCTCCTCCAGAGCGGCCAGGACGCGCCGGGCCAGGCCCCGGCCGCGCATGGCGTCGACCACGTACATGCGCTTGAGCTCGGCGTCGCCGTCGAGGTTGCCCTCGCCGTTGGTGTCCTGGGCGCGCCAGCCGCCCGAGGCGACGGGGGTGCCGTGCTCGTCGTACGCGATCAGGTACACGCCGTTCGGCGGGTCGAAGTCCGCGGCGGCCATGGGCGTGGCGTCGCCGTCGTCGCCGTAGCGGACGGCGTACTCGGCCTGGACCTGGTCGTTCAGCTTCATGGCGTCGGGATGGTCGAAGGAGACCCGGCGTATGTGCATGGCCGCTACCGTATTCGATCCGGAACTGGACCTCGTCCAGCGTGCCGGTATCGTGCCGGGGTACTCACTGTGACCTCCGACAACGGGTCCTGCCGATGAGGTCGCCTGTGATGTCGAGGAGAGTGTTTTGCTGACAGTGACCTCTGTGAATGTGAACGGGCTGCGCGCCGCCGCGAAGAAGGGTTTCGTGGAGTGGCTCGCCGACACCGAAGCCGATGTGCTGTGCCTGCAGGAGGTGCGCGCCGAGCCGGAGCAGTTGCCGGAGTGCGTCCGCACGCCCGAGGGGTGGCACGTGGTGCACGCGCCGGCCGCCGCCAAGGGACGGGCCGGGGTGTCCCTGTACAGCCGCCGCGAGCCCGACCGGGTCCGGATCGGATTCGGCTCGGAGGAGTTCGACGGCAGCGGGCGGTACGTGGAGGTCGACCTGCCGGGGGTCACCGTCGCTTCCCTCTACCTGCCCTCCGGCGAGGTCGGCACCGAGCGGCAAAACGAGAAGGAACGCTTCATGGGCGAGTTCCTCGCCTACCTGAAGGGGCTGCGGGAGCGTGCGGCCGCCGACGGACGCGAGGTGCTCGTCTGCGGCGACTGGAACATCGCCCACCAGCGGGCCGACCTGAAGAACTGGCGCGGCAACCAGAAGAGCTCGGGGTTCCTGCCGGAGGAGCGGGAATGGCTGGGGCGGGTCTTCGACGCGGCCGACGGTGGGTACGTCGACGTCGTACGCGCCCTGCACCCGGACGTCGAGGGGCCGTACTCGTGGTGGTCGTACCGGGGGCGGGCCTTCGATCGGGATACGGGTTGGCGGATCGATCTCGCCGTCGCGACCCCAGGGCTCGCGGAGAGGGCGGTCAAGGCGTTTGTGGAGCGGGCGGCCAGCCATGACGAACGGTGGTCGGATCACGCCCCCGTGACGGTCGTCTTCGAGATGTGAGGCGATTTGGGGGGGGTGCCGACACTCGGCACACCCTCATGCGCCGTAGGGCGGATCAGGGACACGACTCGATCGTGAAGGTCAGCCGGGAGGTATCGGGCCCGACCAATCGCTCCGGTCCGCCGCCCGACCGCCCCTTGGCGACCATGACACGAACTCGATCCCCGAGGAGCTGCCCCCGGGGCACCTCGCCGTCCGTGGCGAACGCCTCGCGGTAGCGGCTGACGGTGTACTCGTCGAGCCAGTCGGCGCGGATGGCAGCGGGAGCTGGGCAGGTCACGCCGCGGGCAGAGGCACGGCAGACGTAGTCACCGTACGCATACGCCCTTCGGGCGGCGAAGTACATGCGGCCACCGCACCCGGTGCAATGCGCGACCCCGATGAGCAGCGACGTCTCCCGCCCCTTGGGGTGGGTGCCGTTCGAGCGGGCGTTGAGGGCGTCCTGGAGGGCCTGGAACTCCTCTTCAGCGAGGAGCGGGGGGCCGATCAGCACGGGTGAGCCCTCAGCGTCACGGACGGTCATCCCCTTGTGAACCCGGTGGCCCATAAGTGCCGGGGTACGGAGGATCTTGCACAGGCTGCCTGCTGTCCAGCGAAAACGCGCGAAGTCGCGTCCGTGGCGTCGCCCACCCGTGGGGCGTCCCTGCAGCTGGGCGTGGCGATCGCGTGGCACCAAGACGCCCGCAGTCTCGAGTTTGTGAGCGATGGCCACCAGGGACAGTCCCGAGTGGACGTCGTCCACGATCGCGCGGACAACGGTGACAGTCTCCGGGTCGGGAGCCAGACACCACCCGATGCCCGAGGGGTGCGGTGCCTTCTTGTACCCGAACGGAACCAGGCCCCCGCCGTATCGGCCAGTGGCTCGCAGCACTTCGTGGGCGCTGGTGAGACGAGCGGAAATGGCGCGGGTCTCTTGCTCCGCGGCATAGGCCAGATTCATGCATTGGCGGATCGCGTCGTCGTTGGCCCGCGGTGTGACACGAGCGGCTGACCTTCCTCGGGCATGCCGAAGACGAGCGTCGTAGAGCACTGCCGGCTCCACTCGATCAACTCGGACATGTGGGCCACCGAGCGGACGGCGCGATCGAGATGCGACCACACGATGGCTTCGTATTTGGCGCTGCAGCCAGGCAGACAGTGCAGGCCTCTCGAAGGGCGACATCTTGCGCGCGGACACGCCAAGGTCTGAGGCTTCGGCGATCAATGTGAAGCCCAGCCGCTGGGCGCACCGCTGGATCGAGGTGCGCTGTCTGCGGGGTGACGTGGTCACTTCGGTCAGATAGCTGAGACGCACGGCTCCCAGAGCTCGTGGATGTCCGGCCGGAGCCGAAGCCGGTCGTGATGGTTGAGGACTACGCTTGGGCACGTCGACGCTCCATGCAAGGGTCGGCCATACCCCGGGGCTGGTCGCACAGCCGCCGGGGCCTTTTCGATCTCACTCTGGGAGAGCGAACGCGGTTTCGCCGGTGACCGTCTGGAAAGTGCCTCGATGGAGTGAATGTTTCGTACTGCCGGACAGTTGAGGTGTGCGGCGTCCTCGGTGTCTATGCCTGGTTCCGCATCCTCCGGTCCAGCGCCAGCGAAAGCTCCGCCTCCATCACGCTGCGGGCCAGGGGGCGCAGGCGGGGCAGGTCCTGGGCGGAGGCGTGGCGGAGGACCAGGTCGGTGAAGAGGTCGGCCAGGGCGTCGGCGTGGGTGCGGACCTGCTGGGCCGCGCGGAGGAGCTCCGCGAGGGGGATGCCCTCGTGGACCAGGGCCGCGGAGACGTCCAGGAGGCGGCGGCTGATGTGGACGATCTCCTCGCCGTCGGTGCCGAGGTAGCCGAGTTCCATCGCGGCGGCGAGGTTCTCCGGAGTGGCCTCGCCGGCGAAGTGGCCGGCGAGTTCCTCGGGGGTGAGATGGACGGGCTCCTCCTCGGTGGGGCCGCCGACGCCGAGCAGGTCGCCGACGTCCCGGCCGTGGTCGAAGGCCTCCGCGAGTTCCGCGATGCCGTTGAGGGTGTGGCCGCGTTCCAGCAGGGTCGTGATCGTGCGCAACCGGGCCAGGTGGCGGTCGTCGTACCAGGCGATGCGGCCCTCGCGGCGGGGTGGCGGGATCAGTTTGCGTTCGCGGTAGAAGCGCAGGGTGCGCACCGTGATCCCGGCGAGGCGGGCCAGCTCTTCCATGCGGTATTCACGCTTCTCGGCCACCTGGGCACCTTAAGGCGTACTGCGGGTAACTTCCTTGCCCCGCCCCCTACCCATCAGTACGCCACTGCCCTACGCTCCCATTGCGCCAGTGTTCACTGGCACGGTTCTCGTGGTGCGTGGAGGTGTCGGCATGGGCGAGCGCGAGCATGTGCGGGTCGCGGTGGTCGGGTCCGGGTTCGGCGGGCTGGGGGCCGCCGTGCGGCTGCGTCGCGAGGGTGTCACCGACTTCGTCGTCCTGGAGCGGGCGAGCAGTGTCGGCGGCACCTGGCGGGACAACAGCTACCCGGGATGCCGGTGTGACGTGCCCTCGCACCTCTACTCCTTCTCCTTCGCGCCCCATCCCGACTGGCCGCGCACCTTCTCGGGACAGGAGCACATCCGCGCCTACCTGGAGCACGTGACGGACGTGTTCCGGCTGCGGCCGCACATCCGCTTCGACTCGGAGGTGAAGCGGATGGCGTGGAACGCCGAGCGGCTGTGCTGGGACATCGAGACCAGCAGCGGGAACCTGTCGGCCGACCTGGTCGTGTCGGCGACGGGGCCGCTGTCCGATCCGAAGGTGCCGGACATCCCCGGGCTGGAGTCATTCCCGGGCAAGGTGTTCCACTCGGCCCGCTGGGACCACGACTACGACCTGCGCGGCAAGCGCGTCGCGATGGTGGGGACGGGTGCCTCGGCCGCGCAGATCGTGCCGTCGATCCAGCCCGAGGTCTCGCGGCTCACCCTGTTCCAGCGCACGGCGCCCTGGGTGATGCCCCGCATGGACCGGGCGATCAGCGACGCCGAGCGGTGGGTGCACCGGCGGTTGCCCTTCACCTCGCAGGTGCGGCGCGGACTGCTGTGGGGCATCCGCGAGTTGCAGGTCCAGGCGTTCACCAAGCATCCGAAGCAGCTCGGGCTCGTCGAGGACCTGGCCCGGCGCAACATGGCCCGGTCCATCAAGGATCCGGCCCTGCGGGCGAAGCTGACCCCGGACTACCGCATCGGCTGCAAGCGGATTCTGCTGTCCAGCGACTACTACCCGGCACTCGCGCAGCCGAATGTGGACGTGATCGCGAGCGGGTTGACCGAGGTCCGCGGCTCGACCCTCGTCGCCGCCGACGGCAGTGAGGCCGAGGTGGACGCGATCGTCTTCGGTACCGGTTTCCACGTCACCGACATGCCCATCGCCGAGCGGGTCGTGGGCGCCGACGGGCGGACCCTCGCCGAGACCTGGAAGGGCGGCATGGAGGCCCTGCGCGGCGCCGCCGCGGCCGGCTTCCCCAACTGGATGACGATCATCGGGCCCAACACCGGGCTCGGGAACTCCTCGATGATCCTCATGATCGAGTCCCAGCTGAACTACCTCGCCGACTACGTCCGCCAGCTCGACGTCCTGGGCGGCCGGGTCGCGCTCGACGCCCGCCCGGACGCGGTGCGCACCTGGAACCACCGGGTGCAGGAGCGGATGAAGCGCACCGTGTGGAACACCGGCGGCTGCACCAGCTGGTACCTCGACGCGAGCGGCCGCAACACCACCATCTGGCCCGGCACGACAGCCGAGTTCCGACGGGCGACGCGGCGGGCGGACCTCGCGGAGTACGAGGTCCTGCGGGTGCCCGCGACGAAGGAGGCCACCGCGGCGAAGAAGGCGGGGGTGGACGCGTGAGCCGCCTTGCGCACGTCGACTCCGGCCCCTACGCCCCGCCCGCCCCGGCCCGCGAGCTGACCGCCGTCTCCGCCGACGGCGCCCGGTTGCACGTGGAGGTCCACGGGCCCGAGGGCGCCCCCGCCGTCGTCCTCGCCCACGGCTGGACCTGCTCCACCGCCTTCTGGGCGGCGCAACTCCGTGACCTGGCCGCCGACCACCGGGTCATCGCCTACGACCAGCGCGGCCACGGCCGCAGTCCCGCGAGCCCCGCGTGCAGTTCCGACGCGCTCGCCGACGACCTGGAAGCGGTCCTCGAGGCCACCCTCGCGCCCGGTGAACAGGCCGTGATCGCGGGGCACTCCATGGGCGGGATGGCCGTGATGGCGGCCTCCGGGAGAGCCGCCTTCCGGGCGCACGCGGCCGCCGTCCTGCTGTGCAGTACGGGCAGTTCGCAGCTGGTCGCGGCCTCCACCGTCGTCCCGCTGCGGGCCGGGCGGGTGCGGACCTGGCTGACCCGGCGGATCCTCGGCTCCCGCGCCCCGCTCGGGCCGGTCACGCCGCCGGCCCGCCGGATCCTCAAGTACGGCACGATGGGTGCCGGTTCGGCCCCGCACATGATCGAGGCGTGCGCCCGGATCGTGCACGCCTGTCCTCGCAAGGTCCGCCACTCCTGGTCTCAGGTGCTGGATCTGCTCGACCTCGACCACCGAGTGCGCGAGCTGGACGTGCCCACGGCCGTGCTCGTCGGTACGGCGGACCGGCTGACGCCGCCGGTGCAGGCCCGGGCCCTGGCCGCCGCGCTGCCGCGCTGCACCGGGATCGTCGAACTGCCCGGCATCGGCCACATGGCGCCCATCGAGGCGCCCGACCTGGTCAGCGGCACCATCCGGGAACTCGTCCACGCACACATCGAGGCCCACGAACACATCGAGGCCCACGCACACATCCAGGTCGCAACCGAGGAGAGCGTATGAGCAGGGTGAGCCTTGAGGGCAAGGTCGCCGTGGTGACCGGAGCGGCGCGCGGCGTTGGGGAGTTGCTGGCCCGCAAGCTGTCCGCGCGCGGGGTGAAGGTGGCGCTGGTCGGCCTGGAGCCGGACGAGCTCAAGCAGGTCTCCGGCCGGCTGCACAGCGACAGCGACCACTGGCACGCCGACGTCACCGACCACGAGGCGATGGCCCGTGTCGCGGCCGAGGTCAAGGAACGCTTCGGCCGGGTCGACATCGTCGTGGCCAACGCCGGTGTCGCCACCGGCGGTCCGTTCGCCGACTCCGACCCGGAGTCCTGGCGGCGGGTGATCGAGGTCAATCTGATCGGCTCGGCGGTGACCGCCCGCGCCTTCCTGCCCCTGCTGACGCAGAGCCGCGGCTATCTGCTCCAGATCGCCTCCCTCGCCGCGATCACCCCGGCACCGATGATGACCGCGTACTGCGCGTCCAAGTCGGGCGTGGAGGCGTACGCGCACAGCCTGCGGGCCGAGGTCGGGCACCGGGGCGTGAAGGTGGGCGTCGGGTACCTGTCGTGGACCGACACGGACATGGTGCGCGGGGCCGACCAGGACGACGTCATGCGGGAGTTGCGGCAGCGGCTGCCCTGGCCGTCCAACAAGACGTATCCGCTCGGTCCGGCCGTGGACCGGCTCGTGGAGGGGATCGAGCGCCGGTCGAGCCATGTGTACGGACAGTGGTGGCTGCGGGGGATGCAGGGGGTGCGCGGTTATCTGCCCGCGGTCATCGGGACGGTGGGACAGCGCGAGATGCGACGGTTCGCGGACCGGCTGACCGGCATGCGCACGGGCCTGGTCGGGGCGGGCGGGGCGGCCGACGAGCAGCAGCGGACTACGCTCCGTAAGTGATCGACATGCGCAGGGTCACGGCCCATGTGAATCTGATCGAGCCAGATCCCCTCACCCCCAACGGGAGTGAACCCACATGGGTATGAAGGACCAGTTCCAGGAGAAGTCCGAGCAGTGGCAGAACCAGGCCCGCCAGAAGGCGGACCAGGCTCGCGAGCAGATGCAGGGCCGTGGTCGCCGGCGTGACGAGGACATGGACCCCTCGCAGCCGCAGCGTGACCGCGAGCGCTCCGAGCCGCAGCGCGACCGTGAGCGTGAGCGTGACCAGGAGGACCGCTTCGACCAGGACTACGACGTCTGACGTTGAGCGGTGAAGGAATGGGGCGTCCCTGAGCGGGGCGCCCCTTTCCCCTGTGCGTCACGTGCCGGCCCGGGTGTTCACGACCGGGACTACGTCGTCTGACGTTGCGCGGCGAAGGAATGGGGGTGTCACCGCGCGGGGCGCCCCTTTCCCCTGTGCGTCACGTGCCGGCCCGGGTGTTCACGACCGGGGCGGCAGCTTCGGACGGGAGCGGTCCGGTACGTCGCTGTAGGTCGGCGGCGTCGCCGGCGGGTGGGTCTCCAGCAGCCCGAGCGCCAGCTCCACCGCGTCGGTCAGCTGGGCGTGCCGCCCCTCGGCCCAGTCCAGCGGGGTGCGCAGGACGTCGATGTCGGGGGCGACGCCCTTGTTCTCCACGGACCAGCCGTAGGCGTCGAACCAGGCGGCGTTCATCGGCACCGTGATCACCGTGCCGTCGCCCAGCTCATGGCGGCCGGTCATGCCGACCACGCCGCCCCAGGTGCGCTGTCCCACGACCGGGCCGAGCTTCAGCAGCTTGAACGCGGCGGTGATCATGTCGCCGTCGGAGGAGGTCGCCTCGTCCGCCAGGGCCACCACCGGGCCCCGTGGCGCGTTCGAGGTGTACGACACCGGCTGGGCGTCGCGGGTCAGGTCCCAGCCGAGGATCGTCCGGCTCAGCGTCTCGACGACCAGCTCGCTGATGTGGCCGCCCGCGTTGCCGCGCACGTCCACGATCAGTGCCGGGCGGGACACCTCCATGCGCAGGTCGCGGTTGAACTGCGCCCAGCCCGAACCGCCCATGTCCGGGATGTGCAGATAGCCGCAGCGCCCGCCGCTCAACTCACGTACCACCGCCCGGCGTTTGGCCACCCAGTCCTGGTAGCGCAGCGGTCGTTCGTCGACGAGCGGGACGACGGCGACCCGCCGGGGCGGGCCCTCGCCCTCCGCGGGGCGGAAGGTCAGCTCCACCGTCGTGCCGCCCGCACCGGCCAGCAGCGGATACGGGCCCGCCTCCGGATCCACCGGTCGGCCGTCGACATGGGTGAGGAGCGCGCCCTCGCGGATGCCGGTGCCGGCCAGTGGGGAGCGGGCCTTGGAGTCGGAGGAGTCGCCGGGGAGGATCCGCCTGACCGCCCAGCCGTCGTCCCGGCGTACGAAGTTGGCGCCCAGCAGGCCCTGTCGGCGCTGGTAGTGCGGCGGGCCCTCGTTGCGCCGGGCTGCGGTGACGTAGGCGTGGGACGTGCCCAGTTCGCCGAGGACCTCGCGGAGCAGATCGGCGAACTCGTCGGGGGAGGCGACCCGTTCGACCAGCGGGCGGTACTGGGCGAGCACCCCGTCCCAGTCGATGCCGCACATGCCCGGGTCCCAGAAGTAGGCACGGATCAGCCGCCCGGCCTCCTCGTAGGACTGCCGCCACTCCGCCGCCGGGTCGACCGTGTGCAGGATGCGCCGCGCGTCGATCCACACGGTGGAGTCGCTGTCGCCCTGTTCGTTGGCCGGTACCGCGCGCAGCTCGCCCTCGTCGACGATCACCAGTCGGCTGCCGTCGCCGCTGACCGCGAACCAGTCGAGGTGCTGGGCGAGTTCGGACTTCTTGGCCTTGGTGATGCCGAAGTGCTCCAGGGTGGGCCGGCCGCTGGTGTCGTCCGGGTTGGCGAACGTCTCACCCAGTGCGCCCGAGATCGGCCAGCGCAGCCACACCAGCCCGCCGCCCGCCACCGGATACAGCGCCGAGTACTTGGAGGCGGCCACCGGGAACGGCGTGACCCGGCTCTCCAGTCCCTCGACCTCGACGGTCACTGCCCCGTTGTCCCCGTTGTCCTCGTCCTCCACCGGATCGAGGCCTCCGGCGGCCGGGCGGCCTTCCGGGTTCACCGCGAACGGGGAGGGCGTCGCGGAGGACAGCGGCACCAGGTACGGGCGGCAGCCGAGCGGGAAGGACAGGTCGCCGGTGTGCACGTCGTAGACGGGGTCGAAGCCGCGCCAGGAGAGGAAGGCGAGGTAGCGGCCGTCGCGCGTGAAGACCGGGTTCTCGTCCTCGAAGCGGCCGTTGGTGACGTCGACGATCAGCCGCTCGGCGTCCTCCGACCCGGTCAGCCGGGCCATCTTGATCTGGCGCAGGGTCCGTCCGATGCCCGGGTGCGACCAGGTGAGCCACGCCCCGTCCGGGGAGAACGCGAGGTCGCGCACGGGCCCGTTGACCGACCGGATCAGCTCGCTGACCTCGCCGTCGGAGTCCTCCGTGACGTCGACGAGGAGGAGCCGGCCGTCGTGGGAGGCGACCGCCAGCCGCTCGCCCTCCGGGTCCGAGACCAGCTCGTGCACCCGGCCCAGCCGCCCCGCGGCCAGGCGCCGGGGCGCACGGTCGCCGCTCGCCCGGGGCAGGGAGGCGATCTCGACGGCGTCCTCGCCCTCGGCGTCCGTCACGTACGCCACCCGTCCGCTGCCGCCGAGCATCTCCGGCAGCCGCACCCGGACGCCCGGGGTGTCGGTGAGGGTGCGGGCCGGGCCGTCCCGGTGGGTCAGCCAGTACAGGCTGCCGCGCACGACGACCGCGCTGGCCCGCCCCGTCTCGTCGACGGAGAGCCCGTCGAGATGCCGGGACGCCGCCACCTGGTAGGGGCGCCGCCCGGCCCGCGGCCCGCTCAGCCGTACGTCCAGCCGGCGCGGCTCGGAGTCCGGGGACAGGTCCTCGACGATCCACAGGTCGCCCGCGCACTGGTACACGATCCGGGTGCCGTCGCTGGCGGCGTGCCGGGCGTAGAAGGCGTCGTGGTCGGAGTGCCGGCGCAGGCCGGAGCCGTCGTGGGCGCAGGAGTAGAGGTTGGCGACGCCCTCGTGGTCGGAGAGGAACGCGATGCGGCCGCCGACGAACATGGGGGAGTGCAGATGGCCGTCGAGGCCCTCCAGCAGCCGTTCGCCGTGCAGCCAGAGCCTGCCTGTGGCCCCGCCGCGGTAGCGCTTCCAGGAGGCCGGTTCGTGCGGCGGGGTGCCGGTCAGGAGCAGCGACTTGCGCTCGCCGTCCACGTCGGCGACCTGGATGTCGGAGACCGGGCCCCAGGGCAGTTTGCGGCCCGGATCGCCGTCGGGGGAGACCTTGTAGGCCCAGGTGTAGTAGGAGAAGGGCTCGCCGTGGGAGGCCACGGCGAGGATCTCTCCCTCCGGGGTCCAGCCGCAGACCCGGGTGTCGGCGCTGCCCCAGTGGCTCACCTGGCGGCCCGGGCCGCCGTCCACCGGGACGACGTGGACCTCGGGCACCAGGCTGCGCCAGCTCGTGTACGCGAGGTGGCGGCCGTCGGGCGAGAAGCGCGGGTGGCCCGCCTTGGTGCGGTCGACGGTGAGCCGCCAGGCCCGGCCGGGGGAGTCGAGCGGGGCGAGCCAGAGGTCGTCCTCGGCCACGAAGCACAGCAGGTCGTCGTGGAAGTGGGGCAGACGCAGATAGGTCACGTCCTCATGCTTTGCCGGGGGACGTACCTGGGCAACTCAAGGCAAACGGATGGCCGTGACCCACCACACGTACGAAACGGTTTCGTTTCCATGAAGGGTGCGCTACCTTGGTCGTGTACGAAACAGTGTCGTTCGGAGCAGGAAGGTGAAAGAGATGGCTGAGGTCGCCGCCGCGCGTCGCAGTCGGATCACCCCCGAGCGCGAGGCCGAGCTCTACACGGCCGTGCTGGACCTGCTCCGCGAAGTCGGCTACGACGCCCTCACCATGGACGCCGTGGCCGCGCGCACCCGCTCCAGCAAGGCCACCCTCTACCGCCAGTGGGGCGGCAAGGCCCAGCTGGTCGTCAAGGCGCTCCAGCACAACAAGCCGGTGAAGAACTTCGACGAGATCGACACCGGCTCGCTGCGCGGCGACTTCCACGCCCTCATGGCGCGTGCGGACGACGCCGAGATGGAGCAGAACGGCGCGCTGATGCGCGGCCTGGCCACGGCGATGCACGCCAACCCGGACCTCCACAGCGAGTTCAAGAGCCAGATCATCGAGCCGGAGATCGCGGACTCGCGCCGTGTCCTCCAGCGCGCCGTCGACCGGGGCGAGGTCCGTGCGGACTGTCCCGCACTGGAGTTCGTGGTGCACATGATGCTCGGCGCCTTCGTCACCTGCGCGATCCTCGAGGACAAGCCGCCGACGGCTGCCTTCCTCACCTCGTACATAGACGCCGTGGTCCTCCCCGCCCTCGGCGTACCCACCGAGTAGTCCCCCTCAGCCAGTCCCTACCTGACGTCTCCGCTCATGTCGTCGGGCTGATCACCCCTGCCCTGAAGACCACACGACTGACCGGGAGTACGCCCTCGTGGCCACATTCCTCTACAAACTCGGCCGGCTCTCGTTCCGGCGGCGGCACCTCGTCGCCCTGATATGGGTGGCCCTGCTGACCCTCGCCGGTGTCGGCGCGGCCAGTGCCCCCGCCGCGGGCAACAGCTCGTTCTCCATCCCCGGCACCGAGGCCCAGAAGGCCTTCGACCTACTGGAACAGCGCTTCCCCGGCACCAGTGCCGACGGCGCCACCGCACGCGTCGTCTTCAAGGCGCCGAGCGGCGAGAAGATGACCGACCCGGGCAACAAGGCGACGGTCCAGGACACGGTGAAGGAGCTGTCCGACGGCTCCGAGGTCGTCCGCGTCACCGACCCGTACCAGGCGAAGGCCGTCAGCAAGGACGGCACGATCGCCTACGCGCAGGTGTCGTACAAGGTCTCCGGCATGGAGCTCGACGACGCCGCGAAGGACGCCCTCCAGGACAGCGCGCAGGACGCACGGAAGGCCGGGCTGACCGTCGAGATCGGCGGTGACGCGCTCCAGGCCGCACCGCACACCGGCTCCAGCGAGATCATCGGCATCGCGGTCGCCGCGGTCGTCCTCGTCATCACCTTCGGCTCGCTCGTCGCGGCCGGGCTGCCGCTGCTGACGGCACTCATCGGCGTGGGCATCGGCGTCTCCACGATCACGGGCCTGGCCAGTGCGCTGGACCTGGGCACGACCACCTCCACCCTCGCGATGATGATCGGCCTGGCCGTCGGCATCGACTACGCGCTGTTCATCGTCTCCCGCTACCGCGCCGAACTGGCCGAGGGCCGCGAGCGCGAGGAGGCGGTGGGCCGGGCCGTCGGCACGGCGGGCTCCGCAGTGGTCTTCGCGGGGCTGACCGTGGTGATCGCGCTGGTGGGCCTGTCCGTGGTCAACATCCCGATGCTGACCAAGATGGGTATCGCGGCGGCCGGCACGGTGGCCATCGCGGTGCTGATCGCCCTCACCATGATCCCGGCGCTGCTCGGCTACGCGGGCCGGAAGGTGCGGCCGATGGGGGAGAAGGGCAAGCTCCTCGGCCGTGCGAAGAAGCCGGCCGAGCCGACCGAGCCGGCCAAGCCGAACCTGGGCACCCGCTGGGCGAGCTTCGTCGTGCGCCGCCCGCTCGCGGTCCTGCTCCTCGGCGTCATCGGCCTCGGCGCGGCGGCCGTCCCGGCGACCTCCCTCGAACTGGGCCTGCCCGACGACGGCTCCCAGCCCACCTCCACCACGCAGCGCCGTGCCTACGACCTGCTGTCCGAGGGCTTCGGACCGGGCTTCAACGGTCCGTTGATGGTCGTCGTCGACGCGAAGGGCAGCGACGACCCGAAGGCGGTCTTCGCCGAGACCGGCGACGAGATCAAGGGCCTGAAGGACGTCGTCACGGTGACGCCGCCGGCACCCAACAAGGCCGGCGACACCGCCACCATCACCGTCGTCCCCGGCTCCAAGCCGTCCTCCGTCACCACGGAGAACCTGGTGCACGGCATCCGGGACGCGGGCGCGGACATCAAGGCCGACAGCGACGCCAACGTCCTGGTCACCGGCAGCACGGCGATGAACATCGACGTCAGCGAGAAGCTCAACGACGCGCTGGTGCCGTATCTGGTGCTGGTCGTGGGCCTGGCCTTCCTGCTGCTGATCGTGGTCTTCCGCTCGATCCTGGTCCCGCTGAAGGCGGCCCTCGGCTTCCTGCTGTCGGTGATGGCGGCCCTCGGCGCGGTCGTCGCGGTCTTCCAGTGGGGCTGGCTGTCGGACCTGATGGGCGTGGAGCAGACCGGGCCGGTCATGTCGATGATGCCGATCTTCATGGTCGGCGTGGTCTTCGGCCTGGCGATGGACTACGAGGTGTTCCTCGTGACCCGGATGCGCGAGGCCTACGTCCACGGGGAGAAGCCGGCCCAGGCCGTGGTCACCGGGTTCCGGCACGGCGCTCGGGTCGTCACCGCCGCCGCGGTCATCATGATGGCCGTTTTCGCGGGCTTCATCGGCTCGTCCGAGTCGATGGTCAAGATGATCGGCTTCGGCCTCGCGATCGCGGTCTTCTTCGACGCGTTCATCGTCCGCATGGCCGTCGTCCCGGCCGTCCTGGCCCTCCTCGGCCGCAAGGCCTGGTGGCTCCCGAAGTGGCTCGACCGCGTTCTGCCCAACGTCGACGTCGAGGGCGAGGGCCTGCGCGCCGCCTCCGGCGACGACGACGGAGACAGGGAACTGGTCCGCGTCTGACAGCTCGTGAGAGACCGGCCGGTGAGGGCACCGTGGGGACGGAGCGCCCTCACCGGCCTTTTACCTGGGCACGTCGACTTCGGCCCACACCGTCTTGCGCGGGTGCGGACCCGGTGTCACCCCCCAGCGGCCGGCGAGGGCGGCCACGACGAGGAGGCCCCGGCCGCTGGTGGCGTCCGGGGCCGGCCGCGTGAGGCGGGGGAGCCGGTCGCCGCGCGTGTCCGTGACCTCGATACGGAGGGTGCCGCCGACGACGTAGAGCGTCAGCCGGAAGTCCCGGCCGGGGACGCGCCCGTGGGTGGCGGCGTTGGCCGCGAGCTCGGCGATGATCTGCTCGGCAGGGCTCAACGGCAGCCCCCACGAGCGGAGTTGCTCCGTGGCGAGGAGCCGGCCGAGCCGTGCTCCCCGGGGCGTGGGGGAGAGCAGCAGGCTGAGGTTGCGGATGGTGGTCTCCTGGTTCATGTGACTCAGCGTGGCGGAGTCTGCGCGCAACGAGCGGCGACAGCCGGTGCGCGTATCGCTACTGTCCGGAGCTTGTCTCGTGCTGTCCCGGCTGTCCCGGGCGTTGTACGGGTACGGCTGCGCGATGGAGGTGGGGCATGAACGAGGTTGTCGACGAGGCCGGCTGGGATGTCGAGCCGGGCGACGAGATCGAGCCGCTGGTCCAGGCGGTGGGGAAGCTGCTGAAGGTGTGCCGGGAGGCGGCGGGCCTGCGGGTCGCCGAGCTGGGCGAGGTGCTCGGCTATGGGGAGGACATGATCCGCAAGATGGAGCGAGGAGCGCGGATTCCCCGGCCGGAGTACCTGGACAGGGCGGACCAAGTGCTGAACGCCCAGGGGCACCTGAGGGCGTTCACGAAGGACATGGAGAGGGCCCGGTATCCGAAGAGGGTGCGGGAGCTGGCGCAGTTGGAGGAGCGGGCGGTGGAGATGTTGCTCTACAGCAACCACAACATCCACGGGCTGCTCCAGACGCCGGAGTACGCGAGGGCGTTGTTCGAGATGCACCAGCCCGCTTACGCGCCGAGCGAGGTCGAGCGGGGAGTGGCCGCGCGTGCGGCCCGGAAGTCGGTCTTCGAGCGGGAGCCCGCTCCCACGCTCAGTTTCGTCCAGGAGCAGGTGACGCTGGAACGCCCTCACGGTGGGAAGATGGTCCTGCGTCGACAGCTCGAATACCTTCTGGAGGTAGGGCAGTTGAGGAACGTCGTGCTCCAGGTCATGCCAACCGACCGCGAGGAGCACGCGGGAGTCCAAGGCTTGATCGAGGTGCTGAAGTTCGCCGATGGCACGGCGATCGGACGTTCCGAAGGCGCGTTCAACGGCCGCCCGGTCTCAAGTCCTCGGGATCTTCGTATCCTTGAGTTGCGCTATGGAATGATCCGGGCGCAGGCTCTCACGCCGAGGGAGTCGCTGGCCTTCATCGAGCGGCAGCTGGGAGAACTATGAGTGTCCCGGAACTCCACTGGTTCAAGAGCAGCTACAGCAGCAGCAGCGACATAAACGACTGCGTAGAGGTCGCCCACACCCCCGCCATGATCCACGTCCGGGACTCCAAGACCCCGAAGACTCCCCACGTGACGGTCGCCTCCGCCACGTGGGAGTCGTTCCTCGCGTACGTCACCGAGTGACAGCCGGCCCGGCCGGGCCTCCTACGCCGCCTGTGGGTGGAGGACCACCTTCGTGTAGCCCTCGACGCGCTTGTCGAACTTCTCGTATGCCGACGACGCCTGGTCGAGCGGCAGTTCGTGCGAGACGACGAAGCTGGGCTTCGCGCGATCCTCGATGATCATGTCCCGCAGGTGGCGGTTGTACCTCTTGACGTTGCACTGCCCGGTGCCCATGCGGAGCCCCTTCTCGAAGAGGCGTCCGATGGCGACCATGAGCATGCCCTTCTTGGACTGCTCGTCCGGACCGCCCGGGTCGCTCGGGACGTACAGGCCGGGCACCCCGAGAGCACCCGTCGGCCGGACCGTGTCGACCAGGGAGTTCAGTACGATCGCCGGTTCCTCACGGTCCTCGCCCTGCGCCTGGGCCTGGTAGCCCACGGCGTCGATGCCCTTGTCGGTCCCTTCGCCGCCGGTCTGCTCCTTGATCTGCTGGGCCGGGCTGCCCTGGGTGAAGTCGATCGGGATCGCGCCGATCTCCCGGGCCTTCTGGAGACGTTCCGCCACCCGGTCGACCACGAACACCTTGCTCGCGCCGCGCAGCATCGCGGAGTAGGCGGCCATCAGCCCGACCGGACCGGCGCCGTAGACGGCGACCGAGTCACCGGGGCGCACGTCGGCCAGTTCGTTGCCGTGGTAACCCGTCGGGAAGATGTCCGCGAGCAGGACGAAGTCGGTCTCCTTCTCGGTGCCCTCCGGGAGCTTGAGGCAGTTGAAGTCGGCGTACGGGACCCGGATGTACTCCGCCTGGCCTCCGGTGTAGGGCCCCATTGCGACGTAGCCGTAGGCGCCGCCGGCGAAGCCCGGGTTCACCGTCAGGCAGAAGCCCGTGAAGCCCGCCGAGCAGTTCTTGCAGAACCCGCAGGCCACATTGAACGGCATGACCACCCGGTCGCCCTTGTTGAGGGTCGTTACCCCCTCTCCCGTCTCCTCGACGACGCCGAGGTTCTCGTGGCCGAACACAATGCCCGGCTCCGCAGCCGTGCGGCCCTCGTACATGTGCAGGTCGGAACCGCAGATGGCCGTTGACGTGACCCGGACGAGCACATCGTTCGGGTGCTGAATCCGTGGATCCTCCACTTGCTCTATCGCTACCTCGAAGGGCCCCTTGTATACGACAGCCCTCATCGTCAAGCACCTCCGTCTGTGCCGTGGCTCATATACCAGGCTGGTGCATGATGAGATGATTTGCACCCAGAGCAGAAAGGAAGCAGGACTTTGTCGCGTCGTATCGGCACTCTTCTCGTGGCGGTCTCCGGACTGTCCGGCACCACTTACCCGGTCGGGACCCGCGTGGCCATCCAGGGCACCGGCGGATCCGTCGACGGCTTCGTCGACGGCGACTGGCTGCCGCTCGCCTGGTGGGAGTTCGCGGACGTCCGACCGGAGGACACCACGGGCTGAAACGGCCTCGCGTGTCTGCTACACGTACCGCTAGCGTGCAGGGCATGACGACGACAGCCGCCACTGACGCCGACGGTTCCGGAGCCCATCCCCGATTCGCCGAGGCCCTTCGGGAGCTCGGGCTCGAAGACCTCGTACCGCAGATCCGCCGGTTCCCGGAGGCCACGCGCACCGCCGCCGAGGCCGCCGCCGCGGTCGGGTGCGAGTTGAGCCAGATCTGCAAGTCGCTGATCTTCGCCGCATGGGGGTCCCCCCTGCTCGAGCGAAGCGGAGAGCTCGGGGGAGGCGTTCCGGTGCTCGTGCTCATGGACGGGGCCTCCCGGGTCGACCTGGAGCTCGTCCGCAAGGAGCTCGGCGCCGACAAGGTCACCCGGGCCAAGGTGGACCTCGTGCGGGAGACCACCGGGTACGCCATCGGCGGTGTGCCGCCCTTCGGGCACCGGACCAGGACCCGGGTGCTCGCCGACCGGTCCCTGCTGGAGCACGACGTCGTCTGGGCCGCGGCCGGGACGCCGTACACCGTGTTCCCCATGGCCCCCGTGGACCTCGTGACGTACGCCGACGGCACCCTGGTGGACGTGCGCGAGCGCACCGCGTGACCCCCCTGGTCACCGCCGCCGTTCTGCTCGCCGCTGTCACCCACGCCAGCTGGAACGCCATCGCCCACAAGATCACCGACAAGCTGGCCGGCTTCACGCTGATCTCGGGCGGCGGGGTCGTCATCGGGCTGGCCCTGGCACCGTTCGTGGCGTTCCCGGCGGCCGGAGCGTGGCCGTACCTGCTCGCCTCCGCCGCCGTCCACATCGCCTACTACGCCCTGCTGATGAAGTCCTTCCGGCTGGGCGACTTCGGACAGGCCTACCCCATCGCCCGGGGCACCGCGCCCCTCGTCGTGACCCTGCTCGCAGCCCTCTTCGCGCACGAGGTGCCCGACGGGTGGGCCGCCGCCGGGATCGCGCTGTCCTGCGCGGGGCTGACCGGCGTCGCCCTGTGGGGACTGCGCGGGCGGCGGCCCGACTGGGCGGCGATCGGGGCGGCCCTGGCGACCGGGCTGACCATAGCGGTCTACACCGTCGTCGACGGCCTGGGCGTGCGGGCCTCCGGGTCCTCCCTCGGTTACATCGCCTGGCTGATGGCGGTGCAGGGGGTGGTCATCCCGGTGTACGCAGCGTGGCGCCGGCGCGGGGAGACCGTTGCCCTGCTCCGGCCCTTCGCCGGGATCGGACTGCTCGGCGCCGCGCTGTCCGTCGCCGCCTACGCCCTCGTCCTGTGGGCCCAGACCAGGGCCGAACTCGCGCCCATCGCGGCGCTGCGCGAGTCGTCGATCATCGTGGGCGCGGCGATCGGGGCCGTGTTCTTCAAGGAGCGGTTCGGGGCGCCGAGGATCGCGGCGGCCGGACTGCTGGTCGTCGGGATCGGGCTGATGCTGCACGCCGGATAGGGCCCTGTCGGGCGGGGTGCCGGATGGGGGCCTGTCGGCGGGGTGCACGCCGGATGGGGGCCTGTCGGCGGGGTGCACGCCGGATGGGGGCCTGTCGGCGGGGTGCACGCCGGATGGGGGCCTGTCGGCGGGGTGCACGCCGGC
>NZ_JBVJSX010000004.1:145772-202276 GCF_055606225.1 Streptomyces sp. NPDC037100 | reverse complement strand
GATGGGGGCCTGGTACAGGCGGGTGCGTCCGGCCCGCGCGAGGAGCACCCTGGAACTAAGCGTTCCGGAGGTGATCGTCATGATGCACACCACCGTGGGGTGGCACGTCGAGATGGAGTTCACGGAGGACGACCAGCACACGCGAGCGGCGGCGATGGTCCGCCTGCCCGACGGCACCGAGGTACGGGCGCACGGGCACGCGAGCCGGCACCGGACCGACGCCAATCAGCCGAGGGTCGGGGAGGAGATCGCCGGGGCGAGGGCGCTCAACGAACTCGCCATGCAGCTGCTGACCAAAGCCCACGAGGAGATCGACCAGGCGTCCGGCCGGACCTCGCACCCCATCCACGTCTAGAGGTTCAGTGCTCCCCGTACCGCCCGCACCAGCCCCTGCGCCCGCGGGTCCGCCGTCACCGTCTTGCGGAAGCCGTTGGTGACGTAGCCGAAGGCGATCCCCGTCTCCGGGTCGGCGAAGCCGAGGGCGCCGCCGCGGCCGGGGTGGCCGAAGGATCCGGGGGTGAGGAACGGCGAGGCGCTGCCGTGCAGCATGTACCCGAGGCCGAAGCGGGTGCCGACCACCAGCACCCGGTCCGGGCCCGCCGACTCCTCGGCCCGGGCCAGTTCCACCGTCTCCGGGGTGAAGAGGCGCCCGGCGCCGGCCGTGTCGCCGATCAGGGTCGCGTAGAAGCGCGCCAGCCCGTCCGCCGTCGCCATGGCGTTCGTCGCGGGGAGGGCGGTCGCGCGGTAGACGGGGTCGTTCTGATCCGGGAACGGGGAGATCGCGGCGAACGCCCTGCGTGTGAGGGAGGCCGGGTCCTCGTAGGCCTCGGTGACCGAGCGCTTGGGGCGGGCCCGCAGGCCGCCGGCCGGCTCGGCTCCCTCGACGCGGCCCACCCGCCCGACCCGGCCGCCCTCCGACTCCGGCAGACCGAGCCAGAGGTCCAGCCCCAGCGGGCCGGTGATCTGCGACGCCAGCCACTGCCCGGTGCCCTGCCCGGTCACGCGCCGCACCAGTTCGTCGACCAGCCAGCCGTAGGTGAGCGCGTGGTAGCCGTGGTCGGTGCCGGGCTCCCAGGCCGGGGCCTGCGCGGCGACCGCCTCCGGGCCCCTCAGCGGGTCGAGGGCCTCCTGCGGGGTGAGCGGCCGGTCGAGGACCGGCAGCCCGGCCCGGTGGTTCAGCACGTGCCGGACCAGCACCCGCTCCTTGCCCCGCGCCTTGAACTCCGGCCAGTAGTGCCCCACCGGCGCGTCCAGGTCCAGCTGCCCGCGCTGGTGCAGCGACAGGAGAACGGCGGCGGCGACACCCTTGGTCGCCGAGCGCACGACCTGGGCCGTGCCGCGCTCCCAGGGGGCCGTGCCGTCGACGTCCTTCGTGCCGCCCCACAGGTCGACGACCTTGTGCCCGTCCCGGTAGACGGCGACCGCCGCGCCCCGGTCCCCGAGCGTGTCGAAGTTCCGTACGAACGCGTCCCTCACCGGCTCGAAGCCCTCGGCCACTGTGCCGTGCACGTCCACGCCCGTACTCCTCGTCTCGCCGCTGTGCTGGTGTTCCCCCTAGCCAAGCAGGATGGTCACGTCGATGTTCCCGCGGGTCGCGTTCGAGTACGGGCAGATCTCGTGGGCCGCGTCCACCAGCTTCGTCGCGAGGTCCGGGTCGACGACCGGCAGGGAGACGGTGAGGGCGACCGCGAGGCCGTAGCCGCGCTGCCGGTTGGGGCCGATGCCGACCTTCGCGGCGACCGTGGAGCCGGCCAGGTCGTAGCCCTCGCGGTTGCCGACGAGGATCAGGGCGTTGTGGAAACAGGCGCTGTAGCCGGCCGCGAAGAGCTGTTCCGGGTTGGTGCCGTTGCCGTCGCCGCCGAGCTGCGGGGGCATCGCGACCCTGAGGTCGAGCTGACCGTCCTGACTGGTCACATAGCCCTCGCGGCCGCCGTGGGCGGTGGCCTCCGCCACGTACATGATCTTCGTCGGGCGGGTGTCGACGGCGGGGCCGTCAGTCATGCTGTCCTCCCCCGGAACCAAGTGCGCACAAATACATCGTGCACAAGGTACTGGCCGGTAACTCCCCTGTCATGCCCAGGGGGTGGGCAACCGGGGGTAACCCTCAGCGGGACCGGTCCGCCGCCGACTCCGCACGCGCGGCCAGCCGCCACAGCTCCGCCCGCAGCCGCCCGGCCTCCGCCGCGTCGAGCCCGGTCGCCGCGAGCAGCGCACCGGGCACCCGGCCCGCCCGTTCCCGGAGTTCCTGTCCGCGTCCGGTCACGGCCACCAGCACCGACCGCTCGTCCCGCGCCGACCGCTCACGCCGTACCAGGCCGGCCGCCTCCAGCCGCTTCAGCAGCGGCGAGACCGTGCCGTAGTCCAGGCGCAGAGCCGCGGCCAGGTCCTTGACGTTGGTCTCGCCGCGCTCCCAGAGGACCAGCAGCACCAGGTACTGGGGGTAGGTGAGGCCCAGCTCGTCGAGGAGCGGGCGGTACGCCGCCGTCACCGCTCGCTGCGCGGCGTACAGCGCGAAGCACAGCTGCTCGTCCAGCAGCAGCGACCCGTCGCTCTCCTCGTTCGTCACGCGCCCATTGTCACGGACGGGCCGGCGCCACCGGGACGGAACGCGGATCGAAGCCGAACGGCAGCTCCAGGCGGTGGGCCCGCATCAGCTCCTCGTCGGAGAGCAGCTCACCGGTCGGCCCGTCGGCCGCGATCACCCCGTCGCTGAGGATCAGGGAGCGCGGGCACAGCTCCAGCGCGTAGGGCAGGTCGTGCGTGACCATCAGCACGGTCACGTCCAGCGAGCGCAGGATGTCCGCCAGTTCGCGGCGGGAGGCGGGGTCGAGGTTGGAGGAGGGCTCGTCCAGGACGAGGATCTCCGGCTCCATCGCCAGCACGGTCGCCACGGCCACCCGGCGGCGCTGCCCGAAGGACAGGTGGTGCGGCGGGCGGTCCTTGAAATCCGCCATGCCGACCCGCTCCAGCGCCCGCTGGACGCGCTCCTCCAGCTCGGGCCCCTTCAGCCCGGCCGCCGCCGGCCCGAACGCCACGTCCTCCCGGACCGTCGGCATGAACAGCTGGTCGTCCGGGTCCTGGAAGACGATGCCGACCCGGCGCCGGACCTCGGCCATGTTCCGCTTGTCCACGGGCAGCCCGGCGACCTTCACGCTGCCGGCGCCGCCGGTCAGGATGCCGTTGAGGTGCAGCACGAGGGTCGTCTTGCCGGCGCCGTTCGGACCGAGCAGTGCGACCCGCTCACCGCGCGCGACCGAGAAGTCGACGCCGAAGAGGGCCTGGTGTCCGTCGGGGTAGGCGAAGGCGAGTCCGGAGACCTCGAGAGAAGCAGTCACAGGGTCCATCCCAGCAGACAGACGAGGAGGGCGGCGCAGGGGAGGGCGAGGGCGTACGACCACTGCGCCCGGGACGCGGTCACCTCGTCGATGACGGGCATGGAGCCGGCGTAGCCGCGGCTGATCATGGCCAGGTGCACGCGCTCGCCGCGCTCGTAGGAGCGGATGAACAGCGCTCCCGCCGACTTGGCGAGGACGCCCCAGTGCTGGACGCCGCCGGCTTCGAAGCCGCGGGACTCCCGGGCGATCCTCATGCGCCGCATCTCGTCGGTGATGACGTCGCCGTAGCGGATCATGAAGGACGCGATCTGTACGAGGAGCGGCGGGAGCTTGAGGCGCTGGAGGCCCAGGAGCAGTTCGCGCAGCTCGGTGGTGGCGGCCAGCAGCACCGAGGCCGCGACGCCGAGCGTGCCCTTGGCGAGTACGTTCCAGGCTCCCCAGAGGCCGTTGACGCTCAGGGACAGGCCCAGGACGTCGACCCGCTCGCCCTCCGCCACGAACGGCATGAGCACCGCGAACGCGACGAACGGCACCTCGATCAGCAACCGCCTGAGCAGGAAGGCGGCGGGCACGCGCGCGGCGAAGGCGACGGCCCCGAGCAGCACGGCGTACAGCCCGAACGCCCACATCGCCTCGCGCGGCGTCGACACCACGACCACCACGAAGGCGAACACGGCGGCGAGCTTGGTGTGCGGGGGCAGGCCGTGCACGGGCGAGTGCCCGTGCCGGTACAGCTTGTGCGCGTGACCCGCTCCCATGTCAGACGCTCGTCAGGCTCGTCGTGTCCGACGGGGACGTGTCCTGCGTGCGACGGCGGCGCACGGCCCAGAACACCCCGGTGCCCGCGACCACCGTGACGCCCACGCCGATCACGCCCGCCAGCCCCCCGGACAGGCGCGCGTCGTCGACGTCCTCGACGCCGTAGTCGGCGAGCGGGGAGCCGGCCGCGGCGTGCTCCTCGGCCTTCTTGTCGATGCCGTGGTCGGTGGCGACCTTCTCCAGGCCGTCGGGGTTCGCCGAGGCGTAGAAACTGACGAAACCGGCCAGCACGAGGGAGGTGACCAGGCCCGCGGCCCAGACCTTGCGGTGCGAGGTCCGGGCGGCCACGGGGGCGGGCTCGGGCTCCGCGCCGGGCGCGTCGACCAGTTCGCCGTTCACCCGCAGCTTGAGCTTCTGCGTCAGGCCACGTGCCCCGTACACCAGGTCCGGGCGTACGGCGATGACCGCGCCGACGGTGAGCGCGGTGATCACGGCCTCGCCGATGCCGATCAGGACGTGCACGCCGCCCATGGCGGTGGCGACCTTGCCGATCGAGACGTCGGTGGTGCCACCGATCGCGTACATCAGCGTGAAGGCCAGGGCGGCGGCCGGGACGGACACCAGGGCGGCGACGAAGGAGGCCGCGGTGACCGACCGGCGGGTGCGGGGCAGCACCTTCACCAGGCCGCGGAAGAGGACGTAGGCGACGACGGTCGTGACGATCGCCATGTTGGTGATGTTCACGCCGAGGGCGGTCAGACCGCCGTCCGCGAAGAGGATGCCCTGCATCAGCAGGACGACGGAGACGCACAGGACCCCGGTGTAGGGGCCGACGAGTATCGCCGCCAGCGCACCGCCGAGAAGATGGCCGCTGGTCCCCGCCGCGACGGGGAAGTTCAGCATCTGCACGGCGAAGATGAACGCCGCGACGAGTCCGGCCAGCGGCGCCGTGCGCTCGTCGAGTTCGCGGCGTGCGCCGCGCAGGCTCACGGCGACGGCGCCCGCGGCGATCACACCGGCGGCGGCGGAGGTGGGCGCGTTGATGAATCCGTCAGGTACATGCACCGTTCGATGATGTGGCTTGATGCGAACGATTTGCAAGAGCGTGAAGCTCGTTTTATCTCACCCGTGAGGTATCCGGCTCCACGGGCGTAATCCAGAAAATATGCGACATTGGAGGGGGAGTGGACGCACGGTTTCCACTCGGATTGCGCACGGTGAAGGGGCCGTCCGATGTCCGTAGTCGAGCAGTACGCGCGAGCCCACATCGTCTCGGACGCGGCCGTCCCGCTTGTCGACGAGCTGGAGGCGGTGCCGGTCAGGCTCCGTTACGACCCCGACCACGACCCCCGCAAGGTGCGCATGGCGCTGCCCGGTGCCGGTGGAGGCGAATGGATCTTCGGCCGCGAGCTGCTGGAGGAGGGGCTGCGGGCGCCCGCCGGGAGCGGCGAGGTACGGGTGTGGCCCTGCGGCCGGGTACAGGTCGTCGTGGAGTTCCACACCGCGCAGGGTGTGTCGGTGGTGCAGTTCGAACGGCAGGCGCTGCTGCGGTTCCTGCGGCGGACGTACACGGCCGCCGCGGAACCCGTCACCCATTGAGCCCCGCGCTCAGCCGCCCGCCTTCAGCAGCGCCGCCACGATCGGACCCGCCGTCGAGCCGCCGTGCCCACCCTGCTGGACCACGCCCGCGGCAGCCAGGTCGCCCCGATAGGCAGTGAACCAGCCGTTCGGCTTCTTCTGCCCGTCGACCTCCGCGGACCCGGTCTTCGCGCCGACGTCGCCGCCGACCCCGGCCATCGCCTCCGCGGCCGTGCCGTACGCGGCCGTGTACGACATCAGCTCCCGCAGCTGGGACAGGGTGCTCGCCGGCAGGGTGCGGGAGGCCTTCGCCAGCTTGCGTCCGTCCACGTCCGGGGAGACCAGGTAGGGCTGGTGGAAGGTGCCGGCCTTGACCGTCGCCGAGACGGACGCCATGTTCAGCGGGTTCATGCGGACCCCGCCCTGCCCGATCAGTGAGGCGCCCATCTGGGCCGCCGACTGCACCGGCACCGCGCCGTCGAAGGACGGCACACCGATCGCCCAGTTGTTCAGCCCCAGGCCGAAGACCTGCTGGGCCTCCTTGGTCAGGTCGTCGTTCTTCAGCTTCGGGGCCTGGCTGATGAAGGCCGTGTTGCAGGACCGGGCGAAGCTCGCCTTGAAGGTGCCGTTCTTGATCTCGAACTTGTCGTCGTTCTGGAACTTCCAGTGGCCGTACGTGAAGTACTTCGGGCACGGGTGCTTCTTGTCCGCCGAGGCCAGGCCCTTCTCCAGCAGCAGCGACGAGGTGATGACCTTCATCGTGGAGCCGGGGGCCAGGGAGCCCTGGAAGGCGGTGTTGAAGCCGGGGGAGGCGTTGGCGGCGGCCAGGATCTCACCGGTCGACACCCGCAGCAGGACCACCGACGACCTGGCCTTCTTCGCGACCTTCTGCTCGGCCGCCGCCTGCAGGGCCGGGTCCAGCGTGGTCTTCACCGTGCCCGGTGTGCCCTCGCTCAGCTCCAGGAGGGTCTTGTCGGAGAGATCCTTCACCTTGGCGGCCTTGCCGCGTACGACCCGCAGCTCGATACCGGCCTTGCCGCCGGCCTTCTTGCCGTACTTCTCGCGCAGTCCGTCCAGGACCGGGCCGAGGGACGGGTACTTCTTCGCGGTCAGCTCCCCGCCGTCCCGGTCGAGGGCCTTGACCGGGGGCGTGCCCGATGCGCCGGTGACCAGTGTGTCGCCGTCCTTCAGATCCGGGTGGACGACCGTGGAATGCCAGTCGACCAGGGGCTTTCCGTCGCTGGTGCGGCGCATCACGGTCAGGGCGCTGTCGTACGTCAGTGGCTTGTCGGTTCCCTTGTAGGACACCGTGCCCTTGACGGAGAACGGCACCTTGTCGCCGGCGGGCTTGCCCGGGATGAGGGTGACGTCCTTGATGTGGGCGTCCTTGGTGTAGCCGGTGAGCAGCGGCCGGGCCGCGGAGGGGTCGTCGGTGGCTGCGGCGGCCTGGGGGATCTTTCCGGACTGCCAGGCGGTGAGGAAGGCGGTGGCGGTGGTGGTGACCTCGGTCGGTGACAGCGGGCCGGTCTTCACCTTGGGCTTCTGGTCCGCCGCCCGCGAGCCGTCGTCGGCGGCGGCACCACCGCCGAACAGCGCGTAGGCACCGGCTCCGCCGCCCGCGACGACCACGGCGATCATCCCGCCGATCACGGCGGGTCTCGTCTTCCGTCGCTCGGCGACGCGCCTTCTGTTGCCCACTGCTGTTCGTTCCTCCGCGATTCCCCAGGGTCCCCGTCACCCTCAGCTGTCCCATGTCCCAACGACGGCCACCACCCTAGAGTCCCGTTCCTCGAAGGTGAGATCAGCCACCTGTTCGTAGCACGGCTGCGACAATCGGCCCGGCCGCGTCGCCGCCGTGGCCGCCCTGCTCGGTCATGGCCGCCGCCGCGATGTCGTTCCGGAACCCGGTGAACCAGCTGTTGGACTTGGCGTTGCCGTCGACCTCGGCGGAACCGGTCTTGGCGCCGATGTCGCCGCCGAGTCCGCGCATGGCGTTCATGGCGGTGCCCTGCGTGGCCGTGAGCCGCATCATCTGCTTGAGCTGGGCGGCGGTGCTCGGCCGCAGGCCCTCGGCCTGTGCCGGCTCCCGGCCGTCCAGCTTCGGCGAGACCAGGTAGGGCTGGCGGAACGCCCCGGTGATGGCGGTCGCGGTGACCGAGGCCATGTTCAGCGGGCTCATCTGGACCTGGCCCTGCCCGATGGCGCCCGCCGCCCGGTCCGGCCCGTCGACCGCGGGCACGCTGCCGTCGAAGGACACGATGCCGGCCTTCCAGTTGTCCCGTCCCAGCCCGAAGCGGTCCTCGGCCTCCTGGGTCAGCGAGGCGTCCGTGAGCGGCTTCTCGTCGATGAGTTTGATGAAGGCGGTGTTGCAGGACCGCATGAAGCTGCTGGCCAGCGTGGCGTTCTCATCGGGCTTCATGCCGGTCAGGTTCTTGAACGTCTGGCTCTGCCACACGGCGGTGTCGGGACAGGGCGCCGGGCCGTTCATCGAGGTCACGCCGTTGTCGATGAGCATCGCAGCGGT
This sequence comes from Streptomyces sp. NPDC037100, assembly GCF_055606225.1. Classification (NCBI taxonomy): domain Bacteria; kingdom Bacillati; phylum Actinomycetota; class Actinomycetes; order Kitasatosporales; family Streptomycetaceae; genus Streptomyces; species Streptomyces sp. NPDC037100. The sequence goes on along the minus strand of NZ_JBVJSX010000004.1, from coordinate 194,080 downwards.
GATGATCTTCATGGTGGAGCCGGGCGCCGACCGGCCCTCGAAGGCCGCGTTGAAGCCGTCCGTGCGGTTGTTGGCCACGGCCAGTACTTCGCCGGTGCTGGGCTTCACGGCGACCACCGACGACTGGGCGAACCGCTTGACCGCCTTCTCGGCGGCCGCCTGCGCGCCCGGGCTGATCGTGGTGGTGAGCTTGCCCGGCTTGCCCTCGGCGAGGGTGAGCAGCGGGGTGTCGGGCGCGCCGTTGCCGTCGTGCCGGACGACCAGCTCGATGCCGGGCGTGCCGCCGGCCTGCTCGCCGTACTTGTCGCGCAGGGCGTCCAGGATCGGGCCGAGGGAGGGGTACTTCTCCTTGGTCAGCTCCGAGCCGTCGCGGCCGACGGCCTCGATGGGCGGCGTGGCCGACTGCTCGGTGACGAGGGTGTCGTCCTTCTTCAGCCCGGGGTGCACGACGGACGGCTGCCAGTCGACGAGTGCCCGCCCCGTGGTGAGCCCGCGCACGACCTTGAGCTCGCTCCGGTAGTTCAGCGGCTTGGACTTTCCGTCGTAGGCCACCTTCGCCTTCACCGTGTACGGCACGGTGGTGCCCTTCGCCGGGCCCGGCGTGATCTTCACTTCGGTGATGTGCGCGTCGTCGGCGAAAGCACTGAACAGCTGCTCGGCGGCCGCGTCGTTGTTGGTGTACGACGCCGCCTTCGCGGACGCTCCCGTCTGCCAGGCCTTGAAGAACGCGGCCGTGGTCTCCTTGACCTCGTCCTTGCCGGGCGGCCCCGTCCGTTTCTCCGCGGCGACTCCGCCCGCGCCGCCGCCGTCACCGCTCAAGGCGCTCACGATGTTGTAGGCGCCGTACCCGGCCCCGCCCACCATCACCGCGAACACCCCGCCTATGACGGCGGCTCTGACCCCCTTGCCCATCGGGACGTCCCCTCCCCGTTGAGCCTTCCGCGCCCCCTTGAACGCGTTCAGAAAGCTCGAATCCCGGGAGCACTCTATGCGTAAGCGGTTACTGACGGGACGGGCGTTTCGATTTTTGACCGAACACAGATCAGACCCACGTATCCAGCCACATCCGCGACCGCCAGTCGTCGATCGGGATGGCCTGGCCCGTGTACAGCGGCCAGAAGTAGATGAAGTTCCAGGTGATCAGGAGGACCAGGACGCCCGCTGCAGTGGCGCCCGCGACGCGGCGGGTGTCGGAGGAGCGGGGCGGGCCGATGATCGCGCCGAGCAGCATCGCCACCGCCAGGCACAGGAACGGCAGGAAAACGACGGCGTAGAAGAAGAAGATCGTGCGCTCCTGGTACATGAACCAGGGCAGGTAGCCCGCCGCGATGCCGCAGGCGATGGCGCCCGCGCGCCAGTCGCGGCGGAAGAGCCAGCGCCACAGGACGTAGAGGACCGCGAAGCAGGCGACCCACCACAGCAGCGGCGTGCCGAGCGCGAGGACCTCGCGGGCGCACTTCTCGCCGGCGTCGGCGGGGCAGCCGTCCTTGCCGGGGGCCGGAGACTCGTAGAAGTACGACACCGGCCGGCCCAGCACGAGCCAGCTCCACGGGTTGGACTGGTACGTGTGCGGCGACGACAGGCCGACGTGGAACTCGTACACCTGGTGCTCGTAGTGCCACAGGCTGCGCAGCCAGTCGGGCAGGAACGTCCAGCTGCCGCCCTTGCCGCTGGTCGCGGCCCAGTTGCGGTAGTAGCCGCCGGAGCCGTTCGTGGCGGAGAGGATCCAGCCGGTCCAGGACAGCAGGTAGGTGACCAGGGCGACCGGGACGGTGGCGAGGAACGCGAGGCCCGTGTCGCGCTTGAACACCGCCGCGTACGGGTGCCGGGCCCCGGCGACCCGCCGCGATCCGACGTCCCACAACACCGCCATCAGGCAGAACGCGGCCAGGATGTAGAGGCCGTTCCACTTCGTGCCGATGGCCAGGCCCAGCATCAGGCCCGCCGCCCAGCGCCAGGGGCGCCATCCCAGGCGGGCCGTCTCGGCGGTGTGCCGGTCGGGCCGGGCCCTGCCGCCCTCGTCCAGCGGCAGCGCGGCGGCGAGCTTCGCGCGGGCCTTGTCCCGGTCGACGAGCAGACAGCCGAAGGCGGCCAGCACGAAGAACATCAGCACGCCGTCGAGCAGTGCCGTGCGGCTCATCACGAAGTGCAGGCCGTCCACCGCCATCAGCGCGCCCGCGAGACACCCAAGGAAGGTGGAGCGGAACAGGCGGCGGCCGATCCGGCACAGCAGCAGCACGGACAGCGTGCCGAGCAGCGCCGTCATGAACCGCCAGCCGAAGGGATCGAACCCGAACATCAGCTCGCCGAGTCCGATGACGTACTTGCCGACCGGCGGGTGCACGACGTACGCCGCGTCGGTGGGGAGCTTCACGTTCCCGCCCGACGACAGGAGCAGGTCGTTGGCGTTCTTGGCCCAGTTGACCTCGAACCCGCGGTGGACCAGCGCCCAGGCGTCCTTGGCGTAGTACGTCTCGTCGAATATCACCGCCCTGGGGCTGCCCAGGTTCCAGAACCGCAGCACCCCGGCCAGCAGCGTGACGAGCAGCGGGCCGATCCAGCCCGACCAGCGCACGAGCCGGCCCGCGAGCGTGTGCGGGACGCCGAGCGCCGCCCACAGACGCGGGGAGGGCTCGGTGTACGGCGGCACAAGGCGGTCACGGACGTCGCGGGCGTCGCTTCCGGGCTGCCCCTGGTAGCCGAAGCGGCGCAGCCGCTGCTGCCAGGACGGCCGCTGGTCGAGCGGTGCCTGGCCCTGACGGGTGTCCGTGGAGGACGCGGTACTGGTCACCGCGCCATCGTAGGGAACCGTTCTGTGTGAGTCCCGTGCATGGCCGTATGCGTCCGCATCCTCCGCCCCTGGGAGGAGTCCCCACCCGCCGCCCCTGGGAGGATGGGGGCGTGATCGGAACCCTCGTACTCGCAGGCACCCCCATCGGCGACATCGCGGACGCCCCGCCCCGGCTCGCCGAGGAACTGGCCGGAGCCGACGTCGTCGCCGCCGAGGACACGCGGCGGCTGCGCCGGCTGACCCAGGCGCTCGGCGTCACCCCCAAGGGCCGGGTGGTGTCGTACTTCGAGGGCAACGAGTCCGCCCGGACGCCGGAGCTGGTCGAGGAGCTGGTGGGCGGGGCGCGGGTGCTGCTCGTCACGGACGCGGGGATGCCGTCGGTGTCCGACCCGGGGTACCGGCTGGTGGCCGCCGCGGTCGAGAGGGACGTGCCGGTCACCGCCGTGCCCGGGCCGTCCGCGGTGCTCACCGCGCTCGCGCTGTCCGGGCTGCCCGTCGACCGGTTCTGCTTCGAGGGGTTCCTGCCGCGCAAGGCGGGGGAGCGGCTGGGGCGGCTGCGGGAGGTCGCCGAAGAGCGGCGGACGCTCGTCTACTTCGAGGCTCCCCACCGGCTCGACGACACGCTGTCGGCCATGGCCGAGGTGTTCGGGGCGCAGCGGCGCGCCGCGGTGTGCCGGGAGCTGACCAAGACGTACGAGGAGGTCCGGCGGGGCGGGCTGGGGGAGCTGGCCGCGTGGGCCGCGGAGGGCGTGCGCGGGGAGATCACCGTCGTCGTGGAGGGCGCGCCGGAGAAGGGGCCCGAGGAGGTCGGGCCGGAGGAACTGGTGCGGCGGGTCCGGGTGCGGGAGGAGGCCGGGGAGCGGCGCAAGGAGGCGATCGCCGCGGTGGCGGTGGAGGCCGGTGTGCCGAAGAGGGTTGTGTTCGATGCCGTGGTCGCCGCGAAGAATGCCGCTCCGTAGCCGGGTTCGGGGTGGGGGCCGGAGTGCTTGGCGGGGTGCGCGTTGTGTGAGGTTGATCGCGCCCCTGCGGCGGAGCCGCACATGGATGCGGACCCGCGCCCCTGACGGGGCGCTCCTGAGGAGACGCTGAACACCTTCTGAGCAGGGCGCATGTCGAATGAGCGTGCGCCCCATGGGTGGGCAAAGCGCAAGGGGTGCAGGGGCAAGGGACGCCCAAATCGGGGCCAACAGTCGACAGGTCTGCTGCCATCGGTCCGGCCGGGGAGTCCACTGGGGTGCGGGGACGGAACCGTCCTCACGCCACAGCGGACCAACAGGAGCTGGCATGAGTGAGATCGCAGGGCAGACCGGGCTCCGCGCCGGTGCGAGCGCAGTCGTCAACGAGTCCTACTCCTTCGCCTGCATGCGGTGCGGGCACGGCTGGGAGCAGTCGTACGAGATAGAGCACCACACGGACGCCGCGGGTCACGAGTTCGTCCTCTACGTGGCCGACGGCAAGGTGGTGCCCTCCCCGTTGAGCAAGCCCGAGTGCCACAACTGCGACAGCCAGGTCGTGCGGATCATGCGGCCCGGGCGGGTCGCGTCGGCGCGAGACGCGGCTCACCCGAGCCACCGCGTGCCGCCTCCCGCCGGGCCCGTGGAGGGGCCCACCGCGGCCGCCGAGGCCGGGGCGACGGCCGATCAGGAGCAGGGCGAGCACCACCACTGGCACCTGTCCGACCTGCTGCACCCCTTCCAGCGCAAGGCGAGCTGACCCGTCCGGCTCCCCTTGTCGACGCCCTCCCCGGTCCTCCCCCACCGGGGAGGGCGTACCGCTTTCGTAGGATCGGGGCATGCCTTCGAACACCTCCGGCCGCCCGGACAAGAACGCGGCCCCGCCCCTCCCGGAGCCCCTCCGGGTGCCGGTCGCCGACTCCCACACCCACCTGGACATGCAGTCCGGCACGGTCGAGGAGGCGCTGGCGAAGGCGGCGTCGGTCGGAGTGACGACGGTCGTGCAGGTCGGCTGCGACCTCAAGGGCTCCCGCTGGGCGGCCGAGACGGCGGCGGCCCACGACGCCGTCCACGCGACGGTCGCCCTGCACCCGAACGAGGCGCCCAGGATCGTGCACGGCGACCCCGACGGGTGGTCGCGACAGGGTGCCCGCGAACCAGGAGGTCAGGCCGCCCTGGACGACGCCCTCGCCGAGATCGACCGGCTGGCCGCGCTGGAGCAGGTCAAGGGCGTCGGCGAGACCGGCCTCGACTACTTCCGCACCGGGCCCGAGGGCAAGGAGGCGCAGGAGCGTTCCTTCCGCGCCCACATCGAGATCGCCAAGCGGCATGGCAAGGCCCTGGTCATCCACGACCGCGAGGCCCACGCCGACGTCCTGCGCGTGCTGAAGGAGGAGGGCGCCCCCGAGCGGACCGTCTTCCACTGCTACTCCGGCGACGCCGAGATGGCCGCGATCTGCGCGAGCGCGGGCTACTTCATGTCCTTCGCCGGCAACGTCACCTTCAAGAACGCCCAGAACCTGCGGGACGCGGTGGCGGTGGCCCCGCTGGAGCTCCTCCTCGTGGAGACCGACGCGCCCTTCCTCACCCCGGCGCCCTACCGGGGGCGGCCCAACGCCCCCTACCTCGTGCCGATCACCGTGCGGGCCATGGCCGAGGTACGCGGCGTCGACGAGGACACGCTGGCCACGGCCCTCGGCGCGAACACGGCACGCGCGTTCGACTACTGACCCCGCCGCCCACCTCACCGCACGACTGTGCGTAGCCGCGTCGCTTTGGAGAGTGACGATCGCTCCGCTAGGTTCTGGGGGCCCTATCCGGACCCCTCTGGACCCCCTCCGGCAACTGGAGCGTGTCGGCGTGAGCAACTCGCGGTACGAGACGTACGAGGCGTATGAGACATACAAGGCGTACGAGACGTACGAGACGTATGGCCCCGCCTACGCCGACCCGGTGTACGGCGGGTTCGACGTGGCGCCGGCCGATCCGCACGGCGCCGAGACCCTCGCCCACGGCAGACCGGCGCCACCCGGCGCCTACGCGGACACCTACCGGCCCGCCTACGAGGCACCGACCCTGCCCGCGCTGCCCCGGCAGGGCACTCCGGACGACGAGCCCGCGTCCGGGCCCGCAGGGCACCCCGACCCGGGTCCGGGAGCACGCGCCGGGGCGCGAGCCGCGGCGCGCACCGGCTCGCACCGCAGGTCCACGCGCCGGCGCAAGACGCGCTACGCCGAGCGCCCGGACAGCCCCATGCGGCGGCTGCTCCCGCAGGCCCTCGTCGTCGCCTTCCTGGCGGGCGGCACCACGGCGTTCGTCGCCAAGGACAAGGCGATCGAGCTGAACGTCGACGGCAGGGCCCGCACGCTGCACACCTTCGCCGACGACGTCACCGAGCTGCTGGCGGACGAGGGTGTCGAGGTCGGCGCCCACGACGTGGTGGCGCCCGGCCCCGGCACGCGGATCAGCAGCGGCGACGAGGTCGCCGTGCACTTCGCCCGTCCCGTGCGGCTCACCCTCGACGGACACCGGCGCGAGGTGTGGACCACCGCCCACACGGTGGCCGGAGCGCTGCGGCAGCTCGGTGTGCGACAAGAAGGCGCGTACGTGTCCACATCGCGCTCCCGGCGCATCGGACGCGGGGGGCTCTCCCTGGACGTGCGGACCGAGCGCACGGTCACGATCATGGCGGACGGCCGCGCCCGCACGGTGCGCACCAACGCGGCGACCGTTCGGGAGGCCGTCGAGGAGGCGGGTATCACCCTGCACGGCCAGGACACCACCTCGGTCCCGCAGGGCGGCTTCCCGCGCGACGGGCAGACCGTGACGGTGCTGCGGATCACCGGCGGCAGGGAGGTCCGCGAGGAGCCGATCCCCTTCCAGGTGCGGCGGACGGAGGACCCGACCCTGTTCCGGGGCACGGAGGTCGTGGAGCGGGCGGGCGAGCCGGGACTGCGCCGGGTCACCTTCGCCCTGCGTACGGTCAACGGAGTCCCGCAGAAGCCGCGCCGGATCAGGTCCGAGCTGGTGCGCGAGCCGCGCGCGCAACTGGTCAAGGTCGGTACCAAGCAGCGCCCGGCGTCCGTGCAGGGCGCCGATCACCTCGACTGGCAGGGCCTCGCGGCCTGCGAGTCCGGCGGCCGGCCCGACGCGGTCGACTCCTCGGGCACCTACGGCGGCCTGTACCAGTTCGACACCCGGACCTGGCAGGCCCTCGGCGGCAGCGGCCGTCCCCAGGACGCCCCGGCCGCGGAACAGACGTACCGGGCGAAGAAGCTCTATGTGCGGCGAGGAGCCAGTCCGTGGCCGCACTGCGGGGGACGGCTGCACGGGTAGGCGCCGGCGCAACCCCCCGTACCCTTGTCCCGTGACCAGCAGCCCCACCCCCGACGCCCTCCTGGGCCCCGCCGACATCCGCGAGCTCGCGGCAGCCCTCGGCGTACGCCCGACCAAGCAACGCGGACAGAACTTCGTGATCGACGCGAACACCGTCCGCCGGATCGTCCGCACCGCACAGGTCCGCCCCGACGACGTGGTCGTCGAGGTCGGCCCGGGGCTCGGATCGCTCACCCTCGCGCTGCTGGAGGTCGCCGACCGGGTCACGGCGGTGGAGATCGACGACGTGCTCGCCGGGGCGCTGCCCGCGACCATCACGGCCCGCATGCCCGAACGCGCCGACCGGTTCGCCCTGGTCCACTCGGACGCCATGCACGTCACCGAGCTGCCGGGCCCCGCCCCGACCGCGCTGGTCGCCAACCTCCCCTACAACGTGGCCGTCCCGGTGCTGCTGCACATGCTCGACACCTTCCCGACCATCGAGCGCACCCTCGTCATGGTCCAGGCGGAGGTCGCCGACCGGCTCGCCGCCCCGCCCGGCTCGAAGGTCTACGGCGTCCCTTCGGTCAAGGCCAACTGGTACGCCGAGGTCAAGCGCGCCGGTGCCATCGGGCGGAACGTGTTCTGGCCCGCGCCCAACGTCGACAGCGGCCTGGTCTCCCTGGTCCGCCGGAGCGAGCCGCTGAAGACGACGGCCGCCAAGCGCGAGGTGTTCGCCGTCGTCGACGCGGCGTTCGCCCAGCGCCGCAAGACGCTGCGGGCCGCCCTCTCCGGCTGGGCCGGGTCGGCCGCCGCCGCCGAGGAGGCCCTGGTCGCCGCCGGGGTCTCGCCGCAGGCCCGGGGCGAGTCGCTGACCGTGGAAGAGTTCGCGCGGATCGCCGAGCACAAGGCGGACCGGCACCAGGAGAAGGAGCCCGCGTGAGCGTCACGGTCCGCGTCCCGGCCAAGGTCAACGTCCAGCTGGCGGTCGGCGCCGCCCGCCCCGACGGCTTCCACGACCTCGCCAACGTCTTCCTCGCGGTCGGCCTCTACGACGAGATCACCGTCACCCCGGCCGACGAGCTCCGCGTCACCTGCGACGGCCCGGACGCCGACCAGGTCCCCCTGGACCGCACGAACCTGGCGGCGCGGGCCGCCGAGGCACTCGCCGGGCGGTACGGCCGCAGCCCCGGCGTCCACATCCACATCGCCAAGGACATTCCCGTCGCCGGAGGCATGGCGGGCGGCAGCGCGGACGGCGCCGGCGCCCTGGTGGCCTGCGACGCGCTGTGGCAGACCGGCGCCTCCCGTGACGAACTCCTGGAGATCTGCGCCGAGCTGGGCAGCGACGTGCCGTTCAGCCTGGTCGGCGGTGCCGCCCTCGGCATCGGGCGGGGCGAGCGGCTGACGCCCCTGGAGACCGGCGGCACCTTCCACTGGGTGTTCGCGATGGCCGCGCGTGGCCTGTCCACCCCGGCGGTGTTCCGCGAGTTCGACCGGCTCGGCGAGGGCACGGACATCCCCGAGCCCGTCGCCTCCCAGGAACTCCTCGCCGCCCTCGCCAAGGGCGACCCGGACGCGCTTGCCGCCGCCGTCTCCAACGACCTCCAGCCCGCCGCCCTCTCCCTCTTCCCGGAACTCGCCGGCACCCTGGCCGCGGGCCGGGCGGCGGGTGCCCTCACCGCGCTCGTCTCGGGCTCCGGACCGACCACCGCGTTCCTGGTCCGCGACCCGGAGTCGGCCGCCGCGGTGGCGCAGGCCCTGCTGGCGTCCGGCACGTGCCGGACGGTGCGTACGGCGTCGGGCCCGGCGCCCGGGGCGACGGTGGCAGCCGCCGGTTAATCGCGTGCCCCGGCCGCTGCCGGGCGCCTAGGCTCCCCCAGTCGATTCGACGGGGGGAGACATGAGCGTGAGAGAACTGGTCGCGGCCGTACGGCGCAAGGACGTGGCCGAGGTCACGGCGCTGCTGGAGTCCGGGGCCGACCCCGACACCCTCGCCGAGGGCCTGCCGGTCCTCTGCCTGGCGGTGGCGGCGTACGACGAACCCGTCGCCGATGCGCTGCTGCAAGCAGGTGCCGACCCCCTGCGCCGGCTGCCCGACGGGAGCACCCCGTTGACGCGGGCGGTGGAAGGCGGGTCGCACTCGCTGACGTACGCGCTCGCCACCAGCCGGATCCCGCTCCCGGCACCGGCGCGCGCGGACCTGCTGGCCCGGGCCCGGCGGTGGGCCGAAGCGGGCGCGGAGGCCGAGCTGCGCCGCCTCACCGGCCTCACCGGGCCCATCGAACGTGTCCGGGTCGAGGACGACGAGGTCGGCTGGTGGTGCGAGCAGCTCACGCTCGGCCCCGTGACCGTGCGCGACGAGCACCGGGCCGTCCTCACGTCCATGGAGGCCCTGTACGGCATCCGCACCCCCTTCGACGAACTGGTCGCGCGCGCCCTCGCCCACCCCGACCGGAACCACGTCGTGTGGTGCGACGTCGTGTTCACGCTCGGCCGGCGGATCGACGAGGAGACCTGGCTGTGGAGCCGGGACCTGCTCAACCACCCCGACCGGCTGCACCGCCTGCTCGCCGCCGACCTCCTGCTGTCCCTGATCCTCGGAGACGTCGTCAAGGGCGGCCAGCCGTTCTGGGAACGGGGGCGGGAGCTCGTGCCCTGGGCGGAACAGGAGGAGGACCCGGAGGTGCTGGCGGTTCTCCTGCACGCGATGACCCACGACAGCGCCCCGGAGATCGAGGCCGTCGGGCTGTCGTACCTCTCTCACCCGAACCCGGCGGTGCGCGCCCTGGTGCCGGAGACCCTGCACCACACCGAGAGCCTCACCGCGGTGCTCACCCTGGCCCATGACGAGGACGCCGGCGTACGCGAGGCGCTGTGCCACTGGCTCGCGCACCACCGGGGACCCGAGCCCGAGGTGGGAGACACGCTGCTCGCGCTCACCCATGACGAACGGCAGATGATCCGCATCTGCGCGGTGTCCGGCCTGGCCGTGCGCGACGACCCGCGCTGTGTGGAGGCCGAGCACCGGATCGGCCCCGTCGATCCGGAGCTGCCGTTCGACGAGCGGCTGATGGACGTGTCGCGCTACCAGCGCCGCCGGGAGGCGGCGGACGGCGGCTGACCGCCCCGGCCGGAGCACCCCCGCGCGCGACTACCCTGGGGGTCGATCCATCCCCCTTGGCAGGAGAGTAATGGCCGTCAACCTGGTCAATGTCGAGAACGTCAGCAAGGTGTACGGCACCCGCGCCCTGCTCGACGGCGTCTCCCTCGGCGTCTCCGAAGGGGACCGCATCGGTGTCGTCGGCCGCAACGGCGACGGCAAGACCACGCTCATCCGCATGCTCGCCAAGCAGGAGAGCGCCGACACCGGGCGGGTCACGCACTCCGGCGGGCTCCGCCTCGGCGTACTCACCCAGCACGACTCCCTCGACCCCGAGGCCACCGTCCGCCACGAGGTCATCGGCGACATGGCCGACCACGAGTGGGCGGGCGACGCCAAGGTCAGGGACGTGCTCACAGGCCTGTTCGGCGGGCTCGACCTGCCCGGCTTCCCCAAGGGACTGGACACCGTCATCGGCCCGCTCTCCGGCGGTGAGCGGCGCCGGATCGCGCTGGCCAAGCTGCTCATCGAGGAGCAGGACCTGCTCGTCCTGGACGAGCCCACCAACCACCTCGACGTCGAGGGCATCGCCTGGCTGGCCGGCCATCTGCAGAAGCGCAGGTCGGCCCTCGTCTGCGTCACCCACGACCGGTGGTTCCTCGACCAGGTGTGCACGCGCATGTGGGACGTCCAGCGCGGTGACGTCTACGAGTACGAGGGCGGCTACTCCGACTACGTCTTCGCCCGGGCCGAGCGCGAGCGCATCGCCGCCACCGAGGAGGCCAAGCGGCAGAACCTCGTCCGCAAGGAGCTGGCCTGGCTGCGCCGCGGGGCGCCCGCCCGTACGTCCAAGCCGCGCTTCCGCGTCGAGGCCGCCAACGAGCTCATCGCGGACGTACCGCCGCCCCGGGACAGCAGCGAGCTGATGAAGTTCGCCTCCACCCGGCTGGGCAAGACGGTGTTCGACCTGGAGGACATCACCGTCCAGGCCGGCCCCAAGGTCCTCCTCAAGCACGTCACCTGGCAGCTCGGGCCCGGTGACCGGATCGGCCTGGTCGGCGTCAACGGCGCCGGGAAGACGTCCCTGCTGCGGGCCATGGCCGAGGCCGCGCGCTCCGACGGCGAGACCCAGCCCGTGGGCGGGCGCGTCCGCGTCGGCAAGACGGTGAAGCTGGCCTACCTCTCCCAGGAGGTCGCCGAACTCGACCCCGCCACACGTGTGCTGGAGGCCGTGCAGCAGGTGCGCGAGCGCGTCGACCTCGGCAAGGGGCGCGAGATGACCGCCGGGCAGCTGTGCGAGACGTTCGGCTTCACCAAGGAGAAGCAGTGGACGCCCGTCGGCGACCTGTCCGGCGGTGAGCGCCGCCGGCTCCAGCTGCTGCGCCTGCTCATGGACGAGCCCAACGTCCTCTTCCTCGACGAGCCGACCAACGACCTCGACATCGAGACGCTGAACCAGCTGGAGGACGTGCTCGACGGCTGGCCCGGCTCCATGATCGTCATCTCCCACGACCGGTTCTTCATCGAGCGCACCACCGACCGGGTCTTCGCCCTGCTCGGCGACGGCGCCCTCCGGATGCTGCCGCGCGGCATCGACGAGTACCTGGAGCGACGCCGGCGCATGGAGGAGGCCGCGGCCGCCTCGGCCCCCGCCGCCGCGCAACAACAGTCCGCCGCGCCGGAGAAGAGCGCCGCCGACCAGCGCGCCGCCAAGAAGGAGCTCCAGAAGATCGAGCGGCAGCTCGACAAGGTCTCCGAGAAGGAGACCAAGCTCCACTCCCAAATCGCCGAAAACGCAACGGACTTCGCGAAGGTGGCCGAACTGGACGCGGAGCTGCGGGAGTTGGCCGGTCAGCGCGAGGAACTCGAGATGCGCTGGCTGGAACTCGCCGAGGACGCGTGAAGGGTGCGTGAAGACGCATAACGACGGCATCACGGGCCGGTCCGCCCTTGGGAACAGGGGGTGAGACGGCCCGGCCGCTGTCGGAACCTGGTGATACAAAGAGTCGTCTTAGAACTTTATGAAGCGACTCTGAGCCCATTTCGTATCTCAGGGCGTGGCTAAAAATCAGTGATCGAACGGGGGAGCCGCTGATGACTCAGCCGCCCAGTCAGCCGCCGCACGGTGGCTTCGGAGCACCGCAGAACCAGCCGCCGCAGGGCGGTGGGTTCGGAGCACCGCAGACCCCGCCGCCGCCCCAGGGCCCGCCCCAGACGCCGCCGCCCCCGCAGGGCCCGCCGCAGCCGGGGTACGGCTACCCGCAGCAGCCTCCGCAGCAGCCCGGCCCGTACGGGCAGCCGGGACAGCCGGGCCCGTACAACCCCGGCCCCTACGGCCAGCCGCAGCAGCCCGGCCCCTACGGCCAGCCGCAGCAGCCGGGCCCGTACGGCCAGCCCGGCTACGGCTACCCGCAGCAGCCGCAGTACCCCGGCGCGCCCGGCACCCCGCCCGGGGGCGGCTCGAACAACCCCTTCAAGGGCAAGCCCGCCCTGATCATCGGCGCCGCGGTCGCCGCGCTGCTCGTGGTCGGCGGCACCGTGTGGGTCGTCACCGGCGACGACGGCAAGGGCAAGAAGAAGCCCGTCGCCCAGAAGACCGACGACGCCAAGCCCGGCTCCTCCGCCCCGGTCAACCCCGGTGACGGCAGCGGCGACGGCGGCGAGGACCCGGAGGACCTCAACGCGGGCCGCCAGGCCGGCGAGGCCAAGGTCCTCTGGTACAAGGAGGCGCCCGACGCCCCCGGTTCCGGCGCCGACGCCGACGGCATGTGGATCACCGACAAGACCGCGGTGAAGGCCGCCTACAAGCAGCTGTCCGCGTACAACGTCGGTGACGGCAAACCGTCCTGGGACGCCATCACCTTCCCGCAGAAGATCTGCGCGACGACTCCGCAGAAGACGTCCGACGACAAGATCGTCGTCGCGTACATGAGCGGCGCGAGCGACCGCGCCAAGTGCAACCAGCTCCAGGAGATCGACCTCGTCACCGGCGAGAAGGGCTGGAAGGAACAGGTCGCCGACGGCGCCCTGTTCGACTCCACGCTCTCCGTCGAACTGTCCATCACCGGCAAGACGCTGATGGTGGGCCGCTCCCAGTCCGGCACGGCGTACGACGTCACCAACGGTGACAAGCTCTTCGACAAGAAGAAGTACGGCAACGCCTGTTTCCCCGCCGCGTTCGCCGGTGGCGAGAAGCTGATCGCCGTCTCCTCCTGCGGCGCCGGCTCCGACAAGGAGCACGACGAGATCCAGGAACTCGACCCGAAGACCGGCAAGGCCAAGTGGACCCAGCCGTTCGACAAGGGCTGGCGGGTCGCGCGCACCTACTCGGTCAGCCCGCTGGTCGTGTACAGCACCAACGCGGACAAGAAGGCCTGGAACATCTCCACCTTCACCTCCGGCGGCAAGTTCCGCTCGCAGGTCGGCTTCGACGAGGACTTCGCCCCCGAGTGCGGCTGGGCCATCCTCGAACGCGACCTCACGGGCTGCGAAGGCGTCGCCGTCGACGACACCACGCTGTACCTGCCGACCGAGGCCACCTCCGGCGCCAACGAGATCGTCGCGGTCAACCTCGCGAACGGCAAGGAGAAGTGGCGTGTGAAGTCACCCTCCGACGAGTCGATGCTGCCGGTGAAGACCGAGGGCGGCAAGCTCATCGCCTACGTGGAGCCGTCCTACGACGCGGGCGGGCAGATCGTGTCCATCCCCACCGGCGGCAGCGGCCACAAGCCGTCCAAGCTGCTGCAGAACCCCGAGGGCGCCGCGGACATCGAGGACAGCTTCTTCTCCAAGGAGATCGACTGGGTCGACGGGCGCTTCTACATCTCGACGACCCGGCTGAGCGGGAACGACGACACGAAGGAGAAGTTGATGCTCGCCTACGGCAAGTGACTCCTCCTCCCTCCGAACCCCCTTTGTCGTCCGTCCCCTTCCCCGAGGTACCCACGCCATGACCCAGCCGCCGCCCCCGCCGCCCCAGCAGCCCCCGCAGGGGGGCGGCTTCGGTCCGCCCCAGGACCAGCCGCCGCAGACCCCGCCGCCCGCGGCCGGGCCGAACCTCGACAAGGCCCCGGAGCCGGGGTACGGCTACCCCCAGGCGCCGCAGACCCCGCAGACTCCTCCGCCGGCCGCCCCGCAGACGCCGCAGACGCCTCCGCCGGCAGCCCCGCAGACGCCTCCGCCGGCAGCCCCGCAGACGCCGCAGACGCCTCCGCCGGCCGCCCCGCAGACGCCGCCCCAGGCGCCGCAGGGTTACGGCTATCCGCAGGGTGCCCCGGCGCCCCAGCCTCCGCAGGCCCCGCCCGGCTACGGCTACCCCGGCCAGCAGCCGGGGCCGTACGGGCAGCCGCAGCAGACGCCTTACGGGCAGCAGCAGGCGCCTTACGGGCAGCCCGGTTACGGGCAGCCCGGTTATGGGCAGCAGCCCGGTTACGGCTATCCGCAGCAGACCGTGCCGCACCAGCCGCAGGCCGGACAGCCGGGCGGTGGCGGGAAGTTCAGCACGCAGATGCTGATCATCGTCGCCGCGGTCGTGGCGATCGCCCTGATCATCATCGGCGGCGTCTGGTACGCCTCGTCCGGCAAGGACGAGAGCAAGCAGAACGACACCGCCGGCCTGAGCGGCGGCACCGGCGGCACGGACGACGGCAACGGCGGCACCACCTCCGGCAAGGAGAAGGCACCGTCCGACCCCAGCGCCAAGGTCCTCTTCCAGGTCCCGGCGCCCGAGGTGAAGAACGACAGCACGGTCGTCGTCTCCGGCTCGTGGCTCACCGACAAGGCGTACGTCAAGAGCGGCATCGCCCAGATCGTCGGCTACGACCGCGACAAGGGCGGCGAGCTGTGGAAGGTCCCGCTGGACGGCCCGGTCTGCCAGGCCAGCCGCCACGTCACCGACGACAACCTGACGGCGGTCCTCTACCAGCCGGCGATGCCCACCAAGGCCGACCCCTCGCACGGGTGCAGCCAGCTCGCGCTCATCGACCTCGACGCCGGCAAGCGGCTGTGGACCAAGACGGTCAAGACCGGTGACCAGTTGATGAACTTCGACAACATCACCCTCAGCGGGAAGACCGTCGCCGTCGGCAGCACCAGCGGCGGCGCCGCCTTCGACGTCTCCGGCAAGCTCCTGTGGAGCCCGAAGCCGGCCGACTCCTGCTACGACGCGGGCTACGGCGGCGGCGAGAAGCTGGTCGCGGTGCGCAAGTGCGGCTCCTACGACCAGCGGCAGCTGCACATCCAGACCATCGACCCGAAGTCCGGGAAGGTGATCTCCGAGTACAAGATGGCCGAGGGCATCGAGTACGCGAGCATCGTGTCGACCAACCCGCTGGTGGTGGCCGCCGACGTCGGCGACTCCGCGGGCGACGGCAGCGGCATCTCCGACTTCTTCTCCATCGACGGCAAGACCGGCAAGCTGCGCACACGCATCTCCGCGCCGGGCGAGCAGTTCGCGGCCCGTTGCGAGGGCATCACCCGCGTCGAGGCCTGCAACCTGCTGGCCGTCGGCAACGACCGGCTGTACCTGCCGACCGAGGAGCACGACGGCACCGGCAAGTACAGCGAGACCAACGAGATCGTCGCCTTCGACCTCGCCACCGGCAAGCAGACCGGGCAGCGGGCCGACGCGGGCGACGGCTACACGATCTCGCCGCTGCGCATGGACGGCGGCAACCTGATCGCGTACAAGCGTCCCCCGTACGACAAGGGCGGACAGGTCGTGAGCATCGACGGGGGCAGCTTCAAGGAGACGATGCTGCTGCGGAACCCCGCGACGCGCACGGTCCGCGACGTGGAGACCAGCATGTCGCCGGAGTACTCCGAGTTCCTGTTCTCAGACGGGCACCTTTACATGTCCAAGGTGTACGCGAGCAAGCGGTCGACGGTGCGGGAGAAGGAGTACCTCGCGGTCGGCTTCGGCACGGGCTGACCGCTCCGACCGGGCTGCGACCGGGCTCTGACCGGGTACTGACCGGTTCTTGATCGACTGGTGGCTGATACGGCCCCGTCCCTGCTCAGGGGCGGGGCCGCTCGGGTTCGGCGCGGTCAACCCGGGATGAGAGGAATATCGGCGATCCGGGGCGATTCTCGCCGGTAGGGGGAGCGCAACGTCGAACAAGCGTGTAGCTTCCGGGGGCATGAAGGCGGGGGAGCCGGGGGGCTTCCGTGGGGGGCTGGGGTGACTGGGGGGTTGCTCGATGGGAGTGCGGCTCATGGTGGTCGACGACCACCGATTGCTGGCCGAGGCGCTGGCTTCGGCGCTGAAGCTGCGAGGGCACCGGGTGCTGGCCGCGGCGGCGCCGGCCGCGGGCGCGGCGGAGCTGGTGATCACGCGGGCACCTGAGGTGTGCCTGCTGGGGACGGCGGCGCCGGCCGAGCCGGGGATCTTCGACCCGGTGGTGAGGATCAAGCGGGAGCGGCCGCAGGTGGCGGTGCTGGTGCTGGGGCCGGTGCCCAGCCCCCGGGGCATCGCTGCGGCGTTCGCGGCGGGGGCGTCGGGGTACGTCCGGCACGACGAGCGCATAGAGGGTGTCGAGCGGGCGATCATGAAGGCGCGGGCGGGGGAGGCGGCGGTGGCGCCGCAGCTGTTGCAGGGGGCGTTCAGCGAGTTGCTCAACCCGGCGGCCCAACCGGACGACGAGGGCCAGCGGTTGCTCCAGATGCTCACGCCGCGTGAGGTGGAGGTGCTGGTCCGCGTCGCCGACGGGGAGGACACCCGCCTGATCGCGGCGGGTATGGGCATCGCACCGTCGACGGCGCGTACGCATGTCCAGCGGGTGCTGATGAAACTGGGCGTCGGGTCACGTCTGGAGGCGGCGGCGCTGGCGGCGCGGACGGGGTTGCTGGATCGGGCGGGGGCGGTGCGGCGGGAGCCGTGAGCCGTGAGCCGTCTGATCGTCTGACCGTCGGCGGGGGTGCGGGCGGGTGCTTGGCCTGACGCCGGTGGGGTGCGCGCCTTCGCGTGACGCCCGGGTGGGTGTGTGCGCCTTCGCGTGACGCCCGGGTGGGTGTGTGCGCCTTCGCGTGGCGCCGGGGTGGGGGTGCGGGTGGCTGCGCCAATCGCCGGGTGGGGGCCGGGGCCGCGCCGGGGGGTGTCCGCCCTCGGTGGGTCACTCCACCCGCTCGTCGTCCTCCGGCTCGACCCCCGGAGGGGCCGGTGCCGCAGGCCTCAGCTTCAGCCATGCCAGGAAGAACAAGCCCAGCAGCAGCATCCCCAGCCCGGTCCACAGGTTGATGTTCACACCGGCGGCCTTGTCGATGTCCGCGTCGGACGCCGTGAATCCCGCGATCGTGACGATGACGCCGTAGATCACGAACAGCCCGCCGATGATCCGCCGGATGTCGAACAGCCGTGCGGCGGTCGCCGACTTGCCCTGCAGTTCGGTGACTTCCCGTTGCAGGTCCTTCTCGGAGTAGAACTCGGACATGTGCGATCACACTCCTCGGTGGGGTTCGGTCAGAACGAGAACGGGATGTAGCAGGCCGCGGCCAGGACGACCGCGCCCCAGCCCAGCAGCGCCGGCTTGCGGTACCAGGCCTCGTCCCCGGGCGCCGGCGGCTCCGCCATACCGGGCGAGGTCGTGCCGTAGACCAGCCCCTGCAGTTCCTCGGCGGGTTTCGGCGCGGTGAACAGCGACACCGCCACCATGACGACCGCGCCGGCCACGAAGCCCGCGATTGCGGAGACGAAGTTGGCCCCCTGGTCGGAGGGGATGTCGATGACGTCCTGCTTGTAGAGGACGAAGTAGTTGACCATCGCGGCGGTGGTGCCCGCGAGCAGTCCCCAGAAGCCGGACTTCATGGACGCCCGCTTCCAGAACATGCCGATGATGAAGACGACGAACATCGGCACGTTGAAGAAGGAGAACAGCGTCTGGAGGTAGGCCATGATGTTCGAGAAGGACCGCGCCAGGAACGCCGTGCCGATGGAGGCCAGGACACCGACCGCGGTGATGAGCCGGCCGAAGCGTACGTAGTACTCGTCCTCGCGGCCCTTCACCACGTACTTCGCCCAGATGTCCGTGGTGAACACGGTGTTGAAGGACGACACGTTCGCCGCCATGCCCGCCATGAACGCCGCGAGCAGACCGGTGACGGCGATGCCCAGCACGCCGTTGGGCAGCAGCTGTTGCATGAGGTAGGGGATGGCGTCGTTGTACTGGAGGTCGGAGCCGGACGTGCCGATCTTCGGCACCAGGACCGCGGCGACCAGGCCCGGGATCATCACCAGGAAAACGATGAAGATCTTCGGGAACGCGGCGATCAGGGGGGTGCGCTGGGCTGCCGAGAGGTTCTTCGCCGACAGCGCGCGCTGCACCTCGGCGAAGTTCGTCGTCCAGTAGCCGAAGGAGAGGACGAAGCCGAGGCCCAGGACGATCGTCAGCCAGTTGGCGCCGAGCGGGTTGTCGCTGCCGATGCCCGTGCCGCCCCAGGACGTCATGAAGTCCGCGCCGTGGCTCTTCGTGAGGGAGTCGGACAGGCCGTCCCAGCCGCCGACCTCCTTCAGGCCCAGCACCGTGATCGGGATGAGCGCGGCGAGGATGACGAAGAACTGCAGGACCTCGTTGTAGATCGCCGAGGACAGGCCGCCGAGGGTGATGTAGGCCAGGACGAAGAACCCGGCGACGACGATCGCCAACCACTCCGGCCAGCCCAGCAGCGCCTCGACGACGATGGCCAGGGCATAGAGGTTGACGCCGGCGATGAGGATGGCGGCGAACGCGAAGAGGATCGAACTGAGCAGGTGCGCCGCCCGGTCGAAGCGCATCAGCAGGAACTCGGGGACCGAACGGACCTTGGAGCCGTAGTAGAAGGGCATCATCACCAGGCCGAGGAAGACCATGGCCGGGATGGCGCCGATCCAGTACCAGTGCGTGGTGTAGACGCCGTACTGGGCACTGTTGGCGGCCATGCCCAGGATCTCGGTGGCGCCCAGGTTGGCCGCGATGAACGCGAGACCGGTGACCCAGGCGGGCAGGGAGCGGCCGGAGAGGAAGAAGTCGAGACTGGTCTTCACCGAGCGCCGGGCGGCGAAGCCGATGCCGAGGACGACGAGGAAGTAGATGCCGAGGATGGTGTAGTCGAGCCAGTTGGTGGGGAGTCGCAGCTCGGCCGACAGATATGTGGGGGTTTGCATGAGCCCTCGCTTCGTTGCGCGAACCGATACCTCGCGGCCTCTTCTTCTCTGTGCTCAGCGATTGAACCCGTCTTTTGATGCACTTTGTTGGATTGTGATGTTGACGATTGGGGAGGGTAGTGTTTTGATATGTTGGGTTCTGTTTGAAGGACAAGGAGTCCGGCGTGAAGAAGACCTCGACCCGGCTGGCCGACGGTCGCGAGCTCATTTACTACGACCTGCGTGACGACAGCGTGCGGGGCGCGACCGACCGCCGGCCGCTGGACCGCACCGTCACCACGTCCGAGATCCGCCGCGACCCCCTCCTCGGCGACTCCGTCGCCATCGCCTCGCACCGTCAGGGCCGCACCTACCACCCCCCGGCCGACGAGTGCCCCCTGTGCCCGTCGGCGGGCGATCGCCTGAGCGAGATCCCCGACTCGTCCTACGACGTCGTCGTCTTCGAGAACCGGTTCCCCTCGCTCGCCGGCGACTCGGGCCGCTGCGAGGTCGTCTGCTTCACCTCCGACCACAACGCGTCCTTCGCCGACCTCACCGAGGAGCAGGCGGGCCTGGTGCTGGAAGCCTGGACGGACCGCACGTCGGAGCTGTCCCATCTCCCCGCCGTCGAGCAGGTGTTCTGCTTCGAGAACCGGGGCGCCGAGATCGGCGTGACCCTCGGTCATCCGCACGGCCAGATCTACGCCTACCCCTTCACCACCCCCCGCACCGCGCTGATGCTCCGCTCGGTCGCCACCCACAAGGAGATGACCGGCGGGGAGAACCTCTTCGACGCCGTCCTGGAGCGTGAACTCGCCGGCGAGCGGGTCGTCCTTGAGGGTGAACACTGGGTGGCCTTCGTGCCGTACGCGGCGCACTGGCCGTACGAGGTCCACCTGTACCCCAAGCGCCGCGTGCCCGACCTGCTCGGCCTTGACGAGGGCGCGCGCACAGAGTTCCCCAAGGTCTATCTGGAACTCTTGAGGCGCTTCGACCGGATCTTCGGTGAGAGTGAGCCCTCGACGCCGTACATCGCGGCCTGGCACCAGGCCCCGTTCGGCGCGCTGGAGGAGTTCGACGGGGTCGTGCGCGAGGACTTCGCGCTCCACCTCGAGCTTTTCACCATCCGCCGCACTTCCGGCAAGCTGAAGTTCCTCGCGGGTTCCGAGTCCGGCATGAACGTGTTCATCAACGACGTGCCGCCGGAGCGCGCGGCCGAGCGACTGCGAGAGGTAGCGAGTTCATGAGCGGGAAGTACCTGGTGACAGGCGGTGCGGGATACGTCGGCAGCGTGGTCGCACAGCACCTGCTGGAGGCCGGCCACGAGGTCGTCGTCCTCGACAATCTCTCCACGGGCTTCCGCGAGGGCGTCCCGGCGGGCGCGTCGTTCGTCGAGGGCGACATCCGCGATGCCGCCAAATGGCTGGACTCCTCTTTCGACGGTGTGTTGCACTTCGCCGCGTTCTCGCAGGTCGGCGAGTCGGTCGTGAAGCCGGAGAAGTACTGGGACAACAACGTCGGCGGCACCATGGCGCTGCTGGCCGCGATGCGCGAGGCGGACGTCCGCAAGCTGGTCTTCTCCTCGACGGCGGCGACGTACGGCGAGCCGGAGCAGGTCCCCATCGTCGAGTCGGCGCCCACGTCCCCGACGAACCCCTACGGCGCCTCCAAGCTCGCGGTCGACCACATGATCACGGGCGAGGCGGCGGCGCACGGTCTGGGCGCGGTCTCCCTGCGCTACTTCAACGTGGCCGGCGCCTACGGCGAGTACGGCGAGCGCCACGACCCCGAGTCGCACCTGATCCCGCTGGTCCTCCAGGTGGCGCAGGGCAGGCGCGAGGCGATCTCGGTGTTCGGCGACGACTACGCGACGCCGGACGGCACCTGCGTCCGCGACTACATCCACGTCGCGGACCTGGCCGAGGCCCACCTGCTCGCCCTGACGGCCGCCGCCCCCGGCGAGCACCTGATCTGCAACCTCGGCAACGGCAACGGCTTCTCGGTCCGCGAGGTCATCGAGACCGTCCGCCGGGTCACGGGCCACCCGATCCCCGAGGTCGTTGCCCCCCGCCGGGGCGGCGACCCGGCGGTCCTGGTGGCCTCGGCCGCCACCGCCCGCGAGAAACTGGGCTGGAACCCGTCCCGCGCGGACCTCGCGGGAATCGTCGCGGACGCGTGGGACTTCGCGCAGCGGCGCGGTAACTAGCAGGTACGGAAAGGGTCAGGGGTCAGGCATGAGCGAGGCTGTGGCGCAGACGGTCGCCTCACGGTTCAGCGAGCTGTACGGAGCCGAGCCGCACGGCGTGTGGGCGGCGCCGGGCCGCGTCAACCTCATCGGCGAGCACACGGATTACAACGACGGCTTCGTCATGCCGTTCGCCCTGCCGCACACGGCGGTGGCGGCGGTGGCACGCCGCGACGACGGGATCCTCCGCCTGCACTCGGCGGACGTCGAGTCGGGCGTGACCGAACTCCACCTGGACGACCTGTCCCCCGAGTCGGACAAGAACTGGACGGCGTACCCGGCGGGCGTGGTCTGGGCCCTGCGCGAGGCCGGCCACGCGATCACGGGCGCGGACATCCACCTGTCCTCCACGGTCCCGTCGGGTGCGGGCCTGTCGTCCTCGGCGGCGCTGGAAGTCGTCGTCGCCCTGGCCTTGAACGACCTGTTCTCCCTCGGCCTGCGCGGCTGGCAACTGGCCCGCCTGTGCCAGCGCGCGGAGAACGTCTACGTCGGTGCCCCCGTCGGCATCATGGACCAGACGGCGTCGGCCTGCTGCGAGACCGGCCACGCCCTGTTCCTCGACACGCGCGACCTCTCCCAGAAGCAGATCCCCTTCGACCTGGCGGCCGAGGGCATGCGGCTGCTGGTCGTGGACACCCAGGTCAAGCACTCCCACAGCGAGGGCGAGTACGGCAAGCGCCGTGCCGGCTGCGAGAAGGGTGCGGCCCTGCTGGGCGTCGACGCGCTCCGGGACATCCCCTATGCCGACCTGGACGCGGCCCTGGCCCGCCTGGGCGACGAGGAGGAGGTCCGCCGCCTGGTCCGCCACATCGTCACGGAGAACGCACGCGTCGAACGGGTCGTCTCCCTCCTCGAATCCGGCGAGACCCGCGCGATCGGCCCGGTCCTGATCGAGGGCCACGCCTCCCTCCGCGACGACTTCCGCATCTCCTGCCCGGAGTTGGACCTGGTCGTCGACACGGCCCTGGCCTCCGGCGCCCTGGGCGCCCGCATGACGGGCGGCGGCTTCGGCGGTTCGGCGATCGTCCTCGCGGAGGAGCAGGACGTGGACGCCATCACCAAGACGGTGACAGAGGCCTTCGCGTCGGCGGGCTTCACGACCCCCCGCGTCTTCGAAGCGGTCCCGTCACCGGGCGCCCGCCGCCTCCACTGACGGTTGGGCGGCGCCCGCCGCGTGCACTGACGGGTGGGCGCCCGCCGCCTCCACTGACGGTTGGGCGTCCGCCGCCTCCACTGACGGTTGGGAAAGCGGCGCCCTCGAACCCACGAGGACGCCGCTTTTCGTCGTCCCTGTCAGCGGTTGACGGACTGGATCTCCTGGACCGGCACCTCGGTGGTGGTGGCGAACGTGCCGTTGGGCAGATCGCCACCCGTGCCGCCCGCTCCTTCCCAGGTGATCTCCCAGGTGAGAGTCGCCTCCAGGCCGTACGTGTCGTCCCCCGACGAGCGCAGGTACCGGACTCCGCACGGAGGCGTCAGCTCCGCCTTGCCCCGGGCGTACGGCTCGCCGATGGAGCCGTCGTCGTTGATCAGGCACTCACCGGACGCCGGGAGGGTTTCCGCGTCCGCGGTTCCCGGATCGAGGTGCAGGCTCACCGGCTTGGCCGTGGTGGTCGCCCACAGTCCCGTGCCGGGCAGACTCGCCGTGACGGAGACGGGCTTGAAGGCGCCCTTGTCCAGCCAGACCCAGGTGGGCGCGTTCACCGTCGACCTGGCGTCCGGCGCGAGGGAGATCTTCGTCGGCGGTACGACGGTCCGCTGGTGCGCGAGCCCGGCGAGGGTCTCGGTGTCGATGGCTTGAGGGACGCCGGGGTTCTTGCCGTTGTCGACCCAGAAGGGGTCGCGCTTACAGTTTCCGGAGGCGGGGTCGTCCTCCATCTTCGGGTTCTTCACGGCGACCCACCACATGCCCTCGTCGTTCTTGGCGACGTTGAAATTCTTGTAGGGGTGGCCCCCCTTGTAGCGCGCCTTGTCGTCCGCCACGCCCGCAGGCGCACCACCGACCGAGTCGTAGATCGACCAGTTGGCCTCGGTGTAGGTCTTGAAGTCCTTGGCCTTCCAGTAGGGCTCGTACCAGCAGGCCGGAGGTTCCCAGTCCACGGCGGTGGACGTGATTGTGCCGCTGTCTTTCGAGGGGGCGCTGCCCTTCACGTTGAAGCTGACGCGAGACTCCAGCATGGGTCCTGAGGAGTCACCGGACGTTTCTTCGGCCTGGTCTCCATTGCTTCCGATACCTCCGGCGACAGCTGTGTCCACTCCGAGGAAGAGCATCGCGACGGTGAGAGCACCAAGCGCCAGGCGCCGCGTCACGGCTGGCACCTCTGGGAACCGCGGTCCTCGTGCAGGCTCCAGATCTGCCAGACGCCTTGCTTGTCCTTCTTCACGCTGGCGTTGTAGTACACGTAGCTGTCAGGCGAGGTCTCGACCACCTTCACCTTCTTCGTCTTCAGGTCCTTGACGTTGGCCTTGCTCTCGTCCACGCAGTACGTCAGGGCCCCCGATGTCTTGTCGAACACCGTCACCTGGCGGTCGAAGTAGCGCAGGGTGCCCGCCCAGCTGGTCTTCCGGGCGTTGTTGTCCTTCGCGTAGTTGTAAACGCCCCTCAGCGCGGCATCCGTGTAGTAGAAGCCCATGCCCGACTTCTGCAGATCACCGGAGGCCACGGCCTGCCACACGGTGCTGACGGCACGTTCGTTGTCCGCCAGGATCGCGTCCTTCACGGAGTCGCCGGTCTGCTGGCCCTCGAACACCAGCTTCATGTCTCCAGGCAGCTTGATCTCCGGCCGGTCGATCCCGTCCTCCGACGCGGAAGCCGAAGGCGAAGCCGACGCTTTGTCGCCCGAATCCGCACCGGCGATCTTGTCGGACGATGACGAACCGTCACCTCCCCCCGAGCCACAGGCGGTCAGCAGCAGGGCCGCGGATGCGGTGAGCGCGGCTGTCACGAGCCGAGCGGGGCGGTTCACTGTGTCTCCCGTTGATCATGTGGGGGGATAACTCAAGCGAACCAACGCTATCGGTGAGGGAAGGCGGGACGTCATCGAGGGTTTCGCTCCCGCAACGCGTCCCCGCCGCCTCGGCCCAGCCTCTTCGTCAGCATGTACTCCGTGACCCCCGGCGGATAATCCGGCACCGCGCACACCACCTCGTACCCCTGCTTCACATAGAACTGTGGCGCCTGGAAGTCCCATGTCTCCAGGCGGGCCGCGCTGCAGCCTCGGGACGTCCTCGCGATGTGTTCCGCCTGCGCGAGGAGCCGTGCGCCCAGGCCCCTGCCGCGGTGGCGTTCGTCGACCCAGAGGTAGGTCACGTGCAGCCACGTCGCCCAGGTGTAACCGACCAGTCCGCCGGCGAGATCGTCGGTGTCGTTCACAGCCCACACGTGCAACGGGACGTCCCGCTCGCCGGGCGTCCCGCGCAGGGCGCGCAGGATCGGAGAGGCGGCTGTGTTCGTGTCCCGCAGGCGTGCGCGGAGCAGATCACGTCGGGCCTTGTCGACTTCTGTCTCAAGACGGAACATGCGGCACACCATAAACGCGTCGGACAGTCAGTTCTGCAAATAACCTTCCGCTCCGGGCCCCCGTCCGTACCCTGATGAACAGCACCGGTGGGGGCCGGTGCCGATCAGGGGGCGAGACAGCCGGGTACGACGCCCGGGGTGGGGGTGGCGGTTACTGCACGGCGGCGGCCGTGCGGCTGCGGCGACCCGGACAGGCTGCTGCGGCACCGACGGACAGTCGGACGCGGCGGGCCCGGACACCCCGGCGTCGTACCGGCATGGTGTCAACCCCCGACGATGGGGTATCCCCTGCTCTTCGGGAGCACTGGGGAAGGGGGTTACGTGGTTCGCATCCGAGTCCTGGTCGTCGACGACCATCGCATCTTCGCCGAGTCACTCGCGGCGGCGCTGGCCGCCGAGCCCGATGTCGACGTCTCCGCGGCCGGCAGCGGCCCGGCCGCGCTGCGCAGCCTGGAGCGGGCCGTCGCCGAGGGGCGGCGGTTCGACGTGCTGCTCGTGGACGCCGACCTGGGCGGCAAAGTACCGGGCGCCCGCCCGGCCGTACCCGTGCAGGAGGGCAACGAGGACGGGCTCGTCGACGGGATCTCCCTCGTCACGGGAGTGCGCTCCGCGCAGCCGAACGTACGGATCGTCGTGCTCGCCGAGAAGGACGATCCGCGGCGGGCGGCGCTCGCCCTGCAGGCCGGCGCTTCCGGCTGGGTCGCCAAGGACTGCTCGCTGTCCCGGCTGCTCACAGTCATCCGGGGCGTGCTGCGGGAGGAGACCCATCTGCCGCCCGCCCTGCTGACGGGTGTGCTGCGCGAGCTCACCGCCGCCCGCAAGCACCGCACCGAGAGCGAGCGCCTCGTCGAGTCACTCACACCGCGTGAGCGGGAAGTGCTGCGGTGCATGGTCGCGGGGCTGGGGCGCAAGGCCGTCGCCGAGCGCCTGTTCCTGTCGCCGCACACCGTGCGGACCCACATGCAGAACGTTCTCGGCAAGCTCGGTGTGCACTCCACCCTCGCCGCCGTCGCGCTGGCGCGGCGGGCCGGGGTCGGGCCCGTGGACCTAGCCGGGGATGTTGTCGAACGGGGCGGTCAGCTGGCGTAGCAGCGCCGCCAGATCGCCTCGCTGGGCTCGGGAGAGCTCCGCGAGGATCGCGCGCTCCTGGTCCAGCAGACCCGCCAGGGCCTGGTCCGCGCGGTCCCGGCCCTCGTCCGTCAGCCGGACCAGGACGCCGCGGCGGTCACTGGGATCGGGGAGCCGCTCCACCAGGCCCTTCTTCGCCAGACGGTCGATGCGGTTCGTCATCGTGCCCGAGGTGACCAGGGTCTGAGTGAGGAGCTGCCCCGGCGAGAGCTGGTACGGGGTGCCCGCCCGGCGCAGGGCCGTCAGGACGTCGAACTCCCACGGCTCCAGGTTGTGCTCCGAGAACGCCAGCCGCCGAGCCCGGTCCAGATGCCGGGCGAGCCTGCTCACGCGGCTGAGCACCTCGAGCGGTTCCACGTCGAGGTCCGGGCGCTCCCGGCGCCACGCTGCGACCAGCCGATCGACCTCGTCCTCCATGACGATCAGTGTAGTGGTTGTGTCGACGTAGAGTCTCTTGACGCCGAGTTTCTTGACATCGAGATATATCCGGGATCACGCTGGGTGTGCGTCCCGTACGGCCACCACCAGGACACCAGGAGGAACCATGCCCGCAGCCGCCCCCACCTGGGACCCGGCCCAGTACCTCCGTCACGCCGGCCACCGCGCCCGCCCCTTCACCGACCTCCTCGCCCGCGTTCCCGACCTGCCCGGGCAGCCGGCCCGCATCGCCGACCTCGGCTGCGGCCCCGGCAACGTCACCACGCTGCTCGCCGCCCGCTGGCCCACCGCCCTGATCACCGGCTACGACAACTCGCCCGAGATGCTCGACAAGGCCCACGTCGATCACGAGGGGGCCACGTCCGGGGGCGGCCGTGTCGACTTCGGGCACGCCGACGTACGGACGTGGACGCCCGGCGAGCCCCACGACCTGATCATCAGCAACGCCACGCTCCAGTGGGTGCCGGGCCACGTCGAACGCTTCGCCGACTGGGTGGCCGGGCTCACACCCGGCGGCACCCTCGCCCTCCAGGTGCCGGGCAACTTCGACGCCCCCAGCCACCGGCTCATGCGCGAACTCGCCGGTTCACCGCGCTGGCGCGGCCGGCTCGCCGACACCCTGCGCCACGCCGACGCCGTCCTCACCCCCGAGGCCTACCTCGAGCGGCTGACGTCCCTCGGCTGCGCGGCCGACGTGTGGGAGACGACGTACGTCCACCTGCTCCAGGGTGAGGACCCGGTGCTCGACTGGGTGAAGGGAACCGGACTGCGGCCCGTGCTGACCGCGCTCGCCGACGAGCGGGAGGCCTTCGTCGCCGAGTACCGGGCGGCCCTGCGCGAGGCCTACCCGGCCGGTCCGCACGGCACGCCGTTCCCGTTCCGCCGGGTATTCGCCGTGGCCCGGCGGGAGGGCTGATGATCGCTGCGCTCGATCACCCGTCGGCCTGGTGCGCGCGGTCGAGAAGGGCCGGGAGCGCACCCTGACCGAGGTCGGCAAGGAACACGGTCACGTCCAGCTCGCCGCCCCGCCCGGCAGCGCGGGGCGGCTGACCCCGGCCGGCCGGGGCACCAGCGGTTCTTCTCGCAGGATCCGGTGGGCAACCGCCTGGAGTTCCTCGAACCCCGCTAAGCCTTACGGCGCCCTATCAGGTGCGGCTTGGCCTCTATCCCGTCCAGGCCGTGCCACGCCAGGTTCACCAGGTGCGCGGCCACCTCGGCCTTCTTCGGCCGGCGCACGTCCAGCCACCACTGGCCGGTCAGGGCGACCATCCCGACCAGCGCCTGGGCGTACAGCGGAGCCAGCTTCGGGTCGAAGCCGCGGCTCTTGAACTCGCGGCCCAGGATGTCCTCCACCTGCGTGGCGATGTCCGAGATCAGCGAGGCGAAGGAACCCGTCGACTGGGGGATGGGGGAGTCACGGACCAGGATGCGGAAACCGTCCGTGTACTCCTCGATGTAGTCCAGCAGCGCGAACGCCGCCTGTTCGCACAGTTCGCGAGGGTGACCGGCCGTGAGCGAACTGGTCACCATGTCCAGCAGGCGCCGCATCTCACGGTCCACCACGACCGCGTACAGCCCTTCCTTGCCGCCGAAGTGCTCGTACACCACCGGCTTGGACACCCCGGCCTTCGCCGCGATCTCCTCCACCGACGTGCCCTCGAAACCTTTCGCCGCGAAAAGCGTGCGACCGATCTCCAGCAGCTGCTGACGGCGCTCGGCACCGGTCATCCGGGTGCGACGCGCTCGCCGCGGCTTGTCGTTGCTGGGGGTGCTGCTCGAGTCGGTCGCCACAGCGACCATCATGCCGCCTCGACGGGCTCCTTCCCGCGCGGGGAGCCGCCTTCCCCGGTGTTACGGCGCGAATCGATACGGGAGCGTGACGGCCACCGCACGTCGTAGGCCCAGCCCGCCATCTCGAAGAAGCGGATCAGCCGTGCGGACGAATCCACCTGGCCGCGCATCACGCCGTGCCGGGCGGACGTCGGGTCGGCGTGATGCAGGTTGTGCCAGGACTCACCGCAGGAAAGGATCGCCAGCCACCACACGTTGCCCGAGCGGTCACGCGACTTGAACGGGCGCTTGCCGACCGCGTGGCAGATCGAGTTGATCGACCAGGTCACATGGTGCAGCAGAGCGACCCGGACCAGGGAACCCCAGAAGAACGCCGTGAACGCGCCCCACCAGGACATCGTCACCAGACCACCGATCACCGGCGGCAACGCCAGCGACACCACCGTCCACAGGACGAACTGACGGGAGATGTTGCGGAGCGTCTTGTCCTTGATCAGGTCCGGGGCGTACTTCTCCTGCGACGTCTGCTCCTCGTCGAACATCCACCCGATGTGGGCCCACCACAGGCCCTTCATCAAGGCCGGGAGCGTTTCACCGAACCGCCACGGCGAATGCGGGTCGCCCTCCGCGTCGGAGAACTTGTGATGCTTGCGGTGGTCGGCCACCCAGCGCACCAGCGGACCCTCGACCGCCATGGAACCCGCGATCGCCAGCGCGATCTTCAACGGCCGCTTGGCCTTGAAGGAACCATGGGTGAAGTGACGGTGGAAGCCGATCGTGATGCCGTGGCACCCGAGGTAGTAGAAGAAGACCAGCAGACCGAGGTCCAGCCAGCTCACCCCCCAGCCCCACGCCAGCGGCACCGCCGCCAGCAGCGCGAGGAACGGGACGGTGATGAAGAAGAGGAGGGCGATCTGCTCGATGGACCGCTTCTGCTCGCCGCCCAGCGTGGCCATGGCGGCGTCGGTGTCTTGACCGGGCGCCTTGGGAGCGTCCTCGATCACGTCGGAACTACTGGTCATACGCGTCCCCTGGGGGGTATGTGGATGGAGAAGGAGTGGCCGGGGCACGTGAACCGTGACGTGCTTCCTACGGTTCCGTAACCTACGGCATCGTAAGTATGGCAGTGCGTCGCCCGGCGGCAAGAGCCCGCGAGCCTGCGCGTCCCGGCCGACACCTATCCTGGAGTCGGTCGGACAGCGCGGTCCGCTCTGATTTCTTCCCGGATGTCCGATCTGTATGCGGCGCCCCGCCGCGCGAGACGCCGTCCGGGTTCCCCTCCCAGACGAGCTTCAACACTGCAAGGAGCCGCACCTGTGAGCAGTGCCGACGACCAGACCACGACGACGAGCAGCGAGCTGCGAGCCGATATCCGCCGGCTGGGCGACCTCCTCGGCGAGACCCTCGTCCGCCAAGAGGGCCCGGAGCTGCTGGAACTCGTCGAAAAGGTCCGCCGCCTCACCCGCGAGGACGGCGAGGCCGCCGCAGAGCTGCTGCGCGGCACCGAACTCGACACCGCGGCCAAGCTGGTCCGCGCCTTCTCCACCTACTTCCACCTGGCCAACGTCACCGAACAGGTCCACCGCGGCCGCGAGCTGCGCGCCCGCCGCGCCGCCGAGGGCGGACTCCTCGCCCGCACGGCCGACCGGCTCAAGGACGCCGACCCCGAACACCTGCGCGAGACGGTCCGCAACCTCAACGTCCGGCCCGTCTTCACGGCCCACCCCACCGAGGCCGCACGCCGCTCCGTGCTCAACAAGCTCCGCCGCATCGCCGCGCTCCTGGAGACCCCGGTCATCGAATCCGACCGGCGCCGCCTGGACACCCGCCTCGCCGAGAACATCGACCTCGTCTGGCAGACCGACGAACTGCGCGTGGTGCGCCCCGAGCCCGCCGACGAGGCCCGCAACGCCATCTACTACCTGGACGAGCTGCACGCGGGCGCCGTCGGCGACGTCCTGGAAGACCTCACCGCCGAACTGGAGCGGGCCGGCGTCAAGCTCCCCGACGACACCCGCCCCCTCACCTTCGGCACCTGGATCGGCGGCGACCGCGACGGCAACCCCAACGTCACCCCCCAGGTGACCTGGGACGTCCTCATCCTCCAGCACGAGCACGGCATCAACGACGCCCTGGAGACCATCGACGAGCTCCGCGGCTTCCTCTCCAACTCCATCCGCTACGCCGGCGCCACCGAGGAACTCCTGACCTCCCTCCAGGCCGACCTGGAGAACCTCCCCGAGATC
Source organism: Streptomyces sp. NPDC037100 (assembly GCF_055606225.1). Taxonomy (NCBI): domain Bacteria; kingdom Bacillati; phylum Actinomycetota; class Actinomycetes; order Kitasatosporales; family Streptomycetaceae; genus Streptomyces; species Streptomyces sp. NPDC037100. Next base: position 163,435 of record NZ_JBVJSX010000004.1, on the reverse strand, counting down.
AGCCCCCGCTACAAGCGCCTCAACGCCGAAGAGCCCTACCGGCTCAAGGCCACCTGCATCCGGCAGAAGCTGGAGAACACCAAGAAGCGCCTCGCCAAGGGCACCGCCCACCGCGACGGCCGCGACTACCTCGGCACCAGCGAACTCCTCGACGACCTGCGGATCATCCAGCGCTCCCTGCGCGAGCACCGCGGCGGCCTCTTCGCCGACGGCCGCCTCGCCCGCACCATCCGCACCCTCGCCGCCTTCGGCCTCCAGCTCGCCACCATGGACGTCCGCGAACACGCCGACGCCCACCACCACGCCCTCGGCCAGCTCTTCGACCGGCTCGGCGAGGAATCCTGGCGCTACGCCGACATGCCCCGCGACTACCGCGCCAAGCTCCTCGCCAAGGAGCTCAGGTCCCGCAGGCCCCTCGCCCCCACCCCGGCACCCGTCGACGCCCCCGGCGAGAAGACCTTCGGCGTCTTCGGCACCGTCAAGCGCGCCCTCGAAGTCTTCGGACCCGAAGTCATCGAGTCCTACATCATCTCCATGTGCCAGGGCGCCGACGACGTCTTCGCCGCCGCCGTCCTCGCGCGCGAAGCCGGACTCATCGACCTGCACGCCGGCTGGGCCAAGATCGGCATCGTGCCGCTGCTGGAGACCACCGACGAGCTCAAGGCCGCCGACACCATCCTCGAGGACATGCTCTCCGACCCGTCCTACCGGCGCCTCGTCGCGCTCCGGGGCGACGTCCAGGAGGTCATGCTCGGCTACTCCGACTCCTCCAAGTTCGGCGGCATCACCACCAGCCAGTGGGAGATCCACCGCGCCCAGCGCCGCCTGCGCGACGTCGCCCACCGCTACGGCGTCCGCCTGCGCCTCTTCCACGGCCGCGGCGGCACCGTCGGCCGCGGCGGCGGCCCCACCCACGACGCCATCCTCGCCCAGCCCTGGGGCACCCTCGAAGGCGAGATCAAGGTCACCGAACAGGGTGAGGTCATCTCCGACAAGTACCTCATCCCGTCCCTGGCCCGGGAGAACCTCGAACTCACCGTCGCGGCCACCCTCCAGGCATCCGCCCTGCACACCGCCCCCCGCCAGTCCGACGAGGCCCTCGCCCGCTGGGACGCCGCCATGGACGTCGCCTCCGACGCCGCCCACGCCGCCTACCGCCGCCTCGTCGAGGACCCCGACCTGCCGACGTACTTCCTCGCGTCGACGCCGGTGGACCAGCTCGCCGACCTGCACCTGGGCTCCCGGCCCTCCCGCCGCCCCGGCTCCGGCGTCTCGCTCGACGGCCTGCGCGCCATCCCGTGGGTGTTCGGCTGGACCCAGTCACGGCAGATCGTGCCCGGCTGGTTCGGCGTCGGCTCCGGCCTGAAGGCACTGCGCGAGGCAGGCCTGGACACCGTCCTCGACGAGATGTACGGACAGTGGCACTTCTTCCGCAACTTCATCTCCAACGTCGAGATGACCCTCGCCAAGACCGACCTGCGGATCGCCCAGCACTACGTCGACACCCTCGTCCCCGACGAGCTCAAGCACGTCTTCGACACCATCAAGGCCGAACACGAACTCACCGTCCGTGAAGTCCTGCGCGTCACCGGCGAAGACGAACTGCTGGACGCCGCACCCGTCCTGAAGCAGACCTTCACCATCCGCGACGCCTACCTCGACCCCATCTCCTACCTCCAGGTCGCCCTGCTCAAGCGGCAGCGCGACGCGGCCGCCGCCGGCGAACAGCCCGACCCGCTCCTCGCCCGCGCCCTCCTCCTCACCGTCAACGGCGTGGCAGCCGGCCTGCGCAACACCGGCTGAACCACCCCGGACACGACCGTGCCCCCGAGCCCGTACAGGCTCGGGGGCACAGTGCCTTCCAGATCAGCCGCGGCCGGCCCTCCGGCGCCGCAGCACCAGGAACCCACCACACGCCACCAGCGCCGCCGCCACACCCGACAGCACACCCACCGGCGCCCCGCTGCCCGTCTCGGCGAGATCACCGTCGCCACCACCCTGCGCCGACGGCGACGCCGGCACACCCCCACCGGCCGACACGCTCGGCGACACCGACGCACCCGGCTCACCCGACGGCGTCCCGGACGCCCCCGACGAAGGCGACGCGGACGCCGAACCCGACGGCGTCGAACCACCCGGCTCCTGCTCGTCCTCACAGTCCGACCAGAACACCTTGTGCTTGGCGGACCCCTTCTCACCCTCGAACTTCCAGAACAACTTGTAATGCCCGTCGGCCAGCGACAGATCCTCGGTCCGGCCGTGACCCTCGGCGCCCAGCGTCAGCACACCGGACTCCACCGTCTCCCCCTTGTTCTCACTCGGAGGGATCGCGTCGATGCGCCAGTCCACCTTCTGACCACCGTCGAAACCGAAGGCGTCCAGGTAGAAGGCACACACATGCGGCTCGTTACGGGGCAACTCCTCACCCGTCGAGGCGTCATGGATCTTCACCGTGCCGTTGTCACCGGGCGGGGTGGCGTGGGCGGCCGGAGCGAGCAGGAGGACCGCGGAAGCGGCAGCGCAGACAGCGCCGACGCGCGGGAGGGTTCGCATAACAGGTAGTCCATCTTCGAGAAGTGACCGAGAAGATGTGGAGGGGGCGGCTCAGCTTCCAGCCTCACGGGCAGCACGTCAATCACGAACGCACAACACTCGCCCCACCAGAAAGCGAAGGCCCCTCCACGAAGAAGAGAACGACCCAACCCCTCAAACGGCTACGAACACCGCCGTCAACAACGCCACCCCCGACAACGCCATCACCCACGCCAACCGCGTCCGCAGCAGACCACCCGCCACCACGACCGACGCCAGCAACAACGCACCACCCAACGGAACCCACGCATACAGAACCCCCGCCGGACCCGAACGCACCGCGTCATCACCGCCGGGCTTCACAACCACCGTGTAGGTCCGGCCCCGCTCCACCGCGACCGACCTCTCCAGCACCACCCGCGCCCGCGGCTGCGAACCCTCCGACAACGGCGTGAACCGGCCCCAGCACATGTCCGGCCCGCACCGCGCCACTTCGACCGTGCCCTGCTCCCGGCCCTTCGTCAGCATCACGTGCTGCGCCGTACCCCACGACCCCCACACCCCCGCGATCAGGATCAGCACCGCGACCGTGCCCATCGCCGCGAACCGCCCGAACCGCAGCACGACGGCCGAAACCCGGGACGAAGAAGGGGCAGTGGCAGACATGGCCGGGATCATTGGCCATGCCCGAACGGCCCGTCAACCTCGGTGGGCGACAAGTCAGGAGTTGTACGAGCTTTGCGCCCGCTCCAACCCCTCGATCACCAGACACTCCACCGCATCCGCCGCACGGTCCACGAAGTAGTCCAGCTCCTTGCGCTCCGCCGACGAGAAATCCCTCAGCACGAAATCCGCCACCGGCATCCGCCCCGGCGGCCGCCCGATCCCGAACCGCACCCGGTGATACTCCGCACCGAACGCCTTCGTCATCGACTTCAGCCCGTTGTGCCCGTTGTCCCCGCCCCCCAGCTTCAGCCGCAGCGCCCCGTAGTCGATGTCCAACTCGTCATGAACCGCCACCACATGCGCCACCGGCACCTTGTAGAAGTCCCGCAAGGCATTCACCGGCCCGCCCGACAAGTTCATGTACGACATCGGCTTCGCCAGAATCACCCGCCGGTTCAACGGCCCCGGCGGCCCGATCCGCCCCTCGACCACCTGCGCCTGCGCACGCCCGGCCCGCTTGAACCTCCCCCCGACCCGATCCGCCAGCAGATCGGCCACCATGAAGCCCACGTTGTGCCGGTTCCCCGCGTACTCCGGCCCCGGATTGCCCAGCCCCACGATCAGCCAGGGAGCGGCGGCATCGGTCGTCACGTCCATGTCTCCTTCATACGCGTCGGCCGCTGCCCCGCACGGGAACAGCGGCCGACGAAACGACGACGCAGAGGATCAGGCCTCAGCGGCCTCTTCCTCAGCGGCCTCCTCGCCCTCCGGGGCCTCCTCGGCCTGCGCGGCCAGAACCTGCAGCACGACGGTGTCGCCCTCGACGGTCAGCGTGGTGCCCTTCGGCAGCTCGATGTCCTTCGCGAGGATGGAGTCACCCGCCGCCAGACCCTCGACGGACACGGTCACGGACTCGGGGATGTGGGTCGCCTCGGCCTCGACCGGCAGCGCGTTCAGCACGTGCTCCAGCAGGAAGCCACCCGGGGCCAGCTCGCCCTCGGTGTGCACCGGGATCTCGACCGTGACCTGCTCGCCACGCTTGACCAGCTGCAGATCCACGTGCTCCAGGAAGCCCTTCAGCGGGTCACGCTGCACGGACTTCGGAATCGCCAGCTCGTTCGTCTTGCCGTCGATGTCCAGCGCGATCAGCACGTTCGGCGTACGCAGCGCCATCAGCAGGTCGTGACCCGGCAGGGTCAGGTGCACCGGATCCGAACCGTGCCCGTACAGGACACCCGGAACCTTGTCTTCACGACGGATACGGCGCGCGGCACCCTTGCCGAACTCGGTGCGCGTCGCGGCGGAGATCTTCACCTCGGACATAATCACTCCTCGAAATCAGAACGGACGTGGTCACCCGGCCACGAACGGCCTGCTACGAAGAGCGCGTCGATAACGGACAACCGCGTCCCGAAACGGGAACGGCCTCCCTCGCCGAGCAACTTCAGCAGTCTACTCGGCAAGGAAGGCCGCACCCAAAACGATCTACACAAGCCCCACCAGGGACTCCTACTGCTCGTCGAACAGGCTCGTCACCGAACCGTCCTCGAACACCTCACGCACCGCACTCGCGATCGTCGGCGCGATCGACAGCACCGAGATCTTGTCCAGATCCCGGCCCAGCTCACCCGGCGTCGGCAGCGTGTCCGTGAACACGAACTCACTCACCCGCGAGTTCTTCAACCGGTCGGCCGCCGGACCCGACAACACACCGTGCGTCGCCGTCACGATCACGTCCTCCGCACCGTGCGCGAACAACGCGTCCGCCGCGGCACAGATCGTCCCACCGGTGTCGATCATGTCGTCCACCAGCACACACACGCGACCCTCCACCTCACCCACGACCTCGTGGACGGTGACCTGGTTCGCGACGTCCTTGTCACGCCGCTTGTGCACGATCGCCAGCGGCGCGCCCAGCCGGTCGCACCAGCGGTCCGCGACCCGCACCCGGCCCGCGTCCGGCGACACGACCGTCAGCTTCTGGCGGTCCACCTTCCGCCCCACGTAGTCCGCCAGCAGCGGCAGCGCGAACAGGTGGTCCACCGGACCGTCGAAGAAGCCCTGGATCTGGTCCGTGTGCAGATCCACGGTCAGGATCCGGTCCGCACCCGCGGTCTTCATCATGTCCGCGATCAGACGCGCCGAAATCGGTTCACGTCCACGGTGCTTCTTGTCCTGCCGCGCGTAACCGTAGAACGGCACGATGACCGTGATGGAGCGGGCCGACGCACGCTTCAGCGCGTCGATCATGATCAACTGCTCCATGATCCACTTGTTGATCGGAGCCGTGTGGCTCTGGATCAAGAAGCAGTCGGCACCACGCGCCGACTCCTGATAACGCACATAGATCTCACCGTTGGCGAAGTCGAAGGCCTTCGTCGGGACAACCCCGACACCCAGCTGTTGGGCGACCTCCTCCGCAAGCTCGGGGTGGGCGCGGCCGGAGAAGAACATCAACTTCTTCTCGCCGGTCGTCTTGATCCCGGTCACAGCACTGTCTCCTCAGAGGTGTCGCAGCTGGGTGTCGAGAGACCTCGCAGCCGGCTTGCCGGAGGCCGTCTCAGCTGGTGGGGGTGCGGGCATGCACTTATCACCGTACGCCGTGTTTGAGGCATCGGATTCCGGTCAGCCCTCACCGGCCGACTCCCGGGAAGCCGCCTCAGCCGCCTTCGCAGCCGCGCTCCCCGGACGCTTCCGAGCCACCCAACCCTCGATATTCCGCTGCTGACCACGGGCCACGGCCAACGAACCCGCCGGCACATCCTTCGTGATCACGGACCCCGCAGCGGTGTACGCACCGTCCCCCACCGTGACAGGCGCCACAAACATGTTGTCCGAGCCCGTCCGGCAATGCGAACCGATGGTCGTGTGGTGCTTCTCCTGCCCGTCGTAGTTCACGAACACGCTCGCGGCACCGATGTTGGTCTGTTCACCGATCGTCGCGTCCCCCACGTACGACAGGTGCGGCACCTTCGTCCCGTCCCCGATCGACGCGTTCTTCGTCTCGACGTACGTCCCGATCTTGCCCTTCGCACCCAACCGCGTCCCCGGACGCAGATACGCGAACGGCCCCACCGTCGCCTCCGGACCCACCTCGGCACCCGAGGCCACCGTGTTGTCCACCCGCGCACCCGCACCCACACGGGTGTCGGTCAGCCGGCAGTTCGGCCCGACCTCCGCACCCTCCGCCAGATGCGTCCTGCCGTGCAGCTGCGTGCCCGGGTGGACGACGGCGTCCTGCTCGAACGTGACCGTCACGTCGATGAACGTCGTCGCCGGATCGATCACGGTCACACCGGCGAGCATCGCCTCGCTCAGCAACCGGTCGTTCAGAATCCGCCGCGCCTCCGACAGCTGCACACGGTTGTTGATCCCGGCGATCTCACGGTGGTCACCGGCCACCGACGCCCCCACCCGGTGCCCGGCCTCACGCAGGATCCCGAGCACATCGGTCAGGTACTCCTCGCCCTGGCTGTTGTCCGTCCGCACCTTCTTCAGCGCGTCCGCCAGCAGCTGCCCGTCGAACGCGAACACACCCGAGTTGATCTCACGGATCGACCGCTGGGCGTCGGTGGCGTCCTTGTGCTCGACGATGGCCGTGACGGCCCCGGTGGCGTCGTCCCGGACGATCCGCCCGTACCCCGTCGCGTCCGGCACCTCGGCGGTCAGCACGGTGACCGCGTTGCCGTCCGCGGAATGCGTGGCCGCCAGGGCCTGCAGGGTCGCGCCCGTCAGCAGCGGCGTGTCACCGCACACGACGACGACCGTCCCGTCGACGGCCCCGCCCAGCTCCTCCAGGCCCATCCGCACGGCGTGCCCGGTGCCGTTCTGCTCCGCCTGTACGGCGGTACGGACGTCCGGGGCGATCTCACCGAGATGGGCGGTGACCTTCTCACGGGCGTGGCCGACCACGACGACCAGGTGCTCGGGGTTCAGCTCGCCTGCGGCGGCGAGCACATGGCCCACGAGACTGCGACCGCAGAGCTCGTGCAGGACCTTGGGTGTGGCCGACTTCATACGGGTGCCCTCACCCGCTGCGAGAACGACGACGGCTGCCGGGCGGTTGGCGCTCACGGGATGCCCTTCGGCTGTGGATGGGGTGGGGTGACATCCGCAGGATACCGGGGGGTTTTGTGGGGGGCATGGGTGCGGGTCCTGACCGAGGGGGTGTGGGTCAGGACCCGAACTGAGGTGGTGTGTTCTGTGGGCTCCCCCGCAAGGATTCGAACCTTGTCCTGCTGGTACCAAAAACCAGTGTGCTGCCAGTTACACCACGGGGGACAGCGCCTCAGACCTTACCGGAGACGTGCCTCGGCATGGGCCACGATGCCGCTCCACCAGCCCTCGATGCGGTTGTACAGCTCGGCACTTCGGGCCACCGAGACGACCAGGCAGCCGTGGTAGTCGGGACCGGTGTTCTTGCGGACGGTCTTGGGGTTGTGCTTCTTCAGCGTGGGCTTGGCGAATGCCGACGCGTTGACGCCCACAAGGGCTGCCCAGTGGCGGTGGGCCGCGTCCACATCGGCCGATTCGTGGATGAGCACCCGGAAGCCCAGGCGTTCCCGGCTCACTCCCAGCAGGTCGAGCCAGGCGAGGTAGACCCGGATCACGCCCGGGTCGCTGTTGACGAAGACGGCCCTCTCGCGCCGGTCGTAGGGCTTGCTCTTGGTGCCCTCGGCCCAGTACAGCGCGACGCCTGTCAGGAACAGCTCCCTGTCCGTAAGGGCGCCCACCTCCTGTGTTGCGCTTTCCTTGGTGCGCTTGCGCTCTTCGTCCTGCGTGGCGCGGAGCCGGGCGAGGCCCGCTTGCATGAGTGCCCGCTGTTCCTCCGGCGTGTAGCGGGGTTCGGGCTTCGGAAGATCCCGCACCCACAGCGACACCGAACTCCTCGAGCAGCCCAGTTCCGCCTCGATCCGGTCGTACGTCCAGCCCTGGAGCCGCAGGTCCCTCGCCTTTTGCCGTAGGTCGTCCTTTGCGTTCGGGCGCTTCGTCCAGGCCGGGGCCGGTTCTCCCTTCACCAACTGGTGGAGGATGTCGTTGTTGTAGATCTTCAGCTCGTCGCGGATCTGGCGAAGGCTGAGGCCTTGGCGGCGAAGTGCCACCGCCTTCTCCCGCAGCCCCTCGAAGTCGGCGTACTTGCCGGGCGCATGTGTCATACGCATACCGTCCGGCCGGAATGGAGGCCTCCGGGGTCGAACGGTGTGCGATTCAGCAGTTCGAGGGATATCGGGTGGTATCGCAGCCGAAGGGTCACGCAGTGTGGTGTAGGCCAGTCCGGGAAATGCGACGGAAAACCGGCGGGGGCCGCCCGTAGGCTGGGAGGCATGACCGCGACGGGGGAAGACCATGTGACGGCCCGGGGAGGGCCGTGGTGGTGGGCCAGGCGGCGCAGTGCCGTGTTCGATGTGAGTCTGGCCGTGGTGTCCGCGCTGGAGTGCGCGCTGGAGGGGATCCCGTTCGCCCGGGACGCGGGGATCCCGGTGGCGGCGGGGGTCGTCTTCGGGGTGCTGGCCGGTTCCGTGCTGCTCGTGCGGCGGCGGTGGCCGATCGCCGTGGTGCTGGTGTCGATCGCCGTCACGCCGGCCGAGATGGGCTTCCTGATGGGCGTCGTCGGCCTGTACACGCTGGCCGCGGCCGAGCTGCCCCGGCGGATCATCGCCTCGCTGGCGGGGATGTCGCTGGTGGGGACGCTGATCGTGACGTTCGTGAAGACGCAGCAGGACATGTCTCGGGGGGACCTGGACATAGGGGACTGGTTCGTGCCCTTCGCGGCGATCACGATGTCGCTGGGGTTCACGGCGCCTCCGGTGCTGCTGGGTCTGTATGTGGGGGCGCGGCGGCGGCTGATGGAGAGCCTGCGGGAGCGGGCGGACAGTCTGGAGCGGGAGCTTCAGTTGCTGGCGGAGCGGGCGGAGGAGCGGGCCGAGTGGGCCCGGAGCGAGGAGCGGACGCGGATCGCGCGGGAGATGCACGATGTGGTCGCGCATCGGGTGAGCCTGATGGTGGTGCATGCGGCGGCGCTGCAGGCGGTGGCGCGGAAGGACCCGGAGAAGGCTGTCAGGAACGCCGCGTTGGTGGGGGACATGGGGCGGCAGGCGCTGACGGAGCTGCGGGAGATGCTCGGGGTGCTGCGCAGTGGTGGGGACGGGCTGCGTGGGCGTGCGGCGTCGGTGCCGTTGGCGGCGGTGGGGGTGGCTGCGGCTGCGGCGGCTTCGCGGGCGGCGGACGACGACGGTCCGTGTCTGGCGGAGATCGAGGAGTTGGTGGGGCAGTCGGCTGCTGCGGGGATGGTGGTGGCGTTGTCGGTGGAGGGGGATGTGCGGTCGTACGCGCCGTTGGTGGAGCAGACGGCGTATCGGGTGGTGCAGGAGGCGTTGACGAACGTCCACAAGCACGCGGCCGGGGCGAAGACGTATGTGCGGTTGGCGCATCGGGTGTCGGAGATCGCGATGCAGGTGGAGAACGAGCCGCCGGAGGAGGCGGCGTCGTCGGCGCGGTTGCCGTCCGGGGGGAACGGGTTGGTGGGGATGAGGGAGCGGGTGGCGGCGCTGGGTGGGGTGTTCGTGTCCGGGCCGACGGCTGCGGGGGGTTTTCGGGTGTCGGCGGTGATTCCGGCGTCGTAGCCCGTTCCGCTCGGCGTCGGCCGGTGGTCAGCCTGTGGTGAGGCGTGGGGGTGCGGTGCCGGTGATGAGTGTGGCGAGGGCTTGGTCGATGTCGGTGCCGAGGTACCAGTCGCCGGTGTGGTCGAGGGTGTAGACGCGGCCGTCGGTGTCGATGGCGAGGAGGGCTTGGCTGTCGGTTTCGGCGCCGAGGGGGCAGACGTCGGTGCCGAGGGCGCGGCCGAGGTCGCCGAGGGTGCGGGCCATGTGGAGGCCGTGCAGTGGGTCGAGGTGGAGGGTGGCGGGGGCGACTTGGCGGCCGGGGCCGGTGGGGGTGATGTGGAGTCCGCCGAATTCGGCCCAGGCCTCGACGGCGGCGGGGAAGACGGTGTGGCGGTGGCCTGCGGGGGAGGCGTGGTCGCGCACGGCGTCGGCCCAGATCTCGGCTTGTTTGATGTCCCAGCGTCCGGGTTGCCATCCGGCGGCGCGCAGGGCGGCGTCGACGGGTACGGCGAAGCGGGTGGTTGAGGTGCGGTCGGTGTGCATCTGCCCTTCGTCTCGTCGAGGTCGTGGGGTGGCGCGGGTGTGTGTGGGCGCGCCTGTTGGGTGGCGGTGCGGTGTGGGGGGTGGGGCGCGTCAGTTGTTCTGGGACGCCGGGTCGACTATGCGGACGCCGAAGTGGGCGCTGAGCGCGGTGCAGGCGCGGCAGGGGGTGGCGAAGCTGCCGTGGAGGGGGTCGCCGTCCTCGCGGATGCGTCGGGCGGTGAGTTTGGCCTGTTTGAGGGCTTTGCGTGCTTCGCCGTTGGTCATGGGTTTGCGTGCGGCGCGTTTGCTGCGGGCGGCGTCGGCGGCGGCGATGTGGCGGGAGATGAGGATGGTTTCGGCGCAGCGGCCGGTGTAGCGGTCGCGTTGGGCGCTGGGGAGGGTGTCGAGGAAGTCCTGGACGAGGGGGTGCAGGGCGGGGGGTGTGTCGGCGCGGGCGGCGGTGCCGGTGAGGGTGGCGCCGCGGACGGAGAGGGCGGCGGCGACGGTGGGGAGGATGCCGTCGCGGCGGTGCCGGAGGGCGGGGGCGTGGGTGGTTTCGGTGGCGCTCCAGCCGATGCGGGGGTCGCCGCGTCTGGGGTCGCCGCCTCGGGGGTCGGCGTTTCGCGGGTCGCTGTTTCGCGGGTCGCCGGCCAGGGGGCCGGTGTCGCGGCTGCCGCCCCTGGGGTCGCCGTTTCGTGGGTCGGCGGACCTGCCGGTGTGTGGTCCCGTCTGCGTCGCGTTCATGATCGTCTTCCCCTCCGTGCATCCCCCCGGGGGTCACAGACTGCCAAATGCCGCGGCTGGTGCGGAAGCTGGGGCGCGGCGACACGCCCGTAGCGGGTTGTGCCGTCACGGTGGGGTGACGGCTGGTCACGGAGGCGGAGGGGGTGCCGACCGGTGCCGGTGACCGGTGTCGTCGTACCGCATAGGCTGTCGGCACCGTGGGCGATGCGGTGATCCGTTCGGGGTTCGATGCAGTGAACCGGAAGGGGGATCCGTGAGGTCGGCGCGTGCGGTGAAGTGCAGAGAAGTCGAGACAGCAGACGTGACAGTCGATACGGGTCGTAGTGCACCGAGGGTGGTCAATACGGGTCGTACAGAGTGCCGCAGGGGGCAACCGCCATGACGACAGGTCGGCTCGGGCAGCAAGCCGCGCCGCCGAACGCGGCCTACGCCGGGCAGGTCGTGCATTTCCCGGATCCGGTCCGGGCGGCACGTCACCCGAGAGGGGTACGGGTCGACGAGCACGGTTACCCCGACTTCTCGGCTTACGCTCGGGCGGCCGCGGAGATCGCGGAGCCGCCGGAGGGTTTCGGCGTCGACGAGTTGCGGCTGACGGACTACGTGTCGGCGAACACGGCGTTGTCGGCGTCCGGGCACGAACTGTGGGACACGGTGCCGGCGGTGGCGACGCCGCACGGCTGGACGTGGCACCACGTGGTGGGTACGCGGCGGCTGGAGCTGGTCCCGGTCGAGGTGAAGGCGCTGCTGCGGCATCACGGCGGGGTGGCGACGTCGGGTGTCGACCATGCCAAGCGGGGCACGCGGCCGCTGCAGGAGACGCGTCCGGCGCACTTCGGGCTGCCGAAGTCCGGTGTGGCGGTGACGGAGTCGCAGGTGCAGGGCGTGGAGGAGGACCTCGGCTACCGGTTGCCGGGTGCGTACCGGTCGTTCCTGAAGGCTGCGGGTGGCTGCGCGCCGGTGGGTGCCGCGTTGGACGCGGAGCTGGGGCTGCTGGTGGACCAGCCGTTCTTCACGGTGCGTGACGAGGCGGCGGTCAATGACCTGGTGTACGTCAACAAGTGTCTGCGTGACCATCTGACCAAGGACTATCTGGGGATCGCGTTCGTCCAGGGCGGGTTGCTGGCCGTGAAGGTGAAGGGCGAGCGGATCGGTTCGGTGTGGTTCTGCGCGTACGACGACGCGCGGGACGTGGATCCCTCGGTGCCGCCGGCGGAGCGGGTGGAGCGGTTGTTGCTGCCGTGCGGGGACGACTTCGACGTGTTCCTGTCGCGGCTGGCGGGCGATCCGCCGGAGTTGGAGACGGTGGCGAACCTGATGGTGGACGGCGGGTTCGCGCGTGTGGTGCCGGTGGGTGCGGTGTCGTCCTCGGCTGTGGGGGAGTGAGGTCGGCGATGGTGACCTTCGCGCAGGCGCAGGAGCGCGCCGAAGAGTGGATCAACGGGGATGTGCCGTCGTACCAGCATCGTGAGGTGCGGGTGCGGGAGTTCGATCTCGGGTTCGTGGTGTGGGCCGAGGACCGGGCGGACGGGCCGCGCTCGGACGGCGGTGCGCAGCGGTTGGTGATCGCGCGGGACAGCGGTGAGGCGACGTTGTGGCCCGGGTTGCCGGTGGGCGAGGTGATCCGCCGGTACGAGGAGGAGTACGGCGGTCCGGACGCGGTGGACGAGTCGGCCCCGGCGGCGCCCGCGGCGCGGGTGGATCTGAACCAGACGTCGTTCCTGCTGACTCCGCCGGAGTGGTTGCAGGACGCGGCGGACAAGCTGGGGATTCCGGATCGGCGAAGTGCGGGTGCGGGTGCGGGTGCCGAGGCTCAGGCGGCTTCTGCTGCCGGGGAGTCGGGTTCCGGCTCTGCTGCCGGTCCTGGTTCTGGTTCTGGTTCCGGTTCCGGTTCGGCGGTCGGGGGCGCTGTGACTCCTGCGCAGGGTGCGCCCGCCGCGCCGGGGAGCGGTGCGTCGTGGCCGGCGGCCGGGGGCGAGGACTCCGGGGCCGACGCGGGTGCTCCCGGGGCTCCGGCGGCGCCGGGTGTGCCGGAGGGGGCGACGCCCTGGGCCGGTACGGACACCACCGCGGACGCGGGTGACGACCGTTCCGTGCCGCTGCCGGCGACGGTCTTCGCGCCGCCGCTGAGCGAGGCCGACGGCGATGTTCCGCCGCCGTCGACGATGCCCGAGGCCAAGACGACTCTGATGTCGGGTGGCAGCCGGCTTCCGCCGACGGCGCTGTCGCCGGCGGTCGACGACCCGAACGCGCAGGGCCCGGGGGCGACGCCCGCAGCCGGTGACCCGGGGTACGGCTATCCGGCAGCGCCGGGAGGTGCTCCGGGAGTGGCGGGGACGCCGCCCGGCGGTGTGCCGCACGGCAGCACGCCTCCGCCCGCGCCCGGTGGACAGCCGTACGGGTATCCGCAGCAGCCGGGGAGTACGCCGCCGCCGGCCGCCGTGCCGGGTGGGGCGCCGTACGGGTATCCGCAGCAGCCGGGGAGTACGCCGCCGCCGGCCGCTGCGCCGGGTGGGGCGACGTACGGGTATCCGCAGGGGGCCGTCGGCGCTGCGGGGGCGGCCGGCCCCGCCGGGTCCGGTCCTGCTGGGTCCGCTGGTCCTGGGCCCGCTGGTCCTGGTTCCGCTGGTCCTGGTCCCGCCGGTCTGCCGCGGCCGGCGGCCGGGCCGGGGGCCGCTGCGAATGCCGGGGACATCGCCGACGCCGTGACCAGCAAAGCGGCTCCGCCGCCCGGGCGCCGGGGTGCGGGTCCTTCCACTCCGCCCCCGCCGGGTGCCCCGGGGACGCCCGGTGCTCAGCGGGGCGGTACGCCGCTGTCGGGGCCCGGGGCGTCGGGCACTCCCGCGGGCGGGTACGTCCCCACGCAGATGGTGTCGGCGCTCGGGCCCGACGGCCCGGGTGGGGCCGGGGACTCTTCGGGTACGGGCGTGCCGATGCCGCCGCCCGGTGCCCCCGGCGTTCCGGGTGCGCCCGGCGTTCCGCACGCGGGCCCGGGTGCTCCTGGCGCTCCCGGTGCGCCGAACCCGCCCGGTGCGCCGAACCCGCCCGGTGCGCCGAACCCGCCCGGTCCTCCGAACCCGCCCGGCCCTCCGGGCGCGCCGCAGCCTCCGGGCGCCCCGGGCGGTACGCCACCCGGCGGTGTCCACCACGCCGCCACGGTGCTCGCCGACCCCGGCCGGATGGGCCCGGGCGCGCCGCAGCCGCCGGGACCGCCGGGAGCTCCCGGCGCGCCCCAGCCTCCGGGCGCTCCCGCCCCGCCTGGTGCGCCTGGCATTCCGCGGCCTCCGGGTGCCCCGGGCGCTGCACCGCCCGGCGGTCCGGGGCCCGTGCATCACGCGGAGACCATGCTGGCCGCGCCCCCGGCGGGCGGGCCCGGCGTGCCCCCGCCGCCGCAGGCCCCCGGCGCACCACCGGCCGCCCCGGGTGCTGCCCCGGGCGCCCCTGGCACGCCCGGTGCGCAGCCGGTACCGGGGATGCCGGGCGCGGTGCCGCCCGGTGGCATGCCTCCGGGTGCCGTGCCTCCGGGTGCCGTGCCTCCGGGTGCGATGCCGCCGCCCGGCCGGCCCGGGCCCGGGCAGCCGTCGGCGTACGGCTATCCGCAGCAGCCCACCGGGCAGCCGACCGTCGGCCCCGGCTACCAGGCCGTGCTGCGCTACCGCGCGCAGGACGGTTCCGAGCAGCAGCTGATTCGGCGTTCGGCGCCGGGTACGCCGCACCCGGAGTGGCAGATCTTCCACGAGCTGCGGGCCATGAACGTGCCCCCGGACCAGGTGCTGGAGCTGCACACCGAGCTGGAGTCGTGCGAGCTGCCCGGTGCGTACTGCGCGCGGATGATCCGGGAGCAGTGGCCGCAGGCGCGGATCACGAGCATCGCGCCCTACGGCACGGACCACGCGAGCCGGCAGCAGGGCATGCAGCAGCTGCTGGCCCATCAGGGCGAGTTGCACCAGGTGGCGGACGGCCCGGCGCGTCCGGCCCCGGTGCGTGCCCCGCTGCCGCCGGTGCAGCCGGCACCGCCGATTCCGCCGGAGGCCATCGGGCAGGAGCTCGGGGCCGCGTTCGGGCCGGGGGTGTTCCGGTTCGAGCAGGCCGCCGTGTCGCGGCAGGGTGTGCCGCCGATCGTGGCGCACACGCTGGTGGCGGCCGGACTGCCGATGGACATGGGCCCGTTCTTCTGGGCGCAGGCGCAGCCGGGACGGCCCGTTCCGACGCTGGCCGAGCTGGCGGCCGAGCGCGGTGTGCAGCCGGCCTCGGACGCGGGTTCCTATCTGGTGATGGGCAGCGACTTCGGCAAGGCGATCTGCGTGCAGTACGGCACGGCGAACATCGTCGCCGTGCCGGTGGAGGCCGGGCCGGGCGGGGCGCCGGTGCCGCCGCAGTTCGTGAACACCGGGCTGCCGGAGTTCGCGCGCTGCCTTGCGCTGCTGGGGCGGATGTGGCGGCTGCGGTTCGGGCTGAACCAGGAGCAGGCGGGCCGCTGGACCGTCGACTTCCAGGCCCAGCTGGCCGCGCTCGACCCGGCGGCGCTGGGCTCGCCGGAGAGCTGGTGGTCGGTCCTGCTGGAGCAGATGTGGGACGGACTGCTGTGACGCGTCCCCGCTGATGTGCCGTACGGAGCCGGGTTCGGTCGCTCGCGCGACCGAACCCGGCTCTTTCGTGCCCGCGGGTGAGGAATTCTCGCGCCGGGCTGTCACACCTCCCTCCGCCGTTCCGTCAGTGCAGTGACAGCGACGCACCGCGGACTCAGGAGGCAGAGATCATGCAGGCACGGATGACGAACCCGGCGTATGTCCTTTCCGGCGCGATGAAGGGCATCGGCACCCTCTTCCAGGCGATCGGCGAGGGCGGTCTGGCGCAGGACGTGGCGGAGATCGTCGGGCTGCGCGCCAGTCAGATCAACGGCTGCGGGGCCTGCGTGCACGGTCACGTCGCCAATCTCCGCAAGAACGGGGTGAGCGAGGAGCGCATCGCGGCCGTCGCCGCCTGGCGGCACGCGCCCTTCTTCTCGGACGCCGAGCGGGCCGCGCTGAAGCTGGCGGAGGCGATGACGAGGCTTTCCGACCTCTCGGGGGAGTCGGTCCCGGACGCGCTGTGGGACGAGGTGGCCGACCACTTCGACGAGAAGGAACTCTCGGCGCTGATCCTCACCGTCGCGGTCACCAACATGTTCAACCGCGTCAACACGACCATCCAGGAGCCCGCGGGCACCACGTGGGGCTGACGGGTGTACGGCCCGGCCGTGGTTCCGTGACCTCCGTGCGGAGTGTCGCGTTATGCATGCTTCCGTCTGATCCACCAAGATGTGCGCGAAATCATCCCATTTCTAGCGCGACGTCACATCGGTGTGGTGGAGAGGGGTCCGGATGAGCGGCGCGACGGTGTCACCGCACGGCTTCACGGCCGTGCGGGGGCGCGGCTACCGTCCCGAGCAGGTCGACCAGTACGCCGAGGCCCTCTCCGCGGACCGGGACGCGGCCTGGGAGAGGGCAGCCCGGCTGACGGTGCTCGCCCGGCAGATGGACGAGGAACTGGGGCGGCTGCGCGAGGCCGTGGACCGACTGGCCCCGCAGGACTACGAGACGCTGGGCGAGCGGGCTCGGCGGCTCTTCGAACTCGCCGGACAGGAGGCAGCGTCCGTACGGGAGGGGGCACGGGTCGAGGCGCTGCACATCCTGGACGGGGCGCGGGCGTCCGCGGCCGAGGTGCGCGAGTCCGCCCAGACGCACGCCGATGCCGTACGCGCCGATGCCGACGAACGCGTCCGGCAGCGGCTGCTCGCCGCGCACGCCGAGGCCGACGAGATCTTGGGCGCGGCCCGTCGGGAGGCGCAGGAGGAGTGGGGCGAGGCGCTGGCCGCGTTGCACGAGACGCAGCAGCGCGCTGCCGGGTTGCTGGCCGAGCAGGACAAGGAGCGTGCCGAACGGTGGGCGGAGACGGAACGGGCGGAGGACGCCAGGGGTGCCGCACTCGACGCCGACTACGAGCAGGCGATGACGGCCGCCCGGGACGCGTTGTGCGAGGCCGAGCAGGCCTTCGCCGACGCGGAAGCAGCCGCCCACGACCTGGAGGACGAAGCCCAGGCCCACGTGGCGGAGTTGGTCGCCCGGGCCCGCGAGCACGAGGAGACCGTGGAGGAGGAAACGGACCGGCTCCTGAGCGAACACGCCGAGCAACGAGACGAGGTCCGGGCCCACATCGACCACGTCCACACCAGCTTGACGGACTGGGCGGGGCGCGTGGCGGCGGAGTGATGCCGGCGACCGGTGGAGGGGCGGCGGCGCCGCCGGACTGCCGGTCGTACGCAGCGCCCCCAGCCCACGTCGCCAGTGCCGGTTCCGCAGTTCGGCCTGCAGCCCCCGTCATCCGCGGCCGCAGTCCGCGTCCGCGGCCCGGCCCGCTCCCGCAGCGCGCCCTGTGCGTCGTCGCGTGACGCGGGTCTGCAGCCCCCGTCGTCGGCGGCCGCAGTCCGCGTCCGCGGCCCGGCCCGCTCCCGCAGGGCGCCCTGTGCGTCGTCGCGTGACGCGGGTCTGCAGCCCCCGTCGTCGGCGGCCGCAGTCCGCGTCCGCGGCCCGGCCCGCTCCCGCAGGGCGCCCCTTACGT
>NZ_JBVJSX010000004.1:10794-145680 GCF_055606225.1 Streptomyces sp. NPDC037100 | reverse complement strand
CTGTGCGTCGTCGCGTGACGCGCCGTCGGGGGCCGGGGCGGTCGGACCGGCCGTGTTCGCCGCCCGGTCCCCGCCCAACGGGTGGCACCGCATGCCGCGTCGGCTGCCGTGCCGTCCGTGTCAGTGGTCCCCGCGGGCCGCGCCCGCCAGGATCCAGCCCTCCACCGCCTCGTACTGATGGCGCTGTTCCTCCGACTGCCGGTGGCCGGAGGCCATCGTGCCCAGCCAGCCGCAGGCGAAGCCCAAGGGTATGGAGAGCAGGCCGGTGGTGGTGAACGGGAACCAGTTGAAGTCGGCCTCGGGGAAGGCCGAGACCGGTGAGCCGGAGACCAGGTTGGTGCCCGGCATCAGCAGCAGGACGGCCAGGGAGCCGCCGATGAGGGTGCTGAGCAGGCCCGTTCGTGTGTAGCGGCGCCAGAACAGGCTGTAGACCAGCGCGGGCGCGATGGCCGAGGCGCCCAGGCAGAAGGACACCGTCACCAGCGGTTGGAGGCTGCGATGCTGGACCTGGGTGGCCAGCAGGATCGCCGGGAGACCGACGGCCAGGGCCGACAGCCGCGCCACGGTCATCTCGCGGCGCGGTGACATCTCCTGCACCCGGGCCGCGAACACGTCGTGCGCGAGGGAGTTGGCGCAGGCCAGGATCATGCCGGCGACGGAGGCGAGCAGCGTGAGGAAGACCGCCGTGGTGACGGTCGTGAACAGGAACGTCTCCGCCGCCGACACGTCCGCTCCGAACGCCGCCTGCGATCCCAGCAGGTACGCCGTGTTGCCCTGCGGGTCGACCTGCGCGATCAGTTCCCGTCCGACCAGCGCGGTCGCGCCGACGCCGACGACCGTGATGACGAGCACGAACAGGGCCACACTCGAGACTGCCCAGGACATCGAGCGCCGTACCTGCCGGGCACTGGAGGCCGTGTACATGCGCATGGTGACGTGCGGCAGCACACCGCCGCCGAGGACGACCGTCAGTTGCGTGGTGATCATGTCGAGGTCGGGGCTGGGGCCGCCGGCGAACTCCAGGCCCGAGGTGAGGAACGCCGAGCCCACTCCGCTGTTCTGTGCGGCAGCGTTGAACAGAGCTCCCGGGTCCCAGTCGAACCGGTTCAGGATCAGCGCCGCGACCACCAGGCCGGAGCCGAGCAGCATCACGATCTTCAGGATCTGGATGAGGGCGGTGCCCTTCATGCCGCCGATCGCCGCGTAGCTGATCATCAGCGCGCCCACGCCGATGATGCAGCCCGTCTGCAGTGACTCGCCGGAGAAGCCGAGGATGAACGCCATCAGCTGCCCGGTCCCCGCCAACTGCACGAGCATCAGCGGCAGCAGCGCCGCCAGCGTCACCGCGCACGCCGCGATGCGGACACCGCGTCCGGGCATGCGCCGGGTCAGCGCGTCGCCCATGGTGAACCGCCCCGCGTTGCGCAGCGGTTCGGCCAGCAGGAACATCAGCAGCATCAGCGACAGGGCCGTACTCAGCGCCAGCACCACCCCGTCGTAGCCGAACAGCGCGATGACGCCGCCTGTGCCGAGGACGGTCGCGGCGGAGATGTAGTCGCCGGCGATCGCCAGGCCGTTACGCATGGGCGACAGGGAGCTGTAGCCGGTGTAGAACTCGTCCAGGTCGTCCCGGTCCGGGCCGGTCATCACGCACAGCAGCAGCGTGATCGTGGCGACGGCGGAGAAGCCGACCAGGGACATCGTCTGGGCGTTACCGCTGAAATCGGTGGTCATCGGTCCCCCTCCCGCTTCGCGTCCAGCTCGGCCAGCTTGCGTATCCGGTCCGCGATCGGGTCGACGCGGCGGCGGGCCGTCTGCTCGTACAGGGCGATCGCCAGCCAGGTCACGGGGACCTGGATGAGCGCGAGCAGCAGTCCGGTGGGCAGGCCGTCGGTGACGGTGCTCGTCATGAACGACGGCGCGAACGCCGACAGGAGCAGGAAGAGGGTGAAGTAACCGAGCGCCGTGAGCGTGGCCACGCGCCGCTGCCAGCGGTAGGCGCTGCGCAGGACCCGCAGGTCGCTGTGGTGTCCGAGCGCGGCGTGGCGCTGGGGACGCCGTCCGGCCGGTTCGGGCGCCTCCTGCGTGGCCCACGGGTAGGTGTCGTAGGTGTACGGGTCATAGGGCGAGGGCGAGGGCTGGGGAGGGGGCGAGGGCGGACCGGGTGGTCGGTATGGGTGGGGCGAGGGCGGACCGGGTGGTCGGTATGGGTGGGGCGAGGGCGGACCGGGTGGTCGGTATGGGTGGGACGGGAATGGGTCGTAGGACATCCCGGTGCTCCTTGCGAGGGTGGGATCCGGTGCGGCGGGCCGCAGGGAGGAGGGGGGCGGGAGCCACGCACGCTACTTCGGAGCAGGGGTCCAGCGCGAGGGTTTCGACAGACTGATCGGTCGGTATGCGCTTACCTTTCCGACCTCGAGTGGTACTCGCGTCAACCCGGTCTTCTCGCGGTTCCCGGTGCCTCACGCGAGGCGGATCAGCGCCACGGACGCCGGTATGTCGGTGCGGTGGTCGAGCGTCGCCCGGAAGGCCGGTCGCCGCTCGACGCGGTGCGGAACCGAACGGCCCGCGATCAGAGTGAAGTTGACGCCGACGCGCCCTCCGGCCGGCCTGCACGTGCGCGTCCTTCGCTCAGGGTCGCGTCCTGAGGGCGGTCGTCCTGAGGGCGGTCGGGTGTGGCGTCGAGGAGCCGGCGCTGGTAGCGGACCCCCGGCCGTCCGTCCACCGTCGTGTTCTCCACCCGGGTGAAGCCGCTGCGGGCCAGGACCCTCATGGAGGCCGGGTTGTCCAGGGTCGTGACCGCGGTCAGGGACGTCAGGGCGTAGTCGGTGGCGGCCAGTCGGCACACCTGCGTGACCGCAGCCGTCGCCACGCCCCGGCCGGCGGCCTGTTCGCCGATGCGGTAACCGAGTTCGGCGCTGCCGTCCACCAGGTCCATCAGGTTCACCCGGCCGATCAGCTCGCCGTCCTCCCCGAGGACCACATGAAAGCGGCACACGCGTGCCTCCTGCTCGTCGAGGAGCGCCCGGAGTCGTGCGGCGAACCCCTCCGCCGTGAAGAAGGCGTCCCCGCGGTCCGGCACCGTGCGGGCGAAGTACGTCCGGTTCTCCCGCTCGAAGGCCAGCAGCGCGTCCGCGTGATCCGCCCGCAGGGGCTCCAAGGTCACCATGGGGGGAGGATACGGAAGGCTCAGTCCGTCAGCACCGGGAATTTCCGGGGCGCGAGGAACAGCAGCACCAGGAACGCCAGGGCCGCCGCGCACGCCGCCCCCAGGTAGACCGCGTGCACCGCCTCGGCGATCGCCCGCCGGGTCGCCTCCGGCGCGCTGCCCGAGTCGAGCGCCCGCGTCACCGAGTCCAGGTCGCCCGCACCGCCGAGCCGGGCGGCCAGCACCCCGTTGGCGACGGCGCCGAACACCGCCGCGCCGATCGTCTGGCCGGTCTGGCGGCAGAACAGCACGGACGCGGTCGTCGTGCCGCGCTCCGCCCATCCCACCGTCGACTGCACCCCGACGATCAGCGGCAGCTGGAACAGGCCCAGCGCGGCGCCGAGCAGCAGCATCAGCAGCGTCGGCTGCCACGCCCGCCCGGGGTAGGGCAGGAAGGGGAACGCGAACAGGATCAGCGCGGCCGTGCCGATGCCCAGCATCGCCGTGTTGCGGAAGCCGATCCTGCGGTACACGTGCTGGCTCAGCGCCGCCGACACCGGCCAGCTCAACGTCCATACGGACAGGACGAATCCGGCGGCCACGGGCGCGAGGCCCAGCACCGACTGGGCGTAGGTGGGCAGGAAGACCGACGGCGCGACCATCAGCAGCCCCAGTGCGCCCAGGGCCAGATTGACCGCGGCGATCGTACGGCGCCGCCACACCCAGCCCGGGATGATCGGTTCCGCCGCCCGGCGCTCCACCAGCACCACGACCGCGACCAGGGCGAGTCCAGCTCCGAACAGCGCCAGGGAGGGCGCCGACAGCCACGGCCACGCCACCCCGCCCTGCACCAGTGCGGTGAGCAGAACGCCGCCGCAGGCGAACACCGCGAGCGCGCCCGCCCAGTCCACGCGCGCGTGCGCGGTGGTTTCCCGCTCCGGCTCGTGGAGGTGACGGACGATCAGCCACAACGCGACCGCGCCGATCGGCAGATTGATCAGGAAGATCCACCGCCAGTCCGCGTACGCGGCGAGCACCCCGCCCAGGCCCGGGCCGGCGACCGCTGACACCGCCCACACCGTGGAAAGCTTCGACTGGATCCTGGGGCGGTCCTTCAGCGGGTACAGGTCGGCGGCGAGGGTCTGCACCGTGCCCTGCAGTGCGCCGCCGCCCAGGCCCTGCACGACGCGGAAGGCGATGAGCGCCCCCATGTTCCACGCCAGCGCGCACAGCAGGGACCCGAACAGGAAGACCACCGAGCCGGTGACGAGGACCGGTTTGCGGCCGAAGGTGTCGGAGAGCTTGCCGTACACGGGCAGGGTGACGGTCACCGCCAGCAGATAGCCGGAGAACAGCCAGGAGAAGACGGAGAAGCCGCCGAGGTCCCCGACGATCTGCGGGACGGCGGTCGAGACGATGGTCGCGTCGAGCGCCGCCAGCGCCATCGAGAGCATCAACGCCGCGACGACGGCTCCGCGCCGGCCGGTCGCGGCGGGACCTGCGGCCTCACGCGCCGCGGAACTGGTGCTGCCCACCCCGGTGCCTCTCCCTCGCCCCGCCCGCGCCCGCGTGACGGGTCCCGTCGAATGCTTGCCCCTTGCAGCTATCTGTCGCGGACAGCTTCCCACTTGACCCGGACGCAGCGGGAGGGTGGAGCCTGAGTGGGCCGGCGGGTGGAGCCAACCCTGAGGCGGCCTCCACCCTCCGGTGGAGTGCCCCTAGGGGTACCTCCGTACTACGACCTGGGGAGGGTTCGTACCGACGGAGGACGAGAGGGCCGGGGGGCCTTCCTTAACCTGGCTTTACGCCGTCGGGGGGCGGTACGGAACACCGGCGGGGGTGGGGTTTTCCCCAGCAGAAGACTGCGCTGAACACCAGGGCGCACGACCTCTTCCCGCCGCGAGACTGAAACGCGTCGGACGGATTCCTGAACCGGCACCGCGCACAGCGGCTGTCGGCCGGGCGACCGCCTTCACCATTTGCTGACCGACATAGGAGACATACCGTGACTTCGGCTGTGACCATTCCCAGGCACGGGGGTACTGGAGGGCGTACGGCCGTTGCCGCGCGGGCGCGGCAGGTCGTGAAGGCGTACGGATCCGGAGAGACCCGGGTCGTCGCCCTCGATCACGTCGACGTGGACATCGCACGCGGCCAGTTCACCGCGATCATGGGCCCCTCGGGGTCCGGCAAGTCCACCCTCATGCACTGCCTCGCCGGCCTCGACACCGTGACGGGCGGCCAGATCTATCTCGACGAGACCGAGATCACCGGGCTGAAGGACAAGAAGCTCACACGGCTGCGCCGGGACCGGATCGGGTTCATCTTCCAGGCGTTCAACCTGCTGCCGACGCTGAACGCGATCGAGAACATCACGCTGCCCATGGACATCGCGGGCCGCAAGCCGGACAAGGAGTGGCTGACGCGGGTCGTGGAGACCGTCGGGCTCGCCGACCGCCTCAAGCACCGGCCCACCCAGCTGTCCGGCGGTCAGCAGCAGCGCGTCGCCGTGGCGCGGGCGCTCGCCGCCCGGCCCGAGATCATCTTCGGGGACGAGCCGACCGGAAACCTCGACTCCCGCGCCGGCGCCGAGGTCCTCGGCTTCCTGCGCCGGTCCGTCGACGAGCTGGGCCAGACCATCGTGATGGTCACCCACGACCCGGTGGCGGCCAGTTACGCGGACCGGGTCCTTTACCTCGCCGACGGCCGCATCGTCGACGAGATGTTCAAGCCGACCGCGGAAGCCGTCCTCGACCGCATGAAGGACTTCGACGCCCGGGGGCGCACGTCATGACCGTCATGAAGACCTCGATGCGCAACTTCCTCGCGCACAAGGGGAGGATGGCGCTCTCCGCGATCGCCGTCCTGCTGTCGGTCGGCTTCGTCTGCGGCACGCTCGTCTTCACGGACACCATGTCGACCACGTTCGACAAGCTCTTCGCGGCCACCTCCTCCGACGTGACGGTGAGCGCCAAGGGCGCCTCCGACAGCGGTGAGACGACCGCGGACAACGGCAAGCCGCCGGTCATGCCGGCCTCCGTGCTGGGCGAGGTCCGCAAGGCGCAGGGCGTGAAGTCCGCCGAGGGCGCGGTGTTCTCCACCTCGGTGACCGTCGTCGACGCCGACAAGGACAGCCTGTCGCCCTCCAGCGGCGCCCCGACCGTCGTCGGCGGCTGGAACGCCAACGAGGCCCGCACCATGAAGATCACCTCCGGTGCGGCCCCCAAGGAAGCCGACCAGATCATGGTCGACGCCGACACCGCCGACAAGCACGACCTGAAGCTCGGCGACGAGATCGGCGTGATCAGCGCGGTCGGCACCCACACCGCGAAGATCTCCGGTATCGCCGACTTCACCGTCACCAATCCCGGCGCCGCGATCTTCTACCTCGACACCAGGACCGCCCAGCAGGCCCTGGTCGGCGAGAGCGACGTCTACACCAACGTCAACGTCACCGCGGCAGCCGGCGTCAGCGACGACCGGCTGAAGAAGAACGTCACGGCCGAACTCGGCGGCGACTTCCAGGTGAAGACGGCCAAGGAGACCGCCGACGCCAACCAGAAGGACGTCGCGGGCTTCATGAACGTCATGAAGTACGCGATGCTCGGCTTCGCCGGGATCGCCTTCCTCGTCGGCATCTTCCTGATCATCAACACCTTCTCCATGCTGGTCGCCCAGCGCACCCGGGAGATCGGCCTGATGCGGGCCATCGGCTCCTCGCGCAAGCAGGTCAACCGCTCCGTGCTGGCCGAGGCGCTGCTGCTCGGCGTGGTCGGATCGGTGCTCGGCGTCGGGGCGGGCGTCGGCCTCGCCATCGGCCTGATGAAGTTCATGGGCCGGATGGGCATGGGACTGTCCACCGACGACCTCACAGTGGCCTGGACGACCCCTGTGGTCGGCCTCGTCCTCGGCGTGGTGGTCACCGTCCTGGCCGCCTACCTGCCCGCCCGGCGCGCCGGCAAGATCTCCCCGATGGCCGCCCTGCGCGACGCGGGAGTCCCCGCCGACGCCAAGGCCGGCTGGATCCGGGCCGCGATCGGCACTCTCCTCACCGGCGCCGGCGGCTTCGCCCTGTACCTCGCGTCGGCGGCCGACAAGGCCAAGGACGGCTCCCTGTGGCTCGGCCTCGGCGTCGTGCTGTCGCTGATCGGCTTCGTCGTCATCGGCCCGCTGCTGGCCGGTGCCGTGGTCCGCGTCCTGGGCGCGGTGCTGCTCCGCATGTTCGGCCCCGTGGGCCGCATGGCCGAGCGCAACGCCCTGCGCAACCCGCGCCGCACCGGCGCGACGGGCGCCGCCCTGATGATCGGCCTCGCCCTGGTGGCGTGCCTGTCCGTGGTCGGCTCCTCCATGGTGGCGTCCGCCACCGACCAGCTCGACAAGACCGTCGGCGCCGACTTCATCATCCAGTCCGACAGAGGTGAGCTGGTCACCCCGCAGGCCGTCAAGGCCGCCAAGTCGGCGCCGGACATCGAGCGGGTCACCCAGTACAAGTCGGGCACGGCCGACTTCACCACCCCCGACGGCAAGACGCTCAAGGACACGAGGATCACCGCGGCCGACCCGTCGTACGCGACCGACCTGCGCACCGAGACGGTCGCCGGCAAGCTCCCCGACGCCTACAAGCCCGACTCGATGTCGGTCCACGAGAAGTTCGCCGAGGACCACGGCATCCGGCTCGGCTCCAAGATCAAGGTCGCCTTCAAGGGCGGCTCCCCGGCCGACCTGACGGTCCGGGCGATCACCAGCAGCGACGTCGTGATCGACGCGGGCGCGATGTACACGTCCATCTCGACGATGGCCAAGTACGTCCCGGCCGACAAGATGCCGCTGGACTCGCTGGTCTTCGCCAGCGCCAAGGAGGGGCAGCAGGACGCCGCCTACACGTCCCTGAAGTCGGCGCTGCACGACTACCCGCAGTACAAGGTGCGTGACCAGACCGACTACAAGGACGCCCTGAAGGACCAGATCGGCCAGCTGCTCAACATGATCTACGGCCTGCTGGCCCTGGCGATCATCGTCGCCATCCTGGGCGTGGTGAACACCCTGGCCCTGTCGGTGGTGGAGCGCACCCGCGAGATCGGCCTGATGCGGGCGATCGGCCTGTCCCGCCGCCAGCTGCGCCGCATGATCCGCATGGAATCGGTCGTCATCGCCCTCTTCGGCGCCCTGCTGGGCCTCGGACTGGGCATGGGCTGGGGCGCCACGGCACAGCAGCTGCTCGCCCTGGAGGGCCTGATGGTCCTCGACATCCCCTGGCCGACGATCATCGGCGTCTTCATCAGCTCGGCGTTCGTGGGCCTGTTCGCGGCACTGGTCCCGGCGTTCCGGGCAGGCCGGATGAACGTCCTGAACGCGATCGCGACGGAGTAGCCGCCCGCCGCGCGAGAACCACCGCACACGGGGGTTGCGGAGGATGAGCCCGCCCCGGAGGCATCGCTTCCGGGGCGGGCTCGGTGGTTGTCCGGGGGCAGGGGAGGCGTTCTGCGGGGTGATGCACTCCGGGGTGAGGCGGCGGGTGCCGCCCAGCCGGAAGGCCCGGCGGCGCGGGGGCGTTGTCCACAGGCCCGCCGTACGGGCGCGCGTCGTCGTACGCTGGAGACCCCCCGGCCCGCGGCGCGCGTCGGGCCCGTGGTGTTGCCCACCCCCTGGACGGAAAGCCCCGAATGAGCCTGCACGGTCTGCTCGACGCCGTAGTCAAGGACGCCGCCCTCGCGGAAGCGATCAGGGCGGCCGCAGACGGCAACCGCATGCACGTCGACCTGGTCGGCCCCCCTGCCGCCCGGCCCTTCGCAGTCGCCGCCCTGGCCCGTGAGACGGGCCGCCCGGTGCTGGCGGTCACGGCGACGGGCCGTGAGGCGGAGGACCTGGCCGCGGCCCTGCGCTCCCTGCTCCCGGCCGAGGGGGTCGTGGAGTACCCGTCCTGGGAGACACTCCCGCACGAGCGGCTCAGCCCCCGCAGCGACACCGTCGGCCGCCGCCTGGCCGTGCTGCGCCGCCTGGCCCACCCCCGCCCCGACGATCCCGAGACCGGCCCCGTCTCGGTCGTCGTGGCGCCCGTCCGGTCCGTGCTCCAGCCGCAGGTCAAGGGCCTCGGCGACCTGGAGCCGGTCTCCCTGAGAACCGGGCAGAGCACGGACCTCGGTGAGATCGTCGAAGCCCTCGCGGCAGCCGCCTACGCGCGCGTGGAGCTCGTCGAGAAGCGCGGCGAGTTCGCCGTGCGCGGCGGCATCCTGGACGTGTTCCCGCCCACCGAGGAGCACCCCCTGCGCGTCGAGTTCTGGGGCGACGACGTCGAGGAGATCCGCTACTTCAAGGTCGCCGACCAGCGCTCCCTCGAAGTCGCCGAGCACGGCCTGTGGGCGCCGCCGTGCCGTGAGCTGCTGCTCACCGAGGACGTCCGCACCCGCGCGCGTGCCCTGGCCGAACAGCACCCCGAGCTCGGTGAACTGCTCGGCAAGATCGCCGAGGGCATCGCCGTCGAGGGCATGGAGTCCCTCGCACCGGTCCTCGTCGACGACATGGAGCTGCTGCTCGACGTGCTGCCCAAGGGCGCCATGGCAGTGGTGTGCGACCCGGAGCGGGTGCGCACGCGCGCGTCGGACCTCGTGGCCACCTCGCAGGAGTTCCTGCAGGCCTCCTGGGCGGCCACCGCCGGTGGCGGCGAGGCCCCCATCGACGTCGGGGCGGCCTCCTTGTGGTCCATCGCGGACGTCCGGGACCGGGCCCGCGAGCTGGACATGATGTGGTGGTCGGTGTCGCCGTTCGCCGCGGACGAAGAGCTGGACGCGGACACCCTGAAGCTCGGCATGCACGCCCCGGAGACCTACCGCGGCGACACCGCCAAGGCCCTCGCCGACACCAAGGGCTGGCTCGCCGACGGCTGGCGGACGGTCTTCGTCACCGAGGGCCACGGCCCGGCGGCCCGTACCGTCGAGGTGCTGGGCGGCGAGGGCATCGCCGCCCGCCTCGACTCCGACCTCGCCGAGATCTCCCCGTCCGTCGTGCACGTGGCGTGCGGCTCGATCGACCACGGCTTCGTCGACCCGGCCCTCGGACTCGCCGTCCTGACCGAGACGGACCTGTCGGGCCAGAAGGCGTCCGGCCGCGAAGGCGCCCGCATGCCGGCCCGCCGCCGCAAGACCATCGACCCGCTCACCCTGGAGCCGGGCGACTACATCGTCCACGAGCAGCACGGCGTGGGCCGCTACATCGAGATGGTGCAGCGCACCGTGCAGGGCGCCACCCGCGAGTACCTGGTCGTCGAGTACGCCCCCGCCAAGCGAGGCCAGCCGGGCGACCGCCTGTACATCCCCACCGACCAGCTGGAGCAGATCACCAAGTACGTCGGCGGTGAGGCCCCCACCCTGCACCGCCTCGGCGGCGCCGACTGGACGAAGACCAAGGCCCGCGCGAAGAAGGCCGTCAAGGAGATCGCGGCCGACCTCATCAAGCTCTACAGCGCGCGCATGGCCGCCCCCGGGCACGCCTTCGGGGCGGACACCCCCTGGCAGCGCGAACTGGAGGACGCCTTCCCCTACGCGGAGACGCCCGACCAGCTCACCACCATCGCCGAGGTCAAGGAGGACATGGAGAAGACGGTTCCGATGGACCGTCTGATCTGCGGCGACGTCGGCTACGGCAAGACCGAGATCGCGGTCCGCGCCGCTTTCAAGGCCGTCCAGGACGGCAAGCAGGTCGCCGTCCTGGTGCCCACGACCCTGCTGGTGCAGCAGCACTTCGGCACCTTCAGCGAGCGGTACGCGCAGTTCCCGGTGAACGTGAAGGCGCTGTCCCGCTTCCAGACCGACACCGAGGCCAAGGCGGTCGTGGAGGGGCTGCGCGAGGGCTCGGTCGACATCGTCATCGGCACCCACCGCCTGTTCTCGTCCGAGACGAAGTTCAAGGACCTGGGCCTGGTCATCGTCGACGAGGAGCAGCGCTTCGGCGTCGAGCACAAGGAGCAGCTGAAGAAGCTCCGCGCGAACGTCGACGTGCTGACGATGTCCGCGACACCCATCCCCCGGACCCTGGAGATGGCGGTCACCGGCATCCGCGAGATGTCGACGATCACCACCCCGCCGGAGGAGCGCCACCCGGTGCTCACCTTCGTCGGCCCCTACGAGGAGAAGCAGATCGGCGCCGCGATCCGCCGTGAGCTGCTGCGCGAGGGCCAGGTCTTCTACATCCACAACCGCGTCGAGTCGATCGACCGCGCGGCGGCCCGGCTGCGCGAGATCGTCCCCGAGGCGCGCATCGCCACGGCCCACGGCCAGATGTCGGAACAGGCGCTGGAGCAGGTCGTCGTCGACTTCTGGGAGAAGAAGTTCGACGTGCTGGTGTCCACGACGATCGTGGAGTCCGGCATCGACATCTCCAACGCCAACACCCTGATCGTGGAGCGCGGCGACAACTTCGGCCTGTCCCAGCTGCACCAGCTGCGCGGCCGGGTGGGTCGCGGCCGCGAGCGCGGCTACGCCTACTTCCTCTACCCGCCGGAGAAGCCGCTGACCGAGACCGCGCACGAGCGGCTCGCGACCATCGCCCAGCACACGGAGATGGGCGCGGGCATGTACGTGGCCATGAAGGACCTGGAGATCCGCGGCGCGGGCAACCTCCTCGGCGGCGAGCAGTCCGGTCACATCGCGGGCGTCGGCTTCGACCTGTACGTGCGGATGGTCGGCGAGGCCGTCGCGGACTACCGGCGCCAGCTGGAGACCGGGGAGATCGAGGAGGAGCCGCCGCTCGAGGTCAAGATCGAGCTGCCCGTCGACGCGCATGTCCCGCACGACTACGCGCCAGGCGAGCGGCTGCGCCTCCAGGCGTACCGCGCCATCGCCTCCGCCAACTCGGAGGAGGACATCAAGGCGGTCCGCGAGGAACTCGTCGACCGCTACGGCAAGTTGCCCGAGCCGGTGGAGAACCTGCTGCTCGTCGCGGGCCTGCGCATGTTCGCGCGGGCGTGCGGCGTCGGCGAGATCGTGCTGCAGGGAAACAACATCCGCTTCGCGCCGGTGGAGTTGCGCGAGTCGCAGGAGCTGCGGCTCAAGCGGCTCTACCCCGGGGTGGTCATCAAGCCGGCGGTCCACCAGGTGCTGGTGCCGCGCCCGAAGACCGCGAAGGTGGGCGGCAAGCCGCTGGTCGGGCGGGAGCTGCTGGCGTGGGTGGGGGAGTTCCTCACGTCGGTGCTGGGGTCCTGATACGGGCACACACTCCGCACACGGGAAGCCGCCCGCAGGAGATGCGTCCGGATCTCCGCGGACGGCCTCTAAGTGGAGGCCTTACTGCTGTTCGGGCCGGTCGCGGTCGCGGTCCATGCCCAGCGAGCCCTCGGCGCGCTGCTGGCCGGAGTCGACCTGGTCCTCGTACTTGCCGCCGGTCCTCTCGTTGGTCCGCTGTTCCGCGGTGTCAGAGCCCCGCTTGCCCTTGTGCCGCGCCTGACTCTTGAACTTGTCGAAGATGCCCATGCAAAGCTCCCTCCAGAGGTGAGTCAGAACCGACGATACGCGCGAGATGCGAACAATGCGCATTGAGGACCGGTGTGGTCTGAACCTCTTCCTCGCTACCGTGGGACCGGGCACGGGCCGCCCGTGCCGGAGCGGAACAGGCAGACAGAGGAGGGGCGCAGGGTGAGGCGTCTGAGGGCTGGGGCGGCACTGGCTGTCGCGATGGTGTTCACGGGTTCGGCACTGGCCGGCTGCGAGGGCCTGGCCCCGCCTGCTGACGGCGGTGGGGACTCCGGTTCCGGGGCCCCGGCCGTCGGCGACGGCCGGGCCGTCAACCCGCTGGACAACCCGGACGGCACCAAGCCGGGGCTCGCGGCCATCACTTCCAGCGCGGACAAGGCCAGGGCGCGCGCTCTGATCGAGAAAGTGGTGACGAAGGGGCGCGGCCCCAGGACGGGCTATGACCGCGACAAGTTCGGCTACGCCTGGATGGACTCGGCACCGCGCGACGTCCCCTTCTCCCACAACGGCTGCGACTCGCGGAACGACCTTCTGAAGCGAGACGGAGAGGACCTGCGCTTCCGGGCGGGATCGGACTGCGTCGTCACCTCACTGACGCTGCACGACCCCTACACCGGCAAGGTCATCGAGTGGACCAAGTCCCATGCGATCAAAGTCCAGATAGACCACGTCATGCCGCTGTCGTACGACTGGCAGATGGGTGCCTCGCGCTGGGCCGAGGACAAGCGGGAGTCCATCGCCAACGACCCGCTCAACCTCGTCCCGGTGGACGGGCCGACCAACGGCTCGAAGGGAGACTCCGGCCCGGCGTCCTGGCTGCCCCCGAACAAGCGGATCCGCTGCGCCTACGCGGTGCGCTTCGCCCAGGTGTCGCTGAAGTACGAACTCCCTGTGACGGCACCGGACAAGGAGATGATGCTGGAGCAGTGCGGCGGGTAGGAGCCCTGCCCGGAGGCCAGTTGATGTCGATCGGGGAGTGACGGATGCCGAGTGGACTCGTCGCGCTGGCACTCGGCGGTTTCGGTATCGGCCTGACCGAATTCCTGATCGCGGGGCTGCTGCCGCAGGTGGCGTCGAGTTTCGCGGTGTCCGAGGCGGCCGCGGGCCGGCTGATCTCGGGGTACGCGTTGAGCGTCGCGGTCGGCGCGATCGCCCTGACCGCGGCGACGGCACGGCTGCCCCGGAAGCACGTCCTGGTCGGCCTGGTGGCGCTGTTCGTCATCGGCAACCTGCTGTCCGCGGTCGCGCCGACCTACCAGGTGATGCTGCTCGGGAGGATCGTGGCGGCGTTGTGCCACGGCTCGTTCTTCGGGATCGGATCCCTGGTCGCGCGCAGCCTGGTCGCACCGGAGAAGAAGTCCCAGGCCGTGGCGATCATGTTCGCCGGGCTGACGGTCGCGAACGTGCTGGGTGTGCCCTTCGGCGCGCTGGTCGGTGAGCGGTGGGGCTGGCGAGCGGCCTTCTGGGCGGTCACGGCGATCGGCCTCCTCGCGTTGGCGGGAATCGCCGCGCTGGTGCCCGCCCGGGCGGACCAGGCGCGGCCGGTGGCAGAGGCGGCGAGGACGACCGCGGCCGAAGCGACCGCGGCCGAAGCGACCGCGGTGGGAGCGGCTGATGTGGGGACGACCGCTGTGGAGGCGGAGCGAATACCGCCCAGCGGCCTGGTGCAGCAGCTCCGGGCCTTCCGGTCCTGGCAGGTCTGGCTGACGCTGGTGGCCACTGCTCTGAGCTACGGCGGGATGTTCGGCGCGTTCAGCTACATCGCGTACACGTTCACCGAGGTCAGCGGCTTCGCCCCGGCGGACGTCGCCTGGCTGCTGATGGTCTACGGCATGGGCCTGGTCGTCGGAAACCTGGTCGGCGGGCGCGCGGCCGACCGCGACCGGGACCGGGCCCTGGTCCTCGCCCTGCTCGGACTCGCCCTCACCCTGGCCCTGTTCGGGCTGCTGGCGGAAAACGCCACCGCCTCGGTGGTCCTCGTCTTCCTCATGGGGGTGACCGGGTTCGCCGGCGTGCCCGGCATGATCACTCGCGTCACCGACTTCGCCCACGGGGCGGCACTGGCGGCGAGCGCCAACGTGTCCGCCTCCAACGTCGGCAACGCGCTGGGCGCTTGGCTCGGCGGCCTGGCCATCTCCGCGGGTCTCGGTTACACCGCGCCGCTCTACGTGGGCGCCGGGATCGTTCTGGTGTCCGTGGCCGTCATGGTGGTTGCCGCACGGCGAGCCAGGTCTTCCCAGGCGGCGGACCGGGTGCCCGCCCGTTAAATCGGTTCCGGAGGACCGCCCCCGTGTCTACCGTGATCACATGCAGCCGAAGATATCGAGCCTCGCCGACCGCCCGGACATGCTGGAGCGGGTCGTCGGGATGGCGGACAGCTGGCCGGAGTTCGTGATCCAGGACCTCGTGGGCGCAGCCCACTTCCCGCGGATCGCCACCGAACTCCCTCAGTACGTCCTGTTCGCCGAGGACGAGCAGGGCGAGATCGTGGCGAACGCCTACAGCGTGCCGTTCGCCCTCGATGCCGCGCACCGCGGCCGGCTGCCGGCCAACGGCTGGGACGCGGCGCTGGTGTGGGCCTTCTCCGATCTCCGGCGCGGGGTCCGGCCGGACACCGTCAGCGCGATCTCGGTCTCCGTCGCCCCGCAGGCACAGGGCCGCGGCCTGTCCGCGGTGATGCTCTCGGCCATGCGCGACAACGCCCGGGCCCGCGGCTTCCGCGAGGTCGTCGCCCCGGTCCGCCCCAACGCCAAACACCTGGAACCGCACACGCCGATGGAGGAGTACGCCCGCCGCGTGCGCCCCGACGGCCTGCCCCAGGACCCGTGGCTGCGCGTCCACGCCCGGGCCGGTGCCACCATCGACTCGGTGGCACCGGCCTCCATGACGGTGGCCGCCCCGCTCGCGGACTGGCGCCGCTGGACGGGCCTGCCCTTCGACACCGACGGCGACGTCGAGGTGCCGGGCGGTCTGGTGCCGGTGCGCTGCGAGGTGGAGCGCGGGTACGCGGTGTACGTCGAGCCCAACGTGTGGATGCGGCACCCCTTGTAGGGCCTGACGGGCGGTCGTCCGCGACCGGCCCGGGGACGGCCGTTCACGAAGTGATCAGCATGACAACGGTTCGGTACAACCCGTAACCCGTTGTCCGTGTCGGGCTATACGCTCGGATTCCCCAACAGGGTCTGTCACTCGCACGTCCGTCCCCATCGGCCACACCGGTCCAGGAGCAGTCATGTACGGCCACGGCGCGGCGCCGCCTCCTCGCAGCGCG
This sequence comes from Streptomyces sp. NPDC037100, assembly GCF_055606225.1. Taxonomy (NCBI): domain Bacteria; kingdom Bacillati; phylum Actinomycetota; class Actinomycetes; order Kitasatosporales; family Streptomycetaceae; genus Streptomyces; species Streptomyces sp. NPDC037100. The sequence goes on along the minus strand of NZ_JBVJSX010000004.1, from coordinate 129,797 downwards.
GCAACGGTCATCTCCCTGCGCGTGCTGTTCGCCGCAGCCGGTTTCCTCACGTGCGGCGTGCTGGCCTGCGTCCCGTTGTTCCGGGTGGCAGTCCTGCGCGGCCGGGCCCTGGACTGGGTGCTGGCCTGGGTGAGCCTGCCGCTGTCCATCGCCTGCTTCGCCGTGATCGGCGCGCTGCCGGAGGACGACTACCGCACCGACATCGCGCTGGCCATGATCCTGCTGCTCGGAGCGGGTGCCGCCATCTACTTCCTCGTCGTGGACATCGGTCACCACGCCGAGCAGCGGACGTTCGCCGGTTACGCGTCGCCCCACGCGCCGACCGTCCCGACCGTCGCGCACACCCCGTACGGCTACCCGCATCCCGCGCAGCCCTACGCCCCGACGGCCACCCCCGTCCCGCAGCCCCCCGCCTCTCACGCCCCCGCCCCGCACGACACGCCCGCGCCCCCGGCCCCGATGCAGCCGCCCCCAGCCCCCCAGCGACCGGCTCCCGCCCGCATCGACCAGGTCCGCGCCGAACTCGACGAGCTCAGCGACTACCTGCGCCGGCACGAGGGCGAAGGCCACCGGGACGGCAACCACGAGGACGGAAGGTGACCGCGGCGGCAGGACGTGTCGTCGCCGGCCGCTACGAACTGGCCACCGTCCTCGGGCAGGGCGGCATGGGCCAGGTCTGGACGGCGTACGACCAGCGGCTCGACCGGCGCGTGGCGGTGAAGCTGCTGCGCCCCGACAAGGTCGCCGGCCAGGACGCCGAGGAACTGCGCCGCCGCTTCGTGCGCGAGTGCCGGGTGACCGCGCAGGTCGACCACCCCGGCCTGGTCACCGTGCACGACGCGGGCAGTGAGGGCGAGGAGCTGTTCCTCGTCATGCAGTACATCGACGGCGCCGACCTCGCCGGCCACCTCGCCGAGCACTCCCCGTACCCCTGGCAGTGGGCGGTCGCGGTCGCCGCGCAACTGTGCGCGGTGCTGAGCGCCGTGCACGCCGTGCCGATCGTCCACCGCGACCTCAAGCCGCGCAACGTGATGGTGAAGCAGGACGGCACCGTCACCGTCCTCGACCTCGGCGTCGCCTCCGTCATGGACACCGACACCACCCGCCTCACCCACACCGGCACCCCGATCGGCTCGCCCGCCTACATGGCACCGGAGCAGGCGATGGGCGGCGCGGTCGGCCCGTACACCGACCTGTACGCGCTCGGCGTGGTCCTGCACGAACTGCTCAGTGGGGACGTGCCCTTCTCCGGCTCCACGGTCCTCGGTGTCCTGCACCGGCACCTGTACGAGCCCCCGCTGCCCGTGCGCCGCATCCGCCCCGAAGTGCCCGAGGCACTGGAGGCCCTCGTCCTGCGCCTCCTCGCCAAGGACCCGCAGCACCGGCCCGCCTCCGCGCAGGAGGTCTACGAGCACCTGGAGCTGCTCCTGCCGGCGCGCGGCACGCCCACCGGAGCGGCCCTGGACCCCACCCGCCCGTTCCTGCGCCCGCACGCCCCCTGGCCGGATCGTGCGCGCACCCCGGCGCCCCGGCCCACGCCCGCCACACCGGTCACCGAGGCTCCGGGGCAGACGGACATCGCCCGCGCCGTCGACGAGGTCAAACGGCTCCTCGGCGAGGGCCGGGTCACCCAGGCCGTCGACATCCTGGGGGGAATCCTGCCCGCCGCAGCCGAACAGCACGGCGCGCACTCCCCGGTCGTCCGCACCCTGCGCAAGCAGTACGCCGCGACGCTCCTGGACGACGGCCAGTACCGGCGTGCGCTGCCCGAGCTGCGCCGGCTCGCCGACGAACGCGCCGCGGAGGCGGGCCAGGCCGACCCGCAGGCCCTGCGATTCCGCTACGAGGCCGCCCAATGCCTCGAACAGCTGGGCGAACCGGCCGCGGCGCTCGCCGAGTACCGGGCGGTGCTGCCGTACTACGAGAACCAGTACGTCGCCGCCGGCGGACCCGAGCTCGCGCACGACGTCCGCCGCCGGATCGGGCACCTCCAGCTCGCCCTCGGCGACCGCGGTGCCGCCCACGACACCCTGGCCAGGCTGCTGCACGACGTGGAGCGCACCCACGGTGCCGGGCACCCGCTCGGGGCGGAGATCCGCAGGACGCTGCAGTGGCTGGGGCAGGTCCGCGGCTGACGACCGCCCCGGGTGAGCGCGGCGGTGCCGGAAGTCCCGGTGAATCGTTGGTCGAATGGGTTGGCCAGAGCTGAGCCACTGCCTACCATCGATCATCGCAAGACCTTGTGCACCGTCGCACAATCTCCAACGGGAGGTTTCCTTGCACCGCCGCCGTCGCACCGCGCTCCTCCTCACCGCCGCGATCGCCGCCGCGGCACCCCTGCTCACCGCCTGCGGGAACGACGCGCATCCCGGCGCGGCAGCCGTGGTGGGCGGCCAGCGGATCACCGTCTCCCAGCTGGAAGAGCGGGTCGGCGAGGTACGCGCGGCCCAGCGGGCGGCCGTCCGGGACGAGGCCCAGTACCAGCAGGCCATCGCCAGAACCGGCACCCTCACCCGCGACACCCTGCACACCATGGTCCTGGACCGGGTGCTGCACCGCGCCGCCGAGGACGCCGGAGTGACCGTCTCCCGCAAGGAGGTCCAGGCGATGCGGTCCGGTCTGGAACAGCAGGCCGGCGGTGCCAAGGGGCTGGAGACGACCTGGCTCCAGCAGTACGGCATCCCGCCGCAGCGCCTCGACGACAACCTCCGCCTCCAGCTGGAGGCCCAGAAGCTCGCCGAGAAGCTGGGCACGAGCACCGACCGTCCCGAGTTCTGGAAGGCCCTCTCCGACGCCTCCAAGGACCTGAACGTCGACCTCAACCCGCGCTACGGCACCTGGGACGTCCAGAAGAGCAGGCCTGTCGACGCCAAGACGCCGTGGGTCCGGGACGTCACGGCGGCGCAGACGCAGCAGGGCATGTAGGACGCCCGGGCGCCGGGCCCTGTGGACCCTGGCCTCCGGGTCCTGTGGCCAACCTGGCCGCCGGGCCCTGTGGACCCTGGCCTCCGGGTCCTGTGGCCAACCTGGCCGCCGGGCCCTGTGGACCCTGGCCTCCGGGTCCTGTGGCCAACCTGACCTCCGGGCCCTGGGGACCTGACCTCCGGGCCCTGTGGACAACTTCGGGCACGGTCGGCGGCGTGGGATAGCTTCGAACCGTGAACGCCAACAGTCCCGAAGCCACCCCGGGCCCCGAGCGGACCGCTCCCGACGCGGCCGTCGCCCCCGGCCGCATCGTCCTGCTCACCACCAGCCACCGCGTCGCCCCCGGCCTGCTCTCCTGGCCCGCCTGGCAGGCTCTGCACGAGGCCGACCGGGTGCTGTGCGTGGACGGCACGCATCCGCAGCTGCCGTATCTGCGCGAGGCGGGGATCACCGTCGCCGAGGCGTCCCCGACCGCGCAGGAGCTGCTCGACGCCTGCGCCGGCGGACACACGGTGGTCGTGGTGGCGACGGGCGAGGGCGAACCGGCCCTCACGGACGGTCTGGCCCGCCTCGCCGGCACCGGCCGTATCGCCATGCCCGAGCTGGAGCTGCTGCCCGCCTCCTACGACCTGCCCGGCGCCCGCCTCCTGGATCTCGTCCAGGTCATGGACCGCATCCGCGTCGAGTGCCCCTGGTCCTCCCGCCAGACCCACGAGGGCCTGGCGAAGTACGGCATCGAGGAGGCGTACGAGCTCGTCGAGGCGATCGAGGAGGGCGACCGTGACGAACTGCGCGAAGAGCTCGGTGACGTCCTCCTCCAGGTCGTCTTCCACGCCCGCATCGCCGAGGAGGGGCGTCCGGAGGACGGGGCGGAACCCTTCTCCATCGACGACGTGGCCGGCGGCATCGTCGCCAAGCTGATCCACCGCCATCCGCATGTCTTCGGTGACGCGACGGCCACCACGCCCGAGGAGGTCAAGGAGCACTGGCTGCGGACCAAGGCGGTCGAGAAGCAGCGCACCTCGATCACCGAGGGCATCCCCCTCGGCCAGCCCGGCCTGGCCCTCGCCGCCAAGCTGGCCTCCCGCGTCCGCACAGCGCGTCTGGAGATACCGCTCCCGCCCGTCGAGGGCATCGGCTACGAGCTGCTGGCCCTGGCCGTCCGAGCCGAGTCCGAGGGCGTCGACCCGGAGGCGGCCCTCAGGGCGGCGGCCCGCGCGTACCGCGATGCGATCCGGCAGGCCGAGGGCTGAGTGGCCGGGGGAGACCGCGGAAGGCGCTCGGCCGAGCCGTGACGGTGGAGGGCCGCTGCCGGAAGCCGGATACGGTCGACGAGTGACCGACCAGCCCCAGCCCCGCCCAGCCGCGACCGCTCCCGATCTCTTCACCTGGGAGTTCGCGAGCGACCCCTACCCCGCCTACGCCTGGCTCCGCGAGCACAGCCCCGTCCACAAGACGCGACTCCCCAGCGGTGTGGAGGCCTGGCTGGTCACGCGGTACGCCGACGCCAAGCAGACGCTCGCCGACAACCGGCTCTCCAAGAACCCGGCACATCACGACGAACCGGCGCACGCCAAGGGAAAGACGGGCATCCCCGGCGAGCGCAAGGCCGAGTTGATGACGCATCTGCTGAACATCGACCCGCCGGACCACACCCGGCTGCGACGGCTGGTGTCCAAGGCGTTCACACCCCGCCGGGTCGCCGAGTTCGCGCCACGGGTGCAGGAGCTCACCGACACTCTGATCGACGGCTTCGCGGCGAAGGGATCCGCCGACCTGATCCACGAGTTCGCCTTCCCGCTCCCCATCTACGCGATCTGCGACCTGCTCGGCGTCCCGCGCGAGGACCAGGACGACTTCCGCGACTGGGCGGGCATGATGATCCGTCACCAGGGCGGGCCCAGGGGCGGTGTGGCGCGGTCGGTGAAGAAGATGCGCGGCTACCTCGCCGACCTCATCCACCGCAAGCGCGAGGCGCTGCCCGCCGAACCCGCCCCCGGCGAGGACCTCATCTCCGGTCTGATCCGCGCCTCCGACCACGGCGAGCACCTCACCGAGAACGAGGCGGCGGCCATGGCCTTCATCCTGCTGTTCGCCGGTTTCGAGACAACCGTCAACCTGATCGGAAACGGCACCTACGCGCTGCTCACCCACCCAGGGCAGCGTGCCCGGCTCCAGGCGTCCCTCGCCGCCGGGGAGAGCGGCCTCCTGGAGACCGGCGTCGAGGAACTCCTCCGCTACGACGGCCCCGTCGAACTCGCCACCTGGCGCTTCGCCACGCAGTCCCTCACTCTCGGCGGTCGGCGCATCGAGGCGGGCGACCCCGTCCTCGTGGTGCTGGCCGCCGCGGACCGGGACCCTGAGCGATTCGCCGATCCGGACGTACTGGACCTCTCCCGCCGCGACAACCAGCACCTCGGATACGGCCACGGCATCCACTACTGCCTCGGCGCCCCGCTGGCCCGCCTGGAGGGGCAGACCGCGCTCGCCACCCTCCTCACCCGCCTCCCGGACCTCCGGCTCGCTGCCGATCCGGCCGAGCTGAGATGGCGCGGCGGCCTCATCATGCGCGGGCTGCGCACGCTGCCGGTGGAGTTCGCACCGGCAGCACCGGCCGAACGTGACGAAACATCAGACCTGTGATCTTCACGTGATCTGCGCGGCATGAACTTGTGACAAGTGATCGTCTGCCGATACGTTCACCCATCAACGCGGAGGGATTCACGCCGCGTCGATCACCGCTGTCGCGCGAAAGGTCTCCGTATGCTCTCCGGGAACGGTCGACACCGTCGCCCACGCCAGGCTCCGGCTCTCCTCGTCGCGGCCGGAGTGACCGGCTCCGCCATCGCGATCCCACTCCTCGGGGCCTCCGGTGCCAGTGCGGCCGACGGCACGACCTGGGACAAGGTCGCGGACTGCGAGACCGGCGGCGCCTGGAGCCAGAACAGCGGCAACGGTTACTACGGCGGCCTGCAGTTGTCCCAGGAGGACTGGGAGAACCACGGCGGCCTCGACTACGCCGCGAGCGCCGACCTGGCCAGCCGCTCACAGCAGATAGCCGTGGCCGAGAGAATCCTCGCCGACCAGGGAGTCGGCGCGTGGCGCACCTGTGGACTGCTCTCCGGCCTCGAGCAGGGCAAGGGGTCGGACTCGTCCGGTTCATCCGACTCGTCCGGTGAGGTCGACTCGCCCGGTCTGCTCGACTCGCTCGGTTCGTCCCCTTCGGGCAGTCCTTCCTCCTCTCCTTCGTCGTCACCTGACGCGTCATCGGCCTCGAAGGATGAAACCGCCAAGCCGGACAAGTCCACCGAAACCACCGGCTCGTCGCAGAAGCGGCAGTCCGACGGCTCCCCGTCGGCCACCTCCAAGGGCGACAAAGCCGACAGCGCCCGGCAGGGTGGCGACTCCTCGCGGCCGACCGACACCGGCTCCGGCCGTCATCGCGGCCCCAGCGCCGACGAAACCGGCGCGTCCGACGGCGATGGTGCGGGGAAGTCCACGGGGCGTCACTCCGCGCAGGCTGACGAGGGTTCCGGCGACGCGTCCGAGGGCGCCTACATCGTGGGCGTCGGCGACAGTCTCTGGTCCATCGCCGACGCCCTTCAGGTCAGCGGCGGATGGCACACGCTCTACGAGGGCAACGAGAACGAGGTCGGCGCCGACCCGGACCTCATCCACCCCGGTCAGGCGCTCGCGGTCGAGGGCGAAGCGGACGAGAAGTAGCCGTTCGGGCAGTGCGGAAACGGGGGGCGAAGTCCCCCCTAAACCGTGCGAGTTGACGTCATGTTTCGCGGCTAATGTCCCATTTGGGGCCCGTGAGAGATAGATCTCAGAAGCCCTGATCGTCTTTGAAATTCAGTGGATCGCGTGTCTACGGTCGTGATCGCTCGTCACCGCGAGCCCCGGCTGCCGCAACGCCGAATCCTGCCAGCGGCCGTACGGGAACAGTCGTCGCGTCAAGCGCCGTAGGCAGGAGCGGGGGACCCAAGGTAAGTGCCCGACCGGCCGGTTGCCGGAAGGGCTTGGGGTGAAGCCGCGTCCCGAGAGGGGCGCGGCCGGGCAACTCAACCGGCCCGAACCCGACAGCTCACCTCGCAGGCGTCGGTGAGGGGATCTCTCCATGCTGTTTTCCGGCAAGGGCACGCACCGCCGTCCGTCCAAGGCCACTCGTGCCATCGCCATCGCCGGTGTCACCGGTGCCGCCGTCGCCGCCCCGCTGATGGCGGCCGGCAACGCCTCCGCCGCCACCGCCTCCGAGTGGGACGCGGTCGCCCAGTGCGAGTCCGGCGGCAACTGGTCCATCAACACCGGCAACGGCTACTACGGCGGTCTGCAGTTCTCCGCCTCCACCTGGTCCGGCTACGGCGGCACCAAGTACGCCTCCACCGCCGACCAGGCGACCAAGGCCCAGCAGATCGAGATCGCCGAGAAGGTCCTGGCGAGCCAGGGCAAGGGTGCCTGGCCGGTCTGCGGCAAGGGCCTGTCGAGCGCCGGCTACACCGGCGGCGGCTCCTCGAGCGACTCCGGAAGCTCCTCGCAGAGCACCGAGACCCGTCAGACCGAGCAGCAGCCGGCCTCCCGCTCCGACGAGCGCCCGGCGGCCAAGAAGACCGTCACCACCCCGACCGGCAAGAAGGTCGAGAAGGGCGACGGCGAGTACAAGGTCGTCAAGGGTGACACCCTCGGCTCGATCGCCGCGGACGAGAAGGTCAAGGGCGGCTGGGAGAAGCTCTTCCAGCTGAACAAGGACATCATCGAGGACGCCAACCTCATCTACCCGGGCCAGCAGCTGCACCTGAAGTAAGCAGCGGCCCCGGCCGGACCCGTCCAGGGTCCACGGACTCCCCGCCCCGGTGCGTCATCCCCCGTACGCGCCGGGGCGGGGTTTTTTCGGCAACCGGCTTTGTTCCGTTCGGAAACAATTTACTCTCGGTTCTGTCCATGGGGTGGGCGACCCGGTGGCCGATCGCCCGGAGCCGGTTAGGCTCATGTCGCGAGCCACCGGGCCCGCACCTCGCCGGGTCCGCGCGACCCGCGTCACCGCGTCACATCAAGAAGGAGATGCTCGTGCCGTCCATCGACGTCGTCGTAGCCCGGGAAATCCTGGACTCCCGAGGCAACCCCACGGTCGAGGTCGAGGTCGGCCTCGACGACGGCAGCACGGGTCGTGCCGCCGTCCCGTCCGGCGCCTCCACGGGCGCCTTCGAGGCCATCGAGCTCCGCGACGGCGACTCGAACCGCTACCTCGGCAAGGGTGTGGAGAAAGCCGTTCTCGCGGTCATCGAGCAGATCGGCCCGGAGCTGGTCGGCTACGACGCCACCGAGCAGCGCCTGATCGACCAGGCGATGTTCGACCTGGACGCCACCGACAACAAGGGCTCCCTCGGCGCCAACGCCATCCTCGGCGTCTCCCTCGCCGTGGCCCACGCCGCCTCCGAGGCCAGCGACCTCCCCCTCTTCCGCTACCTGGGCGGCCCCAACGCGCACCTGCTGCCGGTGCCGATGATGAACATCCTGAACGGCGGTTCGCACGCCGACTCCAACGTGGACATCCAGGAGTTCATGATCGCCCCGATCGGCGCGGAGTCCTTCTCCGAGGCCCTGCGCTGGGGCGCCGAGGTCTACCACACCCTGAAGAAGGTCCTGAAGAGCAAGGGCCTGGCCACCGGCCTCGGCGACGAGGGCGGCTTCGCCCCGAACCTCGGCTCCAACCGCGAGGCCCTCGACCTCATCCTCGAGGCGATCAAGGAAGCCGGTTACACCCCCGGCGAGCAGATCGCCCTGGCGCTCGACGTCGCCGCCTCCGAGTTCTACAAGGACGGCGTCTACACCTTCGAGGGCAAGAACCGCTCGGCGGCCGAGATGACCGAGTACTACGCGGAGCTCGTCGACGCGTACCCGCTCGTCTCCATCGAGGACCCGCTGTTCGAGGACGACTGGGAGGGCTGGAAGACCATCACCGACAAGCTCGGTGACAAGGTCCAGCTCGTCGGCGACGACCTGTTCGTCACCAACCCCGAGCGCCTCGCCCGCGGCATCGAGGAGGGCGCGGCCAACGCGCTCCTGGTCAAGGTCAACCAGATCGGTTCGCTCACCGAGACCCTGGACGCCGTCGAGCTGGCCCAGCGCAACGGCTTCAAGTGCATGATGTCCCACCGCTCCGGCGAGACCGAGGACGTCACCATCGCCGACCTGGCCGTCGCCACCAACTGCGGCCAGATCAAGACCGGCGCCCCGGCCCGCTCCGAGCGCGTCGCCAAGTACAACCAGCTGCTGCGCATCGAGGAGATCCTCGACGACGCCGCGGTCTACGCCGGCCGCAGCGCCTTCCCGCGCTTCAAGGGCTGACCCGACCCGGCCCGTAAGTAGCAGCGTCGTACGTACGTCCCCGTACTCGGTCCCGTACCGTGTCCGGGGACGTACGCGCGTATGACGGTGGAGCGGGAGGCGGACAGATGGCCGTGAAGGACCGGGACCGGTTCTCCACCGCGACCAGGATCCGGTTGCTCGGCGAGCAGACCGCGGCCCGGGTCTACCGTTCCCAGACCAGGCGCCAGGCCCGCCGCTCGCGGCTGACCGGCCGGGCCGCCCTGCTCGCCCTGGTGATGTGCTCGCTGATCGTGGCCCTGGCCTATCCGATGCGGGAGTACGTCTCGCAGCGCGCCGAGATCGACGACCTCCAGCGCGAACAGCAGCAGGCCCGCGAGCGCGTGGAGCGGCTGCGCGACCTGAAGGCGCGCTGGCAGGACGACGCGTACGCCGAGCAGCAGATCCGGCAGCGGTTGCACTACGTCATGCCGGGGGAGACGGGTTTCATCGTCGTCGACCCGCACGCGGCGCAGCAGTCGCGCACCGACCTCGGGGCGGCCGACCGCCCCTGGTACTCGAACGTCTGGGACGGGGTCGACAAGGCCGATGCCTCCGACCGGTGACCCGGCCCCAGTCAGTGACCTGAACCCAGAGAAAGACAGCCTGAAGACAGTCATGGAAACGCCCCCGCCGACCACCCCGCGCACCGAGCCCACCGACGCCGACGTCGAGGCCTTCAAGCAGCAGCTCGGCCGGCCCCCGCGCGGTCTGCGCGCGATCGCGCACCGCTGTCCGTGCGGTCAGCCCGACGTCGTCGAGACGGCCCCCCGGCTGCCGGACGGGACGCCGTTCCCCACGCTGTACTACCTGACGTGCCCGAAGGCGAACTCGGCCATCGGCACGCTGGAGGCCAACGGCGTGATGAAGGAGATGACCGAGCGGCTGGCCTCGGACCCGGAGCTGGCGGCGGCGTACCGGGCCGCGCACGAGGACTACATCCGGCGGCGCGACGAGATCGAGGAGCTGAAGAACTTCCCGAGCGCGGGCGGCATGCCGGACCGGGTGAAGTGCCTGCACGTCCTGGTGGCCCACTCGCTGGCCGCCGGGCCGGGTGTGAACCCGCTGGGCGACGAGGCGCTGGCGATGCTGCCGGAGTGGTGGCGCAAGGGCGCCTGTGTGACGACCGCCGGACCGCCGAGCGGGGACGGGTGGCAGGTCGAGAGCACGGATGCGGGCCACTTCGCCGTCAGGCCGGTCGAGGAGGACGGACAGTGACCCGTGTCGCCGCCGTGGACTGCGGTACGAACTCCATCCGGCTCCTGGTCGCCGACGCCGACCCCGCCACCGGAGAGCTGACCGACCTGGACCGCCGGATGACGATCGTGCGGCTCGGTCAGGGTGTCGACCGCACCGGCCGGCTCGCCCCCGAAGCGCTGCAGCGGACCTTCGCGGCGTGCCGCGAGTACGCCGGGATCATCAAGGAGCACGGGGCGGAGCGGCTGCGGTTCGTGGCGACGTCCGCCTCCCGTGACGCCGAGAACCGGGACGAGTTCGTGCGCGGTGTGCTGGACATCCTGGGCGTCGAGCCCGAGGTGATCACCGGCGACCAGGAGGCCGAGTTCTCCTTCACCGGCGCCACCAAGGAACTCGCCGGGAGCGACCATCTGCCCAAGCCCTACCTGGTCGTGGACATCGGCGGCGGCTCGACCGAGTTCGTCGTGGGCGACGACCATGTCCGGGCGGCCCGCTCGGTGGACATCGGCTGTGTCCGCATGACCGAGCGGCACCTGGTCCGGGACGGGGTGGTGAGCGACCCGCCGTCCGAGGAGCGGATCGCGGCGATGCGGGCCGACATCGAGGCCGCGCTCGACCTGGCCGAGCAGACGGTTCCGCTGCGCGAGGCCCGCACCCTGGTCGGCCTGGCCGGCTCCGTGACGACCGTGTCGGCGATCGCGCAGGAGCTGCCCGAGTACGACTCCGAGGCCATCCACCACTCCCGCGTCTCCTACGACCGGGTCCGCGAGATCACCGAGTGGCTGCTGCGTTCCACCCACGCCGAGCGCGCGGCCGTGCCCTCCATGCACCCGGGCCGGGTCGACGTGATCGGGGCGGGCGCCCTCGTACTCCTGTCGATCATGGAGCGGATCGGCGCGCAGGAGGTCGTGGTCAGTGAGCACGACATCCTCGACGGCATCGCGTGGTCGGTCTCCTAGCCCGCTTCTGAGCAGGCATGGATCACGAATGAGCGTGTCCGGGGGGGGCTCGGACGACCCCCCGGAGACAGCCCGCCGGAAAAGTTCGTGAAGTTCTTCACAAGGAATTCGGCCCTCACGGGCGACGAGAGCGGCCCCGTTGACCCGTCCGGGGGCTGAACAGGCCTTTGAACATGTTCAGAAGCGTGGTATGGAGGGGTTCGGGGAGATGTCCGGAGCGGCTCCCGGGCAGGCCTCACGGAGGCCTCTCGGGCACAGAGAGGCAGCTCACGCGGCATTGACAACGCTTCGGGGTGCACAAAGGAGCCCGGTTGTCACCATGACGTGGATCACGCGGGCCGCGGAGGATAGCACACACCCCGGCAGAGCTTGTGAAGGGGCGCACGAGCCACCCCCCTGAGACGGGTGGATACTCGATGGCATGAGCACCACGGAGCGTCCCAGGATCCTCGTAGTAGGCGGTGGGTACGTAGGCCTGTACGCAGCTCGGCGCATCCAGAAGAAGATGCGCTACGGCGAGGCGACCGTCACGGTCGTCGACCCCCGGTCGTACATGACCTACCAGCCCTTCCTCCCCGAAGCCGCCGCCGGCAACATCTCCCCGCGCCATGTCGTCGTCCCGCTGCGACGCGTGCTGCCCAAGGCGGAGGTTCTCACCGGCCGGGTCACCACCATCGACCAGGACCGCAAGGTCGCCACGGTCTCCCCGCTGGTCGGCGAGGCCTACGAGCTGCCCTTCGACTACCTGGTGATCGCGCTCGGCGCGGTCTCCCGCACCTTCCCGATCCCCGGCCTCGCCGAGCAGGGCATCGGTATGAAGGGCGTCGAGGAGGCCATCGGCCTGCGCAACCACGTCCTCGAGCAGCTCGACAAGGCCGACTCCACCACCGACGAGGAGATCCGCCGCAAGGCGCTCACCTTCGTCTTCGTGGGCGGCGGATTCGCCGGTGCGGAGACCATCGGCGAGGTCGAGGACATGGCCCGCGACGCGGCGCAGTACTACAAGAACGTGTCCCGCGAGGACATGCGCTTCATCCTGGTCGACGCCGCCGACAAGATCCTCCCCGAGGTCGGCCCCAAGCTCGGCAAGTACGGCAAGGAGCACCTCGAGGGCCGCGGCGTCGAGGTCTACCTGTCCACCTCCATGGACTCCTGCGTCGACGGCCACGTGGTGCTGAAGAACGGCCTCGAGGTCGACTCCAGCACCATCGTCTGGACCGCCGGCGTCAAGCCCAACCCGGCCCTGGCCCGCTACGGCCTGCCGCTGGGCCCCCGCGGTCACGTCGACTGCGAGCCGACCCTCCAGGTCAAGGGCACCGACTACATCTGGGCCGCCGGCGACAACGCCCAGGTCCCGGACCTCGTCGGCCGCAAGGCGGGCAACGAGAACGCCTGGTGCCCGCCGAACGCCCAGCACGCGCTGCGCCAGGCCCGGGTCCTCGGCGACAACGTGGTGTCCGGCATGCGGGGCTTCCCGCAGAAGGACTACTCGCACGCCAACAAGGGCGCGGTGGCCGGTCTCGGCCTCCACAAGGGCGTCGCGATGATCGTCATGGGCAAGATGAAGATCAAGCTCAAGGGCCGTCTCGCCTGGTACATGCACCGTGGCTACCACGGCCTGGCCATGCCGACCTGGAACCGCAAGATCCGCGTCTTCGCCGACTGGACGCTCGGCATGTTCCTCAAGCGCGAGGTCGTCTCGCTCGGCGCCATCGAGACGCCGCGCGAGGAGTTCTACGAGGCCGCCAAGCCGGCCCCGGTCGCCGCGGCGCCGAAGGAGAAGACCGAGGAGAAGGCCAAGGCCTCCTGACCTCCGGTCGGTCATCCCTCTGACGAAGGGCCTCCCGCCATCCGTGGTGCGGGAGGCCCTTCGGCGTGTGCGGGTCCGGGTCCTCCGGCGTGTCGGGCCGGCCGCGTCCGGGCGGGCGAAGGGGCCGGTTTTGCCCAGACATGACGCGTGCCGGGGACTGCGCCGAAGCCCCGCAGGTGTTTACGTGGTGTCGGACATTCCGGGATTCCCGTCACGGAGGTGTACACCATGGCAGACGCCGCGCCGCGGCTGCAGGGCCTCTTCACACAGTTGCTGGGAGTACCGCTCCCGGTGCGCATCCGCGCATGGGACGGTTCGCAGGCCGGCCCGCCGGGCGCGCCGACCCTGGTCGTACGCAACCGCCGTGCGCTGCGCCGCCTGCTGTGGAAGCCGGGCGAACTGGGCCTGGCCCGCGCCTGGGTGGCGGGGGACCTCGACATCGAGGGCGACCTTTATGCGACCCTCGATCTGCTGGCCGGTCTCATCTGGGAACGCGGCGAGGACGCCCGCACCCTCGCCCAGGCCCTGCGCGACCCCGAGGTACGCGCCGCCGCCCGCGGACTGGTCAAGCTCGCCGGACTCCCGTTGCCGCCCGCCCCGCCCCGCGAGGAGGCCCGCAGTCCCCGCCGCCATCTGCACACCAAGCACACCGACCGACGCGCCATCAGCCACCACTACGACGTCGGCAACGACTTCTACGAGATCGTCCTCGGCCCGTCCATGGTGTACTCCTGCGCCTACTGGCCCGCCCCGGACAGCACCCTCGAACAGGCCCAGCACGACAAGCTCGAACTCGTCTGCCGCAAACTCGGCCTGAGACCCGGTCAGCGGCTCCTCGACGTCGGCTGCGGCTGGGGCTCCATGGCCGTCCACGCCGCCCGCGAGCACGGTGTGCGCGTCGTCGGCGTCACGCTCTCCCAGGAGCAGGCCGCCCACGCCCGCAAGCGCGTCGCCGACGAGGGCCTCACCGACAAGGTCGAGATCCGCGTCCAGGACTACCGCGACGTCCGCGACGGGCCCTACGACGCGATCTCCTCCATCGGCATGGCCGAACACGTCGGCGCCCAGCGATACCTGGAGTACGCCGACGACCTGTACAACCTGCTCAAGCCCGGCGGGCGGCTCCTGAACCACCAGATCGCCCGCCGCCCGCAGCGCGACGAGACGACGTACAGCGTCGACGCGTTCATCGACTCCTACGTCTTCCCCGACGGCGAGCTCCAGCCGATCGGCAGCACCGTGGACCGGCTGGAGCGCGCCGGGTTCGAGGTGCGCGACGTCGAGGCGATCCGCGAGCACTACGCCCTCACCCTGCGCCAGTGGGTGTCCCGCCTGGAGGCCGACTGGCGGCGTGCCGTCCAGCTGGCCGGTCCCGGCCGCGCCCGCGTCTGGCGCCTGTACATGGCGGCGTCCGCGCTGGCCTTCGAACGCAACCGCATCGGCGTCAACCAGGTCCTGGCCGTGCGGACGCCGGACTCGGGCGCCTCCGGGATGCCGTTGCGGGCCCGCACCTGGGGTGCGCCCGGCCGCGGTTGATCCGCACTCGGCGCCGAAGGGCCGGGCTCCCCGTCGCGGGGGAACCCGGCCCTTCGGTGTGCCGCTGCGCGGCGAGGTCACTCGGCCTTGATCGCGTTCAGCATGTTCAGCCGGGCGGCGTTGCGGGCCGGCCACAGCGCGGCCAGGACGCCCACCAGACCGGCCAGCACCAGGAAGATCCCGATCCGGTCCCAGGGCAGGACCAGCGCGTACCCCGGGATCTGGTCGGCGAAGGTCTCGCCGACGGCCCAGCCGAGAAACGCCCCCAGACCGATGCCGACCACCGCGCCGAACACCGAGATGACGACGGCCTCCAGCCGCACCATCCGCTTCACGCGGCGCCGGTCCAGACCGATCGCCCGCAGCATGCCGATCTCCTGCTGCCGTTCGAAGACCGACATCGCGAGGGTGTTGACGACGCCCAGCACCGCGATGATCAGGGCCATCGCCAGCAGGCCGTACATCACGTTCAGCAGGGTGTTGATGGCACCGCCGAACTCGTTGCGGATGTCCTGCTTGTCCATCACGGTGATCGCCGGGTTGTCGCCCAGGGCGTCGATGAGGACCTTCTCGTTCGCCGCGGTCTGGCCGCCGTCGGTCTTCACGAAGATCTGCCGGATGGACGGCTTCGTCTCGTGCCGGTCCACGATCTTCCGGTCGATGAGGACGGGGGAGAGGAACTCGCTGTCCTTGTAGACGGCGCCGACCGTCAGCGTGGCCTTCTTGTCGTCGCCGAAGGTGACGGGGACGGTGTCGCCGGTCTTCCAGCCGCGGCTCTTCGCGGTCTTCTCGGCGACCGCGATCCGGCCCTCGGCGAGCGAGTCCGCGCTGCCGCTGACGACGTCGACGGTCAGGACCTTCTCGATGTCGCCCGGGGTGACGGCCGAGGCGGACACGAAGTCGTCGCCGTCGACCTTGAAGTAGGCGTCCTGCTGCGGCGAGAGGGCGGAGACGCCCTCGGCCTTCCGCAGCGCCGTCAGCGCGGACCGGTCGAGGTCACCGCCGTTGGCCATCGAGACCATGTAGTCGGCCTTGATGTTGTCGGTGGTCATCTTGTCGATGGCCGTGCCGACCGTGACGCCGAGCACCGACAGGCCGGTCACCAGCGTCAGCCCGATCGCCAGCGCCGAGGCGGTGGCTCCGGTGCGGCGCGGGTTGCGGACCGCGTTCTGGCCGGCGAGCTTGCCCGCCACCCCGAAGGGGCCGACGAGCAGCGGACGGACGAGCGCGATCACGGGCCGGGACAGCAGCGGGATCAGGATGATCACGCCGATCAGCGCGAGGAACGCGCCCGCCCCGATGTACATCCGGCCGTCGTCGCCGCCGGTCGAGGCACCCGCCACGATCCCCGTCGCGCCCAGGGCGGTGACCACCGCACCGATGGAGTTGCGCAGCACCAGCGACTTGGTGGTGGCCACGGCGTGGACGCTGTTCATGGCCGCCACCGGCGGGATCTTCGCGGCCCGGCGGCCGGGCAGCCAGGCGGCGAACATCGTGAGCAGCACGCCCACCGCGACCGCCGCGAGCACCGGCGTGGCGGACAGGACCAGCGGACCGTCGGGCATCTTCATGTCGAACGCGGCCATGCCGGAGCGCAGTCCGACGGCCAGTCCGATGCCGAGGACGAAGCCGACGACCGAGGCGACCAGGCCCACCAGCGCGGCCTCGGCGAGCACCGAGCGGCTGATCTGCCGGCGGGACGCGCCGACGGCGCGCATCAGGGCGATCTCCTTGGTGCGCTGGGCCACCAGCATCGTGAAGGTGTTGGAGATCAGGAAGATCCCGACGAAGAGCGCGATGCCCGCGAAGCCGAGCAGGACCTGCTTGAGGTTGCCCAGGCCCTGTTCGATCTGCTCGGCCTGCTCGTCGGCGAGCGCCTGACCGGTCTGCGCCTCGGCGGTGTCCGGCAGCAGCGGCTTGACCGCGCCCAGGATCCTCGTGTCGTTCGCGCCGGGGGCGGCGGTGACGGTGGCGCTCTCGAAGTAGCCCGGCTTCAGGTACTGCTTCTGGGCGACGGCGGTGTCGAAGAGGACGAGGCTGCCGCCGGCGTTCACGGCGCCGTCCTCGGTGGTGAACACCCCGCTGAGGGTGTACTCCTTCACCGGGCCGTTGGTCGCGACGCGCACCCGGTCGCCGACCTTGTACTCGCCCTTGGCCGCGGAGTCCTCGTCCAGGGCGATCTGGTCGTCCTTCACCGGGCCGGAGCCGTCGGCGAACGTGTAGGCGGGGTCCTTGCCGTCCTTGCCGGGGGCGAAGTTGGAGCCCTTGTTGGACCAGCCGACGCCGATCAGCTTCCCGTCGGGGTCGGCGACCCCGGCGAAGCCCTCGACGCGGCCGTACACCCCGGCGACGCCGTCCACGGCGGAGATCCTGTCGAGAGCCTTGCCGGTCAGGCCCGGCTCCTCCTTCGGGTTGTCCGGGTCGGCGTACGAGGTGACGGAGACGGCGACGTCGTCGTAGCTCTTGGCCGACTGGTTGCGGAAGGCGTTGGAGAGGGTGTCGGCGAAGACCAGGGTGCCCGAGACGAACGCGACGCCGAGCATCACGGCGAGGACGGTCATCAGCAGCCGGGCCTTGTGCGCAAGCACGTTGCGCAAGGCGGTACGGAACATGGGTTTCTCAGTCCAGTGGGATCGGGCCGGTGTGGGGTCGAGGGGGCGTCAGCTCGTGCGGCCCTTGGCGTCGAACGCCTTCATGCGGTCGAGCACGGAGTCGGCCGTCGGCCCGTGCATCTCGTCGACGATCCGGCCGTCCGCGAGGAAGACCACCCGGTCCGCGTAGGCGGCGGCCACCGGGTCGTGCGTCACCATCACCACCGTCTGCCCCAGCTCCCGCACGGAGTTGCGCAGGAAGCCCAGCACCTCGGCGCCGGAGCGCGAGTCGAGGTTTCCGGTGGGCTCGTCCCCGAAGATGATCTCGGGCCGGGAGGCCAGCGCCCGGGCCACGGCGACGCGCTGCTGCTGGCCGCCGGACAGCTGGGACGGCCGGTGGCCGAGCCGGTCCGCCAGACCGACCATCCGGATCACGGAGTCCAGCCACTCCTTGTCCGGCTTGCGCCCCGCGATGTCCATCGGAAGGGTGATGTTCTCCAGGGCCGTGAGGGTCGGCAGCAGGTTGAACGCCTGGAAGATGAAGCCGATCTTGTCCCGGCGCAGCTTGGTCAGCTGCTTGTCCTTCAGCGAGCCGAGCTCGGTGTCGCCGATGCGCACCGACCCGGAGGAGAAGGAGTCGAGGCCGGCCACGCAGTGCATCAGGGTGGACTTGCCGGAGCCGGAAGGGCCCATGATCGCGGTGAACTCCGCCTGCCGGAAGTCGACGGAGACGCGGTCCAGGGCGACCACCTGGGTCTCACCCTGCCCGTAGACCTTCGACAGATCCGTGGCGCGCGCGGCCGCTGCGGTGGCCCGGTCGGTGAGGGAAGCGGTGGTCACGGGATGGCACTCCTGTCGGACGGCTGTGCAGGGGAAGGACGTGTTCCATCGTCCGGGTCCCACACCGCCGTGTAGTCCCCCGTTGTTCCGGTTCCGAGGACCGCCTGCGGTCTGACCGCGCGGGGCGGTGTCATACCTGGGGATGACGAACGCCCCTGAGGAGCCCCGGTGTCGGGACGGATGCTTCCGGGTGTCGAGAACAGGTGGAGTGCCCTCGTTCAGACGGTGAAATTCCGTCATTCCGCATACGCGGCCGACCGCCGCACGCAAGGCTATTGGCAAGTGCGGATGGCCTGTTCCGTGTGCTGATGCACCCTCAGACGTCAATAAAATAAGACAACATCGGTCCACGCTTCCGCAGTTCGGGGGACCCGTCCGGATAGTCTCGGAACCTCGATGCGGAGCCCACGGCCTGCCCGGATGGTGGAATGCAGACACGGCGAGCTTAAACCTCGCTGCCCCTTCGCGGGCGTGCCGGTTCGAGTCCGGCTCCGGGCACCTTCCGATCCCTGTGCGGTCCATTGAAGAGTTCGCGGTGTGCCCGTTGACAGCGGCCGCATGCCGTCGGAGACTCACACCCACATGGTGAAGGAAATTTCACCTGACGAACGTGGATGAGAAGAGGTCGTCCGATGCGCACCACCGTCGGCATCATCGGAGCGGGCCCCGCCGGCCTCCTCCTCGCCCGGCTGCTCCACAACGCCGGCATCGACGCGGTCGTCCTGGAGAGCCGCGACCGCTCCTACGTCGAACGGCGGCAGCGCGCCGGGATCCTGGAACAGGGCACGGCGGACGTGCTGCGCGCGGCCGGCGCCGGGGAGCGCATGGACCGCGAGGGACTGCGCCACGACGGCATCGAGCTCCGCTTCGACCGCAGCCGCCACCGCGTCGACTTCCCCGCCCTCACCGGCGGCCGGTCCGTGATGGTCTACGCGCAGACCGAGGTCTGCAAGGACCTCATCGCCCTGCAGCTTGCGGACGGCGGGCCCCTGCTCTTCGAGGCGGAGGCGCTGGCCGTGGAGGACGCCGGCACCGACGCCCCGCGGATCCGTTTCCGGCACGAGGACCGCGAGGACGTCCTGGAGTGCGCCTACGTCGTCGGCTGCGACGGCTTCTGGGGCGTGGCCCGCAAGGCGATCCCCGCCGGACTCACCCGGATCTTCGAGCGGACGTACCCCTTCGGGTGGCTCGGCATCCTCGCCGACGTGCCGCCTTCGCACGACGAGCTCGTCTACGCCCGCCACGACCGCGGTTTCGCCCTGCTCTCCATGCGCTCCCCGGCCGTCTCCCGCCTCTACCTCCAGGTGCCCGACGGCACCGACGCCGGGACGTGGAGCGACGAGGAGATCTGGGACGAACTGGAGCGCCGGTTCGAGACCGCCGACGACTGGCGCCTGGAGCGCGGCCCGATCACCCAGAAGTCGGTCACTCCCATGCGCTCCTACGTCCACGAGCCCATGCGCCACGGCCGCCTCTTCCTCGCCGGTGACGCGGCGCACATCGTCCCCCCGACCGGGGCCAAGGGCCTGAACCTCGCCGTCGGTGACGTCGTGACCTTCGCCCGGGCCCTGATCCACCGGCAGGAGACCGGATCGGCGGAGCTGCTCGACGCCTACTCCGCGACCTGCCTGCGCCGTGTCTGGCAGGCCGAGCGGTTCTCCTACGACATGACGACCCTGCTGCACCGCGCACCCGGCGCGACGCCCTTCGAGGACCGGCTCCAGCTCGCCCGGCTGGAGCGCATCGCCTCCTCCCGCGCCGCCGAGACGGACCTGGCGGAGGGTTACACGGGCTTCCCC
The DNA here is from genome assembly GCF_055606225.1 of Streptomyces sp. NPDC037100. Taxonomy (NCBI): domain Bacteria; kingdom Bacillati; phylum Actinomycetota; class Actinomycetes; order Kitasatosporales; family Streptomycetaceae; genus Streptomyces; species Streptomyces sp. NPDC037100. Next base: position 109,774 of record NZ_JBVJSX010000004.1, on the reverse strand, counting down.
TTCGGGTGAGTCCGCGGACGACCCCTCCGGTGAGGGGAATCACCACGCCACGTAGCGTGTTGCGCAGCACGACGAGGGAAAGATCCTCCCCAAGCAGTAGGGTCATTCCTTTGCCTACCTATTACTCTTGAGCCAAGGCCACGCCTGGTGGCCATGGAGGAGTGAAATGAGGAGCAGAAACCCGGTCTTCTCGCGACGGGGGTTCAGCCGCGACAACGGCTACGCGGGCTTCAACACCGCGCCGCAGGCCGGGGGTCCCGCTGTCGCCACCCAGGGCAACCCGTACGCCCAGCCGACGGGCAACCCGTACGCGCAGAACCCGTACGCGCAGAACCCTTACGCCCAGCAGCAGGACCTGCAGTACGGCGCGCCGCCGCAGGCCCCGGCCACCACCGGCCGGATGACCATCGACGACGTCGTCCTGCGCACGGCGAGCACGCTCGGCGTGCTCATCCTCACCGCGGCGCTCTCCTGGGCCCTGCTGCCGATCGACGAAGCCAACATCGGCCGTAGCTACGGCATCGGTATCGGCGCCGCGCTGATCGGCATGGTCCTGGCGCTCGTGCAGTCCTTCAAGCGCAAGGCCTCGCCCGCGCTGATCCTGACGTACGCCGCGTTCGAGGGTGTCTTCCTCGGCGTCGTGTCCAACATCGTCGACACCCACATCGCCGACGGTGCGGCCATGCAGGCCGTGATCGGCACCATGGCGGTCTTCGCCGGTGTGCTGATCGCGTACAAGGCCGGCTGGATCCGCGTCAACCGCCGCTTCTACGGCTTCGTGATGGCGGCCGCGCTCGGCTTCATCCTGCTGATGACCGTGAACCTGCTGTTCGCGGTGTTCGGCGGCGGTGACGGCCTCGGCTTCCGCAGCGGTGCCCTCGGCGTCGTCTTCGGCGTCATCGGCATCATCCTCGGTGCCTGCTTCCTCGCCCTGGACTTCAAGCAGGTCGAGGACGGCGTCGCCTACGGCGCCCCGCGCGAGGAGGCCTGGCTCGCGGCCTTCGGCCTCACGCTGACCCTGGTGTGGATCTACATGGAGTTCCTGAGGCTCCTCTCGATCCTCAACAGCAGCGACTAGTCCTCGACGGTCGTAGCGCGAAGGGCCCCGGCTTCGGCCGGGGCCCTTCGTCGTCGGGGGAGGGTGCGCGTCTCAGAGGAGTTTGCGCGCGGCCCTCCTCAGGTCGTACTCGTGGACGATCGCCTTGGCGTGGCCGTACGCGAGGTTGTGTTCGTGCCGGAGCCAGCTGACCTTTTCCTCGAAGCGGAAGAGCGCCGGGCCTTCGTCGACGGTGCGCAACCAGTCGGAGATCTGACGACCGGTGCAGTGCGGGATGCGGGCGAGCATGTTGCGATGGGTCTCTTCGGAGAAGACTTGGGACATCGGCGCCTCCGGACGCTGGGATGTAAGCCGGTCCTTCAGGTCACCGTGCCTGAGTGTTCGCCCGTTGGCAACAGTCCCGGTGCGGCGCGTACGCTCGCGGCGTGGTTGATACGACGCCTCTGACCCGTGCGGTGGAGCACTTCGCCGATCGATTGAGGGCTGCGCCCCAGAGCCGGTTGCAGCGGGGCGCTGCCACTGAGGCTCTGGAGCTGGCCCGGGAGTTGGCCCGGAGGGCGCAGGTCCTCGAGGGCCTGGAGCCTCGGGAGATGCCGGATGCGGGGATGTTTGCGGCAGCAGATCAGATCACCGTGGCCGGGCATGATCTGGCGGTGGTGATTCCTGCGGCCGCCGATGTCGACGAGGCGGTGCGGTTGGTGGAGGAGGCGCAGAAGCGGGCGGGGGTCTAGCGCCGCTCGCGGGTGCGGGCGCGTTGTGCTTGTTCGCGCAGTTCCCCGCGCCCCTAAAGGGACGCGATCACTCGGTCGGCCAGGATGTAGACGTTCTCCTCGCCGCACGCGAACGTCAGGGTGTAGGCGCCCGAGATGCCGGAGCCGCCCAGGAGGACCGGGGTGGCGCCCGCGCGGAGGGCCGCGGCGAGGTGCTCCGCCGTCTCCCGGTGGCCCGGGGTCATGCACAGGGTCGTGCCGTCGGCGAAGACGTAGACGTCCAGCGTGCCCAGCGGCCCGGGCCGCACGTCCGTCAGCTCGACGCGGGAGGAGGCCAGCTCCTCCAGGGTGGCGACGGTGCGCTCGTGGTCGTTCACGACCGGCGACTGGGCTGGCACGAAGTCGGGGTGGGAGGGGTGGCGACGGCGGGCCGCGGCCAGCTCCGGGGACTCGCCGACCGGCTCCTCGGTGTCCGCGCCGGGCTCGGACACCGGCTCCAGACCCGCGAAATCGGCCTGGCGGGGCAGAAACAGATCGTGCTCGGGCAGGCCCAGCATCGGAGGTGCGTCGGAGGCGTCACGGGCCTCCTGGGCGGCCCAGAACGCCCGCGCCTCGGCGAGCTCCCGCTCCCGCTCCTCGGCGAGTGCCGCCGCCACGGCGGCACGTATCTCATCGGCGTCGGCAGTGGTACGAGCGGCGGGCAGCAGCGCACGGGTGGTGGCGGCGCGGCTCTCGGCCAGCGCCGTGTGCAGGGCCGCGACCTGTCGGCGCAGCTGCAGGACGGTGCGCAGGACGGCGACGCCCACGGCGCCCGTGGCGGCCGTGGTGACCAGCAACGCGATCGGCATGGCGCTCACTGACGTACTCCCGGTTCAAAGTCGACCCCCGACTTCCTACATCAGCTTGAAGGGCGGACTAACCAGCTGTCAGTGCGTAACGTCACGAAACGGACAGGGCTTCGGTGTCGGGGGAGGGGGTGGGGCTGCTGTGACCTGCGCTTCTCCCCTGTCAGAGGGAGATAGGTCACATCCTGGGGGAGATTGGATCACAAAACAGCCCAGAACCCTGGTGTTTCCAGGGTTCTGGGCCCAAGGCTCACAGCGGGTGCTATAGCGGCTACGGCCTGCCGCTCAGCTGAGGCGCTCGATGACCATGGCCATGCCCTGGCCGCCGCCGACGCACATCGTCTCCAGTCCGAACTGCTTGTCGTGGAACTGGAGGGAGTTGATCAGCGTGGTCGTGATGCGGGCGCCGGTCATGCCGAAGGGGTGGCCGACGGCGATCGCGCCGCCGTTGACGTTCAGCTTCTCCAGCGGGATGCCCAGGTCGCGGTAGGAGGGGATCACCTGGGCGGCGAACGCCTCGTTGATCTCGACCAGGTCGATGTCGTCGATGCCCAGCCCGGCGCGGCGCAGCGCCTGGTTGCTGGCCTCCACGGGGCCGAGGCCCATGATCTCGGGCGAGAGGCCGGAGACGCCGGTCGAGACGATGCGGGCGAGCGGGGTGAGGCCGAGCTCGCGGGCCTTGGTGTCGGACATGATCACGAGGGCCGCGGCGCCGTCGTTCAGCGGACAGCAGTTGGCGGCCGTGACCATGCCGTCGGGGCGGAAGACCGGCTTGAGGCCCTGCACACCCTCCAGGGTGACGCCGGCGCGGGGACCGTCGTCCTTGGAGACGACCGTGCCGTCGGGGAGGGTGACCGGGGTGATCTCGCGCTCCCAGAAGCCGTTCTTGATGGCTTCCTCGGCGAGGTTCTGCGAGCGGACGCCGAACTCGTCCATGTCCTGGCGGGTGACGCCCTTGGTGCGGGCCAGGTTCTCGGCGGTCTGGCCCATCGCGATGTACGGGTCGGGCAGCAGGCCGTCCTCGCGCGGGTCGTGCCAGGTCGAGCCCTCGGACTCGGCGACCGCGGCGGTGCGGGCCTCGGCGTCGGCGAAGAGGGGGTTGTGCGTGTCCGGAAGGCTGTCGGAGTTGCCCTTGGCGTAACGGGAGACCGTCTCGACGCCGGCCGAGATGAAGACGTCGCCCTCACCGGCCTTGATGGCGTGCAGGGCCATCCGGGAGGTCTGCAGGGAGGAGGAGCAGTACCGGGTGATGGTGCAGCCCGGCAGGTGGTCCATGCCCATCTGCACGGCGACGACGCGGCCGAGGTTGTGGCCCTGCTCGCCGCCGGGCAGGCCGCAGCCGAGCATCAGGTCGTCGATGTCCCTCGGGTCAAGCTCGGGGACCTTGGCCAGTGCGGCCTGGATGATCGTGGCGGTCAGGTCGTCCGGTCGCACGTCCTTCAGGGAGCCCTTGAAGGCGCGGCCGATGGGGGAGCGGGCGGCTGAGACGATCACGGCTTCGGGCATCACGGCTCCATTGACGTACCGGGTGGTCTGGCAGGGCTGACTGGGAAGTTACCCGTACGTATGGCCTGGGTCACGGGTGTCACGGTGTGACCCTGACCGCAGTTTCCAAGCGCTTGCTTTGCTGCTCTTCCTTTCTGCTCCCCGGTGCGTTTCTTCCGCTCCTCAGTTCGAAGGGCTCGCAGGGGCCGGTTCCTGCTCGGGTACCCGCCGGCGCCGCCGGCGCTTCAGCAGGGCCCACGGGCCGCGCGGCCCGCTCGGCATCGCCGCCGCGACCTCCGTGCCCGCCTCCGAAGCGGCCTCCGCCGCCGCCCGTGCCACCGGCAGGAAGCCCTCGCGGCGGGAGGCGTCCGGGCGCTCCTCCTCGGCGGGCCACAGGCCCAGGGACGCGCAGACGGTCGGCAGGACCGCCATCGCCGCCGTCGCGTAGCCCTCCGCGGAGGGGTGGTAGCTGTCCGGGCCGAACAGCTCACGCGGGTTCTCCGCGAACTCCGGGCCCAGCAGGTCGCCCAGCGACACGGTGCGGCCGCCCTGTTCGACGACTCCGATCGTCTGGGCCGCCGCCAGCTGGCGGGAGGCCCGCCGGGCCAGCCAGCGCAGGGGCTGCCGGACCGGCTCGATCGTGCCGAGGTCCGGACAGGTGCCGACCACGACCTCCGCACCGGCCGTGCGCAGCCGCCGCACCGCCGAGGCCAGACAGCGCACCGAGCGGGTCGCCGGCATGCGGTGGGTGACGTCGTTCGCCCCGACCATGATCACGCAGATGTCGGGCACCGGAGCGGGATCGGCCAGCACCAGGGACACCTGACGGTCCAGGTCGTCCGAACAGGCCCCCGGGGACGCCACCGTGCGCAGCTCCACAGGGCGCTCCGCCAGCGCGGACAGCCCCGACGCCAGCAGCGCCCCCGGCGTCTGCCCGCCCCGGTGCACGCCCTGGCCGGCGGCCGTGGAGTCACCCAGCATCGTCAGCCTCAGCGGCGCCCCGGCCGGACCGGCGTACGTACGGCCGTACAGCCCGTCCGCGTGCGGCACATGAGGGGACGTGCCGTTGCCCACCCGGCGCCGCGCCAGCTGCACCTCGGCCAGCACCAGCCCCAGTGCGGCCGCCCCGGCCAGACCGACCCCGCCGCCGCCGTACGCCGCGCCGGCCGCGATCCGCCGGGCCACCCTCGCCCTCGACATGCTCGTCATGCGTCGCTGCCACCTCCTCGAACCCGTACACCCAGTGCTTGCCCCGTACAGCCCGTCGCCCAATCTCAACGAGGAGTGAACGACCGTCACGGACCACCGGCAGGCCATAGGCTGGCGGCACCACTAGGACCACTTCTTTTGCGGCATCCGGAGACAACGGTGCATTTCCACGACTCGATGATCAGCCTCGTCGGCAACACCCCGCTGGTGAAGCTCAACAGCGTGACCAAGGGCATCAGGGCTACCGTCCTGGCCAAGGTGGAGTACTTCAACCCCGGCGGTTCGGTGAAGGACCGCATCGCCCTGCGCATGATCGAGGCGGCGGAGGAGAGCGGCGCGCTCAAGCCCGGCGGCACGATCGTCGAGCCGACCAGCGGCAACACCGGGGTCGGGCTCGCCATCGTCGCCCAGCAGAAGGGGTACAAGTGCATCTTCGTGTGCCCCGACAAGGTGAGCACCGACAAGATCAACGTGCTGCGCGCCTACGGTGCCGAGGTCGTCGTCTGCCCGACGGCCGTCGACCCCGAGCACCCGGACTCCTACTACAACGTCTCGGACCGGCTGGTCCGTGAGACGCCCGGGGCCTGGAAGCCGGACCAGTACTCCAACCCCAACAACCCGCTCTCCCACTACCACTCGACCGGCCCCGAGCTGTGGGAGCAGACGGAGGGGAAGATCACCCATTTCGTGGCGGGCGTGGGCACCGGCGGCACCATCTCCGGGACCGGCCGCTACCTCAAGGAGATCAGCGACGGCTCGGTGAAGGTCGTCGGCGCCGACCCCGAGGGCTCCGTCTACTCCGGCGGCTCCGGCCGGCCCTACCTCGTCGAGGGCGTCGGTGAGGACTTCTGGCCGACCGCCTACGACCGGACCGTCGCGGACGAGATCGTCGCCGTCTCCGACAAGGACTCCTTCCAGATGACCCGCCGCCTGGCCAAGGAGGAGGGCCTCCTGGTGGGCGGCTCCTGCGGCATGGCGGTCGTCGCCGCTCTGGAGGTCGCCGAGCGGCTCGGCCCGGACGACGTCGTGGTGGTCCTGCTGCCGGACAGCGGCCGCGGCTACCTCAGCAAGATCTTCAACGACGAGTGGATGGCCGACTACGGCTTCCTGGAGGACACGGGCCCGAGCGCCCGGGTCGGCGACGTCCTGAACGACAAGGAGGGCGACCGCATGCCCTCCCTGGTCCACATGCACCCGGAGGAGACGGTCGGTCAGGCCATCGAGGTGCTGCGCGAGTACGGCGTCTCGCAGATGCCGGTCGTCAAGCCGGGCGCCGGCCACCCCGACGTGATGGCGGCCGAGGTCGTCGGCTCGGTCGTGGAACGCGAGCTGCTGGACGCGCTGTTCAGCAAGAGCGCCTCGCTGGAGGACCCGCTGGAGAAGCACATGTCCGGCCCGCTGCCCCAGGTCGGCTCCGGCGAGCCGGTCGCGGACCTGATGGCCGTGCTGGGCAAGGCGGACGCGGCGATCGTCCTCGTCGAGGGCAAGCCGACCGGTGTGGTCAGCCGGCAGGACCTGCTGTCCTTCCTGGCGCGCACGGGGAAGTGACGGCCAACCTCCGGTGAACTGCCGGTGAACCGGGCGGATTTGCGGCGTCCGTGATCTCCTCCGACTTCGCGGAACCGGTACGCGGGTGTCACGTCCGCGCAGCACCCGCTTAACACGGGTCCTGCACATTGGTGGGTGTCGGCAGGGGCGGGAGCGGCTCCCCGTCCAGGCCGGCACCGAGCGGCGTCGAAGGACCTCCGGAGCGGCTCCCGGACCTCCATGGACGCCACGGACGCGCAAGCCCGGCCTGACCAGGCCCGCGTCCTTCGCGGGGACCGCCGTCGTCCCGCCCCCCGTTCACGGGGGTGCGGCGGTCCCCGCGCATCTCTCTCGCCCCGTCATGTCTCCCGCGGTCCCGCAAGAGGACTGCCGGCGAGCCGGCCTCGCCGGCAGTCCGCGGCAGATCGTCGCGCTGCGGACGCGGCAGGTCCGAAGCGGGCCGGGGCCGGGCCCTCAGTCCTCCCAGTCACTGTCCCGCAAGGACTTGGGGCGGCGGCCGAAGAGGTTCGGGTTGGTACGGGCCGCCTGGGCGACGTTGATGCCGACGATGCCCGCCCAGGCGACCAGCAGGCCGGGCAGCTGGGCCAGGGCCCCGCCGATCGCGGACAGCGGCACCGCGAGGACCAGGGAGACGATCCCGAAGCCGAACCGCTCGCCCCAGGAGTCCGTGGCCCTCGGCGACAGGGAGTCCCGGGCCGTCTGCATCTGCTGCTCGGCGAGTTGCCGGCGCACCCGGCGCTCCACCGCGCCGTCGATCCGCTGGTCGACCTTCTCCAGGAAGGAGTCGACCAGCACCGACTCGTAGTCCTCGCCCAGTTCCCTGCGGGCGTGCAGGGTGGCGTCGAGTTCCTTCTTCAGGTCGGCGTCCCGCGCGTCCATTCCCGTCATGCGGTCCACCGTAGAAAGCGCTGCTCTCGGCCGCACTGGGGTTAGCCCCCCTGTCCCGCCGGGGGATACCGGTCGTACCGCTGGGCTGTGGCCCCGCGCGAGCGGATTCGCGCCGCTGGTGACTGCTCTTGTTCCCCGTAGGAAGTGGTTCAACGATCAAGAATCACTGTTACCCCGTGTCTGTCCGGAGTTTCCGGCGGTAGCTTGGTGGAGAAAGCCCCAAAAAGGAGGGCGATTCGATGGCGTGGTTCGCGTGGCTGCTCGCCGCCGCAGCACTGGGTGTCGCGGAGTTCTTCACTCTGACCCTGGTCTTCGGGCTCCTGGCGGGTGCCGCGTTGGTCGCCGCCGTCGTCGCCGGTGTGGGCATCGGCGTACTGGGCCAGTTCGTGGCTCTTGGAATAGCGGCGGCCGCGGGCCTGCTCGTCGTCCGTCCTGTCGCGTTGCGGCAGATGACACAGCAACCCCTCGCCCGTGACGGCAGCGACGCGCTGATCGGCAAGCGGGCCGAGGTCATGCAGGAGGTCACCGCGACCCGCGGCCTGATCAAGCTCTCCGGCGAGGAGTGGTCCGCCCGCGCGCTCGACGAGAGCCTCGTGATTCCGGTGGGAGCGCTGGTGGACGTCATGGAGATCGAAGGCGCCACGGCCATCGTCTACCCCCGCGAGCTCCTTCCGTGAACGGCTGAACGCACAGCTACGGAGGCACACTGTGGAACCAGTTGTCGTTCTCGCCCTGGTGGCGGCCATCGTCGTCGTCTTCCTCGTGGCCTCCAGTGTGCGGATCGTGCCGCAGGCGCGCCGCTACAACATCGAGCGGTTCGGCCGCTACCGCCGGACGCTGCAACCGGGCCTGAACCTGGTCGTGCCGGTGGCCGACCGGATCAACACCAAACTCGACGTGCGCGAGCAGGTCTATTCGTCCGACCCCAGGCCGGTGATCACCGAGGACAACCTCGTCGTGAACATCGACACCGTGCTCTACTACCAGATCACCGACCCGCGGTCGGCGGCGTACGAGGTCGCCGACTACCTCCAGGCGATCGACCAGCTGACTGTGACCACGCTCCGGAACGTCATCGGCAGCATGGATCTGGAGGAGACGCTCACCTCGCGTGAGGAGATCAACTCCCGGCTGCGCGCCGTCCTCGACGACGCCACCGGCAAGTGGGGCATCCGGGTCAACCGGGTCGAGATCAAGGCCATCGATCCACCGCACACCATCAAGGAGGCGATGGAGAAGCAGATGCGGGCCGAGCGGGACAAGCGCGCGGCCATCCTGCACGCCGAAGGGGAGCGGCAGGCCAAGATCCTCACCGCGGAGGGCACGAAGCAGAAGGACATCCTGGAGGCGCAGGGCACGCAGCAGGCCATGATCCTTCGGGCGGACGGTGAGGCGAAGGCGGTGGAGCTCGTCTTCCAGGCCGTCCATCGCAACAACGCCGACGCGAAGATCCTGGCCTACAAGTATCTGGAGACGCTGCCGCACCTGGCGAACAGCGACAACAACACGTTCTGGGTGATCCCGGGGGAGCTGACCGAGGCGATCCGGACCGTCACCACCGCGTTCGGCGACCAGTCGACGGCGCCACCGCAGGAGGCAGCCGGCGCCGGCGCCGACCACGCGTCGGCCGAAGGCGGGACCCCAGCACTCGACGCAGGCTGGTCGGTTTCGCTCGACGCTGCCGCGGCGGCCGACGAGGCCGGGAAGCAGGCCGCCGCCGCGGTGAGCGATGCCAAGGCCGAGGCGGAGGCCGCGAAGTCTCCCCAGACACCGCGCCGGGGGCAGACGTCCGGCGATGGCTGAGCCCACCCCAGGGTGACGGCACGGCGCCGGTCAGGTCATGTGCCGCCGGCCCCCGTGCGCTGGTAGACGTCGGGGATGCCGTCGGCGTCCTCGTCGAGGTTCTCCTCCTCGTACAGGCGCCGGTACACGGCGTTCCTGCGGCGCAGGAGGCCGGTGGCCAGCAGGGCGGCGGTGAGCGAGGCGATCAGGACGGCGGCCTTGACGTGCTCGCCGACGGCCGTGCCGGGGAAGGCCAGCTCGCCGATGAGCAGGGCGACCGTGAAGCCGATGCCGGCCAGCGTCGCCAGGGCGAGGACGTCGGCCCAGGCCAAATCCGGGTTGAGCCGGGCCCGGGTGAAGCGGGCGGCGAGGTAGGTGCCGGCGAAGATGCCGAGGATCTTGCCCGCGACCAGGCCGAGGATCACGCCGAGGGGTTCGGGGGTGGTGAAGACCTTGCCCAGTGCGTCGCCGGAGACACTGACCCCGGCTGCGAACAGCGCGAACAGCGGCACGCACAGGCCGGCGGAGAGCGGGTGCAGGAGATGTCCGGTGCGTTCCGAGGGCGACTCGGTCTCGTCCTCGTCGCGGACCGTGCGCAGGATCAGGCCCATGGCGACTCCCGCGACGGTGGCGTGGATGCCGCCGTTGTACAGCAGCGCCCAGATGACCACTCCGAGCGGCACGTACCACCACCAGCCCCGCACTCGTCGCCGCTGCAGGACGTAGAAGACGACGAGCCCGGCGAACGCGCCCGCCAGCGCCCAGTAGTTCAGGTCCGAGGTGAAGAAGAGGGCGATGATCAGGATCGCGCCGAGGTCGTCGACGACCGCGAGGGTCAGAAGGAAGGCTCGCAGGGCGGTCGGCAGGTGGGTGGAGATGACCGCCAGGACCGCCAGGGCGAAGGCGATGTCGGTGGCCATCGGCACCGCCCAGCCGTCCATGCTGCCGCCGCCGGCCGCGATCGTGGAGGCGTAGAAGGCGGCGGGGACGGCCATGCCGCACACGGCGGCGATGACCGGCAACGCGGCCGTAGCCGGGGTGCGCAGCGAGCCGACGACCAGCTCACGCTTCAGCTCGATCCCGGCGACCAGGAAGAAGACCGTCAGCAGCCCGTCGGACGTCCAGTGGCCGACCGAGAGGTCCAGGCCCAGTGCGGGTATCCCGAAGTGGAAGTCGCGGATGGTGGTGTAAGCGCCGCTGATCGGGGTGTTCGCCCACACCAGAGCCACCACCGCCGCGGCCAGCAGGACGAGGCCGCCCACCGTCTCGGTGCGCAGGGCCCGGGCCACTGCCTGTCGTTCGGGCCAGGGGAGAAGACCGAGGAACGAGTTGCGGGGCGGGGTGGCGGTCAAGGCGGCGAACCTCCGGGGGCGGCGAAACGGGCACACGGCCCTACGGACGCCGACCAGACTTCCCGGCACACCCCGCGTCTCATTGACGCGTTCTGCACACCCTAACCGGAGCGGGTCCATCGGCCCACCCCCACCTTGTCCGCCGCAAACGAGCAGGCAGCGAGCTGGGTGACGCGCTCGGGCGAGGCGTCGGGGGTAACGGGGTACACACGTGACCTGAGAGAAGCGTGTCGGGCAGGAGGGCTGCGGTGACGCTTTCGGACGTGGTCTACGTCTGTCTGGGCTTGGGGGCTCTGGCTGCGGCCGTGCTGCCCCGGGTGGTATCCAAGCGGCCGTTGTCCCTGCCCATGGTTTTCCTCGCCGCGGGAGTTCTCATCGAGCTCCTGCCGGTGGGCGTGCCGGCCGTGGACCCTGTACATGATCGGCTGTGGGTCGAGCACACCACCGAGGTGTGTGTGATCGTGTCTCTGATGGGCGCGGGGCTCGCCATCGACCGGCCCTTCGGATGGCGCCGGTGGTCCGGGACGTGGCGGTTGCTGGGCATCACGATGCCGCTGACGGTGGCGGTCATCGCCCTGCTGGCGTGGGGGCTGCTCGACTGGCCGCCCGCTGCCGCCCTGCTACTGGGCGCCGTGCTCGCGCCCACGGATCCCGTGCTGGCCGGTGAGGTGCGCGTGGGCGAGCCGCTCGGTACCGAGCGCGACGAGGACGAGGTGCGGTTCTCCCTGACCAGCGAGGCGGGGCTGAACGACGGACTCGCCTTTCCGTTCGTCTACGCCGCCCTCGCCCTCGCCGCGGCGGCCGGCACGGGGTGGTCGGCGGACTGGATCGGTTCGTGGGCGCTGACCGACCTGCTGGGCAAGTGCGCTGTCGGGCTGGCCGTCGGGGGCGGCGTCGGCTGGCTGCTCGGGTGGATGTTCTTCCGGGTGCGTACGTCGGTGCTGCGGCTGTCCGAGCACATGGAGGGCTTCGTGGCGCTGGGAGCCACCTTCGTGTCGTACGGCATCGCCGAGGTGCTCCACGGCTACGGCTTCCTGTCCGTGTTCGTGACGGCCTGCGTCATCCGGGCCGCCGAGCGCAGTCACGGCTATCACAAGGTGCTGCACGAGTTCACCGAGCAGATCGAGCGGTTGCTCACGGCCGTGCTGCTGTTCCTGCTCGGCGGCTACCTGGTGGCCGGCGCCTTGTCAGCCCTGACGCTGATGGGCGCGCTGCTGGGCGTGCTGGTGCTGCTGGTCGTACGGCCGCTGACCGGATGGGTGGCGCAGGTACGGACCGCCATGGGGCGGAAGGAGCGTGCCGTGGTCGCCCTGTTCGGGATCCGGGGCATCGGCTCGCTGTTCTACCTGGCCTACGCGCTGGGGCAGGACTCCTTCGGCGGCTTGGAGCGGGAACTGTGGGCCGTCGTGGCCCTCACCGTGGTGGTCTCGGTGGTGCTGCACGGCGTCATGGCGACCCCGGCCATCGGCTACCTGGACCGGCGACGCGACAGGGCGGAGCTCGGCAGTCGGTCGTAGGCGGCTGTTCGCAGGCCGTCAGTCGTAGCGGCAGACGTACGGGCCCGTACCCACCAAGGCGCGAGGTGGGTACGGGCCCGTACAGGAGCCGGGCCGCCGGGGGGCGGTCAGACGGTGGTCTTCACCGACTCCTGGTCTTCGTCGCCGTCGCTGATCTCGCCGGCCTTGCGGGCGCGGACGAACTCCAGGAAGGAGGCAAGCTCGCGCTTGACGACCGGGGCGAGCAGGTAGAGGCCGATGATGTTGAAGACCGACAGCAGGAAGAGCGCGGAGTCGGCGAGGCTGATCAGCGAGTCGAGGGACATCAGGGCGCCCAGGATCACGAACAGGCTCCAGACGACCTTGAAGACGGTCTCGCTGGCCTTGCTCTTGCCGAACAGGTACGACCAGGCCTTGAGGCCGTAGTAGCCCCAGGTCAGGATCGTGGAGAAGGCGAAGAGCAGCACCGCGACGGTGAGCACGGCCGGGAACCAGGGCAGTACGGTCGCGAAGGCGTCGGAGGTGATGGTGACGCCGCCGATGCTCTCGCCGGCGCGGGCCTCGCCCCAGCTGGCCGGGTTGGCGATGACGATGGTCAGCGCGGTCATGGTGCAGATGACGACCGTGTCGATGAACGGCTCCAGCAGGGCGACCAGACCCTCGCTCGCGGGGTGGTTGGTCTTGACCGCGGAGTGGGCGATCGGGGCGGAGCCCAGACCGGCCTCGTTGGAGAACGCGGCGCGCTGGAAGCCGATGATCAGGGCACCGAGCACACCGCCGGCGACGCCTTCGGCCTCGAAGGCGCCCTGCAGGATGGTCTGGAAGGCGTCCGGCACGGCGGTGACGTTGCCCAGGATGACGATCAGGCAGGCCACGATGTAGATGGCGGCCATCGCGGGCACCAGCCGGCTGGTGACCGAGGCGATGGAGCGGATGCCGCCGAGCAGCACCAGGCCGACCAGCGCGGAGACGACCAGGCCGAAGAGGACGGCACCGGCGGAGGAGGCCAGGAAGCCGTCCTCGCCGCCGAAGGTCGAGGAGATCTGCGCGTAGCTCTGGTTGGTCTGGAAGAGGTTGCCGCCGAACAGGCCGAAGAAGAGGATCATGATCGAGGCGAGGACGGCGAGCACCTTGCCGAGCTTGGCGCCGCCGCTGCCGAAGCGGTCCTTGAGGCCCTTGGGCAGGTAGTGCATCGGGCCGCCGGAGACGGTGCCGTCGGCGTGCACCTCGCGGTACTTCACGCCGAGGGTGACCTCGACGAACTTGGTGGCCATACCGAGCAGGCCGCACAGGATCATCCAGAACGTGGCGCCGGGGCCGCCGATGGAGACGGCGACGGCCACACCGGCGATGTTTCCGAGGCCGACCGTGCCGGAGACGGCGGCGGTCAGGGCCTGGAAGTGGTTGACCTCGCCCGTCGACCCCTTCTCGTCGTACTTCCCGCGCACCACGTCGAGCGCGAGTCTGAACTTGCGGACCTGCACGAGCCCGAACCAGCCGGTGAAGACCAGACCGGCGACGACGAGCCAGGCGACGATGAGGGGGAGTTCGGTTCCGCCGACGGGAACCGAGTAGAAGACGATGTCCCCGAGCCACTTGGCTATGGGTTCGAAGAAATCGCTGACGGCTTCGTCGACGTTTTGGGTGACGGAGTCGAGTGACACAGTGGCTACCTCGATGGTGCGAGCCCGGGACACGGGGGAAGTGCCGCCGGTTGATGTGCGGTCTCTGAACGAACGCCGTTGTCCGATCGGCGACACTGGGCGGGCGCTCCGCGGATGCGGATCGTGATCACCCTGGTGGTGTTGCCGGTGCATGCCGACCGCTCCGCGCTGTGGGGTTGAGCGGTTCCACCTGCGGAGTTGCGCAGTTCTACCACGGTCTTTGCCATTTCTTTAGTGACTCAAGTCACATAACTCGTAGTCACGGTCGAAAATGCCAGCGAGCGATATCGGACCGTTATGCGGGACGCCGGTTCCGTTCATCGGACATCTATCTGGAAGGCGGCCGGGCTCGCGGGTGCCGCGGCGACGTAAGACTTCCGTCATCCGCCTCGGGGCACACGCCGCCCGCGTGCCCCGTTGAATAGAGCCGAGGAAGCACTCAGGAATCGAGGCGGGCATGGGGCATGGACGGAAGACGCGGGGCAGGCCGTGGGTCATCGGAGTGCTGGTAGTGGCCCTCGCCGGTGTCGGCTTGGGGCTGTACTGGTTCCAGCCGTGGAAGCTGTGGCAGGACGAAACCGTGCAGGAGGCCCTGCCCAGTGCCGTGGCCCCTGCGGCCCCTCCGGCCGGAGCATCCTCCGCGTCCCCATCCCCGGCACCCCGGCCCCGGACGCTGGCGGGCGGCGAACTGATCAGCCACGAGCACGCCACCTCGGGCAAGGTGAAGCTCGTACGGCTCGCCGACGGATCCCATGTCGTACGGCTGGAGGACCTCGACACCAGCAACGGCCCGGATCTGCGCGTGTGGCTGACCGACGCGCCGGTGAAGGAGGGGCGGGCCGGCTGGCACGTCTTCGACGACGGGTCGTACGTCAGCCTCGGCAAGCTCAAGGGCAACAAGGGCAGCCAGAACTACACCGTGCCCGCCGACGTCGACCCGTCCCGGTTCACCAGCGTGAGCATCTGGTGCGACCGCTTCGACGTGTCCTTCGGCGCCGCCGAACTGGCCCGCACCTGACCTCGCCCGCAGGGCGCGTCAGAGTTCCTGGCGACGATTCCCTGCACCCATCGTCTCGGAACCAACGGCGCACCCGACCGCGCCGGGTCACGGCTGTGGGGCGTTGCCCATCTCCGCGGTGAAGACCGTGGGGTCGCTGTCGAAGCCACGGACCATCTCGTGAAACTTCCAGGCTCCGGAAGTGTCCCGGGTGAACTCCGCGACCGTCGTCGCGGTGGATCCCGAGACCTGGGTGAAGTCGTCCTTGAGAAGCTCCCTGTACCCCTCGACGACCAGTACACCGGCGTTCGACATGTCCCCGAAGGTCTTGGGGCCGTTGTTCTGGTGGATCGCCACGCCCACGACCACACGGGCGAAGGAGGAAGCGAGGCGATCGAGCTCCAGGGTCATGACCTCGACGTAGCCGAAACCCTGACCGGTCTGGCTGTGCCGGCCCATGTTGATGGTGCCGTCCGGTGAGCGGCTGTCGAAGTGGACGACGTACACGGGCGGGCCGTAGGGGGCATCCGCCGAGTAGGTCGTGGCGATGATGTCGAGATGGTGAGATGGCTGGTTCCAGGGACTCGGGTCCCACTTGAGCCGTACCTCGGCCTTGCTCACACACTGACTGTCGCTGTTCACCGGCTTGTTGCCTCTCCCGAGTCACGTCACCACGGGACGGCCCCGCCTGGTCAAGTATGGCCGTCGGCCGACGTGTTGAACCCGGCATCCAGGGCGACGACGCGTCAGGCGCAAGCCCGGAACGACATGGCGATGGTGAGTCTTTCGAGTTGCGGCCGGCCGGGGAGAGGAACTGTCGGGCTTGTGGCGAACGGCTGAGGTCGGGTGCCCGGCCTGACGCTTTGTTCTGTTGCTCAGCGCGTCGTGCCAGGCAGTGGCGTACGGACCAGCAACTGCGCAAGCGCCTGGCGGCCGTGCAAAGCGGGGACGGCGAAGCCGAGTGTCCCGAGTGCGGGCAGCCATCACCCTCATGACCAGGCGGATTACCCGGGCAAGAAGAGCTTGAACCGGCCGACAAAATTGCTTAGGGCGACGGGTTTCGGTTTCCCGCCGTGCCGAGGCGCGTCTTAGTCGGTACCACTACGTCGACGGCTAGGCCTGAACGGTGCGAGCCGGGTCAGAGAGCGCCAGACTCTGACCCACCGCGTCGTGACCCTCTGTTGTTTTGTCCACCTATCTGAGAAGGCTGTCGGCGCGTAGACGACGTAAGTGTCGCCGACGACGGTCATCAGCACGCGGGATGGGGGCCGTCCTTGCCGGTCGTCACGATAATCAGGCATGCGTCTAGCTTCACCGTGTGTTACTGGAGGGTCCAACACCTGTTCGGCGGATACCTACGCAACTCTGTTGTAGATCGCTGTCGGGGGCGAGAATAGGGGCGTGCGCGATGACACTCATCCCCGACTGCTGCGGGCTTTCCTGGCTGTCGCCGAAGAGCTGCACTTCACCCGCGCCGCCGCCCGGTTGTTCGTCGCACAACAAGCGCTCAGTCGCGACATTCGGCGGCTGGAACAGGCGTGGGGCCGCGCCCTGTTCCAGCGGAACAGCCGGCATGTCGCCCTCACCCCCGAAGGGCACCGGCTGCTGCCAGCTGCCCGCCGAGCCCTGGCCGCCCATGCCGAGTTGAGCCAAGAGCTAGGCAGACCACCGCAGTCCGGGAACAACCGGCCATTGGTCGTTGATGTCGCCAACAGCACTTCCACTGGACCGAGGGTGCTCGAACTGGCCCGAAAGTCAGCTCCCGAGCTGGACTTCGTCGTCCACACCCATAGCGGGCTGGCCCGCGCTGTGACGGAGATGGCGGGCGGGCACCTGGACATTTCATTCGGTCGTGTCGCCGGGCTTCCGCCCGAAGCGCGTGCCTCACTGGAACACCGGCTGATCCGGTTCGACCAGCTGGCAGTGATGGTGCCGACCGATCACCAGCTCGCCGCCTCGCCCCAGGTGCCGCTGGCCGCGCTGGCCGGCGAGACTCTGTACGCCGCGGCTGGCAACGAGGACACCACCGAGTGGACGGACTACGCGCGCTCCTTGTGCGCAGGGCGCGGTATCGAGCTGGCCCCGCCCTATCCCAAAATCGAGGGCGAAGTGGAGTTCAGCCGGGTCATGAGCAGACACCGGTGGCTTGTCCTGGCCAGCCTCAGTTTCATGCCCGTTCCCGAGATGGTCCTGCGCCCGCTGACCGACCCGGTGCCCCTCACTCCGGTGTCCATGGTCTGGCGCCGCAGTCTGCACCACCCAGGGGTGGAAGCCCTGGCCAACGCGGCGCGGAGCCTCTGCACCGCAGAGGACTGGCTGAAACGCCCACCCGAATCCTGGCTGCCCGAAGCAGACCTGCGTGTCATCGGCCGGTGTGACGACAGCGCAGGATCCGCCGAGTAGTCCCAGGTCACTGATAGCCGGACGGGACACCAGCTCGCCAGGCCTGCGCCTGGAGGATTGAAAACAGGTACTGAAGACGAGGACGCGGCGTTCGGTGGGGTTGGCGCCCGGGATATGGCGGCCCATCGAAGCTCCGACGAAGTGGCCCGCACCTGACCTCGTCCGCAGGGCGCGTCAGAGTTCCTGGGCGGGCCAGTCCAGCAGCCGTGCTCCGATCACCGCGGTCTGCAGCATGTAGCGGTGGGCGGGATCGGCCGGGTTGGCGCCGGTGAGCTTGTGGATGCGTTCCAGCCGGTAGGTCAGGGCCCGCACGCTGAGGGTGAGGCGGCGGGCCGCCTCGGCGGCCACGCAGCCGGAGTCGAAGTAGGCGGTGAGGGTGTCCAGCAGGGGCTGGGCGCCGCCGCGGGCGGTGGTGAGCGGGCCGAGGGTGGCGAGGACGAGTTCGGCCATGGCCTGTCGGTCGCGGGTGAGGACGGGGTAGACGAGCAGGTCGGCCGCCCGCAGCACCGGGTCCTCCAGTTCGAGGCGCTCGGCGAGCTCCAGGGCGTTGAGCGCCTCCTCGTAGGAGTGGACGACCCCGCCAGGGCCGGGCTGGGGGCGGCCGATGGCGACCCTGCCGCCGTCGGTGGCGGCGTGGGCCTGCTTCGCGAAGTGGGCGAGGACCTCGTCCTGCGGGCCGGGGGCGATGCACAGCAGCCTTCCGTCCTTGGTGGTGAGCAGAATGCTGCGGTCTCCGAAGCGTGCGATGAGAGCGCGTTCCACCTGGCGGGGGACGGGATCGCCCTCCTCGTAGGCGGTCGGGCCCTCGGCGACGGCGACGGCGTGGGCGTGGGAGAGGCGCAGGCCGAAGCGTTCGGCGCGTTCGGCGAGGCGTCCGAGGTCGCTGCGGCCGTAGAGGAGGTCGTCGATGAACTCGCGGCGCGCGGCCTCTTCCTGTCGTACGGCCAGGCGCTGGGCCCGCTCGAAGCCCTCCGCGAAGGCGTCTGTCGCCTGCTGTACGGCGGCCAGGACGCTGTCGGCCGACGCGGGGCCGGCCGGCCAGGCCGCGCGTGCGGCGGTCAGATGGGCGCTGACCAGGGCCCGCAGCCCGTGACCGGCGTCAGCCGCCTGCTCTCCGAGTGCCCGTCGGAAGGCGAGTTCTTCCCGGGTGAGGCGCCGACCTGTGGCCGCGACCTCGCCGAGTATCTGGGCATACCCCTCCAGATACTGCTCCGGAATCCCCAACTCCACCATGCTTCCCCCGAGTTCTTGACGCGTCGCTGACGGCTTCTTAGCGGCAGACCGGCATGCAGACCCTAGACAACACTGCCGGGAACCGGCAATGCGCGGGCGGGCGCCGGGGGTGCAGCATGGGCTGCGGGGAGCACTACCGGGGGATGCAGTGCCGGACACCGGCAGGTGTCCGGCACCGAACCCTGAGCGAGCGGTGCTCCGCCGGCGCGGTTGACAGGCAGTGCGGACGAGACAGGGGGTACGGCATGCGGACGTTGCTGTCGGTCGTCACCGGCCCGCCCACGATCCTCCTGACCACCGGCCTCGTCGTGCTGCTGTGCTTCTGGCTCCTCGTCGCCGCGGGTCTCACCTCGGTCGGCACCTTCGACGCGGACGCCAACCTCCGGGCCTGGGGCATGGGCGGCGTACCCGTGGCGGTAGCCGTCACCATGCTGACGGTCGTGGCCTGGTTCCTCAGCGTCGGGGGCGTCCTCCTGCTGGCCGTGTGCACGCCGCCGTGTGCCGTCACCGGTCTGCTGAGCATGGTCCTGCCCGTCGCCGCCCTGCCCGTCGCCTGGCGGCTGACCTGCCTGTTCGTGCGTCCCCTGCACCGGCTCTTCCCCGACGAACCCGGCTCGCCCAACGAACCCGGCCTGCCCGGTCGCGGCCGGGCACGCGACCGCGCGGACCACGCCGCCTGAGCAGTACCCCGTCGGCCTTCGCCGCCGGCTCCCTCACGCTTCGCTTTCCTTCACGCATCAAGGACCTATGCCATGAATGTCATCCTCCTGGGCGCCGGCGTGCTCATCGCCGTCACCCTGCTCGCCGTACTGCTCGTCTCCCTGCTGTTCCGCAAGGTGGAGCAGGGCAAGGCGCTGATCGTCTCCAAGTTGCGGAAGGTCGACGTGACCTTCACCGGGCAGGTCGTGCTGCCCGTGCTGCACAAGGCCGAGGTGATGGACATCTCGGTGAAGGCCATCGAGATCACCCGGACCGGCAAGGACGGTCTGATCTGCCAGGACAACATCCGCGCCGACATCCGGATCACGTTCTTCGTCAAGGTCAACAAGACCGTCGAGGACGTCATCAAGGTCGCGCAGGCCGTCGGCACCGCGCGGGCGAGCGACCGGGACACGCTGCAGGAGCTGTTCCACGCGAAGTTCTCCGAGGCGCTCAAGACCGTCGGCAAGCAACTGGACTTCACCGACCTGTACACCAAGCGCGAGGAACTGCGGTACCGGATCATCGAGGTCATCGGCGTCGACCTCAACGGCTACCACCTGGAGGACGCCGCGATCGACTACCTGGAGCAGACCCCGGTCGCCCAGCTCGACCCGTCCAACGTCCTCGACGCCCAGGGCATCCGCAAGATCACCGAGTTGACGGTCATCGAGCACGTGCGCACCAACGAGGCGCAGCGCACCGAGGAGAAGGAGATCACCCGGCAGAACGTCGACGCCCGCGAGGCCATCCTGGAGCTGGAGCGCCGACAGGCCGACGCCGAGACCAAGCAGAAGCGGGAGATCGCCACCGTACGGGCCCGGGAGGAGGCCGAGACGGCCCGGGTGGTGGAGGAGGAGCGGCTGCGGGCCCAGGGCGCCTTCCTGGCCACCGAGGAGAAGCTCGGCGTGCAGCGCGAGAACCAGGCCCGCGAGGTCGCCGTCGCCGCGAAGAACCGCGAGCGGGTCATCGCCATCGAGAACGAGCGCATCGAGAAGGACCGGCTCCTCGAAGTCATCGGCCGGGAGCGGGAGACGCAGCTGACCCGGATCGCCGCCGAGAAGGAGGTCGAGGCGGAGAAGCGGGACATCGCCGAGGTCATCCGCGAGCGCGTCGCCGTGGACCGCACGGTCGCCGAGCAGGAGGAGTCCATCAAGAAGCTGCGGGCCGTGGAGGAGGCGGAGCGGCAGCGGCAGACCGTGATCATCGCCGCCGAAGCCGAGGCGCAGGAGAAGCTGGTCAAGGACATCAAGGCCGCCGAAGCCGCCGAGCAGGCCGCCGGCCACCGCGCTGCCGAGGAACTGACGCTGGCGGAGGCCCGGTTGAAGACGGCCGACCTCGACGCCCGCGCCAAGCTGCGCCTCGCCGAGGGCGTCCAGGCCGAGGCGGCTGCCGAAGGGCTCGCCGCCGTCCAGGTCCGCGACAAGGAAGCCGACGTCATCGAGAAGGCCGGCCGGGCCGAAGCCGCCGCCACCGAGGCCCGGCTCCGGGCGGAAGCCGAAGGAGCACAGGCCCAGGCACTCGCGGACGCCGCGGCCATCGGCGAGAAGCTCAAGGCCGAGGCCGAGGGCCTGACCCAGAAGGCCGCAGCCATGGCAGCCCTCGACGACGCCTCGCGCGGGCACGAGGAGTACCGGCTGCGCGTCCAGGCGGACAAGGAGATCCGCCTCGCGGGCCTCGACGTGCAGCGGCAGGTCGCCGAGGCGCAGGCCACGGTGCTCGCCACCGGTCTGGAGAGCGCCGACATCAACATCGTCGGCGGCGAGTCGGTCTTCTTCGACCGGCTGATGTCCTCGATCGCACTCGGCAAGGGCATCGACGGGTTCGTCCAGCACTCCGAGACCGCGCAGGCCCTGGCCCGGCCCTGGCTGGACGGCACCTCCAGCTTCACCGACGACCTGGGTCGCATCCTCGGCTCGGTCACCACGGCCGACGTGCAGAACCTGACGGTCTCGGCGCTGCTGATGAAGCTGATGAAGACCGGCGGGGCCGACTCGGGGCAGCTCCAGCAGCTGCTCGACAGGGCCGGCGAGCTGGGCCTGGCGGACAAGCCGCTCACCACCCTGAACGGCAGTGCCGTCCGCGCCTGACCCGCCCCTTCGGTCCGGAGCCGCCGCACAGGGGAAGGCGGCTCCGGACCACGTTCCTCGACTTCCCGAGAGGCATGCCATGACGACCGTCCCGGACGCCGACACCTACGACCCCGTGGACAGGGGCACGTACGAGGTGCTGCGCGACCGCCTCACCGCCCAGGCCGCCGAACTGGCCCGGCGCGCCGAGGCGCTCAACGCCCGCCGCATCGAGGAGTTCGGCTCGACGCGGTTCGAGCTCGCCGGCACGAAGCGACTGCGCACCGAGCACGCGGCGGTGCCCCGGGACGTCGTCGCGGTGGGTGAGGTGCTGCTGTCCAGCTGCAACGCAGTCCCGAGCCGGGAGGACGACACACGCGTCGGCGACGTCCTGGCCCTGTACGACCGCAACCTGGAACGGCTGCCCGACGACGCCATCCCTGGCTTGCTCGACGACCCCGCTTTCGTCCGGGAGTTCGCCGCCCTGCACCGCTACTACCGCCACGCCCGCCTGCTCCGGCTCCGGCGCACCGAGGGCAAGCTGCTCGCCGTCTTCCAGACCGGTGAGAAGGCGGACGACACGCGGGTGCTGCGTTGGTCCCTCTCCGACGGCGGACGGACCACCTTCCTTGACGCGCGGGGCGATCGCGACCACGTCCTGCCCCCGTCCCACGACGTCGAATGGATCGACAGCACGCGCGAGGACCACGTCCTCGGACGGCACCCGCTCGTCTCCATCCACGGCGAGGTGTTCGTCTCCACGGTCGGCGGCGTGCTGACCGTCAAGGTCGACGACGACACCGAGACGGCAGAAGGCGTTTACACCGAGCCCGTCGACGAGCCCCTTCAGGCCCTCGCGGACGCGGACATCGCCCACGCGCGCGTGGGCGCCCTGATCCTCCTGCGCGTCCGCCCCTACAAGGAGGACACCGACCGCCACCTGGTGTTCAACACCCTCACCAGAACCGTGGTCCGACTCGACGGCATCGGCCGGGCGTGCCGCCGCCTGCCCGAGGACCAGGGAATCGTCTTCCCCGGCGGCTACTGCCTGGCCACCGGCAGCCACAAGACGTACGAACTCGACACGACGCGACTCGAGTTCGAACGGGAGATCCGCTCCCCGAACGGCGAGGACGTGCTCTACGCCTTCCACGCACGCGCGGAGGGCCGCAGCCTCCTCCTGCCGTACAACACCATCCGCCAGGAGATGGCCAACCCCCTCCCCTGCCAAGGCTGGGCGCTCTTCGACGACGGCTTGCTCGCGATCCTCCGGGCCGACGCCGGGGAACCGCAGCGCGTCCACCCCGTGCAGCTGTGGAACTCCCCGTACGTCTCGGACACCCACGCCGCCGCCCAGCCGGTCGGCACCGGCCCCCTGGCACGCATCGGCAACGCCGACCTCGTGCGCGGCATCTCCGACTGCCTCTCCGTCACGGGAGCCGTCGCCGATACGACACCCACGACCGAGGTGTACGAGGCACTCCTGGCCGCCTGCGCCCGGGCGGCGGACACCCACCACTGGCTGGCCGACCCCGAACTCGGCGACCTCCACACCCCACTGGCTCAACTCCGCGACACGGCCCAACAGGTCCTGGCCGAGTTCGAGACCGTCCAGGCCCTCACCCAGCAGGCCGAGGACGCGCTCACCGAAGCCGCCGCGCGGGTCGCCGAGGTCGTACGACGGCTGCGGGGCGAGGCCCCCCGAGGCGCGGCAGGCTGGGTGACCGGGTTGACCGAGCTGCGCCGCGCGCAGGGCCACCTGCTCACCCTCAAGGACATGCGGTACGCGGACACCGCCCGCATCGACGAACTCGCCGACGCCACCGAGTCCGACCTCGCTGCCTTCGGCCGGCGCGCCGTGGCGCACCTCGCCCGCGAGGACGCCTTCGCCGGTCACCATGGGCAGGTCGAGCAACTCGTCGCCGATGCCGGGGAGATCGCCACCGTGGCCGAGGCGGCGCCCATCGCAGCCCGCACGGACGAACTCACCGACGAGCTGCGCACGGTGACCGAGGTCGTCGCCGGTCTCGACATTGCCGACGCCACCGTCCGCACCGCGATCCTGGAGCGCATCGCCGAGGTCCTCGGCGGCGTCAACCGTGCCCGCGCCGCCCTCGACGGCCGTCGCCGCGAGCTCCTCGACCGGGAGGGACGGGCTGAGTTCTCCGCCGAACTCGCCCTGCTGGGCCAGTCCGTCACCGGCGCGCTCACCGCCGCCGACAGCCCGGAGGCTTGCGACGAGCAACTCGCCCGCCTGCTGGTACAGGTGGAGAACCTGGAGTCCCGGTTCGCCGAGTTCGACGACTTCCTCACCACCCTCGCCGACAAACGCGACGAGATCCACGAGGCGTTCTCCGCCCGCAAGCAGACCCTCGCCGACGCCCGCGCCCGGCGCGCCGAACGCCTGGCCGACTCGGCGGCCCGCGTCCTGCGGACCGTCGCCCGCCGGGCCGCCGCCCAGCCGGACGCGGACGCCGTCACCACGTACTTCACCTCCGACCCGATGCCCGCCAAGGTCCGCCGCATCGCCGGCGAACTGCGCGACCTCGGCGACCAAGTGAGGGCCGAGGAGCTCGACGGTCGCCTCAAGGCCGCCCGGCAGGAGGCGCTCCGCGCCCTGCGCGACCGCACCGACCTCTACACCGACGACGGCCGCACGATCCGCCTCGGCACCCACCGCTTCGCCGTCAACACCCAGCCCCTCGACCTCACCCTCGTCCCGCACGGCGACACCCTCGCCTTCGCCCTGACCGGCACCGACTACCGCTCCCCGGTCACCGACCCCGACTTCACCGCCACCCGCCCCTACTGGGACCGCCCCCTGCCCTCGGAGTCACCCGAGGTCTACCGGGCCGAGCACCTCGCCGCCCGCCTGCTGGACGAACACGGCCCCGAGGCCCTCGCCGAGGCCGACCTGCCCGCTCTCGTGCGGCAGGCCGCCGAGGCGGCGTACGACGAGGGCTACGAGCGCGGCGTCCACGACCACGACGCAACAGCGATCCTCACCGCGCTCCTGCCCCTGCACGAGGGGGCGGGCCCGCTGCGCCACGAACCGGCCGCACGAGCGGCCGCCCAGCTGTTCTGGACGCACGGCACGACGGACGAGGAGCGTTCGAGCTGGACCCGGCGCGCGGTGTCCCTCGCCCGGGCCCGGGACACCTTCGGCCTGGCACCCGCCATAGCCGACCTGCAACGGGAGCTGGCAGAAGCCGCGGGCGGAGAAGCGGCGGCCGCGTACCTCTTCGAGGAACTGACCAGCGGCCCGACCGGCTTCGTCATCAGCGCCGGCACCCGCACCCTGCTCGACAAGTTCCGCCGCACGGTGGGCACCCCGGCCTACGACGACGACCTCACCGCCCTCACCGACCCGGCCGCCCGCACGCAACTGGTCGAGGCCTGGCTGACGGCGTACACCACCGCCACCGGCACCGGCCTCACCCCCGGGGACCTGGCCGAGGCGGTGGCCGCCGAGCTCTGCCCCGGCCTGCCCCGCTACGAGTCCGACGCACCGCTCACGCAGACCGTCACGGGTCTGCTCGGCACCCACCCCCGCATCACCGGCCGTGCCCTCACGGTCCGCATCGACGAACTCCTGGCCCGCACGCGCCGGTTCCGAACCGAAGACGCACCAGGTCACCGCGCCTACCAGCAGCGCCGCACCGCCTTGGTGGACGCCGAGCGTGCCCGTCTCCGCCTGGACGAGTACCGGCCCCGCGTGATGTCGGCGTTCGTGCGCGGCAGGCTCATCGACGAGGTCTACCTGCCGCTCATCGGCGACAGCCTCGCCAAGCAGCTCGGCACCACGGGCGAGTCCAAGCGCACCGACTCCGGCGGCCTGCTCCTGCTCATCTCCCCGCCCGGCTACGGCAAGACGACCCTCATGGAGTACGTCGCCGACCGGCTCGGCATGATCCTGGTGAAGGTCGACGGCCCGGCACTCGGCCACACCGTCACGTCGCTCGACCCGGCCGAGGCCCCGAACGCCACCGCCCGCCAGGAGGTCGAGAAGATCAACTTCGCGCTGGCGGCGGGCAACAACACCCTCCTCTACCTCGACGACATCCAGCACACCTCGCCCGAACTGCTCCAGAAGTTCATTCCCCTCTGCGACGCCACCCGCCGCATCGAGGGCGTGCGGGACGGCGAACCACGCACCTACGACCTGCGCGGCAAACGCTTCGCCGTCTGCATGGCCGGCAACCCCTACACCGAGTCCGGCGGCCGCTTCCAGGTGCCCGACATGCTCGCCAACCGTGCCGACGTGTGGAACCTCGGCGACGTCCTGACCGGCAAGGACGACGTCTTCGCGGTCAGCTTCATCGAGAACGCCCTCACCGCCAACCCGGTCCTCGCCCCGCTCGCCGGCCGCGACCGCGCCGACCTCGATCTGCTCATCCGCCTCGCCCAGGACGGCCCGACGGCTCGCGCGGACCACCTGACGCATCCGTACGCCCCCGCGGAGCTGGAGCGGATTCTGGCCGTACTGCGTCACTTGCTCACCGCCCGGGAAACGGTCCTGGCCGTGAACGCGGCGTACATCGCCTCGGCGGCCCAGTCGGACACGACGCGCACGGAGCCGCCCTTCCGGCTCCAGGGCTCCTACCGCACCATGAACAAGATCGCCCAACGCGTGCAGCCCGTCATGAACGACGCGGAACTGACGGCGCTCATCGAGGACCAGTACCGGGCCGAGGCCCAGACCCTCACCACCGGTGCGGAAGCCAATCTCCTCAAGCTGGCCGAGCTGCGCGGCACTCTCACCGCCGAGCAGTCGGCCCGCTGGACCGAGTTGAAGGCGGCCCACGTCCGAGCCCAGGCCCTCGGCGGCCCCGAGGACGACCAACTCGCCCGGGCCGTCTCCGCCCTCGGCCTCCTGGCCGACCGGATCGCAGCCGTCGAGGAGGCGATCAATCGGGCGAACGACCCACGACACCTGGTCATGAACCCAACGGCCCGGCACGCCGGACTGCGATCTTCGACGGGTGCGTCATCGGCCCCGACACGGCCGACGGTCACGGGAGGGCATCCGGCACCCTGGGAGCGGGCGCGGCAGACAGCCGACCCGGAACCGAGGTAACTCTACCCTAACGTTAGGGTAGAGATCGGTGTCGGTCGCCCACGGCCGTAGCCAGACACCCACGGCCGTAGCGAGACATGAGGAAGGCACCCCGCGTGAGCAGCGAGCACATGCAGATCGGCGAGGTCGCCACACGGACCGAGCTGTCGCTGCGCACCATCCGGCACTACGAGGAGACCGGCCTCGTCCTCCCCTCCGCCCGCTCCCAGGGCGGCTTCCGCCTCTACACCGAGGCCGACGTCGCCCGCCTGATGGTCATCCGTCGCATGAAGCCCCTCGGCTTCACCCTCGACGAGATGCGCGCACTGCTGGAGGCCACCGGCCGCCTCGACTCGGACGAGAAACTGCCGCCCGAGGAGCGCGAGGAACTGCTGGAGCGGATCCGCAGCTTCGAGCAGGTCGCCCGGCAGCGCGTCGAGGATCTGCGCACCCAGCTCTTCCGCGCCGAGGAGTTTGCGGCCACGCTTGCCGAGCGCCTCACACGGACTCGCGACCCCCTGACCTGAATCCACCTACGGCCGCCTGCCCTTGAACGTGGCGATTGCCGATCCGCTGCCTGATCTGCGACGAGCTGTCCCCGCCCGGGGAGAGCAGGACGAAGGTGCGGGCGGTGACGCCGGTATGGCGTGCGAGGGCCGCGTACAGGGGGCGGCTCAGGGGCTGTCCAGCGGCACCCAGGCCGGGCCCGGGCGGCGGCGCTGGTGTGTGCCGGCGCCGCCGTCGGCGGCGTCAGCAGCAGCCGCCTGCGGCGGCTGATTCCTTGGTGTCGGCATCGGCCGGATCGGTGCAGCAGGCGCTGTCCTGCTGCTTGGCGAGGGTGTCGGAGTCTGCCTTGACCACGTACACCTCCCAGGGTTCCTGGCCGGGGCCGTGTACCCAGACCTTGTCCTGGAGGGCGTAGCAACAGCTGGTGTCGTCCTCCTCGGTGGTGGCCAGGCCGGCCTCACTCAGGCGGGCGGTGGCGGCGTGGACGGCCTCGGTCGAATCGACTTCGACGCCGAGGTGATCCAGGCGGGTGTCCTCCCCTGCCCGGCCCTCGATCAGCACGAGCTTGAGCGGGGGCTCGGCAATGGCGAAGTTGGCGTATCCGTCACGGAGTTTGGCGGGCTCGGTGCCGAACAGCCTGCTGTAGAACGTGACGGACGCGTCGAGGTCCGCTACGCGCAGGGCCAGTTGAACGCGGGACATGGCGTATCTCCTGCTCGATGGGTGGTTGGTGGGTCAGCAGCTGCCGGAGGCGGTCGAGGTCCCGGTGCCGATCTGCAGGGTGGCCGGGGTGCCGCAGCATCCGCCGCCCTGGCTGTTCTGGACCGCGTCGGGTTCGTCGTACAGTCCCGCGCCGCCGCATACGCCGGTCTCGGGCAGGGTCAGCTCGACGCGTTCGGCGGCCTCGCGGTCGCCGGCGATCGAGGCGCTGATGGAGCGGACCTGCTCGTAACCGGTCATCGCCAGGAACGTGGGGGCGCGGCCGTAGGACTTCATGCCGACCAGGTAGATGCCCTGCTCCGGGTGGGAGAGCTCGTTCACGCCGTGCGGGTAGACGGTTCCGCAGGAGTGCACGTTCGGGTCGATCAGCGGAGCCAGGGCGGTCGGCGCCTGCAGTCGCTCGTCCAGTCCGAGGCGGATCTCGGAAAGGAAGGAGAGGTCGGGGCGGAAGCCGGTCAGGACGATGACCTCGTCGACCGGGTCCAGGCGGCGGCCGTCCTCGGCGACGAGGACGAGACGGTCGCCGTCGCGCTCCACGGTGGCTGTGCGGAAGCCGGTGACCGCGGTCGCGTAGCCGTCCTCGACGGCGGCCTTGGCGCGCAGGCCCAGGGCGCCGCGTGCGGGCAGCTCGTCGGCCGCGCCTCCGCCGAAGGTGTGTGCGCCGATGCCGCGTCGCAGGATCCACGTTGCGTGCGTGCCGCGCTCCTCCTTGGCCAGGTCGGCGAGGTGGGCCAGCGCGGTGAAGGCGGAGGCGCCGGAGCCGATGACCGCGGTGCGCCTGCGCGCGTAGCGGGCACGGACGGCCGGGTCCTTGAGGTCGGGGACGCGGTAGGAGACGCGGTCGGTGGCCGTCTTCTCGCCGAGGGCGGGCAGGCCGTCGGCGCCCATCGGACCGGGGGTGGACCAGGTGCCGGAGGCATCGATCACGGCGCGGGCGGTGATCCGCTCCTCGCGCCCGTCCGTCCCCAGGATGTGGACGGTGAAGGGCTGCTCGTCGCGATCGGCGTCGACGATGCGGTCGCGGCCCGCGCGGGCGACGCCGGTCACCGTGACGCCGTGGCGGACCTTGGCGCCGAGGACGTCGGCGAGCGGCTGCAGGTACTGCTCGGCCCAGTCGCCGCCGGTCGGGTAGGCGGCGCCATCAGGGCGCACCCAGCCCGTGGGGGCGAGGAGCTTCTCGGCGGCCGGGTCGGTGACCTCGGCCCACGGTGAGAACAACCGCACGTGTGCCCAGTCGCGTACGGCGGTGCCCGCGGACGGTCCGGCTTCGAGGACCAGGGGCTCGATGCCGCGCTCGACGAGGTGGGCCGCGGCGGCCAGACCGATCGGGCCGGCGCCGATGACCACGACGGGCAGTTGGTCGGTGTTGGACGCGTTCACGGGACTCCCCTTTGCTTCGACATTCGTCGATGGCTTGTGAGATCAGCATGGCACCTGCTTCGATAAGCGTCAACATAGACATTCATCGAATCTGGGCGCCTCCCGATGGGCGCGCTGGCGTCGTAGTGATCGGCGGGCGGTTTGGGCCGGCCGCAGGGCATGTTCTGGTGCGGCGGCAGCTCGGCCCCGTCATCCGACTCCCTGCGCGGCGTCGGCCGGGACGCCGTCCGCGTGGCGCGGCACCTGCGGCGCACCTCGGCCACGGCTGAGCCGTTCGCCCCTCGCCCGCTGGTTCGACGTATGTCAACATAGATGCATGTCGAACACGAAGGTGCTGCCGCTGATCGAGGTCGAGGGATCCGAGGCCGTCGCGCCGTGCTGCCCGCCGCTCACCGAGCGCCCGTTCACCGCGGAGGAGGCCGAGACGGCCGCGCGGATGTTCAAGGCGCTCGGCGACCCGGTGCGGCTGCGGCTGTTCTCGGCGGTGGCCTCGCACGCGGCCGGTGAGGCGTGCGTGTGCGACATCTCCGACGTCGGGGTTTCCCAGCCGACCGTCTCCCATCACCTGAAGAAGCTCAAGGAGGCCGGCCTGCTGACCTCCGAGCGGCGCGGCACCTGGGTGTACTACCGGGTCGAGCCGTCGGTGCTGGCGGCGATGGGCAAGCTGCTGACCATCGCACCGGCACCGGCCTGACCGATGCAGGGGAAATGGGCGCGACGTCCTTCTGGTCGAACGGCGCAGGCCCGCGATCGGCGCAGGTGGTAGCCGGCGGCAAGCCCGGCCTGGCCGCCTCCGGCGATCACCACCTGCGTGTCATGGTCGCCCGTCACGAGGTCCGCACGATGCCGCTGGTCTCCGGGCAGCACGCGGCATGGGAACGATGCGCTGCTGCGCAGGTGCCGCACAGCCGCCGCATCGGTGGCTCGGTGGCCGCCGGGCGGGCAACCGGCTTGATGCAGGTCGTGTACTGCTCGGAGACATCGGTGTGGGCGGCGCATACGGCGGCTCCGCACTGGGCGCAGACGCCGGCCGCGGCGACTTGCGCTCCGGTCCGGTGCGGTCCAGAGAGTGCATCAGCTCTCCTGCGGTGCTGCCGTCAACTGCCGACCGGCGCTGAACTTCCGCCGCCAGGTCAGAGAGACGTACACCAGAGCCACCAGCACCGGGACCTCGATCAGCGGGCCGACCACACCCGACAGGGCCTGACCCGAGGTGACCCCGAAGGTGGCGATGGCGACCGCGATGGCCAACTCGAAGTTGTTGCCGGCCGCGGTGAAGGCGAGGGTCGCGGTGCGGTCGTAGGCGAGGCCGATGACCTTGCCGAGGGCGAACGTGCCGAACCACATGACCGCGAAGTACACCAGCAGCGGCAGCGCGATGCGGGCCACGTCCAGAGGCTGCGAGGTGATGGTCTTCCCCTGGAGGGCGAAGAGGATGACGATCGTGAAGAGCAGGCCGTACAGCGCCCACGGGCCGATCTTCGGAAGGAAACCGGTCTCGTACCTCTCGCGGCCGAGCCTCTGTTCGCCGATGCGGCGGGTGAGGAAGCCGGCCAGGAGCGGGATGCCGAGGAAGATGACGACGTTCAGGGCGATCTTCCCCATGGAGATGTCCAGGTGCTCGCCGTCGCCCAGGTTCAGCCAGCCGGGCAGCAGGTCGAGGTAGAACCAGCCCAGGAGGCCGAAGGCCAGTACCTGGAAGACCGAGTTCAGCGCCACCAGGACGGCTGCCGCCTCGCGGTCGCCGCAGGCGAGGTCGTTCCAGATGATGACCATGGCGATGCAGCGGGCGAGCCCGACGATGATCAGGCCGGTGCGGTACTCGGGCAGGTCCGGCAGGAAGATCCAGGCCAGTGCGAACATCACGGCCGGGCCGATGATCCAGTTGATGACCAGCGACGAGGCCATGAGCTTCTTGTCGCCGGTGACGGCGTCGAGTTTGTCGTAGCGGACCTTGGCCAGCACCGGGTACATCATGATCAGCAGGCCGATGGCGATCGGCAGGGAGATGCCGCCGATCTCCACCTTCGCCAGGGCGTCGTTCAGGCCGGGGACGGCCCGGCCCAGGCCGAGGCCGACGGCCATGGCGAGCAGGATCCACACGGCGAGGAAACGGTCGAGCGTCGACAGCTTCGCGACGACCGAGGACTCCTCGGTGGGGGACGTCGCGGATGCTTCGGTGCGGGTCACGGGCAGGCCCTCTTGGTGTCGGCGGCAGTGCGAGCGGACTCGGCCAGGTCGGCGAACCGACCGGCGAGAGAAGCGATGACGTCCGGGCGTAGCCGGTAATACGTGTACCGGCCGCACGGTTCCGTCTCCACGACGCCGGCCTCACGCAGCACCTTCAGGTGGTTGGAGAGGTTGGTCTGCCGGGCGCCGGTCTCCTCCACCAGATGGGTGGTGCACAGCGTCTCTTTGGCCAGCAGGGTCACGATTCGAAGCCTGAGCGGGTCGGCCAGAACCCGGAGCAGATCAGTGTCGACTGACGTCAGCATGGACTGATAGTGTCACATCACTCCGAGCTGATACCAGCTGGGGCTGATGTCTGGGACCCGCACCCCAACGCCCCGAACCGAGCTGCTCGCCTCCCTGCCGAGCACCTGAATCCGCACCCTCCCGCAAGACCGCAAGACCGCAAGACCGCAAGACCGCAAGACCGCAAGACCGCAAGCCCGCAAGACTCACCGACGAAGGATGAACCGATGTCCTCCAGCCCGCTCGCTTCCGTGCTGTTCGTCTGCGTCCACAACGCCGGGCGTTCCCAGATGGCTGCCGGATTCCTCTCCCACCTCGCGGGCGACCGGATCGAGGTCCGCTCCGCCGGCTCCGTCCCGGGCGACCAGGTCAACCCCTCGGCCGTCGAGGTCATGAAGGAGGTGGGCGTCGACATCGCCGACGCCAAGCCGACCGTCCTGACCACTGAGGCCGTCCAGGCGTCCGACTACGTCATCACCATGGGCTGCGGCGACGCCTGCCCCGTCTTCCCGGGCAAGAAGTACCTCGACTGGGCCCTGGAGGACCCGGCCGGCAAGGGCGTCGACGCCGTCCGCCCCATCCGCGACGCGATCAAGACCCGCATCGAGGCTCTGATCGCCGAGATCGACGCCAAGCAGGGGGCGTGACGGCGCTGATCGACAGCGGCGTACGCGAGGTCGTCGGACCCGGCCTCGACCCCGCCTCGCGTACGGCCGAGTCGAAGGTGACGGCGCATCACCTCGATGCAGGTGGCCCGTGCCGTGTCTGACCGGACTCGAGGGTAGGCGGGCCCCGGGTTCATGCCGCTGTCCGTAGTGATCGGCGGCTGCTGTCAGGCCAGGCTCATCTGCGTGCCGGCTTCAGCTCGGGCTGTGGCCACGAGAGTCGCGCACGAGCCCGCAACAGATGACGCCCCATGGTGCGTTCCGCGCTTGACGCGTACCTCCAGCAGACCCCGGCTGCGCCGGTCGGGCATCCCCCGGAAGACGCCTCAAGACCTTCGGCAGGCCGAGCCGAAGCAAGATCACACACGTGCGAAATGCCGCGAACCAACTCCTGCCGACGCGCTTACGCCTCCCAGGGCAGGAGATGCCCGGCCGTACGCGATGTCCAGCCATCGCCGTTGGGCGTCGACCGTCCGCTCATGGGTCTGGCTCACACGTACCGCGGGCAGTCCACTGTGACCGCCGTCTTCCGGTCCGGCTTGCCGCTCTGCATATGCTCATGCAGAATCCTCAGCTACTGAATAGGCGAGGGGGAGCACGTCATGAGCGTGACCGACAGCCCTGCCGCGCGGCTGCAGGCGCTCTTCGAGGGCCACCGGCTGACGCCGACCCAGCGGCGCATCGCGCACAGCATGGTGCGGCGCGCCGCCGACGTGCCGTTCCTGTCGAGCGTGGAGCTCGCCGAGCTGGCCGGGGTCAGCCAGCCGTCCGTGACCCGCTTCGCCGTCGCCCTCGGCTTCGACGGTTACCCCGCCCTGCGCCGTCATCTGCGCGAGGTCGCTCCCGCCGAACAGGCCGAGGACGCCGGGGCCCACAACGAGTACCAGCAGGCCGTCGAGGCCGAGATCGAGAACCTGCGGCACCTGGCGGAGGCGCTGGCCGACCCCGCGCCCGTGCAGCGCGCGGGACGCCTCCTCGCGGCCTCCCGCCCCCTCCTCGTCCTCGGTCTGCGGGCGGCCGCCGCCCAGGCGAGCGGCTTCGCCTACTTCGCCGCCAAGGTCCATCCCGACGTACGGCTGCTCGGCGAGGGCGGCACGATGCTCCAGGACCGCATCGACGCCGCCGTCCGGGCCGGCGCGAGCGCACTGCTCTGTTTCGCGCTGCCCCGGCACCCCCGCGAGGTCGTCGACGCCCTCGCCTACGCCAAGGAGGCCGGGCTGACCGTCGTCACGGTCGCCGACTCCGCCTTCGCACCCGTCGCCAAGGTGTCCGACCTGCTGCTCCCCGCCGCCGTCGGCACCGGCCTCGCATTCGACACGGCCTGTGCGCCGATGCTGCTCGGCCGGGTGCTGCTGGAGGCCATGTGCGACGACCTGCCCCAGGCGCAGTCCCGTCTGGAGGAGTTCGACGCGAAGGCGGCGGCGCGGGGCTTGTTCGTCGACTGACGGCACGCCGCGCGGCTTCTCAGACTCGTCTCACATTGCGTCGCTAACCTACGGCTCCCCAAGGCTTCGGAGACCGGACGGAGGCTGGAAGTGACGCGTGGAGGACAGGGACTGGCCCGGGTGGCCGTCGTCGTACGGGCGGGGGCGGCCCCGCTGTGGTGGCTGGGCGTACTCGCGGCGGGCATCGGCCTGCTCGCACCGGGCCTGACCGGACGCCGCATCGGCGTCCTGGCCGGAGCGGCCCTCTTCGTCCTGGCGACGGCCGCCGTGGCCTACGGCCGCCGCAAGCGCTACGTGGCCCTGGCCGCCTCGGCGTCCCGGGCCGGAAGGCACGACGTACTCCAGGACCGCGCGGTCACGGTACGCAACTGGCGCCGAGGACACCGCTGGTGGCTCCTCCTCGCCTTCCTCGCCGCCCTGGGCAGCGGCTTCGCGGCCCCGGCGGCCGGGGGCATGCTCCTGGCCGGCTGCGGCGCGGGCCTGTGGCTGAAGTCGGCCTGGCTGGGCCGCCGGGAGCGGGCCGGGGAAGCGCTGCTGTGGGTCCGCGTCGACTGGCTGCGTGGGGGAGCGGCCCACCCGGCCGGCAAACGGGTGAGGGCGTACCGCAGCACGGGCATCGCAGCGGGAGACGCCGCACCGGGAGGCGCACGAAGGAAATCCCCGGCACTGGTGTGATCCGACAGCGGTGCACTGTCCCCGGGGTCGCGGGGCTGTATTGATGTGCGGCTCTGCCACGTGGGCGCGACAAGCCACAGTGCACGCGCGGCCGGACTCTTACGGAACTGCCCTTGGCGCTGCCGTCATCCGGCGGCGGTGCGCTGCCCCCGGGGCGCGGGGCTGCAACGATGTGCGGCTCTGCCACGTGGGCGCGCGCGACAGGCGATCCCGCACGCGCGGCCGGACTCTTACGGAACTGCCCTTGGCGCTGCCGTCATCCGGCGGCGGCGCGCTGCCCCCGGGGGCGCGGGGCTGTATCGATGTGCGGCTCTGCCGCGTGGGCGCGACAAGCCACAGTGCACGCGCGGCCGGACTCCTACGGCATCTCCCCCGGCGTTCGCGTCAACGCGTCCAGCTGCGCCCCACCCGACTCGGCCACGACCTCCTCCACGGTCTGCGCCCGTCGCACCACCGCGAACCGCCCGCCCGGCAGGAAGCCGTACACCCCGGGCCGCACCAGCGAGTTGTAGCCGTAGTGATGCGCGAAGTAGTACGCGCCGGTGTCCAGCGCCGCCGCGTAGTCCCCCTGCTCCAGCAGCGGCATGGACCGCCCCTCGGCCAGCAGGTCCCCCGCGAAACAGGCCGGCCCCGCGACGTCCTGCACCACCACCGGTCCCTCCTTCGGCCGCCCCTTCGCGTCATACGCGGAGATCCGCAACGGCCAGCTCCCCGGCGCGTACACCGTCCGTGCGGCCACCTGCACCCCGGCATGCGTCACGGCCACCGCCCGACCGCCGGAGGCCTTCGCGTACTCGACCCGTGCCACCACCGTCCCGTGCTTGGCCAGCAGTGACCGCCCGAACTCGGTGACCAGCCCGTACCGCCCGTCGAACAGCCCCGGCACCTGATCGGCCAGCAGCCGCGCGTACCGCGCGTAGCTCGGGTTCGTCTCCTCCGACGCGAAGTTCACCGGCAGGCCGCCGCCGATGTCGAGTGTGTCGACCTGCCGCCGCCCGGCCCGCCGGTTGATCTCCTCCGCCAGCGCGTACGTCTCCGCCACGCCCCGTGCCATCAGGGCAAGGGGGACGCCCTGGGACCCGGTGTGCGCGTGCAGCCGGGTCAGCCACGGCCGGTCCAGATACGCCTGGACGACCCACTCCCGGGCGCCTTCGTCGCGCAGCGCCACCCCGAACTTCGAGGTGGCCGTCGCCGTGGACAGCGCCTCGATGGAACCACCGCCCACCTGCGGATTCACCCGGATTCCAAGGGGAGAGCGGCTCGTCGGCGACCGCATCAGGGAGTCGATGCGCTCCAGCTCCTGCGGATTGTCCGCGTTGACGGCGATACCCAGGTCCAGCGCCTCGCGCAGCTCGGCCGGCGTCTTCGCGGGCGAGTCGAGCACCGTCATCTGCGACGGCATGCCCGCAGCCCGAGCCAGGGCCAGCTCACCCGGGCTCGCGACCTCCGCACCGACGCCCTCCTCGCGCAGCAGCCGCAGCACCGGCACCAGCGGGGTCGCCTTCACCGCGAAGGCGTGCAACACGGGCGTGCCCGGCGCCGACACCGCCTCGAACGCCGCCCGCAGCTGCGCCGCCGACTCCCGGATGCCGACGACGTCCAGCAGCCCGACGACGGGGCTGCCGGGCCCGAGCAGTCCTTGTTCCACGGCGGCCCGCACCGCCTCGTCCCGCCGGGCCGCCCGCCCGGCCCCGGTACCGTCCGGCTCTTCCGCCTCGATGTGTGCGCCCATGCATCCAGCCAAACATCCACGGCACCGCCGCGCCGACGCCCCGACGTATTGACTAGCTCTATTCATGAGGTCAGGATGTGAATAGAAGCGGCAACATTCCGCCGGGAGCACCCACCAGGAGGCAGACCATGTCAGGACCCCGCCCCGTCCGAGCGCCGCGCGGCACGGAACCGAGCGCCCTGGGATGGCAGCAGGAAGCCGCCCTGCGGATGCTGCAGAACAACCTCGACCCGGAGGTCGCCGAGCATCCCGACAAGCTCGTCGTCTACGGCGGCACCGGCAAGGCGGCACGCGACTGGCGCTCCTTCGACGCCATGGTGCGCACGCTGAAGGGCCTGAAGCAGGACGAGACCATGCTGGTCCAGTCCGGCCGCCCCGTCGGCGTCATGCAGACCCACGAGTGGGCCCCGCGCGTTCTCATCGCCAACTCCAACCTCGTCGGCGACTGGGCCAACTGGGAGGAGTTCCGCCGCCTCGAACAGCTCGGCCTGACCATGTACGGCCAGATGACCGCCGGCTCCTGGATCTACATCGGGACCCAGGGCATCCTCCAGGGCACCTACGAGACCTTCGCCGCCGTCGCCGCGAAGAAGTTCGGCGGGAAGCTGGCCGGCACCATCACCCTCACCGCCGGTCTCGGCGGCATGGGCGGCGCCCAGCCGCTCGCCGTCACGATGAACGACGGTGTGGCGATCTGCGTCGACTGCGACCCGCGCGCCATCGAGCGGCGCATCGAGCACCGCTACCTCGATGTGAAGGCCGACGGTCTCGACCACGCGCTAAGGCTGGCGACCGAGGCCCGCGACGCCCGCCGGCCCCTGTCCATCGGCGTCCTCGGCAACGCCGCCGAGCTGGTCCCGCAGCTCCTCGCCATGGGCGCCCCCATCGACATCGTGACCGACCAGACCTCGGCCCACGACCCGCTGGCCTACCTGCCGCTGGGCACCGCCTTCGAGGACATGGCCGACGCCGCCGCCAAGGACCCGGCCGGCTTCACCACCCGGGCCCGCGAATCCATGGCCCGGCACGTCGAGGCCATGGTCGGCTTCATGGACGCAGGCGCCGAGGTCTTCGACTACGGCAACTCCATCCGCGGCGAGGCCAAGCTCGCCGGATACGACCGGGCCTTCGCCTTCCCCGGCTTCGTCCCCGCCTACATCCGCCCCCTGTTCTGCGAGGGCAAGGGCCCCTTCCGCTGGGCCGCCCTGTCCGGCGAGGCCTCCGACATCGCCAAGACCGACAAGGCGGTCCTCGACCTCTTCCCCGAGAACGAGTCCCTCGCCCGCTGGATCAAGATGGCCGGCGAGCGCGTCCACTTCCAGGGCCTGCCCGCGCGGATCTGCTGGCTCGGCTACGGCGAGCGGGACAAGGCCGGCGAGCGGTTCAACGACATGGTCGCGAGCGGGGAGCTGGCCGCGCCGGTCGTCATCGGCCGCGACCACCTCGACTGCGGTTCCGTCGCCTCCCCCTACCGCGAGACCGAGGCCATGCTCGACGGATCCGACGCGATCGCCGACTGGCCGCTGCTG
This sequence comes from Streptomyces sp. NPDC037100, assembly GCF_055606225.1. Lineage (NCBI taxonomy): Bacteria > Bacillati > Actinomycetota > Actinomycetes > Kitasatosporales > Streptomycetaceae > Streptomyces > Streptomyces sp. NPDC037100. The sequence continues at coordinate 72,153 of NZ_JBVJSX010000004.1, read as the reverse complement.
AACGCCATGGTGAACGTCGCCTCCGGGGCGTCCTGGGTCTCCCTCCACCACGGCGGCGGCGTCGGGATGGGTCGGTCGATCCACGCCGGGCAGGTGACGGTGGCCGACGGCACGGCACTCGCGGGCGAGAAGATCCGCCGGGTGCTCACCAACGACCCCGGCATGGGCGTCATCCGCCATGTCGACGCCGGGTACGACATCGCGGAGTCGGTGGCGGGGGAGCGGGGCGTCCGCGTCCCGATGCGCGAAGGCGACTCGGCGTGACCCAGGACACCGGCAGTTCCTTCCACCAGATGTGGCGCGAGCTGCTCCCCCTCGGCCGGCACCCCGGCTCCGGCGGCTACCGGCGCTTCGCCTGGAGCGGCGTCGACGGTGACTGCCGGGCCTGGTTCGAAGGGCAGGCCACGGCCCGCGGGCTGCGCTACGAGGTCGACCGCAACGGCAACCAGTGGGCCTGGCTCGGGGACCCTGCCGAGGGCGACGCCGTCGTCACCGGGTCACACCTCGACTCCGTGCCCGACGGCGGCGCCTTCGACGGCCCCCTCGGAGTCGTGTCCGCCTTCGCCGCGCTGGACGAGCTGCGCGGCAGGGACGCCCGCTTCGACCGGCCCCTCGCCATCGTGAACTTCGGTGACGAGGAGGGCGCCCGGTTCGGACTCGCCTGTGTCGGGTCCCGGCTCACCGCCGGGCAGCTCACCCGCGAGCAGGCGCACCGCCTCACCGACGGCGACGGCGTGACGCTGCCCCGGGCCATGGAAGCGGCCGGGTACGACCCGGACGCCATCGGGCCGGACCCCGAACGGCTCGCCCGCATCGGCGCCTTCGTCGAACTGCACGTCGAGCAGGGCCGGGCCCTGGACCTGTCCGGCGACCGGGTCGGCATCGCCAGCGCCATCTGGCCCCACGGCCGGTGGCGCTTCGACTTCCGCGGCGAGGCCAACCACGCCGGCACCACCCGGCTCGCCGACCGCCACGACCCCATGCTGTCCTACGCCGAGACCGTCCTCGCCGCCCGGCGCGAGGCCGAACTCGCCGGAGCCGTCGCCACCTTCGGCAAGATCGCCGTCGAGCCCAACGGCGTCAACGCCGTCCCCTCCCTGGTGCGCGGCTGGCTCGACTCCCGGGCCGAGGACCAGGTGAGCCTCGACACCGTGGTCGACGGCATCGAGAAGGCGGCCCGGAGTTACGCGGACGCGCACGGCATCGACCTCGACATCGTCCGCGAGTCCTTCACCCCCGTCGTCGAGTTCGACCACGCCCTGCGCGACGAACTCGCCCGCATCCTCGGCACCGACACCGGCCTCACGGTCCCCGTCCTCGGCACCGGCGCGGGACACGACGCCGGGATCCTCTCCGGGAGCATCCCGACCGCCATGCTGTTCGTGCGCAACCCCACCGGCGTCTCCCACTCCCCGGCCGAGTCCGCGAGCGAGGACGACTGCGTGGCCGGGGTACTCGCACTCGCCGACGTACTGGAAGGACTGGCGTGCAGGTGACGACAGCAGCCCCGCGGACCTACTGGCTGGAGCACGCCTGGCTCGCCACGCATGTCGAGCCGGGCGTCGCCCTCGACGTCCAGGACGGCCGCATCACCGCCGTCCGCACCGGCACCCCCGCCCCGCCGCCCGGCGCCGAGGTGCTGCGCGGCCTCACCCTGCCCGGCCTGGCCAACGCCCACAGCCACGCCTTCCACCGCGCCCTGCGCGGCACCGTCCAGGTCGGCTCCGGCACCTTCTGGACCTGGCGCGAGGTCATGTACGCCACGGCCGCCCGCCTCACGCCGGACAGCTACCACTCCCTCGCCCGGGCGGTGTACGCCGAGATGGCCCTGGCGGGCATCACGGCCGTCGGCGAGTTCCACTACCTGCACCACGCCCCCGGCGGCACCCCGTACGCCGACCCCAACGCCATGGGCGAGGCCCTCGTCGCGGCCGCCGCCGAAGCGGGGATCCGCATCACCCTCCTCGACACCGCCTACCTCTCCTCCGGCTTCGGGCAGCCGCCCACCACCCCCCAGCTCCGCTTCTCCGACGGGGACGCCGAGGCCTGGGCCGCACGCTCTTCACTTCTCAAGGAACGGGATCACGCACGGATCGGCGCGGCGATCCACTCCGTACGGGCCGTGCCGGCCGAGCAGTTGGAGACCGTCGCGCGGTGGGCCGGGGACCGGCGGGCCCCGCTCCATGTGCACCTGTCCGAGCAGACCGCCGAGAACGAGGCGTGCCTGGAGATCCACGGCTGCACCCCGACCCAGCTCCTCGCCCTGCACGGCGTCCTCGGGCCGCGCACCACCGGCGTCCACAACACCCACCTCACCGCCGAGGACATCTCCCTCCTCGGCGGCAGCGGCACCGGCACCTGCATGTGCCCGACCACCGAGCGGGACCTCGCGGACGGCATCGGGCCGGCCGCCGCCCTGCAGAACGAGGGCTCACCGCTCTGTCTCGGCTCCGACAGCCACGCCGTGATCGACCTGCTCGAAGAGGCGCGGGCCCTGGAACTGAACGAGCGGCTGCGCACCCGCACCAGGGGTCACTGGACGGCGGCGGCCCTGCTGCGGGCGGCCTCGCCCGACGGCCACGCGGCCCTCGGCTGGGACGAGGCGGGGGCGCTGCAGACCGGCGCGCTCGCCGACTTCACCACCGTCGCGCTCGACTCGGTCAGGACGGCAGGGCCGCTTCCGCGGCTCGGGGCCGAGACGGCCGTATTCGCCGCGTCGGCAGCGGACGTGTCGCATACGGTCGTGGCGGGTCGGCACGTCGTACGGGACGGGGTCCACTGCCTCGTACCGGATGTGCCGCGGGCCCTCGCGGACGCCGTCGAAGCACTGCGCGGATGACCCCGGGCCGCCCGCCCGCGCGGTCCGCCTCCGCCCCCGAACCCGACCCCACCGCCGACCAGGCCACCAAGGACGCCATGAGCAACGCGACGACCGTCAGCCCCGCCCACTCCGCGAGCACCGCAAGCACGCTCATCACCAACATCGCAACCCTGGTCACCAACGACCCCTCCTCCGGTGACGGTTCCCCCCTGGGACTGGTCCAGGACGCGGCCGTCGCCATCGAAGGCGACCGCGTCGTGTGGACCGGTGATCGAAGCAAAGCACCCGCCACTGACAATCGGGTCGACGCCGCCGGCCGGGCGGTCGTCCCCGGCTTCGTGGACTCCCACTCCCACCTCGTATTCGCCGGCGACCGGACGCAGGAGTTCAACGCCCGGATGTCAGGGCGGCCGTACAGCGCGGGCGGCATCCGCACCACCGTCGCGGCGACGCGGGCGGCGAGCGACGAGGAACTCGAGGCCAACGTCACCCGTTACCTCGCCGAGGCCCTCCGCCAGGGCACCACCACGTTCGAGACCAAGTCCGGCTACGGCCTGACCGTCGAGGACGAGGCCCGCGCCCTGCGCATCGCCGCCGCCCACACCGACGAAGTCACCTACCTCGGCGCCCACATCGTCCCGCCGGACCACGCCGAGGACCCGGCCGGCTACGTGGCGCTGGTCACCGGCGAGATGCTGGACGCCTGCGCCCCGCACGCCCGCTGGATCGACGTCTTCTGCGAGAAGGGCGCCTTCGACGGCGACCAGGCCCGCGCGATCCTCACCGCCGGCAAGGCCAGGGGCCTGCACCCCCGCATCCACGCCAACCAGTTGTCCTACGGCCCCGGCGTACAGCTCGCGGTCGAGCTCGACGCGGCCAGCGCCGACCACTGCACCCACCTCACGGACGCGGACGTGGACGCCCTGGCCGACGGCCGCACCGTCGCCACGCTGCTGCCCGGCGCCGAGTTCTCCACGCGGGCCGCGTGGCCGGACGCGCGGCGGCTGCTGGACGCGGGTGTCACCGTCGCGCTGTCCACGGACTGCAACCCCGGTTCGTCCTTCACCTCGTCCGTCCCGTTCTGCATCGCGCTGGCCGTACGGGACATGGGGATGACCCCGGACGAGGCGGTGTGGTCGGCGACGGCGGGCGGGGCGGCGGCCCTGCGGCGCGACGACATCGGCCGGCTCACCCCGGGCGCGTACGCCGACCTGACGCTCCTCGACGCCCCGAGCCACGTCCACCTGGCCTACCGGCCCGGTGTCCCGCTGGTCAGCGGGGTGTGGCGGCGCGGAGAGCGCGTGGTGTGATCACCGGCCCGCGACAATGCGCTGCCACGTCGGAGGACGACCGGCAGCAGAGGAGGGCGGGGACACATGGGGCGGGGACGGTGGGCGAAGCACTGGTCGGCACCGCTCGTGGTGAACGTACTGCTCGGGATCCCGGGCGTGGTGCCGTTCTGGCTGCTGTGGTACCTCGCGGCCAACTGGCCGCTCGCCGAGCTCGGCTGGACCGTGCGGGAACCCACCGAGAACGACGGCATGGCCCTCTGGCTCGTGATCGTCGTGCCCGTCGTCACGCTCTACGGCCTCATCTGGTGGCTCGCCAACAGGCCGCTCCGGCGCCGGACGGCACTCGCCCCGCACACCTACTGGCTGCTGAGCCTCACGGCCCCGCTGCTGCCGACGGCGGCGCTGTTCCTCAACTCCTGAGAGGCCGCCGGGACCACGGTGGCACGCGCCCGGGGGCGGGCCGTCCGGCCCGCCCCCGAGGGACACGTACACCAGGGTCGAGGATCACTCCTCGACGGTCAGCCCCTTGCGCAGCCGTACCAGCGTCCGCGACAGCAGACGCGAGACGTGCATCTGCGAGATGCCGAGCTCTTCGCCGATCTCCGACTGGGTCATGCCCGCGACGAACCGCAGGGACAGGATCTTCCGGTCGCGCGGCGGGAGTTCGGCGATCAGCGGCTTCAACGACTCGACGTACTCGATGCCTTCGAGTCCGTGGTCCTCGTAGCCGATGCGGTCCGCGAGCGCGCCCTCGGAGTCGTCCTCCTCCGGCTGGGCGTCCAGCGAGGAGGCGGTGTAGGCGTTCGACGCGGCCATGCCTTCGACGACCTCGTCCCTGGAGAGACCGAGGCGCTCGGCCAGCTCGGTCACCGTCGGGGCGCGGTCCAGCTTCTGGGCCAGCTCGTCACCGGCCTTGGCCAGGTCGAGCCGCAGCTCCTGCAGCCGCCGCGGAACGCGCACGGACCACGAGGTGTCGCGGAAGAAGCGCTTGATCTCGCCGATGATGGTCGGCATCGCGAACGTGGGGAACTCCACACCGCGGGACAACTCGAAGCGGTCGATCGCCTTGATCAGGCCGATGGTGCCGACCTGGATGATGTCCTCCATCGGCTCGCTGCGGGAGCGGAACCGGGAGGCGGCGAACTTGACCAGCGCGAGGTTCAGTTCGACGAGGGTGTTGCGGACGTACGAGTACTCGTGGGTCCCTTCCTCCAGCGTCTCCAGACGCTCGAAGAGGGTCTTGGACAGCGCCCGGGCGTCGACCGCGTCGACTTCCTCGTACGGGGGGATGTCCGGAAGTCCGGCGAGGAGGCCGTCCTGTGTGACGAGCATCTCGGCCTGCTCGATGGGATCCAGATGGTCCGGAGGGGGTGTCGACGTCGCTTTGTGGGTACGCGATCCGTCGAGCCGGGGTGACATGGTGTCCTCCATCGTTCTCGGCATATGGCTGCCGGAGCCGTTAGGTGCACTGCGGTGTGCGGCGCCTCCAAAGCCGGCCGTGTCGGGTACGTGTCCTTACTAGGCCTACCCGCTTTCCCGAGCCCACCGCAAGTGCGTTCTGTGGGCATATGTCCGTTTGTGTGTAGTTGTTCGGGTGTCGAAGCGTGCTGAGAAGGCGTAGTGTTCGAGGTCGTCAGCAACCACCTCGGCGTCGGGAGAGAGAGACGGCATGGACCGCGGGACGGTCGGCAGCGCACAGTCTGGCCGGCTTCTGGTGGAGGTGCGGGAAGAGGGCTCTAGTGCCGTCGTGACCCCGGCGGGTGAGTTGGATCACCACACCGCCGATCTGTTGCGTGAGCCACTCGAGGACTGCCTCGCCAAGGGATTCAAGCGCCTCGTCATCGATTGCGCGCGCCTGGAGTTCTGCGACTCCACGGGGCTCAATGTGCTCCTCGGGGCGCGGCTGAAGGCGGAGGCCGCCGGTGGCGGCGTCTCGCTCGCCGGCATGCAGCCGGTGGTGGCGCGCGTGTTCGAGATCACGGGTGCGGACGCGGTCTTCAGTGTCCATGACTCGCTCGAGGCGGCCCTGGCCGACGAGTCGGGCTGACCGGCGGTGCGTCGGCGCGCGGTGCCTCGGCGATCCCTCTGTGACCGGTATCCCAGCCCTGTCACGTCTTTCGTGCGGAATACATGGGTGTTCAGTCGGTCCCCCAGGGCAGGAGACATCCTGAACCTGTCGGGTACCCGGCTGGCCGGGGCGCCACGAAACCGACGTGCCGCGCACTGCGTGACTGACTGTGTAGTGAATTTTTTTAATCGTGAACTGGTGAATCGGTGAGGTGAAGCGCTGATGAGCACCACCCGGCCTTACCCGCCGGGCGACCGCGGGCCGGATCCCAGCGGCGCTTCCGGGGCGTCCGAGGGCGGCGTAGCGGCGACCGGTGCGTCCGGCGAGGGCGCGGGAGCGCCGTCCGGGCCCGCGTCGCCGCCGGGGGGTCCGCAGGTGCGTCGGCTGAGCTTCGAGGACGAGAGCGGCGTCGTTCCGCTGGCCCGCGACTTCACCCGCCAGGCGCTGTACGCGTGGGGCTGGCTGCCCGCCGCCTCCGCCGACCAGCGGGCCGCCGCCGAGGATGTGCTGCTGGTCGTCTCCGAGCTGGTGACCAACGCCTGCCTGCACGCCGAGGGGCCGGACCAGCTGCGGATCTCCTGCGACAACAAGGTGATCCGCGTCGAGGTCGCCGACCGGGGTGCCGGCCAGCCCGCACCCCGTACTCCGCACCGCGCGGGACGCCCGGGCGGTCATGGCATGTTCATCGTCCAGCGCTTGTGCCTGGACTGGGGCGTGGTCCGTACGCCGGGAGCCTCCGGCAAGACGGTGTGGGCAGAACTGGGCGCTCCTGCCTGATCCTGGGGGGCCTCTGTCCGGTCTGCGCGCACCTGCCTGATCCTGGGGGCCTCTGTCCGGTCTGCGCGCACCTGCCTGATCCTCGGGGTCTCTGTCCGGTCTGCGCGCACCTGCCTGATCGTGGGGGCCTCTGCTCGATCCGGGCGCACCGGCGTGATCACAGGGGCACCTGCCTGCACGCTTCTTCACCTCCCGCCCGGTGTCCTTTCGGTCACGGTGCTCTCGCGGCCGTGCGTCCGAACGGGTGACCGTCCTTGCCGCGGGGCGCCGCCGCGCATCCCCCATACGTCGCTCAGTGCGCCGCATCCCCCATACGTCGCTCAGTGCGCCGGATCCCCCACAGATCCGGCGTGCGCTGTGTCTTCCCTCCTCAAGGCCCCGGGCGTACCTTGACGGCCCGATCTGATACGCCGTCAGGAACAGGAAGGGGAGCGGCACCGTGTCGTACCGGAAACGAACCGCCGCGCTCGCGTCCGCCGCGGCCCTGGCCGGCTCGGCGGTGTGGATGGCCGCCCCCGCCGCCCGGGCCGAGGTCGTCGACGTGAACTACCAGTGCAAGACACCGATCGGCGACAAGAGCGCCGTCTCTCCCATCGACATCAAGGGCGTCAAGAGCGGAGGCGGCTACCGGATCACCATGTCCTGGCAGAAGGGCGTCTCCTCCAGCCCGGTCGAACTGGGCAAGGGCGCGATGACGCCGAGCGCCACCATCGCCCTGGGCGGCGCGGACAGCGGCACCCTGTCGGTGACCGGCCCCGCCAACGACGCGGCCATCCCGGCCAACACGCCCATCAAGATCAGCGACCTGAGCGGCACGTACACGCCGAAGAAGAGCGGCGAAGTCACCTTCACGGCCGGCGTGCTCACCATCAAGGCGCTCGGCACGACGACCACCTGCACGCCGACGAACGACCCGGGCCCGTCCCTCACCCTCGACGTCGAGGCCGCGGGGGGCGGCGGCACGACCGGATCCGCCCAGGGCGGCGGCTCCGGCCCCGACACCGGCGCCGGACTTCCGCAGACCGGGCCCGAGGACTCGGCCGTCGCCCTCGGCACCCTCGGCGGCACCGTCCTGCTCGCCGGCGCTGCAGGTGCCCTGTGGCTGACACGACGCCACCAGGGGGCACGGGCGGGCCGTTGAGCGCGCGACCCGCCTGGCGGGTGCACCAGCGCAGGACCGCACGCCGCTCGGTCCGGCCCCACGCCGGCACCGTACGACCGCTGGAGCCGCCGATGCCGTCCGCCGTCCGTCTTCCGTACGTGTCGTTGCCGGTGCTGCTGGCGCTGCTGGTCCTGGCGGGTTCCGCGTCCGTCGGGGCGGTGGACCGGCCCGCCGTCGAGCTGTCCAAGGCCCAGGCGGGCACGGGCGGTTCGGTCACGGTCAGCGGCAGCGGCTGGCGGCCGCGTGCCCTGCTGACGCTGCTCGTGTGCGGGCAGGCGGAGCCGCGTCGGGGCGTGACCGGCGGCACCAATTCCTGTGCCAATGCCGACGGCCGGGCCGTCACGACCGGCGCCGACGGGCGCTTCCGCAGCGAACTGCCCGTCGTGGAGCCGCCCGTGCCATGTCCCTGCGTGGTGCACGTGGCCACCGTGACAGGAGCCGCGGCCGAGGCCGACGCGGCCCTCCAGGTCGCCGGACACGCGGTCGAGCCGCTGCCCGCGGAAGCGGCCGGCGGACGGCTGTCCCTGCTCGCGGAGACCCGGCTGCGGGGCTCCGGCGGTCTGCTCACCTGGTTCGGCTCCCCGCCCTCCCGGACCCTGGTGGTCACCGTCGGCAACGTCGGCACGTCCCCTGTGCGGAACCCGGTCTTCCAGGTCGGCACCTCGCACGGCGTGTTCGCCCCCCAGTGGCAGGAGCAGCGGTGGCGCGGCACGATCCGGCCCGGTGGCAAGGCTCGCATCGAGCTGCCCGTGGAACTCGGCGCCGGGGCGCACGGCGACTACACGGTGTCGCTGAAGTACGGCGGCAAGGTGCTCGCCGAACACCCCTGGGGCGTGGGCCGCCCCTGGGGCGTGACCCTGTTCTGGGTCCTCGTCCTCCTGGTCGTACCGGCGGCGCTGGTGCGGGGCGGACTGGCCGTGATCGACCACGCACGGCCCCGTCGCCCGGGCCACGCGGCCCGCCCGGCCCGCCGCCTGCCGCCCCCGGCCTCCCGCCGGGCCTCCGCCACGCCCAGTGGCCCGGGCGACGGGGCCCGCCCGGCCCGCCGCCTGCCGTCCCCGGCCGCCCGCCGGGCCTCCGCCACGCCCTGGTTCGCGCCGGACGGCGATCCACCGAGATCGACCGGGACATGAGGAAGGGCCGCCACACCCGGGGGTGTGACGGCCCTTCTCCCGGAGTCGGGCGGCCGCGCTCAGTGGACGTCGCCCATCAGGGACTTGACCTTCCTGCGGTACATGTACACCGCAAGACCGGCGAGCACGGCGAGCACCGCCTCCACGGCGACCGCACCGGTGCCGCTCAGGTCCACGCCGCCGACGGCCGGGTTGGAGAGCAGACCGGTCACCGAGTCGCCCGCCGTGACCGCGAGGAACCAGACGCCCATCATCTGGCTGGCGTACTTGGCGGGGGCCATCTTCGTCGTCACGGAGAGGCCGACCGGCGAGAGGCACAGCTCACCGACGGTCTGGATCAGGTAGATGCCCACCAGCCACATCGGGCTGACCAGCGTTTCGCCGCCGGCCATGCCCAGCGGCAGCAGGAAGAAGAAGAACGAGACCCCGATGAAGAACAGCGCCGCGGCGAACTTGGCGACGGTGCTCGGCTCCTTGCCCTTGCGGTTCAGCCACAGCCAGAACCAGGCGAAAACCGGGGCCAGCGCCATGATGAACACCGGGTTCAGCGACTGGTACCAGGAGGAAGGGAAGTCGAAGCCGAGCAGCGACCCGGAAGCCTTCGTCTCACCGAACGCCTGGACCGTGGATCCGCCCTGGTCGTAGATCATCCAGAACGCGGCGGCCGCGACGAAGAACCAGATGTAGCCGGTCATCTTCGACTGCTCGACCGTGCTGAGCTCCTTGTCCCGCTTGATGCGGATCAGCACGCCGGCCGGGATGACCAGGCCGATGACCGTCAGCGGGATCATCGCCCAGTTCAGCGTGAAGTGGCCGGTGAAACCGACGACGCCGTAGAAGACGGTCGCGGCGATCAGCCACAGCAGGCCCTTGCGCAGCCAGGACGTGCGCTCCTCGGCCGCCAGCGGCTTGGGCACGATGTTGCTCTGCGGGCTGAGGTTCCGGGTGCCGATGAGGAAGGCGGCGAGGCCGATGCCCATGCCGACCGCGGCCAGACCGAAGCCGAGGTGCCAGCTCACCTGCTGGCCGACGGTGCCGATGATCAGCGGCGCGAAGAAGGCACCCATGTTGATGCCCATGTAGAAGATGGTGAAGCCGCCGTCACGGCGCGGGTCGTCCGGTCCGTCGTAGAGGTGGCCGACCATCGTGGAGATGTTGGCCTTCAGCAGCCCCGAGCCCAGGGCCACCAGCGCCAGACCGGCGAAGAAGGGCGCCTGGCCGCCGGGCAGGGCCAGCACCAGGTGGCCCGCCATGATCGTGACGGCTGCGATCGCCACCGTCTTGCGCGGCCCCCAGACGCGGTCGCCGAGCCAGCCGCCGGGCATGGCGAGCAGGTACACCATCGACAGGTACACCGAGTAGATGGCCGTCGTCGTGGCGAGGTCCATGCCCAGACCGCCGCCCATGCTGCCCTTCTTGGCGTCCGGACCGCCGGAGAGCAGGTAGACGACGAGCAGGGCCCGCATGCCGTAGAAGCTGAAACGCTCCCACATCTCGGTCATGAACAGAGTAGCCAGTCCGCGGGGGTGGCCGAAGAAGGTCTTCTCGGCACCGGGGGTGCCCGGTCGGGCCGAGTCCTTCGTCAGGCTGGACGCCATGGTCGTTCCTTGCTGCTCGGGACGCGCCCCGCAGCAGCGGTGGTGCGCCCGGTGGGGGCTGCCGGCACCGGTGGGTACGGCCGTCCGTCCGACGCCTTCGGGGGGTCCGCTCCGGGTCACGGAGCGGTGGGCGGTCGCCACCGGGATCCACGCCTCTACGCGCGTCGCCGCACTACGAGGCCCGGCTACTGGTCGTTTCTCGTTGGGGCCGGCGAGAACCGGCCCGCACACAAAAGAGACCCTCAGGGCAAACGGCCTCTGAAGGTCGCCATGGTGCTACAGGCGTTGATTCACCATACGGCAGGACACCGACCCATATGGAAGGACTTGAGACACGGATCACAGGTGTCGGGGGAACCGCACGCCCGTTTCCAAGGTCCTTTCCACGATCCCACCCCATGGACGGAGGTTCTTACGCTTACCTCAGGCACGTAAGAACCGTGCATGCCGACGGTAAGAATCAGGGGTTCCGGTCACACCCCAGCTCAGGGCGTTGCAGGTCTACCATCACCTCATGACCCGTGTACTGCTCGCCGAGGACGATGCGTCCATCTCGGAGCCGCTGGCCCGTGCTCTGCGCCGGGAGGGCTACGAGGTCGAGGTCCGTGAGGACGGACCCGCCGCTCTCGACGCCGGATTGCAGGGTGGCGTCGATCTGGTCGTGCTCGACCTCGGCCTGCCCGGCATGGACGGCCTGGAGGTGGCCCGGCGGCTGCGTGGCGAAGGCCACGCCATCCCGATCCTCATCCTGACCGCGCGGGCCGACGAGGTGGACACCGTCGTCGGGCTCGACGCGGGCGCCGACGACTACGTCACCAAGCCGTTCCGGCTCGCCGAACTGCTCGCCCGGGTGCGGGCCCTGCTCCGGCGCGGCGTCTCGGAGCCGCAGCAGCCGCCCGCCACGCACGGCGTGCGCATCGACGTCGAGTCGCACCGCGCCTGGATGGGCGAGGAGGAGCTCCAGCTCACCGCCAAGGAGTTCGACCTGCTGCGGGTGCTGGTGCGCGACGCGGGCCGGGTCGTCACCCGCGACCAGCTGATGCGGGAGGTCTGGGACACGACCTGGTGGTCGTCGACCAAGACCCTCGACATGCACATCTCCTGGCTGCGCAAGAAGCTCGGCGACGACGCGGCCAACCCCCGCTACATCGCCACCGTGCGCGGTGTGGGTTTCCGTTTCGAGAAGAGCTGAGCCGCGAGGCGGGCTCGGGTAACAGGACATGCGTCGCCGACTGATCCAGTCCACGCTCGCCGTGGTGCTCGTCGTGATCGCCGTCTTCGGCGTCTCCCTCGTCATCGTCGAGACCCGGACGATCAGCAACAGCGCCCAGGAGCGGGTGGAGTCCGAGGCGGTCCGGCTGGCCAGCATCGTCGACAGCCGGCTCTTCGGGGCGCAGCAGGTCGACGCGGAGGTGCTGCGCGAGCAGGTCACGCAGGACCGCTACTACGCGGTGATCCGCATTCCCGGCGAGTCGCCCATCCAGGTCGGCGACAAGCCGGAAGGTGACGTCATCACCGCGACCGCGCCCGGCGAGGAGGGCGAGACGGTCACCGTCCAGGAGCCGCGCTCGTCGGTGACCCGCGAGGTCGGGCGGACGCTACTGATCATCGCGCTGGTCGCGCTGCTGGCGGTGGTGGCCGCGGTGCTGCTGGCCGTCCGCCAGGCGAACCGGCTGGCGTCCCCGCTGACCGACCTCGCGGAGACGGCCGAGCGGCTCGGCTCGGGCGATCCACGGCCCCGGCACAAGCGGTACGGGGTGCCCGAGCTGGACCGGGTGGCGGACGTGCTGGACGGCTCCGCCGAGCGCATCGCCCGCATGCTGACCGCCGAGCGCCGACTGGCCGCGGACGCCTCCCACCAGCTGCGCACACCGCTCACGGCGCTGTCGATGCGGCTGGAGGAGATCACCCTCACCGACGACCCGGACACGGTGAAGGAGGAGGCGACGATCGCGCTGACGCAGGTCGAGCGGCTCACGGACGTCGTGGAGCGGCTGCTGACGAACTCCCGCGATCCGCGCACCGGCTCCGCCGTCTCCTTCGACCTCGACGAAGTCATCCAGCAGCAGCTCGCGGAGTGGCGGCCCGCGTACCGCAGCGCGGGGCGGGCGATCGTCAGCTCCGGCAAGCGGCATCTGCGCGCGGTGGGCACACCCGGCGCGGTCGCGCAGGTCCTGGCCGCGCTGATCGAGAACTCCCTCATGCACGGCGGCGGCACGGTGGCCCTGCGCACCCGCGTCACCGGCAACCAGGCGGTCATCGAGGTCACGGACGAGGGCTCCGGAGTCCCCGCCGACCTCGGCGCCCGCATCTTCGAACGGGCGATCAGCGGCCGCAACTCCACGGGCATCGGCCTGGCGGTCGCCCGCGACCTCGCGGAGGCCGATGGAGGCCGCCTGGAGATGCTCCAGACCAAGCCCCCAATCTTCGGCCTGTTCCTGTCCCGCACGGCACTGCAGAAGCCCACGGACGACGAGGAGCCGATGGTCCGCTAGGGCCTGCCGTTCGGATCAGGCCACAGGAGACTCACGGTGCTGGTCGATGCAGGTGAGCGGGGTCTGGTGCGTGTGGCTGCAAGGCGGAGGGGGCGTCGACGCGATGGGGGCCCCTCCCACGCGAGCGCGGCCGAGCGTGGGGGAGTCGGCAACCGACGGCAACGCGGCAGATGTGCGTGTCAGGCCCCGCGTCTGTGGCGTGGCCCAAACGACAGGCCCCAGGGGGCTACGGCACCTGCTGCTTCGCCTTCGGCAGGTCGGTGGGACCGGTCCGCGGGACAGGGGCCGGCACGGGCTCCCGGGCGGGCAGCGCGCGGAAGACCCAGGAGCGGTAGGACCAGAAGCGGAACAGGGTCGCGATGCCGATGCCCAGGAACTTGAAGACGTTGTTCTGGAGCGGGGTGTTCCAGCCGAAGCCGTACGTGGCCGCGTACAGGACGCCGTTCTCGATGACCAGGCCGATCGCGCTGAACAGCAGGAACAGGGTCATCTCACGGGTACGGCGGCTCTTGTCGCGGTCGCGGTACGTGAAGTAGCGGAAGCCGACGTAGTTGAAGACGATCGCCGCGATGGTCGCGATGACGCTCGCGCGGACCACCTGGAGCTCGGTGGTGTGGCGTACGAGGTTGAAGACGAGGAGGTTGACCAGCACCCCGGCACCGCCCACGGCGCCGAACTTGGCGACTTCGCGAACGACCCGTCGGAGCCGGGAGACACCATGTCCCATGGTCGTGCAGGCCCCCGTCCGTCGTCGGCGTCGATCCAGCCATGCTAACCACCCTCCCGCGCGATCTTCCTGCGGATGCCGGTGGGCCGCCGGAGATGGTCCGGGCGGGGCCGGTGAGGGACAGGAAACCGGCCACCCTGGCGCGGCCGATACCCTGGGGGCGTGACGTTCCCGGTAGTCGGCATGGTCGGCGGTGGCCAGCTCGCTCGTATGACACACGAGGCGGGCATCCCGCTGGGCATCAGGTTCAAGCTCCTCAGTGACACCCCGCAGGACTCCGCTGCGCAGGTCGTGAGCGATGTCGTCGTCGGCGACTATCGCGACCTCGACACGCTGCGCGAGTTCGCCCGGGGGTGCGATGTGATCACCTTCGATCACGAACACGTACCCACCGAGCACCTCAGGGCCCTGGAGGCGGACGGCATCCCCGTGCGCCCCGGCCCGGACGCGCTCGTGCACGCCCAGGACAAGGGGGTGATGCGCGCGAAGCTCGACGCGATCGGCGTTCCCTGCCCCCGGCACCGGATCGTGTCCGATCCGCAGGACGTGGCCGCCTTCGCGGCTGAGGGCGACGGCTTCCCGGTCGTCCTCAAGACCGTCCGCGGCGGCTACGACGGCAAGGGCGTGTGGGTCGTCGACTCCGCCGAGGAGGCCGCCGACCCCTTCAAGGCCGGCGTCCCCGTGCTCGCCGAGGAGAAGGTCGACTTCCTCCGCGAGCTCGCCGCCAACGTCGTCCGCTCCCCGCACGGCCAGGCCGTCGCCTACCCGGTTGTGGAGTCCCGCCAGGTCAACGGCGTCTGCGACACGGTCATCGCCCCGGCACCCGACCTCGACGAGGCCCTCGCCCTGGAGGCCTCCGGGATGGCGCTGAACATCGCCAAGGAGCTCGGCGTCGTCGGGCACCTCGCGGTCGAGCTGTTCCAGACCCGCGACGGGCGGATCCTCGTCAACGAGCTGGCCATGCGCCCGCACAACTCCGGCCACTGGTCGATGGACGGCGCCGTCACCAGCCAGTTCGCCAACCACGTCCGCGCGGTCCTCGACCTGCCCCTGGGCGACCCGCGCCCGCGCGCCGAGTGGACGGTCATGGTCAACGTCCTCGGCGGCGACTACCCGGACATGTACTCCGCGTACCTGCACTGCATGGCCCGCGACCCCCAGCTCAAGATCCACATGTACGGCAAGGACGTGAAGCCCGGCCGCAAGGTCGGTCACGTCAACACCTACGGCGACGACCTGGACGACGTGCTGGAGCGCGCCCGTCACGCAGCCGGCTACCTGAGAGGCACCATCACCGAATGAGCCCTGTTGTTGGCATCGTCATGGGGTCGGACTCCGACTGGCCCGTCATGGAGGCCGCCGCCAAGGCCCTCGACGAGTTCGAGATCGCCTACGAGGTCGACGTCGTCTCCGCGCACCGCATGCCGCGCGAGATGGTCGCCTACGGCGAGCAGGCCGACGCCCGCGGGCTCAAGGTGATCATCGCCGGGGCTGGTGGCGCCGCCCACCTGCCCGGCATGCTCGCCTCCGTCACCCCGCTGCCGGTCATCGGCGTGCCCGTGCCGCTGAAGTACCTCGACGGCATGGACAGCCTCCTGTCCATCGTGCAGATGCCGGCGGGTGTCCCCGTCGCCACGGTCTCCGTCGCCGGTGCCCGCAACGCCGGTCTGCTCGCGGCCCGCATCCTCGCCGCACACGATGAGGAACTGCGCGGCCGGATGCGCGACTTCCAGCAGGAGCTGAACGACCAGGCCACCGAGAAGGGCAAGCGCCTGCGTTCCAAGGTCGAGGGCGCGGGCGGCTTCGGCTTCGGCGCGGGGAAGTGACGGCGATGTCCGCCCAGGAGGCGGCCCGGGAACTCCTGCGTGAGTTCCCGGTCGTCGACGGCCACAACGACCTGCCCTGGGCGCTGCGCGCGCAGGTCCGCTACGACCTCGACGCCCGGGACATCGCCGCCGACCAGAGCGCCCATCTGCACACCGACATCCCCCGGCTGCGCGCGGGCGGGGTCGGCGCGCAGTACTGGTCGGTGTACGTCCGCACGGACTCGCCCGACCCGGTCGCGGCCACGCTCGAACAGATCGACTGCGTACGCCAGTTGCTGACCCGTCACCCCGAGGACCTGCGGCCCGCGCTCACCGCGGCCGACATGGAGGCCGCGCGCGGGGAGGGCCGCATCGCCTCCCTCATGGGGGCGGAGGGCGGCCACTCCATCGCCAACTCCCTGGGCACCCTGCGCGGCCTGTACGGCCTCGGTGTGCGGTACATGACCCTCACCCACAACGACAACGTCGACTGGGCGGACTCCGCGACCGACGAGCCGAAGGCCGGTGGTCTGACCGCGTTCGGCCGTGAGGTCGTCCGGGAGATGAACCGGCTCGGCATGCTCGTCGACCTGTCCCACGTGGCGGCGACGACCATGCGGGACGCGCTCGACGCGAGCTCGGCCCCGGTGATCTTCTCCCACTCGTCGTCACGAGCGGTGTGCGACCACCCGCGCAACGTCCCCGATGACGTCCTGGAGCGGCTGCCCGCCAACGGCGGCATGGCGATGGTGACGTTCGTGCCGAAGTTCGTGCTCCAGGCGGCCGTGGACTGGACGGCCGCGGCCGACGAGAACATGCGCGCCCACGGCTTCCACCACCTCGACACCACCGCGGAGGCCATGAAGGTCCACCGTGCCTTCGAGGAGCGGCACCCGCGTCCGGTCGCCACGGTCTCGACGGTGGCCGACCACCTGGACCACATGCGCGAGGCGGCCGGCATCGACCACCTGGGCATCGGCGGCGACTACGACGGCACGGCCTTCACCCCCGACGGCCTCGCCGATGTCTCCGGCTACCCGAACCTCCTCGCGGAACTGCTCGACCGCGGCTGGTCCAAGGCCGATCTGGCCAAGCTGACCTGGAAGAACGCGGTCCGGGTGCTGGACGCGGCGGAGGACGTGGCCCGGGGGCTTCAGGCGACCCGCCCACCGTCCAACGCCACGATCGAGTCGCTGGACGCGCCCATCGGCTGAGCGTCGAGGGCGGGACGGTCGGTGCAGCCGGTCGCCCCGCCCGCGTACATGAGGGAACACTCGCGCATCGCGTTCCTCGTCGCCACCCCGAAGCCGGTCGGCGACCTCACCGCCGAGCGTGCCCGCGTCGACCGGATGATCGCCGGCCCGGTCCGCTCGCGGGACACCTGGACGAGGTGATCGAGGCCGCCCGGCTCCCCTGAGGGCACCCGCGCACGCGGAGCCGGCCCGGCTGGTCTGGCGGCGGGCCGCGCTCGCCGACCCGCTGCCGGGACGGTGCCGACGCCGTACTCCGAACGCCCCGCCCACCAGGAACCACGTCCCGCCCCGTGCGACGGTGGCCGTACCTCACGAACGACCGTACGGAGCCGCCATGGCAGATCTCCAGGACGACCTGCGCACCGCCGCCGTGGCCGCCGGCGAGTTCGACGAGCTGGCCGAGCCGTACCCCGACGAGGGCCTTGTCACGGCGGAGCCCTACGAGCCCGTCTCCGACCCGGACGACGCGCCCATGACCCGGGCCCGCGCCATCCTCGCCGCCCACCCCGTCGCCGACGGCTACAACGGACTGCCCTGGGCGCTCAAGCGCCTGTCCTGGTACGACCTGGAGGACGGCGAGAGCACCGTCGACACGGACGTGCCCCGGCTGCGCAGCGGCCATGTGGGTGCCTTGTTCTGGTCGTTGCACCTGCCCGAGGGCCTTGGCGCCGACCGGGCCGTCGGTGCCACCCTGGAGCAACTGGACCTGGCGAAGACCATCGTGCGGACCTGCGAGGAGGGTCTGCGGCCGGCCTGCACGGCCGGGCAGGTCGCGGACGCCCGTAACTGCGGCCGCGTCGCCGTGCTCCTCGGGCCCGCCGGTGCCCCGGCTCTGGGCGACTCGCTCGGTATCCTGCGCCAGCTGCACCTGCTAGGGCTGCGGGTCCTCACCCTGACCGGGGTGTCCTGGGCGAGTGACGCGGGGCTGACCCGGTTCGGTGAGGAGGTGGTGCGCGAGATGAACCGCCTCGGCGTGATCGCGGACCTCTCGGGCGCCTCCGCGCAGACCCTGCGCCGGGCCCTGAGCCTCTCCCGGTCTCCCGTGCTGTGCAGCCGCTCCGCGGCCCGGAGCCTGCGCCCCCACCCCGCCAACCTCCCCGACGACCTGCTGGCGGAGCTGGGCGCGGCCAAGGGGCTGTGCCTGGTGCCGCTGACGGCCGAGCAAGCGGGCCCCACCGTCCGTGATGTCGCCGACCACCTCGACCACATCCGGGACGTGGCCGGAGCACACAGCGTCGGCCTGTCCGGCACCTACGACTCCGGGGCGGCCCACCCGCAGGAGCTCGCCGACACCTCCTGCTATCCCCGGCTGGTCGCCGAGCTGCTGCGGCGCGGCTGGGAGGAGGCCGATGTGGCCCTGCTGACCTGGGGCAACGTCCAGCGCGTCCTGCGGGGGGCCGACTTCACGGCCCGCGCCGCCCAGCAGCGCCGCGAGCCGTCGACGGCGACGATCTCGGAGCTGGACGGGTAGCGGGCGCGCAGGCCCGGGCGTGCTTGTCGGACCGGGCGCGCCGGGCGTGCTGTTCGGGTCGGTCGCGGTGCCCGGCTCGAAGGTGTTCCGCTCGGCTGGTCGTGTTCGAGCCGGGGTGCGCCGGGCGTGCTGTTCGGGTCGGTCGCAATGCCCGGCTCGAAGGTGTTCCGCTCGGCTGGTCGTGTTCGAGCCGGGGTGCGCCGGGCGTGCTGCTCGGGTCGGTCGCGGTGCCCGGCTCGAAGGCGTCCCGCTCGGCTAGTCGTGTTCGAGCCGGCACAGGCAGAACGGGTGTCCCACCGGGTCGGCGTAGACGCGGAAGTCCTTCTTCTCGTCGTCCTCCTTGTCCAGCACCCGCGCGCCCAGCGCCAGCACCCGCTCCTCGGCCGCGTCCATCTCGTCCCAGGTCGACCCGGCGTCGAAGTCAAGGTGGAACTGCTGGGCGTTGCGGTCGGCCCGCGGCCATTCCGGGGCGGTGTAGCCGGGGGAGCGCTGGAAGGCGAGCCGGGGCCCGCCCGGGACGCGCAGCACCACCCAGTCGGCGTCGTCCTCCTCCGGCGTACCGCCGACGACCTGCGCGTAGAAGCGGGCCAGCTCGCGGGGGTCGGGGCAGTCGAGGACCACGGAACGGAAACGTGCCACGGCGGACATGGGACCTCCAGAGGTCAGCAGGCGCAGAGGCAGAACGGGTGCCCGGCCGGATCGGCGTAAACCCGGAAGGACCGGTTCCGGTCCTCGGCGTCCAGCGCTTTCGCGCCGAGGGCCAGCACGCCCTTCTCGGCCGCGTCCAGGTCGTCCACCACCAGGTCGAGGTGGAACTGCTGCGAGCCGTCGGGTGACGGCCACTGCGGCGGCACGTGTCCGGGAGCGGACTGGAAGGCCAGGGGAGTGCCGCCCGGCACCTTCAGGTCGACCCACACGTCGTCCCCGTCGGTCTCCACCGTCGGCGTGCCCCCGAGCACCTCCGCGTAGAAACCGGCCAGCGCGTGCGGGTCGGGACAGTCCAGGACGACGACACCCAGCTTGGCGAGAGCCATGACTTCCTCCTCGGAGTCGGCGTTACCTGCAGAGGCGGGTAACCAGTAACCGTTACTGCATGCTCCCTCATTGGAGGTAACCTCGCAAGGGGATTCGCGAGAGGTACGGTCCAGCCATGACGGAGAGATCGCCCGCGCCCGGCGGCCTGACCCTGGTCGAGGCCCTGGTGAACACGCTGGACATCGAGTCCGGCGTCGACGCGCTGGACACCCCCGAGGGCCGGGAGCGCCTCGGCATCACCGCGGACGAGACCGACCGGGCCCGTGCCCTGCGCGAGTCCCTGCGCGCGACCCTGCTCGCCCACGCCGGCCACCCGCCGCACCGCGAGGTCACCCCGCTCGGCGTACTCCTGGCCGAAGCCCCGCTCCTCGTCACCGTCGACGCGGCGGACGGCTCGGCCGCGCTGGCCCCCGCCGACGACCGTTCCCTGCACGCACGCGTGGCCGCCGCCGTCGCCGAGGCCCTGGTCGCCGGCACCTGGACCCGCCTCAAGGCCTGCGAGGCCGTCGACTGCCACTGGGCCTACTACGACCGCAGCCCGGCCGGCCGCGGCCGCTGGTGCTCCATGCAGGTCTGCGGGGCCCGCGCGAAGATGCGCCGCTACCGGGCCAAGGACGTCGCGAGGGACGTGTAGGGGGCGCCCTGACCCCCGTTGCCGCCCCGCCTCACGGCCGGGTGGTGCAGAATGCACGAAGACGCCGGTTCGGCCGACTGAGCCTCGGCCGAACCGGCGTCACCTGTCTCCGCGTCCGCGCGTCCGCCCGCGATCAGGCCTTCGGGCGCCCCATCGCCCGGTACGTCCAGCCGGCCTTGCGCCAGAGCTGCGGGTCCAGTGCGTTGCGGCCGTCCAGGATGACCCGCGCCGCCGCGACCTCGCCGAGGGCCTCGGCGTCCAGCTCCCGGAACTCCCGCCACTCCGTCAGATGCAGCACGATGTCGGCGCCGCGCACGGCGTCCAGCGCCGAGTCGGCGTAGCCGAGGGTCGGGAACACACTGCGGGCGTTGTCCATGCCCTTCGGGTCGTAGACCGTGACCTGGCCGCCCTGCAGGTGGATCTGCCCGGCCACGTTGAGCGCGGGGGAGTCCCGCACGTCGTCCGAGTCGGGCTTGAAGGTCGCACCCAGCACCGCCACCCGCTTGCCCAGGAACGGCCCGCCGCCCAGCGCCTGCCGGGCCAGCTCCACCATCTGCCCGCGCTGGCGCATGTTGATCGAGTCGATCTCCCGCAGGAACGTCAGCGCCTGGTCCGCGCCCAGCTCACCGGCGCGCGCCATGAACGCCCGGATGTCCTTCGGCAGACACCCGCCGCCGAAGCCGATCCCGGCCCGCAGGAACTTCCTTCCGATCCGGTCGTCGTACCCGATGGCCTCCGCCAGCTTGGCCACGTCACCGCCCGCGGCCTCGCACACCTCCGCCATCGCGTTGATGAAGGAGATCTTCGTGGCGAGGAAGGAGTTCGCGGAGGTCTTCACCAGCTCCGAGGTCGGGAAGTCCGTCACCACGAACGGCGAGCCCTCGGCGATCGGCGTCGCGTACACCTCCCGCAGCAGCTTCTCGGCCCGCTCGCTGCGCACGCCCACCACGAGACGGTCGGGGTGCAGCGTGTCGTCCACGGCGAAACCCTCGCGCAGGAACTCCGGGTTCCACGCCAGCTCGGCGTCCTGTCCGGCGGGCGCGTGCGCGGACAGGTAGGCCGCGAGGCGGTCAGCGGAGCCGACCGGCACGGTCGACTTGCCGACGACCAGCGCCGGGCCGTGCAGATGCGGGGCGAGCGAGGCGATCGCGGAGTCGACGTAGCTCATGTCGCAGGCGTACTCGCCGTGCCGCTGCGGGGTGTTCACACAGACGAAGTGCACATCGCCGAACGCGCCGATCTCCGTCCAGTCCTGGGTGAAGCGCAACCGGCCGCTGGAGCCCTCGATGCCGGCGACATGCTTGCGCAGCAGTTCCTCGAGGCCCGGCTCGTACATCGGGGCCTCGGCGCGCTCCAGCTTCTCGATCTTCTCGCGCACGACGTCCAGGGCGAGAACCTCGAAGCCCAGCTCGGCCATGGCCGCCGCGTGTGTCGCGCCGAGATAACCGGTGCCGATCACGGTGATCTTCAGGGCCATGGGGTGCTCCAGGGGTCTACGGCATGCGGTGCGCGCCCGAGCATATCCGGGGCATGGCGGCGGGCCTCACCGGGCAACTTCTCCGCTGTCGCCTAGCTCACGTATCACTCGGGTGGGCGACCCCATAAACTTTTGATTACTTAACGGTAGTTAGCGTCACCATCGCAGCGTTTTGGAGCGTGAGAGACCTTGGCCGGATCGGCTGACTTCGACCTGTACCGCCCGTCCGAGGAGCACGACATGCTCCGTGACGCCGTCCGCTCGCTGGCCGAGGCGAAGATCGCGCCGCACGCCGCCGCGGTGGACGAGGAGGCCCGCTTCCCGCAGGAGGCCCTCCAGGCCCTGGTCGCGAACGACCTGCACGCCGTGCACGTACCCGAGGAGTACGGCGGCTCCGGCGCGGACGCGCTGGCCACCGTCATAGTGATCGAGGAGGTCGCCCGCGTGTGCGCCTCCTCCTCCCTCATCCCGGCCGTGAACAAGCTGGGCTCCCTGCCGGTGATCCTCTCCGGCTCCGAGGACCTCAAGAAGCGGTACATGACCCCGCTCGCCAAGGGCGAGGGCATGTTCTCCTACTGCCTCTCCGAGCCGGACGCCGGCTCCGACGCCGCCGGCATGAAGACCAAGGCCGTCCGCGACGGCGACCACTGGATCCTCAACGGCGTGAAGCGCTGGATCACCAACGCCGGCGAGTCCGAGTACTACACGGTGATGGCCGTCACCGACCCCGCCAAGCGCTCCAAGGGCATCTCGGCCTTCGTCGTCGAGAAGTCGGACGAGGGGGTCTCCTTCGGCGCCCCCGAGAAGAAGCTCGGCATCAAGGGCTCGCCGACCCGCGAGGTCTACCTCGACAACGTCCGCATCCCCGCGGACCGCATGATCGGCGAGGAGGGAACCGGCTTCGCCACGGCGATGAAGACCCTCGACCACACCCGCATCACCATCGCCGCCCAGGCCCTCGGCATCGCCCAGGGCGCCCTCGACTACGCCAAGGGCTACGTCCAGGAGCGCAAGCAGTTCGGCAAGCCGATCGCCGACTTCCAGGGCATCCAGTTCATGCTCGCCGACATGGCCATGAAGATCTCGGCCGCCCGCGCCCTGACCTACCAGGCCGCCGCCGCCTCCCAGCGCGTCGACGCCGACCTCACCTACCTGGGCGCCGCCGCCAAGTGCTTCGCCTCGGACGTGGCGATGGAGGTCACGACGGACGCCGTCCAGCTCCTCGGCGGATACGGCTACACGCGCGACTACCCGGTGGAGCGCATGATGCGCGATGCCAAGATCACGCAGATCTACGAGGGCACGAACCAGGTCCAGCGCATCGTCATGGCGCGCAACCTGCCGTAACCCGCCTTCCGGGGGCCGGAAGTTCCGGCCCCCGGCGTTCTCACAGGAAGCGGCGGATCGGGGTCACCGCTGCCTCGGCCAGGCGCTCGGTGAGGGGGCGCCGCTTCCAGCGGGTGGCATCGATCGGCTCGCTCCGCTCCTTGTCGGCCTCGAAGTCGGCGTCGAGCTGCGCGGTGAAGTCCTCGTCGAGGACGGCCAGCACGACCTCCTCGTCGTGCTCGGTGGAGCGGCGGTTGAAGTTCGTGGAGCCGATGAGGGAGCAGACCCCGTCCACCGTCATGATCTTCGTGTGGAGCATCGTCGGCTGGTACTCCCGCACGTCCACGCCGGCGTCCACGAGCGTCTGGTAGTGCTGCCGCCCGGCCAGCAGGCACGCCCGCTGGTCGGTGTGCGGTCCGGGGAGCAGGATCTCGACCCTGACCCCGCGACGGGCCGCCGCGGCCAGGAGGTCGACGAAGTAGGTGTCGGGGGCGAAGTAGGCCGTGGCCAGCCGCAGGCGTTCCTGCGCCGAGGTGATCAGGACCCGCAGGACCGTCTGCATGTCGTGCCAGCCGAAGGAGGCAGAGCCCCGCACGACCTGGACCGTGGCATGTCCCGGCTGCTCCTGGGCGGTGAAGCGGTCGTGCTCGTCGTAGAGGTCGTCGTGACACTCGGCCCAGTTCTGGGCGAAGGCCGCGGCGATGCCGTCCACGGCGGGCCCGCGGACCTGTACATGGGTGTCGCGCCACTCGTCCGGGTTCCGGGCGGCACCGCACCATTCCTGCGCGATGCCCACGCCTCCCGTGAAGGCCGTGCGCTCGTCGGTGACCAGCACCTTGCGGTGGCAGCGGTGGTTCTGCCGCATCGGTGACAGGCGGGTGGGTCTGCGGAACCAGGCCACCTGGACGCCTGCCTCGTCCATGGCGTCCAGCAGGTCCGGCTCTATCTCCTTGGCCCCGAAGCCGTCCAGCAGCAGCCGCACCCGGACACCCGCGCGGGCCCGCTCGGCCAGAGCGGCGGCGAACTCGTGGGCGATGTCGCCGCGCCAGTACACGAACGTCATCATGTCGACGGTGTGCTCGGCGGCCCGGATGGCGGCCAGCATCGCGGGGAAGATCTCGTCGCCGTTGCGCAGCGGCACCAGCTCGTTGCCCTCGGTCGCGGCGATGCCGATCAACCGCTCCAGCCGCCTGCGCAGCCGCTGCTTCTGCGGACCTCCCGAACCCGTACCTCTCCGACCTCTCCGGCCGTTTTGATCACTCCGACCGCCCGGACCCGAGGTCCGCGGTTCGTCGTACATCTGCTGTGTCATGTGTGGGTCTCCCCCTGCACGGTTGCCCCGCCCCCGCCCTGCCGCGCCGGGCCCCGGCGCGCCTGCAACCCCTTTTTGCCGCTGTCGGCGCTTTCACGCAGAGCCCGCTGAGTCGTGCCTCACAGACGAAGACGGCCGCACACGGGAGGTCCGCCCTGTGGTGCTCATGGGGCCGGAGGCGTAGGACGAGAGGAGCGGGTGCCGATCCGCGGCTCCCGCCACCCCCTGGGAGGACGTCATGACCCAGCAGCCCGCCACCACCACCCCGCTGAGCCAGGAGATGCAGGACTGCGTCCAGACCTGCATGACCTGCCACAGCGTGTGCGAGGAGACCATGAGCTCCTGCCTGCAGATGGGCGGCCCGGCCCAGATGCAGATCATGCGCGCCGTCATGGACTGCGCCGAGATGACGCGCATGTGCGCCGACATGATGATGCGCCGCTCGCCGCTCATGGCCGACATGTGCGCGATGTGCGCCCGGGCCTGTGACATGTGCGCCGAGGCGTGTATGTCCATGCCGGAGGACGCGCAGATGATGCGCTGCGCCGAGGCCTGTCGCCGCTGCGCCGAGTCGTGCCGCTCGATGTCGGGCGCCTCGATGTGAGTACCGCCTCACGGCGAAGGGGGCACCCGCCCGGGTGCCCCCTTCGCCGTCGCCTGCCCGCTCAGTTGCCGGAGACGGTGACCTTCTCGTCGTTCTTCAGCTGGTTCACCAGCGTCTTCATCTTCGCGGTGTCCCACTGGAGGTTGCCGTTGGCGGAGTTGCCGGCGATCGGCATGTTCATCGACTTGCCCTCGCCGCCGCTGACACCCTTCATCGCCCAGAACATGGACGCCAGGTCGAACAGGCCCATGTCCTTGTCGACCACGAGGGTGTCGAGGCCGGCGCTCATGGTCGGGTACAGCTTGAAGGGGTTCAGGACCGTGCCCGGGGTGGCGACCTGGTTGGCCAGGGCCGAGAGGAACTTCTGCTGGTTCTTCGTACGGTCCAGGTCGGAGCCGGCGAGCGCGTAGCGGGTGCGGACGAAGGCGAGGGCCTGCTCGCCGTTCAGCGTCTGCGTGCCCTTCTTCAGGTCCGCACCGGACTTGGTGTCCTTGATGTCCTGCGGGATGTCCATCTCGACGCCGCCGGCCGCGTCCACGATGTTCGCGAAGCCGGCGAAGCCGATCTCCACGTAGTGGTCGATGTGCAGGCCCGTGTTGGCCTCCACCGTGCGGACCAGCAGTTCCGGGCCGTCCTCGGCGTAGGCCGCGTTCAGCTTGGTCTGGCGGCCCGTGGCCGGGTAGAGCTTGCCGGAGTCGGAGCCCTTGAACGACGGGATCGTGACGTTCGAGTCGCGCGGCAGCGAGATCAGCGTCGGAGCGCCGCCACCGGTGTGCAGGATCATCATCGAGTCCGTGCGCTTGCCCTCGGCGGACCCGGTGTGCAGCTTCTTCTTCTCCTCGGCGGACATGCCCTTGCGGCTGTCGGAGCCGACGATCAGGTAGTTCGTGCCCTCGCCCGCCTCCGGACGGTCGATGACCTTCGACAGGTCGACCTCGCGGTTGAGCTTGGAGTCGGCCCAGAAGTACGTGCCGACGCTCGTCACGACCAGCAGCGTCACCAGCGTGATGGCCGTCACCTTGATACGCCGGCGCCAGTCCGGCGCGGGACGCGGCTCGTACATGCCGTCGCCCGGGCCGCCGGGGCCTCTGCCGCCGGGGGAGCCGTAGACCTGGCCGGTGTTGTAGCCGCTGTCGTAGCCGTCACGGGGGCCGTAGCCACCGCCGTCCACGTAGGACGGCTGCTGCGGTACGCCGCCGCCGTACGGCGGGGCACCGCCGTATCCCGCCTGCCCGGGCGATGCCGCCGGGCCGCGGCGGACCTGCCGCATGACGCGGGCGCTCTCGGGCTGAGCGCTCGAGCTGCCGCGTCCGAAGCGGTTGCCGCGGTTGTCACCGGAGAATCCCTCGGGCCAGTCATTCATGCGCCCCAGTGTGCAGGTCTCCGTAGTGCGCCATACAAGAGTCGTCGGAAAATCAGAGCACGGCTGTGGCGAAGCTGACACAAAACCCCCACGCGCAGCCTCGGCTTAAGGTAGAGGCCATGACAGACCAGGCCCCAGCTGCGGATTCCGGCAGTCCGGACATCCCGGGCAAGCCGACTTCGGCCTCCCGCACCACCCTCAGCCACATCATGACCCACAACGACACGAACCTTCTGGGGACCGTGCACGGTGGGGTGATCATGAAGCTGGTCGACGACGCGGCGGGGGCCGTGGCCGGACGGCACTCCGGTGGGCCGGCGGTCACGGCGTCCATGGACGAGATGGCGTTCCTGGAGCCGGTCCGCGTCGGTGACCTGGTGCACGTCAAGGCACAGGTCAACTGGACCGGCCGGACGTCCATGGAGGTCGGGGTCCGGGTCCTGGCCGAACGCTGGAACGAGTCCGCCCCGCCCACGCAGGTCGGCTCCGCCTACCTCGTCTTCGCCGCGGTGGACGCCGACGGCAAGCCCCGCCGGGTCCCGCCGGTCCTCCCGGAGACGGAGCGCGACAAGCGCCGCTACCAGGAGGCCCAGATCCGCCGCACCCACCGCCTGGCGCGCCGCCGCGCGATCATGGATCTGCGGGAAAAGCGAGCGGCAGAGGGCTTCGAGGACTGACCCGCACCGCCCGGGCTCCTAGGGCCTGTCGTTTGGATCACGCCACAGACGCGGGGTCTGGCACGCACATCTGCCGCGTTGTCGTCGGTTGCCGACGCTCCGCGTCGACGCCCTCCTCCGCCTTCCAGCTGCACGCACCAGACCCCGCTCACCTGCATCGACCAGTACCGTGCGTCTCCTGTGGCCTGATCCAAACGACAGGCCCTAGCCGCACGCCACCTCGTCCCCCCGCACCACCCCGAACTCGCCCTGTCCCGGGTCCTCGGCCCGCACCTTGCGGACGCGTTCGAAGTCCTGGCCCGCGATCACCTTCAGGGTCGCGCCCAGGCCCGTGACCGCGCGCAGCTCGCTGCCCGGCAGGGCGGTCGCGAGGGACTTGGCCGAGCGGTCCCAGCGGGGGTCGTAGGCGACGACCGTGCGCTTCACGTCGAGGGTGGCGGCGTTCACGGGCGCGCGGGTCGTGCGGAAGCCCGTCGCCGCCAGGGCCGCGTCCACCCTGCGGCCCAGGCCGGGCGTGCGGGTGCCGTTCTCCACCTGGACGCGGATCTGCTGCGGGGCGACCGACACGACCAGGGCGGCGCCGCGCGGCCGGTGCACCGACAGCGGCTGGTCCTCGCGCAGGGCGTGGAAGAGGCGTTCTGCCTTCACGGGGTCCCACTTCAGCGTGGAGCCGACGCCCTTCACGGCGTATCCCATGCGCCCGATCGGGACCGTGGTGAACTCGGAGGAGGAGGGGGAGAAGTTCCGCATGGCCCGGCCCAGGTCCAGCATCTCGTCCGTGCCGAAGCCCTTGTCGGCCCGTACCGAGCCCAGCACCGCCCGCGTCACGTCCCGGAACTTCATCGGGTTGAGGAGGATCCCGGACGAGGTGATCCGTTCCACGAGCGCCGCCATGAAGCGTTGCTGCCGCTTCATGCGGCCCAGGTCGGAGGCCCCGTCGACATGCCGGGCGCGCACGAACTGGAGCGCCTGCCCGCCCCGGAGCGTGTGCCGGCCGGCCGGGAGGTTCAGCCCGGTGTAGCTGTCTCGCAAAGGGTCGGCCGTGCAGATCTGCACGCCTCCGACCACGTCCACCGTCTTCATGAAGCTGGTGAAGTCGACCTCCAGGTAGTGGTCGATCTTCACCTTGGTCATGTTCTCGACGGTGCGTACGGTCAGCTGCGGCCCGCCCTCGGCGTACGCGGCGTTCAGCTTGAGGGGGTGTCCGTCGTGCCGCTCGCCGGACGTACGGTCGACATGCGCCGGCGTCACCGCGTACGAGTCGCGCGGCAGGCTCACCACGCTGGCCCGGTCCCGGTTCTCCGAGATGTGCACGATCATGATCGTGTCGGTGCAGTGGCAGGGTGCGCCGCCCAGCCGGTACGTGCGGCGCTCCTCCTGGCCGATCTTCTCCCGGCCGTCGGTGCCGACGAGCAGGAGGTTCATGCCGTGGCCCGCCTGCGGGCGGTTCTTCATGTCCTTGAAGGGGTCGACCCGGGCGATGTCCGCATCCAGGCTGGTCATCACCGCGTGCCCGATGCCGGCGGAGGCGAGGACCACCACGGACAGCGTGGTGACCGCCCGCAGGGCCCAGCGCGGCCTGCGCGCGGGCGGTGCGGGCCTGCGCGGAGCGCGGCGGGAGGACGGGGGCTGCGGGCGGCGCTGGGGGCCGGCGGTGGACCGGGAGGACCGCGGCGGCGTGGGCATGGGAACACCTCCGGACGACGGCCGTACGTGGGATCTGTGAAACCGTAGGCCGATACGATCTGCGGCCCGCGGTACCGCCCCGGCGGCGCGCAACGGTGTCCCCCGTTCGCGGTAACGTGACCCCCCTATGAACGCCAATCCCGACGTGCGGCTCCCCGCCGTTTCCGTGATCATGCCCGTCCTCAACGAGGAGCGGCATCTGCGGGGAGCAGTCCAAGCGATCCTCGCGCAGGAGTACGCCGGCGAGATGGAGGTCGTGATCGCCCTCGGTCCGTCCACGGACCGCACGGACGAGATCGCCGCCGAGCTCGTGGCAGAAGACGCGCGTGTCCACACCGTCCCCAACCCCACCGGCCGTACGCCCGCGGCGCTGAACGCGGCGATCAGCGCCTCCCGGCATCCGATCGTCGTCCGCGTCGACGGGCACGGCATGCTCTCGCCGAACTACATCGCGACCGCGGTACGCCTCCTGGAGGAGACCGGCGCGCAGAACGTCGGCGGCATCATGCACGCCGAGGGCGAGAACGACTGGGAGCACGCGGTCGCCGCCGCGATGACCTCGAAGATAGGGGTCGGCAACGCCGCCTTCCACACCGGTGGCCAGGCCGGCCCGGCGGAGACCGTCTATCTCGGTGTGTTCCGGCGCGAGGCGCTGGAACGGCAGGGCGGCTACAACGTGGAGTTCATCCGCGCCCAGGACTGGGAGCTGAACTTCCGCATCCGTGAGGCGGGCGGCCTCATCTGGTTCTCACCCGAGCTGAAGGTGTCGTACCGGCCGCGGCCGAGCGTGAAGGCGCTCGCCAAGCAGTACAAGGACTACGGTCGCTGGCGGCACGTGGTCGCCCGCTTCCACGAGGGCTCGATCAACCTGCGCTACCTCGCCCCGCCGGCCGCCGTGTGCGCGATCGGGGCCGGGATCCTGGTGGGCGCCCTGCTGACCCCGTGGGGTTTCGTGGTGCCGGGCGGTTATCTCGCGGCGATCCTGCTCGGCTCGGTCCCGGCGGGCAAGGGCCTGCCGCTGAAGGCGCGGCTGCAGATCCCCGTGGCGCTGGCCACCATGCACATGTCGTGGGGCTGGGGCTTCCTGACCAGCCCGCGGGCGCTGGCGAAGAAGGTCATCGCCTCCCGGCGCCCCGCGGTGCGCGCCGACGCCGCCGCGAGCTGACCCGACGCGGCCAGGGCCCCTTCCCGTTCGGGAAGGGCCCCTGGTGTGTGCGTACGCCGGAGACCGCAGTGCGGTGCTCGTCCCGGCGGGTCAGCGGGCCCCGGCGGCGGCCGCGGCCTTCAGAATGGTGCTCTTGCGTTCCTTGAGCGTGTTCAGCAACTGCTCGTTCTTCTCGATCGCCCGCTCCTGGTACGCGACCTCGACGGCGTACCAGACGCCGATCACGTTGTGCTCGCGTTTGCAGGCGACATCGGCCTGGGCGACGCGGATCTCCTCGGACGAGGCGGTGGCCGACGTGGTGAACCGCTTGTCCTCCACAGCGCCCATGGGGGAGGAGTAGGAGTAGCCCCGCTCCTTCATACAGGCGGACCAGGCGGTGAACGCCTTCTTCGCCTCGGCACGGTGACCGTCGTCGTCATGGCCGTCCACCGCGAGTGGACGCCCGTCATCCATCCGGCGACGGTCGTGACCGCCCCCCTGGTCGGCCTGGCGACCGGAGTACTCGCCGGTCTCTACCCGTCCTGGCGCGCCGGCCGCATCCAGCCGGCGGAGGCACTGCGCCGCTGACCCGCCCCCGGATGCGGAGCGGGGCCCGCCGTCCGGGAGGACGGCGGGCCCCGCTCTCTCATGCCGCGGAGACGTTCACCACTGGTAGGGCTGGTACACGTCCATGCACTCCGTCTTGTCCGCGGTCAGCGCGTCCGCGGAGTCGGGCAGGTCGCCCGCCTCGGGCGCCTTCTGCTTCGGGTAGGTCGTGCCCTCCCGCCAGTCGCTGCCGATGGTCAGCGTGGTGGTCACGTCGTCCGTGGCCCGCACCTGACTGCTCGGGACGCCGACCGCCTTCGCCACCGACAGCGCGTTGGCCCGGCCCTGCTCGCCCGTGCTCTTCGGGTACGTCACCTGGGTCCGGGCCTGCGGGTCCTGCCCGCTCGCGGAGACGGCCCGGGTGAAGCCCTCCCGCTGCAGCGCCGCCACGATCGCGGCGGCCCGCTGGGGAACGGCGGCCCGGCCGTCACCGGCCGTGCCGTTGACGACGGAGACCGACAGCCCCGCGGCCGGCGCGGCGGCGGGCCCGGTGGCCTTCCCCGAGGCCGGGGACGGGTCCGCGTCCGTGGCCGTGCGGGCCTTGCCGCTCTTGTCGAAGGAGACGTCGTCGCGGAGCATCGCCCACAAGGTGTCGGCGTCCTCCGGCTTGGGCACCAGGTGGTTGCGGTTGAGGGGGTCCTCGATCCACGGCATCGTCGTCATCGTGATGCGGTTCGTCGGAACCGACTTCAGCTGCATGCCGAGGTCGTACAGCTCCTTGACCGTGCCGATCTCCTCGGACACCTTCAGTGCCTTCGTGCCCGCCTCGGCCAGGCCCATCAGGCGGCCGGTGTCGGTGAAGACGTTCTGCTGCTTCAGCGTCCGGATCATCGCGTTCATGTACATGTGCTGCGCCTTGGCGCGCAGCGGGTCACTGCCCCAGGCGTGGCGGGTGCGCAGCCACTGCAGCGCCTCCTTGCCCTGCACCTTGTGCGTGCCGGCCTTCAGCTTCAGTCCGGAGCCGCCGCCCTGGCCGGGCAGCGGCCGGTCCCACACGTTCTGGTTGACGCAGACC
This sequence comes from Streptomyces sp. NPDC037100, assembly GCF_055606225.1. Classification (NCBI taxonomy): domain Bacteria; kingdom Bacillati; phylum Actinomycetota; class Actinomycetes; order Kitasatosporales; family Streptomycetaceae; genus Streptomyces; species Streptomyces sp. NPDC037100. Next base: position 40,672 of record NZ_JBVJSX010000004.1, on the reverse strand, counting down.
GGGACACCGCCGACGGCGTCCGCCATGTCCACCACTCCGGCGAAGTCGACCATCATCCAGTGGTCGATGTACACACCGGTCAGGTTCTGCCAGGTGGCGAGGGTGCAGCCCGGGCCGCCGCGCTGGAGGGTCTCGTTGATGATCGTGTTCTTGGCCGGGTACTTCTCCCCGGTGTCGGGGTCGACGCACTTGGGGATGTCCACCCGGGTGTCCCGCGGGATGCTCACCACGGACGCGCTCTCGCGGTCCGCCGAGACGTGCAGGAGCATCTGCACGTCCGCCAGGGGCTTGCTGCCGACGTTGTCCCTGCCGCCGCCGAGCTTGACGTTCTCCGCCGAGTTCCGGCTGTCGGAGCCTATGAGCAGGATGTTGAGCGGGGTCTGGCCCGCCGCGTTGGGGCCGGTCTTCTTGACGTCGGACTCGCCGCTGTTGCGTTTGCCCTTGTCGATGTTGCCGTTGAGGTGGCGGTAGTAGAGGTATCCGGCGCCGGCCGTCCCGAGTATCAGGAGCGACAGAACGATCGCGGACCAGCGCAATATCCGGCGTCCGCCGCCGCGCCGCCGGCCGTGCCGACGGCCGTGGCCGCCTCTGGCCCCCTCGCCCCCGCCCTCGGCGGGCGCCGCCGTCCCCGGACGCTCGTCCTGGGCCAGGCCGCCCGCATCGGGCCGTGTGCCGCCTGCGCGCACGTCACTCTGCGCCATACCCCTGCCTCCCCACCCCAATGGCCGACCCACGGGTTGGCCCCGCGTCGTGTTCGGATCACGGCGACCCGTGTCCGTCCGGACCACGGGTTCCCCCACCGCTCCGCCGGAGCAGGGTCGTCCCCGCTTCCGGTTGGACCTCTGACATGCCCGGTCGGATGTACGCCCGGCCGATTCGTCCGGGCTTGCTCCGTCCACCTGTTAGACGCAGGAGGGGACGGTCAGGTCACTTCGCGCACTCGACCTTGTCGGCGGTGGCCTTCTGCACGTCGTCCGGCACCTTCGCCGGAGTGGTGAGGGGAACGCCCGCGCCCTCGAAGTCCTTGCCCAGGGTCAGCGTCATCGACGGCAGCCCCTGGGAGTTGGTCACGCTCTCGCCCGGCTTGAGCGCCGCCCCCGAAAGGCCCATGATCTCCGCGAGCCGGCGCGCCTGGTCCGCCTCGTCGGGCCCGTACTCCAGCGTGGTCTTGGCCAGCGGCTGTTCGGCGTTGCCCGCGTTCTCGGACTTGGTCACGCCCTCCTGGACCTGCAGCCAGCTGAGGGTCTCCTGGGCGCTGCCTGCGACGGCACCGCCGTTGAGGATCCGCACCCGGACCTCGGAGGCCGGTGCCTTGGTGCCCTTCAGCCGGGCGGCCTCGGCGGCCTTCTCCTTCTTCTTCTCCTGCTTCACGGCGGTCAGCGACACGTCGTCGCGGACCATCGCGAACAGCTGCTGGGCCTGAGGCTCCTTCAGGACCACCGTGGCCTTGACCTTCTCCGCGGGGTTGTCGACGACGGGCACGGTCGCGAACGTGAGGTTCTTCGTGTCGAACTTGCCCAGCTCCGCCCCGAGATCAGCCAGTTTCTTGATCGTGCTGATCTGCGAGTCGACGGTCAGCGCCTTGGTGCCCGCCTCGGCCAGCTTGATCATCTTCGACGGGCTGGTCAGGGTGTCGTTGGACTTCAGCTTGCGCATCATCGAGCCCAGGAACTGCTGTTGCAGTTCGATCCGGCTCAGGTCACCGCCGAAGCCCACGGAGTGCCGGGTCCGGACGAAGGCCAGCGCATCCTCGCCCTCGATCGTGTGCTCGCCCTTGGGCAGGTCGAGCTTGGAGTCGGGGTCCTTGATGTCCTTGGCCAGGCAGACGTCGACCCCGCCCACCGCGCTGGTCAGCGTCTTGACCGCGTTGAAGTCGGCCACCATGAAGTGGTCCATCTTCAGCCCGGTGAGCTCGGTGATCGTGCGCATGGTGCAGCTCGGCGTGCGGTCCTCCTGCCCCAGGCTGTTGTTGAAGCGGGTGCGCTGCTTGCCCGGGATGACCTTCTCCGAGCCGTCCTCCATCGTCGTCGGACAGTCCGGGATGTCGGTGATCAGGTCGCGCGGAATGCTCAGCACCGTGGCGTTCGTACGGTCCTTGGAGACGTGCAGTACGAGCGTGGTGTCCGCGTGCCCGGCGCTGTTCTTGTCGCCGTAGCCCTCGTTGCCCTTGCCGGTGCGCTTGTCGGTGCCGATCAGCAGGATGTTGATCGCGCGGTCCTTGCTGAACCCGCCGGTGCCGGCGCCGTCGTCGGAGACGGACGTGATGTTGTTGTTGAGGTGCTCGTAGTAGAGGTACGCGGCCCCGCTCGCCCCGATCAGCACGAGGGCCAGGGAGCCGCCGGTCCACATCAGGACCTTTTTGCCCTTCCCCTTCTTCGGTTCCGGACGGCGCCCGCGCCGTCCGGCGGCGGCGTCGGCCGGGGCGCCGGTGCGTCTGCGCGGGGAGGGAGCCTCACCGACGGATGCCGCAGCCCCGGAACGCCGGGCGGGTTCGGCCCGGCGGGCACGTGCCGCACCGCCCGCCCTGGTCGGGCCACGGCCACCGGAACCACGCGGCCCGGGAACGGACGACTGCGCTGTGGAAGGGGCCAGTCGCAGTTCGTATTCGCCGGTGTTCGGGTTGAGTACCCACTGGTCTGCGGGATCGACGTCGTCCGCCCGCCCACGGCCTTGCGCGTCCACGGTTGCCTGTTCCTCCGTCGGGCCACGCGGCGCCCTCCCCCGGAAGGCGCACGGTGCTGGTCAAGCAGTGCACTCCCCCAGGACGGAGCTCATGGGCGAGAGCACTGGATCGCACACACTATCCGCACACTTCGGCGTCAAGCGACGCGGGTGAGAAAATGCACGTTCTCACAACTGGGCAATCCCGCCCATTTGTTTGAAGGAACTTTGGCGAACGCGAAGTAAAAGCACGTTACTTGGCGCACTCCACCTTGTCAGCGGTGGACTTCTGCACCCCTTCCGGTGCCTTGGTGGGTGCGGTGAGGGAGACCCCCGCCCCTTCGAAGTCCTTGCCGAGGGTCAGCGTCATCGCGGGCAGCCCCTGGTCGTTGGTCACGCTCTTGCCCGGCTTCATCGCGGACCCGGACAGACCCATGATGTCGGCGAGGCGGCGTGCCTGGTCGGCCTGGTCGGGCGCGTACTCGAGGGTGGTCTTCGCCAGCGCGGCGGGTGCGTTGCCCGCGTTCTCGGACTTGGTCACGCCCTCCTCGTTCTGCAGCCAGCTGAGGGTCTCCTGGGCGCTGCCGGCTACGGCACCGCCGTTGAGGATCCGCACCCGGACGTCGGAGGCCGCAGCCTTGGTGCCCTTCAGGCGGGCGGCGACCGCGGCGGCCTCCTTCTTCTTCTGTTCCTTGACGGCGGTGAAGGAGACGTCGTTCCTGATCATGTCGAAGACCTGGGGGGCCGTCGACTCGTTCAGCACGACGGTGGACTTGACCTTCTCCGTCGGGTTGTCGATCACCGGCGTGGTGGTGAAGGTCAGGTTCTTGGTGTTGAGCTTGCCCAGCTCCAGACCGAGGTCCTTCAGCTTGCCGATGCTGTCCAGCTGCGAGTCGACGGTCAGCGCCTTGGTGCCCGCCTCGGCCAGGTCGAGCATCTTCGACGGGCTGGTGAGGGTGTCGTTGGACTTCAGCTTGCGCATCAGCGCGCTCAGGAACTGCTGCTGCAGCCCGATCCGGCTCAGGTCCCCCCCGAAGCCGACGGCGTGCCGGGTGCGCACGAAGGCCAGCGCCTGCTCGCCCTCGATGGTGTGCATGCCCTTGGACAGCTTCAGGTGCGAGTCCGGGTCGTCGAGGTCCTTGCCCACACAGACCTCGACCCCGCCCACCGCGCTGGTCAGCGTCTTGACCGCGTTGAAGTCCGCGACCATGAAGTTGTCCGGCTTGACCCCGGTCAGCTCGGTCACGGTCCGCATCGTGCAGCTGGGCGTACGGCCGTCCTGGCCGAGGCTCGTGTTGAAGCGGACCTGCCGCGTGCCGGGGATGATCTTCTGGGTGCCGTCCTCCTGCGTCGTCGGGCAGTCCGGCACGTCGGTGATCAGGTCACGCGGGATGCTCAGCGCGGTTGCGTTCGAGCGGTCCTTGGAGACGTGCAGCAGGATCGTGGTGTCGGCGTGCCCGACACTGCCCGCGTCGCCGTAGCTGTCGTTGCCCTTGCCGGTGCGCTTGTCGGTGCCGATCAGCAGGATGTTGATCGCCTTGTCCTTGCTGAAGCCACCGGTGCTCGCGCCGTCGTCGGAGACGGACGCGATGTTGTCGTTCAGGTGCTCGATGTAGAAGTACGCGGCGCCCGCGCCGGCGACCAGCACGAACGCCATCGTGCCGCCGGTCCACAGCAGGACCTTCTTGCTCTTCGAGGCCTTCTTCGCCGGGCGTCGTCCGCGCCGTCCCGGCAGCGGCTCCTCCGGCGCCCCGCGGCGTCTGCGCGGCGGGGGCACCGCGCGGCCGGGCGTCTCGGGCCGCGACCGGCCGGGCGCCTCCGTCCGTCCGCGGGTCTCCGTACGGCCGCGCGCGGGCGGGGCCGCCTCGGAAGGGCGGGGCCTGCGAGGTGCGGGGACGCCCGACTGCGGCGCCGAAGGCCCCAGTCGCAGTTCGTACTCGCCGGTGTCCGGGTTGAGCACCCACTGATCTGCGGGGTCGATGTCGTCCGCCCGCCCACGGCCTTGCGCGTCCACGGTTGCCTGATTCCTCCGTCGGGGGACGCGGCGCCTTCCCCCTCCAAGGCGCCCGGGTCTCGGTCACACAGTGCGCGACCTCGGGACCGTCCCCGGGGGCCGGGCGCACCGGATCGCTCACACTAACCGGCCCTTTCGGCGCCGGGCGACGACGGTGACCCACGCCACGTTCACACACTCGGGCAATTCGCCTATTTCCCGGGTGGAGAGTTCATTGCCTTGGAGTGGCCTTGGTGCCCGCTTTACTCACAGGTGTCCTCGGCTGCCGTGTTCCCCCGATACGTCGGTGGAGGAGAAACGGTGACGGCGGGTTCGAGGTGGGGGCCCGGATGTGCGTCCCCGTACGACGTCTCGCGCGCGCCGGACAGGCGCAGCGGGGCGGCAGCCGGCGGGCCGTTCCCCGCCACGACCAGGGGTGCGTCCGTACGCAGCCGCTCGAAGAGCCGGTCCGCCGCGGGCTCCACGAGTTGGTCGCGATTCGCGTCGTACGCGTACGACTCCCGGGGGACGGTCAGAAATTGCACTTGTTCCATGGGGATGTCGCGCAGGCCGCGCACAAGGTCGTACAAACCACGCAAGCTGGCCAGTGCCGGGTCGGTGGTGAGAGACGACGTGGCGGCATCCAGCACGGGATACAGCTTCACCGGATTCAGCAGGACTTCGTTGCCGCGCACCTTGTTGACGAGTGCCCCGAGGAATCGCTGCTGCCGCTCCATCCGCTCGGTGTCGCTGCCGTCGCCGAGGGACTTGCGGGCGCGGACGTAGCCGAGGGCCTGCTCGCCGTCGAGTGTCACGTGCCCGGCGGGCAGCCGCAGCTTGGCGGCCCGGTCGTCGATCGGCTCCCGCAGGCACACCTCGACGCCGTCGACCGCGTCGACCATCTTCTTGAAGCCGTGGAAGTCGACGACGACGTGGTGGTCGATGCGGATGTCGGTCAGCTTCTCCACGGTCCGGATGGTGCAGGCCGAACCGCCCAGCTGGAAGGCCTGGTTGAACATGGCGAACCGGGGCGCGCTGCGGGACCCGTCCGGGCGCCGGCAGCCCGGCAGGTCCACCATCAGGTCCCGGGGGAGGGAGACGGCGGTGGCACTGCCCCGGCCCGTCGACAGGTGCAGCAGGATCGTGGTGTCGGACCGCTCGGTGCCGGAGTCCCGCCCGTAGCGGGCGTTGCCGGTCCCCTCACGCGAGTCCGACCCGATCAGCAGGATGTTCCGGGCGTCCTTGACCAGGGAGGTGGGCCGCTCCTTGTCGTACCGCGCGAGTTCGGCGGCGGCCGCCTCGTCGGGCGTGATGTTCCCGCTGAGCTTCGCGTACACGGCCCAGCCGGCCCCGCCGGCCGCCACGAGGAGAGCCGTGGCCCCGAACGCCGTGACGCGCACCCACCGCCGTCGGCGCCGCCGCACCAGCCCCCGCCCGCTGGCGGACGCCCCCGCGCCCGGACCGACCCTGTAGCCCACGGCAGCAACCACCCCTCCTGAACCGGGAACGCCCCGCGCGCACTGCTCCTACGACCATGGCGCGAATGGCGTTCGGGGGGCGGGTGGGGATGGGCCGAACGGGGAGGAGCCGGGCCACCGGCCTGCCGTGCCGCGGGGGAACAGGCCCTGTTCTCCCGAAGCTGCCGCGAAGTGACAAGTAGCTCTCTGTAGCGGATCTGGGTGCGCTTGTCAGGGTTCTCGATCTTCTGGGTTCATCGGTGGCTGCACTCGGCGACGTAGGTCCGGTCATGACGACCGGAGGGAGCGCGCGGTGCGGCAGGAATGGGAACCGGAGGACCTGATCGAGGTCTGGACCTGCTCCCCAGGCTGAAGAACGTCGGCTCGGCGCGGCTGTACCGGCCGGCGGCCGGGGAGGACGAGAAGTGGCCGCACCTGGCGCCGGTGCCGTCGACCAAGACGATCGACTGGGACCTGATCCGCCAGCAGTACGACCAGATCGTGAAGTACACCACCGCCCTGCGCTTGGGCACGGCCGCGGCTGAGCAGGTCCTGCGTCGCTTCACCCGCGGAGGGTCCAAGCACCCCACTATCGCGCGATTGAGGAACTCGGGCGGGCAGTGCGTACGGCGTTCATCTGCGACTACCTCGCCGACACCGACCTGCGGCGCGAGATCAACGACGGGCTCCAGGTCGTGGAGAACTGGAACTCCGCCAACCACGACCTGTTCTACGGCAAGGATGGCGACCTGACCGGCTCCGACAAGGAGTCCCAGGAGGTCTCCATGCTCGTGCACCTGCTCCAGTCCGTTCTGGTGCACGTCAACACCCTGCTCCTTCAGGACATCCTGAGCGAGGAGAAGTGGCAGAAGCGGCTCACCGACGCCGACCGGCGGGCCCTGTCTCCGCTGTTCTGGACCCACGTGAACCCCTACGGTCGGTTCGAGCTGGACATGAACTCACACCTCGCCCTCGCCGCCACGGCGTCCATGGTGCCCGGCCCTCGCACCGTGCCCGAGGCGGAAGCCGCCCGATCGGCGGCGGACAGTGGGGCCGGGTCGGCATCCTGAAGACCCGCCCGCCCGGCGTCGCTCCCGATCGGCTGGATCGTTGACCGGGTGAGGTGCCGGGCCGGGGAGGGGCCGGAAGCCACCGTGCTCGCGGACGGCTCGGTTCGGCTACGCGTCGCGCCTGTGCAGCAGCAGGCTGCCGACCAGCAGCGCGGCCGCGGCCCACGTGGCGAGCACGCCCAGGCCGGCCCATGGGCCGATGGGCAGCTCGTGCAGATGGACGGTGGCTTGGACCGCGAGTCCGGCGGTCATGGGCGAGATCTGCTGGAGGTGGCGCTGCCACTCCGGGTCGTTGATCACCTGGGTGACGACCGGGAAGAGGTAGAGCAGCCCGAGCACGATCCCGATGGCGCTCGCCGCCTCCCGTACCGCCGTCGCCACGCCGAGGCCGATCAGGGCGATCAGGACGAGGTAGAGGACCGAGCCCACGGCCGCGCGCAGGGTCGGGCCGTCGGCCAGGGACAGCGGGGCATAACCGTGCGCCTCGGTGAATCCGTTGCCGGGCAGGATGTAGCGGCCGGCGAGGAGGGAGACCAGGACGGCAGCCGTCCCAAAGGCGAGGACGACCGTGGTGAGGATCGTCGCCTTGGCGGTGAGGACGGTGATCCGGTTCGGCACCGCCATGAGCGTGGTGCGGATCATCCCGGTGCCGTACTCGCCGCTGACGGCCAGCACCGCGAAGACGGCGATGACCGCCTGCCCGACGGTGACGCCGGTCAGGGCGAGCTTGACGGCGTCCTGGCCGCACCCCGCGTCCGGGCACTTTACGGCCTTGGCGGTGCCGCAGCCGACGGCCACGGTCAGCGCGACGGCGAGCAGGAGCAACCTGCCCATGTCCCCTGCGGTGCGCAGCTTCGTCCACTCCGCGCGCAGGGCACGGCCGAAGTCCCCTCGCCACGCGCCGTCCGCCGTGCTCGTGAGTCGTGCACCGCTCAGGAGACTCATACGTCCCTCCCGCGCAGCCGCACCACGGCCAGACCGAAGGCGAACGCGGCGTATCCGCACAGCACGGCGAGGCCGGCCCATGGCGCCAGCGGGTAGTAGCCGGTCGACGGCTCGTACACGCTGAGCACCTGCGCGTACTGCGGCAGAGTCTGCTGGATGGCGAAGCCCGCAGCCGGGGTCACCCGCAGCAGCCACTCTGAGACGCCCGGGGGCAGTACGCCGGGGGTGGCAAGCAGGAAGGGCAGCACGATCGACGCGATGACCAGGGCGACCACCGTGCCGCTGCGCCGCAGCAGGGCACCGACGCCGAGAGCGAGCACGGCGGCGGCCGCGCAGAGCAGGCCCGTGCCGACCATGACGCGCACTTCGGTCGCCGACGTGACGGGGAAGACATGGAAGCCCCTGCCACGCGCGCTGCGTTCCCCGACGGGAATGGTGATCGCGGCGGCCACCAGGCCCATGGCGAACGCGACGCCCCCGGCCACCAGCGCCTTGGCACCAAGCACCCGGCCCCGCAGGGGAGTTGCCGCCATGGTCGCGCGCAGCAGACCGCGCCGATACTCGCCAGTGATGAACACCGTGCCCACGGCGATCACCACGATCAGCCCGGCGAAGGTGCCGACGAGGAAGTTCTCGACGGAGAAGCCGACGCCCATGACGGGCCCGCCGACGACCGGTGCGATGTCACCGGCCCCGGTCACGGTGAACCCGCCGCTGTCGGTCTGGGTGAAGCCGCCCTTGGTGGTGTTCGTGTAGCTGCCGGAGGTGCCCGCGTCGCCGCCCACCTGTGTGCCGCTCCACGCTCCCTGGGACCAGTCGCCCGTGAGGGCGGGGCGGCCGAAGGCGCCGGTGGCCACGGCGGGGCTGAAGCCCGTGCCCGCCGCGGTGTCCTGCTTCGCCTCCGGTGACGTCGCGAAGAGCCCGGCCTGCACGGTGCGCGCAAGCCCCGGCAGCTTCGCACGGCCGACCTTGGTCCAGTGGGAGCCGTCGGTGGAGGTGGAACCGGTGAGACGGTCACCGGAGCGGACCAGGCGCAGCCAGCGCGGGGACTCCTGGGAAACCTTGCCGGAAGGGCCCGCCGTGTCGTGCGTGTAGTCGTACTGCATGCGCACGCCGTGGCCGCCGGTGGCCATGACCGCCGCGTACGGGGATCCCTGGGTGAGGCTTTCCTTCACGATGATCCCTGTCTTCGCCCAGGGCTGGGCGCCCTGGGCCGTCTTGCCGGTCCCGGTGTCGGCCACACCGGTCAGGGACCGCAGGGGAACGGTGAGGGCGCCGTCGCCGGTGAGCGTCTTGTGGACGAAGTAGAAGCTGTCATTGACGGCCTCGCCGCGGGGGCCCTTCGGATACGAGGCGGAGCCGGCGCCGCGACCGCCGGGGGCGGGGGCGGCCGTTCCGAGCAGGCCGACCACGACCGTCACCAGGAGCGCCCCCGCCATGGCGAGGACCCAGCCGCGTACCGTACGGAACTTCGTCCACTCGGCGTGCAGCGTCCTGAGGAACCCGCTCGGCTCAGCGCGCCTCGTGGCCGGGGGGCGAGGGATGAGGGTGGCTGTCATCGCGTGGCCTCGCCTGCCGGGATGCCGCGGTACTCCACCGCGTCCCGGGTGAGCTCCATGTATGCCTCTTCGAGCGTCGCCCGGTGCGCGGACACCTGGGAGAACGGCACCCCGTTCCGGGCAAGCAGGGCCACGATCTCCTCGTCGGGCAGGCCCGTGACGCCGAGGGTGTCGGGGCCGGTGGCGCGAACGGTGGCACCCGCACCGTGCAGGACCTGGACGGCGCGCGGAGGCGCGGAGGTACGCAGGGTGACCCGGCCGCCGGACGCCTCGGCGAGCAGCGCGGACACGCTGGTGTCCGCGACGACCCGGCCGCGGCCGATCACCACGAGATGGTCCGCGGTGTCTTCGAGTTCGCTCATCAGGTGACTGGAGACCAGGATGGCGCGGCCCTGCCGGGCCAGCTCCGTCAGGAAGCCGCGCATCCACACGATGCCGTCGGGGTCGAGGCCGTTGAACGGCTCGTCCAGCATGACCACCGGCGGGTCACCGAGCAGCGCCGCCGCGATCCCCAGGCGCTGGCGCATGCCCAGCGAGAAGCCGCCGGCCTTTCGCCGGGCCGCCGTGCCCAGACCGGCCTGTTCGATGACCTCGTCCACGCGCCGGGCCGGCACGCCCTGTGAGTGGGCCAGCCACAGCAGGTGGTTACGGGCGGTGCGGCTCGGCTGCAGCGCGGAGGCGTCGAGCAGTGCCCCCAGATGCCGAAGCGGGCGATGCAGGGTGCGGTACGGCACCCCGTCGACCAGGGCCTTTCCCTCCTCCGCCGCGTCAAGGCCCAGGATCACGCGCATGGTGGTGGACTTGCCCGCGCCGTTCGGGCCGACGAAGCCGGTCACCCGTCCGGGCCGCACGGTGAACGTCATTCCGTCCAGGGCCAGCTGCGGCCCGAAGCGTTTACGCAGACCGATGACCTCGATCGTCGCCTTCGTACTCTCATCGCTCATGGCCCCCACCCTGTGACGCAGCGAGTTACAGGGGCCGAACGGCCGCTGTCATCTCGCTGTTAGGCGCCTCGGCTTAGCCTGGCCCGGTACGTGTCCTGGTGCGGTGGCGAGAGGGGAGCATGCGGATGAAATGGGGTCCGCCCCGACGGCTCGCGGGCCTGACTGCCCGGCTCGGCCTGCGCCGTGGCACTGCCCGCACCCGCTTCACCGCCTTGTACGTGACTCTGTTCCTGCTGTCGGGAACGGCGCTGCTGGCCATCGCGGCCGTGGTGGCATCCGGCGGATCGCGCTCCAGCCAGACCGCCCCCGATGGCGGCACCGATCAGCCCGCCACGGCGGCACAAGCCCAGGGCCGCATCGACGAGCTGGAGCAGCAGCTGACCCAGGCACACGACACCCAGTCCCGGCAGATCCTGATCGGCTCCGCCATCGCCCTCGGCGTCATGGCGGTGATCTCGGTCGGCCTCGGCTGGTTCGTCGCCGGCCGGGTGCTGCGCCCGCTGCGCGTGATGACAGCGGCCACCCGCCGGATCACCGCCGACAGCCTGCACGAACGCCTGGCCATCGGCGGCCCCGGCGACGAGGTGAAGGACCTCGCCGACACCATCGACGACCTCCTCGGCCGCCTGGAGGACTCCTTCGACGCCCAGCGTCTCTTCGTCGCCAACGCCTCCCACGAGCTGCGCACCCCGCTCACCACGATGCGGGCCTCCCTTGACGTGGCCCTCGCCAAGCCGGGCCCGCTACCCGAGACCACGGCCATGCTGGCCGCCCGGATGCGCGCCGAACTCGACCAGATGGACCGGCTGCTGGAGAGTTTCCTCGTCCTGGCTCGCACCCAGCACGGCGAGTTCACCGACTCGGCACGCCTCGCCCTCGGCCAACTCGCGCTGACCGCCCTGACCGGACGGGCAAAGGACATCGCGGCCAAGGGCCTGACCGTGCGCGAAAACCGGATCGACGACTCCGCGTGGGTGTGGGGCAGCCAGACGCTGCTGCGCCGCGTGGCCGACAACGTGGTCGACAACGCGATCGCGCACAACGACCCCGGGGGCTGGATCAGTGTCGCGGTACGGGCCGAAAGAGACGGCGCGGGCGCAGTGTCCCTCGTCGTCGAGTCCAGCGGGCCGGTCCTCGACCAGCAGCGGGTGGCGGACCTCGCGCAACCCTTCCGCCGCCTTGGCGCCGACCGGACCGGCACCGGCCAGGGCAGCGGCCTCGGCCTCTCCATCGTCGCGGCCATCACCCAGGCCCACCACGGCACCCTGGACCTGCGTGCCCGCCCCGACGGCGGCCTGCGCGTGACCATCACCCTCCCCCGTACGGACGGCAGGGCGACGGCGGAAGCCCCCGACACAGAGACGGGCGTGGCGCGTTGAGAGTCCTGGTGGTCGAGGACGCCCGCCCCCTCGCCGAAGTCATCGCCGAGGGACTGCGCGACCAGGGCATGGCCGTAGACGTGGCCCACGACGGGCTCGACGCCGCGGCCAAGCTGGACATCAACACGTACGACGTCGTCGTGCTCGACCGCGACCTGCCAGGCATCCACGGCGACACCCTCTGCCAAATGATCACCGAGCGGGACGGCCGCGTGATGGTCCTGATGCTGACCGCCGCCGACTCACCCCGCGACCGCGTCAGCGGCCTCACCCTGGGCGCCGACGACTACCTCGCCAAGCCCTTCCACTTTCCCGAACTCGTCCTGCGCATCCGCGCCCTGGCCCGCCGTCGCCCCGCCGCCCGGTCCCGCACCCTGAGCGCGGCGGGCATCGAACTCGACCCGATGCGCCGCACCGCCAGCCGCGACGGCCGCCAACTCGATCTCTCTGTCAAGGAATTCGCGGTACTCGAAGCCCTCCTGAACGCGAGCCCCGCCTTCCTCAGCGCGGAAGGGCTCCTCGAACAGGTCTGGGACGAGCACGCCGACCCGTTCACCAACACGGTCACGGTGACCATCAGCCGTCTGCGCCGGAAACTCGGCGACCCTCCGGTCATCGCCACCACACCCGGCGTGGGATATCGGGTCATCGACCCAGCCGTCCCACCTGACTGAGCAGCCGACAGGGGCCGGCGGCCCACGATCGGAGGCGGTGCTCCGTGCACCTGACTCCAGTCATCTGCGAGCCGACTTCGGAGACTGACACACGCGGTTACTCTCACAAACGGTCCTTTGCGCGAGCAAGGTCAATCGGTAGTCGCTGAACCGCCGCCGAACCCGGATTCGTTCTCAAATCCCGTTCTCACTCAAAAGCGGGACGAACCCCCTTCTGAGACTTGCATTGTGCGAAACTCCCGGCCCATGACGGGCCCTCAGCAGCCTTCCCCGCCCGGCCGGTCGGACGCCGACGATGTCGAACAGCACGCCTGACCGAAGTGTGACGCGCAGCCCGGCTCACCGTGCCGCTCGCGCGGCGGGGCGGTTGCCTCCGCCTACCACACCCGCCGCTTCACCAAGGTGCCCCGACTGAAGAAGGCGCTGCGGGTGCCGACCCCGGCCGACCGCGGCCCGGGCCGGCCGTGGCGGCCCGGCACCCCGCCGTCGGCGCCGGTCGACCCGGACCTGCCGAGCGCCGATATCCGTATCGGCCTACGCGCGCTGCTCGACCCTCGGGCAGGAGCTCGACTCCCAGCTCGACGCGCTCAGCAAGCACGGCATCCCCCGGGACAAGATCTTCAGCGAGAAGATCGGCACCCGGGTGCGGGTCCGCCCGAAGTTCGAGGAGGCACTGAGGACGGCGCGGGAGGTCAAGGCGCACGCCCCGCACTGCCGGGTCATCTTCACCGTGTACGAGATGAAGCGCCTCGGCCGCGACGCCGCCGAACTCACCGCGCTCGCCGACCACCTCACCGCCCACGGCCTGGTCCTGGAGATGCTCGCCGGGCCCCTGCTCGGCATCTACGACCCCACCGGGCCGGGGAAGCTCATGTTCGCGTTCTTCGCCGCCATGGCGGAGACCGAGCGGGAGAACATCCGCGAATCCACGCTCGAAGGGCTCGACACCGCAGCCCGCAAGGGCAAGCACGGCGGCCGACCGCCGGTCATCACCGACGACATGCTGCACACCGCGCTGCGGCGGCGCGCGGGCGGCGAGTCCGTCGAGCAGATCCAGCCCGACCTGATCATCCCCACCGGCAAGCGCAAAGGGCAGAACCCGTCCGTCGCCAGCATCTACCGGGCGCTCGCCGAGCACGCCAAGCGCGAGGCATACCCCGAAGCCGTCGAGCAGGCCCACGCCGACCTCGCCGCCCTCCAGGCCGACGAAGTCCCCGGCCCCCGTCTCGCTCTCCCTGACCGAGCGTCACTCTGATTACACAGAGCTACTTGTCACTTCGCGGCAGCTTCGGGAGAACAGGGCCGAACACGGTGTCTGCCGTGCGAGTCGCGGTGTCGGCAGGCGGCTGTGCCGTGGGTGGTGGTGACGGTGTCTGTCGTGTGAGACCCGGTGTCGGTGGCCCGCCGCGGCCGGGTGGTGGTCGTGACCGCGTCTGCTGTGCGACGCCCGGTGTCAGCGGCCCGCCGTGCCGCGGGCGATCACCGTGACCCGTTCGCTCTCCACCCGCTTGTCCAGCACCCCGTCCCCGGCCTGCTCCAGGTGCCGGCACAGCACCACGGAACCCCCGGTGGCCAGCGGCCCGAACAACCCGGCGTTCAACCCGTCCCACGTGTCGTACGGCAGCCCCGACAGGATCCGCGACCCGGGCCCGGTCAGCCCCAGCGCCGTCGCCTCGGCCCGGGCCCGCTCGACGACCTCGGCCCCGCTGAACTCCCGCCCGGCCACGATCAGCGCAGGCCCCTCCGGATCCACGGGTGCGTACGGCACGAACCGGTCACCCTGCCCCGGCACCTCCACCGCGTAGTCGGTGAAACCCTCGGGCACCTGCGGGAACCGCCCTCCGAGGGGCCGCAGCGCCATCGCGATCCGCGAACCGGAGCACGCCCGGGCCTCCTCCAGCCGGTCCGGCCCGCTCACCACGACGTCGGCCGACCGGGCCTCCCCGGACACGTCCGCGACGACTCCCACCGACGCACACGCCAGCAGCCACACCGCCGTCTGCCAGTGCGCGGGCAGCAGCAGCGCCACCCGGTCCCCGGGCTCGACGGACAGCTCGTCCTGGAGGAGGTTCGCGGTCTTGGCCACCCAATTGGCGAAGGTGGCCACGGACAACTCGACCCGTTCACCCGTGGCGTCGTCGTAGAAGGTCACCAGGGGGCGGCCCGGATCCGCGGCGAGCGCGGAACCCAGCAGGTCGGCAGGGGTGCGATCGGTGGCGTTCACCCGCGCAAGCGTACGCAACGCACCGGCCCCCACCCAACGGCCCGCCCAGCGCCGCACCGCGAATCCGCCACCGGTTCGGCCGAACCCCGACCGATGGTCCGTCAACTCCCAGATAGACAGACTTGTACGACTATGTCCAAGATCAGGGGCATGCGTGGATTCCTTGCTTCCTCGATCGGTGTCACCTGCGCGGCCGCTCTGGCCCTCCCCCTCACCCCTCCCGCCCTCGCGGCGTCGGCGAGACCGCCGGCCACGGGAGCCGCGAGACCCGCGGCCCCTGCGGGTTCCCCGGCCATGAACCCGGCCGAGCGGCGCGCGGCCGAGCCGTATGCCGCCGGCAGCACTCAGTCCCTCCCCCTCGAACCCCTCGGCGGTACCCGCGCCACCCCCTCGGCTCCCCCCACCGAGCAGGGCGTGTCCCGCCGCGCCGTACGTCACTTCTCCCTCGTCGGCGTCATCTGGGACGACCCCGACGCCGAGCTGCACGGCCGCGTCCGGGTCCGCACCCGCGCCGCCGGTACCGGCACCTGGTCGGGCTGGCAGGACCTGGAGACGCACAACGCCGACCACGCCGCCGACCGGGGCACCCCCGAGAGGGCCTCGGGCCGCGTCCGCGGCGCCACCGCACCGCTGTGGGTGGGCGACTCCGACGGTGTGGAACTCCGGGTCAGCTCCGAGTCCGGCGGGAGGGCAGCCGCCTCCCGCGCGCGCCTGACGGACACCCGCAACCTGCCCGCCGCGCTCCCGCTGCCCTCGGGCCTGCGCCTCGAACTCGTCGACCCGGGCGAGGCCGACTCCACATCCCTCGGCGTCGGGGGTCCCAGCGCCGCCGACGCCCGCAACGCCGAGTCCTCCGCCCTCGTCGAGGCCTCCGCCGCCAACGCCGACCTCGCCGCCCTCGGCGCCACCGAGATCGCGGCACTGACCCGCGCCGCGACCGAGCAGGAGTATCTCGCCCTCAACGCCGACGGGCTGACGCAGCAGCAGCGGCAGGCGAAGCCGTACATCGGCCCCCGCCCGGGGATCGTCACCCGGCGCGGCTGGGGTGCGGACGAGGGGTTGCGGGAGAGCGGCCTCCGGTACACGAAGAAGGTCAAGGCGGCCTTCGTGCACCACACGGCCAGCGGCAACAAGTACCGCTGCTCGCAGGTCCCGTCACTCATCCGCGGTATCTACCGCTACCACGTCAAGAGCATGGGATGGCGGGACATCGGCTACAACTTCCTCATCGACAAGTGCGGAAAGATCTACGAGGGCCGCGCCGGGGGCGTGGCGAAACCGGTACTCGGCGCACACACGCTGGGTTTCAACAGCAACAGCATGGGGATCGCCGTCCTCGGGTCCTACGGCGCCAAGAAGCCGTCCAAGTCCGCGGTCAAGGCCATCGCCCGGCTGACCGCGTGGAAGCTGGGGCTGTACCGGATGAATCCGAAGGGAAAGACCTACCTGAAGTCGGCCGGCAGCAATCTGCACCGAAAAGGCAAGAAAGTACGTCTGAACGTGATCTCGGGGCACCGGGACGGTTTCAAGACCGAGTGCCCGGGACGCAAGCTCTACGGAAAGCTCGGCTCGGCCCGCTCCAAGGCGGCCCGCTACCAGGGCCGCTGAGCACAGGTTCACCGCCGTCGGGGGGCAGCGGACGGGCATGCCGCACGGCCAACGAAGGCGCCACGGAACGATCTGCATACACTGACCGGCCGAAAGACAGTTCGGCCGGTCCCGGCAGGAAGCAGAGACGACACGTGACTGAAGCGATCCTCCTGGTCGGCGGCAAGGGCACCCGGCTGCGCCCGCTCACGGTGCACACGCCCAAGCCCATGGTCCCGGCGGCCGGGGTGCCCTTCCTCACGCATCAGCTGGCGAGAGCGAGAGCGGCCGGTGTGGAGCACATCGTCCTGGCCACCTCCTATCTGGCCGAGGTCTTCGAGCCCTACTTCGGTGACGGCTCCGCGCTGGGACTCCACC
The DNA here is from genome assembly GCF_055606225.1 of Streptomyces sp. NPDC037100. NCBI lineage: Bacteria > Bacillati > Actinomycetota > Actinomycetes > Kitasatosporales > Streptomycetaceae > Streptomyces > Streptomyces sp. NPDC037100. Next base: position 23,801 of record NZ_JBVJSX010000004.1, on the reverse strand, counting down.
TCGAGTACGTCACCGAGGAGGAGCCGCTCGGCACGGGCGGCGCCATCCGGAACGTGGCCTCCCGGCTGCACTCCGGCCCCGACGACCCGGTCCTGATCTTCAACGGCGACATCCTGACGGGCCTGGACATCCGGGCCCTGGTCGGCACCCACGAGACGACGGGCGCGGACGTCTCCCTGCACCTCACCAAGGTCACCGACCCGCGCGCCTACGGCCTGGTCCCCACCGACGACACGGGCAGGGTCCTGGCGTTCCTGGAGAAGCCGCAGACCCCCGAGGAGATCGTCACCGACCAGATCAACGCGGGGGCGTACGTCTTCCGCCGCTCGGTCATCGACTCGATCCCGCTGGGCAGGCCGGTGTCGGTGGAACGGGAGACCTTCCCCGGCCTCCTCTCGGCCGGCGCGCACCTCCAGGGCATGGTCGACTCGACGTACTGGCTGGACCTGGGCACCCCGGCGGCCTTCGTCCGGGGTTCGGCGGACCTGGTACTCGGCCGGGCCCCCTCGCCCGCCGTCCCCGGCCGCTGCGGCGACCGCCTGGTTCTGCCCACGGCCCAGGTCGCGTCCGACGCGAAACTGGCGGGCGGCACCGTGGTGGGCGAGGGCGCCTTCATCGCCGAGGGCGCGCGGATCTTCGGCAGCACGATCCTGCCGGGCGCGGTCATCGAGCCGGGCGCGGTCATCACCGACTCCCTGATCGGCACCCGGGCCCGCGTGGGCCGGCGCTCGGTCCTCACCGGCACGGTCATAGGAGACGGCGCGGTGGTCGGCCCCGACAACGAACTCCTGGAGGGCGCCCGCATATGGTGCGACGCCCGCATCCCGGCAGGAGCGGTCCGCTTCTCATCGGACCAGTAGAAACTGCAGGGGGCGGGGCCCCGCTATCCAGCCGCGGGAGTGCGCACCCACCCAGCCGCGGGCCTGCGCGCCGTGCCCTCCGCGGGCCTGCGCGGCCGCCTCTCCGCGGGCCTGCGCGGCCGCCTCTCCGCGGGCCTGCGCGGCGACCCCCGCTGCGGGGGCCCGCCCCGCCCCTAGCTGCGGGCATGCATGCCGCCAGGGGCGGCACGGGTGGGCGCAGCGGCACCCCGCTCCGCCGGGCTGCGGACCCACCCGGCCTCAGCACAGACGCAGCAGCACCTCACTACGCCGGGTTGCGGACCCACCCGGCCTCAGCGCCGACGCCGAGCACCTGAACCCCGACAGTTCGCGCGCAACACCCTGCCCGCACAAACGCCGAGCCCCCGAAGCCAACAGCTCACAACCGCCCGATGTCCCACCGCGGCATCTTCGGCGCCCGCCGCGCCGGCACCCTCCCGCTCAGCAGAATCAACCGAGCCGCCCGATGCCGCTGCCCCGCGTACGGCTCCAGCAGCTCCAGCATCACCGCGTCATCCGCATCCCGGTTCCCGGCCAGCGCCCAGCCCACGATCCCGGGCAGATGCAGATCCCCCACCGTCACCTCGTCCGCCGCACCATGACTGCGCTGCACCGTCTCCGCGGACGTCCACGGCCCGACCCCCGGCACGAGCTCCAGCCGCGCCCGAGCCGCCCCGGGCTCCATCCCCACGGCCTGCTCCAGCCGCGCGGCGACCCGCACCGCACGCAGGATCGTCGACGCCCGCTTGTTGTCGACCCCGGCCCGATGCCACTCCCACGACGGAATCAGCGCCCACGTCCGCGGCTCCGGCACCACGTACATCCGCGCGGGGGCGGGCCCCGGCGCCGGCTCCCCGAACTTCCGCACCAGCAGCCGCCACGCCCGGTACGCCTCATCGGTCGTGACCTTCTGCTCCAGGATCGACGGGATCAGCGACTCCAGCACGAGCCCGCTGCGCGTCAGCCGCAACCCCGGCCGCCGGTGCCGGGCCGACGCCAGCAGCCGGTGCCGCGGCACGAACGCCGACGGATCGTCCGCGGCCCCGAGCAGCTCCGGCAACCCCTCCAGCAGCCACTCGGCCCCGGGCCCCCAGGCCTCCCCGCGCACCCCACCGCCGTAGGCGCACACCCTCAGCGTCCCCGGCCCGGCCGGAGTGAGACTGGTCCGCCACACGGACCCGTCCGGGGTCGCCCGGAACGTCGGATCGCCGGGCCCGCGCCGCAACGGCCCGAGCACCAGGCCGAGATCCAGCGGCCCGTCCGGCACCCAGGTGCGTACCCGCCCCGGTCCCGTCGCCTGCCGTGGCACACCCGGGGGCACGGCGACATGCCCGCCGCGCACTGTCGTACGCGTGGGCCGTGGAGCGAACCGTCCTGCCATGAATGACGTCCCTGGGATCCGTGAGGGGGCAGCCCTACGAGCGTAGGCGCCGCCCGGCACCTGTCACCGCACCTCGATGAACGCTCCCGCGTCCCGCTCGGGCCGCGGTCGCGGGTCTCCGGCCGGATGCCCGACCGCCACCGCCCCCATCGGGTCCCAGCCGGCGGGCAGGTCCAGCACCTCGCGCACCACGTCCCGGCAGAACATCGTCGACGACACCCAGGCCGAACCCAGCCGCTCCCCGGCCAGCGCGACCAGGAAGTTCTGCACACCGGCACCCGTGGCGACCACGAACATCTCCCGCTCGGCGCCGTCCCGCCGCGGGTCGCCGTACGTGTGCGAACCGTCCATGACCAGGCAGGGGACGACGAGGTACGGCGCGTTGCGCAGCACGTCCCCGCGCCGGACCCGCTTGGCGATGGACTCCTCGCTCTTGCCGTCCCGCCGCAGATCGGCGATCCACGCGTCCCGCATGGCGTCGAGCAGCCGTGTCCGCGACTCCTGCGACTCCAGCAGTACGAACCGCCACGGCGTCGTGTGGTGCGGGGCCGGAGCCGTCACGGCAGCGGCCACGGCCCGCCGTACGGCACCCGCGTCGACGGGCTCGTCGGTGAAGGCCCGGACCGTGCGCCGCTGGGTCACGGCCTGCCGGACCGCCTCCGAGGTGCCGAGGCGGAACATGTCGTCGCGTGCGCCGCGGACCATGGCCCGCGCTCCCTCGCCGTCGTCGCCCTGCGCGACCAGGTGCGTGAGCCCGCGCACCACGGCGACGGGCAGCCCCGCGGCCTTGCCCTTGACCAGGTCGCCGGCGGCGGCCAGTTCGTCGGCCGTGGCGACGACGGTGGCGCTCAGCGGATTGCCGTACGCGTCCGTGCCGCCGCGCAGATCGTCGAGCACCCGCACTCCGGCGGCGCCGATCGCGACGTCCGTGAGCCCGGCCCGCCAGGGCCGCCCGAACGTGTCGGTGATGACGACCCCGACGTCGACGCCGAGCGCGTCCCGCAGCCCCTCGCGGACGGCGCGAGCGGAGGCGTCGGGGTCCTCCGGCAGCAACAGCACCGTCCCGGACGGGGTGTTGGACGCGTCGACCCCGGCCGCGGCCATGACCAAACCCTGCCGGTTCTCGACGATCCGCAGGGCTCCGCGCCGGGCCACCACCCGGACCGTCTCCGCGTCGATCGCGGCCTCCCGGTCGGCGGCCCGCACGATCCGGCCCTCCGCCTTGGACACGATCTTCGAGGTGACGAGCAGCACGTCCCCGTCGGCCAGGCCGGGCTCGGCGGCCGCGATCAGCTTCGCCAGGTCGTCCCCGGCCGCGACCTCCGGTATGCCGCCCACGGCCCACACCCGGTACCCGCCGGCGCCCCGCTCCTCGTCGGTGACCTCGGCAGACACGTGGGGGGAGGAATCAGCGCTCACGCCCCCCGCACCTCCTCGGCCAGTGCCAGCGCCTCCTGCGCCATCCGCGCGGTGGCGTCGGCGTCGCTCATCATCAGCGGCACGGCCCGGCAGCGGATCCCGGCCGCCTCGACCCGCTCCACCGCACCGGCGTCCACCGAGTCGACGAGCCAGCCGTCCAGCAGGCCCGAGCCGTAGTGCTCGGCCACCGCCGTGGCGGTCGACTCGACGCCCACGGCGGCGAGCACCTTGTCGGCCATGCCCCGCACAGGCGCGTCACCGACGATGGGGGAGAGGCCGACGACCGGCACCCCGGCGTCGGCGATCGCCTCCCGGATGCCGGGTACAGCGAGGATCGTGCCGATCGACACGACCGGGTTGGACGGCGGGAAGAGGATCACGTCCGCCTCGCCGATGGCCTCCAGGACGCCCGGGGCGGGCTTCGCCCGGTCGGCGCCGACCGGCACGACCGCCCGGGCGGGCACCGAGGCGCGCAGCCGCACCCAGTACTCCTGGAAGTGGATCGCCTTGGTCTCGCCGTCGACCTCGACGGCCACATGGGTCTCGACGCGGTCGTCGGACATGGGCAGGAGCCGCACGCCCGGCTTCCAGCGGTCACAGAGCGCCTCCGTCACCGCGCTCAGCGGGTATCCGGCGCCGATCATCTGCGTCCGCACGATGTGCGTGGCGAAGTCCCGGTCGCCCAGGCCGAACCACTCGGGCCCGACGCCGTAGGCCGCGAGCTCCTCCTTGAGGTGGAAGGTCTCGTCGGTACGCCCCCAGCCCTGCTCCTCGTTGATGCCGCCGCCGAGCGTGTACATCACCGTGTCGAGGTCCGGGCAGACCTTCAGCCCGAAGAGGTGGATGTCGTCCCCGGTGTTGCCGATGACCGTGATGTCCGCGTCCGGGACGGCCCGCTTCAGACCACGCAGGAACCGGGCACCGCCGATGCCGCCTGCCAGAACCACAATGCGCATGGGGGCCAGTCTTGCAGGCTCCTGCGACAACCGGTCAGGCAGTCACCACGCCCGGTACGCTCCGGGCCTCGCAGTGCTGCGCGGTGTGCATCGGCATCTCCGTCAGGCCCGGGTAGTACACGTGCAGGCTCACCGCCGGCTCCAGCGCCTCGTTCACGACCTCGTGCACGTACCCCGGCGCGAACACGCGCTGCGCGCCCGCCCGCAACGCGCGCGTGCCCCGCTCCGTGCGCTCGGTCAGCGTGCCGTCCAGGACGGTGAGCACACCGGAGGAGCGGCCGTGGTCGTGCAGCCCGCTGCCCTGCCCCGGCACCCAGGACAGCAGCCACACCTCGTAGCCCGGGCCGGTGCGCAGCCGGTGGTACCAGCGGCTGACGGCGTCGTAGCGGATGAGGTGCTCCCACTGGGAGCGGTCCTCGGCGACGGAGCGGGCCAGCCCGACGAACTCGGCGACGGTGGCCGGGTGCTCGCGCGGGGTCTGGAGGAGGTGGGTGACTTCGAGGAGGTCGCCGGCGATCTGGAGGTCGCTGTCGCTGTTCATGGGGTGCGTGGTTCCTCAGTGAAAGAAGGTCAGAGGGAACGGAAGCCGAGAGACGGGTGGCTCGGCCTTCAGCTGGAGCAGGTGTGGCTCAACAGCTGGAACAGCAACAGCTACAGCGAGTGCGGGCAGCACCGTGGGACCCGGCGGTGCGGGTCGAGGTGAGCGCCAAGTTCGCGAGCATGCCCACAAGGACACCGGTTCACACCTTCGCTGTCAACTCGACACCCGGTATGTGGGACGTGGTTCACCTCATCCGGTCGATCGCTCAGATGAAAGGTTTGTTCATGGCCCGCCCGGGACACATGGCGTCCATCCGGGCACACAAACCCCGTTGCGTAGTCGTGATCCGACTGTGATCCGTTTCGCTTCGACGTGTGTGTCGGAACGAGATCGAACTCCTGGGCGTCCTTGCTCGTACAGGGCTGCGTGGGGTCCGGCGGAAGATGTGAGCCCTCGCGGGCTCTCTCGGTGTGTCAGGTTTTATGGTGATTTGAACACTTTCCGCATGGGCTTGGTTCCGCAGAGTGAATAAGGGGCTCAATAGCAGATCTCGGCTTGACTCGCCCGGAGCAGCACACTTGTAATTTCACTCGTGTCGTTCAGCCGGAATCGGTAACGGCTAGATCACGGGGACGCGAAGACAGACGAGGGGCGCACATGACCGAGACGGTGCAGCAACTGCTGGTCGACGACGCGGACGAGGAGCTCGGCTGGCAGGAGCGCGCGCTGTGCGCCCAGACCGACCCCGAGTCCTTCTTCCCCGAGAAGGGTGGCTCGACCAGGGAGGCCAAGAAGGTCTGCCTCTCCTGTGAGGTCCGCTCCGAGTGCCTCGAGTACGCCCTCGCCAACGACGAGAGATTCGGCATCTGGGGCGGCCTGTCCGAGCGGGAGCGCCGCCGGCTGAAGAAGGCGGCCGTCTGACCCCTCACCCCTCTCGTGAACGGCCCGTCGCCCGTGGGTCATCCACCGGCGGCGGGCCGCTTGTCCGCCCGTCTCCCGGCCACCGCCCCTCAACGAGGCGCTGCGCGCCGCCCCTACTGGACTGCCGATAGTGTGGTCGCTCGTCCGAGACGCCCCGCCGCCCCCACCGGGCGCAGGCGTCCACCGCAGTCCACCGAACCGGGGCCCGTACCTCGATGTCCGTGCACAGCCACCCGGCAGCTCCTCACGACACCGCTGCCGCACCTGAGTTCCCGCGCCATGTGGTGACCGCGGTCCTCGTCTCCCACGACGGCGCCCGCTGGCTGCCCGACGCGCTCGCCGGGCTCCTCGGCCAGGAGCGACCCGTCCAGTACGCGATGGGGGCCGACACCGGCAGCTCGGACGCCTCCGCGCAGCTGGTCACCGACGCGCTCGGCGCCGACCGGGTGCTGCACCTCGCCCGCCGCACCGGTTTCGGCCAGGCCGTCGAGGAGTGCGGCCGCACCGCCCCGGTCCTCACCCCGGACGAGCTGCCGTACCTGAAGCGCCCCAGCGGCTGGGACCCGCTCACGCGCTCGTGGCGCGACGACGCCTACGACCTGCCCGAGCTCCCGCACGGCGAGCCGGTGCAGTGGCTGTGGCTGCTGCACGACGACTGCGCCCCGGCCCCGGACGCCCTGGCCCAGCTGCTGCGGGTCGTGGACAACGAGTACGAACTGGGCCGCGAGGACGTGGCCGTCGTGGGCCCCAAACTCCGCGGCTGGTACGACCGGCGGCAGCTGCTGGAGGTCGGCGTCTCCATCGCCAACTCCGGCCGCCGCTGGACCGGCCTGGACCGCCGCGAGCAGGACCAGGGCCAGCACGACCACGTCCGGCCCGTGCTGTCGGTGTCCACCGCCGGCATGCTCGTGCGCCGCGACGTCTTCGAGCAACTCGGCGGATTCGACCGCCACCTGCCCCTCATGCGCGACGACGTCGACCTGTGCTGGCGCGCGAACACGGCCGGATACCGCGTCCTGGTCGCCCCCGAGGCGGTCGTCCGGCACGCCGAGGCGTCCAGCCGCGAGCGCCGCACGGTCGACTGCGTGGGCCGCACCGCGGCCTCCCCGCACAAGGTCGACAAGGCCGGCGCCGTCTACACCCTGCTCGTCAACTCGCGTGCGGCCGTGCTCCCCTGGGTGATCCTGCGGATCGTGCTCGGCACCCTGCTGCGCACCGTGGCCTACCTCGTCGGCAAGGTCCCCGGGCAGGCCGTCGACGAGATCCGCGGCCTGATCGGCACACTGCTCCGGCCCGAGCGGATCCTCGCAGGGCGGCGCGGCAGAGGCGCACCCCGGATCGACAAGGGGGAGCTGCGGGCGCTGTTCCCGCCGCCCGGCGCGACCGTCCGCGTCACCGTCGAGCAGATCGCGGGCAGCCTCGTCGGCCGCTCCGACCCGGAGGTCGCGACCGGCGCCGGACGGCACGGCAGCGCCGTCGAGTCGGGCCCCGGCGGCGACGACGCCGACTTCCTGGAGATCGAGCAGTTCGCCCGGCTCAAGCGCATCGCGCGCAAGCCCGGCCCGGTGCTCTTCCTCGTACTGCTGCTCGTCTCCCTGGTCGCCTGCCGCCAGCTCCTCGGCGGCGGCGCGCTCGTGGGCGGCGCCCTGCTGCCCGCACCGGCCGACTCCGCGGAACTGTGGGCGCGCTACCTCGACGCCTGGCACCCGGTGGGCGCCGGCGGCACCTCGGCCGCACCCCCGTACATCGCGCTGTTGGCGATGCTGGCGTCCCTGCTGTTCGGCTCGACCGGCCTCGCCGTCACCGTCCTGCTCGTCGGCTCGGTGCCCCTGGCCGGAGTCGCCGCCTACTTCGCCTCCCGCCCGCTCGTCGAGTCCCGGCTGCTGCGCGCCTGGGCTGCCGTCGTCTACGCCTTCCTGCCCGCCGCCACCGGCGCCCTCGCCGGCGGCCGCATCGGCACCGCCGTCCTGGCCGCGCTGCTGCCGCTCATCGCCCGCGCGGGCATCGCGGCCGGCGGCCTGGCCAACTCCACCGGAGCGCGTGGCAGCTGGCGCGCCACCTGGGCGTACGCGCTGCTGCTGACCATCACCACCGCCTTCACGCCGATCGTGTGGCCCATCGCGCTGCTCCTCGGCATCGGGCTGCTCGTGGTGCGCCGGAGCGACATCACGGCCTACGGGCTGCGGTTCCTCGCCCAGCTCGGCACACCCCTGCTGCTCCTCGCCCCCTGGTCACTGACGCTCCTCCCGTTCGGCTTCCTCGAGGAAGCGGGTCTCGCGTACGGCCCCTCGGCCGCGTCCCCCCTCGACCTGCTCGGCGCCAGCCCGGGCGGCCCGGGCACCGTCAGAGGACTCATGCTCATCGGCATCGTGCTGGCCGCCCTCGCCGCCCTGCTGCGCTCGGAACGCCAGTCGGCCATCCGGACGGCCTGGGCGGTCGCCCTGACCGGTTTCGTCTTCGCGGTCCTGTCCAACAACTCCACCTGGGCCGGACCGGCGACCCTCGTCTACGGCATCGCCCTCCTGGCGGCCGCCGCGCTGGGCGCCGACGGGGCACGCGCGCGGGTCGCCGAGCAGAGCTTCGGCTGGCGCCAGCCGGTCGCCGTGCTGATCGCCTTCGCCTCTGCCGGGGGCCCCCTGCTCATCGCCGCCGGCTGGATGATCCGCGGCGCGGACAATCCCCTGGAGCGACGCGACCCGACCCAGGTCCCCGCGTTCGTCGCCGAGGAGAGCGGCACCCGCGACCAGGCCCGCACCCTCGTCCTCGACAGCGACTCCCGTGCCCACGTCGGCTACATGCTGGTCCGCGGCTCCGGCGCCCGCCTCGGCGACGGCGAGATCGCCGCGGCCGACGGTGAGAACAGCAGACTCGACAAGGTCGTCGCCAACCTGGTCGCGGGCTCCGGCGCCGACCAGGCCGACCAGCTCGGCGGCTTCGCCGTGCGCTACATCCTGGTCCACCAGGGCGCGCCCCGCGAGGTCACCCGCGTCCTGGACGCCACGCCCGGCCTGGCCCGGCTCAGCCAGCAGGACGGCGGCGCGCTGTGGCGCGTCAACCGCGAAGTCGCGCGCGCCACCATCGCCCCCGCCTCCGGCGCCGGCACCCCGCAGCCCGTCGCCGCCGGGCCCGTCGACATCCACACCACGATCCCGGCCGGCACCGGCGGACGCGTGCTGCGCCTCGCCGACTCCGCCTCCGACGGCTGGACCGCCACGCTCGACGGCAAGCCGCTGACCCCCACCACGGTCGACGGCTGGGCCCAGGGCTTCCGGCTCCCCGCCACCGGCGGCACGCTGGACGTCACCTACGACGACCCGATCGGCCACACGGCCTGGCTGTGGGCCCAGGGCCTCCTCGCGGTCGTCCTCGTGGTGCTCGCCCTGCCCGGCCGGCGTCGCGACATCGACGACGACCTCCCCGACGAGCCGGCGCCCCCGGCCGAGGCCGTCGCCGGCGAGGGCCGCCGGGCCCGCCGCCTGCGTGCCCAGGCGGAGGCCGAGTCCGAAGAGGCCGCCGCCCCCGAGGAGTTCGAGCCCCCGCAGCCCCCGCAGCCCCAGCAGCCACCGGCGGCCGTGCCCCAGCAGCAGAACTACGGCCAGTGGGACAACGCCGGCTACCAGGGCGGCGCGTACACGGGCTACGGCGACCAGTACCAGAACGCCCCGTACCCGGCCGACGCCTACGGGCAGCAGTACCAGGCGGACCCGTACCAGGGCGGCCAGGGCGGCCAGGGCGGCCAGTACGACCCGTACGCCTACGGCGGCCAGGGTCAGACCCCGTCCTACGACCAGCAGGGCTACGACCAGGCCTACGACCAGGGCCAGGGCCACGGCGCGCCGTACGACCCGGCGCAGCAGCACCACCCCCACGGCACGGGCAGCGAGCGTCCCGACGGGAGCCAGCAGTGAACCGCACCACCCTGTCCCTGATCGCCGGCACGACCGCGCTCGCCGCCGTCACCGGCTTCGCCGCGCTGTCCGCTCCGGACGACGCCCCGGGCCCCGACACCGCCAAGGCGGCCGCCCAACTGCCCGTGGAGCGCACGAGCCTGCTGTGCCCGGCGCCCAGCACGTCCGACCTCGCCGAGACGTCCTACACCTCCTTCACGCCCGTCACGAAGGGCACCGGGAGCGGCGGTGAGGCCGAACTCCGGGCGGCCACCGAGGAGTCCGCGGACGCCTCGCCCGACGACAAGGGCACGGAGAAGGACACGGACCAGGGCAAGGGCGACGGGAAGTCAGGCAAGGACAAGCCCGTGGAGCCCGTGCTGACGCCCAAGGAGCCCGGCAAGCCGGTCACCGGCGACAGCTCCGGCGGTGAAGCGCCCGCGCTCGTCGGGACCGCGGACGGCAGGTTCGCGCCCGGCTGGACCGTCCAGGAGACCACCGAGGTCGCCGCGGGCACCGGGCGCGGCCTGCAGGGCGTCAACTGCACCGCCCCGGACACCGACTTCTGGTTCCCGGGCGCCGCCACGGACGCCGACCGCACGGACTACGTCCACCTGACGAACCCCGACGACTCGGCCGCGGTGGTCGACATCGAGCTCTACGGCAAGGACGGCGTCCTGAAGTCCACGGTGGGGGAGGGGATCACGGTCCCGCCGCACGCCGCCGAGCCGGTCCTGCTGTCCACCCTCGCCGACGAGCGGCAGACCGACCTCACCGTGCACGTCAACGTCCGCAGCGGACGCGTCGGCGCCGCCGTGCAGGCCCTGGACGACAAGCTCGGCGGGGACTGGCTGCCCGCGTCCACGGACCCGTCGGGCAGCCTGGTCCTGCCCGGCATCCCCAAGGACGCCACCTCCGTGCGCCTGGTCGCCTTCACTCCCGGCGACGCCGACGCGGACCTCAAGGTGCGCCTCGCCTCCCCCTCCGGGCTGATCACCCCGGCCGGGCACGAGACCGTGCACGTCAAGGGCGGCATGACGACCGCCGCCGACCTGGGCGACGTCACCCGCGGCGAGGCGGGCTCCCTGGTGCTGACCCCGACGGACCGGTCCGTGCCGGTCGTGGCGGCCCTGCGGGTCGTGCGCGGCAAGGGCGACAAGCAGGAGACGGCGTTCATCCCGGCCACCCGCCCCGTCGGCACCCGCGCGACGTCCGCCGACAACAGCGGCAAGGGCAGCACCCTGTCCCTGACGGCCCCCGGCGCCGCCGCCACGGTCAAGGTCACCGCCTCGGCCGGCAGCGAGGGCGGCACACCGGTGTCGAAGACGTACACGATCAAGGCCGGCACGACCCAGGACATCGAGCCCCCGGTCCCCGGCGGCCTGAAGGGCACCTACGCACTCACGGTCGAGCCGGTCTCCGGCGGCCCGGTCTACGGGGCCCGCACCCTTGCGGCGAACGAGGGCGGTGTCCCCGCCTTCACCGTGCAGACACTGCCGGACGACCGGGGGACGGTGGCGGTGCCGGAAGCGGAAGAGGACCTGTCGGTACTCCAGAAGTAGGCCGGCTGTCTCAGCCCTGCTCCTCGCCGTACCGCGGATCCACCGTCTCCGGCGTCAGCCCGAGGAGCTCGGCGACCTGCTCGACGACGACCTCGTGCACCAGCGCCGCCCGCTCGTCGCGTCCCTTGGTGCGGATCTCGACCGGCCGTCGGTAGACGACCACGCGCGCGGGGCGTCCCTCGCGCGCGCTGATCGTGCCGCCGAGCGGCACGGCCTCGTCGTTCCACGCCTGGCCGGGCCCGTCGAGCCGCGGCACCTCGAGGACCAGGAAGTCGATGTCGGCGAGTTGCGGCCACCGCCGCTCCAGGCGCTCCACGGAGTCCTGCACCAGATCGGCGAACGCCTCCGCGCGGCTCGCGGCGAGCGGCACTTGCGGCGGTGCGATCGGGCCGCGCATCCCTCGTCCGTGGCGATCACGACGGCGGGGCCCGGGGGCGGCGGCACGGGGCGTTACGGGCTTGTCCATCACTGGGGAAGGGTAGTCCCCGCCGCGCCCCCGCGCCCGGCACCGCACGACGGCACGGGCGGCTTCCGGCCGCCGCCCTGCGGCATGTCGTTACATGACCATTCAAGCCAAGGTTGGGCTCAAATCCGTATCCCGTCGAGAGCGGCACCCTCACGGTATTTGAGGGTTTTGTGATGACTCTTGATTGCTTGTGGGATCGACCGACACCTCGGGCGTCGATGTCCTGGCAGGTCAGGAAGGTGCACCCGAAGGGGTGTGTGCGGCGTTTCACAGCGCGACACGGGGGAGTGACCTGGGGGAGAGTCGTCGCGGCCCGCTCAAGAGTGCGGTACCGTCCAACGTCGTGAGCCCTGTACGTCGCTGTTCGCGCACCGCCTGCGGCCGTCCCGCCGTCGCGACGCTGACGTACGTCTACGCCGACTCGACCGCGGTCCTCGGCCCGCTCGCCACCTACGCCGAACCCCACTGCTACGACCTGTGCGCCGAGCACTCCGAGCGCCTCACCGCCCCGCGCGGCTGGGAGGTCGTCCGGCTCCTCGACGCTTCGGCTCCGGCCCGCCCCAGCGGCGACGACCTGGAAGCGCTCGCCAACGCCGTGCGTGAGGCGGCCCGTCCGCGGGAGCGGGCGGCCGAGGCAGGCGGCGCAGGCCGCGGTGCCGACCCGAGGGAGGTCGCGCGACGCGGCCACCTGCGGGTCCTGCGATCGCCCGACAACTGACCCCACCCCCGGTTTCCTCGCGCGCCCCCACGACGCAAGCTTGGCGCGGACATGAACATTCATGACCATTCACCCTGAGGCGGGGTCCTTCGGGCGGCTCTCCTACAACCCGCGCACTCAAGCCTTCGGGCGGCTCTCCTGCGATCCGCGCACTCAAGTCTTCGGGCGGCTCTCCTGCGATCCGCGCACTCAAGTCTTCGGGCGGCTCTCCTGCGATCCGCGCACTCAAGTCTTCGGGCGGCTCTCCTGCGATCCGCGCACTCAAGTCTTCGGGCGGC
>NZ_JBVJSX010000004.1:0-10696 GCF_055606225.1 Streptomyces sp. NPDC037100 | reverse complement strand
GCTCTCCTGCGATCCGCGCACCCAAGCCCTCGTCATCGCCCTCTGCCGGGTGCTGCTGCAAGCGCTTGCCGGCTTCGGGGTGCCCGTCGTGATCAGTACGGTCGTGCCGGCCGCCCTCGGCTTCGATCCGGTACGCGCCGCCGTCGTCGCGCCTGCGCGGCAGTGTCGGACTCGCGGGCCACGAGGGCGACTTGCTGCGCAAGGTGCTGCCGTGGAGCCCGGGCCCGCTGTTGGTGATGTGCTCGATCGTGGCCGGCAGGAGCACCCCGGCCCTGGACCGCACGCTGCCCTGACCTGAGGTTGCGGCTGGGAGTCCTCTTGGCGTCCGCCCGGCGCGTTGTCGGTGGGCGAGGGTAGTTTGGCCCGACCGACAGTACTTTTTCAGGAAGGTTGGCCGTGGCTGCTGATCTGTCGCAGGTCGTGAAGGCGTACGACGTACGCGGGGTCGTCCCCGACCAGTGGGACGAGTCCCTGGCCGAGCTCTTCGGAGCGGCCTTCGTGCGGGTCACCGGCGCGAGCGCCATCACGACCGGGTACGACATGCGGCCCTCCTCCCCGGGCCTGTCACGGGCCTTCGCGCGCGGGGCGGCAGCCCTGGGCGCCGACGTGACGGAGATCGGTCTCTGCTCGACGGACCAGCTGTACTACGCCTCGGGCGCGCTGAACCTGCCGGGCGCCATGTTCACCGCCTCCCACAACCCGGCGCAGTACAACGGCATCAAGATGTGCCGCTCGGGCGCCGCTCCCGTCGGGCAGGACACCGGCCTCGCGGAGATCCGTGAGCTCGTCGAGCGCTGGAGCGAGTCGGGCGCACCGCAGCCGGCCGCGCAGGCGGGCACGATCACCGGCCGCGACACGCTGTCGGACTACGCGGCCCACCTGCGCTCCCTGGTCGACCTGACCTCCATCCGCCCCCTGAAGGTCGTCGTCGACGCGGGCAACGGCATGGGCGGGCACACCGTCCCCGAGGTCTTCGCCGGCCTGCCCCTCACGCTGGTCCCGATGTACTTCGAGCTCGACGGCACCTTCCCCAACCACGAGGCCAACCCCCTCGACCCGGCCAACCTCGTGGACCTGCAGAAGCGTGTCCGCGAGGAGGGCGCCGACCTGGGTCTCGCCTTCGACGGCGACGCGGACCGCTGCTTCGTCGTCGACGAGCGCGGTGAGCCGGTCTCCCCGTCGGCCATCACCGCCCTGGTCGCCTCCCGCGAACTGGCCCGGCACGGCGGCAAGGGCACGATCATCCACAACCTGATCACGTCCTGGTCGGTGCCCGAGGTCGTCGAGGAGAACGGCGGCAGCCCGGTCCGCACGCGCGTGGGCCACTCCTTCATCAAGGCCGAGATGGCCCGCACCGGCGCGATCTTCGGCGGCGAGCACTCCGCGCACTACTACTTCCGCGACTTCTGGAACGCCGACACGGGCATGCTCGCCGCCCTGCACGTCCTGGCGGCCCTGGGCGGTCAGGACGGCCCCCTGTCCTCCCTCGTGGCCCAGTACGACCGCTACGCCGGCTCCGGCGAGATCAACTCCACGGTCGCCGACCAGCAGGCCAGCCTCGCCGCCATCCGTTCCGCGTACCAGAGCCGCGAGGGCATCACCCTCGACGAGCTCGACGGCCTCACCGTCTCGTCCGCCGACTGGTGGTTCAACGTCCGCCCGTCCAACACGGAGCCACTGCTGCGCCTGAACGCGGAGGCGAGGGACGCCGGGACGATGGCCCGGGTGCGGGACGAGGTGCTGGGGATCATCAGGGGCTGAGGCCCCGCCCCCACCGGCGGTAACCTGACCAGGCACGACCCCAAGCGCCCGCACCTCGAAGGAACCCCTATGCCCCTCGAATCCGGCCTCCTCGAGATCCTCGCCTGCCCGGCCTGTCACTCCTCCCTCACGGAGCAGGACACCGAACTGATCTGCACCGACGCCGGCTGCGGCCTGGCCTACCCCGTCCGCGACGGCATCCCCGTCCTGCTCGTCGACGAGGCCCGCCGCCCCGCGTGACCGTCGGGGGCGCACGCACCCCCGTGACACTCCGGTGCACATAGCCCCCGGCACAGCGGGCACGATCCAGGACACCCTCACAACGGACCCCGGCGATGGGAAGCTGCCGCCCATGCTCGACGAATCGCTGCTCGACTCCCCGGAGGGCCTCGCCGAGGCCGACCACCGCGGACTGCTCCGCGGCGCCGCAGAAGCCGGCGCCCGCGTCCGAACCGCGGCCCGCCACGCCGCCGAGGCGGGCGTCAACGACCTCAAGCCGGACGGCCGCCCCCGCGCGGTGCTCATCGCCGGCCCTGGTGCCGCCGCCACCCACGCCGCCGACCTCATCGGCACGCTCGCCGGCGCCGGCAGCCCGGTCATCCGCCTCGCCCCCACCGGCGTCGCCCCGGCCGCGGGCGCCCTGCGGTGGGAACTGCCCGGCTGGGCCGGTTCCGTGGACCTCCTGCTGATCACCACCCCGAACGGCACCGAACCCGGCCTGTCCCTGCTCGCCGAGCAGGCCTACCGCCGGGGCTGCACCGTCGTGGCCGTGGCCCCCGCCCGTACCCCGCTCGCCGAAGCCCTCACCGGCGTGCACGGCCTGTTCGTCCCGGTGGCAACCGCCCCGTACGACCAGGAAGAGCCCCTCGCCGCGTCCGCCCCGGGCGTCCTGTGGGCCCTGCTCACCCCGCTGCTCGCGCTCCTGGACCGCACGGGCGTGCTCGCCGCCCCGCCGGACGCTCTCGGCAAGGTCGCCGACCGCCTCGACCTCGTCGCCGAGCGCTGCGGCCCGGCCATCGCCACGTACAGCAACGCCGCCAAGACCCTGGCCGCCGAACTCTCCGACGCGCTCCCGATCGTCTGGACCGAGGGCGTCTCGGCCGGCCCGGCCGGCCGCCGCTTCGCCGCGGCCCTCGCCGAACTGTCCGGCACCCCCGCCGTCGTCGCCGAACTCCCCGAGGCCCTCGCCGCCCACGGAGCCCTGCTCGCCGGCCCTCTGGCCGCCAGCGCCGACCCCGACGACTTCTTCCGCGACCGCGTAGAGGAACCGCCCGCCCTGCACGCGCGCGTGGTGCTGCTGCGCGACCGCCCCATCGGCGGCCTCACCGCCGCCCCCGGCGCCCGCGACCTCGCGCTCAGCCACGACACACCGATCAGCGAGCTGGAACCGGAGGAGGGCGGCGAACTGGAGACCCTCGCGGAACTGATCGCCATCACGGATTTCGCCGCCGTTTACCTGGCGCTCGCTTCGAGGGCCTGATCTTGCCCGGGACACCCTGACGCGCCCGCGCCCCGCGCCCCGCACCACGCAGAGAGAACCCCATGGACCGCCTCGACAACACCATCCGCCCCTACGCCTGGGGTTCCCCGACCGCCATCCCTCAGCTGCTCGGCGTCGAACCGACCGGCGAGCCGCAGGCGGAGATGTGGATGGGCGCCCACCCGGGCGCCCCCTCGCGCACCGGCCGGGGCACGCTCGTCGAGGTCGTCGAAGCCGACCCCGAGAAGGAACTCGGGTCCGCCGCCGTCGCCAAGTTCGGCCCCCGGCTGCCCTTCCTCCTCAAGATCCTCGCCGCGGGCGCCCCGCTCTCCCTCCAGGTCCACCCCGACCTCACGCAGGCGCGAGAGGGCTACGCGGACGAGGAGCGGCGCGGCATCCCCGTGGACGCCCCGCACCGCAACTACAAGGACGCCAACCACAAGCCCGAACTGATCTGCGCCCTCACCGAGTTCGACGGCCTGTGCGGCTTCCGCGACCCGCTGGAGGCCGCGGCCCTGCTCGACGACCTCGGCGTCGACTCCCTCAAGCCCTACGTCGACCTGCTCCACGCCCACCCCGAGGACGCCGCCCTGCGCGAGGTCCTCACGGCGATCCTCACCGCGGACCCCGACGACGTGTCCCGCACGGTCACGCAGACGGCGACCGCCTGCACCCGCCTCGGCGGCGCCTACGCCCCCTACGCCGACATCGCCCACCACTACCCGGGCGACCCCGGCGTCATCGCCGCGATGCTGCTGAACCACGTGCGGCTCCAGCCCGGCGAGGCCCTCTACCTCGGCGCCGGCGTCCCGCACGCCTACCTGAACGGCCTCGGCGTGGAGATCATGGCCAACTCCGACAACGTCCTGCGCTGCGGCCTCACCCCCAAGCACGTCGACGTCCCCGAACTTTTGCGCATCGTCCGCTTCCTCCCGAGTGACCCCGGCGTCCTGCGCCCCGAGGCCTCCCCGGACGGCGAGGAGGTCTACGAGACCCCCATCGACGAGTTCCGCCTCTCCCGCTACGTCCTCCCCGAGGCGGGCGGCGCCCACGACCTCACCCGCCCGACCCCGCAGATCCTCCTCTGCACGACCGGAACCGTCCGGGCCGGCGAGCACGACCTCACCCCCGGCGCGTCCGTCTTCGTCCCCGCCGGCGAAAAGGCCGAAGTGTCCGGAACGGGGACGCTTTTCCGGGCCACCGTCGTCGCCTGACCGTTTCGAGGACCCCGTGCTGGTGACCTGACTCACCGCTGTCACGGCGGGCTGCAACAATGGCCCACCGTCAAGCACGGGCAAAGTCACGGGCGCGCACCAAGGCGGGCGTCCGGGCCCTGGAACGGCGTACGAAGGGACAACGCGGACATATGAGCGCGTCAGGCGGTACCAAGGCGATCGTGGCGGCACTGGCCGCGAACCTCGCGATCGCGGTAGCGAAGTTCGTGGCGTTCCTCTTCAGCGGCTCGTCGTCGATGCTCGCCGAGTCCGTGCACTCGGTCGCCGACTCCGGCAACCAGGCGCTGCTCCTGGTCGGCGGCAAGAAGGCGAAGCGCGAGGCCACCCCGGAACACCCCTTCGGCTACGGCCGCGAGCGCTACATCTACGCCTTCCTCGTCTCCATCGTCCTCTTCTCGGTCGGCGGCATGTTCGCCCTCTACGAGGGCTACGAGAAGATCAAGCACCCCCACGAGCTGACGAACTGGTACTGGCCCGTCGGCGTCCTGGTCTTCGCGATCATCGCCGAGACCTTCTCCTTCCGCACGGCCATCAAGGAGTCCAACCTCCTGCGCGGCAAGCGCTCCTGGAAGGAGTTCGTCCGCCACGCCAAGGCCCCCGAACTCCCGGTCGTCCTCCTGGAGGACCTCGGCGCCCTCGTCGGCCTGGTCCTCGCCCTCGGCGGCGTCGGCCTCGCCCTGCTCACCGGCGACAGCGTCTGGGACGGCATCGGCACCCTCTGCATCGGCATCCTGCTCATCCTGATCGCCCTGGTCCTCGCCGCCGAGACCAAGTCGCTGCTGCTCGGCGAGTCCGCCGGCATCGAGGAGACGCAGAAGATCGAGGCCGCCGTCGTCGACGGCGACACCGTCACCCGCATCATCCACATGCGCACGCTGCACCTCGGCCCCGAGGAACTCCTCGTCGCCGCCAAGATCGCCGTCCAGCACGACGACACGGCCACCGAGATCGCCGCCGCCATCGACGCCGCCGAGGCCCGCATCCGCGCAGCCGTCCCGATCGCCCGCGTGATCTACCTGGAGCCGGACATCTACAGCGAGAGGGAAGCAGCCAAGGGTCCCGACCCCGAGGCCTCCCCGGGCGGCCCCGCCCCCCACCCCACCGAGCACTGACCCTCCCTCTGCGCCTCACGGGGCCCGCCGAACCACTCGGCGGGCCCCGTCCGGCTTCCCCGCCCCACCACCCCACCACCCCGCCCCCGCCGTCCGGTCCGTCCTCGGGTCCGTCACATGATCGGCTCGATGTGTTCGCCCACGGACTGGGGATCGCGCCCGCGCCCGGTGTAGCTTGGGACGGAGCCAGACGTCGCTGCTGATGGCGGTCGGGCGGTCCCGAAGCGGACCGGCCGAGGGAGAGAGGGCCTCCGACGGACTGCGCTGCGCGCACGCGGGCATGCCTGTGTCCTCTTTCGGGCACCCCTGTGTCCGCCGCCGCGCAGACCAGCCGTACCCACCCTCGACCCACACCCCGAGGAGCAGCTCGCAATGACGACTGTCGAGAACCGACAGGACTTCAAGGTCGCCGACCTCTCCCTGGCCGAGTTCGGCCGCAAGGAGATCACCCTCGCCGAGCACGAGATGCCGGGCCTGATGGCGATCCGCAAGGAGTACGCCGAGGCGCAGCCCCTGGCGGGCGCCCGTGTCACCGGCTCCCTGCACATGACGGTGCAGACCGCTGTGCTCATCGAGACGCTGGTGGCCCTGGGCGCGCAGGTCCGCTGGGCCTCCTGCAACATCTTCTCCACCCAGGACCACGCGGCGGCGGCCATCGCCGTCGGCCCGAACGGCACGCCCGACAGCCCGCAGGGTGTGCCGGTCTTCGCCTGGAAGGGCGAGACGCTGGAGGAGTACTGGTGGTGCACGGAGCAGGCGCTGACCTGGCCGGACAGCCCCACCGGCGGCCCGAACATGATCCTGGACGACGGCGGTGACGCCACCCTCCTGGTCCACAAGGGCGTGGAGTACGAGAAGGACGGCAAGGTCCCCTCGCCCGACAC
This sequence comes from Streptomyces sp. NPDC037100, assembly GCF_055606225.1. Classification (NCBI taxonomy): domain Bacteria; kingdom Bacillati; phylum Actinomycetota; class Actinomycetes; order Kitasatosporales; family Streptomycetaceae; genus Streptomyces; species Streptomyces sp. NPDC037100. The sequence goes on along the minus strand of NZ_JBVJSX010000004.1, from coordinate 4,224 downwards.
GGCCGAGTCCGACGAGCACCGCGTCATCCTGGAACTGCTGAACCGCACCATCACGGACGGCTCGCAGAAGTGGACCCAGCTGGCCTCCGAGATCCGCGGCGTGACCGAGGAGACCACGACCGGTGTCCACCGGCTGTACGAGATGCAGCGCGACGGTGTGCTGCTGTTCCCGGCGATCAACGTCAACGACGCCGTCACCAAGTCGAAGTTCGACAACAAGTACGGCTGCCGGCACTCCCTGATCGACGGCATCAACCGCGCCACCGACGTCCTCATCGGCGGCAAGACGGCGGTCGTCTTCGGCTACGGCGACGTGGGCAAGGGCTGCGCGGAGTCCCTGCGCGGCCAGGGCGCCCGCGTGATCGTCACCGAGATCGACCCGATCTGCGCCCTGCAGGCCGCGATGGACGGCTACCAGGTCGCCACCCTCGACGACGTGGTCGACAAGGCCGACATCTTCATCACCACGACCGGCAACAAGGACATCATCATGGCCTCGGACATGGCCAAGATGAAGCACCAGGCCATCGTCGGCAACATCGGCCACTTCGACAACGAGATCGACATGGCCGGCCTCGCCAGGATTCCCGGCATCGTCAAGGACGAGGTCAAGCCGCAGGTCCACACCTGGACCTTCCCCGACGGCAAGGTGATCATCGTCCTGTCCGAGGGCCGCCTGCTGAACCTGGGCAACGCCACCGGTCACCCGTCGTTCGTGATGTCCAACTCCTTCGCGGACCAGACCCTGGCCCAGATCGAGCTCTTCACCAAGCCCGACGCGTACCCGACCGGCGTCTACGTGCTGCCCAAGCACCTCGACGAGAAGGTCGCCCGCCTCCACCTCGACGCGCTCGGCGTGAAGCTCACGACGCTGCGCCCGGAGCAGGCCGAGTACATCGGCGTGCAGGTCGAGGGCCCGTACAAGCCGGACCACTACCGCTACTGAGCCGAGCAGCACCGCTGCCGGTCAGCCGGCAACCGGTTCAGATCTCCGAGGCAGGCCCCCGCACCCCCGTGCCGGGGGCGCGAGGCAGGCCCCCGCACCCCCGTGCCGGGGGCCTGCCCCGTTCGCCCCACCGGCGACCGGCCCAGCCCGTCAGGACCCAGGACCCCCATGCCCCGCGGCCGCTATTCGCTCCACGACCCGCACGATCACACCCCCCTCGCAGACGAACACTTCCAGTGCGCCCCCGGCCCCTCCGGCTGGCGCTACGTCTCCCAGCTGACCACCCCCGCAGGCGATCACCACGGCTCCGTCGACCTCACACTCGACGAACTGGGCCGACCCATCCGCCTCGAACTCCACGCCGCCGCCTGGCAGGTCCGCGGCGCAGCCCTCGACGGCGTCACCTGGGTCCGCACCGACCCCACCGGGACCGAGGCCACCGAAGGCAATGTGCGCGCCCACGCCTTCACCGGCACGTCCCCGGCATTCCTCGTCGCCACCACCCGTCTCCTGCGCCTCACCCCCTCCACAGCGGCCACCCGCGTACGCCTCGTCGCCTTCACGGACCCGGTCCTCGCCCCCCGCACCGTGGACCAGTCCTGGGCCTTGCTGAAAAGCGAAGCACACGCCACTGACAACGGCCCCCTGACCGTGGACGAATACCAGGTCACAGCCCTGGACATAGGCGAGCAGCACACCGTGCACATCGCCGGAGACGTCGTGCTCGCGGCCCCCGGCATCGAGCTCGAAGACCTGGAGTCACCGCCGTCGGCGTTCACCTGAGCAGGCAGCAGCGTTCCACCGGCGCCACGTGCCCCGCCCCGCGCTACGCCGGCGGCACGAACCCGGTGCGGGGCTGCTCGCCGGCCGGAACCGCCGGTGGCACCGCCGGCTCTGCGGGCCGCTCCCCGTCGGAAGGCCCGGACCCGACCTCGGGCACCCCAGCCGGCGGTCGGAAGCCGGCCGCGGCGCCCTCCCCGGAAGGAGCACCGGCTGTGGCGACCGGGTCGGCGGGCACCGGAACGGCGGCGGACGTCGCCGCCGGGGCCGCCTCGCTCCCGAAAGCCCGCCGGGCCTCGCGCGCCTGCCGTTCCTGCACGACCGCCGCCAGATACGCCGCAGGCGGCACACCGTGGGGCACCGGAGCCCCCGTACGCTCCGCCAGGTCCGCCGCCAGCCGCTCCGCCATCGACCAGCCCACCTGCGGATCCAACTGCTGCATACGCGTCAGGTACTGCCGGACGGCGAGCCACAGGCCATCGGGCACCGCCGACAGATCGAGCCCCGCGAACCGCCCGGACAGCCAGGGCGGAGGAGGGGGCACGAAACCGGTCCGCGCGACCGGAATCCGCTCCCGTACGACGAGCGTCCCCGCGAACACGTCTCCCAGCCGCCGCCCACGCCCCGACACGAACGAGGCGATGCAGGCGACGATCCCGAAGGTCATGAGGATCTCGATCACCCCGATCAAGCCCCTCACCAGCGCATGCCGGAACCGGATGGGGCCTCCGTCGTCCCGCACCACACGCAGACCGCACGCCATCTTCCCGAGCGACCGCCCGTGACTGAGCGTCTCCACCGCGATCGGCCCGCCCACCAGCACGAGAACGAACGACGCGATGGACAGCGCCGTCTGCGCCGCCTCGTCGAGTGAAGCCGTGGAGGTGACCAGCACGATGGTCACCGCGACGTAGACCGCCATGACCGCCACCAGATCGAGCAGCACGGCCAACGCCCTGCTGGGCAGCCTCGCGGGGCGCAGCTCCAATGCCACAGCCTCGCCCGTCACCAGCTCACTCACGCCCGCCGTCCTTCCCCTGCCCTGCCCCCGACAGGGCCAGTCTGCCAAGCTGAGGGCGCATCGCGCCGTAGTACGACAAGCTGATCCACGACGAGCCTCCGACGACCAGCCGAGGAGCAGGCACACCGATGGACCTCGACGTCTTCGTCTCCGCCCACCGAGCGGAGTGGGACCGCCTCGAAGCCCTCCTCCGCCGCCAGCGCCGCCTCGACGGCGCGGAGGCCGACGAACTCGTCACCCTCTATCAGCGCACCGCGACGCACCTCTCCCTGATCCAGTCCAGTGCCCCCGACCCGCAGCTGACCGGTCGGCTCAGCCAACTCGTGGCACGCGCGCGTGGTGCCGTGACAGGCACCCGACGCGCCTCCTGGCGTGACGTCACACGCTTCCTCGCCCACGGTTTCCCTGCGGCCGTCTACAAGTCACGGCACTGGTGGGTGCCCACCGCGCTCCTGTCCACGGCCGTCGCCGCCCTCCTGGGCTGGTGGATCGGCACCCACCCCGAGGTGCAGGCCTCGATCGCGGCTCCCAGCGAACTGAGGGAGCTCACCCGCCCCGGTGGCCAGTACGAGACGTACTACTCCAGCCATCCGGCCGCCAGCTTCGCCGCCCAGGTCTGGACGAACAACGCCTGGGCCGCCGCCCTGTGCCTCATCCTCGGGGTCTTCCTCGGACTTCCGGTCCTCTGGATCCTCTTCCAGAACATGCTCAATCTCGGTGTCGGCGTAGGCCTGATGTCCTCGGCCGGCCGCCTCGACACGTTCCTCGGCCTGGTCCTCCCGCACGGCCTTCTGGAACTGACCGCCGTCTTCGTCGCAGCGGGCACGGGCCTGCGCCTCGGCTGGACACTCATCGACCCCGGCCCGCGGACGCGGCGCACGGCGCTCGCGGAGGAAGGCCGAGCGGCCATAGGTATGGCCATCGGCCTCGCCCTCGTCCTCTTCGTCTCAGGCGCCATCGAAGGCTTCGTCACCCCGTCCGGTCTCCCCACCTGGGCCCGCATCACCATCGGCGTAGCCGCCGAAGCGGCCTTCCTGGCCTACGTCTACGTCCTGGGAGGCCGGGCCGCCCGCGCGGGAGAGACCGGAGACGTCGAGGCGGCGGAACGCAGCGCGACCGTCCCGACAGCGGCCTGATCGTCCCGCTGACCGCCGGATGTGCGACCACGTCCGTTCAACTGCTAGTCTCCTCTTCGCCCCACAGGAGCCGTTGACACGGCAAGTGTGGGGAGGTAGATTAGAACAGTTGCCTGGAGATGGGCCCTAGTCCCGGACCGGCCGCAGTGAACATCTATCTGCTTCGTGAAACGTCGCTTTCATTGAAGCCTCTCCCGATGAATCGGAAATGAGTGGCCGGTCAGACCAGCCAAAAACTTCTGATAAAGTCGGAACCGCCGGAAAGGGAAACGCGGAAGCGAGAACCTGGAAAGCACCGAGGAAATCGGATCGGAAAGATCTGATAGAGTCGGAAACGCAAG
>NZ_JBVJSX010000003.1:725421-909898 GCF_055606225.1 Streptomyces sp. NPDC037100 | reverse complement strand
TTTCCCTTTCCGGCGGTTCCGACTCTATCAGATCCTTTCGGGCCTGATCCCCGGTCAGCGGGGTTTGTCTTCGCGGCTGTTGGGCCGTTCCGACGAGTGAGACTTTAGCGGATTCCCCGGCTCCCGAGCCAATCGGGCTGCCGTGTCCTTTCGAACTGGGATTCCTCATTCCGTAAATACACATGCCAATGAAGCGACGACAGATGTACTGCGCGTCGAATAGTGGTGAGTACCTGCGGATTTGCTGCCCGGGGACCGACCGGAGTCGGCGCTCACGTCGGACAACTCGGAGAACACTACGGATGGGGGTAAGGCGTGTCAACTCGGGGGCGGAGGGCACTTCCGGGGCGTAGCCTGGGCCGCATGACGACGCGTACGTGCACCCAGCTGTGGTGGGCCGCCTGACGGCGGCCGTGCTCACGTATGCACTCGACGGCCGCCGCTTCGGCGGCCGTTTTCGTTTCTCCCTCCCGGAACCACGGAGGGGCGGCCGCCCGGGGTGGCGGTCCCGACCAGGAGGTGGAGAGATGACACGGGTCTTCAGCGGGATCAAGCCGACGGGGCATCTGACGCTGGGGAACTACCTGGGGGCCATGCGGCGGTGGGCCGCGGTCGACCAACACGAGGCCGAGGCCCTGTTCTGCGTCGTCGATCTGCATGCCCTGACCGTGGACCACGATCCCGCACGGGTACGCAGGCTGAGCCGGCAGTCGGCGTCGTTGCTGCTGGCGGCCGGGCTGGATCCGGAGCTCTGCACGGTGTTCGTGCAGAGCCACGTGGACGAGCACGCCCGGCTCTCCTACCTACTGGAGTGCGTGGCCACCGACGGTGAGATGCGGCGGATGATCCAGTACAAGGAGAAGGCCGCGCGGGAGCAGAAGCGGGGCGGGAGCGTGCGGCTGTCACTGCTGACGTATCCCGTGCTGATGGCGGCGGACATCCTGGCGTACGGGGCCGGCGAGGTGCCGGTCGGGGACGACCAGCGGCAGCATGTGGAGCTGGCGCGGGATCTGGCGGTGCGGTTCAACCAGCGGTACGGGCATACGTTCGTGGTGCCGCGGGCCACGCGTCCGGGGGTGGCGGCGCGGGTGATGAACCTTCAGGATCCGGCGTCGAAGATGGGCAAGAGCGACGACGTCGGGCCGGGGATCGTCTATCTGCTGGACGAGCCGGACGTGGTGCGCAAGAAGGTGATGCGGGCCGTGACCGACAGCGGGCGGGAGGTCGTGTACGACCGGGAGGCCCGGCCGGGGCTCGCGAATCTGCTGGAGATCCTCGCGGCGTGCACGGGTGGGGACCCCGAGTCGTTGAGTGGTGCGTACACGTCGTACGGGGCTTTGAAGAGGGACACCGCCGAGGCCGTGGTCGAGGTGCTGCGGCCGCTGCAGAAGAGGCACAAGGAGTTGTGTGCCGATCCCGGTTATGTGGAGGGCGTGCTGCGGGACGGGGCGGGGCGCGCTCGGGGGATGGCTCGGCCGACCGTGGACGCGGCGTATCGGGCGATCGGGTTGCTGCCCGCTGTGGAGGAGGAGATGGTCGCGGCGGGTGGTGGGCTGAGGATGTGAGGGGTGCGGGCGGCCGGGGGCGGGTCGGGCCCGCCCCCGGGTGTTCAGCTGTTGTTGCCCGAGGCCAGGGCGCGGCTGCGGTCGCGGGCGGCTTCGAGGGCGGCGATCAGGGCGGCTCGTACGCCGTGGTTCTCGAGTTCGCGGATGGCGTTGATCGTCGTGCCCGCGGGGGACGTGACGTTCTCTCGGAGCTTGACGGGGTGTTCGCCGCTGTCGCGGAGCATCGTCGCGGCGCCGATGGCGGACTGGACGATCAGGTCGTGGGCCTTGTCGCGGGGCAGGCCGAGGAGGATGCCGGCGTCGGTCATGGCTTCGACCAGGTAGAAGAAGTAGGCCGGGCCGGAGCCGGACAGGGCGGTGCAGGCGTCCTGCTGGGACTCGGGGACGCGGAGCGTCTTGCCGACGGCGCCGAAGATCTCCTCGGTGTGGGCGAGGTGGTCGGCGGTGGCGTGGGTGCCGGCGGAGATGACGGACATCGCCTCGTCGACGAGGGCGGGGGTGTTCGTCATGACGCGGACGACCGGGGTGTCGGGGGCGAGGCGTTCCTCGAAGTAGGACGTGGGGATGCCGGCGGCGCCGCTGATGACCAGGCGGTCGGCGGGGACGTGGGGGGCGAGCTCGTCGAGCAGCGTGCCCATGTCCTGCGGTTTGACCGTGAGGATCAGGGTGTCGGCGGTCTTGGCGGCTTCGGGGTTGGTGACCGGGGTGACGCCGTAGCGGGTGCGGAGTTCCTCGGCTCGTTCCGGGCGGCGGGCGGTGACCAGGAGGTCGGACGGGGTCCAGCCGGCGCGGATCATTCCGCTGAGCAGGGCCTCGCCGATCTTGCCGGTGCCGAGGACTGCGACTTTCTGGGTCATGGCGCGGGGTGCCTCCGAAGGGTGCGTCGTCCGGGGTCCATCCTCGCACTGGGGAGTGGGGGACGGCCCGGGTGTCCGCTGGGCGGGATGTCGCGCCGGGCCGGCTACGCCGTCCGGCGCCTGAGGGTCGCTGCGCCCAGGATCAGGACCAGGAGTGCGCAGCCCGCGACGATCAGGACGTCCCGGACGAAGGTGGCGGTCATGTCCGTGTGGCGCAGGACCTCGTTCATGCCGTCGACGGCGTACGACATGGGGAGGACGTCGGAGAGGGCCTCCAGGGCCGGGTGCATGGTGTCGCGCGGGGTGAACAGGCCGCACAGGAGGAGCTGCGGGAAGATCACCGCCGGCATGAACTGGACCGCCTGGAACTCCGAGGCCGCGAAGGCCGAGACGAAGAGGCCGAGGGCCGTGCCGAGGAGGGCGTCGAGGAGGGCCACCAGGAGGAGGAGCCAGGGGCTGCCGGTGACGTCGAGGCCGAGGAACCAGAGCGCGAGGCCCGTGGCCAGGGCGGACTGGATGATCGCGAGGGTGCCGAAGGCGAGGGCGTAGCCGGCGATGAGGTCGCCTTTGCCGAGGGGCATGGCGAGGAGGCGTTCGAGGGTGCCCGAGGTGCGTTCGCGCAGGGTGGCGATGGACGTCACCAGGAACATCGTGATCAGCGGGAAGATCCCCAGGAGGGACGCGCCGATGTTGTCGAAGGTGCGCGGGCTGCCGTCGAAGACGTAGCGCAGCAGGAACAGCATCACGCAGGGGACGAGGATCATCAGTGCGATGGTGCGGGGGTCGTGGGTGAGCTGGCGGAGGACCCGGGCCGCGGTGGCGGTGGTGCGGGAGGCGTTCAGGGCCCTCGGTGGGGTGGCCGGCCGGGTCGCGGTGGTGGTCATCGGGTCGTCTCCTTGGCGTCCTTCGTGCCCTTCGTGTCCTTCGTGTCCTTCGTGTCCTTCGTGTCCTTCGTGTCCTTCGCTTCTTTCGTGCGGGCTGCTGCTTTCGCCTCGTCCACCAGGCGCAGGAAGGCCTCCTCGACGGTGGCGGCGCCGGTGCGGGTGCGCAGGGCGTCGGGGGTGTCGTCGGCGAGGAGTTCGCCGTCGCGCATGAGGAGGAGGCGGTGGCAGCGTTCGGCCTCGTCCATGACGTGGGAGGAGACGAGGAGGGTGGCGCCGCGGCCGGTCGCGATGTCGTGGAAGAGGTTCCACAGGTCGCGGCGCAGGACCGGGTCGAGGCCGACGGTCGGTTCGTCGAGGACCAGGAGTTCCGGGGAGCCGAGGAGGGCGACGGCCAGGGAGACACGGTTGCGCTGGCCGCCGGAGAGGGTGCCGGCGAGGGCGTCGGTGTGGGTGGTGAGGTCTACGTCGGCGATGGCGCGGGTGACGTTGTCGTCGCGGCGGTCCGTTGCAGGTCGGCCGGGGTCGAGGATCGCGGCGAAGTAGTCGAGGTTCTGGCGGACGGTCAGGTCGTCGTAGACGGACGGGGCCTGGGTGACGTAGCCGATGCGGGTGCGCAGGGTGGGGTGTCCGGCGGGGTGGCCGAGGACGTCGAGGGTGCCGGTGACCTTGGCCTGGGTGCCGACGAGGGCGCGCATGAGGGTGGACTTGCCGCAGCCGGAGGGGCCGAGGAGGCCGGTGATCTGGCCCCGGGGGACGGTGAAGCCGAGGTTGCGCAGGACCGTGCGGGGGCCGCGGACGACGCTGAGGTTCTCGGCGTGGACGGCTGTGGTGCCCGGGTCCGAGGACTGGCCGGGGGTGGGTGCCGGGCCCGGGCGTGGCGAGCCGGGAGCATTATTCATCATGCGATGAATAATGCTCCCGGGGGTGGGGCGCGTCAAGCGCCGGTGTGGGGCGGACTTCGGGCGGGTGCGCGTCGGGCCGGGGCCTCGGCGAGAAACGAGTCCGCGCCAGGCCAGGGACACGGCGAGAAACGAGTCCGCGCCAGGCCAGGGACACGGCGAGAAACGAGTCCGCGTCAGGCCAGGGACACGGCGAGAAACGAGTGCGCGTCAGGCCGGGGACTCGGCGAGGAAGAGGACCACCTCGTAGACCTCCTCCACGAAACCGTCCGGGAAGGTGCGGAGGAGGTGCTCGCGTTCCTCGGCCAGGAACGACGCCGTGTGTTCCGCGTCGTGCGTGAGGAAAACCGAGTGGCTGCCGATGTTGGCGAGGTGGGTGTCGACCGGGACGCGGCGGCTCCAGCGCACCGTGCGGCGGGTGAAGTCGAGGAGGCCGGTGGGGTCGGCGGCACGGGCGTCGACGTTGCGCTTCTCGGCGGAGACGTCGATGCGGAAGTGGCGCTCGATGCGGGCGGCGGCCTCGGCGATCCAGGGGACGTCGAGCGCGTCGGTGTTCCACCACAGGGCGAGGGCGCCGCCGGGGCGCAGGACGCGCAGGGCTTCCGGAACGGCGCGGGCGGGGTCGGTCCAGTGCCAGGCCTGGGCGTAGGTGACGAGGTCGACGGAGGCGTCGGTGAGGGGGAGGTCGTCGCCCGTGCCGCGGATGACCGGGATGTCGGGCAGGGTGCGGCGGAACTGGGCCGCCATGCCGTCTCCGGGTTCCACGGCGACGACGTCCGCGCCCCGGGCGTGCAGGAGGGCGGTGGCGATGCCGGTGCCGGCGCCGACGTCCGCGACGCGGGTGCCGGTGAGGGGACGGCCGGTCAGGTCTTCTATCGCGTCGAAGAGGGCCGGGGGGTAGGAGGGGCGGTTGGCGGCGTACTGGGCCGCCGCGGCGTTGAAGGAGTGGGCTCGGGCGCTTCGGGTGGGCTCGGGGGTGTCGGCAGGAGGTTCGGGGGTCGGGTCGGCTCCGGTGGGGTGGTGGGCGGAGGGCGATGTGGTCATACGGCCATGGTGGCCGGGGGCGGGGTGGGGTGCGGTGAGATTTCGGTGAGATCGGCGGGGGCAGATCCTGTCGGGCGAGGCTCTGTTGCCCGAGCGGATGCCGAAGTGGGGTGGACGGTCGGGCCGTTCGGGCGTCGAGAGCAGCGGGGAAATGCCCTAGCGGCGGGTGAGGCGGGTGAGGGTGACGCCGTTGGGGAAGGCGGTGCGCTCGGCGACATCGAAGACGGTGGGGTCGAAGGCGCCGTCGAACGCCGGCACTCCGGCGCCGGCGACCACCGGGTAGTGCTTGACGACCAGTTCGTCGATCTCGGGCAGGAGGGCGCCGGCGAGCTTGCCGCCGCCGCAGAGCCATACGTTCAGGTCGCTGTCCTCCTCCTTCTTGAGTGCGCGGACCAGGCCGAGCGGGTCGCCCGGGGCGACGGTGACGGCCGGGTCGGCGTCGGGCCGGAGCGTGCTGGACACCACGTACTGGCGCAGGTGCGCGTAAGGGCTGGTGACCCCCTGTTCGAAGGGGGCGCGGTAGGTGCCGAGGCCCATGACGACGGTGTCGAAGTACCGGTTGGGGGTGTCGGCGAGGCCGGCGGCGGCGCGGTAGGCGGTCGGGACCGTCTCGGGGTAGAGGGTGTTGGCCCAGGCGCTGTAGGCGGCGGCCTGCCGTTCGTCACCGGCGGGGAAGAAGTCGTACTCGCCGTCGGGGCCGGCGATGCGGCCGTCGAGCGTGACGGCGATGTAGTACACGAGTTTTCGCATTCCTGATAACTCCATGCGTAGTACTCTCCTTGAAGTGATGTGAAAGTAGTACTACAACTGGAGTGGTGTCAATGGTGCGACGGAACGACCAGCGGCGTGCCGCGCTCGTCGACGCGGCGATCGAGGTGCTGGCCAGGGAGGGTGCCCGGGGTCTGACGTTCCGGGCGGTGGATGCCGAGGCCGCCGTACCGACGGGGACCGCGTCCAACTACTTCGCCAACCGGGACGACCTCCTCACCCAGGCCGGTGCCCGGGTCTACGAGCGGCTCCAGCCCGACGACGCGACGATCGCCCGCCAGCGGGCGGCCGGCCGCGACCGGGAGACCTACGTGGTGCTGATGCGGGAGCTCGTCGGCCGCGTCGCCGGGTTCCGCACCGGGTACCTCGCCCTGCTCGAACTGCGTCTCGAGGCCACGCGTCGTCCCGAACTGCGCAAGGTCCTCACCGAGCGGGTCCGTGCCGATGTCGATGCCAACGTCGCGTACCACGAGGCCTCCGGCCTCCCCGGCGACGCCATGGCCGTCAAGCTGCTCATGCTGACCCTGAACTGGCTGATCGTCGAGCAGCTCACCCTGCCGGACGTCTTCACCGAGGCGGAGCGCGAAGAGCTGGTGACGGCGGCGGTCGAGCGCATCGTGGCGGAGCGGTAGGCGGCAGGGCCTCGCTGGTGGCGGCTACGCGCGGCGGCGGTTCTTCGGGTTGCCCGAGCGGCGGGTCGTGCGCTTCTCGTACTGCTTGCGGGCCTCTTCGTACTCCTCGCGGTGGAGCCTCTCGCCGGGGGCCTCGGTGAGGGAGCGGAAGAAGTAGGCGAGGAGGGAGCCGACGAAGCCGACGGTCAGGAGGCCGCGCAGGGACGCCTGGCGGTCCGGGTCGGGGCGGCGGGTGAAGCCGTCCCAGGTGTGGCGGAAGGCCATCGCGCTGCAGATCGCGAACATCACGACCATGAGGAGCGTGACGAAGCCGCCGATCGCGGCGATCTGGAGGCCCTGGTAGGCGAGGCGGAGGACGAGGCAGGAGGCGGCGGCTGCCGCGAGGGAGCCGCCGGCGACCGCGATGCGGCGTGCGGTGTAGCCGTTGTCGTGGTTCAGCCAGGTCGTGCCGAAGAAGCGCAGGGGCTCTGGTCGGGGGCCGAGGGCCTCGGCCGTGGAGCCCGCGGGAGTGGCACGGGTGCTGTCGTCTGCACTCACGGGTCGATTATGACCCTTGCCGGACCGCGGGCTCCGTGCGGGCTAGCCGCAGCGGGAGGCGACGTAGCCGTCGCTGCCCGTCTTGCCCCTGGGGTTGTGTGGGTGGTCAGGAGCAGCGCGGGCGGATGTAGCCGTCGCTGCCGGTCTGTACATAGGCGTCCGAGATGTACTGACCGTTGTCGATGTTGTCCCAGATGCTCGTCGTGCCGTACGGGCCCGTCACCCTGGTGCCCGGCGACTGGCAGAAGATCGCCACCTTCGCCCCTTCGGGCAGGACCCGGACGACGGTGTAGTTGGTGCCGGGGCCGCTGCGGACGTTGACACGGACGCCCGGCGCGACCGAGTAGTAGCGCAGTGCCGTGGTGGTGGCCTCGGCGGTGTGCGCTTCCGCCCCCTGGCCGCTCACTGTCTCTTCGACGCGGTCGACAGACATGGAAAACCTCCCCCGTTGGACCCATGACTGTCATGGGTCCCGTTGATTCCCCTGAATCACGACATGAAACACATGTGCGCAACTCGCACGCGGAGACTAGCAAGCCGCCTCTGCCTCGTACGAGTCATCGACTAGGCTCCGTGCGTCGCGCGCGCGGACGAAGATCACGGGGGTGGTTCCATGGCGCCGCAGAGCAACACCGGGGCGGGCGCTGAAGCGGAACGTCCCGAGTACGCCGGTCACTACCAGCTCGAGTCGGCTCTGGGCTCCGGCGGCATGGGCATCGTGCATCTCGCGCGCAGCACCTCGGGGATGAAGCTGGCGGTGAAGGTCGTCCATGCCCAGTTCGCCAAGGATCCCGAGTTCAGAGGGCGGTTCAGGCAGGAGGTGGCGGCCGCGCGACAGGTCAGCGGTGCTTTCACCGCGTCCGTCGTCGACGCCGACTCGGAGGCCGAAAGGCCCTGGATGGCCACTCTGTTCATCCCCGGCCCGACCCTGTCCGACCATGTGAAGCGGAACGGGGCCATGAGCCCCGCCGAGTTGCGCCGCCTGATGGCCGGACTGGCCGAGGCGCTGCGGGACATCCACCGCGTCGGCGTGGTCCACCGGGATCTCAAGCCGAGCAACGTACTCCTCGCCGAGGACGGACCCAAGGTCATCGACTTCGGCATCTCCCGGCCGAAGAACAGCGAACTGCGCACCGAGACGGGCAAGTTGATCGGTACCCCGCCCTTCATGGCACCGGAGCAGTTCCGGCGCCCCCGGGAGGTGGGGCCCGCCGCCGACGTGTTCGCGCTCGGGTCGGTGATGGTGCACGCGGCCACGGGGCGGGGGCCGTTCGACTCGGACAGCCCGTACGTCGTCGCCTACCAGGTCGTGCATGACGAGCCGGATCTGACCGGCGTTCCGGAGAGTCTCGCGCCGCTGGTGGTGCGGTGCCTCGCCAAAGAGCCCGGGGACCGGCCGACCCCGGACGAGTTGATGCGGGAGCTGCGGTCGGTGGCCGCCTCGTACGACACACAAGCGTTCATACCGGCGCAGCGGACCGGGGACACGCCGCAGCCCGAACCGAAGCCGCGCGTCGAAGAGAGCCAACGGCGGCCCACGAGGCACCGGGGCAAGTGGCCGCTCGTCGGGGCCGGGCTCCTCGGCGTGGCCGCCGCCGTCGCGCTGGGCTCGGTGTACCTGCTCGGCGGTGACAACCCGTCCCCGGTGAGCGGCCACGCGCCACGCACCACGCCGGCCGAGTTCAGCCCGTGGGAGACGACATCGGCACCCGAGAAGGGAACGCCGGAGTGCTCGTACGGGAAAGGGGTGTTGGTCTGCGCGCAGAGGGGCCGTGTCTTCGCGCTCGACCCGTCGGACGGGCGTCAGTTGTGGCGGCAGACCGCCGCCTCGGCGCAGGGCGGACGGCCCGTCGTTTCCGGTGGCCTCGTGCAACCCGCGCTGGATCGCAGCACCCACCTTCAGGCCCTCGATCCCGGCACAGGCAGGACGCGTTGGCGGCAGACCGTGCCGCCGTACAACGGGCTGACGTACGCGGGTTCCATGATCCTGGTCACCGGCGTGGACGGCACGGTCACCGGCCTGGACAGCGCTTCGGGGCGGACGAAATGGAGCCACCGGATCCAGGGCCACCAGAGCCCGTACTTCGCCTCCTTCGCCGGGGATCCGCTGGCCTACGCCACGAGCACGTCGGAGAACGGGGCCACCACGCGCGTCACCGCGGTCGCCCCGGAGACGGGCAAGGTGCGCTGGGACGTACGGCTGAAGGGATCACTGCAACCGGTCGGCACGGCCGGCGGCTCGGTCTTCTTCGTCTCCGTCGACGCGGTCTACGCAGAGGCGAAGGCCGTGGTGCGCTACACGCCGGACGACGGGGTCTCCCGTCGGGTGGCGCTGCCCGTGCCGCTCGAGCAGCCCCAGGCAACGGTGAGCGGGAACCTGGTGTACCTCATGGGGGGCGGCGGATCGCTGGTGGCGGTCGACATGGAGGCGCGGAAGCAGACGTGGAGCCTGGAGACCGCGGTGTCACGAGGTTCCGCGCCGGTGACCGACGATCGGTACGTCTACTTCTCCGCACCTGACGGGCGGCTGCTGGGCGTGGACGCGCGCGAGGGCCGCCTGCTCGGGCAGACACGTCCACGCCTCGGCACCAACGCGGACCGGATCGCCGACGCGGTGCCCGCCCCCGTGCTCGCTGACGCCCGTCTCTACGCCGCCGCGCCCGACGGCACCGTTTTCTCCGTCCCGGCGGGCAACCCCGCCGTCTGGTGACACGGGTGAGGGGCCGCCTCCTGGGAAACGACCCCTCAGACCTGAGTTCGGACCGGCCGACCGAGGCTCAGCCCAGCTTCGACACGTCCCGCACCGCGCCCTTGTCCGCGCTCGTCGCCATCGCCGCGTAGGCCCGCAGCGCCGCCGAGACCTTGCGGTCGCGGTTCTTCGGGGCGTACACGCCGTTCAGCGCCTGTTCGCGGAGGGCCAGTTCGGCGTCGTCCACCAGCAGTTCGATGGAGCGGTTCGGGATGTCGATGCGGATCCGGTCGCCGTCCTCGACCAGGGCGATGGTGCCGCCCGCGGCCGCCTCGGGCGAGGCGTGGCCGATGGAGAGGCCGGAGGTGCCGCCGGAGAAGCGGCCGTCCGTGACCAGCGCGCAGGTCTTCCCGAGGCCGCGGCCCTTCAGGTACGAGGTCGGGTAGAGCATCTCCTGCATGCCGGGGCCGCCCTTGGGGCCCTCGTAGCGGATGACGACGACGTCGCCGTCCTTGACCTGCTGGGTGAGGATCTTCTGGACGGCCTCCTCCTGCGACTCGCAGACGACCGCCGGACCCTCGAAGGTCCAGATGGACTCGTCGACGCCGGCCGTCTTCACGACGCAGCCGTCGACCGCCAGGTTGCCCTTGAGGACCGCGAGGCCGCCGTCCTTGGAGTAGGCGTGCTCGGCGGAGCGGATGCAGCCGCCCTCGGCGTCCTCGTCCAGGGCCTCCCAGCGCTCGGACTGGGAGAAGGCCTCGGCGGAGCGGACACAGCCGGGAGCCGCGTGCCACAGTTCGACCGCCTCGGCGGACGGGGAGCCGCCGCGCACGTCCCAGGTCTTCAGCCAGTCGCCGAGGGACGGGCTGTGGACGGAGTGCACGTCCTCGTTGAGCAGGCCGGCCCGGTGCAGCTCGCCGAGCAGGGCGGGGATGCCGCCGGCGCGGTGCACGTCCTCCATGTAGTACGTGCGGTCCTTCGCGACGTTGGGGGCGACCTTGGCCAGGCACGGCACCCGCCGGGAGACCTCGTTGATCTCGTCCAGGCCGAAGGGGACGCCCGCCTCCTGGGCGGCTGCCAGCAGATGCAGGATCGTGTTGGTGGAACCGCCCATGGCGATGTCGAGGGCCATGGCGTTCTCGAAGGCCGCGACGGACGCCACGCTGCGCGGCAGGACCGTCTCGTCGTCCTGCTCGTAGTAGCGGCGGGTGATGTCCATGACCGTGTTCGCCGCGTTCACGTACAGCTGCTTGCGGGCCGTGTGGGTGGCGAGGACCGAGCCGTTGCCCGGGAGGGACAGGCCGATGGCCTCGGTCAGGCAGTTCATCGAGTTGGCGGTGAACATGCCGGAACAGGAACCGCAGGTCGGACAGGCGTTCTCCTCGATGCGGAGGATGTCCTCGTCCGAGATCTTGTCGTTCACGGCGTCGGAGATCGCGTCGACCAGGTCGAGGGTGCGGACCGTGCCGTCGACGAGCGTGGCGCGGCCGGACTCCATGGGGCCGCCGGAGACGAAGACCGTCGGGATGTTCAGCCGCAGGGCGGCGTTCAGCATGCCCGGGGTGATCTTGTCGCAGTTGGAGATGCAGATCAGGGCGTCGGCGCAGTGCGCCTCGACCATGTACTCCACGCTGTCCGCGATCAGGTCGCGGGAGGGCAGGGAGTACAGCATGCCGCCGTGGCCCATGGCGATGCCGTCGTCAACGGCGATCGTGTTGAACTCGCGCGGGATGCCGCCGGCGGCGACGACCGCCTCGCTGACGATCCGGCCGACCGGCGCCAGGTGCGTGTGCCCCGGCACGAACTCGGTGAAGCTGTTGGCGACCGCGATGATCGGCTTGCGGCCGATGTCCCCGCCCGGTACACCGGAGGCGCGCATAAGGGCGCGGGCGCCCGCCATGTTGCGGCCGTGGGTGACTGTGCGGGACCTCAGCTCGGGCATCGTCGCTCGCTCCTTCAGAGACGGCGTCAGAGAGTTCGGAGATTTCTGACTGCTACCGAGCGTACGCCGGTCATCCAGTGGGCGGGACGGTGCGTCCGGAATGCGGGACGACCGTCTCGGACCACGGCACCCGCAGGGATTACGGATCGGTCAGGTGTCCCTGTACGACCGGGGCCAGCCGTGCGATGACCTGCTCCGGATCCGCCGAGGCCAGTGGCTCGATCTTGAGGACGTACCGCAGGATGGCGGTGCCCACGAGCTGGGCGGCGGCGAGCTCGGCCCGCAGCTCGGCGTCCGGCAGCTCCAGCTGCACGGCGATGCGGTGCAGCACCTGGGTGGCGACGATCCGCCGGAAGACGGCGGCCGCGGCCTCGTTGGTGAGGGCGGAGCGGACGACGGCGAGCAGCGGCGCGCGGGTCGCCGGGTTCTCCCAGACGCCGAAGAAGAAGCGGGCCAGGCGCTCCCCCACCCCGTCGAGCGGGCCCTCCTCGATGGCCTTCGGCGCTTGCAGGGCCGGTCCGAAGGACTGGGTGATCGCCGCCTCGAAGACCTGCTCCTTCGTCCCGAAGTAGTGATGCACGAGCGCCGAGTCGACCCCGGCGGCCTTGGCGATGCCGCGCACGGACGTCTTCTCGTAACCGCGCTCGGAGAACTCGTCGCGGGCGGCGGTCAGGATGCGGTCGCGGGTGTCCGCCGACTCGGTTCGCGGGGGGCGGCCGCGGCGTCGGGCGGCGGAGCCGGACGCGCTGCCGGCCGGGGGCCGGCCGGTCATCGCCGTGGCACCTTCACCGCCGAGGCCAGGTGCAGGCGGGTGAAGGCCAGGGCCTCCGCCAGGTCGGCCTCGCGTTCCGCGCTCGACATCGCGCGGCGGGTGTTGACCTCGATGACGACGTGCCCGTCGAAGCCGGTCAGAGCGAGCCGCTCCAGCACCTCGGCGCAGGGCTGGGTGCCGCGGCCGGGCACCAGGTGCTCGTCCTTGGCCGAGCCCCGCCCGTCGGCGAGGTGCACGTGGCCGAGGCGGTCCCCCATGCGGTCGACCATGTCGAGGGCGTCGGAGCGAGCCGTCGCGGTGTGACTGAGGTCGATCGTGAAGTGCCGGTAGTCGTCCTTCGTGACGTCCCAGTCGGGGGCGTACGCGAGCATCTCGCGGTCGCGGTAGCGCCAGGGGTACATGTTCTCGACGGCGAACCGTACGTCCGTCTCGTTCGCCATGCGCCAGATGCCGGCGACGAAGTCCCGGGCGTACTGGCGCTGCCAGCGGAACGGGGGGTGGACGACGACCGTGCTCGCGTCGAGCTTCTCCGCCGCCGCGCGGGCCCGCTGGAGCTTGGTCCACGGGTCGGTGGACCAGACGCGCTGCGTGATGAGCAGACAGGGGGCGTGCACGGCCAGGACCGGGATCTGGTGGTAGTCGCTGAGTCTGCGCAGGGCCTCGATGTCCTGGCTGACCGGGTCGGTCCAGACCATGACCTCGACCCCGTCGTAGCCGAGGCGTGCGGCGATCTCGAAGGCCGTGGCCGTCGACTCCGGGTAGACCGAGGCCGTCGACAGGGCGACCTTCGCGTCCGGGATCTTCACGGCTGGCTCTGCCATGCAGGACAGATTACGGGGTGTGGTCGGGGTGGGGTGGGGGGCCTCTTGGCCGTTGTGGTGTTTGCCATAGCGTTCAGCCCCCCAACGCCGACTCCATCTGATCCAGGCGACGCAGGATCACGCCCTCCCGCAGCGCCCAGGGGCATATCTCCACGCGCTCCACGCCGAAGAGGTCCAGCGCGGCCTCGGCCACCAGGGCACCCGCCAGGAGCTGGCCGGCCCTGCCCTCCGAGACGCCCGGCAGCTCCGCGCGCTCCCGCTCCGTCATGGCGGCCAGCCGCGGGACCCAGCCCTCCAGGGACTCCCGCTTGAGCTCGCGCTGGACGTAGAGGCCCTCGGCGGAGCGGGCCGCGCCGGCGATGCGGGCCAGCTGCTTGAAGGTCTTCGAGGTGGCGACGACGTGGTCGGGGGTGCCGAAGCGGCTGAACTCGCCGACCGTGCGGGCGATCTCGGTGCGGACATGGCGGCGCAGGGCGCGGACGTCCTCCGGGTCGGGCGGATCACCGGGCAGCCAGCCGGCGGTGAGACGGCCGGCGCCCAGCGGCAGCGAGGCGGCCGCGTCGGGCTCCTCGTCGATGCCGTAGGCGACCTCCAGGGAGCCGCCGCCGATGTCCAGGACCAGCAGCTTCCCGGCCGACCAGCCGAACCAGCGGCGGGCGGCGAGGAAGGTCAGCCGGGCCTCCTCGGAGCCGGTGAGGACCTGCAGCTCGACGCCGGTCTCGGTGCGCACGCGTTCGAGGACGTCGTCGGCGTTCCGGGCCTCCCGTACGGCGGAGGTCGCGAACGGGAGGACCTCCTCGACACCCTTGTCCTCGGCGGCCTGGAGCGCCTCCTTGATCACCGAGACCAGCCGGTCGACGCCGTGGGGGCCGATCGCGCCGTCGTCGTCGAGGAGCTGGGCCAGGCGCAGTTCCGCCTTGTGCGAGTGGGCGGGAAGCGGGCACGCGCCGGGGTGCGCGTCCACCACGAGCAGATGCACCGTGTTCGATCCCACGTCGAGGACACCGAGTCTCATGTACGGAACGCTACTGCCCTGTGGGCCGTCCGCCGTCCTCGGCTGGGGTACAAGGCCCGTACCCGGACCCGTACTCTGGACACGTGCCAAAGACGAAAAAGGCGAAGCGCGACAAATCACCGGCTGTCGTGGACTCCGACGAGAAGGGCCTCGACTTCGCTCGCGCGTGGGTGGAGTTTCCTGATCCGGCGGACGACGAGCAGGTCTTCCGCTGCGATCTGACATGGCTGACCTCTCGCTGGAACTGCATCTTCGGCAGCGGCTGCCAGGGCATCCAGGCGGGCCGCGCGGACGACGGGTGCTGCACGTTGGGTGCCCACTTCTCCGACGAGGACGACGAGAAGCGCGTCGCCGAGCATGTGGCCAGGCTCACGCCGGACATCTGGCAGCACCACGCCGAGGGCACGCGGGGCGGCTGGGTCTCCGAGGACGAGGACGGCGAGCGGCAGACGCGGCCCTTCCAGGGCTCGTGCATCTTCCAGAACCGGCCCGGATTCGAGGGCGGCATGGGCTGCTCGCTGCACATCCTCGCCCTGAAGGAGGGCCGCGAGCCGCTGGAGACCAAGCCGGACGTGTGCTGGCAGCTGCCGGTGCGGCGGACGTACGAGTGGATCGACCGGCCCGACGACACGCGCGTGCTGCAGGTGTCCATCGGTGAGTACGACCGGCGCGGCTGGGGCCCGGGCGGCCACGACCTGCACTGGTGGTGCACGTCGGCGACCTCGGCGCACGGCGCGGGCGATCCCGTCTACGTCTCCTACCGGCCGGAGCTGATCGAGCTGATGGGCAAGGCCGGTTACGACCGGCTGGTCGAGCTGTGCGAGGAGCGGCTGGCCTCGCAGCTGCCGCTGCTGGCACCGCATCCCGCGGATCCCGCGCATCCGGCGAGCCCCGGGGCCTGAGGGGCCGGCTACGACGTGACCGCGCTCGGGCCGCCGCTGTCCGAGGACGGGGCGTCGAGTCCGCAGGGTCGGGGGGCCGCTACGACGTGACCGCGCTCGGGTCGCCGCTGTCCGAGGACGGGGGCGTCGAGTCCTCCGGGTCGGTCGGGCCCGGGTCCGTCGGGGTGGGTGTGGGATCCGGGTCGGTCGACGGGGGCGGGGTGGTCGGCGTCGGATCGGGGTCCGGGGCGGCGGTCGTGGGCGTCGGGTCGGGGTGGGGCGGCACCGGGTCGCCCGGGTCGCTGGGGCGGGGGTCCGGGCCGGAGGGTGTGGGTGCGGTGCCGTAGCCCTCGATGTGGACGACGGCGTCCCCCGGCGCCACCGCCACCTGCGCGTGCCAGGGGCCGGCGGGCTCCCGCAGATGGTCGACGTACACCTTGATCGTCAGCGACTCGCCGGGCCGGAGCGTTCCCGAGGACTGGCTGAGGTAGAGCCACGGGGCTCCCGTGGACGCCGACCAGCGGACCGGGGTCTGACCGTCGGCGGTCAGGGTGACGAGGGTGGTGTCGCCGCTGTTGCCGGCCGTGACCTCCAGGGCGCTCGTGCGGCCGGCGCCGGCGACGCCGAGGACCTCCACGGAGACGTCGGCCTTGCCGTCCTTGCCGAAGCGGGGCCCCGGGCGCGTGCTCGCGTTACCCGTGTTCTCGTACCCGCCGCCCGCCATCTCACCGTCCAGGGCGAACGAGTCGTCCACCTCGAGCGCGGAGGCCGAGCGGCCGTCCTGGCCTTCGCCGATCGGGGTGCCCCGGTAGGCGGCCCACAGGGCCAGCACGGGGGCGGCCACGACGGTGGCGACGACGGTCGTGGTGACGGCACGCGCGCGGAGGCGGTCTCTTCGGGCGGCGTGGTCCTTGGGGTCCATCGGGAAGCCCCGCCGGTCGAAGCGGGGAGCGGCGTTCCGCGCGCGGGGGTGGTGGGCCATGGCGATGTGCACGGCCGCGCGGGGCGCCGGCAGGACGGGCAGCTCGGCGGGCGTGACGCTGGTGCCGGGCCAGCGGCCGGGGATGGCGCGCTCGGCGGTGCGGCGGCAGCGCGGGCAGTCGTCGACGTGCCGCACCAGTTCGCGGCGCAGGGCCGTGCCGAGCACGAGCCGGTCGTCGCCGATGAGGTGCGCGACGCTCGGACACGCCCCGGTCTCGACCACGGCGAGGGCCGCACGCGTGCGTTCCACCTCGCACGCGGCGGAGGCGAGCAGATCGCGGGCGGCGGCCAGGTCCATGCCGAGGACGGCGGCGACCTCGTGGGCGGCGAGGTGGTGGCGCACGGCCAGCTCGAGCGCCTCGCGCTGCTCCGGGGTGGTGCCGGCGGCCTCCGGCCAGGCCAGCAGGGCCAGTTCGCGACGGCGCCGCTCCTGGACCTCCTCGGAGGGGACCGGGGCGGCCGGACGGTCGGCGCGCTGCCGGGCGGTGCGGCCCGCCGCGTGGCTGCTCAGACGTTTCTGCTTGGCCTCGGCCAGCTTGCGCAGGCATGCCCAGCGGGCCAGCGCGTACAGCCAGGCCCTGCGGTCCGCGGGTGCCCCGGGGGCCTGACGGCCGCGGCGTTCGGCGAGTGCGAGGACGTCGCCCAGGGCGGTGGTCGCGGCCTCGTGGTCGCACAGCACCGACAGGCAGTAGGTGAACAGGCCGTCCAGGTACGGCTCGTAGCGCGCGGGCGGCCGCTGCGCCAGCGTGCGCGCCGCTCCGCGGTCGCGCGCTTCCCGGTGCGCCCGATGTGCGCCGGCCGTGCGGGTCGAGCGGGTCGAGATCTCCGGAGTACTGCTCATCATTCGGCGACCGTAGGGGGCCGGGAGTGGCACCTTCCGGCGGCTTGAGCACATTTAATCCGTACGGGTGAAACGATCCCTCAATCGGGGACATGAACCGGTTGTTCCGCCGCCGGCACGGGGTGGCGAACCCCTGGCGCACAGCCGGCCGCCGGGTGTTGTTCCGCCGCCGGCACGGGTGGCGAACCCCTGGCGCGCAGCCGGCCGCCGGCGGCCGGTCCCCGCGATGTCAGTGCCTGCGGCTACGGTTCCGTCCATGGCTGCCCGTACGAAGACCACCAAGGACCGCCCGTCCTACCGCTGCACGGAGTGCGGCTGGCAGACCGCGAAGTGGCTCGGCCGCTGCCCCGAGTGCCAGGCCTGGGGGACGGTCGAGGAGTACGGCGCGCCCGCGGTGCGTACGACGGCACCGGGCCGGGTCACCACCTCCGCCCTGCCCATCGGCCAGGTGGACGGACGGCAGGCCACCGCCCGCCCCACCGGCGTTCCCGAGCTGGACCGCGTGCTCGGCGGCGGGCTGGTGCCCGGCGCGGTGGTGCTGGTCGCGGGCGAGCCGGGGGTCGGCAAGTCCACGCTGCTGCTCGACGTCGCGGCCAAGTCCGCGAGCGACGAGCACCGCACGCTGTACGTCACGGGCGAGGAGTCGGCGAGCCAGGTCCGGCTGCGCGCCGACCGCATCGGCGCCATCGACGACCACCTCTATTTGGCGGCCGAGACGGATCTGGCCGCGGTACTGGGCCACTTGGACGCGGTGAAGCCGTCGCTGCTGATCATGGACTCGGTGCAGACGGTGGCCTCCCCCGAGATCGACGGCGCGCCCGGCGGCATGGCCCAGGTGCGGGAGGTCGCCGGCGCGCTCATCCGGGCCTCCAAGGAACGCGGCATGTCCACGCTGCTGGTGGGCCATGTCACCAAGGACGGCGCGATCGCGGGCCCGCGCCTGCTGGAGCACCTCGTGGACGTCGTCCTGTCCTTCGAGGGCGACCGGCACGCCCGCCTGCGTCTGGTGCGCGGCGTCAAGAACCGTTACGGCACCACCGACGAGGTCGGCTGCTTCGAGCTGCACGACGAGGGCATCACGGGTCTCGCCGACCCGAGCGGGCTCTTCCTGACCCGCCGTGCCGAACCGGTCCCGGGCACCTGCCTGACCGTCACCCTGGAGGGCCGCCGCCCGCTGGTCGCCGAGGTCCAGGCGCTCACGGTCGACTCGCAGATCCCCTCCCCGCGCCGCACCACCTCGGGCCTGGAGACCTCCCGCGTCTCGATGATGCTCGCGGTGCTGGAACAGCGCGGGCGGATCAGCGCCTTGGGCAAAAGGGACATCTACTCCGCGACGGTCGGCGGTGTGAAACTCTCGGAGCCGGCCGCCGACCTGGCCGTCGCCCTCGCCCTGGCGAGTGCGGCGAGTGACACACCTCTCCCGAAGAACCTCGTCGCGATCGGGGAAGTGGGCCTCGCGGGCGAGGTGAGACGCGTCACGGGCGTGCAGCGCAGACTGGCGGAAGCCCACCGTCTGGGCTTCACACATGCCCTGGTACCGGCCGATCCGGGCAAGGTCCCGCCGGGCATGAAGGTCCTGGAAGTCGCGGACATAGGGGACGCCCTGCGGGTCCTTCCCCGCTCCCGTCGCCGAGAGGCCCCACAGGACGAGGAGGGTCGCCGGTAGACTTTGCCCTGGTCTCGCCCGTCCGTGCGAACCGAGCGCGCGACACGGGGGCGCCCAGAACCTGCGACCGGAGGAGTGCAGTGGCAGCCAACGACCGGGCATCGGCTCCCGGAAAGTCCGGCGGGAGTGCCGGTACCGATGGCCTGATGCGCGCCTCCCTGAGCGCCGTGGCACCCGGCACCGCCCTGCGTGACGGCCTGGAGCGGGTACTCCGCGGCAACACCGGCGGGCTCATCGTGCTCGGCTCCGACAAGACGGTCGAGGCGCTGTGCAGCGGCGGTTTCGTGCTGGACGTCGAGTTCACCGCGACCCGTCTGCGCGAGCTGTGCAAGCTGGACGGCGGCATCGTGCTGTCCTCGGACCTGTCGAAGATCCTGCGCGCCGGCGTGCAGCTGGTCCCGGACCCGACGATCCCCACGGAGGAGACGGGAACCCGGCACCGCACCGCGGACCGCGTCAGCAAGCAGGTCGGCTTCCCGGTGGTCTCCGTCTCCCAGTCGATGCGGCTGATCGCCCTGTACGTCGACGGTCAGCGCCGCGTCCTGGAGGACTCGGCGGCGATCCTGTCCCGCGCCAACCAGGCGCTCGCCACCCTGGAGCGCTACAAGCTGCGCCTCGACGAGGTCGCGGGCACACTGTCGGCGCTGGAGATCGAGGACCTGGTGACCGTCCGGGACGTCTCGGCGGTCGCCCAGCGCCTGGAGATGGTCCGCCGCATCGCCACGGAGATCGCCGAGTACGTGGTGGAGCTGGGCACGGACGGCCGGCTGCTGGCCCTCCAGCTCGACGAGTTGATCGCGGGCGTGGAGCCCGAGCGCGAGCTGGTCGTGCGGGACTACGTCCCCGAGCCCACGGCCAAGCGCTCCCGCACGGTCGACGAGGCCCTCGCCGAACTCGACGCCCTCAGCCACGCCGAGCTTCTCGAAATGTCCACGGTGGCTCGGGCGTTGGGCTACACCGGCGCGCCCGAGACACTGGACTCGGCGGTTTCCCCGCGCGGGTTCCGCCTGCTGGCCAAGGTGCCCCGGCTCCCCGGCGCGATCATCGACCGCCTGGTCGAGCACTTCGGCGGGCTGCAGAAGCTGCTCGCCGCGAGCGTCGACGACCTGCAGACGGTGGACGGCGTGGGCGAGGCCAGGGCGCGCAGCGTCCGCGAGGGCCTGTCGCGCCTGGCGGAGTCGTCGATCCTGGAGCGGTACGTCTAGCGCGCAGGACACCTTGCCGCAACGGCTGAGGGCGGTACCCGGCAAGGGGTACCGCCCTCGGACGTTCCCGCGACCGTCTCTTCTGCTCGGCCTCTCTGCCGGCGTCTGACCCGGCCTCTCTCCCGGCCTCTGCGCCGGGTTCTGCGCCGGCCTCTGCGCCGGAACCTAGTCGGCCGAGAGCACGAACGACGTCTGCACCTTCGCAAAGCCCGGAGCCTTGGCTTCCACCAGGTACGTGCCCGCCCCGGCCGAGCCCGCGGGAGGCGTGGCGCACTCGGGAGCGCTCGGCTTGCGGTCCCACTTCACGGTGTAGGTGATGCCGCTGCCGGCGGCGACCCGGTACAGCTGGTGCGCGGCGGCCTTGGGGCAGTCCTCGGAGGACCAGTAGTCGTCGTCGCTGCTCGCCGGGGCGATGGTGAACACCGCGTTCTTCGGCCCGAGATCGATCTTGCAGTCGCTGCCGGAGACGTTCCGTGCGGTCAGCAGGAACGTGGGCGTCTGCTCGGGGTCGTAGGTGTTGTGCCGGCTGCGCAGGCTGAACTTGACCGCGCTCGCGGTGCAGTTGGGGAGGGTGGAGCCGGCCGGCAGGGTGTCGCCCGCGCCGACGCCGCCCGCGGTGGCGCCGCTCCCCGAGCCGCCGTCACCGCCCGCCCCCTCGGAGCCGCCGGAGCCGGAACCGCCGCCGGATCCGGCACCGTCTCCCGACCCGTTCCCCGAGCCGTCACCGGAGTCGCCCGAACCGTCGCCCGAACCGTCGCCCGAGCCGGACGACGAGCCGCCGGAGCCGCCACCGCCCGACTCGTCGCGCCCGCCGGGTGCTTGGCTGATGGCCGGACCGGAACTCGAAGGACCGGGCGTGATGGAAGGCGCGGGATTCTTGCCGTTGGCGCCGTTGTCACGGTCCTTGCCGCCCCCGCCGCCCATCATCACGATCCAGGTGGTCAGCAGCGCCAACACGGCGACCACAGACACCAGTACGACCCTCCGACGCCAGTAGATGGAGGAGGGAAGCGGCCCGACCGGATTGCGCAGAGATCCCACGGCGCAAACCTTACGAGAGATCGGCACGCCGGCCCGTCCCACCCGCCGCTGGAGCGACAACTTTTCCGGATCATCATCCCGGAAATCGCGTTCCCACCCCCGTCTTTCGTCAGGTGTGCGGCATGACGATCGCTGGGTGTGACGGAACTGGCCCTTCGCCTACCGTCCGTGACCATGACCTTCCAGGACACGACGCTCTACCGCGACATCACCGACTTCGCCCACACCACCCCGTCGTGGGTGCAACACGGAGCCAGGACATGGACGGAGGCCGGACTGCTCGTCTTCGTCGCGCTGTTCGCCGCCGGCTGGTGGCGCGCCCGCCGCGACAGTCCCCACGCCTTCGCGACAGCGGTCCTCGCACCTCTGGCCACTGCTGCGGCCTATGTGTGCAGTGAGGTCCTCAAGTCCGTGGTCACGGAGGAACGTCCGTGCCGGGCGGTGGCCGATGCGGCCGTGTCGCTGGCCGAATGCCCCCCGCACGGCGACTGGTCCTTCCCGTCCAACCACGCCACGATCGCGGGCGCGTCGGCGGTCGCCCTGGCCCTGGTCCGGCGTGCGCTGCTGTGGCTGACCGCCCCGCTCGCCCTTCTCATGGCCCTCTCCAGGGTCTTCGTCGGCGTGCACTACCCGCACGACGTCATGGCGGGCCTCGGGCTCGGCACAGTCGTCGCCCTCGTCGCCGTACGGCTGGGCGCCGAGCCGATGACGCGGCTGACCCGAGCCCTGCGCACCTCGTCGGCACCGGCGGTGCGGTGGGTGCTGGGGCCGGGCCCGGCGCTCGTCGCGTCGTACGAGACGGCCGCGCGCCGGTGAGCCGGGACGCACGGCGCACAGCCGGGCCGGGACGCACACGCGCCGCTCAGCCGCGCCGCACACACGCCGCTCAGCCGCTCCGCACACGCGCCGCTCAGCCGCTCCGCACACGCGCCGCTGAGCCGCGGGCCATGCGCGCGTGGTCGAGCGGTGCGCGCCCACACGGCCGTCCGGTCTCACGTCCTCCACCGACGGACACCGCGAGCCCCCGGTCGCTCACTGCTCCACCAGCCCCGCCTCGTACGCCACGATCGCCGCCTGCACCCGGTTGCGTACGCCCAGCCGGTCCAGGACCGCGCTGACGTAGGCCTTCACCGTGCCCTCGACCAGGTGCAGCCGGGCAGCGATCTCCGGGTTGGACAGGCCTGCGCCGACCAGGCCGAGCACCTCGCGCTCACGGGGGCTCAGGACCGCCACCCGCGCGCGTGCCCGAGCCTCGCGGGTGAGGCGCCCGCCACCGAGCCCCTCGTCGATGACGTACCGGGCCACCTTGGGCGAGAGGAACGCGGCACCTGCGGCCACCGCCCGCACGCCCGCCACGAGTTCGTACGGATCCCCGGACTTCAGCAGGAAGCCGGTGGCGCCACCGCCGAGGGCGCGGGTCACGTAGGCGCCCTCGGAGAAGGTGGTGAGCATCGCGACGGCCGTGCCGGGCACGGACCGCACGATCTCCTCCGCCGCCCCGAGGCCGTCCAGGCGGGGCATGCGGATGTCCAGCAGGGCAACGTCCGGGCGGTGCGCGCGGGCCAGCTCGACCGCCTCGCGCCCGTCACCCGCCTCGGCGACGACCTCCGTCCCTCCGCCACTGCCCAGGATGGCGGACACCCCTGCCCGGACCATCGCCTCGTCGTCGGCCAGCAGCACCCGGATCGGTGCCCCGCTCGCGTCCCCTGTGCTCACCGTGCGAACTCCTCCTGCTCTTCCCGGCCTTCGCCCGACGGGGCGACCCCGGGGACCACGTCCTTGGCGACCAGCCGCCCGGCCTCGAAGCACAGTCTGAAGTGGTCGACGGAGACGAACAGTTCGCCGCTCGCGCGGTAGTAGCGGCACTCGGCTCCACCGGGCGGAACGGGAGCCCGGTCGCCGGGTGGGTCATTGACATCACGATCGGGCAGCACGCGCTCGACCTCGGCGGCGGGGGCACCCAGGCGAAGTTCCGCGTACGCGGCCGGTTCGAGCACCGAGTGGGTCTCGGCGTACGCGTACCAGCCGAAGGCGGCGCCGACGAGCACGATGCCCACGCCGGTCGCGGCACCGAGGCCGATGGCGCCCCGGCGGCGGACCTCGGTGAACGGAGCCCGGGCGGGGCGCGGAGGTGTGACGGCGGTCCGCTGCCGGGGGACGTACGCCCGCACCCGGAAGCCCTCTGGGTGACGGCCCGCCTCGAACTCCCCGCCGACCGAGGTCACCGCGGCCCGCAGCCCGAGCAGGCCCGTACCGCCTCCGGAAGGCGGGGAACCCTCCTGTGTCGCCCGGCCGCTGGTGATCGTGACGGAGGTGCCCGCGGCGCGTCCGGTGACCGCCACGACCACGGGGGCACCCGGTGCGTGCCGTGCCGCGTTGGTCAGTGCCTCCCGGGTCACGCGGTGCAACAGCCGCTCGGCGACGTCGCCGGGGTCCGCGGGCGGGGCGTGTCCGGCAGGCACCCAGCGCACGGGGAGACCCGACTCGGCCGCGCGGGTGACGAGTTGCTCCAGGGTCTCGCCTGCCGGTGTCAGCGGCACCGGCTCGTCGTCGTCCTCGCGCAGAACGCCGATGATGCGGTGCAGCCGGTCGGTGGCGTCGGCGGCGGCCGCGCGCAGGTCGGCCGCCGCGGCCCGGTGTTCGTCGCCGAGGCCGTGGGCGACCTGGAGGGCACCCGCGCGCAGGGCGATGAGGCTCAGCTCGTGGCCGAGGGAATCGTGCATGTCCTGGGCGATCCGGGCCCGTTCGCGCAGCCGGGCCCGCTCCTCGGCGAAGCGGGCCTCGTCCTCCAGCCGGGCGGCGCGCAGCCACCCCGCCTCGGCCAGCTCGCGGCTCTGCCGCCAGTAGCGCCCGCCGAGCCAGGGAAAGACACAGCCGAAGAGCAGCGTGCCTGCCAAGACGAGGCACTCGGGGGCCGGGTCGACCCCGACGAGCGCGCTTCGCGCGGCGCCCGCGCAGCCGACGGCCGCGAAGCACGCCAGGGCCGGGCGTGCCCGGCCCGCCCGCAGCCCGAGCAACAGTGCGCACACGCCGAGGGCGGGGCCGTAGGAGACGGTGAACAGGGCCGGGGCGGCGGCGAGACTCAAGACTGCCACCAGCCCGAAGGCAACCAGGGGCAGCCGCCGGGACACAGCGGCGGCCCCGGCCAGCACGACCACGCCGACCGCCTGCTGCCAGCCCGGCCGCGGCTCGTTCAGCCCGACCCGGTCCGCCGTCAGCGCCGGGACGGCGAAGGCGGCCCACAGGAGGGCGCCACGGGCGACAGAGGCCGGGCCAGGACGTTCCATGCGGCTGACGCTACAAGCGCCCGACCCGCCCGCACTGCTGTCGATCGTCAGGTGACTGTCTTCTTCACGGGTGGCGGTATGCCCGAACAGGGGCCTCTGCGTGGCACCATCGAGAGGCCATGACTGCTCCCACGAAACCCCCGCACCCGACCGCCGCCTCCCCCTCCTCCCCCTCCGGCACCCCCTCCGGCCCGGCCCCCGGGGAGAACCTGCACTCCCCCGTCATCGACTGGTTCGACGAACACGCCCGTGACCTGCCGTGGCGGCGTCCCGAGGCCGGGGCGTGGGGGGTGATGGTCAGCGAGTTCATGCTGCAGCAGACCCCGGTGAGCCGTGTTCTGCCCGTCTACGAGCAGTGGCTGGAGCGCTGGCCGCGCCCGGCCGACCTGGCCAAGGAGGCGCCCGGCGAGGCCGTTCGCGCCTGGGGGCGGCTCGGATACCCCCGCCGCGCGCTGCGGCTGCACGGCGCCGCCGTCGCCATAACGGAACGGCACGGCGGTGACGTACCGGCCGACCACGCCCAGCTGCTGGCGCTGCCCGGCATCGGCGAGTACACGGCCGCCGCCGTCGCCTCCTTCGCCTACGGGCAGCGGCACCCGGTGCTGGACACCAACGTGCGGCGGGTCTTCGCCCGCGCGGTCACCGGTGTGCAGTACCCGCCGAACGCCACCACCGCCGCCGAGCGCAAGCTGGCCCGCGCGCTGCTGCCCGAGGACGAGCCGACCGCCGCCCGCTGGGCCGCCGCCTCCATGGAGCTGGGCGCGCTGGTGTGCACGGCGAAGAGCGAGGCGTGTCACCGCTGCCCGATCGCCGCGCAGTGCGCGTGGCGGCTGGCGGGCAAGCCGGAGCACGACGGGCCGCCGCGCCGGGGTCAGACCTACGCGGGCACCGACCGGCAGGTGCGCGGGCGGCTGCTCGCCGTGCTGCGGGAGGCCCACGGGCCCGTACCCCAGGCGGCCCTGGACCGGGTGTGGCACGAGCCGGTGCAGCGGGCCCGCGCCCTCGACGGCCTCGTCGCCGACGGTCTGGTGGAGCCGCTGGCGGGCGGTTCGTACCGGCTGCCGCTGACCTGACGGACAGACAGGTCACAGCCGTGGACCGCCGCCCGTAAGAGAGCTCGGGGTGGACAAATCACCCCGAACCGGCCTCAACACCCCCACCGCCCTGCCCCGTTCGGATTTCCGTTACACAACCGACGGACAGCCGAGTGCTGGCCGCAGGCTGCTTCGGACAGTGCCGTGACAACGCCTCCGTACCTTCAGATGCGTTCCCGGAAGACACGGGACGACTGAAGACCACAGGCAGTACACGGGCGGCGGGGAGCCGGCCCGGAACGGGGAAACGGGAGGCGGTTCACCATGGCGCAGGGCGAGGTGCTCGAGTTCGAGGAGTACGTCCGCACCCGGCAGGACGCGCTGCTGCGCAGTGCCCGCCGCCTGGTCCCGGACCCGACGGACGCGCAGGACCTGCTGCAGACGGCGCTGGTACGGACCTACGGCCGGTGGGAGACCATCGAGGACAAGCGGCTGGCCGACGCCTACCTGCGCCGGGTGATGATCAACACCCGCACGGAGTGGTGGCGGGCGCGGAAGCTGGAGGAGGTCCCGACCGAGCAGCTCCCGGACGCCTCGGTCGACGACGCCACCGAGCAGCACGCGGACCGCGCCCTGCTGATGGACATCCTGAAGGTCCTCGCCCCGAAGCAGCGCAGTGTCGTGGTGCTGCGACACTGGGAGCAGATGTCCACGGAGGAGACGGCCGCCGCCCTCGGCATGTCGGCCGGAACGGTCAAGAGCACGCTGCACCGGGCGCTCGCCCGGCTCCGCGAGGAGCTGGAGTCCCGCGACTTGGACGCACGCGCGCTGGAGCGTGAGGAGCGGGAGCGGTGCGCGGCCTGACCGGCGAGGGTTCTGCACGGACCCGGGGCAGTATCCAGGCGGTGAGCGCGGCCCTGGCCGTGCCCACCGCCCTCGCCCTTTTGGTGTCCGGTTGCGGTGCGGGCGGCACCGGCGCCCGTGACGAGGGCCCGGCGCACGCCGACTCGGTGGCGGGCGCCGCCGCGACGCCGTCCGCCGCACCGTCGAAGTCGCCCGACACCGTGAACGCGGTCGAGCTCGTCAAGGACGACCCGAAGGTCGCACCCGAGGTGAAGCGCGAGCTGAAGCCGTGCGTGGCCAACGAGTACCCGGTCGACGTCTCCTACGGCAACCTGACCGAAGGCTCCGCGGACGACGTCGTCGTCAACGTGCTGACCTGCGGTGACGCGGTGGGCGTCGGCAGTTACGTGTACCGCGAGCAGGACGGCTCGTACGAGAACGTGTTCACGTCCGAGGAGCCGCCGGTCTACGCGGAGATCGACCGCGGCGACCTGGTGGTGACCAAGCAGGTGTACGACAAGGGTGACCCGGTGTCGAGTCCCTCCGGGGAGAACGTGATCACGTACAGATGGACCTCCGGCCACTTCGCCGAGAAGTACCGCACGCACAACGACTACGGGAAGGTCGCCGGCGACAGCGCGACGCCGGCGCCGGCGGGCTGACGCGGGCGGAAGGCCGCGTGAACCGATCGGGACACTCGGACCGATCCCTCGGTGAACGCATCGCGCGGACCATGCGTCCCAGCAGTAGAACGCATCTCCAGCAACCGCACACGCGTCCAGCAGTGGAACGCGCCCCCACGGATCACAGAGGACAGAGAGCACCGGGATGGCAGACCAGACCCACGTCCTGTTCGTCGAGGACGACGACGTCATCCGAGAGGCCACGCAGCTCGCCCTGGAACGGGACGGCTTCGTGGTCACCGCCATGCCCGACGGGCTGTCGGGTCTGGAGGCGTTCCGGTCGGACCGCCCCGACATCGCGCTGCTGGACGTCATGGTTCCCGGCCTCGACGGGGTCAGCCTGTGCCGCCGGATCCGGGACGAGTCGACCGTACCGGTGATCATGCTGTCGGCGCGGGCCGACTCCATCGACGTCGTGCTGGGCCTGGAGGCGGGCGCCGACGACTATGTGACCAAGCCGTTCGACGGTGCCGTCCTGGTCGCCCGGATCCGCGCGGTGCTGCGCCGCTTCGGGCACGCGGGCGGCGGCCGGGGCGAGGAGCCGGACACCCCGGCGAGCAGTGGCGTGCTGGCCTTCGGCGACCTGGAGGTCGACACCGAGGGCATGGAGGTCCGCCGTGCCGGGCAGCCGGTGGCCCTGACGCCGACCGAGATGCGGCTGCTGCTGGAGTTCTCCTCCGCGCCGGGCACGGTGCTCTCCCGCGACAAGCTGCTGGAGCGGGTCTGGGACTACGGCTGGGGCGGGGACACCCGCGTCGTCGACGTGCATGTGCAGCGGCTGCGGCAGAAGATCGGCCAGGACCGGATCGAGACGGTCCGCGGCTTCGGCTACAAGTTGAAGGCCTGAGCAGGGGCAGGGGTATGAGGGGGCACTTCCGGCGCCTGGTCGCCGCGGGCTTGGAGCGGGCGGGCATCCGTACCGGCCTCAGATGGAAGCTGAGCGCGGCCATCGCCCTGGTGGGCGCGCTGGTGGCGATCGCGCTGAGCCTCGTGGTGCACAACGCCGCCCGGGTCTCGATGCTGGACAACGCGCGCGACCTCGCCGACGAGCGGATCATGATCGCCCAGCGCAACTTCGAGCTGTCCGGGCGGATGAACTTCCCCAACACCAAGATCAATGACCCTGATCTGCCGCAGGCGCTGCGCGACCGGGTCGAGGCGGGCCAGCGGGCGACCTACGTGGCGGACCGGCCCGGTGACGTGCCCGACATATGGGCCGCCGTGCCGCTGAAGAACGGGCAGGTGATGTCGCTGCACTCGGGCTTCACCGACCGCAGCTCGGACATCCTCCAGGACCTCGACCAGGCCCTGCTCATCGGGTCCATCGCGGTCGTCCTCGGCGGCAGCGCGCTCGGAGTGCTCATCGGCGGGCACCTCTCGCGGCGGCTGCGCAAGGCGGCCATCGCGGCGGGCCAGCTCGCCGGCGGCGAGACGGACGTGCGCGTGCGGGACGCCATGGGCGGGGTCGTACGGGACGAGACCGACGACCTGGCGAGCGCGGTGGACGCCATGGCGGACGCGCTGCGGCAGCGCATCGAGGCCGAGCGGCGGGTCACCGCCGACATCGCGCACGAGCTGCGCACCCCGGTGACCGGGCTGCTGACCGCCGCGGAACTCCTGCCGCCCGGGCGCCCCACCGAGCTGGTGCTGGACCGGGCGAAGGCCATGCGCACGCTGGTCGAGGACGTGCTGGAGGTGGCCCGGCTGGACGGGGCCTCCGAGCGGGCGGAGCTGCAGGACCTCATGCTGGGAGAGTTCGTCGCCCGGCGGGTCGCGGCCAAGGATCCCGCCATCGAGGTGCGCATCGTGCACGAGTCGGAGGTCACCACCGACCCGCGCCGCCTGGAGCGCGTCCTGTTCAACCTCCTGGCCAACGCGGCCCGGCACGGCAAGCCGCCCATCGAGGTCAGCGTCGAGGGCCGGGTCATCCGGGTGCGCGACCACGGCCCGGGTTTTCCCGAGGACCTGCTCGCCGAAGGGCCGAGCCGCTTCCGCACGGGCAGCAAGGACCGGGCCGGGCAGGGCCACGGGCTCGGCCTGACCATCGCGGCCGGGCAGGCCCGGGTGATGGGCGCCCGGCTGACCTTCCGCAACGTCCGCACCCCCGGGACACCCGAGCACCTGCCGGCCGAGGGCGCGGTCGCCGTGCTGTGGCTGCCGGAGCACGCGCCGACGAACACCGGGAGCTACCCGATGCTGCCGGGCTCGTGAGCCTTATTGAGCTGCCGGGCTCGTGAGCCTTCCTGGCCTTGCTGCCGGGCTCGTGAGCCCTTCCTGAACTTACTGCCGGGCTCGTGACTTACTGCCGGGCTCGTGAGCCTTCCTGAACTTACTGCCGGGCTCGTGACTTACTGCCGGGCTCGTGAGCCTTCCTGAACTTGCTGCCGGGCTCGTGAGCCTCCCTGGCCTTCGGGACCGGCCGTATCGACGGGGTCAGCAGGACCAGTCCTCGTCCATGTCGAGGCCGCCCTCGCGGGGCTGGGTGAAGGAGAACCAGTTGCCGGAGTCGTCGCGGAACAGCGCCTCCGTGCCGTACGGGCGCTCCTGCGGCTCCTGAAGGAACTCCACGCCCCTGTCCTTGAGCTTCTTGTAGTCGCCGTGGATGTCGTCGGTGGTCAGCACGCCCGCGCCGAGCGCGCCCTTCGTCACGAGCTTCTTGAGCATCTCGGCGGACTCGGGGTCCATCGCGGGCCCGCCGGGCACCATCAGCGTCAGCTCGACGTCGGGCTGGTTCGGCGAGCCGACCGTGAGCCAGCGCATGCCGCCCTCGCCCATGGTCATGTCCGTACGGACCTCCAGGCCCAGTTTCTCCGTGTAGAACTCCTTGGCCCGGTCCTGGTCGAGGACCCAGACGGTCGAGATGGCGAGACCCTTGATCATGGCGTGCTCCTGCTCTGACGGTGCGGCCGGTCGTGCCTGCCCTGCCACGGTAGGCCGCGGGCGTGTCAGCCCGCTTCTCCGGAATTGCGCTGCTTCGCCTCTTCGGAACGGCGCGGCTTCTTCGCCTCTTCGGAACGGCGCTGCTTCGCTTCTTCGGAACGGCGCTGCTTCGCCTCTCCGGAACGGCGCTGCTCGCCGGAGCCGGGTGCGGAGCGGAAGCCGCCCGCCCAGAGCATGGCGTAGCAGCCGGGTATGAGGGCGGCTCCCCGGCCCACGTGCTTGGTCCGGTACTCGCTGGGAGTGAGACCCGTCCAGGTCTTGAAGCGCGCCGAGAACGTGCCGACGCTGCTGAAACCGACCAGGTGGCAGATCTCCGTCACCGACAGGTTCGCCGTGCGCAGCAGGTCCTCGGCGCGTTCAATCCGGCGGTGCGTGAGGTACTGGCCGGGGGTCTCGCCGTACGCCTCCTTGAAGGCGCGGATGAAGTGGTAGCGCGAGTACCCGGCGTGGGCGGCGACGGTGTCCAGGTCGAGCCCGGGATCGGCCCAGTCCCGGTCCATCGCGTCCTTGGCCAGCCGGACCTGGCGCGTCTTGTCCATGCGACCGATGGTGGCACGGGGGTCTGACAACGGCCCCGGCCGCGAGCAGCGTCCTGCGCCGCGCAGAGCAGGCCCGGCAGAACGTCACCCCGGGCGGACGGCCCCGGCGGAGCCTGCACCACGCGAGGCAGAGGCCCGGGCAAGGCGAAGGCCCCGGGGCCCTGCACAGCCCCGAAGACCTCGAACACGTCGCCCAGGAACTCAACGGCCACCCACGCAAGACGCTCGGCTGGGATACCCCAGCCGAGCGTCTACGTGATCTACTCACCACCTGAAACCAAGTGGTGTTGCGACGACCCCGTGAACCCGAGCTCTGCCCGGGGCCTTCGCCGAGAGGTGTCAGACCGGCTCGACCACCGGCGTCTGGGCCGTCGGGCCGCCCGCCTTGCCGTCGTCCGATGCCGTCGGTCCCGCTCCCTTCAGCGGCACCTCCTTCACGAACACGGCCGCCACGAGGGCGACCACCGCCACCACGGCACCGAGCAGGAACGCCGAGTGCGTGCCGGCGGAGACCGCGTGCTGGTACGCCTCCCGGACGAGCACCGGCAGCTTCTGCAGGCTCTTCGCGTCGAGCTGAGCCGACTGCTCGGTCACCTTGGAGCCCAGCGCACCGGCCCGCTCGCTCATGACGTCCTGGACACGGTTGTTGAACAGCGCACCCATGATCGCGACGCCGAAGGAGGAGCCGAGGGTGCGGAACAGCGTGGTGGAGGAGGACGCGACGCCCATGTCCTTCATCTCCACGCTGTTCTGCGCGACCAGCATGGTGATCTGCATCAGACAGCCCATGCCGAGCCCGACCACGGCCATGAAGATGCCGGACGTCAGACGGGAGGTGCCGGTGTCCATCGTGGACAGCAGGTACAGCCCGACGATCATCAGCGCGCTGCCGACGACCGGGAAGACCTTGTACTTGCCGGTGTTCGTGGTCACCCGCCCGGCGACCATCGAGGTCACCAGCATCGCGCCGAGCATCGGCAGGAGCAGCAGCCCGGAGTTGGTCGCGGAAGCACCCTGCACGGACTGCTGGTACAGCGGCAGGAAGAGCGTGGCACCGAACATCACGAAGCCGGTGATGAAACCGATGACCGACATCAGCGTGAAGTTCAGGCTGCGGAAGATGTGCAGGGGCACCACCGGCTCC
Source organism: Streptomyces sp. NPDC037100 (assembly GCF_055606225.1). NCBI lineage: Bacteria > Bacillati > Actinomycetota > Actinomycetes > Kitasatosporales > Streptomycetaceae > Streptomyces > Streptomyces sp. NPDC037100. The sequence goes on along the minus strand of NZ_JBVJSX010000003.1, from coordinate 878,388 downwards.
GCGGCCCGGGTCTGCCAGAACACGAACCCGACCAGCGCGGCCACCCCCATGCCGATCAGCTCCATGATCCGCGCGGAGCTCCACGCGTACTCCGTGCCGCCCCACGTCGTCACCAGCACGATCGCGGTGATGCCGACGGTCAGCAGCGCGGCGCCCAGGTAGTCGATCCGCGCCTTGGAGCGCTTCCTCGGCAGGTGCAGCACGGCACTGACGGCGATCAGCGCGACCACGCCGAGCGGCAGGTTGATGTAGAAGGCCCAGCGCCAGCCCCAGTTGTCGGTGATCGTGCCGCCGACCAGCGGGCCGCCGATCATCGCGAGCGCCATGACACCGGCCATCATGCCCTGGTACTTGCCGCGCTCCCGGGGCGGGATCAGGTCACCGATGATCGCCATGACGCCGACCATCAGACCGCCGGCGCCGAGGCCCTGCACCGCGCGGAAGCCGATCAGCTCGCCCATGTTCTGGGCCATGCCGCTGAGCGCGGAACCGATCAGGAAGATCACGATGGACGACAGGAACGTGCCCTTGCGGCCGTACAGGTCGCCGAGCTTGCCCCACAGCGGGGTGGAGGCCGCGGTCGCGAGGGTGTAGGCGGTGACGACCCAGGAGAGGTGTTCGAGCCCGCCCAGCTCACCGACGATCGTCGGCATGGCGGTACCGATGATCATGTTGTCGAGCATCGCGAGCATCATCGCGATCATCAGTGCGAGCAGCACGACCCGTACGCTCTTGGGCTGCTTCTCCCCGGCGGCGTCTGCCGCCGGTGTGTCCGTCCTGTCCGCCATCGCTTCCCACTCCCCCAGCTACCGCTACTTACTTGTCGACCGGCTAGTGACTACACTCGGAAGCTAGCCGCGGAACTAGCCGGGCGTCAAGTAAGTTTTATGGAAAGCGGGCGGCGTAGGAGGATGGGCGGCACCATGGACGGCACCAGGCAGCGGCGCCGCGGGAACACCCGCCGGCGCATCCAGGACGTGGCCCTCGAACTCTTCGCCGAGCACGGCTACGAGAAGACCTCCCTGCGCGAGATCGCGGAGCACCTGGAGGTCACCAAGGCGGCGCTCTACTACCACTTCAAGACGAAGGAAGAGATCCTCGTCAGCATCTTCGAGGACCTCACCCAGCCGATCGAGGACCTGATCGACTGGGGCCGGCAGCAGCCGCCCACCCTCGCGACCAAGCAGGAGATCATCCGCCGCTACGCCGACACGCTCGCCGAGGCGGCGCCACTGTTCCGCTTCATGCACGAGAACCAGGCGACGGTACGGGACCTGCGGATCGGCGAGTCCTTCAAGGCGCGCATCCACAGTCTGCGCGACATCATCGTCGACCCGGACGCGGACCTGGTCGACCAGGTCCGCTGCGCCAGCGCGATCTTCACGCTGCACGCGGGCATGTTCCTGCTCCAGGACATGGGAGACGACCCCGAGGAGAAGAACAAAGCCGTCCTCGAGGTCGCCACGGACCTGGTGACCCAGGCCCACCGGGGAGCCGGGGGCTCCTAGGCCTGCGCGCTCACGCGGGTCAGACCGTCACGCCCTTGGCGCGCAGGAACTTCACCGGGTCGACCGCCGAGCCGTAGTTCGGGGTCGTACGGATCTCGAAGTGCAGGTGCGGGCCGCTGGAGTTGCCGGTGTTGCCGGACTTGGCTATCTCCTGGCCGGTCTTGACGATCTGGCCGATGTGCACCTTGACCTTCGACAGGTGGGCGTACTGGGAGTACGTGCCGTTGCCGTGCTTGATGACGATGGCGTTGCCGTACGCGGGACCGTCACCGGCACCGTTGCCGCCGGCCTTGACCACGGTGCCGCCGTGGGCGGCGACGACCTGCGTACCGCTCGGCACGGCGAAGTCCTGGCCGCTGTGCTTGTGCGCCCACATGCCGCCGTTCTGGGCGAAGCTCGCGGAGAGCGTGTACTTCTTCACCGGGTCGACCCAGGACGGCTTGGCCTTCTTGGCAGCCGCCTTCTTGGCAGCGGCCTTCTTCTCGGCCGCCTTCTTGGCGGCGGCGGCCTTGGCGGCCTTCTCAGTCTTCGCGGCCTCGGCCTTGGCGGCCTTGGCCTGGGCGGCGGCCTGCGCCTGGACGGCACCGGCGGCCCCGGACGCGGCCGTGGTGTCGGCGGCGGACGCGACCCCGGCTCCCAGTGCGACCGAGACACCAAGGCCGGCGGCCAGCACGGTCGCACGGGTGCGGAGCTGGGACGTACGGGAAGAACGGGACGTGACGCGCTGGGACATCGAAACCTCGTATGGAAGGGGACGGAGAAAACCACCCGGCTCACAACCGCTCGCCGTGTGGCCATCCCTTGGTAACCCGAAGCCCGACAAACTCCCAAAAGCGTGATCTACGACGCTAGTTAGTAATTTGGGTCAGTGTTCTACGTCTCTTGACACAGCAGTCATTCGGGACGAATCAGGACACTAGCCAGCACTTCCACCCGCGCCACGGGGGAAGAATCCCTTTTCTCCCTGTCCGTTATCCACTATTCCGGCTAGTAACGGACATATCGCCTGTGCGCCATGTCACCGGGGACCCTCTTCGGCCATTCCGAAAATGTGGCGCAGGCCTCTAGGCGCCTACCGTCCGGTAACCCTACGGTTCCCCTCACGCCACCCTCGAGCGCAAGCATGCACACGACATGTTGACAGCGTCACGGACGTGAGAGGACCCCCACGACATGCAGACCCGACGCCCCTGGTTGCGCCGCGCATCAGTGACCGCCGTCTCGGCGGCAGCCCTCGTGGCGATGGCCGCACCGGCCGACGCCGCGACCGCCGCCCGGGCCCCCACGACCACCGCCACGGCCACGGCCACGGCCGCGGACGTCGACTACGACACCTGGCAGAAGGACTGCCAGGCCGTGATGGACCAGGCGCTGCCCTACCTGAAGCAGCGGATCGCGGCCCAGAAGCCGGGCGAGAAGCAGGCGATCGTCTTCGACATCGACAACACGACGCTGGAGACGGACTTCGGCTTCGCCTATCCGCAGCCGGCCAACAAGCCGGTCCTGGCGGCCGCAAGATACGCACAGGAGCGCGGCGTCGCCCTGTTCTTCGTGACCGCCCGGCCGGACATCATCGCCTCGTTCACCCAGTACAACCTGAAGCAGACCGGCTACCAGGTCTCCGGACTCTACGTCCGCAACTTCATCGACCTCTTCAAGAACGTCGCCGACTACAAGACGGCCCAGCGCATCGACGTCGAGAAGAAGGGCTACACGATCATCGCGAACATCGGCAACAGCGCCACCGACCTGTCGGGCGGCCACGCCGAGAGGACGTTCAAGCTGCCGGACTACGACGGGCAGCTCTCCTAGCCCGCAGACATGCGAGAGGGGCCGGTGCTGTTCAGCACCGGCCCCTCTCAGTGGGTCGTTACGCTCAGGCGTCCTTGCTCAGGTTCGGACCCGTGCCGCCCGCCGCCTGCTCGATCGGCGGGACGTCCGGAAGAGCCGCCTTCTCCTCGCCGCGGAAGGTGAAGGTCTTGGTCTCGCCCTCGCCCTCCGTGTCGACGACCACGATGTGACCGGGGCGCAGCTCGCCGAAGAGGATCTTCTCCGACAGCGAGTCCTCGATCTCGCGCTGGATGGTGCGACGCAGCGGACGCGCACCCAGCACCGGGTCGTAGCCCTTCTTGGCCAGCAGCTCCTTGGCGGACTGGGAGAGCTCGATGCCCATGTCCCGGTCCTTCAGGCGCTCGTCGACCTTGTCGATCATCAGGTCGACGATCTTGAGGATGTCGGCCTGGCTGAGCTGCGGGAAGACGACCACGTCGTCGACGCGGTTGAGGAACTCGGGCCGGAAGTGCTGCTTGAGCTCGTCCGAGACCTTGTTCTTCATGCGCTCGTAGTTGGACTTCGTGTCGCCCTGGGCCGCGAAGCCCAGGTTGAAGCCCTTGGAGATGTCCCGGGTGCCGAGGTTGGTCGTCATGATGATGACCGTGTTCTTGAAGTCCACGACCCGGCCCTGGGAGTCGGTCAGGCGACCGTCCTCCAGGATCTGCAGCAGCGAGTTGAAGATGTCCGGGTGGGCCTTCTCGACCTCGTCGAACAGCACGACCGAGAACGGCTTGCGGCGGACCTTCTCGGTCAGCTGGCCGCCCTCCTCGTAGCCCACGTAGCCGGGGGGCGAACCGAAGAGACGCGAGACCGTGTGCTTCTCGCTGAACTCCGACATGTCGAGGGAGATCAGCGCGTCCTCGTCGCCGAAGAGGAACTCGGCGAGCGCCTTGGACAGCTCGGTCTTACCGACACCGGACGGGCCGGCGAAGATGAACGAGCCACCGGGGCGCTTCGGGTCCTTCAGACCGGCACGCGTACGGCGGATCGCCTTCGACAGCGCCTTGACGGCGTCGTTCTGGCCGATGACCCGCTTGTGGAGCTCCTCCTCCATGCGCAGCAGGCGGGAGGACTCCTCCTCGGTCAGCTTGAAGACCGGGATACCGGTGGCGGTGGCGAGGACCTCGGCGATCAGCTCGCCGTCGACCTCGGCGACGACGTCCATGTCGCCGGCCTTCCACTCCTTCTCCCGCTTGGCCTTGGCGGCGAGGAGCTGCTTCTCCTTGTCGCGCAGGGAGGCGGCCTTCTCGAAGTCCTGCGAGTCGATCGCGGACTCCTTGTCGCGGCGGACGCCGGCGATCTTCTCGTCGAACTCGCGCAGGTCCGGCGGCGCGGTCATCCGGCGGATGCGCATCCGGGAACCGGCCTCGTCGATCAGGTCGATCGCCTTGTCCGGCAGGAAGCGGTCCGAGATGTACCGGTCGGCCAGCGTGGCGGCCTGGACCAGCGCCTCGTCCGTGATGGAGACGCGGTGGTGGGCCTCGTACCGGTCACGGAGACCCTTGAGGATCTCGATCGTGTGCGGCAGGGACGGCTCCGCGACCTGGATGGGCTGGAAGCGGCGCTCGAGAGCGGCGTCCTTCTCCAGGTGCTTGCGGTACTCGTCCAGCGTGGTCGCGCCGATGGTCTGCAGCTCACCGCGGGCCAGCATCGGCTTCAGGATGGAAGCGGCGTCGATGGCGCCCTCGGCGGCACCCGCACCGACCAGCGTGTGCAGCTCGTCGATGAACAGGATGATGTCGCCGCGGGTGCGGATCTCCTTGAGTACCTTCTTCAGGCGCTCCTCGAAGTCACCGCGGTAGCGGGAGCCGGCGACCAGCGCGCCGAGGTCCAGGGTGTAGAGGTGCTTGTCCTTGAGGGTCTCGGGCACCTCGCCCTTGACGATGGCCTGGGCGAGGCCCTCGACGACGGCGGTCTTGCCGACGCCGGGCTCACCGATCAGCACCGGGTTGTTCTTGGTACGGCGGGACAGCACCTGCATGACCCGCTCGATCTCCTTCTCGCGCCCGATGACCGGGTCGAGCTTGGACTCACGAGCGGCCTGGGTGAGGTTCCGGCCGAACTGGTCGAGGACCAGGGACGTGGAGGGGGTGCCCTCGGCAGGACCGCCGGCGGTGGCGGTCTCCTTGCCCTGGTAACCGGAGAGCAGCTGGATCACCTGCTGCCGCACCCGGTTCAGATCTGCGCCCAGCTTGACGAGGACCTGGGCGGCGACGCCCTCGCCCTCGCGGATCAGGCCGAGCAGGATGTGCTCCGTGCCGATGTAGTTGTGGCCCAGCTGAAGGGCCTCGCGGAGCGACAGCTCCAGGACCTTCTTGGCACGGGGGGTGAAGGGGATGTGGCCGGACGGGGCCTGCTGGCCCTGGCCGATGATCTCCTCCACCTGCTGGCGGACCGCCTCGAGCGAAATCCCGAGGCTCTCAAGGGCCTTGGCGGCGACACCTTCACCCTCGTGGATCAGGCCCAGGAGGATGTGCTCAGTGCCGATGTAGTTGTGGTTGAGCATCCGGGCTTCTTCCTGAGCCAGGACGACAACCCGCCGCGCGCGGTCGGTGAACCTCTCGAACATCGTTAATCGCTCCTCAGAGCGGTCAGGCAGTGGGGGGAACTTCCCCTCCCTGTCCTTCCGCAGCTTAGTCCCGCAAGCGGGGACCGCTCATTCCAACTGCCGACACCGTCCTTGGCCTCCTGACCCCGAACGCCGACATCTGCTCCAACCCGATGGTGCGAGACGATGTTCCCGCAGGCCAGGCAGATACCCCACTCGCCAGTACGCCGATGGCGAACGTGAGACGTCCTTTTCTGCGTGTCGCCCCCTCCCACTAGGGATGTCTTACCCGCGGGGACCGGAAGTCCATGCCGAGCGCCCCCGTTCCCTCCGCTACGGGCGAACAACCTTGCGCCTCCCCGCACCCCTTTCGCGCCCTCGATTCGCCACTCTGTGCGTCCACGGCGCCACCCAGCGTAACTCGCACGGCTTTCCCGCTGTTGCACTTGGCATGTTCGGCGCCCCTCGTCCCGTGATCGCGTCCGCGTCCCCGGCCCTCCCGCTCCCCCGCCGGCCGCTCGACCCGTCCGCCCCCGCCGCGAGCGGCCCGGGCACGATCCGTCCCGCGAGCGGTCAGGTCCGGCGGTGGTACGAGAACGAACTGGGCTGGCCGACGGTGCCCGGCGATCCCCTGCGGCTGGTGGTGGGGGTGCGCTACGACGTCCTGGACGTGCCGGCGCGGGCGGGGCACGCGGCGCTGCGCCGCCGGGACCCGGGCTCTCCCGTCGCCCTCCACGGTGACCGGATGCTGTTCCTGGTGGCCGCGGGCAGCGCCGAGGAACTTCCCGGGCTGCTGGAGTGGCTGGACTGGGGAGGCCTGCCGCTGGATCTGGCGGCGGTCGGTGCGGGCGGCCTCATGGCGGCGCCGTCGCCCCCGGTGTCTCACGAGGAGAGGGCGGCGCTGCTGTCGCGCGATCCGTGCGCGTCGGGCGCCGTAACGGCGGATGCCCTCTCGGCCTGCGGTGCGGACACACCGTTCAGGGACGGGTCACCGCCCCCTGGTCCCGGTTCTCCCGTCGACCGGCCGTTTCCGCCGGACCGGGTCGGTTCCCAGGGGGCCGCCGTGTGGCTGCGGCCCCCCGAGCCGGGATGCGAGGTCGAGGCCTCGCTGCCGACGCTGTCGGCGCCGGGGGGCGCTGGGGACGCCCCCGATCTCGTGCGGCTGGTGAACACGATGGCCACACAGTGCCACCGGATCCGGCTGCGGCGCCCCTGCGCCCAGCCGCCGGCCATGCGTGCGCAGGGTCGGTGATGCCGCTGTTCAGCCGTTGGCCTTCTCGTAAGCCTCGCGGATGGTCGCCGGAACACGGCCGCGGTCGTTGACCTCGTAGCCGTTCTCCTTCGCCCAGGCGCGGATCGCCGCGGTGTCCTGGCTGCCGCTCGAAGCCGCGCGCGTCTTTCCGCGCCCGCCCGAAGCACGGCCTCCGGTACGACGACCGCCCTTCACGTAAGGCTCGAGAAGGCCACGGAGCTTGTCCGCATTGGAGGTGGTGAGATCGATCTCGTACGTCTTGCCGTCCAGCGCGAACGTCACGGTCTCGTCCGCCTCGCCACCGTCGAGGTCGTCGACAAGAAGGACCTGAACCTTCTGTGCCACCGGATTTCCTTTCATCGATATCTTCAGGGCCGGGGTGTGCCGGCGTCCGCCGTATCGCCGTCCCCTGTTATATGCAGTACTGCAGTACCTCGGAAAGCAAACCGCTTTTGCCGGAAAAACACAAACCCCCGGCAGAGACCGGCAGCCCGGGCTCGGTCCGGAAACGTGCGCGTTTCGGACATAGGGCACCGGGGCAGGGGCGGCCCCGCGGAATATGCCTTGACGAACCTGCCCGGCCCTCTTGGACCGACTAGCGCCCGACGATCACAGATGCAGAAGCATCCGGCTGTTGCCCAAGGTGTTCGGTTTCACTCGTTCGAGTCCCAGGAACTCCGCGACGCCCTCGTCATAGGAACGCAGCAGCTCCGCGTAGACATCTGTGTCGACGGGTGTCTCGCCGATCTCCACGAAGCCGTGCTTGGTGAAGAAGTCGACTTCGAAGGTCAGACAGAAAACGCGGCGAACACCGAGCCAGCGGGCGGTCTGCAGCAACTTCTCCAGCACCCGGTGCCCGACGCCCGCGCCCTTCAGGCCGGGCTTCACCGCGAGAGTGCGGACTTCCGCGAGGTCTTCCCACATCACGTGCAGCGCACCGCAGCCGACGACCTCGGCGTTGTCGTCCCGTTCCGCGACCCAGAACTCCTGGATGTCCTCGTAAAGCGTCACCGTCGCTTTGTCGAGCAGGATGCGGCCGCGCACGTAGGCGTCAAGGAGGCTGCGCACGGCCGGGACATCGCTGGTGCGGGCCCGCCGGACGGTGATGGCTTTTGCGGTGGCTTCGGGGCTCTTCGCGGACATGGCGGGACGCTATCGCCCGCCGAGGTCCTGAGCGGAGGCGGGGTTCTCCTCGGGGCCTTCCCCGCGTTCCGGCCGTTCGGCCCGTTCCGCGGATTCCGACGGTTCGGTCGGTTCCTGGGTTTCCGGGCCCTGCACGATCCGTACGGCATCTCTGAGAGACCGCCGTTGTTCCTCGCTCATCATGCCGAAGAAGGCGACGAGAGCGGCGGCGGGGTTGTCGCTCTGCGACCAGGCGTCGTTCATCAGGGCCGCTGCGTAGGCGGCACGGGTGGAGACCGCCTCATATCGATAGGCGCGGCCTTCCGCCTCGCGGCGCACCCAGCCCTTCTGATGGAGATTGTCCAAAACGGTCATCACGGTGGTGTACGCGATGGACCGCTCCTTCTGAAGATCTTCCAGGACTTCTCGAACGGTCACCGGGCGGTTCCACTTCCACACCCGCGACATGACCGCGTCTTCGAGTTCTCCCAATGGGCGAGGCACAGCTCAGAACAATAGTGGGAGATCCCGGTAATGGCGTGGCGGACGTGCGCTTCACCGGCGAACAGGAACAAAAAGGGCGTACGGCTCGGCGGTGCGGGCGCCGCGGGGTGCGGGTCCGCCGAGTCGTACGCCCTCGGGAGGGTGTGGGTCAGGCGTCGGTCTTCGAGGGCGCCGCGCCGGACTGGCGGGCGCCCTCCACGCGCGCGAGGGCGGCGTCCACGGCCGCGTCCTCCTTGGCCTTGTTGGCGCCGCCCTGGGTCTTCACGATCACCCGGATCACGCCGATGAAGAAGACGGCCATGACGGCCGGGGGCAGCAGCGCGGAGACGTAGTCCATGGATCCAGGGTAGCCACGTCAGCCCGCGGCGAGCTGCTGGGGGTTCGCGGGTGGTGGCGGGGCCGGCTTGCGGCGCGGGAAGACCTCGCCCGGCGTGGGGATCGGGCGGGAGGGCTTGGGGGTGCCGGGGGCGGGGGCCGGGGCGGGCTTGGGGGGCGCCGGCTTGCGTACGGGCTTCTTCTCGGGCTGCTTCTCCGGGCCGCCCTCGACGGCGTCACCGGGGGCGCGGCGGCCGCCGGGGATCGCCAGGAGACGGGTGCGGGTGCGGGTGCGGGAGCCGGGAACCGCGGCCACCGGGGCGGGCGCGGCGGCCACAGGGGTGGGCGTACAGCGGCCCAGGAGGGCCGCTGCGGCGGGATTGCCGCGCAGGGCGCGCAGGGCGGCGAGGTCGTCGGGGAGGGGGCGGTAACCGGCGCCCAGGGCCTCGTCCAGGAGTGCGAGGTAGCCGGCGGCGGTGCCGGGGAGGGCGGCGCGGTACCGGCCCAGGTCGGCCACGAGGAAGGCACGCAGCCTGACCCCCTCCCGCAGCGCCTCGTCGAGCGACTCTGCGAGACGGAGACAGTCCTGGACGTCTTCGGCCGAGGCGGGGGTGGGGTGGAGGGCAAGGGCGAGAGCGCGGCGGAGCACACGCAGCTCCTCCACGCCGAACGCCATGCCGCCGCGGGATCCGTATGGCGTGGGCATGCGGCGACGATACGCGCTAATCAGACAATTTGCGCACAGGGGGCGGGTGTGGCGCGGGGGACCACTCGTCTCGCCCAGAGCGCCCGCCCGCCCCCGTCGGCACCTCACATGCGCGACACGTTCCGCTCGTACACCAGGCGCAGCCCGATCAGCGTCAGCCACGGTTCGTGCTCGTCGATCACCGACGACTCGCCCAGCACCATCGGGGCCAGCCCGCCCGTCGCGATGACGGTGACGTCGTCCGGGTCCTCCGACAGCTCACGGGCCATGCGGTTGACCACGCCGTCGACCTGGCCGGCGAAGCCGTAGATGACGCCGGACTGCATCGCCTCGACCGTGCTCTTGCCGATGACGTTGCGCGGCCGGGCCACCTCGATCTTGCGGAGCTGGGCGCCGCGGACGCCCAGGGCCTCCACGGAGATCTCGATGCCGGGCGAGATGACCCCGCCGACGTACTCCCCTCGCGCGCTGACCGCGTCGAACGTCGTCGCCGTGCCGAAGTCGACGACGATGGCCGGGCCGCCGTAGAGCTCGACCGCCGCGACCGCGTTGATGATGCGGTCGGCGCCGACCTCCTTGGGGTTGTCCATGAGGATCGGCACGCCCGTCTTGACGCCCGGCTCGACGAGGATCGCGGGCACGTCGCCGTAGTAGCGGCGGGTCACCTCGCGGAGTTCGTGCAGGACCGAGGGGACGGTGGCGCAGATGGCGATGCCGTCGATGCCGTCGCCCAGTTCGTCGCCGAGAAGCGGGTGCATGCCCATCAGGCCCTGGAGGAGGACCGCCAGTTCGTCGGCGGTGCGGCGCGCGTCCGTGGAGATGCGCCAGTGTTCGACGATCTCATCGCCGTCGAACAGGCCGAGGACGGTGTGGGTGTTTCCTACGTCGATCGTCAGCAGCATGACCCGTACCCGCCCCTACTCCGCCGGCCGCAGGTCCAGGCCGATGTCCAGGATCGGCGAGGAGTGGGTGAGGGCTCCGACGGCGAGGTAGTCGACGCCGGTGTCCGCATAGGCCTTGGCGTTGACCAGGGTGAGGCGGCCCGAGGCCTCCAGGGCGGCACGGCCCTGGACGACGGCGACGGCCTCCGCGCACTCGCCCGGAGTGAAGTTGTCCAGCAGGATCAGGTCGGCGCCGGCGTCCAGGACCTCGCGGAGCTGGTCCAGGGTGTCGACCTCGACCTCGATGGGCACGTCCGGGAAGCGTTCGCGCACCGCCTGGAAGGCCTGGGCGACACCGCCCGCCGCGACCACGTGGTTGTCCTTGACGAGGGCCGCGTCGGAGAGGGACATGCGGTGGTTGACGCCGCCGCCGCAGCGGACCGCGTACTTCTCCAGGGAGCGCAGGCCCGGCGTGGTCTTGCGGGTGTCGCGGACCCTGGCCTTCGTGCCGTCCAGGACGTCTGCCCACGCGCGCGTGGCCGTCGCGATGCCCGACAGGCGGCACAGGATGTTCAGCGCGCTGCGCTCGGCCGTGAGGAGGTCGCGGGTGCGGGTGGTGACGGAGAGGAGCTTCTGGCCGGCTTCGACGCGGTCGCCGTCCTCGGCGTGGCGCTCGATCTCCAGCTCTTCCTCGCAGACCACCGAGATGACCGCCTCGGCGACGCGCAGGCCGGCCACCGTGCCCGCCTCGCGTGCGGTGAAGTCGGCCGTGGCCACCGCGCCCTCGGGGATGGTCGCCACCGTCGTCACGTCCACGCCGTGGGCCAGGTCCTCCTGGAGGGCCACGTTGGCGATGTCCTCGACCTCGACGGGGTCGAGGCCGGCGTCGGCCAGGAGCTGGGCGAGTGCGGGGTCCAGGCCGCACTCCAGGTATGCCTCGTCGTCCGCGCCGCAGGCGCAGCCGTCTGAGCAGCCTCCGGTGGAGGCGAGGGGAAGGTCGGGGGTGCTCACGTCGGTCACTGCTCCTGGGGGGCCTGGGTGGGGAGGGTCGGGGGGAAGTCTGTGGTGTCCGTGGTGTGCACGGCCAGCGTGCGGTCCGGGTTCAGGGTCACGACGATGTGGCGGCGCCAGGTGCTGTCGTCGCGCTCGGGGCGGTCCTCGCGCCAGTGGCAGCCCCGGGTCTCCTCGCGCCGCAGGGCGGCGGCGACCAGGACGCGGGCCACGCACAGGAGGTTGGTGGCCTCCCAGGTGTCGACACCGGCCTCGGCCGTCTTGCCGTTCTCGGCGAGGGCCTCCCGGGCGTCGGTGTGCAGGCGCTGGAGCTGGTCGGCGGCCTTGGTGAGGGAGCCCGCCGAGCGCAGGACGCCCGCCCCTGCCGTCATGATCCGCTGGATCGTGAAGCGGGCTTCGGGGGTCTGCAGGGGGTGCTCGGGGATCTCCGGGTGCGGGACCGGCTGGGGCACGCGCGCGTGCAGGCCCCGCGCCGCGATGTCGGCCGCGATGCGCTCGGCGTAGACGAGGCCTTCGAGCAGGGAGTTGGACGCCAGGCGGTTGGCTCCGTGCACGCCGGTGCAGGCCACCTCGCCGCAGGCGTAGAGGCCGGGGACGGTCGTCCGGCCGTGGGAGTCGGTGCGGACGCCGCCGGAGGCGTAGTGGGCGGCCGGGGCGACCGGGATGGGCGCGGTGACCGGGTCGATGCCGTGGGCGCGGCAGGCGGCGAGGATCGTCGGGAAGCGGTGCTCCCACATCTCGGCGCCGAAGTGCCGGGCGTCGAGGAACATGTGCTCGGCGTCCTGCTCCAGCATGCGCCGCGTGATGCCCTTGGCGACGATGTCGCGGGGGGCGAGTTCGGCCAGTTCGTGCTGCCCCACCATGAAGCGCACGCCGTCGGCGTCGATCAGGTGGGCGCCCTCGCCGCGTACGGCCTCGGAGACCAGGGGCTGCTGGCCCTCCGCGTCCGGGCCGAGGAACAGCACGGTCGGGTGGAACTGGACGAACTCCAGGTCGCTGACCTCCGCGCCGGCCCGCAGCGCGAGCGCCACGCCGTCGCCCGTCGACACCGCCGGGTTGGTGGTGGCGGAGAAGACCTGGCCCATGCCGCCGGTGGCGAGGACCACCGCGGGGGCGTGGACGGCCCCCACGCCGTCGTGCTGGCCCTCCCCCATGACGTGCAGGGTGACACCGGCCGTGTGGCCCTCGGCGTCCGTGAGGAGGTCCAGGACGAGCGCGTTCTCGACGGTGCGCATGCCCCGCGCGCGGACGGCCTCGACCAGGGCGCGGGAGATCTCGGCGCCGGTGGCGTCGCCGCCGGCGTGGGCGATGCGGCGGCGGTGGTGGCCGCCCTCGCGGGTCAGTGCCAGCTCGCCCTCGGACTCGTCGAACCGGGCGCCGGTCTCGATGAGGCGGCGTACGGCGTCGGGGCCCTCGGTGACGAGGAGGCGGACCGCGTCCTCGTCGCACAGGCCGGCGCCCGCGACGAGCGTGTCGTCGAGATGCTGTTCGGGGGTGTCGCCCTCGCCGAGGGCCGCGGCGATGCCGCCCTGGGCCCAGCGGGTGGAGCCGTCGTCGAGCCGGGCCTTGGTGACGACGACCGTCCGCAGGCCCGCGGCCTCGCAGCGCAGGGCCGCGGTCAGTCCGGCGACGCCGGAGCCGACGACGACCACGTCCGCGGCGATGGACCACCCGGCGGCGGGCGCGTGCAGTCGTATGCCTGTGGTGGTCACGAGGCGGCTCCGAAACGTGTGAAGGTGAGCGGGACGTTGTCGATCAGCCGGGTCGACCCGACCCGGGCGGCGACGGCGAGGACCGCCTCGCCCGTGAAGTCGTCCTCGATCTCGGTGAAGTCGGACGGATCCACCAGGGCGAGGTAGTCCAGCGCGAGCGGGGGTTCGAGGCGGGCGGCCTCGTCCAGGACCAGGCGGGCGGCGGCGCGGACGGCCGCCGGGCCGCCGGGGACGGCCGTCGCCACGGCGTGTGCGTCGGCCGCCGCACGGGACTCCCCTATGGCGCTGAGCGCCTCGGCACGCGCGCGCGTGGCGGGCACCTCGCGCGCCCGGGCCCGCAGCGCCTCCTGTGCGGCATGCCGGTCCTGGCCCGCGAACAGGGCACCGGACAGGGCGAGGGCGGTGCGCCGCTCGGCGGCCGACAGGTAGCGGTTGCGGCTGGACAGGGCCAGGCCGTCCTCCTCGCGGACGGTGGGCACGCCGACGATCTCCACGCCGAAGTTCAGGTCCCGCACCATGCGACGGATCAGGGCGAGCTGCTGGGCGTCCTTCTGGCCGTACAGGGCGACGTCGGGGCGGGTGAGGTGCAGCAGCTTGGCGACGACGGTGAGCATGCCGTCGAAGTGGCCGGGGCGGGAGGCGCCCTCCAGTCGCCCGCCCATGGGGCCCGCGGTGATGCGGACCTGGGGCTCACCGCCCGGGTACACCTCGTCCACGGAGGGGGCGAACACGACGTCTGCGCCCGACCGTCCGGCGAGCTCGACGTCGGCGTCCAGGGTGCGCGGGTAGCGGTCGAGGTCCTCGCCCTGGCCGAACTGGAGCGGATTGACGAAGACGGTGACCACGACCTCACCGTCCGGACCGGCGATGGTGCGCGCGGTGCGGATCAGCGTGGCGTGGCCCTCGTGCAGCGCGCCCATGGTCATCACCACGGCGCGGCGGCCCGTACGGGCGCGTGCGTGCAGGTCGCCGGCGGTGCTCAGCAGGGTGGCGGTCATCGGGCGTCCCCTTCGGTGCCTTCGGTGCCGTCGGTTCCGTCGGCGAGTACCCCGAGGAGGTCCTCGGCCAGTTCCGGCTTCAGCAGGCCGTGGGCCAGGGCCCGGTCGGCGGTCGCCCGGGCCATCGCCAGGTACCCGGCGACGGTCTGGGGGGCGTGCCGGCGCAGCTCCGTGACGTGCGCGGCGACCGTGCCGGCGTCGCCGCGCGCGACCGGGCCGGTGAGGGCCGCGTCGCCGGAGCGCAGGGCGTTGTCCAGGGCCGCGCCGAGCAGCGGGCCGAGCATCCGGTCGGGGGCCGTCACGCCGGCCGCGCTCAGCAGCTCCATGGACTGGGCGACCAGCGTGACCAGGTGGTTGGCGCCCAGGGCGAGCGCCGCGTGGTAGAGCGGCCGGTTCTCCTCGGCGATCCACTCCGGCTCGCCGCCCATCTCGATGACCAGGGCCTCGGCGGCCAGGCGCAGCTCCTCGGGGGCGGTGACGCCGAAGGAGCAGCCGGCCAGCCGCTGGACGTCCACGGGCGTGCCCGTGAAGGTCATCGCCGGGTGCAGGGCGAGCGGCAGGGCGCCCGCGCGCAGCGCCGGGTCGAGGACCCGCGCCCCGTACCGCCCCGAGGTGTGCACGAGGAGCTGCCCCGGCCGGACGGATCCGGTGTCGGCGAGGCCGGTGACGAGGTCGGGCAGGGCGTCGTCGGGGACGGTCAGCAGCACCAGGTCGGCCCGCTTCAGGACCTCGGCGGGCGGCATCACCGGCACGTCGGGCAGCAGCAGCCCGGCGCGGCGCCGGGAGGCCTGCGAGACCGCGGAGACGGCGACCGGGCGGTGCCCGGCGAGCTGCAGGGACGCCGCCAGCGCGGGGCCCACACGGCCGGCGCCGACGACGCCGACGGTGAGCCGCGCGGGGCGGTCCTTGGGGTCTGGCTGTGGGGTTGTGTTCACTCGACGGCGGCCTTCCCGTTCCAGTCCGCTCCGGGTACCGGACGATTTCTCGTCATGTTAACGCGATCGGTTCGAGGGGCGTTCGGCCATCCACAGGCTGTGCATGCCCGTGCGGCATTCCCGTCAGGGCGTCCGGAAATGCGGATGCCCCGCCGCCCGCGCTCGGGGCAGGATCCGGGGCATGACCGATAGGGCGGAACGCGACGACGGGGTGACGGACCGGGACCGGGTCGCGCGGCTGCGCGAGCGGCGGCTGGCCGCCCATCACAGGGCCGGACGCGTGTTCGCGCGCTTCGGCTTCCAGCAGACCCTCCGGGAGCGCCTGGCGCTGCTGGAGGAGGCGGCGGCCGTCCACGACCTCGACCAGTTGTCCGACGTGTACGGCGACGGTGTCGTCGAGGCGCTGGAGACGAAGGTCGCCGGGCTGCTCGGCACCGAAGCCGCCGCGTTCTTCCCGACGGGCACGATGGCCCAGCAGGTGGCCCTGCGCTGCTGGGCGGGCCGCACCGGGAACCCGACCGTCGCCCTGCACGCGCTCAGCCATCCCGAGGTGCACGAGCGGAACGCGTTCAGCGAGGTCGGCCGGCTGCGCCCGGTGCGGCTGACGAGCGAGCCGCGGCTGCCGACCGCCGACGAGGTGCGCGACTTCGAGGAGCCCTTCGGGGCGTTGATGCTCGAACTGCCCCTGAGGGACGCCGGTTTCGTGCTGCCCTCCTGGGAGGAACTCACCGCGGTCGTCGAGGCCGCGCGGGAACGGGACGCCGTGGTGCACTTCGACGGGGCCCGCCTGTGGGAGTCCACCGTCCACTTCGGCCGCCCGCTGGAGGAGATCGCGGGCCTGGCCGACAGCGTCTACGTGTCGTTCTACAAGGCCCTGGACGCTTTCGGCGGCGCGGCGCTCGCGGGCCCGAAGGAGCTCGTCGAGGAGGCGAAGACCTGGCGGCACCGGTACGGCGGGACGGTCTTCCAGGAGTTCCCCACGGTGCTGTCGGCGCTGGTCGGGCTGGAGCGCCAACTGCCCCGGCTGCCGGAGTACGTGGCACACGCGCGCGTGGTGGCCGCCGCGATGCGCGAGGCGTTCGCGGCGGCCGGGGTGCCGTGGGCGCGCGTGCACCCGGAGGTGCCGCACACCCACGACTTCCAGGTGTGGCTCCCGTACGAGCCGGACGTCCTCGCGGAGGCTGCGGTCCGCATGGCCGAGGAGACGGGGGTCGTCCTGTTCGGCCATGGCTGGGACCGGGGCGGTCCCGGGCTGGCGCTCACGGAGGTGCATGTGCGGGCCGATGGGCTGGAGTGGAGTGCCGAGGACGTGAAGGCGGCGGTGGCGGAGTTCGTGGCCCGGCTGCCGGAGCAGGTCAGGTAGGGCGCCGCCGCCACCTCCTCATGCCGTCCCGGAGCCGGCGTCGGGCCGGGCGGTCCGCGAGGGCGGCGCGGAAGTGCCGTTCGTCGCGCCACTCCCGCACGACCTTCCAGTCGTCGGTGCCGGGGGCGGGCGGGCCGGGCTCGCCGAGGGACCGGGCGCGGTAGGTGTCGAGGAGGTACTGCTGCGTGATGCTCATGGTGAATCGCCTCTGCGGGACGGGGTGATGGAGGTCCGAAGGCTCCGCGGCTGCCCCGGTGGTCCCACCGTGCGTCCGAACCGGGAACGGCGTCGCGTCGATTGACCAGGCCCGTCAATCGACGGGGGCGTTGTCGGTGGCCGGGTGCACCATGAGGGCATGAGCGTGCACATCGACATCGAGGGGCTGCGGCCCGAGGCGGTCGCCGTCGTGCCGTCGCCCCTGGCCGAGCTCGGCATGGCCCTGCACGCGCTGTCCGAACCGGCGCACCACCCGGGCCTGCAGGGCTGGGTGACGGGGGTGACGGCCCGGCTCGACCCGCATCTGGCCGACCGGATGTGCGAGGCGGACTTCCTGTGGCGGACGACGTTCTCGGATCTGTTCCTGCCCTGGGCGGGCCTGCCGGACCGACGCACGCTCCCGGGCGCGACCCTCGCCGAGGAGCTGGACCAGCTCGACAAGCTGTCCGACGAGCAGTTCGTGGACGCGGCACTGGAGTTCACCTGTGCCACCTGCTACGGCGACAGCGGACCGACGACGCTCTCCGACCCGGAGACGCGCCGCCGGGCACTGGAGCTGGCCGCCGCGCGCGGACCGCGGCAACTGCGCTTCGGTGAGCGGCTGCTGGCGGACCCGCCCAGGATCCGGGCCTGGCTGCGGCAGTTCCTGCGGGACTGCGAGGAGGCGTTCTTCGCGGAGGCCTGGTCCCGGCTGCGCCACCAGCTCGCGGCCGATGCCCGGCACAAGACGGATCTGCTGCGGCGCAAGGGCCTTGCCGAGGGGCTGGCCGCGGTGTCGCCGGCGATCACGCTCGATGCCGCCGGCACCCGGATCACGGTCGACAAGCTGGGCGACGGCCGTACGGCCACGGGCGACGGCGGCCTGCTGCTCGTCCCGACGAGTCTCGGCTGGCCGCATCTGATGGTCCTGCACCGGTACGGCTGGCAGCCGGTGCTGCACTACCCGGTGGGCTCCCCGGAGCTCGCCGTACCGCAGACGCTCGAACAGCTGGCCCTGCGGATGACCGCGCTGTCCCATCAGGTCCGGATGCGCATGTGCCGCCATCTGGCCCGCAGCGCGCACACCACCAGCGAGCTGGCGCAGGTGCTCGGCATGACGGCCCCGGAGATATCCCGGCATCTGGCCGTGCTGAAGAAGGCGGGCCTGATCACCACCCGCCGCCGCGGCCGCTACGTGCTGCACCAGCTGGACGTGACGGTGGTGGCCCGGCTCGGCAGCGAGTTCCTGGAAGGGATCCTCAGGTAGCCGGCCCGCGCCGGAGGGTCAGCGGCCGAGGCGCGGCCGGACACGCCGCCCCGCGCCGACGGGCCGGCACGGCCGGGGCGGCGCAGTCGGGTCGGACCGGCAGGTCAGCAGTGCCCGCCGGCCCGCACCAGCCCGACACCGACAGCTCAGCCGTCCCCCCGGCCCGCACCCAGCCCGACACCGACAGCTCAGCCGTCCCCCCGGCCCGCACCCAGCCCGACACCGACAGCTCAGCCGTGCCCCCGGCCCGCACCAGCCCGACACCGACAGCTCAGCCGTGCCCCCCGGCCCGCACCAGCCCGACACGGACAGCTCAGCCGTGCCCCCCGGCCCGCACCAACCCCGTCTCGTAGGCCAGCACCACGACCTGCACCCGGTCCCTGAGCCCGAGCTTGGTCAGGATGCGGCCCACGTGCGTCTTCACGGTCGCCTCCGACAGCACCAGCCGCGCCGCGATCTCGCCGTTGGACAGACCCTGCGCGACCAGCACCATGACCTCGCGCTCACGGTCGGTGAGCCGCTCCAGCTCCTTGTGCTGGGGCTGCTTGGTACCCGGCAGCATGGGCGCGAAGCGGTCCAGGAGCCGCCGGGTGGTGGAGGGCGCGACGACCGCGTCCCCGCTGTGCACGGCCCTGATCGCGGTCAGGAGCTCGGCCGGCGGGACGTCCTTGAGCATGAAGCCGGAGGCGCCCGCCTTCAGCCCGGAGAAGGCGTACTCGTCGAGGTCGAAGGTGGTCAGGATGAGCACCTTCGGCGGGTCGGTGTCCGCGCAGATCCGGCGGGTCGTCTCCACTCCGTCGAGCTTCGGCATGCGGACGTCCATCAGCACCACGTCGACCTCGGTCGTCCGCAGTTCCTGGAGGGCCTCGACGCCGTCCCCCGCCTCCGCCACGACCTCCATGTCCGGCTGGGCGGCGAGCACCATCCGGAACCCGGTGCGCAGCAGCACCTGGTCGTCGACGAGCATCACGCGGATCGTCATCGGGCCTCTTCCATGTCGGGATCGTCTCAGGGGTCGTTACAGGTGTCAGCGAGGGGCGTGCGGCGCCGTCAGTGCGCGGGTTTGAGCGGCAGCAGGGCACTGATGCGGAATCCTCCGCCCGGGCGCGGGCCCGCGTCCAGGGTGCCGCCGACCATACCGACCCGCTCGCGCATGCCGATCAGACCGTGGCCCTGCCCGTCGAACCCGCCCTCCTCGTACAGCTCGTGCGGGGCGCCCTTGCCGTCGTCCTCGACGAGCAGGCCGAGACCGTCGTCGAAGTAGACCAGGCGCACGCTCGCGCCCGCCCCCGGCCCACCGTGCTTGCGGGTGTTGGTGAGCGCCTCCTGCACGATGCGGTAGGCGGTGAGCTCGACGCCGCTGGGCAGCGGGCGGGGCGTGCCCTCGATCTTGAAGTCGACGGGCAGGCCGTGTCCGCGGCACTGCTCGACGAGGTCCTCGATCTGCTGGACGTCGGGCTGCGGTACGTACTCGCCGGCCTCCTGGTGCTCGCCGGTGCGCAGCACGCCGAGCAGGCGGCGCATCTCGGCGAGGGCCTGGCGGCCGGTGGAGGAGATGGTCTCCAGGGCCTTCTTCGCCTGGTCGGGCGCGGCGTCCAGGACGTAGGCGGCACCGTCGGCCTGAACCACCATCACCGAGACGTTGTGCGCGACGACGTCGTGCAACTCGCGCGCGATCCGGGCCCGTTCGGCGGCGACGGCGACCTTGGACTGTGCCTCGCGCTCCTTCTCCAGGCGGGCGGCCCTCTCCTCCAGCTGTGCGAAGTAGGCGCGGCGGGTGCGGATGGAGTCGCCGAGCACCCAGGCGAGGGCGAAGGGGACGGTCTGGAGGACGGCCAGGGCTGCGTCGCCCGCGATCCCCGTCTGCTCGTTCGACCAGCGCAGCTGCGCCAGAGGGGCCGCGCACAGACCGGCGACCAGCGCGAAGCGGGAGGCCCAGCGGGCCCCTTCCACCGCGACGGTGTAGACGATCACCAGCATGGCGAAGTCGGCGGGCAGGATCGCGACGTCGGTGACCATCTGCGCCACGCCGACCGCCACCGCGAGCAGCAGCATCTTCTCCGGCATCCGCCGGCGCAACGCGACCACCAGGCTCAGCAGCACCGCGATCGGAACGACCATGGACCACGGGCCGATCCGCTCGCCCGCCACCCCGCCCAGCACCGAAATCCCGAGGAGAACGACGGCCCAGGTGCCGTCGACCCACGTCGGGTGCCTGCGGAGGAAGTCATAGAGGCGCTGCACGTAACCCAGCGTAGGGAAGCGCGATAGGTGCAGGGTCAACCGGAGGGCCGATCCGTACCGGGCGCGCGTACTCCGCAAGGTGGAGTTGCGTGCGTTGTGTCCACATAGCCTGGCCCGGTGACGGCAGGGACGAGGGACGAGTGGCACGAGTGGCGCGGGTGGCGTGCGGCGGCGCAGGACGCTCTGTACGCGCCGGGGGGCTTCTACCGGCGCGTGGAGGGCCCGGCCGGGCATTTCCGGACGTCCGTGCACACGTCGCCGCTGTTCGCGGGGGCCGTGGCCCGGCTGCTGTGCCGGGTCGACCAGGCGCTGGGGCGGCCCGCGGTGCTGGACTTCGTCGACATGGCGGCCGGGCGGGGTGAGCTGACGAGCGGGGTGCTCGCCGCGCTCCCCGCCGACGTGGCGGCGCGTACCCGCGCGTACGCCGTCGAGATCGCCGAGCGGCCCGCGGGGCTCGATCACCGGATCGAGTGGCTGGCCGCGCCCCCGGAAGGGACGACCGGGCTGCTGTTCGCCAACGAGTGGCTGGACAACGTGCCCGTGGAGGTCGCGGAGGTGGACGCCGCGGGCGTCGCGCGCCTGGTCATGGTCCGCGAAGACGGAACCGAGCGGCTCGGGGAGCCGGTGGGCGGGGCGTCGGCGCGGTGGCTGGAGCGGTGGTGGCCGCTGCCCGGCGAGGAGGGACTGCGCGCCGAGATCGGTCTGCCCCGGGACGAGGCCTGGGACGCGGCGGTCGCGACGCTCCGGCGGGGGCTCGCCGTGGCCGTGGACTACGCGCACACGGCGGACACCCGCCCGCCGTTCGGCACGCTCACCGGGTTCCGGGAAGGCCGCGAGACCACACCCGTCCCGGACGGCTCCTGCGACATCACGGCCCATGTCGCCCTGGACGCGTGCGCCCTGCCCGGCGGACGCGTGCTCCCCCAGCGCGAGGCACTGCACGCCCTGGACGTGACCGGCGCACGCCCCCGGCTCGCGCTGGCCTCCACCGACCCCGCCGCATATGTACGCGCCCTCGCGAGCGCCGGTGAGGCCGCCGAGCTCACCGCGGCGGGCGGTCTCGGCGACTTCGGCTGGCTGGTGCAGCCGGTCGGGATCCCTGACCCGTTCGCGGGGTGAGCCGCTGCTCGTCCGCGGGGTGAGCCGCTGCTCGTCCCCGGCCTGAACCACTGCTCGTCCCCGGCCTGAACCACTGCTCGTCCCCGGCGTGAGCCCCTGCTCGTCCCCCGGGGTGAGCCCCTACTTGTCGATGTCCCCGACCACGAAGAACATCGACCCCAGGATCGCCACCATGTCCGCGACCAGCGTCCCCGGCAGCAGCTCCGTCAGCGCCTGGATGTTGTTGTACGACGCCGAGCGCAGCTTCAGCCGGTACGGGGTCTTCTCGCCCTTGCTGACGAGGTAATAGCCGTTGATGCCGAGGGGATTCTCGGTCCACGCGTACGTGTGGCCCTCGGGTGCCTTCAGGACCTTCGGGAGCCGCTGGTTGACCGGCCCGGGCGGCAGCTCGGCCAGCCGGTCGAGGCAGGCGTCGGCCAGGTCCAGCGCGTTGTGCGTCTGCTCCAGGAGGCACTCGAAGCGGGCGAGGCAGTCGCCCTCCTGCCGGGTGACCACCTTCAGGACGTCGCCCAGCTCGCCGTAGGCGAGGTACGGCTCGTCCCGGCGCAGGTCGAAGTCGACGCCCGAGGCCCGCCCGATCGGCCCGCTCACGCCGTACGCCTGCACGGCCTCCGGCGTGAGGGTGCCGACGCCCCGGGTGCGGCCCCGGAAGATCTCGTTTCCGAGCACCAGGTCGTCGAAGCGGTCCATCCGGGAGCGCACGTCGGCGACCGCGGTACGCGCGCGCGTGGTCCACCCGGCCGGCAGGTCCTCCTTGAGGCCGCCCACGCGGTTGAACATGTAGTGCATCCGCCCGCCGGAGATCTCCTCCATGACGTGCTGGAGCTCCTCGCGCTCCCGGAAGGCGTAGAAGATCGGGGTGATCCCGCCGAGCTCCAGCGGGTACGAGCCGAGGAACATGAGGTGGTTGAGCACCCGGTTCAGCTCGGCGAGCAGCGTGCGCAGCCACACCGCGCGCTCGGGTACCTCCATGCCGAGCATCCGCTCCACGGCGAGGACCACGCCCAGCTCGTTGGAGAACGCCGACAGCCAGTCGTGCCGGTTGGCGAGCATGATGATCTGGCGGTAGTCGCGCGCCTCGAACAGCTTCTCCGCGCCGCGGTGCATGTAGCCGATCACCGGCTCCGCCCGCCTGATGCGCTCGCCGTCCAGGACGAGCTTCAGCCGCAGCACGCCATGGGTGGACGGGTGCTGCGGTCCGATGTTGAGCACCATGTCGGTGCTCTCCGCGGCGCCGCCGATTCCGACCATGGTCTCCGTCGTAGGAGTCATGGACACAGTCTCTCCTACGTACGCTGGCCCCATGGATACGGGGAGTCCGCACGAGGCGGGACCGGACGGGGCACAGGGCACGGTCGAGGCGGCCGGGGGCGAGCCGGTGTGGATCGCGTTGCCGCCCGGCCTGCTGAAGATGCGCAGGCTGCTGCTGGTCGTGTGGTTCGGGCTGATCGCCCTGGCCGCCGGGCTGCTGCCGGGGCTGCTGGCCGGTCCCGCCTGGGCCGCCTTCGCCCTGCCGCCGCTGGCCGTGCTGGCCTGGGGCTGGGTGATGATCGAGCGCAACTGGCGTTCCTGGCGGTATGCCGAACGGGCCGACGACCTGCTGATCAGCCGGGGCGTGCTGTGGCGCGAGGAGACGGTCGTGCCGTACGGGCGGATGCAGCTGGTCGAGGTCACGTCCGGGCCCGTCGAGCGGCACTTCGGGCTGGCCAGCGTGCAGCTGCACACGGCCGCCGCGGCCACCGACGCGACCATCCCGGGCTTGGACCCGGCCGAGGCGGAGCGGCTGCGCGACCGGCTCACCGAGCTGGGCGAAGCCCGGTCGGCGGGGCTGTGACGACGCCGGAGGCCGCCGAGGCCTCAGAGGCCGCCGCCGAGGTGACCGAGCGGCGGCTGCACCCCGTCACACCGCTGCGCCGCGCCTGGGCACCGGTCGCCGTGCTCATCGGCTGGGCCGTGCACGACCCCGACGGGGCGCAGCGCCATCTGACCCGGCTGACCACGACCACGCTGCTGATCGGCCTCGCCGTGCTCGTCCCGGCCGCCGCCCTCTACGGCTTCTGCTCCTGGTGGTTCACGCACTTCGCGGTGACCGAGAGCGAACTGCGCATCCGCACCGGGCTCGTCTTCCGCCGCACCGCGCACATCCGCCTGGAGCGGATCCAGGCCATCGACATCACCCAGCCGCTGCTGGCCCGGGTCGCGGGCGTCTCCAAGCTCAAACTCGACGTCATAGGCACCGACAAGAAGGACGAGCTGGCCTTCCTCGGCGCGGACGAGGCACGGACACTGCGGGCCGAACTGCTCGCCAGGGCGGCCGGTTTCGCACCCGAGACCGCGCACGAGGTCGGCGAGGCCCCGTCCCGGCGGCTGTTGCGGGTACCGCCCGGCGTGCTCGCCCTGTCGCTGGTGCTGACGGGCGCCACCTGGATGTCACTGGCCGCGGCGCTCGTCGTCCCGCCGGTGCTGTGGCTGGTCACCCACAGCCTGTGGACAGTACTCGCGGTCGCCCTGCCGTTGCTGGGCGCGGCGGGCGCGAGCAGCGTGGGACGGTTCGTCGCCGAGTACGACTGGACGGTGGGCGAGTCACCCGACGGGCTGCGCATCGACCACGGGCTGCTGGACCGGGCCCACGAGACGGTGCCGCCGGGGCGCGTGCAGACCGTGCGGATCGTGGAACCGCTGCTGTGGCGGCGGCGCGGCTGGGTGCGGGTGGAGTTGGACGTGGCCGGTTCGTCCAACTCCGTACTGGTTCCGGTCGCTCCGCGCGAGATCGCCGAGGACGTCGTCGCGCGCGTGCTTCCGGGGGTGAGCGTGCCGGGGCCCGCGGCGCTGTCACCGGCGCCGCGCGGCGCCCGCTGGTGCGTGCCGCTGTGGTGGCGCGGGTACGGACTCGCCGTCACGGACGCGGTGTTCGCGGCCCGGTCCGGGCTGCTGCGACGGAGTCTGGCGCTGGTGCCGCACGCGAAGGTGCAGAGCGTGCGGATGACGCAGGGGCCGTGGGAGCGGGCCCGGGGCGTCGCCGACGTGTGTGTGGACACGGGCGCGAACAAGACGGTGCGGGCCCGGCTGCGGGACGCCGGTGAGGCGCGCGAACTGCTGGCGGCACAGGCGGAGCGGTCCCGGACGGGACGCCGGGACGCGCGACCCGACCGCTGGATGGCGTGACGGTCGAACAGCGAAGTGCCCCCCGGCCGTAGCCGGGGGCACTTCGTCACCACAGGCCTCCAGGCCTCAGGACACCGCGCTGCGCAGTCCCTGTACGTCGATCTGCTCGGTCTCGTCGTGCGCCGTCAGGTCGATGACCTGGCCGATGCCGCGCGACTCCTCGTCGGCCGGCTTGTAGCGGGCCTCGGTCTCGGCCTTGTGCAGGGCGAGCGCCTCCTGGCCGACGACATCGGCGAGGTCCTCGTTCTGCACGGCCTCCAGGGCCGCCCGGGACGTACCGGCCTTCGTGCCGAAGAAGTCGAACCCGTCCCCGGCCGGCGGACGCCGCACCGGCGACTGCGGCGGGACGGCCACGGCGGTCGGCACGGTGTAGTGCCCGGGGAGCCGGCCGACGGGCTGCCCGGCCCGGGCGGACTGCTCGGCCCGGGCGGACTGCTCGGGGGCGACGGGCTGCTCGGGGGCGATGGGCTGTTCGGTCCGGGCGGACCGCTCGGACCGCCCGGACCGCCCGGACCGTGCGGGCTCGGCCCGGTCCGACTGCTCGGGGCCGACGGACTGTTCGGTCCGGGCCGACTGCTCGGGCCGTGCGGGCTCCGGGAGTTGCCCTGCCTCGGTCTCGCCGGCCTGCGCGGAAGAAACCCCGGCCGCCGGCACGGAAGTCCCGCCCACCCCCGCGGAAGCCCCAGCCGCAGACACGGAGGTTCCAGCCGCCGACGCGGAGGTTCCAGCCGCCGGAACGGCCGTTTCGGCTGCTGCGCGCTCGTGGCCCTCGGCCGCCTCGGACCGCTCCTGTGCCTCGTCCTCCCGCGCCTGCTCCCTCCGCTCCGCCTGCTCCCGCTCCGGCGCGGCCTCGGCGTCCTCGCCCGTGTCCTCGTCCTCGCCCTTCGGCACGCCGTCACCGTCGCCGCCGCCGTCCGGGTCCGGAACCGTCTCACCGTCGAACCGGGCGAGCGCGGCGGCGGCCCGCAGGAACAGCCGGGAGCCCTCCGGCGAGAAGACGGCGGGGACAGCGGGCTGCTCCTCGGCGGCAAGAGCGGCAGGTGCGGCAGGTGCCTCGTCCGGCTCCGGCGAAGCCTCCACCGCGTCCGACGCCCCCGCCGGCAGCGCGGCCCGGGCCGGAGCCGTCGCCTCTATCTCGAGGACCCGGCGATCCTCCAGAACGCTCGCGCGTTCCGCCTCCGCCGTGGCGTACCGGCGCAGCAGCGCGGCGTGCTCGTTGCGCAGTCCGGCCAGTTCCGTGCGCTTGGCACGCAGCCGCTGCTCCAGCTTCCCGCGCAGCTCGCGCGACTCCTCGAGGTCGGCCTCCAGTTCGGCCACGCGCTCCTCGAAGCGCCACTCGTCGCTCGCCCGCGCGCGCGTGAGGTCGGCGACGCGCTTGCCCGCCTGGGTGTCCCAACGGCGCAGCACGACCGCGCCGATGACCGCCGTCGCCGCGGCGGCGGCGGCCAGACCGCGGAGCACCATCGGCTCCGTGAACACCCAGGGCCCCAGGGCGCAGACGAGGGAGACGCCTGCGATCGCCGACGGGGGCAGCATCCTGTGCAGGGGCGGGGAATGGCGGTGACGTCCACGTGGCATGGCCAGAAACTTACCGCGCGTAGGCGAATCATGGTGACCCACCCCGCAAAAACAAAGCCACACCGAAACGTTCACACCACTTCAGAACTCGGGAACAACCGGAATCGACCGCTCAACCAATTCCCAAGATCATTCTCAGGGCTCGATCAGCCGCCCGCTCATCCACTCCAGCGCCGCCGGAATCTCGCGCCGCCAGGTGTTGAAGTTGTGCCCGCCGCTTTCGAGGATGATCGACGAGATCCGCGTCCGCCCGGTGCCCTCCACCCGCTCGATGAACCTCAGCGTGTCCTTGTAGTTGGGCTCTCCCTGCTTGCTGCTGCTCACCAGCAGGGAGGTATCGGGAGCGGGCTCGTGAGCGAGGTACCACTGCAGGTCCGCGCGATTGCGAAGCGCCTTGTCGCCCTGGAAGAGATCGCCTGTCGTGGCGTCGATCGGCGCCTTGTAGTAAGCCGACAGGCCGGCCCCGGCTCCGTACACACCGGGATGGTGCAGGGCGATCTTCAACGCGCAGTAACCCCCCGTGGAGTTGCCGATGATGCCCAGACCGCCCGGCTTTTCGGTCACCCTGTAGTGCGTGCGCAACGCGTCGGGGAGATCCTTCGCGAAGAACGACTCGGTCTGCGGACCGCCCGGGATGTCGACGCACTCCGTGTCCCTGGGCGGCGCCACCGTGGGCCGCAGCATCACGAGGATCATCGGCTTCGCCCGGCCCGCCCGGGCCAGTTCCAGAGCCGTACGCGGATAGCGGAGCTTCTCCACCAGCGCCGACGCCGTACCCGGATAACCCGTCAGCACGACGGCGGTGGGAAACCGGTGGGTGCGGTACCGGGGCTGGAAGTACTCCGGCGGCAGATAGACGTACGCGGGCGTGGCGATGCGCGTCGTACGGCCCACGATGTCGACCTGCTGGATCCGGCCGCCGGCCTGCGGCAGCGCAGAGCCCGCCCCCGGCACCCGGCGCGAGCCGACCACCTCCAACGGGCCCCCGCCCCGCAGGTGGTCGACGACCACGCCCTGGTCCTTCTCCTGCCCGAACAGGTCCGCCCAGCTCGCGTAGAACCCGAAGGACTGGTTGGCGGCCAGGCCCACCGCGGCGAACAGCGCCACCTGGGTGCCCAGCAGCAGGGCGACCCGCCCGCTCACGGCACGCAGGCTGCGCCGGGCCAGCCGTGGCCACAGCCAGACCGTGCCGGTGAACAGCAGCACGGCGGACAGCACGGCCAGCGCCAGCACCTCGTTGCTCGTCAGCCCCATGGGTCGGTCACCTGTCCGCGCTCTCCGTCCGGCCCCCTGCCCCTCACACCTTCGCAAGGGCTTGTGCCGGACTTTCCTCGGTCTTTGAAACGGCTTTGACGTGGGGAGTGAACCTCTCTCCCCGAGACACCGTCCTAGAGGGCGCAATGTCGCCGGATGCCCGAATCGGCACCGGATCCAAGGTCTCTCGCAGAACTACGGGATGCGATGTCTGTCAGGACAGATGAGGAAATGTCGGGTGAGGTTCCGCGTCGCAGCAGCGGTGCGGCCCGTCCGGGCCGGCTGAGCCGGATACCGCGCGGGCCACGCCCCGAGGCCGTTCCCGTCCTCGTCGGCAGAGCCTGCGCCCTGGTGGGCGTCCTGGACATCGCCGCGGGCGTCTTCCCCCGCTTCCGGCACAGCAGGATGCATGCCATCGCCGAGGTCCTGCCCGGCGCGCTCGGCCCGTTCGCGGCCGCCCTGTCGCTCAGCGCCGGCGTGCTGTTGCTGCTGCTCGCCCACGGCCTCAAACGCGCCAAGCGCCGGGCCTGGCGGGCCGCGGTGGCGCTGCTGCCCGCCGGTGCCGTCGCGCAGTTCACCTACCGGCACTCGCTCGTGGGCGTGCTGATCTCCCTGGTACTGCTGGCGCCCCTGCTGCGCCACCGCGACCAGTTCAACGCCCTGCCCGACCCGCGCAGCCGGTGGAAGGCCCTCGCCAACTTCGTGCTCATGAGCGCCGGTTCGCTCACGCTCGGACTGCTCGTCGTCAGCGTCAACAGCGGCCGCATCATCGGCGACCCCAGTCTCGCCGACCGCATCACCCACGTCATCTACGGCCTGTTCGGCTTCGAAGGCCCGGTCGACTACCGGGGCGACACCTCCTGGACCGTCGCCTTCTCGCTCGGCGCCCTCGGTCTGCTCACCGCCGTCACCACCATCTACCTGGCCTTCCGCCCCGAACACCCGGCCGCGCAGCTCACCGAGGAGGACGAGGCCATGCTGCGCGCCCTGCTGGAGAAGCACGGGCGCCGCGACTCCCTCGGCCACTTCGCGCTGCGCCGCGACAAGGCCGTCGTCTTCTCCCCCAGCGGCAAGGCGGCGGTGACCTACCGTGTCGTCTCCGGCGTGATGCTCGCCAGCGGCGACCCGATCGGCGACGTCGAGGCCTGGCCCGGCGCCATCGAACGCTTCATGGACGAGGCCAGGACCCACTCCTGGACCCCCGCCGTCATGGGCTGCTCCGAGACCGGTGGCGAGGTGTGGACCCGCGAGACCGGGCTCGACGCCCTCGAACTGGGCGACGAGGCGGTGGTGGACGTCGCGGATTTCTCCCTCGCCGGCCGCGCGATGCGCAACGTGCGCCAGATGGTCAAGCGCATCGAGCGCGCCGGTTACGAGACCCGGGTCCGACGTGTCCGTGACCTCGGCGAGGTGGAGCTGGAGCGCATCCGACGCGCCGCGGAGGACTGGCGCGGCACCGACACCGAACGCGGCTTCTCCATGGCGCTCGGCCGCGTCGGCGACCCCGCCGACGGCGACTGCCTGATCGCCACCGCCCACAAGCAGGACGACCTCCCGGGCCCCTACGGCGACCTGAAGGCGATCCTGCACTTCGTGCCGTGGGGCACCGACGGCGCCTCCCTGGACCTGATGCGCCGCGATCGCTCGGCCGACCCCGGCATGAACGAGCTGCTCATCGTGGCCGCCCTCCAGGCCGCCCCCCGGTTCGGCATCGCACGCGTCTCCCTCAACTTCGCCATGTTCCGCGCGGCGCTGGCCCGCGGCGAGAAGATCGGCGCCGGCCCGGTGCTGCGCGCCTGGCGCGGACTGCTGGTCTTCCTCTCCCGCTGGTTCCAGATCGAGTCCCTCTACAAGTTCAACGCCAAGTTCCAGCCGCGCTGGGAACCGCGCTTCGTCGTCTACCGGGCCCCCGCCGACCTGCCCCGGATCGGTTTCGCCGCCATGCAGGCCGAGGGCTTCGTCCGTCTCGCCCTGCCCCTGCCGCGCTTCCTGCGCCGCCGGCGCCTGGCCACCCCCCGCCCCTGCGCCCACGGCACCCCGGCGGAACGGGACGTCCGTGCGGCGTGACCCCGCCCCGCCCGGGGCCGTCACCCGGGCCGCAGCGCCGGACGGCCCCCGTCGGGGCCTACGCTGAACATATGAGCAACCAGAGCGGACGCGGGCGCGTGGCGGGCCTACCGGAACGGGACCGCTGCGCGGTCATGGGAGTCGTGAACGTCACCCCCGACTCCTTCTCCGACGGCGGCCGCTTCTTCGACACCACGGCCGCCGTCAAACGCGGCCTCGGCCTGGTCACCGAGGGCGCGGACCTGGTCGACGTCGGCGGCGAGTCCACCCGCCCCGGCGCCACCCGGGTCGACGAGGACGAGGAGCTGCGGCGCGTCATCCCCGTCGTCCGCGGCCTGGCCTCCGAAGGCGTCACGGTCTCCGTCGACACCATGCGCGCCTCCGTCGCCGAACGGGCCCTCGCGTCCGGTGCCGCCCTCGTCAACGACGTCAGCGGCGGCCTCGCCGACCCCCGCATGATCCCGGCCGTCGCCGACGCCGGCGCCCCCTTCGTCGTCATGCACTGGCGCGGCTTCCTCCAGGGCGGCAACGTCAGGGGCGAGTACGCCGACGTCGTCACCGAGGTCGTCGACGAACTGCACGCGCGCGTGGAGGCCGTCCTGGCCGGCGGCATCGCCCCCGACCGGGTCATCGTCGACCCCGGTCTCGGCTTCTCCAAGGACGCCGAGCACGACCTCGCCCTCCTCGCGGGCCTCGACCGGGTCCTCGCGCTCGGCCACCCGCTGCTCGTCGCCGCCTCCCGCAAACGCTTCCTCGGCCGGGTCCTCGCCGGCCCCGACGGTCCCCCGCCGCCCGCACGCGAACGCGACGCGGCCACCGCGGCCGTCTCCGCGCTCGCGGCGCACGCCGGCGCCTGGGCGGTCCGCGTCCACGAGGTGCGGGCCACCGCGGACGCCGTACGGGTCGCCCGTGCCATCGAAGGAGCACGCACCGGCGCAGAAGGAGCCCGGTGAGCGCCCCGCACACCGACGTCGAACAGGTCGAAGCCGCCAACACCGCCTTCTACGAGGCACTGGAGCAGGGCGACTTCGAGGAGCTGGCGTCGCTCTGGCTGACCCCCTCCGACCTGGGCGTCGACGAGACGTACCACGACCCGGCCGACACTGGCGTGGTCTCCTGCGTGCATCCCGGCTGGCCCGTGCTCACCGGCCGCGGCGAGGTCCTCAGGTCGTACGCGCTGATCATGGCGAACACCGACTACATCCAGTTCTTCCTGACCGACGTGCACGTCTCGGTCACCGGCGACACCGCCCTGGTGACCTGCACGGAGAACATCCTCAGCGGAGGCCCCGCACCGGAGGGCGCCGGCGAGGAGCTCGGCCCGCTCGTCGGACAGCTCGTGGTCGCCACCAACGTGTTCCGGCGCACGCCCCAGGGGTGGAAGATCTGGTCGCACCACGCTTCTCCGGTCCTGGCGGAAACAGACGAGGACGAGCAGGACGACACCCCCGCCTGAGTGGGTACGCGCCAGGAGTGGTTGGAATCACCTACGCCCGGGTAGGGGCGGCTACCAACCTGTGCACCGACGGGTTCCCCAGGGGAAACGCTGGATGAACCCTGCCGGGCCCGGCCGCCGCCCCCACCCCGTGGCCCGGGCCCGCCTGTGCGCGCAGGTAGATTCGACCGAGGCCGGTGTGCCGACCGCACACGGCACCCACCGGCCCCGACCCGACGATTGCAGGAGTGATTCGCGTGGATCGTGTCGCGCTGCGCGGCCTGAAGGCCCGCGGGCACCACGGCGTGTTCCCCGAGGAACGCGCGGAGGGCCAGACCTTCATCGTGGACCTCGTCCTCGGCCTGGACACCCGACCGGCCGCGGCCGACGACGACCTGGCGAAGACCGTGCACTACGGCATCGTGGCGGAGGAGGTCGTGGCCGTCGTCCAGGGCGAGCCCGTCG
This sequence comes from Streptomyces sp. NPDC037100, assembly GCF_055606225.1. Taxonomy (NCBI): domain Bacteria; kingdom Bacillati; phylum Actinomycetota; class Actinomycetes; order Kitasatosporales; family Streptomycetaceae; genus Streptomyces; species Streptomyces sp. NPDC037100. The sequence goes on along the minus strand of NZ_JBVJSX010000003.1, from coordinate 846,911 downwards.
ACCTCATCGAGACGCTCGCCGAGCGCATCGCCCAGGCCTGTCTGAAGCACGAGGGAGTGCAGGAGGTCGAGGTCTGCGTCCACAAGCCGGACGCCCCGATCACCGTCCCCTTCGACGACGTGACCGTCACCATCACCCGGAGCCGAGTATGACCGCGCCCTTCCTCAAGGGTCCGACCGACCCGACCGTTCAGCCGGTGCCCGCCTCCGTCGTCGAGAAGGTCGACGCCGCCGACACGACCCTGTCCAACCCCAAACGGGCCGTGGTCGCCCTCGGTTCCAACCTCGGCAACCGCCTGGAGACCCTCCAGGGAGCCATCGACGCTCTGGAGGACACGCCCGGCGTCCGCGTCAAGGGCGTCTCCCCGGTCTACGAGACCGAGCCCTGGGGCGTGGACCCCGGCAGCCAGCCCGCCTACTTCAACGCCGTCGTGGTCCTCAAGACCACCCTTCCGCCGTCCTCGCTCCTGGAGCGCGCGCACGCGGTCGAAGAGGCCTTCCACCGCGTCCGGGACGAGCACTGGGGCCCCCGCACCCTCGACGTCGACATCGTCTCCTACGCCGACGTCGTCTCCGACGACCCGCAGCTCACCCTCCCCCACCCGCGCGCCCACGAGCGCGCCTTCGTCCTGGCCCCGTGGCACGACCTGGATCCCGAGGCGCAGCTGCCCGGCCGCGGTCCCGTCGCCGGTCTCCTCGACGCCGTCACCCGGACCGGGGTCGCGCCCCGCCAGGACCTGGAACTCCGGCTGCCCGAGTAGCCGTTAAGGTCAAGACGGCCGCGAACCGGGCCGGAAGCCGGGGGAACCGAAGGGACACCGTGAGAGAGCTGCGTATCCGGGTGCTGGCCGGCGTCTTCGTCGTGGCCGGAATCCTGTCCTGGGCGGGCGCCCGCCTGTGGAACTCGGTCGGCACGCTCCCGAGCGTCCCGCTGGCCGCCCCCATCGTCCTGGCCGTGATCGCCGTGGTCCTGCTGGCCACGGCGCTCTCCATCCGCGCCCGTCTCAAGGCCCAGCGCGAGCGCCGCCCCGAGGCGAAGGGGGTCGACCCCCTCATGGCGGCCCGCGCGGTCGTCTTCGGCCACGCCAGCGCCCTGGTCGCCGCCCTCGTGGCCGGCATGTACGGCGGCACCGGCGTCTTCCTCCTGGAATCCCTCGACATCCCCGCCCGCCGCGACCAGGCCATCTACGCCGGCTTCTCCGTCCTCGCGGGCATCGGCGTCATAGCGGCAGCGATCTTCCTGGAACGTGTCTGCAAACTCCCCGAGGACGACGAGAACGACGGCACGGGGGTGGCGCCGACGGTCTGACGCAGACCGTCAGCGCGCCATGATCAGGCTCATGGCCTCATTACGGGTCGCCGGATCACGAAGCTGACCTCGGACCGCCGAGGTGATCGTTTTCGCACCCGGTTTGCGGACCCCGCGCATCGACATGCACATGTGCTCGCACTCGACGACGACGATCACGCCACGCGGCTCCAGGATCTGCATCAGGGAGTCGGCGATCTGCGTGGTGAGTCGCTCCTGCACCTGTGGGCGCCGGGCATAGACGTCCACGAGGCGAGCCAGCTTCGACAGGCCTGTGATCTTGCCTTCGACCGACGGAATGTAGCCGACGTGCGCAACGCCGACGAACGGCACGAGGTGGTGTTCGCAGGAGCTCAGGACTTCGATGTCCTTCACGAGCACCATCTCGTCGTGCCCGAGGTCGAACGTCGTGGTCAGCACGTCCTCCGGCTGCTGCCACAACCCCGCGAATATCTCCCTGTACGCCCGCGCCACCCGCGCCGGCGTCTCTCGGAGGCCCTCGCGGTCCGGGTCCTCGCCGACCGCGATCAGGAGTTCGCGTACGGCGTTCTCGGCGCGCTTCTCGTCGAACTCGCCGATCTGGCCGTCGCCGTCCAGCGCCACGGGGTCGGTCATCTGCTGCCTCGTTCCTGTGTTCTTCACGGGGCGGCCTGCGGAAATGGCGAAAAGCCGCGCCCCCCAGGCTAAAACCTGGGGGGCGCGGCATCCATTCCGGGGCGGTGGTCCGCCGGGAGAGCTCAGGTCAGCTCTCGGGGCGGTCCTCCGGGGTCCGCTCGGGCGCCGGGGCGGGCTCCGCCGCGGTGCTCTTCGCGGTGGAGATGGCCGGCGTCGCGCCGTTCGCGCCGTTCGTCAGGGCCAGCTCCTTGGGGGAGAGGACCGGCGGACGGGTGGACGGCGTGCGGCGGGAGGAGCCGGTCCAGGCGGGCCTGGGCGGACGCTTGACGATCGGGGCGAAGATCTCGGCGATCTGCTCCTTGCCCAGCGTCTCCTTCTCCAGCAGCTGCAGCACGAGGTTGTCGAGGACGTCGCGGTTCTCGACCAGGATCTCCCAGGCCTCGTTGTGCGCGGTCTCGATGAGCTTCTTGACCTCTTCGTCCACGAGCGCGGCGACCTCTTCCGAGTAGTCGCGCTGGTGAGACATCTCACGGCCGAGGAAGGGCTCGGTGTTGTCGCCACCGAACTTGATCGCGCCGAGACGCTCGGTCATGCCGTACTGCGTGACCATCGCGCGGGCCAGGCCCGTGGCCTTCTCGATGTCGTTGGCGGCACCCGTGGTCGGGTCGTGGAAGACGAGCTCCTCGGCCGCGCGGCCGCCCAGCATGTAGGCCAGCTGGTCCAGCATCTCGTTGCGCGTGGTCGAGTACTTGTCCTCGTCCGGCAGCACCATCGTGTAGCCGAGGGCGCGGCCTCTCGACAGGATCGTGATCTTGTGGACGGGATCGGAGTTCGGCGAAGCCGCCGCGACCAGGGCGTGCCCGCCCTCGTGGTACGCGGTGATCTTCTTCTCCTTGTCCGACATGATCCGGGTCCGCTTCTGCGGGCCCGCGACCACACGGTCGATCGCCTCGTCGAGCATGTGGTTGTCGATCAGCTTCTTGTCGCTGCGGGCCGTCAGCAGGGCGGCCTCGTTCAGCACGTTGGCCAGATCGGCACCCGTCATGCCGGGCGTACGGCGGGCCATGGCCGACAGGTCGACGTCGGGCGCGACCGGCTTGCCCTTCTGGTGGACCTTGAGGATCTCCAGACGGCCCTGCATGTCCGGGCGGTCGACGGCGATCTGCCGGTCGAAACGGCCGGGGCGCAGCAGCGCCGGGTCGAGGATGTCGGGCCGGTTCGTCGCGGCGATGAGGATCACGCCGCCCTTGACGTCGAAGCCGTCCATCTCGACGAGGAGCTGGTTCAGGGTCTGCTCGCGCTCGTCGTGACCGCCGCCGAGGCCGGCGCCGCGGTGGCGGCCGACCGCGTCGATCTCGTCGACGAAGACGATCGCCGGGGCGTTCGCCTTGGCCTGCTCGAACAGGTCTCGGACTCGGGAGGCACCGACACCGACGAACATCTCGACGAAGTCGGAACCGGAGATCGAGTAGAAGGGGACGCCCGCCTCGCCCGCGACGGCACGCGCGAGCAGGGTCTTGCCGGTGCCGGGAGGCCCGTAGAGCAGGACGCCCTTGGGGATCTTGGCGCCGACGGCCTGGAACTTGGCCGGCTCCTGGAGGAACTCCTTGATCTCGTGGAGCTCCTCGACGGCCTCGTCGGATCCGGCGACGTCGGAGAAGGTGGTCTTGGGGGTGTCCTTGGTGATGAGCTTCGCCTTGGACTTCCCGAAGTTCATGACCCGGGAGCCGCCGCCCTGCATCTGATTCATCAGGAACAGGAACACGACCACGATCAGCACGAAGGGCAGCAGGGAGAGCAGGATGCCGACGAACGGGTTCTGCTTGGACGGCGAGACCGTGTAGCCGTCCGGGATCTGCTTGTCCTGGTACTTGTTCTGCAGCGTGTTGGCGAGGTCGACGCCTTGGGTGCCGATGTAGCTCGCCTGAATCTTCGAGCTGTCCTCGACCTTGACGCCGTCCTTGAGCGTGACCTTGATGATCGACTCGTCACCGGTGGTGAGCTTGGCCGACTCGACCTTGTTCTGGTTGATCGCCTGGACGACCTGGCCGGTGTCCACCGTCTTGTAGCCGCCGGACGAGCCGACGACCTGCATCAACACGACCACGGCAAGGACGGCCAGCACGATCCACATGACCGGCCCACGGAAGTATCGCTTCACGTCCATCCATACGGAGCGGTGCCGCCCCGTCCCTCCTGCCATAGTGAGTTTGATAAAGACTGTTCTTCGGACGGTACCCCAGCATTGTCACCTGAAGCCGCGTGGGACAGCTGGCGATCCGCCTACGCCTGCTCCAACGGCGGGAAGCCCGCTGGGGTTCCCGATCACCGTGACGGCACTCCGGCCGGAATTTCAGCCGCCGTACACGTGGGGCGCGAGCGTACCGACGAACGGGAGGTTGCGGTACTTCTCGGCGTAGTCGAGTCCGTAGCCCACGACGAATTCGTTGGGGATGTCGAAACCGACCCATTCCACGTCGATGGCGACCTTCGCGGCCTCGGGCTTGCGCAGCAGCGTGCACACCTTGAGGGAGGCGGGCTCGCGCGAGCCGAGGTTGGAGAGCAGCCAGGACAGGGTCAGGCCGGAGTCGATGATGTCCTCGACGATCAGGACGTGCTTGCCCTTGATGTCGGTGTCGAGGTCCTTGAGGATCCGCACCACACCGGAGGACTGGGTGCCCGCCCCGTACGAGGATACGGCCATCCAGTCCATGGTGACGGGGGTGGACAGCGCCCGCGCGAGGTCGGCCATGACCATCACCGCGCCCTTGAGGACTCCGACGATCAGCAGGTCCTTGCCCGCGTACTCCGCGTCGATCTTCGCTGCCAGCTCGGCCAGCTTGGCGTCGATCTCTTCCTTGGTGATGAGCACCTTCTCGAGGTCGGCACCCATGTCTTTCGCGTCCACCCGCATCACTTTCGGTCGTCCCACCGGCCGAGCGGCCCCTCCGCCGGCTGCGGGGAGGGGTCGTGGTTCAGCCTTGCCGAATCACCAGTCTGCCACCCTGGCGCCGGGCCACGACCTTGCCGGGGAGGTTGATGGCTCCCTGACCGCGCCAGCCGGTGATCAGCCGGTCGACTTCCTCGATGTGGCGGGCGAACAGCGAGCCGGCGGGCGCGCCGGCCGCGATGGCGGCCCGGCGCAGGATGCGGCGGCGTACGGCGGGCGGCAGAGCGTAGAGCTTGGCGCACTCCAGGAGCCCGTCGGCGTCGCGGACGGTGGCCTCGGCCTGGCCGGCCCAGGAGTCCAGGGCGTCGGCGTCGTCGCGGGAGAGCTGGGCCGTACGGGCGAGGGCCTCGACGACACCTTTGCCGAGGGCCTTCTCCAGTGCGGGCAGGCCCTCGTGGCGGAGCCGGGAGCGGGTGTAGGCCGGGTCGGCGTTGTGGGGGTCGTCCCAGACGGGCAGGGACTGGACCATGCAGGCCTTGCGGGCGGTCTGCCGGTCGAGTTCCAGGAAGGGGCGCCGGTAACGGCCGCCGGCCCCCGAGACCGCGGCCATTCCGGACAGGGAGCGGATGCCGGAGCCCCGGGCGAGGCCGAGCAGGACGGTTTCGGCCTGGTCGTCGCGGGTGTGGCCGAGCAGGACCGCCGCGGCGCCGTGTCGTTGCGCGGCGGTGTCGAGGGCGGCGTAGCGGGCGTCGCGGGCGGCGGCTTCGGGTCCGCCGGTGCGGCCGACGGTGACGGCGACGGAGTCGACGGGGTCGAGGCCGAGTTCGCGCAGACGCTGGACGACCTCCGCGGCGCGAAGGTCGGAGCCGGTCTGGAGGCCGTGGTCGACGGTGACGCCGCCCGCTCTGATGCCGAGTTTGGGGGACTCGAAGGCGAGGGCGGAGGCGAGGGCCATCGAGTCGGCGCCGCCGGAGCACGCCACGAGCACGAGCGGCGGGGACGGGCGAAGCTCGTGCGCAGGGGCGTGCGGGACCGCGGCGGGGGCGCGGTGGTGTTCGGTGAGGAGGTCGTGGAGGACGCGGCGGACCGCCAGGCGTATCGCCGCGACCGCAGGATGGGGACCCATGTCCGGTTCCCTTCATGAAGTTTTCGGGGGGTGAGCCCGCGTGCCGGTCACGCAGAGTATGTAGATGGTGACAGAACCGGGCCGTTCCCCGAGCATTGCACGCCTACCCCTGCCTCACGGTCCCTCGGACGGGTGATTGGAGGGGCGTTCGCCTGCCGTCGGCCGGTTTCCCTTCACGACGTTCCCGCGGTGTTCACTACTCGGCCCTGCGATGCACCCGCGCGACCCAGTCCGCCGGTTTGCCGATCTCCGACTTGGTGGGGAGGGTGTTGGGCGAGGTCCACACGCGGTTGAAGCCGTCCATGCCGACCTCGTCGACGACGGCCCGTACGAAGCGTTCGCCGTCCCGGTACTGGCGGAGCTTGGCGTCCAGGCCGAGCAGCTTGCGCAGGGCCAGGTCCAGGCGGGAGGCGCCCTTGGCGCGGCGCTGCTGGAACTTTTCGCGGATCTCCCCGACGCTCGGCACGACGGACGGGCCGACGCCGTCCATCACGAAGTCGGCGTGGCCTTCCAGCAGGGACATCACGGCCGTGAGACGGCCGAGGATCTCGCGCTGGGCCGGGGTCTGGACGATCTCGACGAGGGAGCGGCCGCCGTCGTCCTCCTCGGCCTCGGGGCGGCCCCCGGCGAGGCTCTGGGCGGCTTCCCGGACGCGTTCCAGGACGGTCATGGGGTCGACATCGGTCTCCTGGAGGAACGACTGGATCTCACCCTCCAGGTGGTCCCGCAGCCAGGGCACGGCGGTGAACTGGGTGCGGTGCGTCTCCTCGTGCAGGCAGACCCAGAGGCGGAAGTCGTGCGGGTCGACGTCGAGTTCGCGCTCCACGTGGACGATGTTCGGGGCGACGAGCAGGAGCCTGCCGCCACCCGGTGCGCCGGGGGAACCGCCGGAGGGGAGGTCGCCGGCCGCGGGCGCGAAGGTCTCGTACTGGCCGAGGACCCGGGAGGCCAGGAAGGACAGCAGCATGCCGAGTTCGACGCCGGTGACCTTGCCGCCGACGGCGCTCATGACCGCGCCTCCCGGGCTGTCACCGCGCCGTTCCTGCATCTTGTCGAGCAGGGGCCGGAGGATCTCCCGGAACCCGGCGACGTTCGCCCGGATCCAGCCCGGCCGGTCGACGACGAGGACGGGGGTGTCGTGCCCCTCCTCGGTGCCCAGACGGGTGAATTCCCGGACGTGTACCTCCGAGGCCTTGGCATGCCGGCGCAGCTCCGCGACGACGGCCCGGGCCTCGTCGCGACTGACCTCGGGGCCCGGCCGTACGAGCCGGGTCGCGGTCGCGACCGCGAGATTCCAGTCGACCATGCCGGTTGAAGCACCACCGATGCTCGTCATGCGTCAACCGTACGTGAGGCCCGCCCGCTCGGGCAGGGCGGCGACGGCCGGAGCCACACCGGCGGGCCGGTCCCGTCCGTCACTGCAGCCACACACCGGCCGGCCCCCACCGTCACCTGCAGCCACACACGCCACCCGGCCCCCACCGTCACCCACACACCGCCCGACCCCCACCGTCACCCGCACCCACACACCGCCCGACCCTCACCGGCCTCCCCGTCACCCGCACCCACCCACCGCCCGGCCCCGACCGTCACCTGCAGCCGCACGCCGCCAGAGCCGTCGCGATCCGGTCCAGGGCCTGCTGGGACGCTGTCGGTCTGCCGGGGTCCGTGCCGGAGGCCATGAACGCGAAGGCCAGCAGGCGGCCGTCCTCGTCGACCAGGGTGCCCGCGAGGGTGTGGACGCCGGAGAGGGTGCCGGTCTTGGCGCGGACCACACCGGACGCTCCCTCGCGGTAGCGGGCGGTCAGGGTGCCGGTGAAGCCGGCGACGGGGAGGCCGGTGAGGGCCGGGCGGAGCTCGGGGTGGGAGGGGTCGCCCGCTTTCGCGAGCAGCGCGGTGAGGAGGTCGGGGGTCAGCCGGTCGGCGCGGTCGAGGCCGCTGCCGTCCTTGAAGGCGGCTCCCTTCAAGGGCAGGCCGAGCTTGCGCAGCTGGGAGCCGATGGCCCGGCCGGCTCCGGCGAAGTCGGCCCGTTCGCCCGTGGCGATCGCCGTCTGGCGGGCGAGGGCCTCGGCGATGTCGTTGTCGCTGTTGGTCAGCATGCGCTCGACGAGGGCGGAGAGCGGGGGCGAGGAGACGGCCGCGAGGGTCTCGGCGCGGGTCGTGGCCTTGGACGGGCCGGGGGCCTTGGTCCTGATGCCGTGCGACGTCAGGAGCTCCCCGAAGCGGCGGGCCGCGTCCGCCGCCGGGTCCTTCACGCGCTCGGCCGGGCCGCTCGCCGAGTCGTTCGTGCGGCCTTCGTCGGCCATCAGGGGGCTGACGAGTGCGAGGTTGGGGTTGTCCCCGATCGGGTGCTTTTCGTCGCCCGCGTAGAGGGTCGTGTCGTAGGAGAGGGTCACCTCGCGCACGCCCCGGTCGGCGAGAGCGGCGGCCGTCCGGGCGGCCAGGGCGCGCAGACTCGCCGCGCCTTCGGCCTTCTCCCGGGCGGTGAGCGTGGGGTCACCGCCCCCGACCAGGACGACTTCCTTCGTGTCGGGCTCCAGCGCGGCGCGGGTGGTGAGGCGGCGGTCGGGGCCCATCGCGGACAGCGCGGCGACGGCCGTGGCGACCTTCGTCGTGGAGGCCGGGGTGAGCCCGGTGCCCGCGCCGGAGCCGAACAGGCGCCGTCCGGTGGTCACGTCCATGACCGCCGCGGCGGGCCGGGGTCCGAGGGCCGGGTCCTCGAGCAGGGGGCGCAGGGCGTCCGCCAGGGCCTTGCCGTCCGGGGCGGACTTCACGGTGCTGACGCCGCCGAGGCCGGTCAGCACGGGTCCGGCGCTGGGGGCGGGCCGGGGCCGGCCGGGTGTGCCGGGGGCGCTGCCGTGATCTGCGCCACCCGCGCGGCCCAGGGCCACTGCCCGGTCCCGCTCCGCCGTACGCTGACCCGAGGAGTCCCAGGGACCGGCGGCGGTCACCACACCGGCGGTCAGTGCGAGTCCGGCGGTGGCGGCGCCTGCGGTGTACTGCCAGGTCTTCGGCCGCGCGACCTTCGCGACCTGCGGTTTCCCGGCTCGTGCGAGCCGCGCGAGCTGTGGTTTCGTGGCTGCTGCGGCCCGGGCCAGGTGCGGTCGTACGGCATCCGCGAGCCGCACCACGTGCGGTTTCGCGGCCCGCCAAGGCCTCAGCTCTGGCACGACCACCAGCCCCTTTCGCGATCACACACCTGCGTGAGGGACACTTAATCACCAGAACTATGTGTTGATCATGGAGGAGCCACCGGTGGAGTTCGACGTCACGATCGAGATTCCGAAGGGTTCGCGCAACAAGTACGAGGTGGACCACGAGACCGGTCGTATCCGCCTGGACCGGCGACTCTTCACCTCGACCGCCTACCCGACCGACTACGGCTTCGTCGAGAACACCCTCGGCGAGGACGGCGACCCGCTGGACGCGCTGGTCATCCTCGACGAGCCGACGTTCCCGGGCTGTCTGATCCGCTGCCGCGCGATCGGCATGTTCCGCATGACGGACGAGGCCGGCGGCGACGACAAGCTGCTGTGCGTGCCGTCGACGGACCCGCGCGTGGAGCACCTGCGGGACATCCACCACGTGTCGGAGTTCGACCGCCTGGAGATCCAGCACTTCTTCGAGGTCTACAAGGACCTGGAGCCCGGCAAGTCGGTCGAGGGCGCCGACTGGGTGGGCCGCACCGAAGCCGAGGCCGAGATCGAGCGGTCCTACAAGCGGTTCAAGGACCAGGGCGGTCACTGACCTCCTCTCCTGATGCTGACGGGCCGCACGCCTGCGTGTGCGGCCCGTTCGTCCGTGTGTGCGCATACTGAGGCTGTGGGGGGTACGAGGCTGACGTGTCGTACAGGGAGCGCCAGGCAGTGACGGACGCGGAGGACCGCAAACCGAGGTCGGACGAGGCGAGGAGTGGGTTTCTGCCCCCGGCCGGGACCGGCGTCGACGGGGACATGTCGACGACGTCGGAGTTCGCGATCCCCGAGGGGCTGGCCCTGCACAGAACGGCCGGCGCGGAGTCCGACACGACCTCCGAGTTCGCCGTGCCGCGCGGGCTGGACGTCCACGCGGCGCCCCCGGTGGAGCAGGAGGGGTCGGCTTTCACCCCGCCGAGCACGTACAGCTCGAAGCACGCCCCGTCGGCCTTCACACCGCCGAGCGGCATTCCCGTGGTCAGCCTGACCAAGGACGTGCCCTGGCAGGACCGGATGCGCACGATGCTGCGCATGCCGGTGGCGGAACGGCCGGCGCCGGAGGCGATCCAGCGCGGCACCGACGACAGTGGGCCCGCGGTGCCCCGTGTGCTCGACCTGACGCTGCGTATCGGCGAGCTGCTGCTGGCGGGCGGTGAGGGCGCCGAGGACGTGGAGGCGGCGATGTTCGCCGTCTGCCGGTCCTACGGCCTGGACCGCTGCGAGCCCAACGTCACCTTCACCCTGCTGGCGATCTCGTACCAGCCGTCCCTGGTCGACGACCCGGTCACGGCGTCGCGGACCGTGCGCCGCCGGGGCACCGACTACACGCGGCTGGCGGCGGTGTACCAGCTGGTGGACGACCTCAGTGACCACGAGACGGCCGTCTCCCTGGAGGAGGCCTACCGGCGGCTGGCGGAGATCCGCCGTAACCGGCACCCCTACCCCGGCTGGGCGCTCACCGGTGCGAGCGGGCTGCTGGCCGGTGCGGCCTCCGTACTCGTGGGCGGCGACCTGATCGTGTTCGTCGCCGCGGCGCTGGGCGCGATGCTCGGTGACCGGCTGGCGTGGCTGTGCGCGGGGCGTGGGCTGCCGGAGTTCTACCAGTTCACCGTGGCCGCGACGCCGCCGGCCGCGATCGGGATCGCCCTGACGCTGGCCCACGTCGACGTGAAGGCGTCGGCGGTGATCACCGGTGGGCTGTTCGCACTGCTGCCCGGGCGGGCGCTGGTAGCCGGTGTGCAGGACGGTCTGACCGGCTTCTACATCACCGCGTCCGCGCGTCTGCTGGAGGTCATGTACTTCTTCGTCGGCATCGTCGCGGGTGTGCTGCTGGTGCTGTACTTCGGCGTGCAGCTGGGGGCGCGGCTCAACCCCGACCAGGCGCTCGGGGCCTCCGACGACCCGTTGATGATGATCGGCGCGTCGATGCTGCTGTCACTGGCGTTCGCGGTGCTGCTCCAGCAGGAACGATCCACCGTGATGTGGGTGACGCTGAACGGCGGTGTCGCGTGGGTCGTCTACGGCGCGATGCACTACGTGGGGGACATCTCGCCGGTGGCGTCCACGGCGGCGGCTGCGGGGCTGGTGGGGCTGTTCGGGCAGTTGCTGTCCCGGTATCAGTTCGCCTCCGCCCTGCCCTACACGACGGCGGCGATCGGGCCCCTGCTGCCGGGTTCCGCGACGTACTTCGGGCTGCTGGCGATCGCGCAGAACGAGGTGGACGAGGGGCTGGTGTCGCTGTCGAAGGCGGTGGCGCTCGCCATGGCCATCGCCATCGGGGTGAACCTCGGGTCGGAGATCTCCCGGATGTTCCTGCGGATCGGGTCCGCGGAAAAGCGGCGGGCCGCCAAGCGCACCAGGGGTTTCTAGCACGTTCGGCGGCCTCGGGCCGGTGGGACGGGTGGAGGGGTCCGCGGTTCAGTAACCGCCGTTGTACGGCTGCTGGGGGCCGCCCTGCTGGTGGCCGTAGCCGGGGGCGGGCTGCTGGGGGCCGCCCTGCTGACGGCCGTAGTCCGGGGCGGGCTGCTGTTGTCCGCCGCCCTGCTGCGGGTGGCCGTAGCCCGGGGCGGGCTGCTGGTGACCGCTCTGCTGCTGGTGGCCGTAACCCGGGCTCTGCGGGTACTGGCTGTAGTACTGCTGGTCGTCGTAGCCGTTCTGGTTGCCGTAGGTGGGCTGCTGCGGCTGCTGGTCGTCGGGGGTGATGCGGCGCAGCTGGGTCGTCGCGTCGTCCATGGCGGGGGGCTGCTGCTGCCGCTGTTCGGGGGCCTCGGCCGCCGCGCGCTTCTTCTTCGAGCGGTCGCGCAGGTACTCGATGATGATCGGGACGACGGAGAGCAGGACGATCAGGATGAGGATCGACTCGACGTTCTTCTTGATGAAGCCGATCTGGCCGAGCCAGTAACCCGCGAGGGTGACGCCGGTGCCCCAGGCGATGCCGCCGATGACGTTGTACGTGAGGAACGTGCGGTACTGCATGCGGCCGGCGCCGGCCACGATGGGGGCGAAGGTGCGCACGATGGGGACGAAGCGGGCCAGGACGATCGCCTTGGGGCCGTACTTCTCCATGAACTCGTGGGCCTTGTCCAGGTTCTCCTGCTTGAAGAGCTTGGAGTTGGGACGGTTGAAGAGCTTCGGGCCCAGGAACTTGCCGATCATGTAGCCCACTTGGTCGCCGATGACGGCGGCGAGCACGATCAGCGTGCAGACCAGCCACAGCGGCTGGGTGATGTAGGTGCCCTCGGCCACGAAGAGGCCCGCCGTGAACAGCAGGGAGTCACCCGGCAGGAACGCGAAGAGCCCGGACTCCGCGAAGACGATGAGCAGGATGCCGGGCAGGCTGAACGTCGAGATCAGATAGTCCGGGCTGAGCCACTCGGGGCCGAGCGCAAGCGTGGTCACGGGGATGTGGCTCCTGCTGCTGGGGGGTACGGGCGGGGGCTGACTGCTTCAAAGTATCAACGCAGCCGTCTTGGCCCAGGTTCCATGGGCGTACTCAGGATGCACTGTGCCCGGCCCCGGTCAAAGCTGTGAAGCATGGGCATCGATGAATACGGCGGCGGACAGGGCCCGGACCCCGAGGTCCTCGTCGTCACCACGAACGACGTACCCGGCTACCACGTGCGGGAGGTGATCGGCGAGGTCTTCGGCCTGACCGTGCGCTCCCGGCACGTGGGGAGCCAGATCGGTGCCGGGCTGAAGTCGATGGTCGGCGGCGAGCTGCGCGGTCTCACCAAGACGCTGGTGCAGACCCGCAACCAGGCGATGGAGCGGCTCGTCGAGCAGGCGCGCTCGCGTGGCGCCAACGGGATTCTGGCGTTCCGCTTCGATGTGACGGAGGCGGCGGACGTCGGCACCGAGGTGTGCGCGTACGGCACGGCGGTGGTCCTGACCCGGGAGTGAGGCACTCCCGGGCCGGGGGTCAGGCGGTGTGGCGTGCCGCGTTCGCGACGATCGCGTCCCTCAGGTGCTCGGCGAGGCCCGGGCGCAGCACCTCGTAGAACGCCTTGAACCGCTCGTCGGAGACGTACAGGTCGCCGAGGCAGCGGTGGATCTCGTAGGAGCACTCGTAGAACCACGTGCAGATGTGCTGCCGGTGCTCCTCCGCCAGGGTCATGGCCGCCTCGCCGGTGGGCGGCTCGTCCGCCGCCATCAGGGCGCCGTAGCGCTCGCCCCAGTCGGCGGCCTCGGCCTGGATGCGCTTCCAGTCCTCCTTGGTGTAGCTCGCGGTGCGGCGCTGCGAGTCGGCGTACTCGTCGGTGCCGCCCCAGCGCTCCTCCACTTCCTGCGCGTACTGCTCCGGGTCGTTGTCCCCGAAGACCTCGAACCTCTCCTCGGGCGTGAGGTTGAGTCCCATCGTGCGTGCCTCCATGGCGTGCTCCACGGCCGCCGCCATCTTCCGCAGCTTCTCGATCCGGGCGGTCAGCAGTTCGTGCTGGCGGCGCAGGTGCACGCGCGGGTCTGCCTTTCCGGTGGCCTGATCGTCGAGCAGGGCGGCGACCTCCTCCAAGGGGAAGCCGAGCTCCCGGTAGAACAGGATCTGCTGCAGCCGGTCGAGGTCGGCGTCGCTGTAGCGCCGGTGGCCCGCGTGGCTGCGTTCGCTCGGGACGAGCAGGCCGATGTCGTCGTAGTGGTGCAGCGTGCGCACCGTGACACCGGCGAAGCCCGCGACCTGTCCCACCGAGTAGTTCACTTCCGCTCCCCTCTTCCGTGCTCCACGGTCGGGCCTCACGCCACGTGAGGTGCAAGCGTGTTTCCCGTTTGTGCCGTTTGATCCGTTTATCGTGTGCCCGTGGTCCAGGACTCCGAAGACCAGGCGCCCTCCGTCACCCCGTCGACTCCCGCCCGTACCCTGCTGCCGTCGATCGTGCCCGCCGTCACCGTGGGCGTGGTCTCCGCCCTGATCCTGGTGGGGGTGGAGGCCGCCGCCGACCAGCTCCAGGACGTGCTGTGGGAGACCGTGCCCGACGCGCTCGGGATCGGCCGGTATTCCGTTGCGTGGATGTTCGTGGTTCTCGTCGCGACCGGCATCGCGGTCGGGCTGGTGGTGTGGAAGGTCCCAGGGCACGCGGGCCCCGATCCCGCCACCGTCGGTCTGGACGCCCCCGTCCTGCCGCCCCTGGTGATCCCCGGGCTGCTGCTGGCGAACGCGCTGATGCTGGCCGGCGGCCCGAGTCTCGGCCCCGAGAACCCGGTCATCACCACGAACGTCGCCCTGGCGGTCTGGCTGGGCGGCCGGTTCATCCCCCGGGCTCCCGGCCGGATCTGGCCGGCACTGGCGGAGGCTGCGACCCTCGGCGCGCTGTTCGGCACGCCCGTGGCGGCCGCCCTGGTGATCTCCGAGGTGCTGAGCCGGCAGGAGACGCGCGGACTGCTGTGGGACAACCTCTTTGCGCCGCTGACCGCCGCGGCCGCCGGGTCCCTGACCGTCTCCCTCCTCGATCACCCGAGCTTCGACCTGGACCTGCCGTCGTTCGGCGACGCGGGCTGGGCGGACCTCCTCGCGGCGGCGGTGGTCGCCTCCGAGGGCGCGCTGCTCGGCATGGGCGCCGTGCGCGCGTTCCCGTACGTCCACGCCGCGTTCCGGCGGCTGCGGCATCCGATGCTGATGCTCCCGGCGGGCGGGGTCGTGCTCGGCGCTCTCGCGGCCCTGGGCGGCCATCTGACGTTGTTCAAGGGGCTCGACGAGATCGCCACGCTGGCGCACGACCCGGACGGCTGGTCGGCCGGGGAGTTCGCCGTCATGACGGTGGTGAAGCTGGCCGCGCTGGTCGTCGCCGCGTCCTGCGGCTTCCGTGGCGGGCGGATCTTCCCCGCCGTGTTCGTCGGCACCGCCCTCGGCCTGTGCGCGCACGCGCTGGTGTCCGGGGTGCATCCCTCGGTGGGGGTGTCCGCCGGTGTGCTCGGGGTGCTGCTGGCGATCACGCGGCAGGGCTGGATCAGCCTGTTCGTCGCCGCCGTGCTGGTCGCCGAGCCGGGGGTCATCGCCCTGCTGTGCATCGCCTCGCTGCCGGCCTGGCTGCTGGTGACGGGACGGCCGCAGATGCAGCTGCGGCGGGACGGGACACCGGTCCGATGACATCGCCCTTTCGCACCCGACCGACAGGAGGCTCCCTTGCCGCTCCACGAAGGCCCCCGCACGCCCGACGAACGCCGGATGTCCGTCAACCCCTTCTACGGTCCCGCCAACCCCCTCGCCGACATGGCCGAGGCCCCTCCCACACACCGGCTCCCGGACCTGCCGATGCCACCGGAGATCGCCCACCAGCTGGTACGCGACGAGCTGATGCTCGACGGCAACGCGCGGCTGAACCTCGCCACGTTCGTCACCACCTGGATGGAACCGGAGGCCGGGCTGCTGATGGCGGAGTGCCGGGACAAGAACATGATCGACAAGGACGAGTACCCGCGCACCGCCGAGCTGGAGCGGCGGTGCGTGGCGATGCTCGCCGACCTGTGGCACGTGCCCGACCCGGCGACGGCCATGGGGTGTTCGACGACCGGGTCGAGCGAGGCGTGCATGCTCGCCGGGATGGCGCTGAAGCGGCGCTGGGCGAAGCGCAACGCCGACCGGTATCCGGGGGCCCGGCCCAATCTGGTGATGGGCATCAACGTGCAGGTCTGCTGGGAGAAGTTCTGCGCCTTCTGGGAGGTCGAGCCCCGGATGGTCCCGATGGAGGGCGAGAGGTTCCACCTGGACCCGCAGGCCGCGGCCGAGCTGTGCGACGAGAACACCATCGGGGTCGTCGGGATCCTGGGCTCGACCTTCGACGGGTCCTACGAGCCGGTCGCCGACCTGTGCGCGGCGCTGGACGCGCTGCAGGAGCGGACCGGGCTCGACATCCCCGTGCACGTCGACGGGGCGTCCGGCGCGATGGTCGCGCCGTTCCTCGACGAGGAGCTGGTGTGGGACTTCCGGCTGCCGAGGGTGGCGTCGATCAACACCTCGGGGCACAAGTACGGCCTCGTCTACCCGGGCGTCGGCTGGGCGCTGTGGCGGGACGCGGACGCGCTGCCGGAGGAGCTGGTGTTCCGCGTGAACTACCTGGGCGGCGACATGCCGACGTTCGCGCTCAACTTCTCCCGGCCGGGCGCGCAGGTCGTGGCCCAGTACTACACGTTCCTGCGGCTGGGCACGGCCGGCTACCGGGCCGTTCAGCAGGCCGCGCGGGACGTGGCCATGGGCATGGCCGCACGCATCGAGGAGCTCGGCGACTTCCGGCTGCTGACCCGGGGCGACGAGCTGCCGGTGTTCGCCTTCACGACGGCCCCGGACGTGAAGGCGTACAACGTCTTCGACGTCTCCCGCCGACTGCGCGAGAGCGGCTGGCAGGTGCCCGCGTACACCTTCCCGGCCAACCGCGAGGACCTGTCGGTGCTGCGGGTGGTGTGCCGCAGCGGCTTCACCGCCGATCTCGCCGAGCTCCTCATGGAGGACCTGGAACGCCTGCTGCCGGAACTGCGGCGGCAGCCGCGCCCGCTGACGGAGGGCAGGGGCGCGGCGACGAGCTTCCACCACTAGCGAGTCGGGTGCGTCGGCAGGCGGTCAGGAGGGGAAGCAGCCGCTCTTGACCGCCGTGACGAACGTCGACCAAGCGGGCCCCGGAACGATCAGTGCGGGTCCGTCGGGGGTCTTCGAGTCGCGTACGGGAACGCCCCGGCGGTGGTCGTCGAGGACTTCGAGGCAGCTGCCACCCTGGTCGTTGCTGTAGGAGGACTTACGCCACCCCTCCAGCCCCGCCGTGCTCGGTATGACTCGGTCGGTCATGGCGTTCGCAGTCCCTTGCTGTCGCCCTGAGCAGAGCCAGGGATTCCTTCAGAGGCAGGGCGTTGCCCAGCGCGAAATCGTAGCGATGCTGAATTTCCTGGACGATGGACGGGGAGTCATGGACCCGTCCCATCCACAGGCCCTCGCCGTAGGCCACCGGTGGCTGGTCCTCGAACCACATCAGCGTGAGCATATTGCTCAGGAGTGGGTGAGTCCCCAGGGCAAACGGCAAGACATGCACCTGGATCCGACCGGTCTCGGCAAGACGCACAAGGTGGTTGAGCTGCTCCGCCATGACACCTGGTCCGCCGATGCGGCGCCGCAACACCGCCTCGTCCAACAGCGCCCACACTACGGGCGTGACCGGGTCGTCCAGGATTTTCGCCCGCTCAAGGCGTGTGACAACGAGCCTGTCACATTCCTCTTCACTCACCTGAGGGAACGACGTGCTCAAAACCGCACGCGCGTACCTTTCCGTCTGGAGGATGCCCGGGACGAACGACAGGGCGAACTCCCGGATCATCACCGCCTGCTGTTCGAGCAGCCGGGCCGCCTCGAAGTAGTCGGCGACCGCCACTTCCTCCTGCGGCAGGAAGCGACTCAGCACGTTTCCCGTGTTCAGCACGTCATCCAGCCGCCGCGCGTCCTCCCGTGACGGCACCCGACGCCCCGCCTCGATATGCGCGATGTGCGTTCGAGTCATGACCGCGGCCTCGGCCAGCTGTTGTTGCGTCAGCCCCGCCGCCTCGCGCTGCTCCTTGAGCCAGTCACCGTAGTTGGTGCCCACGAGATCAACTCCCCTGTGACAAATGCTCTGTCACATCGAACCCCCTGGCGAGCCTAGTACGGGCCGTTTCACTCTGTACGTCGATCGCTACAGAACGCGACATCGATCAGGAGTCACGTCATGCTCGGCCTCATCGCCCGCCTCTTCGTACCGCTGCTCAACTTCGTCGCCCCCGGTACGGGACGACGTCGGCTCGACGCACGGGACGGCTACGACAGCCCCGCGCCGCCGCCCGCCGCGGGGCCGCCCCCGCACTGCTTCGGCGCGCGCCCCCTCCGCGGCGAGGACCACAACCTCGTACGCCCCTACGTCATCGCGCACGAGCGCCGAGAGCAGGAGCGACGCCGACAAGCCCGGCGCCGCTCCCTGCTGATCACCCCGCAGGGCATCCGCATCCACCTGCCCCCGCACCCGCACCCCCACCCGACGCACCTGGGACTGACCGCATGACACACCACGCCCTCACCCCCGCCCGCCTCCTGCCCTGGTCAAGTCCCGAAGGCAGGCCCTGCTATCTCCTGACCGACGGCAGCGGTCGCCTCTCCCGGGCCGCCGACACCGCCGAGAGCATTCAGCTCGACATGGCCGCCGACCTGCTCGCCCACCTCTGCGACATGCTCGACGACGAGCACGTGACCGCCGTCCAGCTCCGCTACCTCCTCGCCCGCATGAGCGAGGCCCTGACCGACGTGTGCCGCATCGCGGAGAGCAGGGGCGCCCGCCTTCTCGTGCATGCGGACGTCAAGGCGCGTTCCGGTCCGGGCGGCGGCCCCTCCCCCGAGGCCGGCGAGGCATCAGCCGTCCTCCCGTCGCGCACGGACGGCTGAAACCTCCGCACTCACCGGCTGAGCCGACCGAACCTGCGCACCGCCAGCGGGAAGAACACCGCCAGCAGAGCCAGGGGCCAGGCGACGGCCGCCCAGACGTGCCCGGACTCCGTGCCGGGCACGCCGAACAGGTCGCGGACGGCCGTGGCCGTGTGGGACATCGGGTTCCACTCGACGACCGTGCCCAGCCAGCCGGGCATCGAGCCGGGGGTGGCCAGGGCGTTGGACAGAAAGCCGACCGGCCAGACCAGGATCTGCACGGCCTGGACCATCTCCGGCTTGCCCGCCACCAGGGCCAGGTGGATGCCGATCCACAGCATGGCGAACCGGAACAGGAGCAGCAGGCCCATCGCCCCGAGGAGGGCCGTCGGGCCGCCGCCGGGACGCCAGCCGAGCGCGGCGCCGACGCCGATGAGCACGACCAGGGCGAGCGCCGACTGGAGCATGTCGGCGGCCGAACGGCCCACCAGCACCGCCCCGTTGGCCATGGGCATCGAGCGGAAGCGGTCGATCACGCCCTTGTTGAGGTCCTGCGTGACGGCGAGCATCGTGCCCTCCAGGCCGAAGGCCATGGTGAGCGCGAGCATGCCGGGGATCAGGTAGTCGCGGTACTCGCCGCTCACGCCCCGGCCGCCGCCGATGAGGTAACCGAACATCAGCAGGAGCATCACGGGGAAGACCAGGTTGACGACGAGCTGCACCGGCTGCCGTCCCCAGCGGGCGAGTTCCCGGCGGGTCATGGTCCAGGAGTCGGTCAGGGCGTAGGCGGTCACGCGGCCTCCTTCACTCGGCGGTCGTCACCGGTGAGGTGCAGGAACACCTCGTCCAGCGTCGGGCGGCGCAGCGCGACGTCCTCCGCCTCGATCCCGGCCTCGTGAAGGGCCCGTACGACCCCGGAGAGCGCCTCCATGCGGTCGGTCACCGGCGCGCTCAGCAGCCGCCGGTCGGCGTCGACGCTGACCCCGGTGAGGGGCAACAGGGCGACGGCGGCCCCCAGTTGGCCTGCGTGCCGCAGGGTCACGTCGATGCGGTCGCCGCCGGTCTCGGCCTTCAGCTCGTCCGCCGTGCCCTCGGCGATGACCCGGCCGGCGTCGACGACCGAGATGCGGTCGGCGAGCTGATCGGCCTCCTCCAGATACTGCGTGGTCAGCAGGACCGTCGTACCGCCGCCGACCAGGGAGCGGACGGACGCCCACACCTCGGCGCGGCCACGCGGGTCGAGGCCGGTGGTCGGCTCGTCCAGGAACAGCACCTCCGGCTCGGTGATCAGGGAGGCGGCCAGGTCCAGGCGGCGCCGCATGCCCCCGCTGTACTGCCGGACCGCCTTGCGGCCGGTGTCGGTCAGATCGAAGCGCTCCAGGAGTTCCCCGGCACGCGCGCGTGCCCGCCTCGCTCCCAGGTGGTGCAGCCGGCCGAACAGCTCCAGGTTCTGCCGGCCGCCGAGCTCCTCGTCGAGCGCGGCGTGCTGGCCGAGCAGGCCGATGCGCAGCCGCACGGCGTACGCCTCGCGCACCACGTCGTGCCCGGCCACCTCGACGCGGCCCGCGTCGGGCCGCAGCAGGGTGGACAGGACCCTCACCAGGGTGGTCTTGCCGGCGCCGTTCGGGCCGAGCACTCCGTGCACCGTGCCGCGCGCGACCGTGAGGTCGAGCCCGTCGAGCGCCTTCTTGTCGCCGTACGTCTTCTCCGCGCCTTCGACGGTGATCGCCGTGTCGGCCACTGAGTCTCCCTCGCTAGTCAAACTTGACTACGAGCTCAAACGTAAACCCGTCCGAGCCATTCGTCAAACTTGATTAGTGAGCGTCCCCGGGGTGCTTCTCCCCCGTCGCGTACGGGTTCTCCTCGCCGTCGGCCAGGACCCCGACGAACGGATCGCCCTCGTCGGCGAAGGTGTAGGCGCCGCCCTCGATGCGCTCGATGAGACCGCGGGTCCACTCGGCCTCGGAGTCGGCCGTGTGGACCCACATGTTCATGATCTCGCCGATGTGCCCGAGCTGCCCCGGCCCTTCCTCGGGCACGTAGTGCTCCAGGACGGCGGCCCGCCACTGCTCGATGCGCAGGGTGCGCTCCTTCAGCAGCGCGACCGCCTCGGCACGCGGCAGGTCGACGACGAAGCCGACGGCGGCCGTCTTCATGTCCCCGCGCTGGTCGTAGGTGACCAGCGCCTCCCGCAGCAGCCGGAAGTACTCCTCGGTGCCCGGCCCGGTGATCTCGTACTCCGTACGCGGCGGACCGCCGGCCGTGGAGGGAGCGATCTCGTGCGCGTGCAGCAGCCCCTGCTTCGCCATCTGCTTGAGGGCGTGGTAGATCGAGCCGGGCTTGGCGGTGGACCACTCGTGCGCGCCCCAGTACTCCAGGTCGTTGCGCACCTGGTAGCCGTGGGCCCGCCCGTGCATACGGACCGCGCCGAGCACGAGGAGGCGGATCGTTGACATGCGGCCAAGGCTATGCCTCGGCCACCGCCCGCTGTTCCTCGGCCACCAGCTCGAAGGCGGTCCTGCCGTCCAGGGACTCGCGGACGATGTCGGCGTGACCGGCGTGCCGGGCCGTCTCGCGGATGAGGTGCAGGCAGAGCCAGCGGTGCGAGACCCGGCCGTCCGGTGGGAACCAGGGCTGCGCCGGCAGCGCGAAGGTGTCGTCGAGGCTCGGCACCGAGCGGATGTAGGCCTCCGTCTCGGCGGCGACCTTCTCCCAGTACGCCAGCTGCGACTCGACCGTCTCGCCCTCGACCAACTGGAAGCACTCGTGCCAGTTGCTCTGGTCCCGCACGACGGCCGGCGGCTCGCCCTTGGCCAGGGAGATCCACATCTGTTCGACCTCGGCGACGTGCTTGACCAGCCCGGCAAGGGACAGCTCGCTCGCACTCGGCCGCGACGAGGCCTGCTCGTCCGTCAGCCCGAGCACCGCCCGGCGCACGCCGCCCCGCTGCTCGGCGATGAAGGACAGGAGCGCCCCGCGCTCGTCGCCGTGTGCCTCCGCCGGAACGTGAGTGACCATGAAACGCCGCCTTTCGCCTGGTCAGGGGGCCTCTCCCCCGACACCGACAAAGCTACGGGCCCTTGCGGTCAGGTTCTGTCCGCAAGGGCCCGGGCGCGCGAGGCTTCCGGCCGGATGCCAGAAGGCCTCTAGAACGGGAACCCGCTCCGGCCGTGCTGCACAGAGATCCACTTGGTCGTGGTGAAGGAGTCGAGCATCGTGTCGCCGTTGAGCCGGCCGATGCCCGAGTGCTTCTCACCGCCGAAGGGGACGATCGGCTCGTCGTGGACGGTGCCGTCGTTCACGTGGAACATGCCCGTGTCGATCTGCTTGGCGAACGCCACACCCCGCTCGATGTTCCCGGTGTGGACGGCACCGCTCAGGCCATACGGGGTGTCGTTGACGAGGCGTACGGCCTCCTCCTCGCCGTCGAACGGGACCAGGAACGCGACCGGCCCGAAGACCTCCTGCCGCAGCAGCGCCGAGTCGGCGGGGACGTCCGTCAGCACCGACGGCTCGACGAGGTTGTCGGTCCGCCCACCGCGCACCAGGGCCGTGGCGCCCTCGGCGAGGGCCTGCTCGACCACGCCGGAGACGGCGTCCGCCTGCGAGGAGTTGATGACCGGGCCGATGACGGTCTCCGGGTCGCGCGGGTCGCCCGCCTTGAGGGTCTTGACCTTCGCGACGAACTTCTCGGTGAACTCGTCCGCGACCGCCCGGTCGACGAGGACCCGGTTGGCGGCCATGCAGACCTGGCCCTGATGGACGTAGCGGCTGAAGACGGCCGCGTCGACCGCGTAGTCGATGTCGGCGTCGTCGAGGACCACCAGCGCGCTGTTGCCGCCCAGTTCGAGGACGGACCGCTTGAACAGCCGGGCGCAGACGGTCGCCACGTGCCGGCCGACGGCGTCGGAACCGGTGAAGGAGATGACCTTGGGGACCGGGTGCTCGAGGAAGGCGTCGCCGATCTCCGCGATGTCGGTGATGACGACGTTCAGCAGCCCGCCGGGCAGCCCCGCGTCCTCGAAGAGCTTCGCGACCAGGGAACCGCCGACGATCGGGGTGTTCTGGTGCGGCTTGAGCACCACCGCGTTGCCGAGCGCGAGCGCCGGGGCGACGGACTTGATCGACAGCAGGAACGGGAAGTTGAAGGGGCTGATCACGCCCACGACACCGACCGGCACGCGGTAGACGCGGTTCTCCTTGCCGTCCACCGGCGAGGGGATGATCCGCCCCTCGGGGGCCAGCGCCAGATGGACCGCCTCGCGCAGGAACTCCTTGGCGAGGTGCAGTTCGAAGGCGGCCTTCAGACGTGTGCCACCGAGCTCGGCGATGATGGCCTCGGAGATCTCGGCCTCGCGCTCCTCGATCAGGCGCAGCGCCTTCTCGAAGACCGCCCGGCGGGCGTAGGGGTTGGTCGCGGCCCACTGCTTCTGGGCGCGGGCCGCCGCCCGGTACGCCTGATCGACCTCGTCGGCCGTGGCTATCGTGATCGACGCCAGCTTCTCGTCGTCGTACGGGTTGAAGTCGATGATGTCCCAGGAACCGGTACCCGGGCGCCACTCACCGTCGATGTACTGCTGTGCAAGGTCGGTGAAGTAGGACGACGACATGTGTGATCCCTCGATCCCTGGCAGACCCCTGATCGCGCCTTCACGATCTGATCACACGTCATCGTACTGATGTTTCAGGCGAGTTGGAGGAGTACTTCAGGAGAGCTGAAGGAGGCCCCGCAGAAGGTCCCGGCTCTCCGACGGGCCCGGGCTCTCGCTCTGGAGCTCCTTGAGCGCCTTCTCGTACTGGGCGACGTCCTCGACCTTGTCCAGGTACAGCGCGCTGGTGAGCTGCTCCAGGTAGACGACGTCCGACAGGTCGGACTCCGGGAAGCTGAGGATCGTGAACGCGCCACTTTCGCCGGAGTGGCCGCCGAGGCTGAACGGCACCACCTGGAGCCGGACGTTGGGCCGCTCGGAGATCTCGATGAGGTGCTGGAGCTGGCCCCGCATCACCTCGCGGTCGCCGTACGGGCGGCGCAGGGCGGCCTCGTCCAGGATGATGTGGAAGTCGGGCGAGCGCTCGTCGAAGAGGTGCTTCTGCCGCTCCAGCCGCAGCGCCACGCGGCGTTCGACGTCGGCCTCGCTCGCCCCCTGCATGCCCCGCCGGACCACGGCGTGGGCGTACGCCTCGGTCTGCAGCAGACCGTGCACGAACTGCACCTCGTACGCCCGGATCAGCGAGGCGGCGCCCTCCAGGCCGACATAGGTCGGGAACCAGCTGGGCAGCACGTCCGAGTAACTGTGCCACCACCCCGCGACGTTGGCCTCCTTGGCCAGGGACAGCAGGGAGAGGCGCTCCTGCTCGTCGGTGATGCCGTACAGGGTCAGCAGGTCCTCGACGTCCCTGGTCTTGAAGCTCACCCGGCCCAACTCCATCCGGCTGATCTTCGACTCGGAGGCGCGGATCGAATAGCCCGCCGCCTCACGCGTGATGCCCCGCGCCTCACGCAGTCGCCTGAGTTGTGATCCGAGCAGCATGCGCCGCACCACCGATCCCGGCTCTCCCGCGCTCACGTTCGCCAGCCTCCCCAACGTCTTCAGGGGCCGCAGTCTGCCACTAAATCACTCCGAGCAGTACTCGCCCGGTTACGGAAACGGAATCGAGACGGTCGACGCCCGCGCGCGGGAGCAAGGAGAAGGCAAGTGAACGGCCAAAGGACGACGCGAAGATGACGGAAAAATTTCCCAACAACCGGTACGGGCCATCTCATTCCGGTCACGTGCACGTGCATCTGCCCTTGCATCTGCTGTACGCATCCGAAACCATGGTCCCGCACCACCGCCGCATCGCACCGACCGCGAATTCCCGGGAGTGCCTCGCATGGGGACGAATGGATCGACCATGCTCGAGCCGTTACGGCAGGGCCTTCCGCCGCTGGATCCCGCGGCCGTGTCCGACGCCGCCTCCTGTGCCCTTCCCGCCCGCTACGAAGCGGTGCGCGAGGCACGGCGGTTCACCCGCAGCACCCTCGATCAGTGGGACATGGGCGAGCGGTTCGACGACGTCTGCCTGGTGGTCTCGGAACTCGTCACCAACGCGCTGCGGCACGGCCTGCCGGCGGGCAACGCGTGTACCGGCGACCGTGAACCCCCTGTCCGGCTGCACCTGATGCGGTGGACCGAGCGGCTGGTGTGCGCGGTACGCGATCCCAGTCACGACAGTCCGGTCGCCCGGGAGACCGACGACTTCTCCTCCGAGTCGGGACGCGGGCTGTTCCTCGTCGACTCCTTCAGCGACAGCTGGGGTTGGCACCCGCTCGCGGGCGCGCTCGAGGGCAAGGTGGTCTGGGCGCTGTTCCGGCTGTCGCACGCCGGTTCACGACCCGACGGGAAATGAGAGACCGCGGCGCATTCTCGCGCCGCGGTTCTACGCGCGTCACCGCGCACTGAGGGCGGATCGTCCCCTTTTCACAGGGGCAGACGGAGCCTCAGCCGCCGACCAGGTGGTCGAACTCGCCGTCCTTGACGCCGAGCAGCATCGCCTCGATCTCGGCACGGGTGTAGACCAGCGCGGGGCCGTCGGGAAAGCGCGAATTGCGCACGGCCACGTCACCGCCCGGCAGCCGGGCGAACTCCACGCACGAGCCCTGCGAGTTGCTGTGCCGGCTCTTCTGCCAGGCCACACCGCGCAGTCCGGCGGCCGCCATACCGTTGTACACGTCGTGGTCCACAGGTCGCTCCCCGGTGGTGCACTGGCTGGTGTGGCCATTGGTGCAGTGGTCAACTGACCCGGATCATAGCCCTGTTCATGTGCAGATGCTTGGGCAGATGCACGTGCACGCGGGGTGCTCCTGCGGTTACAGATGGACGACCGCTTGACCGAAGCTCTCGACTGTTTGACGGCTCGCCCCCGCCTCACGTTCCCTGCGGACTGCGCCGAAGTGGCCCGGTTCGGGGAGGTCCGGTGGAGGCGGAGCATCCACTCGGCGGCGGGACGAGGCGGCGGCGCGGGGGCCGCACCGGAGAAGCGGGAGCTGAGACGCACGGCCGGGCGAAAGGCGTTCGACCGACCGACCCGCATCCGGAAGGCGGTCGCGGCCTGCGAGGACGGGGAGAAATGGGCCGGTCGCAGGAGACCGGGGTCGTCCTGGTGGCCGGTGCCCGGCTCGGACCATTGCCGGACCCGCGCTCGGCCTGCGGCTCCCGCCGACCCGCGCGGCCCGCGTCCCGGAGCACCTCGGCGGGGCGCGCGGGAATGCCGCCGCGCGGCCGGTCCGACCGGCGTCGGGCCCGGTCTGGACGACCCGCCGCGCGCCACGACGCCGGTCGGCCGGTGGCGCACCCCGGCCGGTCACGGCACGGGCAAAAGGTTCCCCACCCGTCAAGCGTGGGGAACCTCACCCGGCCCGGAGGGGCTCAGCGGCCGGCGTACGGCAGCAGCGCCATCTCGCGCGCGTTCTTGATGGCCTTGGCCAGTTGCCGCTGCTGCTGGGACGACACCCGGGTGACACGGCGGCTTCGGATCTTGCCGCGGTCGGAGATGAACTTCCGCAGCAGGTCGGTGTCCTTGTAGTCGATGTACGTGATCCCGGCCTGGTACAGGGGGTTGGGCCGGTCCTTGGCGGGCTTGCGGTCGGGCTTGCGGGGCATGGCGGGTCAGACCTCCAGGAGGGTGTCGAAGGCGTGCGGCAGCCGCTGCCAGGCGTCGCGCCCGGCCGCGTACTCGGCGTCGGTCAGCAGGCAGGACTCCAGCAGCCGCTCCAGGCCGTCCCGGTCGAGGCCGGGCGAGGTGAAGACCAGGTGCTGGCCGCGGTCACCGTGCTCGGGGTGCCAGTCCAGCGCTGCCGCGGCGCGGCGCACCGGCGGGACCATCTCCCAGGCCGCGTCCGGGAGGGACGCCAGCCACGGGCCCGTGCTCTCCACGCACAGGGCCCCGCCCGCCGCGTCCCAGTGGAACAGCGTGTCGGGCTTGTCGGCGAGCCAGAACCGGCCCCGGCTGCGGGCGGCCGCGCAGGTCAGGTCCTCCAGTGCGGCGTACAGCCGCTCCGGGTGGAAGGGGCGGCGCCGGTGCCACACCAGGGTGGAGACGCCGTGCGCGTCGGCTTCGGCGGGGAGCAGCGCGCAGGCCGGGTGCTGGGCGGCGGCGGCCGCCTCGACGTCGAAGCCGGCCAGGGCGGCCTCTGCCAGCGGCGAGAGCGGACGCCTGCGCGGGGCCGGCACGGTCAGGGCGTCGTCGTCGGCCCGGTCCGCGGGGGCTCCCTCTCCGACCGGGGCCCGGCGGGCGGTCGGGTGCAGCTGTGCGAGCAGCTCGTGGTCCTCGTCGTCGGCCTCCGGGGAGTCGGCGACGGCGAGGACGGGGGCGTACTCCAGCTGGCGCGCGAAGGTGTCGGCGACCGTGCGCTGGTCGGTCGCGGCGGCGGCGAGACCGGCGTCGGCCAGGTCGTCGCCGTTGCCGAGGTACGGCAGGACCAGGGCCGGGTCGACAGCGGTGATCACGCCGGTGACGGTGAGCCCGCCCGCCGTGACGACCTCGGCCATGGCCTTGGGCTCGACGGAGTCCCACAGCTCGACGACGGCGAGCCGGGTGGATCCGGCGTCCCGCAGCCGCTCCAGCTCCGGCACCAGGTCCTCGCGCAGGGCGCAGCACGCGCAGTCGTTGACGAGCGGTGCCTCCCCCGCGTCGAGGACACCGGAGGCATCCCGGATGGTCCGTACGACCGTGCCCGCGGCGGCCGTCGCCAGGTCGTGGTGGAGGACGACACTGCCGGGCACGTCGGCGAGCAGCCGCGCGACGGCCGCCCTGCGGGCGTCGGCGTGCAAGCCCCCGACGATCACGACGGGGAGTCCAGGGGGGACAGCCACGGGATCAGCCCTTCTTTCCGTACCGGCGCTCGAAGCGCTCCACGCGGCCGGCGGTGTCCAGGACGCGTGCGGTGCCGGTGTAGAAGGGGTGACTGACGTCGGAGATCTCGACGTCGACGACCGGGTAGGTGTTGCCGTCCTCCCATTCGACGGTCTTCTCGCTCGCCGTGGCGGAAAGGGTCGAGCGGGTGAGGAAGGCGTAGTTCGCGGCACGGTCGCGGAAGACGACGGGCCCGTACTCCGGGTGGATTCCCTGGCGCATGGTCAGCGCTCCTCTCGGAAGTCGACGTGGCGGCCGACGACCGGATCGAACTTGCGCAGGGTCATGCGGTCCGGGTCGTTGCGGCGGTTCTTGCGGGTCACGTAGGTGAAGCCGGTCCCGGCGGTGGACCGGAGCTTGATGACCGGACGGAGTTCGTTGCGTGCCATGCCGCTATGATACTGAAAATGAAATCCATTTCCATAACTTGAGCAGAGAGGTACGTCACCACCCATGTCCGCGCACTGCATGCTGACCGGCACACAGCCGGGCTTCGGCAACCGCATCTCCCACTCCCACCGGCGCACGCCGCGCCGGTTCGACCCGAACATCCAGTCCAAGCGCTACTGGCTGCCGAGCGAGGGCCGGTACGTCCGGCTCCGGCTCAGTACCAAGGGGATCAAGACCGTCGACACGATCGGGATCGAGGCGGCCGTCGCCCGGATCCGCGCCCGGGGAGTGAGGATCTGATGGCGAAGAAGAGCAAGATCGCGAAGAACGACAGGCGGCAGGAGGTCGTCGCGCGGTACGCCGCCCGGCGGGCCGAGCTGAAGGAGATCATCCGGCGGCCGTCGTCGACGGAGGCCGAACGGCTCGCCGCGCAGGCGGAGCTGCGCAGGCAGCCGCGCGACGCGAGCGCCACGCGCGTACGCAACCGCGACCAGGTGGACGGCCGGCCGCGCGGCTACTTCCGGGCGTTCGGGCTGTCCCGGGTGAGTCTGCGGGAGCAGGCGCACGCGGGGTATTTGCCCGGCGTGCGCAAATCATCCTGGTAAAGGGCGTCCCCGGGGGCTCTTGACGGGCCCTGGTAGCTTGCTGCGGTCGTTCCGGCCACGGGGCCGGCCGGTGCCGTCCGGGCCGGTCGGCCGGCTACAGCTTGGGGGCTTGCAGTGACTTCGGTGATCTTCTCGCGCCGCTCCGGCGCCGTACGCGTCGCTGCGGCGGCCGCGGGGCTGGCGGGCGCGCTCGTGCTGAGCGCGTGCAGCAGCGGCGGCGACTCGGGCGACGACCCGTCGGCCGGCCCCTCCCCGTCGGCCTCGGCGTCCGCCCCGGCGAGCGGAGACTCCGGCTCCGGTTCCGACGGGTCGTCCGGCGGTGCGCTGGCGGGCAGCTGGCTCGCGACGACCGGCGGCAAGGCCGTGGCCCTGGTGATCACCGGCGAGCAGGCGGCGCTGTTCGCCACCGGCGGCAGCGTGTGCAGCGGCACCGCGGGCGAGGAGTCCGGCATGCGGATGATCCGCCTGAAGTGCACGGACGGCTCCAAGGACCGGGCGACCGGCACGGTCGACACGGTGAACGGCAGCAGCCTGAAGGTCACCTGGGAGGGCGGCCTCGGCGCGGAGACCTACACGAAGGCCGAGGGCGGCAAACTGCCGACGGGCCTGCCGACGGCTAGCCTCGGCTGACACACCGACTCCGGGCGGACGGCCGGGACTACCGGGACGGCCGGGACCACCGGGACGGGCAGGGGCCGCCGGGACGGCCGGGACCACCGGGACCATCGGGCCGGGACCACCGGGACGGGCAGGGGCCGCCGGGACGGCCGGGACCACCGGGACCACCGGGCCGGGACCACCGGGACGGGCGGGACCACCGGGACGGGCGGGACCACCGGGACCACCGGGACCAGCGGGCCGGGACCACCGGGACCACCGGGACCACCGGGACCACCGGGACCACCGGGACCACCGGGACCACCGGGACGGGCCGCGGATCGCCTATGGCGACCGCGGCCCGTCCGCCGTTGGGGCGTGGGCGGGGCGCATCGACGTCACGGATTACCACGCGTACGTCCCGGAGTCCGGCGTTCGGGGGAATCGCAGGGGGTGCGTGGCCGTGCGGTGCGTGCGTGCGTGATGATCCAGGGGCCCGATGCCGCTCCCGTTCGACACGCCCAGAGGACCCCATGCGCACCTTTCCCCTCACCCTGGCCGCCGCCCTCGCCGCGACGCTCCTGCTGACCGGCTGCGACGACGACAAGGCCGGTGGTGACGACGTCAAGAACGCGGACCGGCCGAGCGATGCGGCCTGCGCGCTCGGCGACATGGGCGTGGAGGTCGGCGCCGGCGCCGCCCCGGCCGCCGGGGACACCGGCACCGTCACCGTCACGCTCACCAACAAGGGCGCGCGGTGCACGCTCAAGGGCTTCCCCGCGGTGGACCTGCTGGCCGACGACAAGACGACGTCCGTCTCCCCGGACGAGGGCGCGAAGGCCCAGTCGCTGACCCTCGAGAAGGGCGCCACCACGTCCTTCACCATCACCTACGTCCGGGGCGAGGCGGGCTCCCCGAAGAGCCTGGCCGTGCGCAAGGCGTCCTTCACACTGCCCGGCGACACCAGGACGGCGCACGAACTGACGTGGTCGTACGGCGAGGTCGCCTGGACGGACGAGAAGCCCTCGGTGAGCGGCTTCGAGACGTCGGGCGACTGACGGCGCTGACGCGCTGACGGGGCTGACGGCGCTGACGGCACTGACGGCGCTGACGGCGCTGACGGCAGATCAACGCAGCGGCGGCCGGTGCCGGACCTGGGCCCGGTCCGCCGCCTGCGCGCCCTCCGTCCAGCCCGCCGCGTCCCGCACCCCGCGCAGCCGGGTCGTGGTCGTCTCCGGGAACATCCGGTCCAGCCGCCCGGTGACGGCGACCTCGCGGGATGCGAGGACCGGCAGCAGGTCGTCGGTCACCTGGGTCTCGGCGGCCGCTGTCAGGCGGGTGCCGATGCGATGTGCGTAGGCCGCGAGGAACGACTGCCGGAACGTCTTGGTGCGCTTGCGCCCGCCCGCCCGCTGCGCGGCCTCCGCCTTGGTCATCGCGGTCGTGGCCTGCACGAGGAGCGAGGTGTAGAGGAGTTCGACCGCCTCCAGGTCGGTCTCGAAGCCGACGACGGTGGAGAAGCCGAGGGGTTCGTTCCACACCGCCCGGCAGTGGTTGGCACCGGCGACGGCGTCCAGCAGCACCGCCTTGGCCTGCTCGTACGGCGGCTCGACCCCGACCCGGCAGGCCCCCGGCGTGTCCGGCGAGGGTGCCCGCGCGGCGAGCAGCGCCTCGTCGACGCTGTGCCGGGCCATCAGCTCCTGCGCCTTGGCGCTGAGCGCCTCCGCCTCCTCCGGGAACCCGGTCGCCTCCGCCTTGGCCAGCAGGGCGCGGATGCGGGTGAGCATCCGCGATTCGGCCCTGGCCTCCCCGGGCGCCGCCCCGGGTGTCTCGTCGAGGGCCTCCAGGGCCGGCAGCCGCAGCAGCAGCCGGTACAGCTCCAGCACGGCCGTGGCGTACGAGAACCGGTCGGTGCGGGGCGGGGCGTCGGCGGGGAGGTCCGCGAGCTGCCCGTTCCAGCGGCGGCCCCGTGGGCCGTCGCCGGGCGCCTGTGCACGGATCAGCGCGGCCACGTGGAGCACGTGGACGTCGTCCAGCTCGCGCCGGACGATCCGTACGACGTCGGCCGGCTGCCAGCCGCGCCGCCAGGCCGCCGCCACGAACTCCTGTCCGCGCCGGTCCAGTTCGGGGTCCGCCGCCGGGTCGGAGGCGAGCAGGGAGGCGCCGGTGTCGAGGGCCGTCTCGCCGGTCTCGTAGAGGGCCGCTGCGAACGCGCGGTCGACGGTGCTGGACGTACTCACGGGCCGATGGTGCCACGCCGTCACGGCCGGCCCGGAACCCACGACCAGGTGTCAACTCGTGGTTGACATCCTCAAGGGTGCAACCTACGGTTGACACATGACGAACCCCGACACCACGTCATCCATCCGTCTCGACGACCTCATCGCGGCCATCAAGAAGGTCCACGAGGAGCCGCTCGACCAGCTCCAGGACGCGGTGATCGCCGCGGACCACCTGGGCGACGTGGCCGACCACCTGATCGGCCACTTCGTCGACCAGGCCCGGCGCTCCGGCGCCTCCTGGACCGACATCGGCAAGAGCATGGGCGTCACCCGGCAGGCGGCGCAGAAGCGGTTCGTGCCCAAGGAGTCGGCCGATCTCGACCCGAGCCAGGGCTTCAACCGGTACACGCCGCGGGCCCGCAGCGTGGTGATGGCGGCGCACAACGCGTCCAAGGCCGCGCACAACGCCGAGGGCCTGCCCGAACACCTCGTCCTCGGCCTGCTGGCCGAACCGGAGGGACTCGCCGCGAAGGCGATCGTCGAGCAGGGCGTCTTGCTCGACGCGGTCCGCGCGGCGGCCACGGCGGCGCTCCCGCCGGCCGTCGAGGACGCCCCGGAGCTCGTGCCGTACGGCCCGGCCGCCAAGAAGGTCCTGGAACTCACCTTCCGCGAGGCCCTGCGCCTCGGCCACAACTACATCGGCACCGAGCACATCCTGCTCGCCCTCCTGGAGCACGAGAACGGCCAGGGGGTCCTCAGCGGCCTGGGCATCGGCAAGGAGCGGACCGAGCAGTACGTCGCCGGGGCGCTGGAGAAGATCGCGCGGGCACAGGAGAACGTGCTGGACGAGTCCTGACCCTCGTCGGGCGGCGACAGGGGGCGTTGTCAGACCCCCCTGTCACACTCGCTGCATGGCCGACCGATGGGCGCTCGCCCCGACCGAGGACGGTGGCGTGGACGTCGCCCCCCTCGGCCCGGACGGGCTGCCCGCCGGTCCGGTGCGTCGGGAGGCGCACCCCGCCGAGGCCGTCCGGAGCCGTCCCGGCGTCACGCGGTGGGTGTGGCGGTCCACCGCCGAGGTCTACCCGCGCCTGCTCGCCACGGGGGTGCGAGTCGAGCGGTGTTACGACATCGAAGCCGCCGAGACGCTCCTCCTCGGCCACGAGGGGCGGTACGGGGAACCACGCTCGGCCGCGGCCGCCCTGGCCCGGCTGTGCGGCGGCCCCGTACCGCCCGATCCGCCGCAGCGCTCCGCGGAACCGGGCTCCCAGTCCTCCCTGTTCGAGCCTCAGGGCGTCCACCTGCCCCTGGCCGACCTCCTCGCGGTGTACGCCGAGCAGCAGCGGCGGCACGACAGCGCCGAGCACCCCGACCGCATGCGGCTGCTCACGGCCGCCGAGTCCGCGGGCACGCTGGTGGCGGCCGAGATGAACCGCGCCGGGCTGCCCTGGAGCACCGAGGTGCACCGCACGCTGCTGCACGACCTGCTGGGCGAGCGGTACGCGGGCGGCGGCGAGCCACGCCGGCTGGCCGAGCTGGCCGAGGAGGTGTCCGCCGCGTTCGGCCGCCGGGTCCGCCCCGACCTGCCCGCCGACGTGGTCAAGGCCTTCGCGCAGGCCGGCATCAAGGTCTCCTCGACCCGTAGGTGGGAGATCGAGACGGTCGACCATCCGGCCGTGAAACCACTGCTGGAGTACAAGAAGCTGTACCGCATCTGGGTCGCCCACGGCTGGTCATGGCTGCAGGACTGGGTCCGCGAGGGCCGCTTCCGACCGGAGTTCCTCGCGGGCGGGACGGTGACCGGCCGCTGGGTCACCAACGGCGGGGGCGGGCTCCAGATCCCCAAGGTGATCCGGCGGGCCGTGGTCGCCGACCCGGGCTGGCGGCTCGTCGTCGCCGACGCCGACCAGATGGAGCCGCGCGTCCTCGCCGCGATCTCCCGCGACCCGGGCCTGATGGAGGTGGCCGGGCGGGAGAGCGACCTGTACCAGTCGGTCTCCGACCGGGCCTTCTCCGGCGACCGCTCGCAGGCCAAACTCGCCGTGCTCGGCGCGGTCTACGGCCAGACCTCCGGTGACGGCCTGAAGAACCTCGCGGCCCTCAGACGCCGGTTCCCCAGAGCCGTGGCGTACGTCGACGACGCGGCCCGGGCCGGTGAGGAGGGCCGGCTCGTGCGGACCTGGCTCGGCCGGACCTGCCCGCCGGCGGCCCGGGGGACGGACGACGCGACCGAGGAAGCGGGCATCCCGGCCGCCGAGGCGGACCGGTCCGACGACAGCGCCGCGTGGGTGCCCGGCTACGCCTCCACCAATGCCCGCGCCCGCGGCCGCTTCGCCCGCAACTTCGTCGTCCAGGGCAGCGCCGCCGACTGGGCGCTGCTGCTGCTCGCCGCGTTGCGCAGGACCTGCGCGGAGCTGGCGGCCGAGCTGGTCTTCTTCCAGCACGACGAGGTGATCGTGCACTGCCCCGCGGAGGAGGCCGAGACGGTCGTGGCGGCGATCCGCGAGGCGGCGGCCCTGGCCGGGCGACTGACCTTCGGGGAGACGCCGGTGCGGTTCCCGTTCACGACGGCCGTGGTGGAGTGCTACGCGGACGCCAAGTGATCACCGGGACGCCAGGAGCTCACGCGACTTGGTGCTCGATACCGGCCCGTGCTGCGGTGCACTCGACGAGGTTGCCGAAGTGGCCGAAGGCGACGATTTCGCCGTGCGGGTCGTGCGGCCGCCCTGCGTGCTCCGGGCGCCGCGTCGGCGACCCGCCCGCCAGTGCTACGCGGACGCCAAGTGATCATCCGGACGCCAGGGGCACTTGGTGCTCGATACCGGCCCGTGCTGCGGTGCACTCGACGAGGTTGCCGAAGTGGCCGAGGGCGACGATTTCGCCGTGCGGGTCGTGCGGCCGGCCTGCGTGCTCCGGGCGCCGCGTCGGCGACCCGCCCGCCTCCGTACGCCGGCCCGGCCCGTCCGGGCAGCAGGCCGCGGTGGCTCAGGCAGCGGCGGATCCAGGAGGGATGTCGTCCTGGTCGAGGCCAGGTCCCACGGTCGCGGTGAGGAGCTGCTCGGCGACAGCGGCGTACCAGTGCAGCCCCGTGCCGGCGGTGTCGACGGCGCCCCGCTCTCCGGCCCGTTCACGGGCGAAGTCGCGCACCAGGACGTGCGGCACGTAGCGGCCGTACGTCGTCTCCTCCAGCAGGGCCACGTCGAGGAGACGGTCCAGGGCGGCCTCGGTGCGGGGTTCGCCGATGCCGGTGAGACGGGCGAGAGGGGGGACGCCGTAGGCGGGCAGGTCGAGCGAGCCGATTCCGCGCAGGGTGCGGGCCGCGTCCCGGTCGGCCTCGCGCTCGGAGGCGGCGAGCGCGTCGTAGGCGGCGGTCAGCAAGCGGCGGACGCTCAGATCGTCGTACTCCAGACAGCACAAGCGCCCCTCGGTGGTGGCGAGTTGCGCGGCGAGCTTCTCGGGCGTCAGGGCCCGGCGGGCAGCGAGCCGCGCGGCGAGGACCCGCAGGGCCAGCGGAAGCCGGCCGGTGAGCTCGACGAGGAGCCGGGCGGCGTCCGTGCCGTCCAGGCCGTCGCGGCCCGAGGCGCTGCGCAGGAGTTCGGCGCTCTCCTCCTCCGACAGAGGGGCCAGCGAGAACCGGGCCGCGCCGTCGAGTGCGGTCAGCGGCGAACGGCTGGTGACGATCACCGCGCACCCGGCACCGCCCGGCAGCAGCGGCCGTACCTGCGCTGCGCTCGCGGCGTCGTCCAGGACCAGAAGCGTGCGGGCCGGCGCGAGCAGTGACCGGAGCAACGCGGCGGCGGCGTCCGGCTGCTCGGGAATGCCGCAGGGCTCGGTGCCGAGGTCACGCAGCAGCGCGGTGAGCGCCTGGCCAGGAGTGAGAGGCGTCATGCCCGGGGTGGCGCCGTGCAGGTCGAGGTACAACTGCCCATCGGGGAAACGTTCCGCCACCTGGTGGGCGACCTGCAGGGCGAGCGCGCTCTTGCCGACGCCGGGCATGCCGCTGATGACGGCGACGGGGTGGGGGCCGGGTGCCGTGAGCGCGCGGTGCAGGGAGTCGCGTACGGCACTGCGGCCGACGAAACCGGTTGACGGCGGCGGAAGTTGAGCGGGTGGCGGCATGGGCCCGCCCGGTTCACCGGGTGACGCCCCGCCGACCGGGCACATCGGCTCCCTGCCGCCGCCACCCGGCTCCCCCGCACCACCGTCGCCCACGTCCCCCCGCAGCACCTCCACGTGCGCTTCCCGCACCCCCGCCCCCGGCTCGATGCCGAGCCGGCCGACGAGGCGGGTACGCAGGTCCCAGTGGACGGCCAGGGCTTCAGCCTGACGGCCGGTGCGGTGCAGGGCGAGCATCAGCTGCCGGTGGTAGACCTCCCGCAGCGGATACTCGCCGGTCAGCGCCGCCAGCTCCGGCACCAGCTCGTGCAGGCGCGGTCCGCCCAGCGCCAGCTCGGCGTCGTAGCGCCACTCCAGCAGCAACAGCCGGGCCTCGCACAGCCGCTGCGCGAACGCGTACCCGCCCACCTCGGGCGGCAGCCCGGCGAGCGGCGCGCCCCGCCACAGCCCGAGCGCGGCCGCGCACTCGCGCACGACCCGCTCCCAGGCCCGGCCGGTGTGCGCGGCACGCGCGGCGGTGACGTGTCCGTCGAAGACGTGGACGTCCAGCTCACCCTCGTCGAGCCGCAGCACATACCCGGACGGCACGGTCCGCAGCCGTCCGGGGTCGTCGAGCAACCGCCGCAGCCGGGCGATGTGATTGTGCAGCGAGGCCCGGGCGGAAACGGGCGGCGCCCCGCTCCACAGCGCGTCCTCGAGCGCTTCGGCGGAGACGACCCGTCCGGCGTCGAGGAGCAACGAGGCCAGCAGGGCACGGGACTTGGCGCTGGCGACGGGCGTGGCCTCACTCCGGGGCCCGCCCTGATCGTCGCGGAACAGCACCGGTGGGCCCAACAGCCCGAACCGCATCATCGCGCCACTACCCCCCGTGCACCCCGCCTTGGCGGGTTTCCACTCCTGGGCGACGGATTTCCGCCACCCGGCCTTCACCTGCTGCGTCGGGATCAGCCGATGCCCCGGCCCTCCTCGACCTCGGGTTCGGCGACTTCCGGCCGATCGGCGGATGACGCAACGGCGAAGCGTTGGCCATATGTTAGCGATCCGTTGGCAAAGCCTGATGTGATCACTACATCGGATCTGGCCCGGCGGTGCGCGCGTCTGGACGCGCAACTCGGGGGAGTGTCGCCGCCGCGGCCGGGTCCGGGTCCCGGTCGGCGAGGTGAACGGCCGGGGCCCTCTCCATCTCTCCGGCGCGGCGAGTTCCCTGGGTTCTGCCGGTTCCGCGGGTTCCGTGGGTTCCGTGGATTCCGCGGGTTCCGTGGCAAGGCGGACTCCGCCGACGCGACAGACGACGTGGCACGTCAGATGACTGGCGGCATGTCAGACGGTGGCGGCACGTGAGATGACGGGCGGCACGCCAAACCACGCGCGGCACACCAGATCGCACGCGGGACGCCAGACCGCACGCGGCACAACAGACCACGCGCGGCACGCCAGACCACGGATGGCACCTCAGATGACGGGTGGCCGTCCCAGCCGGGTCAGCCGCCACACCGTCCGCCACCGCATGGGCCGCCGCTCCCCCGCCGGCTCCCGCACGCCCTCCACGAATCCGCCGAACCACGCGCGCAGCCCGGCACCCGACCGGTTGCGGGCGAGGGTGAGCAGCACCCACACGCCCAGATGGACGGGGACGAGCGGGAGCGGCAGGCGGCGCCGGGCCAGCCAGACCCGGTTGCGGGCGTTCACCCGGTAGTAGATGGCGTGCCGGGCGGGCGAGGTCTTGGGGTGCCGGAGCAGCAGCTCCGGCGCGTAAAGGATCCGCCACCCGGCGTCCACCGCCCGCCACGCGAGGTCGGTCTCCTCGTGCGCGAAGAAGAACTCGGCGGGCCAGTCGCCGACCTCGTCGAGCATCGCCATCCGCAGCCCGTGTCCGCCGCCGAGGAAGCCGGTGACGTAACCACCCCGGTGGGGGTCCGAGTTGCCGAGGCGGGGCACGTGCCGCTGCTGCGTCTCGCCGAGCTCGTCGGCGATGCGGAAGCCGACGATGCCGAGCCGCTCGTCGGCGGCGAACAGGTCCCGCACGCGGCGCAGCACGTCGGGGTCGACGAGCAGTCCGTCGTCGTCCAGATCCACCACGACGTCGATGTCGCCGAACTCCCGCAGCCGCGCCAGGGCGGCGTTGCGCCCGCCCGGGCAGCCGAGGTTCTCGTCGAGCTCGACGGTGGTGACCTCGCCGGGCAGCGACAGCCGGCGCGCGAAGTCGGGCAGCGGGCAGCCGTTTCCGACGATGACGATCCGCTCGGGCGGCACGTCCTGTTTGGCCACGGACTCCAGCAGGGCGTCGACCTCGTCGGGCCGGTTGCCCATCGTCACCACGGCGACGGCGATCCTGGGCGCCCCCATGTCCTCACCTCGTACCGGTCGGCAGCTGACTGATCGAGGGGCGATGCTAGCCGTTCACGGTAGGGACGTCTTAAGGACGCCTGCCGGACGGCGGTGCGCCTACGCCGTTTCAGTGCGGGGCGGCCACCCGACCGGAACGGGCACAGGATGTCGGGTGCGGCTTAAGGACGCCTGCCGGACGGCGGTGCGCCTACGCCGTTTCAGTGCGGGGCGGCACCCGACCGGAACGGGCACAGGATGTCGGGTGCGGCAGGGCACGCGCTGCCTAGCGTGAAGGCACGAAAGGAAGGGGACCGGACGTGCTGGACCGGCTCAACCAGGCGATGGACCGGATCGAACGCGACCTCGGCCACACCGTCGACGCGGCGGAACTGGCGCGTGCGGCATGCACCTCGGAGTACCACCTGCGCCGCATGTTCTCGGCCCTGGCCGGCATGCCGCTGTCGGAGTACATCCGCCGCCGGCGGCTGACGGTCGCGGGCGCGGAGGTGCTGGCGGGGGACGCGACGCTCCTGGAGATCGCGGTCCGCTACGGCTACGGCTCCGGCGAGGCGTTCGCGCGGGCGTTCCGCGCGATGCACGGCGTGGGCCCGGGCGAGGCCCGTCGCACCGGCGCCGCGCTCGTCTCCCAGCCCCGGTTGACCTTCCGCCTCACCGTCGAAGGGAGCAGCAGCATGCACTACCGCGTCATGGACCGCCCGGCCTTCACCGTCACGGGCTTCAAGACCCGGATCCCCCTGATCCACTCCGGCCCGAACCAGGCGATCATCGACTTCGTCCGGGGCCTCGACAAGCCCGTGGTGGAGCACCTGGAGAAACTGTCCGACCAGGAGCCGCGTGGCCTCGTCGCCGTCTGCGACGACCTGGATCCCAGCCGCGCGGAGGGCACGGAACTCGACTACTACCACGCCGTGATCACCTCGGACCCGGCTCCGGCTCCGGCTCCCGAGGGCACCACGGCGCTCCCGGTCCCGCCGGGCACCTGGGCGGTCTTCACCACCTCGGGGCCCGCCCCCCAGGCCATCCAGCAGCTCTGGCGCGACGTGTTCACCGAGTGGTTCCCGTCCAACCCCTACCGCACCCGCCCCGGCCCGGAGATCCTCCGCACCCGCCTGTCACCCGACGGCACGGAGGCGGACGCCGAGCTGTGGCTGCCGGTCGAACGGGAAACCACCCGCTGAAACACGCAAGAACCCCGGGCCGGATTAGGTCCGGCCCGGGGTTTCAGAGCCTCGCGGTCGCATCGGATCCCTTCTCGCGCACACCGTGGACAACGCCGCCGGAGAGGGGCTCTCAAGTACCCGGGCCGTCAGTCCCCGCCCCGGTGGCCCACTCGTCCGGGAGGTCCTGCTCGGCCCAGATGATCTTTCCGGCCGGGGTGTAGCGCGTACCCCAACGGCGGGTCAGCTGGGCGACCAGGAACAACCCCCGGCCACCCTCGTCGGTGGTCCGCGCATGGCCCATCCGGGGGGAGGTGTTGCTGGCGTCGGACACCTCGCAGATCAACTTGTCATGCCGGATCATGCGCAGCCTGACGGGTCCGGTGCCATGCCGAATGGCGTTGGTGACCAACTCGCTGACCACCAGTTCCGTGGTCATCACCAGGTCGTCCAGCTGCCATCCGAGCAACGCGCGGACAGCCAGCTCCCTGGCGCTCGCGACGATCGCCGGATCCGTCGGCAGGTCCCACGAGGCGACCCGGTCGGCACCCAGCGCATGCGGCCGGGCCAGGAGCAGGGCGACATCGTCGGTCTGCGGGCCGGTCAGCAGATTGTTCACGACCGCCGAGCACAGCGCCTCCGGCGGCAGGCCGGACTGCGCGAGCACATGGCTGAGGCGGGACAGCCCGACGTCGATGTCCTGGTCACTGGTCTCGATGAGGCCATCGGTGTAGAGGGCGATCAGGCTTCCCTCGGGGAGGGATATCTCGGCGGACTCGAAGGGCAACGAGCCGAGACCCAGCGGAGGACCCGCCGGAAGGTCCGGGAAGACGACCTTGCCGCCGGGGGTGACCACGGCGGGCGGCGGATGTCCGGCCCGGGCCATGGTGCACAGCTGGGTGACCGGGTCGTAGACGGCATAGAGGCAGGTGGCGCCCAGCACCGCGGTGGCGATGGGCTCGTCGTCGCCGCCCTTCTCCTCCGTCAGGCGGATCACCAGGTCGTCCAGGTGGGCCAGCAGCTCATCGGGCGGCAGGTCCATGTCGGCGAGCGTCTGTACGGCGGTACGCAGCCTGCCCATGGTCGCCGCGGCGTTGAGGCCGTGCCCGACGACGTCACCGACGACCAGGGCGACCCGGGCGCCGGAGAGCTGGATCACATCGAACCAGTCGCCGCTCACCCCTTCCCGGGCACCGGCCGGCAGATAGCGCGAGGCCACCTCCATGGCGGTCCCGCCGTTCAGCCCCCGCGGGAGCAGACTGCGCTGCAGGGCCAGCGCCGCAGCGTGCTCACGGGTGTAACGGCGGGCGTTCTCCACCCACACCGCGGCCCGGCTGACCAGCTCTTCGGCGAGCAGCAGGTCGTCCTCCTCGAACGGCTGCGGATGCTCCGTCCGGAAGAAGGTGGCCACTCCCAGCACGGCGCCGCGCGCGGACAGCGGCACCCACATCACCGAGTGCATCCCGAACTCCGCGATGCTCCTGGCCCGCGCAGGGTCCTGCGCGACCCACGGGGCGGTGGCCGGGTCCAGGAACGGTTCCAGCACCGGGCTGCCGTTGACCATGCTCTCGAAGTACGGCGAGGACCTGGGCGCGTCGATCGAGTTGCCGGTGGCGATCACCGACTCCGGGCAGCCCTCGTGGATCGACTGCTGCCCGGCACGCCGCACCACGTACGTGCTGTCAGCCGGCCCCGAACCGGGTTCGTCGCCGTGCAGCACCGCTTCCAGCAGATCGACGGTCACGAAGTCGGCGAGCCTCGGCACCGAGAAGTCGGCCAGCTCCTGGGCGGTCTGCATCACATTCAGCGTGCCCCCGATACAGGCGCTGGCCTCGCTGAGCAGGGCCAGGCGCTCCCGGGCCCGCCATCTGTCGGTGACGTCCATGCCCATGTAGCACACGCCCAGCGGGCTGCCGTCCGGGGCGTCGAGCCGGAAGAACGAGGTGGAGTAGGCGTGTTCCTGGTGCGGATCTGCCCAGGTCCAGCCCCGGTACTCGTAGTCGACGACCGGCTCGCCGGTCTCCAGCACCCGCCGCATCTGCGCTTCGAGCGCCTCGGTGTTCAGGCCCGGCAACGAGTCCGACATCCGGCGCCCGAGCCGCTCATCGCGCGGCACGCCGCCGTAGCGCTCCAGGGTGTCGTTCAACCACACGTACCGCAGGTCGGGGCTCAGCACGGCCATGCCGAGCGGTGAGCGGGTGAGGAAACCCTCCAGCACCTCCCCGCTGACCGCCCAGGTCGGGGCCTTCGACACATCGATCGCCGACACGAGCCAGGCCTTGCGGTCGTCGGTGTCGGACATCGCGGTCACCCGCAGCCCGACCTCGAGACGCCGGCCGTCACGGTGCCGGGCGCCCACCAGGCCGCCCCAGCTCTCCCGGGTCCCGCACTCCTCGGCGACCTCGGCCGCCCGTGAGGCGTCTTCGGACTGCGCCAGCAGCGTTGCGGCGGAGCGGTCGAGGATCTCCGC
The DNA here is from genome assembly GCF_055606225.1 of Streptomyces sp. NPDC037100. NCBI lineage: Bacteria > Bacillati > Actinomycetota > Actinomycetes > Kitasatosporales > Streptomycetaceae > Streptomyces > Streptomyces sp. NPDC037100. The sequence continues at coordinate 805,619 of NZ_JBVJSX010000003.1, read as the reverse complement.
CGCGCCGTATCCCAGGAGCCGCTCAGCGGCCCCTGTCCAGCCGATGACCTTGCCCTCCGCGTCGATCACCGCAGCAGCTACGTTCGCCGTCTCGAACGGTCCATGCGTTCCGTTCGGTGTTACCTCCGCGTGGAACACCATGGCAGCCGTCCTAACTGGCGGATGGCATATGCGCCATTCTAGGGCGTATCACATGGCGTTGCGCCCTTCGGGCCGCTTCTGGGCCGTGCGCTACTCCTGGCCCTCGCCGGTGGTGAGCCGGGCGATCATCAGCGCCACCAGGATGATCGCGCCGTAGATGGCCTGGATCCAGAAGGACGACACCTGCGCCAAGGTGAGCAGGTTCTCCAGCATGCCCAGCAGCAGGACCCCGAGCAACGCCCCGGCCAGGGATCCCTTGCCGCCGTTCAAGCTGATGCCGCCGATGACAGCGGCCGCGAACACGGTGAAGATCAGGTCCTGTCCCTGATTGGCGTTGATCGCCCCGACCCGTCCGGCGATCACCAGACCCGCCAGCGCGGCCAGCGTCCCGCCGATGACCAGAACCCCCCAGGCCACCCGGTCGGCCCGGATGCCCGCCGCCCGCGCCGCCGGGGCGTTGCCGCCCACCGCGTACACCGCGCGCCCCAGCCGGTGGTAGTGCAGCGCCCACCCGGCGACAGCGAAACAGGCGCCGGTCACCCATACGGAGACGGGGACGCCGAGCCAGTTGTCGGACCCCAGGGAGAAGAACGCGGCCGGGGCATCGAACAAGGTCTTGCCGGACACCAGGCCGACCAGGACTCCGCGCAGCACGATGTTCATCGCCAGGGTCACGATGAAGCCGTTGAGCTGGAGCTTGACGATCAGCAGACCGTTCACGACCCCGATCAGCGCTCCGGCGAGCGGAATGATCAGCAGGCCGAACCAGGCGGGCAACTCGCTGCCGAATCCCGCCGAGGCGGCCGGGATCACGGCCATGAAGCCGAGGGCCGGGGCGAGCCCCGCGATCGACTCCAGCGAGAGGTCGATCTTGCCGCTGATCAGGATCACCGCCTCGGCGAGCACCAGCAGTCCGAGCGCCGAAGATGCGCTGAGCACATTCAGCAGGTTGTCCCGCTCGAGGAAGCTCTCGTTGCTGACCGCACCGATGACCAGCAGCAGAAGCACCGCGGGCAGCAGCGCCAGGTCGCGGATCCGGCCCAGGGCGATCGCGCGGACGGGGCGGCGGACCGCCAGGTCCGGCCCGCCACCGGGCGTCGGGCCGTTCGGCGCGGTGTCATTCATGGCCGCCGCTGACCCCTTCGATCGAGGCCACCAGTTCTTCGTCGGTCCAGCCGCCGGTGTACTCGGCGGCGAGAGAGCCGTTGAACATCACCAGGACGCGGTCGCAGGTCCGCAGGTCCGCCAGCTCGTCCGAGACGACGATCGCCGCACGTCCCGCGGCCCTGGCCCGGTCGACGACCGCCAACAGCGCCCGCTTGGACTTCACGTCGACACCCGCCGTCGGGTTGATGAGCACCAGTACCCCCGGGTCGTTGGCCAGCGCCCGGCCCATGACGACCTTCTGCTGATTGCCGCCCGACAAGTCCTTGACCGGCTGGGCCGGGCCGTCCGTCGTGATGTCGAGACCGGTGATCGTCCGCTGGGCGAAGGCGTCCCTGGCCCGGCGCGAGATCACACCCAGTCGCCCCAGCCGGTCCATGATGGTCATGGAGGCGTTCTCGGCCACCGAAAGTTCCGGTACCAGCCCTTCATGGTGCCGGTCGCGCGGCACACAGCCCACGCCCGCCGCGAGCGCCGAGGCCACGCTGCCCGGCCGCGTCGGACGGCCGAGAACCTCGATCCGTCCGCTGTCGGGCCGGTACAGCCCGGCCACCGCCTCGGCGACCTGACGGCTCCCCGAGCCCGCGAGCCCGGTCAGCCCCACCGTCTCCCCGGACCGGACGGCGAAGCTGACTTCTGTGAAATGCGCGCCGCTCAGCCGGTCCACCCGTACGGCCGCGGGCGCGTCGTCCGCCGGCCGCGACCGGATCGCGCCGAAGCCGGGGACCGCACCCGCGCTCCGCTCTCCGGTCATCGCCTGGACGAGTTCGCTCCTGCCCAGCTCGCCCACGGGCGCCGTGGTGATCCAGTGGGCGTCCCGCAAGACGGTGACGGCCTGGCAGACGGCGTAGACCTCCTCCAGATGGTGGGAGATGTAGAGAAAGGTGATCCCGACCCGTTGCAGCCGCCGAACATGGGTGAACAGCCGGTCGATGGCCCGGCTGTCCAGCTGGGCGGTCGGCTCGTCCAGAATGATGAACCGGGTTCCGCGCGAGATCGACCGTGCGATCTCCACCATCTTGGCGTCCTCGACGGTCAGCCCGCCGGCAGGCACGTTCTCGTCGACCTCCACACCCCATTGGTCCAGCAGCTCGCGGGCCGCCGCGCGCATCCGCCGCCAGCTGATCACCCGGCCGCGAACCGTGGGTTGCCGGTTGACGTACAGGTTCTCGGCGACCGTGAGATCAGGGATGATCGTTGACTGCTGGTAGACGCAGGCGACCCGCCGCTGCCACGCCTCACGGTCCGCCAGGCCGGGCGCGGGTTCGCCGTCGAACAGGACAACGCCGCGGTCCGGCCGCTGCAGTCCGGTCAGGATCGCCACCAGGGTCGACTTGCCGGCCCCGTTACGGCCGACCAGGGCGTGCGACTCACCGGCCCGGACGGCGATCCGCACGTCGTCCAGGGCCACGGTGGGCCCGTAGCGCTTCCGGATCCCGCGGGCCTCGGCCACCACGCGGCGGCCGTCGCCATCGGCGCGGGGGCGGGTCAGTGGCGTCTGGTTCATCGCGCTCTCGCTTCCTGGGGGCCCGGGGAGACCGTCTTCCGGGTGATCAGGAGCTCTTGCCGATCCGGTTGCCCCACAGCGACGCGTCGTCGACATTGTCCTCGGTCACCAGCGGTGCCGGGAGCTGGTCCTCCAGGATCCCGCTGGGCAGCCGGACGATGGTGCTGTCGTGGTCGGTCGGGCCGGGGCGGAAGGTCTGGCCCTCCATCGCCCGCTTGATGTAGTAGATGCCGTACTTGGCGTACTGGTCGGCCGGCTGGGAGACGGTCGCGTCGATCAGGCCCTTGCGGATCGCATCCAGCTCTTGCGGGATGCCGTCGTTGGAGACCATCACGATGTGCCGGGGACTACCCGCCGCCACCAGCGCGTTGTGCCGCCGCAGCGTGCTCAACGCGGGGGCCAGGTACACGCCGCCGGACTGCAGGTAGATGCCCTTGATATCGGGGTTTGCGGTGTACAGCGCCTCCAGACCGGCCGCCGCCCTTTCCGCCTTCCAGGCGGCGGGAATGTCCAGCACCCTGATGCCGGGATAGTTCTTCTTGATGCACGCGCTGAACGCCTCGGACCGGTCCCGCCCGTTGACCGACGCCAAATCGCCCTGAATCTGTACGACCTTGCCCGTCCTCACCGCGTCGCCGATCTGCCGACAGGCCTTCTCCCCAAAGGCACGGTTGTCGGCCCTGACCACCATCGCGACCTTGCCCTTGTCCGGCGCCACGTCGACGGCCACCACCGGCACGCCCTTGCGCTGCGCGGCATTCAGCCCGGCGACGATCGCCGCGGAGTCCAGCGGCGAGACGACCAGGCCCTTCACGTTCTGGGCGAGCAGATTCTGGATGTCGGTGATCTGTTTGCTCGGATCGGAGTCGGAGTTCACCGTCTGAAGCACGCGGACGTCCTGGGCGGCGGCCTGCTCGGGGACGTAGGAGTCGTAGGACTCCCAGAACGGTGAGGTGAGCAGCGGCAGCACCACCCCGACCTTGCCCGAAGCGGTCTCGGTGGTGCTGCTCGTGCCCCCACCGCAGGCGGTGACGGCCGGCCCGCAGCCGAGAGCGAGGGCTGTTCCGACAGCGGCGATGCGTCGCTTCATGGTGCTCGGCTCCGGTACGTGGTCAGTGGTCGGTCATGTCAGTGGAAGGAATCCGGAAGCGGGCGGATGCCCTGCATCCCTCCGTCCACGGCGAGTGCCGTCCCGGTGGTGGCACCGGCCAGCGGCCCGGCGAGATACGCGATGGCGTCCGCGACCTGCTGGGCGGTGACCAGGCGGCCGGTGGGCTGACGGGCGACGAGAGCGGCGCGTTCGGCCTCCGGGTCGTCGGAGTGTTCGAGCAGCCGACGCACCCAGGGGGTGTCCACGGTTCCTGGGTTGACGCAGTTGACCCTGATGCCCTCGCCGGTGAGGTCGGCGGCCATCGCCAGGGTCAGCGCGAGCACCGCGCCCTTGCTGGCCGCGTACAGCGCCCGCTGCGGCAGCCCGGCCAGCGCCGCGACCGAGCAGGTGTTGACGATGGACGCGCTGGGAGACCGGCGCAGATGAGGCAGTGCCGCCCGGCTGGTGCGGACGATGCCGAGCACATTGATGTTCAGCACGTGGTGCCATTCCTCGTCCGCGTTGTCCTCGACGGTGCCCAGCGCGCCGATGCCGGCGTTGTTGACCAGCACATCCAGGCCCCCGAACAAGTCCGCCACCCGGCTCACGGCGTCGGCCACCGAGACGGCGTCCCCGACATCGGCCTGTACCGGGTGCAGCCGTGCGGGAACGGGCCCGGGACTCCGGTCGAGCACCGCCACCCGGCACCCCCTCGCGGCCAGGGTCTCGGCGGTGGCCAGGCCGATCCCGGACGCCCCGCCGGTGATGACCGCGGCCAGTCCCTGGAACTCCTCGCCGGGGTTCATGCCGGTGGGCCCTCGGCCGCAGGCACGTCGTACGAGGCCTGCCAGGCGGCGCCGTCGGGGAACGCGTACGCGGCGAGCGACTCGGGCCGCATCGCCGAGCTGAAGCCGGGGGCGGTCGGGGCCGCGTACCGCCCGCGGACGATCACGACCGGGTCGAGGAAGTGCTCGTGCAGATGATCCACATACTCGATGACCCGGCCCTGGAGGGTGCCGGAGACCGCCAGACAGTCGAACATCGCCAGGTGCTGCACGAGTTCGCACAGGCCCACCCCGCCCGCGTGCGGGCACACCGGGATCCCGAACTTGGCCGCGAGCAGAAGGATCGCCAGGTTCTCGTTGACTCCCCCGACCCGGCAGGCGTCCACCTGCAGAAAGTCGAGCGCCTCCGCCTGGAGCAGCTGCTTGAACATCACCCGGTTGTGCACATGTTCGCCGGTCGCCACCCGCACCGGCGCCACCTCCCGGCGGATCGCCGCGAGGCCGAGAACGTCATCCGGGCTGGTCGGCTCCTCGATCCAGTACGGGTCGAACTCCGCCAGCCGCCGGATCCACCCGACCGCCTCGTCGACCCCCCAGCGCTGATTGGCGTCCAGCGCCATCCGCACCCCGGGGCCGATCGCCCCCCGCGCGGTACGGCACCGCCGCTCATCGTCCTCCGGATCGGCGCCGACCTTGAGCTTGATCTGCCCGAACCCGCTGTCCACGGCCTCCCGGGCCAACCCGGCGACCTTGCTGTCCGGGTAACCGAGCCAGCCAGGAGACGTGGCATACGCCGGATACCCCTCAGCGAGCAGCCGCGCCTCCCGCTCCGCCGTCCCGCCCCGCGCCCGCCGCAGAATCTCCAGCGCCTCATCGGGGGTCAGCGCGTCTTCGAGATAGCGGAAGTCGATCAACCCGACCACCTGCTCGGGCGACAGGTCGGCCAGCAGCTTCCACAGCGGCTTCCCCTCCCGCTTCGCGTACAGGTCCCACACGGCGTTCACCACGGCCCCGATGGCCATGTGCACCACGCCCTTCTCCGGCCCCAGCCAGCGCAGCTGGCTGTCGCCGACGAGCGAGCGACAGAACCCCCCGAGGTCGGACAGGACCTCTCCCAGCCGCAGCCCCACCACATGCGGGCGCAACGCGTCGATCGCCGCCACCTCGACCTCATTGCCCCGGCCGATGGTGAAGCAGAACCCATGCCCCTCCAGCCCGTCCCCGGCATCGGTGCGGATGATCACGTAGGACGCCGAATAGTCGGGATCGGGATTCATGGCGTCCGACCCTTCGAGCCGACGCGACGTGGGAAACCGGATGTCGCAGGCGTCCAGCGCCGTGATCCGCCCCCGCGCCGGGTGGGGTCTCATGGCAGGCAGCTCATCGACGTCATCGGGAGGACTCCAGAGAATCAGGCCTGACGGCAAGCTTGGGCACCCAAATGACTGTATATCGCACAAAAGCCCCGTCCGCGCTACCGCACGCCCGTGTCTCCGGGGGCTTGATACCGCAACGGTGTCTGTCGTGACTGCCGACCGGTTGGGTCATCGGTGTGGTGACGCCGTCACGCAAGCTGGCCGCCCCTCAGAGGGGCAACACAAAAGGCCAGGTCAGAAGAGTCTGACCTGGCCTCAGGTGGAGCCGCCTTCGGGATTCGAACCCGAGACCTACGCATTACGAGTGCGTTGCTCTGGCCATCTGAGCTAAGGCGGCGCGCTGTCCGCACTATGGTGCGATCAGCAACGACGGTAAGTCTACACAGTTTCCGAGGGTGCTCCGTACCGGTCCCGGAGGCAGGCCTTCCGGGGCCGGCAGCAGGGCTATGAGCAGCGCTTTCCGTCCGTGGGCGGGGTGCCGCGCAGGAGGTAGGCGTTGATCGTCCTGTCGATGCAGGAGCTGCCGCGGCCGTAGGCGGTGTGGCCGTCGCCCTCGTAGGTGAGCAGGCGCGCCGAGGAGAGCTGGCCGGCCAGGGCCTGTGCCCAGCGGTAGGGGGTCGCCGGGTCCCGGGTGGTGCCGACCACGACGATGGGCGCCGCGCCCTTCGCCTCGATGCGGTGCGGCTCACCCGTGGCGTGCACCGGCCAGTAGGCGCAGTTCAGGGAAGCCCAGGCGAGGCCCTCACCGAAGACCGGCGACGCCTTCTCGAACTCGGGCAGGGCCCTGCGCACCTGGTCGGGGGTGTCGAAGGCGGCCGGCAGGTCCAGGCAGTTCACCGCCGCGTTGGCGAACATCAGGTTGCTGTAGGCGCCGTCGGCGTCCCGCTCGTAGTAGCCGTCGGACAGCACGAGGAGTCCGGATCCGTCGTTCTCCTTCATCGCGGATGTCAGCGCCTCGCGCAGCTGCTCCCAGGAGCCCTCGTCGTACATGGCCGCGATCACGCCGGTCGTGGCGAGCGACTCGGTGAGCCTGCGGCCGTCGGCGTCACCGGTGCGGACGGGCCGAGTGTCCAGCTTCTCGAAGAACGCCCTGAGGTTCGCGCCCGCCCGCCCGGGCGAGGTGCCCTTGCCGCCCAGCGGGCAGTCGGTCTGCCGCACGCAGTCCTTCGCGAACGACCGGAACGCCGTCTCGAAGCCCGCCGTCTGTTCGAGGTTCAGCCGCCGGGCCGGCAGCGACGGGTCCATGGCGCCGTCCAGCACCAGCCGGCCCGCCCGGTCGGGGAACAGCCCGGCGTACGTCGCCCCGAGGAACGTGCCGTACGAGGCCCCGACGAAGTTCAGCTTCTCGTCGCCGAGCGCCGCCCGCACGATGTCCATGTCCCGGGCGGCCTCCACGGTGGACACATGGCGCAGCAGCCGAGGCGCGTCCGCACCGCAGCCCCCGGCGAACGTCCGGTACGCCGCGACCAGCCCGTCCGTCTCCTTCGCGTCGTCGGGCGTGGTGTCCGTCCGCGTGTACATGTCCATCCCCGGCCCGTCCAGACACTCCACGGGCTCGCTGCGGGCCACGCCGCGCGGGTCGACCGCCACCATGTCGTAGCGGGCCCGCACATCCGCCGGGTAGCCGATGCCCGCGTACGTCTGCACGTAGCCGATCGCCGAGCCGCCCGGCCCGCCCGGGTTCACGAGCAGCGAGCCCAGCCGCTTGCCCGGGCCGGTGGCCTTCTTGCGGGTGAGGGCGAGCCGGACGTCGCCGGCGGACGGCTCGGCGTAGTCGAGCGGTGCCTTGAGGGTGGCGCACTCGAAACCGGGGGTACCGCAGCCGCGCCAGGCCGGCTTCTGCCCGTAGTACGACGAGAGCGCCGCAGGCGTGGCCTTCGGCAACGCGACCAGGGCCGCCTCCTGCGCCGCGGAGGCGGCGGAGGTCGTCGCGCTGCCCGAGGAGCAGGCGGAGACGAGCAGCGCGGCCGTGGCGAGGAGACCGGCGGCGGTCTCGGCCCGGTTGCGTGTCCTGCGGTGGAGACCCGCGCCGGAGGCGGAACGGGAGGTACGCCGTGTGTCCATCCAGCGATCGTAACTCTGGGCGACGGAATGGGTGCTCTGCGCGCACGTCGTGCCTCGTACGAGTTACGACGTCAACCGCCTGCCCGACCCGGATGTCCTGCCCGGCCTCAGCCCGCTCTGAGCGCCATCGTCATCGCCTCCACCGCGAGCAGCGGCGCCACATTGCGGTCGAGGGCGTCCCGGCAGGCCGCGATCGCCTCGATACGGCGGAGCGTGGCCTCCGGGGAGCTGCCGCGGGCGAGGCGCTCCAGGGCGTCCTCGGCGTCCGCGTTGGCGATGGCCACGCGCGAGCCGAGCTGGAGGGCGAGGACGTCGCGGTAGAAGGCCGTGAGATCGGTGAGGGCGAGGTCGAGGCTGTCACGCTGCGTGCGCGTTCTGCGGCGCTTCTGCTTGTCCTCCAGGTCCTTCATCACGCCTGCGGTGCCGCGCGGCATGCGCCCGCCCTGGGCGGCGCCGAGAGCGGCCTTCAGCTCCTCGGTCTCCTTCGCGTCCGTCTCCTCCGCGAGCTGCTTGGCATCCTCGGCGGCCGCGTCGACGAGTTCCTGGGCGGCCCTCAGCGCACCGCCGATCTCCTCGACGCGCAGCGGCAGCCTGAGCACGGCGGCACGGCGCTCGCGCGCGGCCGGGTCGGTGGCCAGGCGGCGCGCCCGGTCGACGTGGCCCTGGGTCGCGCGGGCCGCCGCGGCGGCGACGTCCGGCTCGATGCCCTCGCGGCGTACGAGCATGTCGGCGATGGCGTCGACCCTCGGCGTGCTCAGGTTCAGGTGGCGGCAGCGGGAGCGGATGGTCGGCAGGACGTCCTCGATGGAGGGGGCGCACAGCATCCAGACCGTACGCGGGGCGGGTTCCTCCACGGCCTTGAGGACGGCGTTGGCCGACTTCTCGTTCAGCCGCTCGGCATCCTCGACGAGGATGATCTGCCAGCGGCCGTTCGCCGGCGACGTGAACGACTTGCGGACGGTGTCGCGCATGTCGTCGGCGAGGATCTGCGTGCCGACGGCGGCGACGGTGGTGACGTCGGCGTGTGTGCCGATCAGTGCCGTGTGGCATCCGTCGCAGAAGCCGCAGCCCGGGGAGCCGCCGAGTGCCCGGTCGGGGCTGACGCACTGCAGCGCCGCCGCGAACGCGCGCGCCGCCTGGTTGCGCCCGGCGCCGGGCGGGCCCGTGAACAGCCACGCGTGCGTCATCTTCGACGCCTCGGGCGGCGGGGTGCCGGTGGTGGCCGCGGTGACCAGGGCGTCGGCGTCCCGGGCGGCAGCGGCCAGCTGGTCGCTCACCCTCTCCTGCCCGACGAGGTCGTCCCACACGGTCATGGGTCACGCCGCCCTTCCGTCACGTTCCGCGTTGCGAGATCCATTGTGGGGGCGACCACTGACAACGCCCGCCGCCCCCACCCGGCCTCGCGGTCCGGGGCCCGGGCTCCCGCATCGGCCCGCCGGAGGTCTCAGCGCCCCCGGCCGCCCCTCCCGCCCCTCCCGCGGCGCCCGCGGCCCTGGTCCGGCTCGTCGTCGTGCGGTCCGAGCAGCTCGTCCGCGAGCGAGGGCAGGTCGTCCAGCGGCGTCTCCTCGGCCCAGTCGGACCGGGGGCGGCGCGGCGTCCCCTCGGCGTCGACCTGGGGCATCTCCCGCGTACGGTCCTCGGTGCCGTCGGGCCGGGCGGCCTGGGCCTCCTTCCGGAAGTACCCGGGCGGAACCCGGTCCGCCGGTTCGTCTCCGCGCACCGGCGGGAGTACGGCCGTCTCCTCGGCGTCCTCGGACCGGACCGGGGGCAGCACCGCCGTCTCCTCGGCGTCACCCGGCCGGACCGGAGGCAGCACCGCCGTCTCGTCGGCAGCACCGGAGGAGTCGGTTTCGCGCACCCGCGGCAGCACCTCGGTCTCGTCCCCGGCGCGAGGCGAGAACGGCGGCAGGGCCTCCGTCCCCTCCCCGGCCGCCGGCGGAACCGGCGGCTTCGGCAGCTCGGCCGTCACCTCGGCATCGGACTCACCGGAGGCACGGCCCCGGTCCGCACGCCGCTCTTCGTCCCGTACAGGGCGCAGCACGGTCGTGTCGTCGGCCGCACCGCCCGGTGTCACCACCGGCGTGGGCACGGTCGCCGCGTCCTGAGCGGGCGCCGAGCCCGCGGCACCCTTCTTCGCAGGGGGGCTCTTCGGGCCGGCCTCGGCCGCCGCGGCAGCCGCCTCCGCGAGCCGCCGGGCCTCCTCGGCCCGCAGCAGCGCCGCCTCGGCCTTGCGCTGCTTCTCCAGGCGGAGCGCCTCGGCCTCGGCACGCAGTCGCGCCTCCTCCTCGGCCTGCTTGCGGCGCCGCTCCTCCTCCGCCTTGCGGCGGGCCTCCTCCTCGGCGCGGGCCTTCTCCTCCGCGAGGAGCCGGGCCCGCTCCTCCTCGGCCTTCTTGCGCGCTTCCTCCGCCCGGCGCCGGGCCTCCTCCGCCTGCCGTTCGGCCTCGCGGCGCTGCGCCTCCTCCAGCTCGCGGCGCTTGCGCTCCTCCTCCTCGGCGCGCAGCTTGGCGAGCTGCTCCTGGCGCTCGCGCTCCAGGCGCTCCTCCTCGGCCTTGCGGGCGGCCTCTTCCTCGGCCTTGCGGCGGGCTTCCTCCTCGGCCTTCTTCCGTGCCTCCTCCTGGGCCTTGATCTCGGCCTCGGAGAGCGGCAGCACCTGGTCGAGGCGGTGCCGGATGACGGTCGTGACGGCCTCGGGCTCCTGGCCGGCGTCCACCACCAGGTACCGCCCGGCGTCGGCCGCGGCCAGGGTCAGGAAACCGGCCCGCACGCGCGCGTGGAACTCCGCGGGCTCCGACTCCAGCCGGTCCGGTGCCTCGGTGAACCGCTCGCGCGCGGTCTCCGGGGCGACGTCCAGCAGCACGGTCAGATGCGGCACCAGTCCGTTCGTCGCCCAGCGGTTGATCCGGGCGATCTCGGTCGGCGACAGGTCGCGGCCGGCACCCTGGTAGGCGACGGACGAGTCGATGTACCGGTCGGAGATGACGACCGCTCCGCGCTCCAGGGCCGGCCGTACGACGGTGTCGATGTGCTCGGCCCGGTCGGCCGCGTACAGCAGCGCCTCCGCGCGGTGCGACAGGCCCGCGCTCGACACGTCCAGCAGGATCGACCGCAGCCGCTTGCCCACGGGCGTGGCCCCCGGCTCGCGCGTCAGCACCACCTCGTGGCCCTTGGCGCGGATCCACTCGGCGAGCGCCTCGGCCTGGGTGGACTTCCCGGCCCCGTCGCCGCCCTCCAGGGCGATGAAGAAGCCGGAGGCGGCGGCCCCCTGCCGCGGGTCGTCGCCCCCGAGCAGCGCGTCCTTCAGGTCCTGGCGCAGCGGCACGCCGGAACGGTCGTCGACCTTGGCCAGCACCAGCGCGGCGACGGGCAACAGCAGGGCGCCGGTCAGCATCAGCGTGAAGGCCGCGCCGCCGTGCGCGAAGACGAACTTGCCGCTCTCCAGCCGGTGCGGTCCGATCGCCGCCGCCACCAGCGGGGCGATCACCGCGCCGAGCGCGACACAGACCCGCACGACCGCGTGCAGGTGCTCCGTCGTGCGGGCGCGCCGGTTCTCCTCGGTCTCCTGGTCGAGCAGGGTGTGCCCGATGTTGGCGGACAGGCCCGCGCCGATGCCGGCCAGCGCGAGGATCAGCAGCACGGTCGTGACGTCCGGGACCAGCCCGGCGGCCAGCAGGGCGACACCGGTGAAGGCGATCGTCAACGCGAGCAGCCGGCGGCGCGACAAGGCGGGCACGAGGGCGGGCGCGGTACGGATGCCGACGACCACGCCGCCGGTCAGCGCGGCCACGAACAGGCCGTAGAGCACCGGGCCGCCGCCCAGGTCCTTGGCGTGCAGCACGGCCACGGCGACGGCGGCCGCCACCGCCGCCGCGACGGCCGCGCAGGACAGGACCAGCAGCGGCATCGCGCCGGTGCGGCCCTTGTCGGCGCCGGTGGTGGTCTTCGGGCGGCGCAGTCCCTCCAGCGGCGACCGCGCGCGCGGGGTGCGCGTGCCGGGCAGTTCCAGGAAGGTCAGCACGGACAGGGACGCGGCGAACAGCCCGGCGGCCACGTAGGAGGCGAGGGCTGCCTGGTGCTGGCCGAACCAGTCGATGCCGGCGCCCAGCAGGTTGTTGAACAGGGCCGCGACGACCAGCACGACGGCCGCCAGGGGGATCGCCGCGAAGCCGGTGCGCAGCGACAGGCGGCGCAGGGCGTCCATGTGGTCGGGCAGCGGCCGGACCGTCGCCCCCTCCGGCGGCGGGGCGGGGAGCAGCGCGGGGGCCGCGCTCTCGCGGCACACCGTCCAGAACCGCTCGGCGACTCCCGTCACGAACGCCGTGACGAGGAGGAGGGGCAGTGCGTTGTCGGGCGTCCAGTCGATCCACAGGGGGGCGACGATGAGCAGTGCCGCGCGCAGCCCGTCGGCGCCCACCATGGTCCAGCGGCGGTCGAGCGGACCGTCCTGCGAGGTGAGGGCGGTGAGCGGGCCGAGCAGAACGGCGCCGAACAGGAGGGTCGCGAGGATGCGCACCCCGAGAACGGTCGCCACTGCGAACGCCGCGCCCCGGTAGCCGCCCCCGAACGATCCTTCGGCGACGGACGCCTGGAGTGCCAGGAGGACCAGCACGAGAAGGGCGAGGGTGTCCCCCACGCCGCCCACGAGCTGTGCGCTCCACAACCGCTTCAGCTGCGGTCGTCGCAGCAGGGCGCGGACGGCACGCTCGCGGGAGTCCGCGACCAGGGCGTCGTCGGGGGCGGGCTGAGGGGCCGTTGGGTGGTCGGCTCGCGTCATGCGTTCAGCCTATCGGGAGCCACCGACACCCCGGAGGGCGCGGGCTGGCATGCGCACGCCCCGACACCGAAGTGTTGCCGGGGCGTTCGCATTCCGAACCCTGGGCGAATAACCGGACGCGGCGGTCCGGTTTCCGGACAGGGCTCGAACGGCCTCAGTCCTTCGCGGACTTGGGGCGAATCCGTCGCTCAGCCCTCCGCGGAACCTGGGACGAATCCGTCGCTCAGCCCTCCGCGGAACCTGGGACGAATCCGTCGCTCAGCCCTCCGCGGAACCTGGGACGAATCCGTCGCTCAGCCCTCCGCGGAACCTGGGACGAATCCGTCGCTCAGTCCTCCGCGGAGTTGGCGGCGGTCGCCGTCTTGGCGGCCGTCTTCTTCGCGGTGGTCTTCTTCGCCGTCGTCTTCTTCGCGGTCGTGGTCTTCTTCGCCGCGGTCTTCTTCGCCGTCGTCGTCTTCTTCGCCGGCGCCTTCTTGGCCGCCTTCTTCGCGGTCTTCTTCGCCGGCCCCTTGGCGCGCTTCTCGGCGAGCAGCTCGAAACCGCGCTCCGGGGTGATCTCCTCGACGCTGTCGCCGGAGCGCAGGGTCGCGTTGGTCTCCCCGTCGGTGACGTACGGGCCGAAGCGGCCGTCCTTGACCACGACCGGCTTCTCGCTCACCGGGTCGGTGCCCAGCTCCTTCAGCGGCGGCTTGGCCGCGGCCCGGCCACGCTGCTTGGGCTGGGCGTAGATCGCCAGCGCCTCCTCCAGCGTGATCGTGAAGAGCTGCTCCTCGGCCTGGAGCGAACGCGAGTCCGTGCCCTTCTTCAGGTACGGGCCGTAGCGGCCGTTCTGCGCGGTGATCTCCTGGCCCTCGGCGTCGGCGCCGACGACACGCGGAAGCGACATCAGCTTGAGGGCCTCGTCGAGGGTCACCGTGTCCAGGGACATCGTCTTGAACAGGGACGCCGTGCGCGGCTTGACCGCGTTCTTGCCCGTCTTCGGGGTGCCCTCGGGGAGGATCTCCGTCACATACGGGCCGTAGCGGCCGTCCTTGGCGACGATCGTGTGGCCGGTGGCCGGGTCCGTGCCCAGCTCGTAGTCGCCGCTCGGCTTGGCGAGCAGCTCCTCCGCGAGGTCGACGGTCAGCTCGTCGGGCGCCAGGTCGTCGGGGATGTCGGCGCGCTGGTGCTGCTCGGTGTCCTTCTCGCCGCGCTCGATGTACGGCCCGTAGCGGCCGACCCGCAGCACGATGTCGTTGCCCACGGGGAACGACGACACCTCGCGCGCGTCGATCGCGCCCAGGTCCGTCACCAGCTCCTTGAGGCCGCCGAGGTGGTCCCCGTCGCCGTTGCCGGCGTCGGCCGCGCCACCACTGGCGGTGCCCTCGCCGAAGTAGAACCGCTTCAGCCACGGCACGGACTGCGCCTCACCGCGGGCGATGCGGTCGAGGTCGTCCTCCATCTTGGCGGTGAAGTCGTAGTCGACGAGCCGCCCGAAGTGCTTCTCCAGGAGGTTGACCACGGCGAAGGACAGGAAGGACGGCACGAGGGCCGTGCCCTTCTTGAAGACGTAGCCGCGGTCCAGGATCGTGCCGATGATCGACGCGTACGTCGAGGGGCGGCCGATCTCGCGCTCTTCCAGCTCCTTGACCAGGGAGGCCTCGGTGTAGCGGGCCGGGGGCTTGGTGGCGTGCCCGTCGACCGTGATCTCCTGGGCGCTCAGGGCGTCGCCCTCGGAGACCTGCGGCAGCCGGCGCTCGCGGTCGTCGAGCTCCGCGTTCGGGTCGTCGGCGCCCTCCACGTAGGCCTTCAGGAAGCCGTGGAAGGTGATCGTCTTGCCGGACGCGCTGAACTCGACGTCGCGGCCGTCGGCCGCCGTGCCGCCGATCTTCACCGTGACGCTGTTGCCGGTCGCGTCCTTCATCTGGGAGGCGACGGTCCGCTTCCAGATCAGCTCGTACAGCTTGAACTGGTCACCGGTCAGTCCGGTCTCGGCGGGAGTGCGGAAACGATCACCCGAGGGGCGGATCGCCTCGTGGGCCTCCTGCGCGTTCTTGACCTTCCCGGCGTACGTCCTCGGCTGCGGCGGCAGGTAGTCGGCGCCGTACAGCTGCGTGACCTGGGCGCGGGCGGCGGCGACCGCCGTGTCGCTCAGGGTCGTGGAGTCCGTACGCATATAGGTGATGTAGCCGTTCTCGTACAGCTTCTGCGCGACCTGCATCGTGGCCTTCGCACCGAAGCCGAGCTTGCGGCTGGCCTCCTGCTGCATCGTCGTCGTACGGAACGGGGCGTACGGCGAGCGGCGGTACGGCTTGGACTCGACCGAGCGGACGGCGAACCGCGTCTGCTCCAGGGCGGCGGCCAGGGCGCGGGCGTTCGCCTCGTCGAGGTGGAGGGTGTTCGCGCTCTTCAGTTGTCCCAGGGAGTCGAAGTCGCGGCCCTGCGCGACCCGCCTGCCGTCGACGGTCTGCAGGCGCGCGACCAGCGACGACGGGTCCGACGAGTCTCCGGCGCGGCCGGTCGCGAAGGTGCCCGTCAGGTCCCAGTACTCAGCCGAACGAAAGGCGATGCGCTCGCGTTCCCGCTCCACCACGAGTCGGGTGGCGACGGACTGGACACGGCCCGCGGACAGCCGCGGCATGACCTTCTTCCACAGGACCGGCGAGACCTCGTAGCCGTAGAGGCGGTCGAGGATGCGGCGGGTCTCCTGGGCGTCGACGAGCTTCTGGTTGAGCTGGCGCGGGTTGGCCACGGCGGCCTGGATCGCGGCCTTGGTGATCTCGTGGAAGACCATCCGCTTGACCGGGACCTTGGGCTTGAGCACCTCCTGGAGGTGCCAGGCGATGGCCTCGCCCTCGCGGTCCTCATCGGTGGCGAGGAAGAGCTCGTCGGACTCCTTCAGAAGGTCCTTGAGCTTCTTGACCTGCGCCTTCTTGTCGGCATTGACCACATAGATCGGCGCGAAGTCGTGTTCGACGTCCACACCGAGGCGGCGGACCTCACCGGTGTACTTCTCGGGCACCTCGGCGGCGCCGTTGGGAAGGTCGCGGATGTGCCCGACGCTCGCCTCGACGATGTAGCCGGGGCCGAGATAGCCCTTGATCGTCTTCGCCTTGGCAGGCGACTCGACGATGACGAGTCGGCGGCCGCCCTTCGCGGTCTCGCTGGTCGGGGACAACTTCGCTCTTCTCTCCGGTCGACGCTGGGGCCTCCCCGGAGTCGCTTACCGGGGCTGGGTACGTGGTGACGCTGCGGAGTGTGACGGTACATCCCGCCCCCGTGTCAAACGGGAAAAGCCCGCAACGGCCACTCGAACGGTAACCCGACTACCACCGATCCTGCCGCCCGGAGTGCCGGGGGCAGGCCTTGCCCTGTGCGGACTGCGACCTCCCGGTCACCGGCAGCTGTGTCCCCGACGCGGGCCTCAGAGGCGGCTGAAGCACCACGCGCCGAGCGCCAGGGCGAGCACCGCGACGACGCTCGCGAGGGCCGCCGAGGGGACCGGACTCACACCCTCGGCGACGGGCAGGTGCCGACGCACGCGCATCACGGTCCAGGCCAGCAGTGCGCCTCCGAACAGGGAGAACACCACTCCCGCGAAGATCGCCGGTTCGCTCTCCATGACCCGTCGTGCCCCTTTTCCCCTGTCGCGCATTCCCAGCGACGGGAGGCTGACACGCGCGGGCGGCGGGCAGGCGAACCCGAGGTGAACGCCGGGGCGACACGACGGTGGATCAAGGGCGTCCGCTTCCTCGTGACCCGTTCCGGTCGAGGTGTTCAAATCGACTCGAATTTGTTGGCAGGTCGCCTCGGCACCCCCGCGGTCGCCCCTCGGCGGGGGCCGCTCAGCGGACCGGTTCCAGGAACCCCTGCTCGACCAGCAGCCGGATCTGGGCCGGGGTGCGGTCGCGCAGCAGCACCGGGTCCTCGCCGATCAGCTGGGCGATGGCGTCGAGGATGCGGCCGGCGGTCATCGTGCCGTCGCAGACGCCCGCGAAGCCCGCGCCGACCGTGTCCACCCGGGTCGCCCGGCGCATACCGCGGTTCTGGCGCAGCACGACGTGCTCGGGGTCCTCCGCACCGGGCAGCCCGACCTGCTCCTGCACGATCTCGGCGGCGAGCCGGAAACGCCCTTCGAGGAGGGCGGCGTCGTCGTGGCCGCGCAGGTGGTCGAGCCGGTCGAAGTGGGCCCGGATCGTGTCGCCGAGCGGCTGCTCGACCGGGTGCGGCCACTCCTCGACCGTGAGCGAGGGCACGGCGGCGTCCGTCCTGCGCAGGGTGATCCAGCCGAAGCCGACGGCCTTCACCTTGCGCGCCTCGAACTCGTCGAGCCATGCGTCGTACCGCGCCTGGTACTCCGCAGGGTCGCCCCGGTGGTCACCGGCGTCCCGCAGCCACAGCTCGGCGTACTGATTGATGTCCTGCACCTCGCGCTGCACGATCCACGCGTCGCACCCGCGGGGCACCCATGACCTCAGCCTGTCCTGCCAGTCCTCCCCTTCCACGTGCTGCCAGTTGGCGAGGAACTGCGCGAACCCGCCCTGGTTCAGGCGCTCCCCTGCCTCCTGAACGAGCGTGCGGCACAGATCGTCCCCGCCCATCCCGCCGTCGCGGTAGGTGAGCCGGGCGCCGGGCGAGATCACGAACGGCGGGTTGGAGACGATCAGGTCGTACGTCTCGTCCCCCCGGACCGGTTCGAAGAGGGAACCCTCGCGCAGGTCGGCGGCCGCGGTGCCGGACAGCGCCAGCGTGAGGCCGGTGATGTGCAGGGCGCGCGGGTTGAGGTCGGTGGCCACCACGCGCGTCGCGTGCTGTGCGGCGTGCAGGGCCTGGATGCCGGAGCCGGTGCCGAGGTCGAGCGCCGTGGCGACGGGCGTACGCACGGTGATGCCGGCGAGGGTCGTGGAGGCGCCGCCGACTCCGAGGACGACGCCTTCGTCCCGCCGGCCGATACCGCCGGCGCCGCCGACCGCGCAGCCGAGGTCCGACACGATGTACCAGTCCTCGCCGCCGGGACCGCCGTAGGGCCGGACGTCGACCGTCGCAGAGATGTCGTTCCCGCCGGTCCGGGCCAGCCAGCCGGTCTCCAGGCAGGCGTCCACGGGCAGGACGTCCGCCACGCGCGCGTGCGGCACGGGCTGCTGGAGCAGGAACAGCCGGACGAGCACCTCCAGCGGCGTGTCCCCGCGGGTCGCCCGGAGCGCGGGCACGGTCTCGCTCCGGGCGAGCGCCGCGTATGCGGGGGCGCCGAGCAGTTCGAGCAGTCCGTCGGCGGTGAAGGAGGCCGCGAGCAGGGCGTCCCGGAGCCGGGCGGCGACCTCGGGGCGGTCGGAGGAGGGCAGCGGGGGCAGGGGTGACTGGCTGGCGTTACTCACGCCCCCTATTGTGGCCGCCGGTTCCGGCGCCGCACGCGCCCGTGCGGAGGAGCGCATACGTTTCTGCCGTTCGGCACATGAGGCGCCCACGGTCGCCCTCGACACAGCCGTCACACCGTCGTCACCGTGCCGCCCGGCCTCTCAACTCCGCCATGACCTCCGCCGATGCCGTGGCCTCTCAGCCCTGCGTGGCACCCGCCGACGTCGTGGCCTCTTCCGGCCTCGTGGCATCTCGGCTTCGGGGCAGTCCTCGCCGACCTCGTGGCCTCTCAGCCTCCGGACAGCCCTCGCCGACCTCGTGGCCTCTCAGCCTCCGGACAGCCCTCGCCGACGTCGTGGCCTGTCAGCCTCCGGGCAGCCCTCGCCGACCTCGTGGCCTCTCAGCCTCCGGGCAGCCCTCGCCGACGTCGTGGCCTGTCAGCCTCGTGCAGCCCCGCCGGCCTCATGGCCTCTCAGCTCTGCGTGGCACCCGCCGACGCCGTGGCCGCCTTGCAGCTGGACTGCTGGGCCATCGCCTGGCCGACTTCGCCCTCCTCCAGGTTCCTGAGGGCGTCGCTCCCGCTCTGGCTCAGCTTGTCCAGCTCGGTGGCGATGTCCTTCAGCCCGTCGGCGAACTTGCCCTGGTCCTTGGTGTCGAGCTCGTCGACCTGCTTCTTCAGGGAGGCGTACGAGGCGGAGATCGAGTTGAGCTCCTTGACCGCTTCCTTCTGCTTCTTCTCGCCGTTCTCGACGTCAGGCGCCCCGGCCTTGTTCACAGCGGTGCCGATCGCCTTGTAGGCGTCGGACATGTCCTGGAAGGCCTGTGCGTCGGTCTTCTGGACGTCCTTCGGCGTGCTGTTGTCCGAGGTCTCCTTCTGGATCGCGGCATTGGCCGACTCGATCTTCTTGGCCTGCGGCTGCACGGCGTCACAGACCTGCTTGGCCCAGGAGTCCAGCTTGTCGTTGCCGTCGTCGCCGCCGCAGCCCGACAGCGCCAGTACCAGTACCGCACCGCCGGACAGTGCGGCCGCGAGCTTCTTGTTCACCGGTTTGGTCCCTTCCATGGCTCTCGGCCCCGGAACATACACGCCAGATGCACGACAACCGCACGCCAGACGTCTATTAAGACCTTTTTGTAACCTTTTGCACCAAGCGAGAGAAGGCTCACGCGTGATCGTGTACCCACACAGCGCGGGCGGACGACACGCCAACGCGTGCCGCCCGCCCGCACCTTGAGCTGGGCTGGAGAAACCTCCCTACGAAACCACCGCCGGATCCGCCGATTTGGGCTCCGATCCGGCGTTGTCTTCGTCACCCATGGCGATTCCTCGCCGCTTTGAGACGTACACCGCCCCGGCGATCACGAGGAACGCGAGGACGGCGATCAGGATCCGTACCCCGATGCTCTTGTCCGGACCGTAGGAGAACTCGATCACCGCGGGCGCGATGAGCAGGGCCACCAGGTTCATGACCTTCAGCAGCGGGTTGATCGCGGGGCCCGCGGTGTCCTTGAACGGGTCGCCGACCGTGTCGCCGATCACGGTCGCCGCGTGGGCCTCGCCACCCTTGCCTCCGTGGTGGCCGTCCTCGACGAGCTTCTTGGCGTTGTCCCAGGCGCCACCGGAGTTGGCGAGGAACACCGCCATCAGCGTGCCCGCGCCGATCGCACCCGCCAGGAACGCGCCGAGCGGGCCGACGCCGAGCGTGAACCCGATGAAGATGGGCGCCATCACGGCCAGCAGACCGGGCGTGGCGAGCTCGCGCAGGGCGTCCTTGGTGCAGATGTCGACGACCTTGCCGTACTCCGGAGTCTCGCTGTAGTCCATGATCCCGGGCTTCTCCCGGAACTGGCGCCGCACCTCGTAGACCACGGAACCCGCCGACCGCGACACTGCGTTGATCGCCAGCCCCGAGAAGAGGAAGACGACCGCCGCGCCGGCGATGAGACCCACCAGGTTGTTGGGCTGCGAGATGTCCATCATCAGACTCATCGGGGCACCGTCCCCGCTGAGTTTCTCGCCCACGTCCCGCGCGCCGGTGAAGATCGCATCGCGGTACGACCCGAACAGCGCCGCCGCCGCGAGCACGGCCGTGGCGATGGCGATGCCCTTGGTGATCGCCTTGGTGGTGTTGCCGACCGCGTCCAGGTTGGTGAGCACCTGCGCGCCCGCGCCCTCGACGTCGCCGGACATCTCCGCGATGCCCTGCGCGTTGTCGGAGACCGGCCCGAAGGTGTCCATCGCGACGATCACACCGACCGTGGTGAGCAGGCCGGTGCCGGCCAGTGCCACCGCGAACAGCGCCAGCATGATCGACGTGCCGCCGAGCAGGAACGCCCCGTACACACCCAGACCGATCAACAGGGCGGTGTAGACGGCGGATTCGAGACCGACGGAGATACCGGCGAGGACGACGGTGGCCGGGCCGGTGAGGGAGCTCTTGCCGATGTCCCTGACGGGGCGGCGGGTGGTCTCGGTGAAGTAGCCGGTCAGTTGCTGGATCAGGGCGGCGAGCACGATGCCGATGGCCACCGCGACCAGCGCGAGGACCCGCGGGTCGCCGTCCTTGCCCACAATCGCGGTGTCGGTGACGCCGTCGAGCTCGGAGTACTTCCCCGGCAGGTAGACGAAGACGGCCACCGCCACCAGCACCAGCGAGATCACCGCGGAGATGAAGAACCCGCGGTTGATGGCGCTCATGCCGCTGCGGTCGGTGCGCCGGGGCGCCACCGCGAAGATGCCGATCATGGCGGTGATCACACCGATCGCCGGCACGAGCAGCGGGAAGCCGAGCCCGGCGTCGCCGAAGGCCGCCGAGCCCAGGATGAGCGCGGCCACCAAGGTCACGGCGTACGACTCGAAGAGGTCCGCCGCCATGCCCGCGCAGTCTCCGACGTTGTCGCCCACGTTGTCGGCGATGGTCGCGGCATTGCGCGGGTCGTCCTCCGGAATGCCCTGCTCGACCTTGCCGACCAGGTCGGCGCCGACGTCGGCGGCCTTGGTGAAGATGCCGCCGCCCACACGCATGAACATCGCGATCAGCGCGGCCCCGAGGCCGAAGCCCTCGAGCACCTTCGGCGCGTCGGCCGCGTACACCAGCACCACACAGGAGGCGCCGAGCAGGCCGAGGCCCACCGTGAACATGCCGACCACGCCACCCGTGCGAAAGGCGATCTTCATCGCCTTGTGCGAGACGGCGGTCAGATCCTTTTCCGGCTCGCCTTCGGCCGGAGTGGCTTCACGTGCCGCCGCGGCGACACGCACATTGCTGCGCACGGCGAGCCACATGCCGATATAGCCGGTGGCCGCCGAGAACGCCGCTCCGATCAGAAAGAACACCGAACGTCCGGCACGCTGACTCCAGTCGTCCGCGGGCAGCAGCATGAGCAGGAAGAACACGACCACGGCGAATACGCCGAGCGTGCGCAGCTGACGGGCCAGATAGGCGTTCGCGCCTTCCTGGACCGCTGCCGCGATCTTCTTCATGCTGTCGGTGCCCTCGCCGGCCGCGAGTACCTGGCGCACCAGGACGCCCGCGACCGCCAGTGCCGCCAGTGCCACGACCGCGATGACCACGATGAGAACGCGGTTGCCATCGGTCAGCACGGCGGCTGCGAGGTCGGTGGGATGGCCCGACTGTTGTGAGAGGGAAAGCCCCGCCATTCGTCCTCCTTGACGCTTGGGCTGAGCTCAAGATGTGGACGGGATTGTAGGTACCGGAACCTGATCAAAACAGAGCGCGATAAACGGAATTGGCCTTCCGAGGTAATGCCCTGAAAGCATTCTGAGGCTGCCGGAAGGCGCGCGAATGATCGTGAACGAATTCACGCGATGAACAGCACAGGAACCACTGTAAAGGCGAGCACTGACACCCGCACATGACGAAGGGCCCCACGGGTGGGGCCCTTCGGAAGAACGGGGATGTGCGGTGGCGCAATCAGACCAGAATCGTCGGCGGCGGCGTGGTCGGCCAGGTCATCTTGATCAGCCCGCCGTGCTCGCCCGCGCTGACCTCGACGTCGTCGACGAGTCCGCTGATGACCGCGAGGCCCATCTCGTCCTCGTCGGCCTCACCCTCGGGGCCGCCGGGTCCCGCGCCGGGAGCGCGGTCGCCGGCCACCGTGTGCGGAGCCTCGTCGCCGACCTCGATGGAGAACTGCTTCTCCTCCTCGATCAGCAGCACCTTCACCGGTGCCGAGATCCCGACGGTCTGGTGCAACCCGACTGCCCGGGTGCACGCCTCGCCGACGGCGAGCCTGACCTCGTCGAGGACGGCCTCGTCCACTCCGGCCCTGCGCGCCACCGCGGCCGCCACCAGCCGGGCGGTCCTGACGTGCTCGGGCAGCGCGCTGAAGCGGAGCTCAACGGTGGCCATGCATCCCCCTCGCAACTACGGGCGTGCTGTCGAGAGGCGCCGGGCCGCCGAAGCCCGGGCCCCCTCGGTCTTCTTTCGCCGACCATCGGCCGACCCGGGCACACGGCCCGGGACCGGCGTCAGTCGGTGGCCGCAACCGCTTCCTCGACCGAGGTGTGAATCGGGAACACCTTGGTGAGACCGGTGATGCGGAAGATCTTCAGAATGCGCTCCTGGTTGCAGACCAGGCGCAGGGAGCCCTCATGGGCCCGCACGCGCTTCAGGCCGCCGACCAGTACGCCGAGCCCGGTGGAGTCGAGGAAGTCCACGCCCTCCATGTCGACGACAAGGTGGAAACTGCCGTCGTTCACCAGCTCGACCAACTGCTCGCGCAGCTTGGGCGCGGTATATACGTCGATTTCGCCACCGACCCTGACGATCGTGCGATCGCCCATGGTTTCGGTCGACAGGGACAGGTCCACGGATCCTCCAGCACCTTGCTATCGAGCGGTCGCCCTAGGGGCATTCGGCTTCAGCCCCTGGACGCTTCGCCAGCCGCGATGGCATTCAATCACTTACCGGCAGGCGTGCACGACGCCTTGGCTCCATTGTCCGTCACTCCAGTGACACACTCGGTGCCGATGGCCAAGAATCACCGATCCGATCGAACCCCGACCGAGCCCGCCTCCCGGCCCGCGCCGGGCGTGGTCCTGGACCGGCTCGCGTCCGGTCCGAGCAGGGCTTCGCGCATTACTCATACGGAGCACTTGCCCCCACGTGAGGGTCGGCATGCCGTCTGGCCCGACCGGATCCGCGCGGAGGTCGTGGCGGCCGTGCGAGCCGCCGGCATCGAGCATCCCTGGGCCCACCAGGCACGGGCGGCCGAGCACGCCCTGGACGGCGAGTCCGTCGTCGTCGCCACCGGCACGGCCTCCGGCAAGTCCCTGGCCTACCTCGTGCCGGTCCTGTCCACCCTGATGGAGGGCGCGGAGGCCCCGAACGGCCGGGGCGCGACCGCCCTCTACCTGGCTCCGACCAAGGCGCTCGCGGCGGATCAGTGCCGGTCGGTGAAGGAACTTTCACACCCTCTGGGCCATTCGGTGCGCGCAGCCGTGTACGACGGCGATACTCCGTTCGAGGAACGCGAGTGGATCCGCCAGTACGCCAACTACGTCCTGACCAACCCGGACATGCTGCATCGGGGCATCCTGCCCTCCCACCCCCGCTGGTCCTCCTTCCTGAAGTCGCTGAAGTACGTCGTCATCGACGAGTGCCACACCTACCGCGGTGTCTTCGGCTCGCACGTCGCCCAGGTGCTGCGCCGGCTGCGCCGCCTGTGTGCCCGCTACGGCGCGTCGCCCGTGTTCCTGCTGGCCTCGGCGACGGCCGCGGAGCCGTCGGTGGCCGCCCGCCGCCTCACCGGCCTGCCGGTTCTGGAAGTGGCCGACGACGCCTCCCCACGCGGTGAACTGGTGTTCGCCCTCTGGGAACCGCCGCTGACAGAGCTGCACGGCGAGAAGGGCGCCCCCGTCCGCCGCACGGCCACCGCCGAGGCCGCCGACCTGCTGACCGACCTCACCGTGCAGGGCGTGCGCTCGGTCGTCTTCGTACGCTCCCGGCGTGGCGCCGAGCTGATCTCGGTCATCTCCCAGGAGCGCCTGGCCGAGGTCGACCGGTCCCTGACCCGGCGTGTCGCGGCGTACCGGGGCGGCTATCTCCCGGAAGAGCGCCGCGCTCTCGAACAAGCCCTCCATTCGGGTGAACTCCTGGGCCTCGCCGCGACGAACGCCCTCGAACTCGGCATCGACATCTCCGGCCTCGACGCGGTCGTCATCGCCGGCTACCCCGGCACGCGCGCCTCCCTCTGGCAGCAGGCGGGCCGGGCCGGACGGTCCGGGCAGGGGGCGCTGGCCGTCCTGGTCGCCCGTGACGACCCGCTGGACACCTTCCTCGTCCACCACCCCGAGGCCCTGTTCGACCAGCCCGTCGAATCGACCGTCCTCGACCCCGACAACCCCTACGTCCTGGCCCCGCACCTGTGCGCGGCCGCGGCGGAGCTACCCCTGACGGACGAGGACCTCGACCTGTTCGGCCCGGCGAGCGAGGGACTGCTCCCCCAGCTGGAGGCCGCGAAGCTGCTGCGCCGCCGGACCAGGGCCTGGCACTGGACCCGCCGCGAGCGCGCCGCCGACCTGACCGACATCCGCGGGGAGGGCGGGCGCCCGGTCCAGGTCGTCGAGACCGGCACGGGCCGGCTGCTCGGCACGGTCGACGCCGGCGCCGCGCACTCGACGGTGCACGAGGGGGCGGTCCACCTCCATCAGGGCCGCACGTACCTGGTGCGGTCGCTGGACCTCGAGGACTCCGTCGCCCTCGTCGAAGAGGCCGCCCCGCCGTACTCCACCGTCGCCCGCGACACCACGTCCATCTCCGTCCTGGAGACGGACGTGGAGATCCCCTGGGGCGACGGCCGCCTCTGTTACGGCTCCGTCGAGGTCACCAACCAGGTCGTCTCCTTCCTGCGCCGCCGGCTCATCACGGGTGAAGTCCTGGGCGAGACGAAGCTCGACCTCCCTCCTCGTACGCTGCGCACCCGCGCCGTGTGGTGGACCGTCACCGAGGACCAGCTGGACCGCGCCCGGATCAACCCGGAGATCCTCGGCGGCTCCCTGCACGCCGCCGAGCACGCGTCGATCGGCCTGCTGCCCCTCTTCGCGACCTGCGACCGCTGGGACATCGGCGGCGTCTCGATCCCGCTCCACCCCGACACGCTCCTGCCGACGGTGTTCGTCTACGACGGCCACCCGGGCGGCGCGGGTTTCGCGGAGCGCGCCTTCCACACCGCCCGGACCTGGCTGACCGCCACCCGCCAGGCCATCGCCTCCTGCGAGTGCGATGCCGGCTGTCCGTCCTGCATCCAGTCCCCCAAGTGCGGCAACGGCAACGACCCGCTGCACAAGAGGGGGGCGGTGCGGCTCCTCACGGTGTTGCTGGAGGGGGCACCGGAGGAGAAGGCACCCGCGGACGAGGCGCCCGAGCAGCCGCCGGAAGATCCAGCGGAGCCGCCGGAGGCCCCGCCCGCGCCCTGACCTCCACCGCGAACGGTCCGCGGCCCGACGCCGCCGTCACGTCCGAGATCTCCCCGGCGACCTCGCACCGCACGAGCCGCACGCCCTGCGCCCGGGCCACCCGGCCGGCCCGGGCGCAGGCCGCCGTGGCGCCGTCGGCCCAGTGGTCCGCAGCGGCGAGCGCCGCGAGGTCGGCACCGCCCGCCGCACGATGCCGGACGACGACGGCCTGCCCGAGCGCGAGAACGACACCGAACACCACGCACAGAACGGCGACGGCCCCGATACTCCAAACGGTGGCGGACCCCCGATCCGAACCCGCGCCACGAACGGCGGCAAACCGTCCGCCCGAACCCGCGCCACGAACGGCGGCAAACCATCCGCCCGAACCCGCGCCACGAACGGCGGCAAACCGTCCGCCCGAACCGCTCCTGCGAACAGCCGCGCACCCTCCGCCCGAACCGCTCTTGCGAACAACCGCGCACCCTCCGTCCGAACCGCTCCTGCGAACAACGCCGAACCGTCTGTCCGCGCCGGTGGTCCGAACTGCGGCCGATACCCGGCCCGAGCCGGCTCGTCCTCGGCGCCCTCTCACGTGCCAGCCCGAGCCGGCTCGTCCTCGGCGCCCTCTCACGTGCCCACCGCCTCCTCCACCGACGCCACGGCCTCCTCGCGCACGGCGAGGGACAGACCCCGCAACACCGGCGGCTCGGCCACGACCGTCACCCGGACGTGCTCCGCGTCCCGGCTGACCGTCACCTTCGCACCGGGCGGCGCCGCCTCGCGGGTCAGTTTCACGACCGCGCCGGGCGGGTCCTGGCGGGCCGCCGCACGCGCGCCCGTCCGCGCCGCGTCCACGCACTGGATCTGCGCTGCCACGACCAGCAGCCCCCACACCAGCGCCATCGCGAACATCACCAGCACCGGCAGCACCACGGCCGACTCCGCCGTGACGAACCCCCGGTCCGCTCCGCGCTCACATCCGCGCACTGAGGGCGTCCTTCACGATGTTCTGCAGTTCCGCGCTGACCGGGCCGCTCGTGACGACCTTGTAGAGCACCACGGCGAACGCCACCGCGGCGACGATTCCCATCGCGTACTCGGAGGTGACCATCCCCGCGTCCCGCCGCGCCGCACGCATCCCACACACCAGGGCACACAGCCGTGCCCGTACCGCCTGATACATCTCAACCCCCATAGGAAAGAGTCCGAATCACCACTGTTTGTCGCTCACTTGCTCCGAGTCCGTCGCCGCGTCACCCACCACCCCCTCCGAGCACCCCGCCCGCCAGTCCGATCACCACGGGCAGCACACCGACCGCGATGAAGGCGGGCAGGAAGCACAGCCCGACCGGTGCGCTGACCATCACGCCCGCTCGCCGGGCCCTGGCCGTGGCGGCGCGGCCCCAGTCGGCCCGGGCCTCTGCGGCGAGCCGCGCGACCGGCACCGCCGCGGGCAGCCCGGAGACATCGGCCCGTTCGAGCAGCCGGGCCAGCCCTTCGGCGCCCGGCACGGCACCCAACCGCCGCCATGCCGAGCCCGGTTCACCGCCCAACCGCACCTCCGCCGCACCCCGGGCAAGGGCATCGCCGACAGGGCCGCCCAAGGCCTCACCCACCGCCTGTGCCGCGAGCACCGGGCCGGCGCCCGCCGCGATGCAGGCCGCCAGCAGGTCGGCGGCGAGGGGCAGTTGCCGCGCCGCCTCTGCGAGGTCGGGGGCGCCGGGGTCCGCGTCGGCCGTTCCTTGTCCCGACCGCCACCGCCACACCCCCACCGCCCCGGCCAGTCCCACGGCGGCCCCGGCGAGGCCTCCGATCAGCACCCACCCGGCGCACGCCACGCCCACCGGAGCAAGCCACGTCCGTGCGGCCCCACGCCATGCCGGCCGCGAGACACGAACAGTCGCCTCCCGCACCCCTGACAGCCCGGTCAGTCGCCGGCGCATCCTCCGACGGCGCCGCGCGCGTACCAGCCGGCGCGCCAGCCATGCGGCGGCCAGCACGATCCCCACAACCACCCCCAGCCTGTGGACGACGTCCCCGCTCATGCCGCCGCCTCCGCGCCCCGCACGATCCGCCGCACCCACCACAGCCCCAGGCCCTCCAGCACCCCGCCGGCCGCCAGACAGCCCAGACCCGCCCCTGTGTGCAACAGGACGTGGAGGGGGTCGGCGCCGAGGGCGGTCCCGATGACAAGCCCCAGAGCAGGCAACCCGGCGAGCATCACCGCCGTGGCCCGGGCTCCCGCCAACTGGGCGCGGAGATCACACTGTTGGTCGCGTTCGGCGCGCAGGGCAGCCGCGAGCCGGTCGAGTCCGGCCGCGAGCCCCGCGCCCTGGTCCACGGCCACCCGCCAACACGCCGCGAGTCCGCGCAGGCCCTCGGCACCCGGTTGCCGTGCCGCCGTGGCGAGCGTGTCCGGCACGTCACCGCCGAACCGCGCCGCGGCCAGCACCGTGGACCGCGCGTCCGCGAGCCCGCCGCAGTCCCGGGCGGCCCGGAGCAGCGCCTCGCCCGGCTGGCGTCCGGCCCGCACCTCGCCGCCGAGCGCCCCGCACAACGCGATCACCGCGTCGGTCCGGCGCTCTCGGTCCCGCCGCTCCCGGCCGGCCAGCCGGGCCCGCCGCAGCAACGGCACCCCGGCCGCCCCCAGGACGACCGGCAGCACCGACGCTCCGAGCACCGCCAGTACCAGCCCGGCCACCGCCGAACACCACTCGGCCCGCAGCCGCCCACGGATGCGCCGCAGTTCACCGGCCGTGCGCCGCCAACCGAGGGGCCCCTTCCCTACGGAGCCGCCGTCCGCGAGCAACAACCGTGCCCGCCGTGCCGTCTCCTCGCGCTCGGCCAGCAGCCATACAGCCGCCCCCATGCACGCCAGGGCCGCACCCACCGACATCTCAGGCACCCCCGTCATGGCTCTCTCCCCTCGTCCGCACCCGGCTCGATCCCACTCGTCCCGCCCTTCAGCAGCCCCCTCAGCCGCTCCCATCCGCGCTCCCGCACGAACGCCTCCGGTCCCCACCGCAGCGCCGGCACCGTCCGCACCAGGCCCGACGCGTCCCGCTCGAGCACGTGCACCTCGGCGATCCGCCGCCGCCCGGCCCGGTCGCGCACCAGGTGCAGCACCACGGAGAGGGCGGCCGCCAACTGGCTGTGCAGTGCGGCCCGGTCGAGCCCCGCCGCCGTGCCGAGCGCCTCCAGCCGGGCCGGTACATCGGCGGCGGCGTTGGCGTGCACGGTCCCGCAGCCGCCTTCGTGGCCGGTGTTCAACGCGGCCAGCAGGTGCACCACTTCCGGCCCGCGCACCTCGCCCACGACCAGTCGGTCGGGCCGCATCCGCAGCGCCTGGCGCACCAGGTCCTCCAAGGTGACGAGACCGGCGCCCTCCTGGTTGGCGGGTCTGGTCTCCAGTCGCACGACGTGCGGGTGGTCGGGCCGCAGTTCCGCCGAGTCCTCGGCGAGGACGATCCGCTCCCCCGGGCCCACCAGCCCCAGCAGGGCACTCAGCAGCGTGGTCTTGCCGGTGCCGGTGCCGCCGCTGACGAGGAAGGACAGCCGGGCGTCGAGCAGGGCACGCAGCATCCGGTCCCCGCCCGGCGGTACCGTGCCCGCCGCGACCAGTTCGCCGAGCGTGAAGGCACGCGGCCTCACGACCCGCAGCGAAAGGCAGGCGCAGCCCACGGCCACCGGCGGCAGCACCGCGTGCAGCCGCGTCCCGTCGGGCAGCCGGGCGTCGGCCCAGGGCCGGGCGTCGTCCAGGCGGCGTCCGGCCACGGCGGCGAGGCGCTGGGCGAGCCGTCGCACGGCCGCTGCGTCCGCGAACCGCACCTGCGTCAGCTCCAGTCCGCCACCCCGGTCCACCCAGATCCGGTCCGGGGCCGACACCAGCACGTCCGTCACCGACGGATCGGCCAGGAGCGGCTCCAGCGGCCCGCTGCCGACCAGTTCGGACCGCAACTGCGCGGCGGCGCCCAGGACT
Organism: Streptomyces sp. NPDC037100; assembly: GCF_055606225.1. NCBI lineage: Bacteria > Bacillati > Actinomycetota > Actinomycetes > Kitasatosporales > Streptomycetaceae > Streptomyces > Streptomyces sp. NPDC037100. Next base: position 775,985 of record NZ_JBVJSX010000003.1, on the reverse strand, counting down.
TCGGTGTCGCCAAGGACCCGCCCTTGCTCCCGCAGGGCCTGCGCCACGCGCGCGGGGGTCGGCTCGGCCCCGCTCTCGGCCAGCCACCGCCGCACCCCGTCGAGCAGCGCCCCGCCCTCGAGTCCGGCCAGGGTGCTCACGTCGTACCCGCCTCGACGAGCGTGCGCTCCCAGAACTCCCTGCAGAACCGGGCCAGCGGTCCGCGCGGGGCGGCGCCCGGGGGTGCCGTGCCCTCGTCCGGGCGCGACAGGCCCGGCTCGACCGGCACCTCGCCGACCAGGGGCAGTCCGAGCAGCCGGGCCACGTCGCGGTCGTCCAGCCCCGGCGGGTACGGCCCGCGGACCGCCACTCGCAGGTCCCGGAGAACCATGCCGACCGCGGAGGCGACCCGCCCCGCGGCCGCGACGGCCCGCAGCTCGGCGGGCACCACCAGTACGCCCACATCCAGCTGGGAGAGGACCTCGGCGACGCCGTCGTCGATCCGGCGCGGAAGGTCGACCACGACGGCGCCGCCCCGGCGCCGGGCCGCCGCGAGCACCGCGCGCACCGCCTGCGGCGGGACCGCGATCCGGTCGCCACGGTCCCAGCTGAGCACCCGCAGCGCGTGCAGCTCGGGCAGCGACTCCTCAAGGGCTCCGCCGCCGACCCGTCCGCGCGAGGACGCGAAGGCGGGCCAGCGCAGCCCCTCGGCCGTCTCACCGCCGAGGAGTACGTCGAGTCCGCCGCCCAGCGGATCGGCGTCCACGAGGAGGGTCCGCAGTCCCTCCCGCGCGGAGGTGACGGCGAGGGCGCACGCAAGTGTGGACGCTCCGGCCCCGCCCCGGCCGCCGATGACGCCGACGGTGAGGGCGGGCCGCCCGACGCCCTCGGCGACGTCGGCGATCCGGTCGACCAGCCACTGCTCGCCGTCGGGCAGCATCAGGACGTGCTCGGCGCCGATCTCGACGGCCCGCCGCCACACTCCGGAATCGTCCTGGTCCCGGCCGACGAGGACGACGCCCCTTCTGCGCGCGGCGCCGCGTACCCGTCGCGCGGCGTCGTCGCCGACCAGGACGAGCGGTGCGGCCTCCCAGCTGCCTCTGCGCTCCGGCACCCCGTGGTGCACCTCGGGTGTGGCGCCGGCTGCCGCGCACAGGCGCAGCAGATCGTCGAGCAGTTCGGTGTCCTCGGTGACGATCAGCGGTCCTCCCTGCCGCCCTCCGGCGGCCGGCGGCGGATCGTGTGTGACGGTTCCGGCCACGGTTTCCAACCCCCTTCGCTGCACGACTCGCACGGCCCCTGCGGCCCCGCGATTCCCATACGTGGGAAGAACCGACAAGCGGCCTCCCTGTGAACGGCCGACAGAAACCGGCCGAACGCCCCCGGCTACTCGGAACCGGCCATGAACTCGCCGCGAGCGGGACGCGTTGGAATCACGGTGCAGCGATCCCGGAAATCGTGTGGATCTTGGTGGATAACTGTGGACGTACCGGAAGTTGTGAATATCGCCATCACCCATACCGGTGAGCCACTCAGGCCCTGCGCAGGACGCTCACAGAGCAGCCTGACAGCTACACACCGTGACAAGTCATGAGCATGACAAAGCTGCGCCGAGAGCCGCACCAGAGCGGCTGTGAGGCCGCGCGAAGAAGGAAAAACCCACCCGGACATGCGACGACCCCCGCCGGGGGGGAGAGCGGGGGTCGTCCCCACGGCCGACTCGGGGGGGGAGGAGTCGGGCCGGGTTAGCACGGTCGCGAACGATCCGTGACTTCCATGGTGTACCCGAGAGCCTTCCCAGGCAAACCCACGCGCCCCACCTTACGCCGAATGGGCTGCCCCTATGCTCTGGGGCGTGGAAAACCACTCGTTGCCCCGCACAGCCGCCTTCTTTGACCTGGACAAGACGGTCATTGCGAAGTCGAGCACGCTCACGTTCAGCAAGTCGTTCTACCAAGGCGGTCTGATCAACCGCAGGGCCGTCTTGCGTACCGCATATGCCCAGTTCGTCTTCCTCGCCGGCGGCGCCGACCACGACCAGATGGAGCGCATGCGCGCCTATCTGTCCGCCCTGTGCCGCGGCTGGAACGTGGAGCAGGTCAAGGAGATCGTCGCCGAGACGCTGCACGACCTGATCGACCCGATCATCTACGACGAGGCCGCCTCCCTCATCGAGGAGCACCACACCGCCGGCCGCGACGTGGTGATCGTGTCCACGTCGGGCGCGGAGGTGGTCGAGCCGATCGGCGAGCTGCTGGGTGCGGACCGTGTGGTCGCCACCCGCATGGTCGTGGGCGACGACGGCTGTTTCACGGGCGAGGTGGAGTACTACGCGTACGGGCCGACCAAGGCGGAGGCCGTCAGGGAGCTCGCCGAGTCCGAGGGGTACGACCTCAGCCGCTGCTACGCCTACAGCGACTCGGCGACCGATGTGCCGATGCTGGAGTCCGTGGGCAACCCGCACGCCGTGAACCCCGACAGGGCGCTGCGCCGCGAGGCCCTCGCGCGCGGGTGGCCGATCCTGGACTTCCACCGCCCGGTCCGGCTCAAGCAGCGCATCCCCCCGTTCTCCGTACCGCCGCGCCCGGCGCTCGTCGCGGTCGCCGCGATAGGCGCCGCCGCGGCCACCGCGGGGCTCGTCTGGTATGCGAACCGGCGCCGGGCGACGGTCGCTTGACCTGTGGCGATTGCCCTTCCTGGGTGAACCCGAAAGTAAAGAAGTAGGGCCTGGACTTCCGCTCACTGCGGGGCAGGAGTACAAAGGACTCAACGGCCCGCGAGACCAAGGACATCCGAGAGGATCACCTTTTTAACGCATTTGGCCCCACGGACCGAGCATGAACACCGGGCACCCACGCGACGTCGACCCGTCGAATACGGGCCAGCCGCACCAGGGACGGGCAAAGCTCCCGACCTGATGGGCATATATCGAGGACGCTTGGTAACCCGATGCTCATGCCAGCGGCGGTACGAGAACTCGTACCGCCGCATTAATTTTCCCGGCCGGGCGATGTCACGCCGCTCCGCGCTGCAGTGCCTCGCACACCGCCATCGACTCGCGCGCCCCCAGTTCGACCGCCCTGCCGCAGTGGGCGATCCAGGCGGCGACGCCCTCCGGAGTGCCGGAGACGTACCCGGCGAGGGCCTCCAGGTACGCGTCGCGTCCCAGTTCGGCGTGACCGACCTCGGCCGCGCAGACCGACTTCGGGTCCAGCCCGCTGCCGACCAGGACGATGCGCTCGGCCGTGCGCGCGACCAGGCCGTTGTGGGACGTGAAGGGGCGCAGCGCAAGGAGCTCGCCGTGCACGACGGCGGCCGTCACCAGCGCCGGAGCCGAGCCGCCCGCGATGATCAGCCCGGCCAGTCCGTCCAGCCTGCCGTGCGTTTCGGTGGCGCTCGGCAGCGGCAGCCCGACGAGCGGCTCGTCGACCGGCTCACCCTCCTTGCGGGGCCGTCCCACCTGATCGCCCTTGTCCGCGGCGGCCACCAGGTGCAGCCGGGCCAGCACCCGCAGGGGTGACTGCCGCCAGATCGACAGCAGCTGGCCCGCCTCCGCGGTGAGCCGCAGGGCGGCACCCACGGTGCGGGCCTCGTCGTCACCACTGAAGTCCGTGCGCCGGCGCACCTCCTCCAGGGCCCAGTCCGCGCCGGACAGCGCGGCCGAGCCACGGGCGCCGCGCAGCGCGGCCTCGGAGGTGATCGCGTTGCTGCGCCGCCGCATGACCCGGTGTCCGTAGACCCGGTCCACGGCCTTGCGTACGGACTCCACGGAATCGGCCACTCCGGGCAGCGCCCCCAGGGCCGCGAGGGGATCGGCGGTCGCGCCTGCTGTACTCATGAGTACGACCCTACGCACCCCGGGGGCCCGTCCCACGGCGGAGTGGCCTTCTTCACGCGCGCGTGCGCCGCCGACGTCCGCCCGAAGAGCCACCTCCCGGCCGCCGAGACTCCGGCGCCCGCAGAGCCACCTCCCGGCCGCCGAGACTCCGGCGCCCGCAGAGCCACCTCCCGGCCGCCGAGACTCCGGCGCCCGTAGGGCTACCTCCCGGCTGCCGGAGCCCCGGGCACGCCCCTGGGTGCCGGGGCGGGGCGGTCCGACAGGAAGGACGCCCAGCCCGCCTTGGGCGCCTGGCCGACCGGCAGGGTGCTGAGCTTTTCCAGCGTCTTCGGGTCCTGGGCGTCGAGCCAGTCCACGAGCTGCCGGAACGAGACGCAGCGCACCTCCTCCTTGGTGCACACCGTCTCGATGACCTCCTCCACGGCCCGCATGTAGGTGCCGCCGTTCCAGGACTCGAAGTGGTTGCCGATGATCAGGGGCGCGCGGTTGCCCTCGTAGGCCCGTGAGAAGCCCTTGAGCAGGCCGTCCCGCATCTGATCGCCCCAGAAGTCGAACTTGGCGGGGTCGCCCTGGGTGGTGGTGCCCGACTGGTTGACCATGAAGTTGTAGTCCATGGTGAGCTGCTCGAAGGAGTGGCCGGGGAACGGCACGAGCTGCATGGAGACGTCCCACAGGCCCATCTTCTTCTTCGGCCAGACCTGGTCGTTCACGCCGCTGGTGTCGTAGCGGAAGCCCATGTCGCGGGCCGCCCTCATGAAGTTGCGCCGGCCCTCGAGGCAGGGTGTGCGGGCGCCGATGAGCTCCTTGTCGTAGTCGAAGGGCAGCGGGGAAGCGCTTTTCAGGCCGGAGTTGGTCTTCCAGGTCTTCACGAACTGCTTTGCCTGACGGATCTCGTCCTTCCAGTCCCGCACCGACCACTCGCCGACGCCCCCGCCGCTGCCGCAGAAGTGGCCGTTGAAGTGGGTGCCGATCTCGTTGCCCTCCAGCCACGCCAGGCGCAGTTGCTTCGCGGTGGCGGCGATGCCGCGGCGGTCGTTGAAGCCGATGTCGGAGCGTCCCGGGGAGTGCTGCGGCGGCCGGTACCGGTCGCGCTTGTCCTCCGGCAGCATGTAGACGCCGCTCAGGAAGTACGTCATGGTCGCGTTGTTCTTCCTGGCGACCTCGCGGAAGTGCGAGAACAGCTTCTGGCTGTCCTCGCCCGCGCCGTCCCAGGAGAAGACGACGAACTGCGGGGGCTTCTGGCCGGGCCGCAGGCGTTCGGGGCGGGGCAGGTGCGGCTGGGCCCCGGTGTAGGCGGTGGAGCCGTCTCCGATCAGCCGGACCGCGCTCTTCGGCGCCTGTGCGGGCTTCGCCTTCCGCGGGTCGGGGGTCTCTTGCCGGGGAGTGTCGGTCGCGCAGCCGGCGAGCGATGCGGCGCAGACCGCGGCGATCACGGAACCCGCGGCGATCCTGTGGGTGGCGGCCATGTTCCGCCCACCTTCTTCCTTCTCTCGGGTGCGGACAGCGCCGCCAAATTCGCACGAGACCGAGAAGGAATTAGTAGGACAAGCCGATCAAATGGCCACTTCACTCTTCAGAGCGATCTATTCACCCATTTGCCCGTAAAGTCTATGCTCACCCTTTACTCTGCATTACGATCCGTTTACCGAGCGTTGATTCATCCCGCCGATTTACGCCGTGACCGCCGCGACCGACACCCCGCCCCGAGCGGGACCCCCAGTTACGCGACCGCGCAGCCCCGGAGGAGACGGGAAACCATGTCAGCATGCGTCCCCACACGCGCCGCCGACCCGAACCGGACCGAGCGCACCCATCCGCCCCACAGTCCGCCGCCGACCGGGCCCCGCCGATTCCGGATCGCGGGTGCCGACGTGTCGGCCTCGATCGCGGTCTTCCTGATCGCGCTGCCCCTTTCCCTGGGCATCGCCCTGGCCACCGGCGCCCCCCTCCAGGCCGGCCTCGTCGCCGCCGCCGTGGGCGGGCTGGTCGCCGGGCGGCTCGGCGGCTCCCCGCTCCAGGTGAGCGGACCGGCCGCCGGACTCACCGTGGTCACCGCCGACCTCATCCAGCGGTACGGCTGGCGGACGACCTGCGCCATCACCGTCCTCGCAGGCCTCGCCCAACTGGGCCTCGGTTGCCTGCGCGTGGCCCGTGGCGCCCTCGCCGTCAGCCCGGCGATCGTGCACGGCATGCTCGCCGGGATCGGCGTCACCATCGCCGTCGCCCAGCTGCACATCGTGCTCGGCGGCACACCGCAGAGCTCCGTCCCGGACAACCTCCGCGCCCTGCCCGCCCAGTTGGCGGACATGCGCCCCGCGGCGGTGTCGGCGAGCGTGCTGACCCTGGCGCTGCTGCTGCTCTGGCCGCGACTGCCCGGCCGGGCCGGACGTCTGCTGCGCAAGGTCCCGGCGGCGCTCGTCGCCGTCGCCGGAGCCACCGCGGCCGCCGCCCTCGCCGGGCTCCGCCTGCCCAAGGTCGACCTGCCGTCCTGGAGCAACCACGCTCTCGCCGGTCTGCCCGAGGGCCCCGTGCTCGGCCTGGTCGCCGCCGTGCTCACCACCACGCTGGTGTGCAGCGTGCAGTCGCTGCTCGGCGCGGTCGCCGTGGACAAGCTGGTGGCCGGCCGCCCCGGCCTGTCGCCTCGCGTCGGGCGCTCGAACCTCGACCGCGAACTGCTCGGGCAGGGCGCCGCCAACATCGTCTCCGGCTCGCTCGGCGGTTTGCCCATCGCCGGTGTGGCCGTGCGGAGTTCGGCGAATGTGCACGCGGGTGCGGTCAGCCGGAACTCCACGATGCTGCACGGCGTTCTCGTAGTGATCGCCACGCTGCTGATGGTCCCGATCCTGGAGCTCATCCCGCTCGCCTCGCTCGCCGCCCTGGTGATGGCCGTCGGCATCCAGATGGTGTCCCTGAACCACATCCGCACGGTGACCCGCCACCGCGAAGTGTGGGTCTACGCCGTCACCACCCTCGGCGTGGTCTCCCTCGGCGTCCTGGAGGGCGTGGCGCTCGGCATCGCCACGGCCGTCGGTGTCGCCCTGCACCGCCTCACCCGCACCCGCATCACGCACGAAGAGAGGGAAGGAGTCCATCACGTACACGTCAGAGGACAATTGACGTTCCTCGCGGTGCCACGGCTCAGCCGCGCCCTGCATGTCGTGCCCCACGGTGCCGACACCGTCGTCGAGCTGGACGGGTCGTTCATGGACCACGCGGCATACGAGACGCTGCAGGACTGGCAGAGGACGCACACCGGGCAGGGCGGCACGGTCGAGATCACCGGCCGGCATCCCGGCACCCGTATCACCGAGCCCCAGGCCTCCGGCGACTGCCGTTGCCGGCCCTGGACGCCCTGGCGCAACCACCAGTGCGACGGCCCCCAGTCCACACAGCCTGCCGAGAAGAACCCGGACGGGCCGGACCGCTCCGAGCCGGACCCGACGGTCATCGGCGGAGCCAGCGGAGCCAGCAGGGCCAGCAGGGCCAGCGGAGCCAGCGGAGCCAGCGGAGCCAGCGGGCACGAACTGGCGCGTGGCATCAGCGCGTTCCAGCGCAACACCGCGCCCCTGGTGCGCAGCGAGCTGGCGCGGCTGGCGAGAGAAGGCCAGCAGCCTTCGCAGCTGTTCCTGACCTGTGCCGACTCCCGGCTGGTCACATCGATGATCACCTCCAGTGGTCCGGGCGACCTGTTCGTCGTGCGCAACATGGGCAACCTCGTCCCGCGCCCGGGCGAGGAGAGCGGTGACGACTCGGTGGCGGCGGCGATCGAGTACGCCGTGGACGTGCTCCGGGTGCGCTCCATCACGGTGTGCGGGCACTCGGGTTGCGGCGCCATGCAGGCGCTGCTCAACTCCGAGCCCAAAGGCGCCCGGAGCCCGCTGAAGCGGTGGCTGCGGCACGGGCTGCCCAGCCTGGAGCGCATGGCCGACGACACTCTGCCCCGGGGCAGACTGGCCGGGCGTTCCCCCGAGGACGCGGTCGAGCAGCTCTGCCTGACCAACGTGGTCCAGCAGCTGGAGCACCTGCGCGCCCACGACTCGGTGGCCAGGGCCATCGAGGAGGGCAGCCTGGAGCTGCACGGGATGTACTTCCACGTGGGCGAGGCGGAGGCGTATCTGCTCACCGAGACGGACGCCGGCGGCGTCTTCGACCGGGTCCGGGAGTCGGACCTGACGGCGTGAGCCGGGCGCCGGGGCGGGGTGTGCTCCCGTCCGGCACCGGATGAGGGACTGCCCCCGGCGTCTGCGGGGGCAGTCCCCAGGGCCCGCCGGGCCGGACCGCGCCCGCGAGGGCTGCCGACAGGCCCGCCGCCCGGCCCGGCCCGGCCGCAACTGCCGGCGGCGCCATCGACGCAGACGTCGCGGAGATCACCTCACCGGCGGCCGTCAAGGTCTCCGTGAACATCGCCGCCACCCCCTCGGCTCCGTCACGACACGGATGACGGGCAGCACACGAACTGAACTTTCCCTGGTCGGCGTCCGTGGGTACGGATGACCCCGGTCCCCGAATGCACCGCCCCGACAGGTCTAAACCAATCGGCGGTCGGCCCTTGTCATCGCACCCTAGGGTCTGATGAGCTGTGGCCTGGGACACAACGGACACCCTGGGAAAGGCAGATGCCGTGAGCAACGAGAGCCTGGCCAACCTGCTCAAGGAAGAGCGCAGGTTCGCACCCCCCGCCGACCTGGCAGCGAACGCCAACGTCACCGCGGAGGCGTATGAACAGGCCAAGGCTGACAGGCTCGGCTTCTGGGCCGAGCAGGCCCGTCGGCTGACCTGGGCCAAGGAGCCCACCGAGACCCTCGACTGGTCCAACCCGCCGTTCGCCAAGTGGTTCAAGGACGGCGAGCTCAACGTCGCCTACAACTGCGTCGACCGCCATGTGGAGGCCGGGCACGGTGACCGGGTCGCCATCCACTTCGAGGGCGAGCCCGGCGACAGCCGCGCGATCACCTACGCCGAACTCAAGGACGAAGTCTCCCAGGCGGCCAACGCCCTGCTGGAGCTGGGAGTCCAGGCGGGCGACCGGGTCGCCGTCTACATGCCGATGATTCCCGAGACGGCGATCGCGATGCTGGCCTGCGCCCGGATCGGCGCCGCCCACTCGGTCGTCTTCGGCGGCTTCTCCTCGGACGCACTCGCCACGCGCATCCAGGACGCCGACGCGCGCGTGATCATCACCTCCGACGGCGGTTACCGGCGCGGCAAGCCGTCCGCGCTCAAGCCGGCCGTGGACGAGGCCGTCGAGAAGGCCGGCATCGTCGAACACGTCCTGGTCGTACGCCGCACGGGCCAGGAGGTCGCCTTCGCCGAGGGCCGCGACGTCTGGTGGCACGACCTGGTGGGTCGGCAGAGCACGGAGCACGCCCCGCAGGCCTTCGATGCCGAGCACCCGTTGTTCATCCTCTACACCTCGGGCACCACCGGTAAGCCGAAGGGCATCCTGCACACCTCCGGCGGCTACCTCACGCAGACCGCCTACACCCACCACGCCGTCTTCGACCTCAAGCCGGAGACCGACGTCTACTGGTGCACCGCCGACGTCGGCTGGGTCACCGGCCACTCGTACATCGTCTACGGCCCGCTGGCGAACGGCGCGACGCAGGTCATGTACGAGGGCACGCCCGACACCCCGCACCAGGGCCGTTTCTGGGAGATCGTGCAGAAGTACGGCGTGACGATCCTCTACACCGCGCCGACCGCGATCCGCACGTTCATGAAGTGGGGCGACGACATCCCCGCCAAGTTCGACCTGTCCAGCCTGCGGGTGCTGGGCTCGGTGGGCGAGCCGATCAACCCCGAGGCGTGGATCTGGTACCGCAAGAACATCGGCGGCGACCGCACCCCGGTCGTCGACACCTGGTGGCAGACCGAGACCGGCTCGATGATGATCACCCCGCTGCCGGGTGTGACCGCCACCAAGCCCGGCTCGGCGCAGACGCCGCTGCCCGGCATCTCCGCGACGGTCGTCGACGACGAGGCGAACGAGGTGCCGAACGGCGGTGGCGGCTACCTCGTGCTGACCGAGCCGTGGCCGTCGATGCTGCGCACCATCTGGGGCGACGACCAGCGCTTCATCGACACCTACTGGTCGCGCTTCGAGGGCAAGTACTTCGCCGGTGACGGCGCCAAGAAGGACGACGACGGCGACATCTGGCTGCTCGGCCGGGTCGACGACGTCATGCTCGTCTCGGGGCACAACATCTCCACCACGGAGGTCGAGTCGGCGCTGGTCTCCCACCCCTCGGTCGCCGAGGCGGCCGTGGTCGGCGCCGCGGACGAGACGACCGGGCAGGCGATCGTCGCGTTCGTGATCCTGCGCGGTACGGCCTCGGAGACCGAGGAGCTGGTCGCGGAGCTGCGTACGCACGTCGGCAACACCCTCGGCCCGATCGCCAAGCCCAAGCGGATCCTGCCGGTGGCGGAGCTGCCCAAGACCCGCTCGGGCAAGATCATGCGCCGGCTGCTGCGGGACGTCGCCGAGAACCGCCAGCTGGGTGACGTCACCACGCTGACCGACTCCACGGTCATGGACCTCATCCAGTCCAAGCTGCCCGCCGCGCCCAGCGAGGACTGAGCACGGCACCGGCATGACGAAGCTGACGGAGGGCACCCACGTCGGGGTGCCCTCGGTCAGGGCGCACCGGCGGCGCAGACCGCCGGATGCGCACTGCCGTACGTTTACCTAAACTAAGCAAAACAAGTGCTCCATGGTGCGCCGGGAAGTCTGGTCGGCATGTGTTCCGTCCTGCCCACCGACCGGAGGTCTCCCTCGTGACCGCGCCCCGCTCCACCACCCCCCGCAAGGTCCTCGGCCGGCTGTCGCTGCCCGAACGGACGTATGTGGCGGACGCACTGCGCACCGAGACCGTCGGCGGGGTGCTGCTGCTCGCCGCCGCCGTCATCGCGCTGCTCTGGGCGAACATCCCCGCGCTGCGCGACAGCTACGAGAGCGTCTCCCACTATCACCTGGGCCCTGCCGCCCTCGGCCTGGACCTGTCCGTCGCGCACTGGGCCGCCGACGGGCTGCTGGCGATCTTCTTCTTCGTCGCCGGGATCGAGCTCAAGCGGGAACTCGTGGCGGGCGACCTGCGCGACCCGAAGGCAGCCGCGCTGCCGGTCGTCGCCGCGCTGTGCGGCATGGCCGTACCGGCGCTCGTCTACACCCTCACCACTGTGACCGGCGGTGGCTCCCTGGACGGCTGGGCCGTGCCGACCGCGACCGACATCGCGTTCGCGCTCGCCGTACTCGCCGTGATCGGCACCTCCCTGCCGAGTGCGCTGCGGGCCTTCCTGCTCACGCTCGCCGTCGTCGACGACCTCTTCGCGATCCTGATCATCGCGGTCTTCTTCACCGCCGACCTGAACTTCGCCGCGCTCGGCGGTGCCGTCGCAGGCCTGGTCCTCTTCTGGCTGCTGCTGCGCAAGGGCGTACGCGGCTGGTACGTGTACGTGCCGCTGAGCCTCGTCGTCTGGGCGCTGATGTACAACAGCGGCATCCACGCCACCGTCGCCGGTGTCGCCATGGGCCTGATGCTGCGCTGCCACCGGCACGAGGGCGAGGACCGCTCGCCCGGCGAGCGCATCGAGCACCTCGTACGGCCCTTGTCGGCGGGGCTCGCGGTGCCGCTGTTCGCGCTGTTCAGTGCGGGCGTCGCGGTGTCCGGCGGGGCGCTCGCCGACGTGTTCACCCAGCCGGAGACCCTCGGTGTGGTCCTCGGGCTGGTCGTCGGCAAGGCGCTCGGCATCTTCGGCGGGACGTGGCTGGCGGCCCGTTTCACCCGGGCCTCGCTCAGCGACGACCTCGCCTGGGCGGACGTGTTCGCGGTGGCGAGCCTCGCCGGCATCGGCTTCACCGTGTCGCTGCTCATCGGCGAACTCGCCTTCGAGGGCGACCAGACGATGACGAACGAGGTGAAGGCCGCCGTCCTGCTGGGCTCGCTCATCGCCGCGACACTCGCGACCGTCCTGCTGAAGATCCGCAACGCCGAGTACCGACGGCTGTGGGAGGACGAGGAGCGCGACGAGGACGCCGACGGTATCCCGGACGTGTACGAGGAGGACGACCCGGCGTACCACCTGCGGCTCGCCGCCGTCTACGAGCGCAAGGCCGCCGAACACCGCAGGATCGCCCAGGAGAAGGCAGCGGCGCGCCACGGGCTTGCCGAAGTACCGGGCGGGGCAGGCGAGGACCACCACCGTCCGGCATGATCTGACGAGACGGTACAAAAGACGGGACCGTACGCAGTCAGGCCGTACCCAGTCGGACGACTGCGGCGGGTCAGGAACAAGACGCGGAAAACGGACCGTACGCAGAAGAGGGAGACCCGCGATGAGCGCACCCGACGGCAGCCCGGTCGGCGCCGAACGCAGCATCGGCCAGCTGTTCGCCTCGGCGACGGCGGAAATGTCGGCGCTGGTGCACGACGAGATCGCGCTGGCGAAGGCTCAGCTCAAGCAGGACGTGAAGCGCGGCGCGACCAGCGGCGGCGCCTTCTCGGCGGCCGGCGCGGTGCTGATCTTCTCCCTGCCGATGCTGAACTTCGCGCTGGCGTACGGCATCCGCACCTGGAGCGACTGGAACCTCGCGGTCTGCTTCCTGCTGTCGTTCGCGGCGAACGTGCTGGTCGCCGGGGTGCTCGCGCTGATCGGCGTGACCTTCGCGAAGAAGGCCAAGAAGAGCAAGGGCCCGCAGAAGGTCGCCGCGTCGATGAAGGAGACCGCGGTCGTGCTGCAGAAGGCCAAGCCGCACCCGCGGCCGGAGCTCCCGCAGGACCGGGTCCCCGAGGCCATCGAGGCTGTGGCACGCTCGTCCTCATGACGGACCCCGCACCACCCCCGGCTCAACCGACCCCGGCCGTCCTCCTGGACGGCCCCTGGAGCCATCGCGACGTCGCCGCCAACGGCGCCCGCTTCCACATCGCCGAGCTGGGCGACGGACCCCTGGTGCTGCTGCTGCACGGTTTCCCGCAGTTCTGGTGGACCTGGCGGCACCAGCTGGTGGCACTCGCCGACGCGGGCTTCCGGGCCGTCGCCATGGACCTCAGGGGCGTCGGCGGCAGCGACCGCACACCGCGCGGCTACGACCCCGCCAACCTCGCGCTCGACGTCACCGGCGTCATCCGCTCCCTCGGCGAGCCCGACGCCGCACTGGTCGGCCACGACCTGGGCGGATACCTCGCGTGGACGGCGGCCGCGATGCGCCCCAAGCTGGTGCGGCGCCTGGCGGTCGCGTCCATGCCACACCCGCGGCGCTGGCGCGCGGCCATGCTGCGGGACGTCAAACAGACCCGCGCCGGTTCACACATCTGGGGGTTCCAGCGGCCCTGGATCCCGGAGCGGCAGCTCACCGCCGACGACGGGGCTCTCGTGGCGGAGCTGATCCAGGAGTGGTCCGGGCCGCGCCCGCCCGAGGACGAGGCGCTGCAGACGTACCGCCGCGCCATGTGCATCCCCTCCGCGGCGCACTGCGCGGTCGAGCCGTACCGCTGGATGGTGCGCTCCCTGGCCCGCCCGGACGGCATCCAGTTCAACCGCCGGATGAAGCGGCCGGTGCGGGTGCCGACGCTCCATCTGCACGGCTCGCTCGATCCCGTGATGCGCACCCGCAGCGCGGCGGGGTCCGGCGAGTACGTCGAAGCCCCCTACCGCTGGCGTCTGTTCGAGGGCCTCGGGCACTTCCCGCACGAGGAGGACCCGGTCGCGTTCTCCTCGGAACTCATCAACTGGCTGCGGGATCCCGAACCCGACCGGTGACCGTCCGGCCCCGCCCGGTACCGACTGGTGAACACTTGTCCGACGAACGGCCAATTGCCTGGCGCATAGGCCAATTGGACGCCCCGGGAGCGGTTATCGACCATGGGGCGGGGGCAGACGTCGGGGTATGGGCTGGACGCACGACTACAGTGACGCAACCCGCAATCGCCGCTCGGCGGGCGGTGCGAACCCCCACCATCGAAGCGGCGCACCGCAGATGGCGACCGCGGACCCCCGGGTCGGGATTCCGCGTATCCTCCGCCGCCGCGCCCGCTGGGTCACCGTACGTCTTCGCCACACACGCGACTGAGGCATCACTCGCGCGAGTGACACCCCGGCATCCGCCGCTCCAGGGCCACCGCTCCTAGAGGGCGCAGCTGTCGCTGCCCACCTGTTGGTCGGCGGCGCGCCCCTTGGTGATGTCCTCCTGGATCTCGTCCGCGGTCAGCGCGTATCCCGTCTCGGCGTCGTCGAGCGACTTGGCGAAGACGACGCCGTAGACCTTGCCGTCGGGTGTGAGCAGGGGGCCGCCCGAGTTGCCCTGACGGACGGTCGCGTAGAGGGAGTAGACGTCGCGGCGGACCGTGCCGCGGTGGTAGATGTCCGGACCGTTGGCCGTGATGCGGCCGCGCACGCGGGCGGCGCGCACGTCGTACGCCCCGTTCTCCGGGAAGCCCGCGACGATCGCGTTCTCGCCGCTGTTCGCGTCCTTCTCGGTGAACCGCAGCACGGGCGCCTTGAGATCCGGCACGTCGAGGACGGCGATGTCGCGCCGCCAGTCGTAGAGCACGACCTTGGCGTCGTACTTCCTGCCCTCGCCGCCTATCTGCACGGTCGGCTCGTCGACTCCGCCCACCACGTGCGCGTTGGTCATCACCCGACGGTCGGAGAAGACGAAGCCGGTGCCCTCCAGGACCTTGCCGCAGCTCGGGGCCGTGCCCATGACCTTGACGATGGAGCGCTGGGCGCGGTTCGCCACGGGGCTGTTCGCGAGTGCCGGGTCGGGCGGCTGGACGTCGGTGATCGGCTCGTTCGAGAACGGGCTGAAGACCTGCGGGAAGCCGTTCTGCGCGAGGACGGAGGAGAAGTCCGCGAACCAGGTGGCCGCCTGGTCCGGCAGGGCCTGCGAGACACCCAGCAGGACCTTGGAGCTGCGGACCTCCTTGCCGACGGTCGGCAGCGTGGTGCCTGCGAGGGCGGAGCCGATCAGCCAGGCCACCAGGAGCATCGCCACCACGTTGACGAGGGCGCCGCCGGTGGCGTCGAGGGCCCGGGCCGGGGACCAGGTGATGTGCCGGCGCAGCTTGTTGCCGAGGTGGGTGGTGAGGGCCTGGCCCACGGAGGCACAGACGATGACGACGACGACCGCGACGACGGCGGCGGTCGTGCTCACCTCCGCGTTGTCCGTCAGCGCGTCCCAGATGACGGGCAGCACGTAGACCGCGACGAGGCCACCACCCAGGAAGCCGATCACCGACAGGATGCCGACGACGAACCCCTGGCGGTACCCCACGACCGCGAACCACACGGCGGCGACCAGCAACAAGATGTCCAGCACGTTCACGGAGGCCACCCTGTCATGCGCGCCAGTCGAGGGGGACCTGCTTCTCGCGGTCCCAGGGCCGCTCCCAGCCCGCGAAGTGCAGCAGCCGGTCGATGATTCCGGCCGTGAAACCCCAGACAAGGGCTGATTCGACCAGAAATGCCGGACCTCGGTGGCCGCTGGGGTGAACGGTGGTCGCCCGGTTGGCCGGATCCGTGAGATCCGCCACGGGGACGGTGAAGACCCTGGCCGTTTCGTTCGGGTCGACGACTCCGACCGGGCTCGGCTCGCGCCACCAGCCGAGCACGGGGGTGACGACGAAGCCGCTGACCGGGATGTAGAGCCGGGGCAGGACGCCGAAGAGCTGCACGCCGGAGGGGTCGAGGCCGGTCTCCTCCTCGGCCTCGCGCAGGGCTGCCCGCAGCGGGCCGTCGCCGCCCGGGTCGCCGTCCTCGGGGTCGAGGGCGCCGCCCGGGAAGGAGGGCTGCCCGGCGTGCGAGCGCAGGGAGCTCGCCCGCTCCATGAGCAGCAGCTCCGGGCCGTGCGCGCCCTCACCGAAGAGGACCAGCACGGCGGACTGCCGTCCCGCCCCGTCCTCCGGCGGCAGGAACCGGCTCAGCTGCCTGGGCCGGACCGTCTCCACGGCGTGCACCACGGGGCCCAGCCAGCCGGGCAGCCCGTCCTTGCTCAGCGTCACCGGGCCACCCTGTGTGTCGCTCGCACGCGTCATCGCCACCCCCGTCGTCCTGCCGCATCCAACGCACGACGGCCCTGAGATCGTTCCGCGAACGCCCTGGATCCCCTGAACGGGCGGCGCGCCGGACTTTCGGGGCGGCGCATCGGATCCACCGGGGGGTGTGCGGTACCCCTGAGGCCGCCCAGCGAGCGCCTCCGCTCGCACACCGGGTCGCTCGGGCCGCACGCCGGGCCCCTCCGCTCGCACGCCGGGCCGCTCGGGCCGCACGCCGGGCCCCTCCGCTCGCACGCCGGGCCGCTCGGGTCATACGCCGGGACGCGCGGGTCGCGCATCGGGCCCCTCCGCCGGCAATTCGAGCCCCTCCGGGAGACGTCCTCTCCAGGGACGACGAGGGGTATCTGACGGACATCGGCCGGAGCGACGACGTCTTCAAGGCCTCCGACTACAAGATCAGCCCGTTCGGGCTGGAGAGCGCGCGGCCGGTTCGGGCGGCTCATCCGGCCCCCAGTGGCGGCGCCGGTTTGCCGCCCGCGTCCAGGTAGGCCTGTGGGGGATTCAGGCGCTGGCCGGGGAAGCCGCCCTTCTCGTATTTGAGGAGCTTCTTCGCCTTCTCCGGGTCGGTCTCGCCCTCGCCGTACGCCGGGCAGAGCGGAGCGATCGGGCAGGCGCCGCACGCGGGCTTGCGGGCGTGACAGATACGGCGTCCGTGCCAGATCACGTGGTGCGAGAGGTCCGTCCAGTCGCTCTTCGGGAAGAGCGCGCCGACGGCGGCCTCGATCTTGTCCGGGTCGGTCTCGGCGGTCCACTGCCAGCGCCGCACCAGGCGCTGGAGATGCGTGTCCACGGTGATACCTGGGCGGCCGAAGGCGTTGCCGAGCACGACGAACGCGGTCTTGCGGCCGACTCCGGGGAGCTTGACCAGGTCTTCGAGCCGGCCGGGCACCTCACCGCCGAAGTCCTCCACCAGGGCTTTCGACAGCCCTATGACGGACTTCGTCTTGGCCCGGAAGAAGCCGCACGGGCGGAGGATCTCCTCCACCTCCTCGGGGTTGGCGGCGGCCAGGTCCTCCGGGGTCGGGTACTTGGCGAAGAGGGAGGGTGTCGTCTGGTTGACCCGCAGGTCGGTCGTCTGGGCGGACAGGACCGTGGCGACGACGAGTTGGAAGGGGTTCGCGAAGTCCAGCTCGGGGTGGGCGTACGGAAAGACCTCGGCGAGCTCGCGGTTGATACGGCGGGCCCGGCGGACCAGGGCGGTACGCGACTCGTCGCCCGGCGGGTGGACGACGGTCTTGGCGGGGGCGGTGCCCTTGAGGCGGGCCGTGGCCTTCTTCGGCGCGACCGCGACCTTCTTGGCGGCGGGCGCCTTCCTCACGGCAGCGCTCTTGGAGGCACTCTCGGTGGCCTTCCCGGCGGCGGACGTATTGGAGGCGGTCTTCTTCGCGGAGGCCGCCTTCTTGGTGGACGCGGCCTTCTTCGCGGAGGCCGCCGCCTTCGTGGACCCGACCTTCTTCGCGGAGGCCGTCTTCTTCGTGGACCCCACCTTCTTCGTGGACCCCACCTTCTTCGCGGGCCCGGCCTTCTCCGCGGACGCCGTCTTCCTCACCGGTTCCGCCTTGTTCCCTTTCGTCGTTTTCCTACCGCCATCGGGGCCCTGTTCGCCCATAGCGGAATCGCGACGTACAACCACCCGCGCAGCCCCCTCGGCCTGTGCTCTCACCGGCGATTTGGACACCCGGCCAGCCTAAGGCCCGGCACCGACATCCGCCCCGGCCCCTGAAGATCGGCGCCCAATTGGACCCCTGCCGCGTACCCCGGGACACGTGTGCGGCATCCTTGTGACAGATCACACTGTTTGGACCGCCCGACAAAATGGGCACCACGGTCCCTCGGTACACGGGGGAGCAAGATCCCCTGAGCAGGTCGAATAGGAGAGAACTCGTGGACGACGTTCTGCGGCGCAATCCGCTCTTCGCGGCGCTCGATGACGAGCAGGCCGCGGAGCTCCGCGCCTCCATGAGTGAGGTGACCCTCGCCCGCGGTGACTCGCTGTTCCATGAGGGCGACCCCGGTGACCGCCTGTACGTGGTCACGGAGGGCAAGGTGAAGCTTCACCGCACGTCCCCCGACGGCCGCGAGAACATGCTGGCCGTGGTCGGCCCCGGTGAGCTCATCGGTGAGCTCTCGCTGTTCGACCCGGGCCCGCGCACCGCGACGGCCACGGCTCTGACCGAGGTCAAGCTGCTCGGCCTCGGCCACGGCGACCTCCAGCCCTGGCTGAACGCCCGCCCGGAGGTGGCCACGGCGCTCCTGCGCGCCGTCGCGCGCCGACTGCGCAAGACCAACGACGCGATGTCCGACCTCGTCTTCTCGGACGTCCCGGGCCGCGTCGCCCGCGCCCTGCTCGACCTGTCGCGCCGGTTCGGCGTGCAGTCCGAGGAGGGGATCCACGTCGTGCACGACCTCACGCAGGAGGAGCTGGCCCAGCTGGTCGGCGCGTCCCGCGAGACGGTCAACAAGGCCCTCGCGGACTTCGCCCAGCGCGGCTGGCTCCGTCTGGAGGCCCGCGCGGTGATCCTCCTGGACGTGGAGCGCCTCGCCAAGCGCTCACGCTGACGCGCACCCTGCCGGTACGTCATCGGGCCCCGTCTCCTCACGAGACGGGGCCCGACGTCGTCAAGGAAGCGGAAAGCGCGCCCCAGGAGTGCTCTGCTCGCGGCACGGTGAGCGCATGACCGGCAGCGCTGCACATCGCCCGGGAATCGACGCGCGGGGCTTCCTCACCCGGGTGGGCACTCTCGCGCGCGTGCCCCCGGCCTTCCGTCCGCTCGTCACCGCGACACGCGACCGGCCGGCCGACGTCTTCGGGAACCGGCCGGAGACGCCGCCGTGCTCGCGGCGTACGTCGGCGATCTGGGCCCCTGGCTCGCCGGGGAGTACGCGCGCGTGCACGGCGTCAAGGCACCGCGTGCGTGAGGGGCTCTAGATGAGCCCGTGTTCTTCCAGATAGTCCATCTGCGCCCGTACCGAGAGTTCCGCCGCCGGCCACAGGGAGCGGTCCACGTCGGCGTAGACGTGGGCGACGACCTGCGTGGGGGTGCGGTAGCCGTCCTCCACGGCCGTCTCGACCTGGGCGAGGCGGTTGGCGCGGTGGGCGAGGTAGTACTCGACGACGCCCTGGGCGTCCTCCAGGACCGGGCCGTGGCCCGGCAGGACCGTGCGGACGCCGTCGTCGACCGACAGGGAACGCAGGCGGCGCAGGGAGTCCAGGTAGTCGCCGAGGCGGCCGTCGGGGTGGGCCACGACCGTGGTGCCACGGCCGAGGACCGTGTCGCCGGTGAGGACCGCCCGGTCGGCCGGGAGGTGGAAGGACAGGGAGTCCGTGGTGTGGCCGGGGGTCGGTACGACGCGCAGTTCCAGCCCGCCGGTGGTGATCACGTCTCCGGCGGCCAGGCCCTCGTCGCCCAGGCGCAGGGCCGGGTCGAGGGCACGCACGCACGTGCCGGTCAGTTCGGCGAAGCGGGCGGCGCCCTCCGCGTGGTCGGGGTGGCCGTGGGTGAGCAGGGTGAGGGCGACGCGCTTGCCGGCCTGCTCGGCCGTGGCGACGACCCGGCGCAGGTGCCCGTCGTCCAGCGGCCCCGGGTCGACCACCACGGCCTGGTCGGAATCCGGCTCGGAGACGATCCAGGTGTTGGTGCCGTCCAGGGTCATGGCCGACGCGTTGGGGGCCAGGACGTTGACGGCCCGCGCGGTGGCGGGCCCCGAGAGGACCCCGCCGCGGGGCTGGCCGGGAAGGGCGCTTGCGTCCGTCATGCGGTGGCTCCACCGGTCGGAATGTGCTTGGTGAACTCGTCGTGGCCCGGCCAGGAGAGCACGATCTCGCCGTCCACCAGGCGGGCGGTGGCCAGGACGGGCGTGAGGTCACGCCCCTGGGCTGCGTCGAGTGCCCCGGCGGCCGTCTCGTACGCCGTCAGCTGGCGCAGGGTCGCGATCGTCGGCGGCATCATCAGCAACTCGCCCTCGTCGTACCGGGCCGCCGCCTCGCGCGGGGCGATCCACACCGTGCGGTCGGCCTCCGTGGAGGCGTTGCGGGTGCGCTGCCCCTCGGGGAGCGCGGCCACGAAGAACCAGGTGTCGTAGCGGCGGGCCTCGAACTCGGGGGTGATCCAGCGGGTCCAGGCGCCCAGCAGGTCGGAGCGCAGGACCAGGCCGCGGCGGTCCAGGAACTCCGCGAAGGACAGGTCCCGGGCGACCAGGGCGGCTCGGTCGGCCTCCCAGCCGGCGCCCGTGGTGTCACCGACGACCGAGTCGTGGGCCGGCCCGGCGAGCAGCACGCCCGCCTCCTCGTACGTCTCCCGTACGGCCGCGCAGACGATCGCCTGGGCCGCCGTCTCGTCGACGCCGAGCCGCCGGGCCCACCACGCGCGCGTGGGGCCCGCCCAGCGGACCTGATGGTCGTCGTCGCGCGGGTCGACACCGCCGCCCGGATACGCGTACGCGCCTCCGGCGAAGGCCATGGAGGCGCGTCTGCGCAGCATGTGGACGGCCGTGCCGCGGCCGGTGTCCTTCAGGAGCATGACGGTGGCCGCGCGTTTGGGGGCCACCGGCGTGAGGGTGCCGGCCGCGAGTGCGCGGATGCGGTCCGGCCACTCCGGGGGGTACCACTGACCGTTCGCCATGGGCGCGAGGCTATCCCGTGACGGGCGGATGTTCGAGTGGCCCCCGGGGACGGATTCCGCAGCTGGGACCCGTTGAAGGGGCCCTGAAGGGAGTTACGCGAGTTCCACCTGGATCTCGACCTCGACCGGCGCGTCCAGCGGCAGCACCGCGACGCCCACGGCACTGCGCGCGTGCACGCCCTTGTCGCCGAGGACCTCGCCGAGCAGCTCGCTCGCGCCGTTCAGCACCGCGGGCTGGCCCGTGAAGTCCGAGGCAGAGGCCACGAAACCGACGACCTTCACCACGCGCGCGATGCGGTCCAGGTCACCGGTGACGGACTTCACGGCGGCCAGGGCGTTCAGTGCGCACGTACGCGCCAGCTCCTTGGCCTCCTCCGCGGTGACCTCCGCACCGACCTTGCCGGTGACCGGAAGCTTGCCCTCCACCATCGGGAGCTGCCCGGCGGTGTAGACGTACGGGCCGGACTGCACGGCCGGCTGGTAGGCGGCGAGCGGCGGAACCACGTCGGGCAGGCTCAGGCCGAGCTCGGCGAGCCTCGCCTCGACGGCGCCCACTACTGCTTCTCCCGCTTCAGGTAGGCGACGAGCTGCTCGGGGTTGTTCGGCCCGGGCACGACCTGGACGAGCTCCCAGCCGTCCTCGCCCCAGGTGTCCAGAATCTGCTTCGTGGCGTGGACGAGCAGCGGCACAGTCGAGTATTCCCACTTGGTCATGCGGCCGACTCTAGCCCCTGGCGGGCGGGGGCCACGCGGCCACCACCGCACCGGTTGTCCACAGCCTCCCGCGTAGCCCGGGCGCGGACTGGTTAGGCTCGAATACGTGAGCAGGCTCCAGGTCGTCAGCGGCAAGGGCGGTACCGGCAAGACCACGGTGGCCGCGGCCCTAGCGCTGGCCCTGGCCACGGAGGGGAAGCGGACGCTTCTCGTCGAGGTCGAGGGCCGTCAGGGCATCGCGCAGCTCTTCGAAACGGAAGCGCTGCCTTATGAGGAACGGAAAATCGCGGTAGCACCCGGGGGCGGGGAGGTGTATGCCCTCGCCATCGACCCCGAACTGGCCCTTCTGGACTACCTCCAGATGTTCTACAAGCTGGGCAGCGCCGGACGGGCCCTGAAGAAGCTCGGCGCGATCGACTTCGCCACCACCATCGCGCCCGGCCTCAGGGACGTCCTCCTGACCGGCAAGGCGTGCGAGGCGGTGCGCCGCAAGGAGCGCAGCGGGCGGTTCGTCTACGACTACGTCGTCATGGACGCCCCGCCGACCGGTCGGATCACGCGCTTCCTGAACGTGAACGACGAGGTCGCCGGCCTCGCCAAGATCGGCCCGATACACAATCAGGCGCAGGCCGTGATGCGGGTGCTGAAGTCGCCGGAGACGGCGGTGCACCTGGTGACGCTGCTGGAGGAGATGCCCGTCCAGGAGACCGTGGACGGCATCGCCGAGCTGCGCTCGGCCCGGCTGCCGGTGGGACGGATCATCGTGAACATGGTCCGGCCGGAGGTGCTGGACGAGACCGACCTGGAACTCCTGCGGTCGATCCCGCGTTCCACTGTCGCGCGGTCCCTGTCGTCCGCGGGGCTCGGCGGGGCGCGGCGCGGCGGGCACGCCGAGCGGCTGGTGGACCCGCTGCTCACGCAGGCCGAGGAGTACGCCGAGCGGTACACGCTGGAGCACGAGCAGCGTGCGGTCCTGGCCGAGCTGGGCCTGCCGCTGCACGAACTGCCGCTGTTCGCCGAGGGCATGGACCTGGCAGGGCTGTACGAGCTGGCCCGCGAGCTGCGCGAGCAGGGCGTGTCATGAGCCGGCGCGTACAGGCACGAAAGCAGGGCGTGTCATGAGCCAGCAGGGACAAGCACGGCAGGGCGTGTCATGAGCCGGGACGTAACGGCACGAAAGCAGTGCGTGTCATGAGCCGGCAGGGACAAGCACGCGAGCAGGACGTGTCATGAGCGAGGACAGTCAGGCAAGGCCCGTCATAAGTCGGAAGCAGGGGATGTCATGAGTCGTCCGGACCCGGCCCACACCCACGATCCGGCCCGCCCGCACCTCACCCCCGCGCGCCTGCTCGACGTCGACCCGCTGCTGGAGGACCCGAAGACCCGGATCGTGGTGTGCTGCGGCTCGGGCGGGGTCGGCAAGACGACGACCGCGGCGGCCCTGGGGCTGCGCGCGGCCGAGCGGGGCCGCAAGGTGGTCGTCCTGACCATCGACCCGGCCCGCAGGCTGGCCCAGTCCATGGGCATCGACTCCCTGGACAACACCCCGCGCCGGGTGAAGGGCATCGACGACGCCGCGGGCGGCGAGCTGCACGCGATGATGCTCGACATGAAGCGCACCTTCGACGAGATCGTCGAGGCGCACGCGGACCCCGAGCGGGCGGCCGCCATCCTGGGCAACCCCTTCTACCAGTCGCTCTCGGCGGGCTTCGCGGGCACGCAGGAGTACATGGCGATGGAGAAGCTCGGGCAGCTGCGCGCCCGGGACGAGTGGGACCTGATCGTCGTCGACACCCCGCCGTCCCGCTCGGCGCTGGACTTCCTGGACGCGCCCAAGCGGCTCGGCTCGTTCCTGGACGGCCGGCTGATCCGGCTGCTGACCGCGCCCGCGAAGCTGGGCGGCCGGGCCGGGATGAAGTTCCTGAACGTCGGGATGTCGATGATGACCGGCACCCTCGGCAAGCTGCTCGGCGGTCAGCTCCTCAAGGACGTCCAGACGTTCGTGTCCGCGATGGACACCACCTTCGGCGGCTTCCGTACCCGCGCGGACGCGACGTACAAGCTGCTCCAGGCGCCCGGTACGGCGTTCCTCGTGGTCGCGGCCCCGGAGCGGGACGCGCTGCGCGAGGCCGCCTACTTCGTGGAGCGGCTGGCCGCGGAGGACATGCCGCTGGCCGGTCTGGTGCTCAACCGGGTGCACGGCAGCGGCGCCGAAGGGCTGTCCGCCGAGCGGGCGCTCGCCGCCGCGGAAAATCTTGAAGAGCCCCGCATTGTGGATCAGGAGGACGGGAAAGCAGTACTTCGTAACTCCCCCGACGCACAGGACAGTTCAGACTCTCCCACGCCCGGAACACCAGCTCGGCCATCGGCTCCCGAGGGTGGCTCCCCCACCGAACACGCCGAAAACGCCGGGGACACCGAGGCCACCGGGGCCACGACGGAGCACACGGATCACCCCGAGCGGTCCGTCGACCGGTTCACGGCAGGCCTGCTGAGGTTGCACGCCGATCGCATGCAACTGCTCTCCCGTGAGCAGCGCACGCGTGACCGCTTCACCGCGCTGCACCCGGAGGTGGCCGTGACGGAAGTCGCCGCGCTGCCCGGTGACGTGCACGACCTCACGGGACTGCGCACCATCGGCGACCGGCTGGCGGCCGACGCGCGCGAGCTGCCCGACCGCGCCGACCAGCCGGAACCGCCCGAGGCGACTGCCTGAGGGCAACCCGGCGGAGACGTGGGACGCCTGAGCAACGGTCGAGAACTCGCGGGTGATGGCGAAGGGCCCGGAGAGGGCCCTCAGACCTGGTCCTGGGGAGCTCCCGAGAGGGACTCCTCAGCTCACCGCCGCGTAGTTCTCGTAGATCTCGTCGTCGTCGAGGGGCAGAACACCGCACCCCCGCTCGTACTCCGTGCGCGCCGTCTCCAGCAGCCGGCGCCAGGAGGTCACCGTGGGACGCCTGCGCAGCAGTGCGCGGCGCTCCCGCTCCGTCATGCCTCCCCACACACCGAACTCGACGCGGTTGTCGAGCGCGTCGGCCAGGCACTCCGTGCGCACCGGGCATCCGGTACACACCGCCTTGGCCCTGTTCTGCGCCGCTCCTTGAACGAACAGTTCATCCGGATCGGTAGTGCGGCAGGCCGCCTGCGCACTCCAGTCGACTACCCAGCCCATACCGGCGCCGTCCTCTCCCGAATCGAGGCTCCCCCACGGCGGCAGCGGCATATTCACCGCCGCCAGTTGAGGACGTTACGGAAGGTGGGCACAGCGCAACACCCCCAGCGGGCCCAATCTTGAATGGCCCGAACGGACTATGGGTAAGCGGCAGATCACCCGGGGGAGTGAGCTGGCGACATACGCAACCTTCCCGGCAAACCAGGACAGTTCAGTTGCGTCACAACGGACGCCATATGACACACAAGGCGGATTCGGACACGGCCCCGACAAAAAAATCGGGGAACACCCAGAACGATTCGGGGTCGCTGGACGTATTGATACGTGGCCTCACTGCTGTGACAGTTGAGAGCAGCTTAGGCCAAGGCCTATACGCCTGTCCGGCGAATGAGAACGTAGGCTGCCCTCATGCCAAAGAAGCGCTCGGGCGGTGGTCTGTCTCCCACGCAGCAGGCCGCCAAGTTCCTCGGTGTCAGTGTCCTCGCGGGAGCCGTGCTGGCCGGCATCGCACTGCCCGCCGTGGGCGCGCTGGGCCTGGCGGCCAAGGGGTCGGTCGAGAGCTTCGACGAGCTCCCGGTCAACATGAAGACCCCGCCGCTGAGTCAGCGCACCACGATCCTCGATGCCGACGGCGGCCAGATCGCCACGGTGTACTCACGCGACCGCACGGTGGTCCCCCTCAAGGACATCTCGCCGTACATGCAGAAGGCGATCGTCGCGATCGAGGACTCGCGCTTCTACCAGCACGGCGCCGTCGACCTGAAGGGCGTCCTGCGCGCCCTCAACAAGAACGCGCAGACCGGCGGAGTCTCCGAGGGCGCCTCCACTCTGACGCAGCAGTACGTGAAGAACGTCTTCGTGGAGGAGGCGGGCAACGACCCGACCAAGGTCGCGCAGGCCACCCAGCAGACCATCGGCCGCAAGATCCGCGAGCTCAAGTACGCGATCCAGGTCGAGGAGGAGCTGGGCAAGAAGAAGATCCTCGAGAACTACCTGAACATCACGTTCTTCGGCCAGCAGGCCTACGGCGTCGAGGCTGCCGCCCAGCGCTACTTCTCCAGGTCCGCCAAGGACCTCACCCTCGAGCAGTCGGCCCTGCTCGCCGGCATCGTCCAGTCGCCCAGCCGGTACGACCCGGTCAACGACGAGGCGGAGGCACTCAAGCGCCGCAACACCGTGCTGCAGCGCATGGCGGCCGTCGGCGACATCTCCTCGGCACAGGCCGCCGAGGCGACGAAGGCACCGCTCGGCCTGAAGGTCAGCAAGCCCAAGAACGGCTGCATCACATCGGTCAAGGGCGCGGGCTTCTTCTGCGACTACGTGCGCGAGGTCTTCCTGAACGACCCGGTCTTCGGCAAGACCAAGGAGCAGCGCGCGAAGATCTGGAACCAGGGCGGCCTCACCGTCCGCACGACCATGGACCCGCAGTCCCAGAAGGCCGCGCAGCGCTCCATCAAGGACCACGTCTACAAGAGCGACGAGGTGGCCACCGCCGTCTCCCTCGTCCAGCCGGGCACCGGCAAGATCCTCGCCATGGGCCAGTCGCGTCCGTACGGCTTCAAGAAGAACGAGACGCAGATCAACCTGTCCGTCGACCAGTCGATGGGCGGCGGCATGGGCTACCAGCCCGGTTCGACGTTCAAGCCGATCGTGGCCGCCGCGGCCCTCGAGGACGGCATGCCGGCGAACAAGGTGTACTCCTCGCCGTACCAGATGGCGTACCCGAGCCCGGTGTCGGTCTGTGACGGCAAGCGGTGGGTGAACGACCCCGCCAACCCGGCCAAGCTCGAGAACGAGAACTCCTCCGAGGTCGGCCCGTACGACATGCGGGAGGCGACCGCCAAGTCGGTCAACACCTACTACGTGCAGATGATCAGCGACATCGGCATCTGCCCGGTGACGACGATGGCGAAGAAGATGGGCGTCGTGCGGGCCGACGGCAACAAGATGCCGCAGGTGCCCTCCATCGCCCTCGGCACCCAGGAGATGTCGCCGCTGACCATGGCGAACGCGTACGCGACCTTCGCCTCGCGGGGCATGTACTGCACGCCGGTCGCCATCGAGTCGGTCAGCCGGCGGGTCGGTGACAAGACCACGTCGCTCGAGGTCCCGAAGTCGACCTGCTCGCGCGCGATGTCGGAGAACACCGCCGACACCATCAACACGCTGCTGAAGGGCGTCGTCGAGGACGGTACGGGCAAGAAGGCCGGCCTCGGCAGCCGTCCCAGCGCCGGCAAGACCGGAACGACGGACGAGCGCTACGCGGCCTGGTTCGTGGGCTACACCCCGAACATGGCCGGAGCGGTCTGGGTCGGCGACCCCGCGCACAAGCGCAAGATGTCCGGCATCACCATCGGCGGCCGGTCGTACGGCAAGGTCTTCGGTGGCGAGGTCCCCGGTCCGATCTGGGGCGACATGATGTCCGGCGCGCTGGAGGGCAAGCCCGTCGAGGACTTCCACACCGTCCACATCCCCGACAGCAAGCCGCGGGACCGCGGGGACGGCGACAACGACGGTGGCGGCCGCGGCGACGGCGGCAACGACGACAACGACGGGTTCATCGGCGGTCTGGTCGGCGGCAACGACAGCGGCGGAGGCGGCGGCGAGTCCTTCCCGACGCCTTCCTTCTCCATCCCGGAGGGCTTCTTCCGGGGCCAGGGCAACGGCGGCAACGGCAACGGCGGCCGGTTCGGCTGAGCCGGCGGTGTGACGCGACGACGACGGCCCCCTCCCACCCGCACGGGTAGGAGGGGGCCGTCATGGTCCGGCTGAACGGTCAGCCGGACGGCAACACCACCGGGCCGAGCACCGGGTCAGCCGGACGGCAACACCACCGGGCCGAGCACCGGGTCAGCCGGCCAGCAGCTTCTTCACCGCGGCGGCGACGCGACCGCCCTCGGC
This sequence comes from Streptomyces sp. NPDC037100, assembly GCF_055606225.1. NCBI lineage: Bacteria > Bacillati > Actinomycetota > Actinomycetes > Kitasatosporales > Streptomycetaceae > Streptomyces > Streptomyces sp. NPDC037100. The sequence goes on along the minus strand of NZ_JBVJSX010000003.1, from coordinate 748,710 downwards.
CTGCCCGGCCACCTTCGGGTTCACGATCTTCATGACCGCGCCCATGGCCCGCGGCCCCTCGGCACCGGCCGCCTTCGCCTCCTCGACCGCCTGGGCGACGATCTGCTGGAGCTGCTCGTCCGACAGCTGCTGCGGCAGGTACGTGGCGAGGACCTCGCCCTCCGCCTTCTCCCGCTCGGCCTGCTCGGGACGACCGCCCTGGGCGAAGGCGTCGGCCGCCTCACGCCGCTTCTTCGCCTCCCTGGTGATCACCTTCTGGACCTCGTCGTCGGAGAGCTCGCGCTTCTCCTTGCCCGCGACCTCCTCCTTGGTGATCGCGGCGAGCGTCAGCCGGAGCGTCGAGGAGCGCAGCTCGTCGCGCTCCTTGATCGCAACGTTGAGGTCATCCTGCAGCTTCGACTTGAGCGTGGTCATGGGGTCGATTGTCGCAGGTCCGGAAGGAACGGCGCCCCTCGATTTAGGCGGCCGCGGCCGAAGAGCCGGTGCGATCAGGGGATTTCGGGCACCGCCCGGCACGGACCACGGCCGGGGTCTGACACGATGGTCGTATGCGCGCGCGATACGGAGTCCCCCTGGGAATCGCGGCGGCTGGCGCCGCCGGTCTGGTGTACGCGGCGGGTTTCGAGGCCCGCTCCTTCCGCCTCCGCCGGGTCACCGTCCCGGTCCTGCCCCCGGGAATGCGCCCTCTGCGCGTGCTCCAGGTCTCCGACATCCACATGGTCGGCGGCCAGCGCAAGAAGCAGCGCTGGCTGCGGTCCCTGGCGGGCCTTCGCCCCGACTTCGTGATCAACACGGGCGACAACCTGTCCGACCCCGAGGGCGTCCCGGAGGTCCTGGACGCGCTCGGCCCCCTGATGGAATTCCCGGGCGCGTACGTCTTCGGCTCCAACGACTACTACGGCCCCAAGCTGCGCAACCCCGCCCGCTACCTGCTCGAGAAGGCCCAGGGCCGCCACGGGCTCAACGGCAACGCGCCGGCCGAGGGCGTGGTGCACAACCCGTGGGAGGACCTGCGGGACGGTTTCGACGCGGCGGGCTGGATCAACCTGACCAACACGCGCGGCGAGCTCAAGCTCGAGGGCGGCTCGGTGGAGCTCACGGGCCTGGACGACCCGCACATCAAGCGGGACCGCTACGCGCAGGTGGCGGGCGGCCCGTCCGAATCGACGGACTTCTCGATGGGCGTCGTGCACGCCCCCTACCTGCGCACACTGGACGCCTTCACGGCCGACGCCTACCCCTTGATCCTGGCCGGCCACACCCATGGCGGCCAGCTGTGCATCCCCTTCTACGGCGCCCTGGTCACCAACTGCGACCTGGACACGGAGCGGGTGAAGGGCCTGTCCACGCACACGGTGGAGGGCCGTACGTCGTACCTGCACGTGTCGGCGGGCTGCGGCACGAACCGCTACACCCCGGTACGGTTCGCGTGCCCGCCGGAGGCGACGTTGCTGACGCTGGTCGGGCGCGAGGCTGTGGGGAGGTAGAGCAGGTAGGGCAGGTAGGGCAGGTAAGGAAGCTAGGCAGGTAGGGAACGGACGGGGCCCGGTCCGGGTGGGGTAACCCGCACAGCCCCGCCCACATCGCCCCCTATGTCCGCTTCTGTCAGCGTGGGGGCATGACCGCCCCGATACCCCGGGACATCCCGGACCTCCCAGCGATACCGTCCCCGCCGGCACTGAAGCCCACCCCCGTGCCCGCCACGGCCGTCGTCACCCCGGTCCGCCGCCCCGCGGCCGCGGCCTTCCGCCTGCTGGTCGCCCTCGTGGCGGCCGCGGGCGTGACACTGGAACTGCTCCTCGGCGACCCGTCCCGTGTCCTGAGCTACTTCGTGATCCAGAGCAACCTGCTGCTGGCCCTGGTCATGGCCCTCTCGGCCCGCCGTGCGTGGACGGCCCGCCGCCCCCTGCCGGGTGCCGTCCTGGGCGCGACGCTGCTCTACGTCGTGATCGCCGCTCTGGTGCACCACCTGCTCCTGGCGAACGAGGCGAGCCCGTTCTCCCTCACGGGCGAGGCGGCCACGCCGAAGGGCTGGCAGGCCCTTTCCCATGAGGTCCTGCACACGGTGACCCCGATCGCGGCGGTACTGGACTGGCTCCTGCTCACGTCACCCGGCCGCCTGCACCTCCGCCAGGCCAGCACCTGGCTCCTCTACCCGATGGCCTACCTGGCCTTCTGCCTCACCCGGGGCGAACTGCTCCTCCCGGGCACCCCCGACCGCTACCTCTACCCCTTCCTGGACGTCGGCCAGGACGGCTTCAAGCGGGTTCTCGGCAACGCGCTCCTCCTGGGCCTCTCCTTCTACGCCCTGGCCGTCCTCCTCGTGGCCCTCGACCACGCCCGCCCGAACCCCATCCGCCACCGCGGCAAAACCGGATTTCGTCTCTAGCCACCGGTGGGCTAAAGTAAACGTCGTCGCCGCGACAGCAGCGACATCGGGGTGTAGCGCAGCTTGGCAGCGCGCTTCGTTCGGGACGAAGAGGTCGTGGGTTCAAATCCCGCCACCCCGACAGTGAAACACCAGGTCGCCCAGGCTACTCACGTGAGTAGGCTGGGCGATCTGCTTTGTGCGTGTCCATCTGCGTGACTACCGCTCCGGGTCCCGCGTGAAAATGCCGTCCATGACCACCGCACCGGTCTGGAGCACGAGCCGGATCTGCTTCCGGTACACCTCCTCGGTTACGGCCGTGCCGGAGTGGCCGACGGGACGAGAGATCTCCTCCAGCGGGACGCCACGCTCGGACAGCAGCGACACAAAGCTGTGCCGAAGCTCTCTCGGCGTCGCCCGCGCTGCGCCGACGCGCGCCCACGAGTGGATAGGGCCGGTCGCCATGAGTCGATCATCGCGGCGCGACGGTCAGAGCACTGCCTCCGGCGGGGGATCGGCCGGCACCGGGATGGAGGGGCACCGTCGCCGACCGCGGGTCCGACGTAGCGGATGGTGGAAGCTCTCATCCCGCACACCAAGCCAAGCCAGTGGCGCACGCCCGCGCATCGGGCTCAAGGCTGGGAACCTTCGTGGGCCAGACGGGAAGCTCCCCACTTCTGGGCGTGGGGCTCTTGCGACGCGTGCCCCTCGTTTCTGCACATCAGCGAATTTCGTTGTGAGCCGTTTTCAAAATCGCTCAGCAGGCGACGGGAAGCTCTGGGCCGCCTGACAGGTGGAGTTGCAGCCGCTGGGAGGGACCGCGTCGTCTCTTCGGGTGGTGCGGGTCTTGTGCTGCATCGGCGGGCGGAGACCTGCAGTGCGATCGCTGAGACGCCTCACAGGCTGACGACGACCAGGGCGGTGTCGTCTGTGACACCTTCGGCGGGGATCAGGTCGTTCATCACGGCATCGGCGAGTGCTTCGGGGGTGGTGAGTTCCTTGTGGCGGATCAGGGCGTCGGTGAGTTGGCTGAGTCCGGTGTCGATGTCCTGGTGGCGGCGTTCGATGAGGCCGTCGGTGTAGAGCAGGAGGGTGCCGCCGTCGGTGAAGGTGGTGGTGGCTTCCGGCCGAGGGCCGGACTCGAGGACGGCATCCAGCGGCGGATCGGTCGCCTGGTCCAACAACTCCACAGTGCCGTCGGCGCGAAGAAGGACCGGAGGGGGGTGGCCGGCGCTGGAGTAGGTGATGAGGTGGCGGCTGAAGTCGACGAAGGCGGTCACCGCGGTGGTCGACTCGGCGCCGGTGACGCAATGCGCGTACCGGCCGAGGACCTCGAGGGCCTGGGCGGGGCCGGTGGCGACCAGGGAGGTGGCGGACAGGGCGCTGCGGAGCTGGCCCATGATGCCTGCGGCCTCCAGGCCGTGGCCGACGACATCGCCTACGGCCACAGCGATCTTGTCGCCGTCCTGGAGTTGGACCAGGTCGTACCAGTCGCCACAGACATTGAGGGAGCCGACCGCGGGCCGGTAGCGGACGGCGAACCGGTGATGGCCGATCGAGGGCGGAACGGGGAGCATGGCGCGCTGCAGGGCGAGGGCGACCTCACGCTCGCGGGCGTGGGCGCGACGCAGGCGCTCGTTGATTTCGTGCAGCTGCCGCATCCGGCTGAAGAGCTCGGCCTCGAGCTGGAGTGAGCGGTCCGGCCGGCTGGTGGCGCGCAGGAGTTCAGTGACTTCCTCGACCCGGTGGATCACCAGGGCGATCTGGCCGTCGGGCGCGAAGACGGGCGCGTTGACCACGCTCCAGTAGCGTTCCTCCCAATGGCCGGGGCGCTGCGCGGATTCCACGTCGTAGCGCTGCAGGTCCATGTCGATCTTGCGGTTGGCCAGGACCGCGCGCAGGGATGCCTCCAAGTGGCGGGCGTCGGAGGCTGCCGGGTCCCGCGGGCTGCCGGGGAAGGCGTCGAAGAGGTAGCGGCCCACCACCTGGTCGCGGCTGCGTCCGGCCTGGCGCAGCCACGCGAGGTTGGCGTCGGCGAAGACCAGCTCGGGAGTCAGCAGAGCGACCGCGCCCGGCAGTCCTTGGAACACTGCCGCGTAGTCGATAATCATGGAAGCAGAATATGGACAAATGGTGCGATTCACGCTTCCCGTCATCCTCCTGATGGAGACCCCCGGCCTTCCTCTGTCGGCGGCAACCCGATCAGGAAGCCAAGGCCCTGGTTAATGGGGAGGTCCTCTGGCGCACCGCCCACAACCGCCAGGTCAAGGTCCGGCTTGATGAGGGGCCGGCAGCCGACGAGTGATCTCCGCTGGGCCGTCTCTGGGCCGTCCGGGGCGGCTCAGCGGCGATCGGTGACGACTGGCCATTTTTTGATCAGTTCTGGGGGAACCTTGTCGCGTTCGCGCGCGAGATTCTGGCTTCGGCGGGCACCGGGGTCACCGCCAATGAAGATCACCGACTAGCAGAAGGACAGCGGCTCATGGCACTCCTGGCCGAGTACAGCTGCAAGGCCACACCGGCCCGCCGCGTCGTGGAGGTGTACGACGCCGACGCCTACCTCAGCGACGACGACGCCATGGCTGCTGCCCGCAGGCAGGTGGTGGCCGGCAACGGCTATCACCTGTACCTCCGCAGTCTGCAGCCCGACATCGACGTCGAGGTCGCCATCCGTGTCTGGGACACCCCGCCGGCCCCGCCCGGCGACGCGGAAGGCCATGTCCCCGTGAGCATCGAGTCCGAGACCGGCATCGTCGTCGTCAATCAACTCGAGTACGGGCCCGCGGGAGAAATGGCCCTCCCGCGCCCCGGCGTCTACGACGGCCACGCCTGGTGGGAGGGCCGCCAGGCGACCGCCGACTACTACGAGCGCAGCCTCGATCACCCCACCGACGACACCTTCGAAGACCACCTCACCCAGGCATGGAGCAACTGCCCCGTCATCGAGCGCTACGTCCTCGATCTCGCCTACATCCGCGAACCCGACCCCGTCGATGAAGACGACCTCTGAATTCCGTACGTGTCGGCGCGCGGTGCGTCCGCCACGTTTCATGTCGTGGGTTCAGGCGAGGAACCGCTTCTGGTCCGTGGACAGGCTTTCGCGGACGGTTTCCGCCGGTTCACCGGTGTCGCCGAGTGGCAGATTCGCGCCGGCGTCAGGGGCCGGCCGGCAGGTCGAGGAGTCGGCGCAGGCGGGGCGTTCCGAGGGCGACCGTCGCGCCGACCGCCAGCACGAAGCCGCCGAGCAGCAGGAAGTACACCGCCGGCGACAGCACGGTGGTCAGCCGGAACAACTGGCCTCCCACCACCACGCCCACCGCACCGAACAGGCCGTTCACCGCGAGCAGGCGGCTGGTGCTGCCGGGGGGCGCCACCGTGGCGGCCAGGGCCAGGCCTGCGGGGGCCAGGGCGACCTCGCCGCAGGAGTACAGCAGGTAGACCAGCAGCAGCCACTGGGGGCCGACCGGGCCGTGCTCGGCGAGCCTGGCCGCCACCGCCATCAGGAGAAAGCTGCAGCCCGCGGTGATCAGCGCGCCCGCGAACTTGACCGGTACGTCCACCCGCGGCGCCCGGAGCCAGAGCCGGGCGAAGAGCGGGGCGACCAGCAGGACGAAGAGTGGGTGTACGGACTGGAACCAGCTGGCGGGGACCTGGAAGCCCAGCACGTCCCGGTCGGTGTGGCGCTCGGCGAAGAGGCTGAGCACCGAACCGCTCTGCGCGAAGATCATCCAGAAGGCGGCCGAGGCGGCCATCAGCGTGGTGAAACCGACGAGCCGGCTCCTGTGGCCCGTGCCCTGGGCAGGAGTCCGGCGCAGTGAGCGCAGGTACCAGAACGGAAGGGTGACCGTGGTGAGGCCGAGGACGGCGAGCACCGCGGGGAGCGGGAGCAGGCCGCCGGCCGCCGGCACCACCACGAGCGCGCCCACCGCCCCCGTGACCCACGCGGCGCGCCGCAGCATCGCGACGGCCTCGGGACGCGGCACCGGATGGGGCGGACGCGCGCCCACGTCCCCGTACCGGCGCAGACCGAGGGCGAACTGGGCCAGCCCCGCCGTCATGCCGAGGGCGGCCGCCGCGAAGCCCAGGTGCCAGGCGACGCGTTCGGCCAGCAGCCCGGTGACGACGGGGGCGATGAGCGCGCTGACCTGGATGCACATGTAGAAGAGCGAGAAGGCCGCCTCGCGGCGGCCCTTCCCGTCCCCGCTGACCCCCGCGACCATGGCCGCCATGGCCGGTTTGACCAGGCCCGTCCCGGCTACCACCAGCAGCAGACCGGCGTAGAGCGAGCCCGTCACCGGGAGCGCGAGCACCGCGTGGCCGCAGGTGATCAGCGCACCGCCGAGCAGCACGGCCCGGCGCGCGCCCAGCACCCGGTCGGCGAGCCACCCGCCGGGCAGTCCGGCCATGAAGCTGAGGGACATGTACGCCGCGAAGATCGCCGTGGCCGTCTGTGGTGCCATGCCCATGCCGCCGCGCGTCTCGGAGGCGGTGAGGTAGAGGACCAGGATCGCCGCCATGCCGAAGAAGCTGAACCGCTCCCAGAGGTCGACCGCGAGCAGCGTGCCGAAACCGGGCCTGCGGTCACCGGCGGGCGGTGGTGCGGCGGGAGCGGTGGCCGGCGAGGAGTCCTGCGGGGTGAGGGAGGTGTCCACCGGAGGTCACCGTGCCGGTTTGAGCGCCACTCCGGCCAGCATCGCGAGCGCCGGGTCGGGGGTCTCGGCCGGTTCCGGGCGCCACAGCGGGGCACGCACCACGCCGGGCTCCACCAGCTCGAAGTCCTCGAACAGCGCGGCGAGTTCCCGGTTGTCCCGCCAGATCACCTGACTCACCGCGCCCCGGTACTGCTCGGCCGCCTCCGGCGCCGCCCTCGGGACCTCCTCCGCGCCGGCGTGCGAGATCACCAGGGCGCTGCCGGGTGCCAGCCGCTCGGTGTACTGGCGCACCAGGGCGAGCGGATCGTCGCCGTCCGGGACGAAGTGCAGTACGGCGGCGAGGATCAGCGCGACCGGCCGGTCGAAGTCGATCAGCCGGCGGGTGTCCTCCGCGTCCAGGATCTCCCGGGACTTGTACAGATCGCCCTGGAAGACGGCCGCTCGCGGTTCGCCGGCGAGCAGGGCACGGCCGTGCGCGACGGCCACCGGGTCGATGTCGACGTAGACGACCTTGCTGTCCGGGTGGGCGGCGAGGGCCACGTCGTGCACGTTGCCCTCGGCCGGGATGCCGGAGCCGATGTCGAGGAACTGCCGTATGCCGAGCGCGGACAGTTCGCGTACCGCGCGGCGCAGGAAGGCGCGGTTGGCCTTGAGGGTGGCCGGGAGGTCCGGGTTGCCGGCCGCGACCTTGCGGGCGAGTTCCCGGTCCACGGGGAAGTTGTGGGTGCCGCCGATCCAGTGGTCGTAGACCCGGGCGATGCTCGGGGTGTCGATGTCGACCTCCGGCGGGGCCCAGGAGGGGCGTTCGGTGTCCTGACGTTCCACGGGTGTCTCCTCCAGTGAGGGCGGGGCGGGGTCGGCGGTCACGCCGTGAACACCGGGAGTTCTTCGAGGCCGCGCATCATGAGGCTGCTGCGCCAGCGCAGTTCGTCCGCCTCCGCGGCGAGTCGCAGCCCGGGCAGGCGCGTGAACAGGCGGCTGAGGACGATCTGGCCCTCCAGCCGGGCGAGCGGGGCGCCCAGACAGTGGTGGATGCCGTGGCCGAAGGCGACCGAGGCGGTGTGGGCGCGGGTGATGTCCAGGCGGTCCGGGTCCGGGTAGCGGGCCGGGTCCCGGCCGGCGGCGCCGAGCGAGATGGTCACGAACTCGCCCTCGGGGATGGTGACCGAACCGACCTCGACGGGCTCGGTGGTGAACCGCCAGGTGGCGTTGGTGACCGGCCCGTCGTAGCGCAGGAACTCCTCGACGGCAGCGGGCCACAGCGACGCGTCCGCCGCGAGCTGCCCCCGCACGTCGGGGTGGGTGAGCAGGGCCAGGGTGCCGTTGCCGATGAGGTTGACCGTGGTCTCGTGGCCCGCCACCAGCAGCAGGAACGCCATGGAGATCAGTTCGTCGGACGACAGCCGCTCGCCGGCGTCCTGGGCGTGCACGAGGTCGGTGAGCATGTCGTCCGCCGGTTCGGCCCGCTTCGCCTCGATCAGCGCCTTCAGGTACGCGATCATCGACGCGCTGGCTTCGCGCACCTCGTCGGTGCCCGCGCCGGAGACGAGCAGGTTGGACCAGCGGCGGAAGGCGGCCCGGTCGTCCGGGGGCACGCCGAGCAGCCAGCAGATGACCGTGAACGGCACCGGGAAGGCCAGCGCCTCCATGAGGTCCAGCCGCTCGTGCCGGGCCATGGCGTCCAGCAGTTCGTCGGTGAGCGCGGTGATGCGCGGCCGCAGGGACTCGACCCGGCGCGCGGTGAAGGCCCGGCCGACGAGCCGGCGCAGCCGGGTGTGGTCCGGCGGGTCGCTGTCCAGCATGTGCACGCTGAGGACGTGCGGGAACTGGCTGCGCTCCCCCGACTCCGCGAGGAACTGCCGCTGTTTGTCCGGGTCGGCGAAGTTGCGCGGGATGAGGTCCCGGCCGACCCGCATGTCCTTGCTGAGCCGGGGGTCGGCGAGCAGGGCCCGGGCGTGCTCGTATCCGGTGACGAGCCAGGTGCGCAGGCCGTTCGGTGTCGTCACGGGCACCGCGGGCGCGGTCCGTCGCAGGCCGGCCAGCGCCTCGTGCGGGTTCTGGTGGAAGGCGGGGGTGAACAGGTCGGTGGGCGGGCGGGCCGGTGGGTCGGTCGGCGGGGCTGCTTGCCGGGCGTCCGTGCGTGCCACGCTCAGACTCCTTCCTTGACGTCGTCGACGGGGGTGGCGGCCCGGTCCCCCGCGTACGCGGCGAGCTCCCGGTAGATCTCGAAGGGCCGGTCCCGGCCGGTGTCGCGCAGCGGCCGCAGCGGGGCGGTCTGGTCCTTGTGGGCGGGGCCGCTCTCCCAGGCGGTGAACGCCTCCCAGTGGGACCAGCGGCTGACCACGACGTAGGAGCGCGGGTCGCCGAGGGCGTGCAGCAGCTTGTTGCCGAGCAGGCCGGCGGTGCCCGCCATCCGGCGGCTGGCCTCGTGGTACGCGGGCAGCACCCGGTCCGGGTCGTCGCTCAGGTGGTAGAGCACCACCTCGACGGCGCCGCCGGTCACGATGCGGCGCCGGACAGGGCGGCGACGACGTGCATGGTCGTCATGGAGCCGCCGCTGCGGTACGGGTGCAGTTTCTGACGGTGTTCCAGGTGCCGGTCGCTGGTCTCGAACTCACGGAACAGCGGCTCGTTCACCCAGTCGCTGACGATGTAGTAGACGCCCTCCTCCTCGGCGCTGCGGGAGAGCCACTGGCCGAGGTTGGCGGGGTGGGTGGTGACCGAGTCGCCGACCTCCAGCCACACCTTCTCGAACTCGTTCTCCATGCCGGGCTTGATCTGCATGCGCAGCGTGACCCGGAAGACCTGCTCGGCGGGCTCGGGCATGTCAGATCCCCCCGTCGACGTTGAGGGTCTCGCCGGTGATGTAGGCGGCGGCGTCGGAGAGCAGGAACAGCACGGGTCCGGCGAGTTCCTCGACGGTGCCGAGACGGGCCAGCGCGGTCTTCTGCGCGTAGGTGGCGCGCAGTCCCTCCGCGCGGTCGGCGGGCATGGCGGCGAAGGCCTCGGTCTCGATGACGCCGGGGGCGACCACGTTGACGCGGATGCCCTTGGGGCCGAGTTCCTTGGCGAGCGAGCGGGTCAGCCCGATCATGGCGGCCTTGGCGGCGGTGTAGTGGGCGCGCAGCGGTATGCCGGCGGCGGCTCCGCGCGAGCCGATGTTGACCACCGAGGAGCCGGTGCCGAGCAGCGGCAGCGCCTGCTGGATGATCCGGTAGGCGGCGGTGAGGTTGGTGTCGAGGATGCGCGACCACTCGTCGGCGGGCAGTTCCGCGAACGGGATGTGGCTGATCACGCCCGCGTTGTTGACCACGCCGTCGAGCCGTCCGAAGCGGTCCTTGGTCTCGGCGACGAGACGGTCGACCTCGGCGGTGTCACCGACGTCCGCGCGGATCACGTGGTGGTCGCCGGCGGTCTCCTTCAGCGCGGCCGTCAGGCTGTCGACGGCTTCGCCCTCCTGCCGGTAGCAGGTGAGGACGTCGGCGCCCGCCCGGGCCGCGGCGAGGACGATGCCCCGCCCGATGCCCCGGGTGCCGCCGGTGATGAGCAGTTTCCTGCCGTGCAGTGCGAGTTCCACTGGGATTCCCTCCATGGCTGGGGGCCGCGGCTCAGACGCAGCCGTCGACGTGGATGTTCTGGCCGGTGACGTAGCCGGCGTGGTCGCTGACGAGGAACAGCACGGTCCGGGCGATGTCGTCGACGGTGCCGAGCCGGCCGAGCGCGGTGAAGGAGGCGAAGGTGGCGCGCTGCCGCTCGGCCTCCTCGGCGGGCAGTTCGTCGAGCGCCTCGGTGGCGATGCGGCCGGGTGAGACGGTGTTGACGCGGATGCCGCGCGGTCCGAGCTCCCGGGCCAGTGAGCGGGTCATGCCGATCAGTGCGGACTTGACGGCGGTGTAGTGGACGCCGCCGGCCATGCCGATGAAGGCGACCGTGGAGCCGATGTTGATCACCGAGGAGCCGGAGGAGAGCAGCGGCAGGGTGCCCCGGGTGACCAGGTGGGTGGCGGTGAGGTTGCCCTGGACGGTGCCGGCCCACTCGGCGGGTGTGAGGTCGGCGTACGGCTGGGGGCGGAACGTCCCGGCGTTGTTGACGACGGCGTCCAGTCCGCCGAGGCTCGCCTCGCACGCGGTGACCAGCCGGTCCACGTCGGTCTCGTCGGCGGCGTCGGCCCGCAGCACCTGGTGTTTGCCGGGGGTGCCGGCGAGTTCCTCCTCCAGGGTGGCGACGGCCTCGCCGGGGGTGCGGTAGCAGGTGACGACGTCGGCGCCGGCCCGGGCGGCGGCGAGGACGATGCCCCGGCCGATGCCGCGGGTGCCGCCGGTCACCAGGAGGCGCTTGCCCTGGAGCTCGCGGCCGGCCCGGGCCGCGGTCTCCACCTTGGCCTTGATCAGCCGCATCTGGACGGCGGTGTTGCGGTTGAGCCGGGCGGTCATCCCGGCGTCGTCGATCGGGGCGTCGGGCTTCATCGCGAAGTCCTGGATCCAGCGCATCCGTACGCCGCCGGGTACCTCCTCGTACTCCCAGCGGATGTTCATGTACGCGAAGGGGCCGGTCTCGACCCGGCGGGCCACGACGGTGCGGGTGGCCGGGTCGGGGGTGCGCTCGGAGACCCAGCTCCAGACCGTGCCGTTCTCGTCCGGGTGCAGGGCGAGGCGGAAGGTGACGGTGTCGCCGTCCCTGCCGAGGATCTCGGCGGAGGCGTACTCGCTGAACAGCCGCGGCCAGGCGGCCACGTCGTTGGTCATCGTCCACACCAGGTCCATCGGTGCCTCGACGACGATCGCGTTGTCGGTGTGTCCTGCCATCAGACGCGGGCCTCCGTGAGCCGGGCGTGGACGTAGGTCAGGGCCTCGCGCGGGGTCTGGGTGTGCGCCAGGTCGCCGTCGGGGATCTGGATGCCGTACTCGCGCTCGATGCGGTTGACGAGTTCCAGCAGGGCCAGGGAGTCGTAGCCGAGGTCGGCGAACGAGGTGTCGGCGAAGTGCTCGCCGTCCAGGTCGGTCTGTTCGTCGACTCCGCCGCTCGCGCGCAGGATCCGCCGGATGTCGTCGAGGGTGAACTCCGCCATGGGAAGCCTTTCGTGGGTTGTGTGTGGGCTGGGGATGCGTGGGGGCCGGTCGCGCCCGCGCGGCGGAGCCGCAGATCCGTGCAGCCCCGTGCCCTGGGCGGGCCGCGCCCGCAGATGTCGGCCGGCTGCCGGTGAGTCGGTCACCTCCGGAGGGCGTTGCGGTCGCCGGCGCCCACCACCAGCGCGGAGGTGAAGCCGCCGTGCCCGCGGGCCAGGACGAGGGCGGTGCGCGGGTCGGTCTGGCGGGGGCGGTCGAGGACGAGGTCGATCTCGCAGCCGGGGGCCGGGCGGCCGAGTCCCGCGGTGTGCGGGACGACTCCGGCGCTCAGGGCGAGCAGCGCGGTCGCCACGTCCAGTGCGGCGCCGCCCGCGTAGAGGCGCCCGGTGAGGGTCTTCGGCGCGGTCACCGGCACCCCGCCGGGCCCGAACACCTCGGTGAGGGCGCGGGCCTCGGCGAGGTCTTCGGCGGGCGTGCCGGAGGCGTCGGCGAAGACCATGTCGACGTCGCCCGGGGCGAGACCGGCGTCGGCGAGGGCCCGCCGGATCACGGACACCAGCACGGAGCGGCGGACGGTGGGACGGTTCGGCGTCGAAGGCCGCGTGGCAGTGCCGTGCGCCGTGGCGGGCCGGGTGGCGTCGTCCGTCGCCGGCAGCCGCGTCGTGCCGTCCGCCGCGGGGTCGAAACCGGCCGCGTAGCCCAGGAGTTCGCCGTACGACGGGACCCCTCGGGCGTGTGCCGCATCGGCGCTCTCGACGACGAGGATGGCGCCGCCCTCGCCGGGGACGAACCCGGAGGCGGCCGCGTCGAAGGGCAGGTAGGCGCGGGCCGGATCGTCCTCGGTGGACAGCCGGCCGGTGGACAGCTGCGCCACCAGGCCGTACGGGCACAGCGAGGCGTCGGTGCCGCCGCTGAGCACGAGCCGGGAGCCGGTGTCCAGGAGCCGCCGGGACTGGCCGAGGGCGTCGAGACCGCCGGCCTGCTCTCCGCAGATGACCCCGCAGGGTCCCCGCATGCCGTGCCGGATGGAGACCTGGCCGGTGGTGGCCGCGTAGAACCAGGCGATGGACTGGTAGGCGCCGACCCAGGACGAGCCGTGCCGGTAGAGGTTCTCCATTTCGTGCTGCCCGAACTCGGTGCCGCCCGAGGAGCCGGCGGTCACCACCGCCATCTCGTACTCCGGCAGGGTCGCCGGGTCGGCGGCGGCGTCCGCGAGGGCGTCCTCGGCGGCGGCCAGCGCGAAGTGGGTGAAGCGGTCGGTCTGCGGGACGAGCCGTCCCGGGACCTGTTCGGCGGCGCGGAATCCGGGGACCTCGCCCGCCACCCGGACGGGGTAGCCGGTCGGGTCGAAGCGGGTGATCCGGCCGAGTCCGCTCTTGCCCGAGAGCACCGACTCCCAGTGCCGGGCGGCGCCGATCCCGGTGGGCGCGACCACGCCGAGCCCGGTGACCACGGACCGGCCGCGCCGGCCGGGGCGTATGCCGGAGGCGCTCATGCCGCCTCCCCGTGTGCGAGGACGGGCCGGCCCAGGACCATCGCGGTCTGGAAGCCGCCGAAGCCGCTGCCCACGCTGAGGATCCGGTCCATGCGGTGCTCGCGGGCCGTCACGGGCACGTAGTCGAGGTCGCACTCGGGGTCGGGTGTGGACAGGTTGGCCGTCGGCGGAACGACCTGGTGGCGCAGGGCCAGCGCGCAGGCGGCGATCTCCAGGGAACCGATGGCGCCGAGCGAGTGCCCGATCATCGACTTGATGGAGCTGACCGGCACCTCGTGGGCCCGCTGCCCGAGACTGCGTTTGAACGCGGCGGTCTCGTGCCGGTCGTTCTGCTTGGTGCCCGAGCCGTGCGCGTTGATGTAGTCGATGTCTTCGGGATCGAGCCGCGCACGGTCCAGGGCGACCCGGACGGCCTCGGCCATCTCCCGGCCGTCGGGCTTGAGTCCGGTCATGTGGAAGGCGTTGCTGCGGCCGGCGAAGCCGAGGATCTCGGCGTACACGGTGGCGCCGCGGCGCCTGGCCGACTCCCGCTCCTCGATCACCATGACGGCGGAGCCCTCGCCCAGGACGAAGCCGTCCCGCCGTCCGTCGAAGGGCCGGGAGGCGTGCCGGGGGTCGTCGTTGTTGGGGGTGGTGGCCTTGATGGCGTCGAAGCAGGCGGAGGTGATCGGCGACAGCGGGGCGTCGGTGGCGCCGGCGAGCACGATGTCGGCCGTGCCCTCCTCGATCAGCTGGACGCCGTGCCCGATGGCGTCCAGGCCCGAGGTGCAGCCGGTGGAGATCAGCGCGACCGGCCCCTCGGCGCCGGCCTGCCGGGCCACCTCGACGGCGAGGGTGCTGGGCACCATGTAGCCGTACAGGTGGGGAACGCCGTAGCTGTGGTCGACCAGCCAGTGCCGGCCGCCGTCGGAGAGGACCGCGTACTCCTCCTCCAGGCCCATGGTGCAGCCGACGGCGCTGCCGATGCTGACGGCGACCCGTTCCGGGTCGGTGCCGGGCAGTTCGATCCCGCTGTCGGCGACGGCCTCCCGGGCGGCGACGACCGCGAACTGGCCGGCCCGGTCCATCCGGCGGGCCTCCTGGGGGGTGAGCCCCGCGGCGAGCGGATCGAAGTCGCACTCGGCGGCGACCTGTGAGCGGAACCCCGCCGGGTCGAAGAGGCTGATGCGGCGGGTGGCGGTGCGTCCGGCGGTGAGCAGGTCCCAGTAGGCGTCCCGCCCGATCCCGCCGGGTGCGACGGCTCCCACTCCGGTGATCACCGCACGTCGGTGTCCGGACGTCATCGGGCCGCTCCCACATCGGGGTTGCCCGCGGAGGCGTCGAGCGGCTGTTCGGTGTCGACGTGGCCCAGTTCGGGGCGGGGCGCCAGCGGGGAGAGGTGGAAGACCGCCTCGGCCGGCACGGACCCGGTGTTCACCAGGCGGTGGCGCACCCCGATGGGCACCAGCAGCGAGTCGCCGGGGCCGAGCGCGACCGGGGTGCCGCCGTCCAGCGTCATCTCCAGCCGGCCCTGCACGACGTGCAGGAACTCCTCGGAGTACGGGTGGAGGTGCTCGGTGACGTGGTGGCCGGGGGCCAGCCGCAGCACTCCGCCGAAGCCCGAGGTGCAGCCCACGGTCTTGGGGCTGAGGGTGACGCGGATGTCGCCGCCGCGCTTGGTGTTGGCGGCGACCTCCTGTGCGGAGACCTTGGTGGTGGCGGGGGCGCTCATCGGGCACCGCCCAGGTTCGCCGAACGCGGGGTGCTTGTCTGCGGGCCCTCCTGGGGCGTCCAGGAGTAGAAGGGGACGGCCATGGCGTCCTTGGGCTCGCGCCAGTCGGGGTCGAAGGGCGAGATGAACCGGCCGAGCCGGGTGTTGATCTCCTCGTAGAGCGGGTGGCTGCGCGCCTTGTACAGGTTCGGCGCGATGTCCTGGTCGGCCTCCACCAGGTGGAAGTACAGGTTGTGGAAGGCGAACAGCGTCCGCCTCGACACCCCCACCAGATGCGGCAGTTCGGTGCTGTCCGAATCGGCGAAGACCTGCGCGACGCCCTCGGCGTCGGCGAGGTCCATCCTCGCCACGATCAGCGTTCGGTGCACGATGTCCTCCCGGCTTGTCGGTGCTGAGTTCACCCTGGTCGGCGGGGGTCGAGACGCTCTCGAAGGCGCCTGGAGAACCGCTGACGGACCCGGTGCCGCGGGCGGGAGACAGCACGACGGCCCGCCGCACCTGGGGTGCGGCGGGCCGTGGAGGGACCTGCTACCGGCGGACGTCGGCCTTCATCAGGGTGACGCCGCTGCCGCCGACGACACCGGCGCCGACCATCCGGCCGTGCGGTACGTCGCCCGCGGGCGCGCCCCGTGACAGGAGGATCAGGGCCTGCCGGATGAGCCGGGGCACGGAGTACAGCAGCTCGGCGTCCGGGGTCAGGTGCTCCTGTACGAGGTGGACGTCGACGAGGTATTCGAGGAGTGTCTCGGCGTCTCCGGTGCCGGGGCGCAGCCGTGTCACGACCTCGTCGAGGCTCCAGCGGCGCTCACGCTGGAGCAGCAGGCACAGCAACTCCCGTGCGCGGGCGGGCAGATGCCGGTGACTGGTGGCCACCGTGGTCATCAGCGACTGGGTGCCGTCGGGGAGTTCGAGCAGCATCCGGGGGTTGCCGCGCAGCCGCAGCGCCAGCCGGGCCGCCGACCAGCCGGGCCGCGCGGTGAGTCGGCCGGCCACCGCCCTGATCGCCAGGGGCAGCCCCTCGCACAGCCCCGTCAGCTCCTGCACCGCCGCGGGGTCCTCCTGCCGGGAGCGCTCCCCGGCGACCCGGTCGTAGAGCTGGAGGGACTCCTGAGGGGACAGGGCGGGGAGCACGATCTTGCGGCCCGTGGACAGGCTGTGCGCCCGGTAGCGGTTGGTGGCGATCACCGCGCAGCCGGATCCGCCCGGCAGGACGGCACGGATCTGGGAGGCCGTGAGCGCGTCGTCGACCACGACGAGCACCCGGCGGTCGGCGGTCCAGGTGCGGAAGAGCCTGCTGAGCTCGTCGAGCCCGCTGGGCTGTTTCTCGCGCTGGATGCCGCAGGCGGTGAGGCAGGCCGACAGCACGTCGGCGAGCTGCTGGGAGCCCTCACCGACGGCGGACAGGTCGATGAAGAGCTGCCCGTCCGGGAAGCGCGGGCGCAGCCGGTGCGCGGCACGCACGGCGAAGGCGCTCTTGCCGACACCGGGCGGGCCGTGCACCTCGACCACCCGCATGCCGGTGCTGGGCCGGTCCGCGCCGAGGAAGGTCTCCAGCTGGTCGAGTTCGCGTTCGCGTCCGACGAAGTCGCCTACGTCGGCGGGGAGTTGGGCCGGGCCCGGCACGAGACGACGCCCGCCGTGCGCGGTCTCGCCCTTGGCCGGGGCCGGCCCCCTGAGGTGGCCGCGGTCGGCGAGCACTTCCTGGTGGAGCCGCTGGAGCTGCGCGGAGGGCTCCAGTCCGAGTTCCTCGACGAGATGGCTGCGCAGGGTGCGGAAGGTGTTGAGGGCGTCGGGGCGGCGGCCGCAGCGGTGCAGGGCCCGCATCAGCTGCCCGGCGAACGCCTCGTGGGTGGGGTGGGCGCGGAAGGCCTCGGCCAGCTCGTCCAGGACGGCGTGGTGCCGGCCGAGTTCGAGCTCCAAGGAGAAACGTTGCTCTTGGACGCTCTTACGGCGTTCCTCCAGCTGGGTCGACCAGGCCGACAGCCGGCGTCCGGTACTGATGTCGACGAGGGCTCCGCCGTGCCACAGGGAAAGCGCCGACTTGAGGGTGAGAGCCGCCTCCTCCTCCCCCGCGCCGGTACGGAGCTGTGCCATGCCCTGCTCGGTGAGCTGATCGAACCGGTAGGCGTCCACCGACTGCTTGTCGTCCAGTCGCAGTTCGTAGCCGCCCACCCTGGTGAGGATCGCGGGGCAGCCGTGCGGTGGACGGGAGCCGAAAGCCGCACCGTGCTGTCCGGTGGCCAGTTGCAGTCTGCGCCGCAGTTGATAAATGTAGGTTTGCAAGGTGGTCAGCGCGCTGAGCGGTGGGTGGTCCTCCCACAGTTCCTCGCACAGCTGGTCCACGCTGACCAGCGAGTTGGCATTGAGCACCAGCAGGGCCAGCACCTGACGCAGCTTGGGGGCCGACGGTGTGACGTCCTCCCCGTTCCTGCGTATTCGCATCGAGCCCAGCAGACCGATCTCTATCACTGCATTCCCCCTGAGTGAGCCGCCTCTGTGGGGTGGCGGCCATCGGTTAGTCACCTTCCTGCGTCACTCATTTTTGGGCGAAACATCAAACGCTCGAAGGGGCGGAGAAATTGCCTGCCCTTTACTCGGGGAATTACGCTTCGCCGAAAAAGAAGTTGAAACCAGCAATACCCCTGCGCACACCGGCGACGGGAATGGAAACCGATTACCGCATTCCCGTCCTAGTCTTCTGGCATCCTATGCTTCGCACACATCGATGACAAGGAGCACATTTTTGCGCCGGGGTGTGGCGCCGCACGCCCGCCGGGGTGTGGCGCCGCACACCCTCACATGCGCAGCTCGACCCCGTACTCCGCGAGCCACGTGTTCAGCTGGAGCACCATCTCCATGCTCGCCCGCTCCACCCACGCGAAGGCACCGCTGGGGGCCGCCGCCGCGCCCAGCGCCACCCGGGTCGCCTCGGCGTCCAGCAGCGGGGCGACCGGCGCCGCCGAATCCGCGGCCACGTCCCCGAACCGGTGCCGTACGAACTCGCCGTACGCCGCCTCCTGGACGGTCGGGTAGGCGCTCTTGGGCCGGTTGAGCACCCGCTCCGGCAGCAGGTCGGCGACCGCGGCCCGCAGCAGGCTCTTCTCCTGGCCGTTCACCCGCTTCAACTCGGCCGGCACGTTGTAGACGTACTCCACCAGCGCCCGGTCGCAGAACGGCGGGCGCAGCTGCACCCCGTGCGCCATGCTCATCCGGTCGGCCCGGTCCAGATGGGTCGGGGCCCACCGGGTCAGCGCCAGATAGGTGACCTCGCGCGCCCTGCGTTCGGCCGGGCTCTCCCCGGCCACCTGCGGGACCTCGGTGAGCGCGTCGCGGTAGTGCTGGTCGGCGTACTCCATGAAGTCCAGCTCCTTGCGGAGCGTACGGTCCACCAGCGAGCAGCCGAGACCGCCCGCGGCCGCGTCGTGCCCACGCTCGAAGGAGACCCACGGGAAGGTCGTGGAGTTGCTGTGGGCCGGGTCGTACGCCCAGAAGTAGCCGTTGAACACCTCGTCCGCGGTCTCCCCGGAGAGCACCGCGGTGATCCCCGCGCCGCGCAGCGCCTCGAAGAACAGCAGCAGCGAGACGTCCATGTCGCCGAGCGGCGAGGGCGCGTCCTGGCTGCGCAGCGCGGCGGCGTGCGTCGTCGGATCGGCGAGCGCCGCCGTGTCCAGCAGGATCTCGGTGTGCTCGGTTCCGATGTGTTCGGCCGCGAGGGCCGCGTAGGGGGCGTCCGGGGTGGCCCGCATGGTCGGGTGCGGTTCGAAGTTCTCGGCGTAACCGGAGAAGTTCACCGAGAACGACCGCAGGCCGCCCCCGTCCGCACGCCGCCGGCGGGCCGCGAGCGCGGTCAGCGCGCTGGAGTCGATCCCGCCGGACAGCATCGCGCCGACCGGAACGTCCGCGCGCAGATGGGTGCCGACCGCCTCCTCCAGCAGCCGGCGCACGGTGGCCACGGTGGTCTCCAGGCTGTCGGTGTGCGGACGGGCGGGCAGCGACCAGTAGCGCCGGTGACCGGTGCCCGGCGCCCGCACGGTCATCGTGTGACCGGGCAGCACCTCGCGCGTGCCCCGGAACACACCGGTGCCCGGCTTGCGGCTGTGCGCGAACAGCTCCCGCAGCCCGTCGGCGTCGACCACAGGACGCACCGCCGGATGCGCCAGCAGCGCCTTGGGCTCGGAGCCGAAGACCACACCGGACGGCGTCAGGAAGTAGCACAGCGGCTTCACCCCCAACCGGTCGCGGACCAGGAGCAGTTCCTGCCGCCGCACGTCCCACACGGCCAGGGCGAACAGGCCCTCCAGCCGCTCCGAAAACGCGGCACCCCATTCCAGGTAGGCGTGCAGCGCCACCTCCGCGTCACCGTCGCCGGTGAACCGGTGCCCCTTCGCGGCCAGTTCGCGGCGCAGCTCCGGATGATTGGTGACGCTGCCGTCCAGGGTCAGCACGGCCACCGGGCCGCCGGCCTCCGACTCCACCACGGCCGGCTGCCCCACCTGCTCGGAGCCCAGCAGGGCGAGCCTTCGGTGGGCCAGCGCGGCATGGCCCTCGATCCATTCGCCGAAGCCGTCCGGGCCGCGGTGCGCGAGCGCCGCCGCCATCGCCCGTACGGTGGGCGCCTCCGGTGTCAGGTCCCGCTCGAAGTCCACCCAGCCGGCGATTCCGCTCATCGTGGCGTCCTTTCGCTCTCTGCGTCTGAGGGGGGTGCGCTGTTCTCCGCCGGGGCGTGGGCGACGAGGGTGACCTCCACCAGGGAGAGCCCGTGCCGGGCGACCGCCTCCCGGAACTCGCCGAGTCCGGGCGCCCCTTCGCCGAGCACCGCCAGTCCGAGCCGGCGTGGGGCTTCCTCCCCGTAGCGGTGGTACAGCTCCAGATAGCCGCGCGCGCTGCGCTCCGCGTCGTCGACCAGCACGAACCGCACCGGCCGCCGCTGCCCGCGCCAGGTCAGCTCGCCCGGCGCGCCGCCCGCGAAGTTGTGGCGCCAGCCGCTCCCGGTCGCCACCACCAGGGCGCCACCGAGGGTGTGCACCCCGGCGGGCACGGTGTACGGCCGCCCGCTGTGCCGCCCCGTGAAGTGCAGCAGCGCGAGCCGCTCGGCCACCGGGCCGGGCTCGGGGCGGGACAGCAGCTCCCGCATCCGGGCATCGGCCGCCGCCCGCTCCGCCCCCTGTGGCAGATGGCGTACGACGACGGGGCTCATGACAGCACCACCGCGGCGGCGGTCAGTGCGCAGCCCGCGATCGCGAAGCAGGTGCGCACCAGATGCCAGCCGCGCCAGGCGGGGCGGGGGTCCCGCCAGCCGGGGCCGAGGTCCTCGGGCCGGGTCCGCTTGACCCTCCGGTTGATCGGCACGTTGCGGGTCTGCGACACCACGGCCACCCCCGCCATGCACAGCGCGGCCGCCGCGAACAGCACCCGGGGGCCGCCCGACGCCCGTATCGCGAGCCCTACGTCCACGGCCGTGGAGCCGGTGACGATGAACGGCATGATCCGGTCGTAGCGTCTGCCGAGCAGAATGTGCGTGGACACGTACCGCTCCGGGGACATCGCGACCAGCGCGGGCATCACGCTCACCGCGACCGCGAAGAGCACCCCCGCCACCAGGCCGGTGCCCGTCAGCACCAGCACACTCAAAGCCTCCACCACCGCTTCCGCCCTCCTTCGAGCCTTGCGCCGTCCGGCCGTCCTGCCGTCCTGCCGTCCTTCGGGCCTTGCGCCGTCCGGCCGTCCTGCCGTCCTTCGGGGCTTGCGCCGTCCTTCGGGCCTTGCGCCGTCCTGCCGTCCTTCGAGCCTTGCGCGTCCTTCGGGCCTTGCGCCGTCCTGCCGTCCTTCGAGCCTTGCGCGTCCTTCGGGCCTTGCGCCGTCCTGCCGTCCTTCGAGCCTTGCGCGTCCTTCGGGCCTTGCGCCGTCCGGCCGTCCTTCGAGCCTTGCGCGTCCTTCGGGCCTTGCGCCGTCCGGCCGTCCTTCGAGCCTTGCGCGTCCTTCGGGCCTTGCGCCGTCCGGCCGTCCTTCGAGCCTTGCGCCGTCCTTCGGGCCTGGCCCGAACCTGTCAGCCGCCCCTCGCACGACACTCGAATCCGCCTGGGAGCGCACCGCTTCCCGGCGGTTCCGCTCGCCCGCGCCGCGAGCCCGGTTCGAGGCGCCGGGTGTTGCATCGGCCCGCCGAACCGAACGCGATCCACACCCTCGGAGGAGCCGGTATGGCGGACGAGACGACCGAAGTACTCATCGTGGGCGGCAGCATGGTGGGGCTCGCCCAGGCCCTGTTCCTCGCCCGGCAGGGCATCCGGCCGCTGCTGGTGGAGCGGCACCCGGAGATCTCGGCACACCCCCGGGCGCAGGCCGCGAGCCCGCGGACCATGGAGCTGCTGCGCGCCCTCGGCCTCGAGGACGCGGTACGGGCACGGGAGAACCCGCACGCCCAGTACGGCGACATCCTCCAGGCCGAGTCCCTCACCGGAGCCGAACTCGGGCGGTTCGACGGACCGTTCCGCTTCGACCGGCACGAGGTCGGCACCACCGGCTGGACCCTGATCGGGCAGGACCGTCTCGAGCCGGTGCTGCGGGAGCGGGCCGAGGAGCTCGGCGCGGACATCCGGTTCGCCACCGAGATGACGGAGTTCACCCAGGACGCGGACGGCGTCACGGCCGTCCTGCGCGGTGCGGGCGACGGGTCCGAACGGACCGTGCGGGCGCGGTACCTGGTCGCGGCCGACGGCTCACGGGCGCCGATCCGCACCCGGCTCGGCATCGGCCACCACGGGCCGGGGGTGTTCGGCCGGCAGATGAACATCGTCTTCCACGCGGACCTCGACCCGTACGTGGCGGGGCGCACCTTCTTCCTCTGCTTCGTCAGCAACCCGGTCGTCAAGGGCGTGCTCGGCAAGCTCGGCGGCGCGGACTCCGACCGCTGGGTGCTCGCGCCGAGCCTGCCGCCCGGGTCCGACCACCGCGTCTTCGGCACCGAGGACTGCGTGGAGCTGGTACGGGCCGCGGTGGGCGTGCCCGATCTGCCGGTCACCGTGGAGTCCGCGACGAGCTGGGAGATCGCCGCCTGGGTCGCGGACCGCTTCCGCTCCGGACGCGTGCTGCTGGCGGGCGACTGCGCGCACGTCATGCCGCCCACCGGCGGCTTCGGCGGCAACATGGGCATCCAGGACGCGCACAACCTGGCCTGGAAGCTCGCGCGGGTGCTGCGCGGGCAGGCCGGCCCCGGCCTGCTGGACACCTACGAGCAGGAGCGGGCCCCGGTCGCCGAGTTCACCGTCGACCAGGGCGTCATCCGCTACCTCCAGCGCAGCGGCCTCGACGAGGCGGCAGCCGCCCGGCACCGCCCCGAGACCACGGTGCTGTTCGGCCACGTGTACCGGTCGGACGCCGTCCTGAGGGAGGCCGGTGACGACGACAGCGCCGTGGTCGAGGACCCGACGTCCCCCACCGGCCGCCCCGGCACCCGCGCCCCGCACCTCCCCCTGGTCCGCCAGGGCAAGGACGTCGCCCTGCACGATCTCCTCGACGGGGGTTTCTGGCTCCTCGCCGGCCCGGGCGGCACGGCCTGGCAGGAGCCGGCGGCCGCGCTCGGTCTGTCCTTCCACCGGGTGGGCGCGGAGGAGCCCTCCGAGGTCGTCGAGCGTTTCCTCACCCGTTACGGGGTCCAGGAGACCGGTGCGGTGCTGGTCCGGCCGGACGGGTTCATCGCGTGGCGTTCCGGTGGGGCGGTGGGTGATCCGGCCGGGTCGCTGACGGCGGTGCTCGATGCGGTGTTGCGGCGGGCGTGAGCGTTCTGTCCGGGGGTGCGGTGGGTTGTCGAGCGACTGCGGCACCGTCGTGGCTGGTCGCGCAGTTCCCCGCGCCCCTTGACGCACGCTGCGCGTGCACAGGACGGCCGCGGTGCTCCGTGAAGGAGCACCGCGGCCGCTTCATGGGGCGCGCAGCGCACCCATAGGGGCGCGGGGAACTGCGCGGCCAACCCCCACCGGCCCACAGCCACCCGACAACCA
>NZ_JBVJSX010000003.1:647651-725322 GCF_055606225.1 Streptomyces sp. NPDC037100 | reverse complement strand
ACCTTCGCGCGAAACGCACCTCAAGGGGCGCGGGGAACTGCGCGGCCAACCCCCACCGGCCCACAGCCACCCGACAACCACCTTCGCGCGAAACGCACCTCAAGGGGCGCGGGGAACCGCACGACCAACCCCCACCGGCCCACAGCCACCCGACAACCACCTTCGCGCGAAACGCGCCTCAAGGGGCGCGGGGAACCGCACGACCAACCCCCACCGGCCCACAGCCACCCGACAACCACCTTCGCGCGAAGCGCGTCTCAAGGGGCGCGGGGAACTGCGCGGCCAACCCCCACCGGGCCGCAGCCGCTGGGCAACCCCGCACGCACCCCCGTCGCGCCTAGACCCGGTCCAGAATCCCCCGCAACGCGGCGATCGCCGCCTGGTCGACAGGCCCACTGCGCCCCGCGGTCGTACGCCACCCCACGAACCCGTCGGGCCGCACCAGAACCGCGCCCCCGGCCAGCAGCCCGTAGCGCCGCCGGAAGGACCCGTCCTGGTCCCACAGCCGCGTCCCCCGTCCGATCCGCACGACCTTCAGACCGGCCCCCAGCCGCGCGGCCTCCTGCTCCACCGCCCCGGTCCACCGGCCCGCCGCTTCGTCCACGAGCAGGGTGAATCCGTCGCCGTACAGATCGACGACCGACACCGGTCCCTCGGGCCCGGCGAGTTGCAGATGAGGTGCGCGCGCCCCGGGCCGCGCCGAGGGGTGCGCGGGGTCCTCCACGATCGCGTCGGGCGCCCCCTCCTCCGCGGCGAACGCCCCGGAGCGGTAGCAGTACCCGAAGGTCATGGTCGTCTCGTCGACCAGTTCGGCGGCGACCTCCTGGTACTGCTTGCCCTCCCGCACCGCGAACCGCAGCATCGCCTGCCGCACGGTCTCCTCGGCCACCGGCCGCCGCTCGGCGTCGTAACTCTCCAGAAGCCCGGGGCCGGCCGTGCCGGACAGCACCAGTGCCAGCTTCCAGGCCAGGTTGTACGCGTCCTGGATGCCGGTGCTGGCACCGAACGCCCCGGTGGGCGGCATCACGTGGGCGGCGTCCCCGGCGACGAACACCCGGCGGGTCGCGAAGGTGTCCGCCACACGCGCGGAGATGTCCCACGCGGGCATGTCCACCGACTCGATCTTCAGCGGCAGGTCGGGCACCCCGACCGCGGCGCGCACCAGGGCGGTGCACCGTTCCTCGGTGAAGTCCTCGGCGCGCTGGCCCTGTTCGGGGAAGAAGGAGACGTTGATGACCCAGCGGCGGTCGTTGTCGATGGGGATGATCGTGCCGCGCACCTCGGGGTTGTTGACGTACGCGGCGATGATCCGGCGGCCGCGCAGCGCTTCGGTCAGGTCGGCCTCGAAGAAGAAGCTGACGAGGTTGGTGATGGTGCCGCGGCCGTGTGCCCCGATGCCCAGCATCTCGCGCAGCGGGCTGCGGCTGCCGTCCGCCGCGATCACGTACTGCGCGTGGATCTGCGAACTCTCCCCGGCGGACAGGTCGGTGACGCGCACCAGGACCCCGCCCCCGTCCTCCTCGTACTCCTCGATCGCGTCGACCCGGGTGGAGAAGCGGACGTCCGCCCCGGCCTCGACGGCCCGTTCCCGCAGGATCGGCTCCAGCTGGTTCTGGTCGATCAGCGTCCACTGGGTGGGGCTGATCCGGCCGATGTCCTCCGGCGAGGCGCTGGGCATCCGTACGCGTTCCTTGCCGGCGAGGCTCTCGACGTGCACCAGGTCGGTGTTGCCGGAGATGGGGGAACGCCCGGCTCGTACCCGCTCCTCCATGCCGACCGCGCGGTACAGCTCCATCGTCCGCGGGTTGATGGCACGGGCCTTGGGATGGGTGGAGGTGTCCGGGTGGCGTTCCACCACGGTGGCGCTGACACCGTGGTGGGCGAGGAAGACGGCCGCGGACAGTCCGGTCAGCCCGCCCCCGACGATGAGAACGGGGGTCCGGTGCGACGTCATGCTGCCTCCTTGTGGGCGGTGACCAGGGTGTGGGTGCCGAGCAGGGGCTGTGCGTCGCCGTCGGTGAAGCCGGCCCCGCGCAGCCAGGCACGGCAGTCCGCGATGCGGTACTCGGAGCCGTCGGGGCTGACCAGTCGCATGTGCAGGCTGCTGAGCAGCCGCTCCGGGTCGCTGCGGTCGTCGTCGATCATCCGGTCGTAGACGAGGACCGTGCCGCCGGGCCGCACCGCCTCGAAGACCCGGCCGAGCAGCTCGCGCCGCCGGGCGGTGTCGAAGCCGTGCAGGATGTGGCCGAGGACGACGACGTCGGCCGGCGGGATCGGGTCGGTGAAGAAGTCGCCGCCGGCGAAGGCGACCCGGCCGGTCAGGCCCAGGGCCTGGATGTGCTCGGTGAACAGCGGCCGGGTCCGCTCCAGGTCGAAGCAGGTCGCCTTCAGGTGCGGGTGCTCCCGTACCAGGACGGCCGCGAGGTTGCCGCGGGCGCCGCCGAGGTCGACGAAGGAGGAGTGGCGGTCCCAGTCGAGACGCCGGGCGAGTTCGGCGCCCATCCGGTCGCTGTACGCGTCGAGTCCCGCCAGGAAGCGCTTCATCTTGGCGGGGTCCTTGTGCCGGTCCCCGACGAAGCCGCCCTTGTCCGGGTCGAGGTGCTGCGGCTCGCCGGAGCGCATCGCCTCGGTGAGCCGGCCCCAGGTGCCGTACAGGGTCTCGTTGGTGAGCTCGACGAAGCCGCCGAGGTACGAGGAGGAGTCCGGCACCAGATAGGCCTGCGCCAGCGGGGAGTTGCGGTAGCCGCTGTCCGTCCGCTCCAGCAGACCGAGCCCGGTCAGCGCGTCCAGGAAGTCCGGGACCATCCGGTGGTGTGTCCCGGTGCGCCGTGCCAGTTCGGCGGCGTCGGCGGCGCTTTCGGCCAGGGCGCCGAACACGCCGAGGGTGACGGCGCTGTGCAGCACCTTGGCGGCGCAGTCGGCGATGGTCAGCCGGATCAGTGGTCCGGGGTCGACCGCCGGAGCCGTCTGCGGGTCTTCGGTCGTTGTCACACGAGCCTCCTGGTCTGCCTCTGCCTGTTTCTCGGCCTGCGTCCTGCGTCGTACGGCTGTGCAGTGCCGACGATGGTCGCGAGCCGTCGATTCGGGCTCGAAGGGCGCTGAAGGGCGGCCCGGGGCACGGCAGGCCGACGCACGAGAGCCGCCGTCCCGTGCGGGACGGCGGCTCTCCATCGGCGGGTGGGGAAGCTCAGTTCCCCTCGGCGGCCACCTCGTGGTCCTGGTGGGGCTCACCCTGGTGCTCCCCGCGCAGGGGGAGGTTCTTCATCGTCAGGGCGGCCAGCAGCCCCAGCACGAGGACCGGTACGGCGGTGAGGAACACGGGGGTGAGCGCGGCGGCGTACGCCTGTTCCACGGCGTTGCGCACGGGCTCGGTGAGCCGGTCCAGTGTCTCGGTCGAGCTCAGCGCGTCGTGGTCGATGCCGCGCAGGGCGCCCGGGGCAGTCCGGTCGGCGATCTCCTCGGTGAGCCGGTTGTAGAAGATCGAGGCGAACAGGGAGATGCCGACGGTGGTGCCCAGTTGCCGGGCGAAGGCCACGGTGGCGTGGACCGCGCCGATGTCGTTGCGGGGTGCGGTGTTCTGCGCGGCCATGGTGAGAACCTGCATGTTCAGTCCGGCGGCGACGCCGAAGACCAGCATGTAGGCGATGACCACGGCACGGGGGGTCCCGGTGTCCATGGTGGCCAGGAGCAGTGCCCCCGCGATGCCGATGGCCATGCTGAGCACGGGGTACCACTTGTAGCGCCCCGTCTTGGTGATCACCGCGCCGCTGACGACGGAGGAGGCGACCAGTCCGAACATCATCGGCAGCAGCACCACTCCGGACATGGTGGGGCTCGCGCCCGTGACCACCTGGATGTAGATCGCCAGGAAGTTGACCGAGCCGAGGAAGACGATGCCGGCCGCGACGCTCACCAGCACGCTGACGCTGAAGGTGGAGTCGCGGAAGAGGTGCAGCGGGATGACGGGTTCGGGGGCCCGGCGCTCGGCGGCGACGAACGCCACGGCGAGCAGCACCGCCGACGCGGCGAGCCCGAGGATCCGCCAGTCCAGCCACTCGTACTTCACACCGCCCCAGCTCGCGGCCAGGGTGAGCGCGACGATGGCGGCGCTGAGCAGGACGAAGCCGGTGTAGTCGATCCGCGCGACGCGGTCGGCGCGGGGCAGGTGCAGGCAGGTGGAGACCAGCACCAGGATCACGATGCCGACGGGCAGGTTGATCAGGAAGACCCAGTGCCAGCTCAGCAGGTCGGTGAGAGCGCCGCCGACGGCGGGCCCGGCCAGCGCCGCGAGGGCGAAGACGATACCGAAGAGGTTGAAGTACTTGGCGGCCTCACGCGGGTTGAACAGCTCTCCGATGATGGCGAGCACGGAGACGAAGAGGCCGCCGGCGCCGATGCCCTGCACGGTGCGGAACAGGATGAGCTGGTCCATGGACTGGGCGGCGCCGCTCAGCGCGGAGCCGGCCAGGAAGACCACGACGGAGATCAGGAAGATCTTCTTGCGGCCGAAGAGGTCGCCGAGCTTGCCGTAGACGGGCGTGGTGACGCTGGCGGCGATGATATACGCGGTCGTCACCCAGGCGAAGACGTCGAGACCGCCGAGGTCCCCGACGATGCGGGGCAGCGCGGTGGCCACGATCTGCGAGTCCAGCATGGCCAGGAAGACGGCCAGCAGGCAGGCGGTGATGACGGGTTTGATCCTGGTCTGGGGTGGGGCGCCGACGGTCGTGAGCGGGCCGTCTGCCCCTGTGGTCCGGGAGGGCACGGTGATTCGCCTTTCGGGCTGGAGTGGGTGCCATCCCCGTCCCGCGGGCCGTGGCCGGCCGGCGTCGCTGCGGTGTGGGATCCGTCAGGGGATTGCTGTGGACTGCGCCGTACGGCACGAGAGCTCTCGTGCCGTACGGCGAGTGGCCGGTCGCGAACGGGGGAAGTCGCGACCGGCCACGAGGGTCGGAGGCGGTGGGTCGCCGGCCCCGCGTCAGGGGACGAGGACGACCTTGCCGAGCTGGGCCCGGGCCTCCATGAGTTCGTGCGCCTTGACGGCCTCGTCGAGGCCGAGCCGCTCGTGGACGATCGGGCGCACCTTGCCGGTGGCGATCATGTCGAGCAGGTCACGCTGTCCCGCGGCGATGGCCTCGGGCTTGTTGTAGAGCATGGCGTACAGGGCGAATCCGGCCACGGTCTTCATCCGGCTGAGCATCAGCGGGTGGATGGGCTGGATGTCGCCGCTGGCCGAGCCGTAGAAGACCAGCCGGCCGAACTGGGCGGTCAGGGCGATGGACTTGGTGAGGATGTCGCCGCCGACGGTTTCCAGGACGACGTCCACACCCCGGCCGTCGGTCGCGGCCCGGACCTGGTCGTCCCAGTCGTCGTCGGTGTAGTTGACGGTGACGTCGGCACCGAGGTCGCGGACGAAGTCCAGCTTGGCCTGCGTACTGGCGGTGGCGATGACCTTGCCGGCGCCCATCGCCTTGGCGATCTGCACGGCGAGGTGGCCGACACCCCCGGAGGCGGCGTCGATCAGGATCGACTCTCCGGCTCTGAGCTGACCGGACTCCTTGATGGCGTGGTACGCCGTCTGGGCCGGGCTGGGCAGCAGGGTGGCCTCGGCCGCGTCCATGGTGTCCGGGATGGTGATGGCCCAGGCGGCGTCGGCGGTCACGTAGTCGGCATAGGCACTGTGGTCGACGTCGACGACGACACGGTCCCCGACGCCGAGGGTGGTGACGCCCTCGCCGAGTGCCTCGACGACGCCGGCGACATCGCCACCGGGGGCGCCGGGCAGCGTGGCGTGGCCGCCGATCGGGATGCCCTGGCGACGCTGGACCTCGGCGAACGTGACACCGACGGCCTCGGAGCGGATCAGCACTTCGCCCGGTCCGGGCTGCGGCTTCTCCGCCTCTTCGACACGCAGCACCGAGGGGGCGCCGTGCTCGTAGTGGCGGACGATTCGCATGGTGTTCTCCCAACTAGGAGGTGTTGTCGAGCCGCGGAGGTCGTCGCGCGGCTCCGCCCAGGGATCCGGGTTACATGGTGTGGGGCAATTACATGCTGTCATGCATGCACTTGTCAACCGCACATCAGTGATTCGATGCACGGCATCAGGGTGTGTCAGGGAACGAGCACCACACGGCCGAGCTGGGAGCGCGACTCCATCAGCTCGTGCGCGGCCGCGGCGTCCTTCAACGGCAGCTCGGCGTGGACGACGGGACGGACCTTGCCGGAGGTCACCATGTCCAGCAGCTCGCGGGCGCCCTGGGCCATGACGTCCGGCTTGCCGCCCATCACGCCCCACATGCTGAAGCCCATGACGATGCGGTTGTCGAAGATGTCGGCGACGTCGATGGCCGGCAGCTCGCCTCCGGCCGCGCCGTAGACGACCGTCCGGCCGAACTGGGCGGTGAGGTTGACGGACTTGGTGAGGATGTCCCCGCCGACGGTCTCCAGGGCGACGTCCACGCCCCGGCCGCCGGTCGCGGCACGCACCTTCTCGTCCCAGCCGTCCTCGCTGTAGTCGACGGTGACGTCCGCGCCGAGCGAGGCGGCGAAGGACAGCTTCTCCGCACCGCGGGCGGCGGCGATGATCTGGCCCGCGCCGAGCGCCTTGGCCATCTGGACGAGCAGATGGCCGATGCCGCCCGCGGCGGCGGTGATCAGCACGGTCTCACCGGGCTGGAGCTTCGCCGCCGTGACGATCACGTGGTAGGCGGTCTGGCCGGGGATGGGCAGCGAGGTGGCCTGGCCCGCGTCGATCCCCTCGGGGACGGCGAACAGCCAGTCGGCCTGGGTGACGACGTACTCGGCGTACCCGTCGGCGGCGACGCCGGTGACCACGCGGTCACCGACCTTCACCTGGTCGACGCCCTCGCCGAGCTGCTCCACGACACCCGCGACGTCACCGCCGGGCGAGCCGGGAAGCGTGGCGGGACCGCCGACCGGGATGCCCTGACGGCGCTGGCACTCGGCGAAGTTGACCCCGACCGCCTCGGCGCGGATCAGCACCTGGCCGGGTCCGGGGGTGGGCTTTTCGGCCTCTTCGAGCCGCAGCACCGAGGGGGCACCGAACTCGTGGTGTCGGACGATACGCATGGACGTACTCCTTCTTTCTTTTCCTTGTTGTCTCTGTCGTTCGCGTGCGGGCAGGACGGGGGAAGTCCTGTCAGGCCTGCCTGCACGAGAAGGGGGTGGGGGAGAGCGAGCCGGATCAGGCCCGGGTGAGTTCGACGAGTGAGCGCACCGGTCCCAGGTCGACCACGCGGCGCAGGGCGAGCCCGGCACCGGCGGCCAGCTCGCGCAGCTGCTCGGTGGTGCGCATCCGTCCGCCCAGGTAGATGAGCATCCGCAGGTCCAGATCCGTCTGGTCGGTCTGCACGTCGAGCAGACCCTCCAGGACCATGACCCGGCCGCCCGGACGTACGGCCTCGGCGCAGCGCCGGAGAATCTCGACCGCCCGGTCGTCGGGCCAGTTGAGCAGGACGTTGGACAGCAGATACACGTCGCCGTCGGCGGGCAGTGGGTCGAAGAAGCTGCCGACCACCGACCGGCAGCGTTCCTGGAGGCCGGCGGCCGCGAAGTCCCGCTCGGCCGCCGCGGCGGGCGCCTCCAGGTCGAGCAGTGTGCCCCGCGCGCCCGGGGTGGCGTCGATCACGGCCGCGAGCAGGTCACCGCTGCCGCCGCCCACGTCCACGACATGGCGGACGGTCTGCCAGTCGCCCTGGGCCAGCAGTTCGGGGACGACCCAGCGCATGCTCGCCGCCATCCGCCGGGCGAAGGCCTCCGCGAGCGCGCCGTCGGACTCGACGTCCGTCCAGAACTCCTGCCCGTACAGCGCGGAGTAGACGGGTCCGCCGGTGCGCACGGCATCGAGCAGGCGGAACACCGCGGCCTCGCCCCGGCCGGTCGGGCCGTCCAGGCGGAGCCAGTCCCGGCCCGACTGCGGGACGTCGTCGCGCAACAGGACACCGAGGTCGGTCGGTTCGTAGCCCCCGTCGGGGAGCGTGCGGTAGATGCCGGCGTTGACCAGGTGCCCGAGGAGACGGCCCAGGGCGGTCGCGTCCGCGTTCACCTCCCGCGCCAGCGTCTCGACCGTGACCGCTCCGGCGGCCATGTGGTCGGAGAGTCCGAGGGTGGCGGCCACCCTGATGGCCATGGGGGTGATCAGGTCGCTCTTCTCCAGTAACTCCTGCGACCAGGGGGGATTGCTCACTGCTTCCTCTCACGTGCACAAGCGATGTGGGGGGTGGGGAAGGGGCCGTAGCGGCCGGAGGGAGGCGCCCCCTCCGGCCCTTCCGGCCTCTTCGTCAGACGGTGCCGAACCAGGTGGTGACGGCCGCGGTCAGCGATTCCCGCAGCTCCGGCTCCGGCATGTCCCGGTCCGCGGCCCAGGCGACGTAGCCGTCGGGGCGGACCAGCAGACCGGCCAGCTGCGGCTCTTCGGCGCACTCGGCCCGGACGTGCTGGAGCCGGCCGGCCCAGGAGACGCCGGCGGCCCACTTCTCGTGGACCTGGCCGATCAGCGAGTCGCCGGTCAGGTCGAGCAGCAGACCGGTGCCGCGCTTCAGGTACTTGGGGAGGGGCCGGACGCCGTCCTCGGTCCTCAGTTCCAGGTCGCGGGCGAAGTCGCCGAGCAGCCGGTGCTCGGGGCCGTCGAGCGCGTAGCGGACGGTGACGCCGCTGAGCATCTCGGCGAGGTACCGGTTCACCTGCTCGGTGCGCATGAGGTCGGTGAACAGCTCGCGCAGCGGGGTGACGTACGGGTCCGGGTTCATCAGCGCGATCTGGGCGCGGGTGTTGGCCAGCACCTTGCGGGCCGGCGCCTGGCGCTCCCGGTCGTAGCTGTCGAGCAGGTCCTCGGGAGCCCAGCCGTGCACCGCGGCGGCGAGCTTCCAGCCGAGGTTGAAGGCGTCCTGGAGACCGAGGTTGACGCCCTGGCCGCCGACCGGGAAGTGGGTGTGGGCGGCGTCGCCCGCGATCAGCAGCCGGCCCTCGCGGTAGCGGTCCGCCTGGCACGCGGAGTCGGTGAAGACGGAGAGCCAGCGCGGCGCGTGCGCACCGAGGTCGTCGCCCCAGATCTCGCGCAGGCTGGCGGTCAGCTCGTCCAGGGTGAGCTCCGCCCCGGGTTCCCGGTCGGCCTCGAAGTCGAACGTGGAGACGCGGTGGTAGGTGTCGTCGAGCGGCACACAGAACAGCAGGCCGCGCTCGGTGCGCTCCATGCCCATGGGGGCGTTCTCGCGGTCGGCGAGGATCACGTCGCCGAGCCGGGCGGTGACCCGGCCGCCGGTGCCGGGGAAGGCGATGCCCGCCTCCTGCCGGACCAGGCTGCGGCCGCCGTCGCAGCCCACGGCGTACCGCGTGCGCAGCGTGTAGGTGCCGTCGGGGCCGGTCACCTCGGCCTCGACGCCGTCGGCGTCCTGGCGTATCGCGGTGACCTCGTGACCGCGCCGGATCTCGGCGCCGAACTCGGCGGCACGCTCCTCCAGCAGCCGCTCGGTCCGGGTCTGCTCGGAGAGCAGGGCGTAGCCGTGGGCGCTGTCGAGGGTGGAGAAGTCGACCCACTCGTCGAGGCCGGCGAAGTGACCGTTGTTCCAGGAGCGGGCCCCCTCGCGGAACCTCTTGAGCAGGCCGCGCCGGTCGAGGGACTCCAGGGAGCGGGCGTGCAGCCCGAAGGCCTTGGAGTGCGGGGTGCGCTCGGGCAGCCGCTCGAGCACGACCGCCCGGACGCGGGCGATCCGGAGCTCCGAGGCGAGCAGCATGCCGACGGGGCCCCCGCCGACGATCAGCACGTCGAAGTCGACGTCGGTGTCGTAGGCGATCTCGACGTCGCGATCGGAGTGCTCGGGTGGCACGGACTGGGACATGAGGTTCCCCCTCGATAGATGTTCGCTTACAGGTATATGCTTAATGTCATGCAGTCGATTGAGAGCATACAGATGCTCGTCTGCCGTAATCAACTCGCTTAGAATGCGGACATGGACACTTCGACTCAGCCCCCGCCGCGGGCAGCGGATCTGCTCGACGCTGTCGGTCCCGCCTTCTCCCGACTGCGGCGTGCGCAGGTGCTGAATGTGGAGAAGCAGGTGTCCCGCAAGGACTTCACCAGGACGCTGGTGCTCAACATCGTGCAGGACGGGCCCGACCAGGAGGGCCAGGAGATCACCGTCGGTGTCGTGGGCGAGCGGCTCGCGGTCGACCCCTCCGTGGCGAGCCGGATGGTCTCCGACTGCATCTCCGCCGGTTATCTGATCCGTGCGGCCTCGCAGCGCGACGGCCGCCGTACGATCCTGCAGCTCACCCCGGAGGGGCACGAGACGCTCGCGCGCTTCCGCCGCCACCAGCGCGCGGCCTTCGAACGCATCACCCAGGACTGGCCGGAGGACGAGCGGCTCGAATTCGCCCGCCTGCTGATCAAGTACGTGGACTCCGTGGGCGAGTTGCAGCACGACGGCTCCGCGTAGCCGGCGACGGGCGGGCCGGGTGCGGTCGTAGGGCGTGGGCGGGTGGGTCGTCACTGGTCGCGCCCCGCGGCGGAGCCGCCTTTCGACGCTGTCCCGCACCCCTGACCGGGGCGGGCGGGGAACAGCAACCGCCGGGCCGAGGACGCCCCCCGCCACCCCGGCCCGGCCCGCGACGCACCCCCGGACGCTGGGGCCCCCGGACGCTGGGCGCACCCCCGGACGCTGGGGCCCCCGGACGCTGGGCGCACCCCCGGACGCTGGGCGCACCCCCGCCGAAGCGCGGATGCGCCCGGGGCCTGTCAGCCCCGACCGAGCACGCCCCTGAGGACCGCCCCCAGCGCCGCTGCCTCCGCACCCCCGGGATCCGCGCCCGGTGACCGCCAGGCGACGACTCCGTCCGGCCGTACCAGCACGGCCCCTTCGGGGCGCACACCGCCGTAACGCTCGGACCAGCCGCCGTGCGGGTCGGCCAGCGTGCCCGCCCCGGCGTCCGTCCCCGGCACCACCCGGCGGGCGGTGAGTTTCACGCCCAGCTCGGCGGAGACGGCGACGGCCGCCGAGATCCACTCGCGGCCCATCTCCCCGGTCAGCAGGACGAAGTCCCGCCCGAACAGGTCGAGGGTGGACACGGGTTCACCGCCGCGCACGAGCTCCACGTACGGCGCCCGGGTGCCCGGCGCCCCGCGCAGCGCCCGCGGATCGGAGGCCACCGGGAGGTCCGCGCCGCCCGGCTCCGCCACCACCGCGGCGGACCGGTAGGCCTGGCCGGACGTCACCGTCACCGCGTCCGCGACGGCCGCTCGCTGCTCCGCGGTCGCGCTGCCGGAACGCAGGGCGAGCTGGAGGGATCCCTGCTCGGCCGTGTAGACCGCCACGGGCCGTCGCTCGGCGTCGTACGTCTCCACGAGACCGGCCCCCGCGACGCCCCCGACCACCAGGGCGAGCTTCCAGGCGAGGTTGTGGGCGTCGGCGATACCGGTGTTGGCCCCGTAGCCGCCGGTCGGCGGCACCACATGCGCCGCGTCCCCGGCCAGCAGCACCCTGCCGTGCACGAACCTCTCGGCCACCTGCTCCGCCATGTCCCAGGGGAAGCGCGAACGAATCGTCACCTCGACCCCCGGCGCTCCCACCGCGGCCCCCACCAGCTCGGCACAGCGGTCGTCGGTGAAGTCCTCCAGGCTCTCCCCGTCCTCGGGCCGGTACCCGACGATGAGCGTGCCCCCGGTCAAGGTGTCGTCATGCACGAGGATGCCCGTGACCTGGGGGTTCTGCACATGGACCACGCTGTAGCGGCGGTCCCCCAGCACCGGGCGCAGATCCGCGCCGAACGCGATGCTGACATGGCGGGACAGCACCCCGCGCCCCTGCCGGGGCACCTTCAGCGCCTCCCGGACGGTACTGCGCGGCCCGTCGCAGGCCACCAGGTAGGAGCTGCGGAAGGTACGGGTGCCACCGGCGCCGTCGTCGAGAACGGCGGTGACCCCCTCCGGGTCCTCCGCGAAGGACACCAGCTCCGTACCGAACCTGAGGTCCGCGCCGAGCTCCACCGCCCGGTCCCGCAGCAGCGGCTCCAGCCGGTCCTGCGGCAGCAGGAGCAGCCGGGACGGGGTGAGGTCGCCCAGATCGTCGTCGCCCTCCAGCTCCTCCTTGCTGAACAGCACCTCACCGGCCAGCGAGGTCACTCCGGCCCGGGTGCGGTGCGTGGCGAAGCCGGACGCCTCCCGTACGGCGGCGTCCTCGACCCCTGCCTGCCGCAGCAGCTCCCCGGTACGGGGGTAGTAGCCGACGGCCCTCGGATGGATGGACGTGCCCGGATGGCGTTCCACCAGGGTGCACCGGACCCCGTGCCGGGCCAGGAACACAGCGGTGGACAGCCCGACGAGGCTGCCGCCGACGATCAGTACGGGTGCGCTGTCGGAACGGTCGGAAGCGGAGGTCATCACACGGTCCCTCTCTGGGTGATCAGGCTCGGGCACAGGTTCACGGGGTCGGCAGTCCGGCCCGTCCCAGGGCCAGGTAGTCCACGACCTCCCAGTGCTCCGCGACCTTCCCGCGCTCGATCCGGAACTGGTCGCAGGTACGCATCTCCAGAGGCAGCCCGGAGGGGCCGCCTCCGCTCCACGCGCCGGTGAGCGTGCCGGTCCAGGTCACGAAGACCATCACCCGGTCGTCGGCGGCGACGATGTGGTCCACGGTGGTGACCAGGTCGGGGAAGGCGGCGATGTTGTCGGCGAAGAACGCCTTGAACGCGTCGAGCCCGTCCGGCACCGCGTCCGTACGCATGTTGTGGTGCCGGTAGTCCTGGTGGTAGTAGTGCTCGGCCAGGTCCAGCCGGTGCTCGCTGAAGACGTCGCGATACGCGCCGAGCACCAGCTCCGCGTTGGCCCGCTCGGTGTCGCTGTGCGGGCCGTGCAGACCGGGGGCGGCCGGCTGACCGCTCCGGTCCGGTCCGCCGTCCACGCCGTGCGCGACGAGCACGTCGCGGTCCACCACGTTCCAGTGCTCGGCGGCCCTGCCGTCCGCCAGACGGTACAACTCAGCGGTGTGCAACCGGAGTTCGGCGCCCGACCGGGAGCGTCCGGTCCAGGTCGCGAAGAGCATCACCCGGTCGTTGCCGGCCACCAGGTGGTCGACGTCCGCGCGCAGCGCCGGGAACGTACGGTCCGACGTCCGCCAGTGGGCCGGGTCGTGCTCGACGTGGTCGGCGTGGAAGAAGCGATCCGCCTCCTCGAAGCGGCGCTCGCGGTAGAGCGTCCCGTACAGCTCGCGGATCAGCTCGGCGTTGCGGGTGCGCTGCCCGGCAGGGATCACGGTGGTCATGGGTTCCTCTCGCTCGGCTCTCGATCGGGACTCGGGGGTCGGGGCGGATCCGGGGGTGCTGACCGCTCAGGCCTTGAGCGCGTAGGTCGACCAGTACGAATCGGCCTCGAAGCCGAGCTTCCGGTTGAGCGCGACGACAGCCGTGTCGGCGGTGTCGTTGAAGACCTGGACCAGCGCGAGCCGGCTGTTCTCCCGGGCGGCCCCGAGCAGCAGCTCGCTCTTCAGCCAGGTGGCGAGACCGCGCCGCCGGTGCTGCGGCAGCACCAGCGTCTCGCCGCCGTCCGCCATCGGGCTGTCGCGCACGAACAAGGTGGCGTACCCGACGATCGCGGTGCCGTGCTCGGGCAGCGCCGCCACCACGTGGGGCAGATGCCCGGCCCGCTCCGCCTCGGCCTCCCGCGCCCGTACGTCGTCGGCGGAGGGACGCCGGATCCTGGCCTGGCCGTTGACCCGCTCCTCCAGCCCGCTCCAGGCCCGCGCGTAGGACTCCACCAGGTCGTCGGGGCAAGGCCCCCGCCACGCCACCAGGCGGTACCCGGGCACCGGCCGGGCCGCCGCGGCCCGGAGCACCGCCGAGGCGGGCCCGGCCGGACGGAGCCGATGGCGCACGCTCTCGCCGATGAGTTCGGCTCCGAGCCCGGCCGCGAACCGCTCACCGGCCACCGCCCTCGGAGCGTCGGCGAGCAGCAGGTCCCGCCCCCGCTCCCGCAGCGCCGCCAGCCCCGCGGCCGCCAGCGCCCGGCCGGCACCGCGCCGCCGGAAGCCGGGGAACACCCACAGCGAACCGTGTCCCGGCCCGCTCGGGTCGCCCAGATCCAGCCCGAGCTTCAGCACACCGGCCGGGGTGCCGCCGTCGTACGCGGCCAGCACGATCCGTTCCGTCCCGTGCCGCCGCTGGAACAGCCGCGCCAGCAGGGCCTCCGTCACCGGCGGGTCCCCGGGCAGTTCCAGACTCATGGTCTCCCGGAACCCGGGAAGCAACGCGGCGATGGTCGCCGGCTCATCGCCGTCGAGGCTACGAATCTCCATGCCCCACACGGTGACCCGGGCCTCTCGAAACACCGTCCAGGACAACTCGACACCGGGCGCAAGCACCGGCCGGAAAAGGGGGCGGGCCCCGCCGCACTCCCAGATCCCTGGAATGCGACGGGGCCCGTACCGGGGCGGACGCCGGTCCGGCCCGTCAGGCGCCGCCCGTCACGCGGAGCGTCTCGCCGTTGGTGTTGCCGTTGGCGGCCGAGCCGAGGAAGGTGACGGCCCGGGCCACGTCCTCGGGAGCGGACATCCGGCCCGACGGCAGGGTCTTGCCCTTCTCCTCCAGAAAGCCCGGGGGCACATGCGCCCGCACGGTCTCGGTGCTGGTCTGGCCGGGCACCACCATGTTGACCAGGATCCCGTCCGGCCCCAGCTCCCAGGCCAGGCTGCGCATCAGCCCGAAGAGCGCGGACTTGCCCGCGCCGTAGGCCCCCGCCCCGGCCTTGCCGGTGTCCGCGAGGCCCGCGCCGAGCAGCACGATCCGGCCCCACGGCCGTCCGCGCATCCACGGCAGCACGGCCTGGAGCGTGTGGAACACGGCATCGACGGACGTGCGCAGCACCTCCTGCCACTGCTTCGCCGGGACGTCCTCGAAGCGCGGCACCGGCTGCCCGGGCCGCGGGATCGCCTCGCTCCAGACCACCGCGTTGGCCACCAGCACGTCGATGCCGCCCCACTCCTCGGCGACCCGCCCGACGGCGTCCCGTATGCAGCGCTCGTCCGCGAGGTCGTAGCGCACCACCAGCGGTGTCCCGCCCGCCTCGGTCACCAGCCGTGCCGTCTCCCGGGCCCCGTCCTCGTCGCTGTGGTACGTGATCGCGACCCTGGCCCCCTCCTCCCCGTACGCCACGGCCGTCGCCCGGCCGATCCCCGAGGAGGCGCCGGTGACCAGCACGACCTTGTTCCGCAGATCCGTCCTCATGAGTCCACCTCGGTCGTCGGGGCACGGCCGATGCTCTGCGCGTGCCGGAAGAAGTCCTCCGGGTCGTAGGCCCGCTTCGCGGCGCGCAGCCGGGTCCGGTTCGCGCCGAAGTACTCCGTCTCCCAGTCCTCGCCCACCCGCGAGCTGGGGAAGTTGATGTACGAGCCGCAGGCGAGCGGCGTGAGTGCCGCGGCCGCACGGTCCGCCAGCGCGGTCAGCCGCGCCGGTGCCGCCGGGTCCGTCACCGCCTCGCGGCAGGCGAACTGATAGCCGACCAGGAACCGCGCGTCGCGGTGCGCGTAGGCGGTCGCGCCGCCCGGCACCCGGCTCGCCGCACCGCCCAGGGCGATGCACAGCAGATAGCGCTCCTGCCCCGCCGCGTCGAGCGCGGGGTCCCAGGCGTCGAGCAGCGCCGCCGACTCCGCCCGGGTCGCGGACCGGCCGGTGAGCCGGTAACTCTGCCGGGTGGACGGGTGGCGGTGCCCCTCGGCCTCGGGCCCGGTGCCCGTACGACGGCACCGGGACACCGACTTCGAGCCGCACAGCGCCTCGTGCATCACCTCGGCGTAGCCGCCCCGCGCACCGACGGTCCTGCTCAACGGCTTGCACCCGGCCCGCTCCACCAGCTCGTCCAGCCCGTCGCGCAGCGCCTCGTCCGGCCCCAGGTGCACCCCCCAGACCCGGACCACCGGACGCCCGCCGGGCCCGAACATGCCCGGCAGCACGACCAGGGAGGTGCCGAGTTCGTCGGGGCCGTCGACGGCCCACTCCTGCCAGGCCGTCAGCACCTCCACGGCGTCGTCGAACGCCCACAGCGTCTCGAAGCCGGTCAGGGCGGGCGCGTCGATGGAGCGCACCTCGAACTCCGTGACCACCCCGAAGGTGCCTCCGCCGCCACCGCGCGACGCCCAGTACAGGTCCGGCTCCTCCGTGGGCGAGCAGCGGACGGTCCTGCCGTCCGCGAGCACGACACGCGCCGCGGCGACCCGGTCGCTGCCCAGCCCGAACTTCCGCGTCTGCCAGCCGATCCCGCCGCCGGTCAGGAATCCGCCCGCGGCGACCGTGGGAAACGTCCCGGTGACGAGCTGCCGCCCCTGGGTCCGCAGGGCGTCCAGCGCGTCCAGCGACTGGACGCCCGCCCCCAGCCGCACCACGGGCCCCTCGGCGACGACGTGGTTCATCCGGGACAGGTCGACGACCAGCCCCTCACCGGTCGACCAGCCGTTGAAGCTGTGACCGCCGCCCCGGACGTGCAGCCGCACCCCCCGCTCCCGGGCGTACCGCACGCACAGCGCGACATCCCGCTCGGAGGCGCAGTACGCGACGGCGTACGGCTCGATCGTGTCGTACTCGGTGTTCTGAAGCTGCCGGGCCAGAGCGAAGCCCGCCTCGTCCGGCAGAACCAGGTCCCCGTCGAGCCGGTCCCGCAGCGCCGCCGCCCGCATCAGTCGTCGATGCCGAACTTGCCGGCGGTCACCTTGGACCCCGCGTGCCCGCGCAGCTTGGTGCCCTGCGGGTCGAAGAACTCGGCACCGCCGGTGCCCTGCCACTCGGTGTCCGAGACGAACTCGCCCGACACCCGCACGTGTGCCTCCCCCACGTGGTTGCCCTCGGGGTCGGCGGCCAGGATGTGGAAGCCGTACTCGAAACTGTCCGGGCCCGTGACACGCCAGGTGCCCAGGCCGATGTTCTTCGTGTTGAGCTGGGTGGAGACGACCGTGCCGTCCGCCGAGAAGCTGACGAGCCCGGGGACCGCCTTGCCGTCGTCGTCCAACTGCGTGGTCCAGGTGCCGACCAGTCGTACGTCGCTCATCACAGATCTCCTCGATTCTCCGGGAAAGCCGGTGGAACTGGCGGAACAGGGCGAGTGGGTTGCCCGGGCCAGGCTTCCGGCCCGCTCTCAAGACCCGCTCGAAACGCCCTGTAGCCGGACTGCCCGCCGGACTGCCCGCCGGGCTGCTCCTGCCGCGGCGGCACGCACACGGGCCCGAACTCCGGGTGCCAGAGCACGGCCACGTGCACGGAGCCGAGGGCCACGAGCGCGCGGTACGCCGGCAGCAGCAGGTAACGCACCAGCCCTCGCCAGACGGCGCGCGGGGCGGTGACGCGAGGCGGGACGGTCTTCTTGTCGGGGTGTCCCTCGGGCAGGAACTCCGGATCGAACGGACGAAGGGACACGGCACTCCTAGAGGGCGGCCGGCGCGGATGCGGTCAGGCGGCGCGCATGCGTCAGTCGAGACGGATGCGGTCAGGCGGCACGGAGGTGTCAGGCGGCTCGGACGGCCATTTCCACGCCGCCGTCGAAGGGAAGGGGCAGCGACACGTAGCCGCCGCCGGAGAACCGGACATGGGCGAGGAACTCCGCGCACGGCGCCGGCACGTCCCGCACGCCGAGGGCCACCACCACCGCGCCCGGCAGCATCCTGGGTTCCACCAGCTTCAGCAGCCGCAGGAAGGACTCCGGCGGGCCGCCGAGCAGCAGCAGGTCCACCGGCCCGGGGACGGTCGCCAGCGACCGCTCGGGACGACCCACCCGTACGTCCGCGTACCGTCCGAGTCCGGCCTTCTCGACCGCCGTCGCGGCCGCCTCGGCACGTACGGCTTCCGGCTCGCAGCAGATGACCCGGCCGTGCCCGTTCTCGCTCATCGCGGCCGCGAGCCCGGCGGTGCACGAGGCGTACGGGCAGCCGATCTGGAGCACGGTCAGCGGCCCGGCCGCCAGCACCAACTGGCGAAGGAGGGTTCCGGTGGCGGCTTCGAAGGACGGAACGGCAGCTTCCGCCGCAGGGTCGGTACAGGAAACGGCATTGGGCATGCGGAACTCCCCGTCACGAGTCTCGAGACGTTCGCGGTCTCTTCGCCGAGAGTTACAGATGCCGTCCCCACGAGCGACGGCCCTGGATACCTTCGCGAGCGAGACTCCAGCCGCACTCCAAACCGGGTCGGAGCGGCTTCCCGGGGACGGCACATCCCCGGCCCCGCGGGTCGGAGCGGCTTCCGGGGGGGCACATCCCCGGCCCCGCGCGCCGGTCGGTGATCCGGCGGGCAGCCTAGGAGAGCACCCCCGCCAGCGTCCCCGCGAGGGTCAGGGCGAGGAACGCCGCCCCCCATGTCATCGCGTGCCGAATCCGGCGGTGCTTGACGCGGGTGGTCCGGGTCAGCAGCTGCGGCGGGATGTCGGCGGTCGGGGCCGGGTGGGGCGTCCTCGCCAGGCTCAGCAGGACCAGGGACGGGGCGCAGGCCGCGCAGCCGGTCCAGAGGAGGAGCTGGGGGACCGCGGCGTACTGGGCGGGGGTGATGACCCCGGCGGTGATCGCGGTGAGGAGCGCGGCCAGGGCGGCGCCGAGGGTGGCCAGGGTCAGGCCCGCTCGGTGGTCGGCCCTCGCCAGTTCCTCGCGGGCCGCCTCGGGCGGAAGCGGCCGGCCGAGGTCCGCCGTGCGCTCGCCTCGGAGTGTGGTCATGCCTACCCCTCGCTGGTCAGCGGTGTCGTCCGATTACCCCAAAAAGACTGCTCCACACCGCAGTTCAGGAGTTCCACGTCTCGTCGTACGGGTCGTGCGGTGTGGGGACCGGCCTCGCGGTCGTCACCTCGAGGTAGGGGATGGGGCCGTTGTTGACGGGGTCCTTGGTGCGGCGGGGGGTGTAGGTGCCCGTGATCTCCAGCCAGGTGTCCGGCCTCAGGACCGGTGGGGTGTTGCCCGTCAGGGCGATCTTGACCGGCTGGGCGTCGGCGGCGCAGCAGTTGAGGCCCATGCGGGCCAGGTAGGGGGCGCCCGTCCGGTCCAGGGTGACGAAGCCGGTGATCTTCAACTCGCGGTCGTGGAGGGCGCGGCCGTCGTCGTAGATCGCGCGGCCGGCGTAGTCCGCCACGGCCAGGCGCAGGGGCGCGTCGCCGGTGGGGAGGGCCGGAAAGCCGAAGGGTTTCGTCAGGGCCGTACCGGTGTGCGCCGCGCTGTAGGAGCCCAGGGCCGGCGGGGCGACCAGGATCAGGGCGAGGACCGGGAGCGTGAGGAGCCAGGAGACGCGGGGTTCGCGGTGGTGGTCGTGCGTGGGGGCGCTGCGGCGGTCGTACCAGAGGGTGGCCGCCGCCGTGGCGATCAGGACCGCGCCCGCCAGGAGGACCAGGGGGCGCAGCCCCTCTTTGACGTAACGCAGGTAGAGGTCGGTCGTGGCGGCGTGCAGGAGGGTCGCGCCGAGCAGGAAGAGGAGGGCCGTCTGGGCCAGGCGGTTCACAGCAGGACCGTTCCGGTCAGGGCCGACACGACGACGGCCAGGGCGAAGGTCGCGGGGGCGAAGCGCAGGGCGAAGGCGCGGCCGAAGGTGCCCGCCTGCATCGCGAAGAGCTTCAGGTCGATCATCGGACCGACGACCAGGAACGTCAGACGGGCCGTCAGGGAGAACTGGGTCAGGGACGCCGCCACGAACGCGTCCGCCTCCGAGCAGATGGAGAGCAGGACGGCCAGGACCGCGAGGACCAGGACCGACAGCACGGGGTGGCCGGCCGCGAGGCTCAGCCACTGCGCGGGGACGACCGCCTTCAGGGTGGCGGCGGCCATCGCGCCGATCACCAGGAATCCGCCTGCGTGCGTCACGTCGTGGCGGACCGAGCCCCAGAAGGCCGCTCCCCTGCCCTGCCCCTCGTGCGACGCGCGGGCCGGGGGACGGAGCCAGTCCGTGCGGCCGAGGCGGTGCCAGAGCCAGCCCATCGAGCAGGCCACCAGCAGGCTCGCGACGAAGCGGGCCAGGACCATCTCCGGGTTGCCGGGGAACGCCACGGCCGTCGCCGTCAGCACGATCGGGTTGATGGCGGGCGCCGACAGGAGGAAGGCCAGGGCCGCCGCCGGTGTGACCCCGCGGCGGACCAGAGCGCCGGCCACCGGCACGGACGCGCACTCGCAGCCCGGCAGCACCACGCCCGCCGCGCCCGCGACCGGCACCGCGAGGGCCGGGTGCTCGGGCAGAGCCCGGGCGAAGAACGACGGCGGCACGAACACCGCGATGGCCGCCGACAGCAGCACCCCGAGCACCAGGAACGGCAGCGCCTGGACCATGACCGCGACGAACACCGTCATCCAGCTCTGCATCACCGGTGCGGCCAGGGCACCGCGGATCGGGTCCTGGAACATCACCGCCGTGAGCAGCAGAAGGGTGAGCAGGAGGGGCGAGTTGAGATACCGGGCCTCCTCCTTGCCCGGGCCGGTCCCGGCGTCCCCGCCCGGACCCGTATCGGAATCCCGCCCCGGGCCCGCCCCGACGTCCCCACCCGAGCCCGTATCGGCTACCCCGCCCGAGCCCGTATCGGCTACCCCGCCCGAGCCCGTATCGGCGTTCCCGCGAGGGCCCGTATCGGCGTTCCCGCGAGGGCCCGCCCCGGTGCCCCTGCCCGGAGCCTTCTCGGCGTCGTCGCGCTCACCGCTGTCCTGCGGGGCTCTGTTCGTGATGGCCACGGGCCCGGTACCTCCGGTGGTGCGCGAGGGCATTGCCCATTCCCTCCCCATTCGTACGGGCGGCGACGGCCGGGCGTTCACACCGCACCGGCCCCTTCTGGAACCGGCCGTCCCGGTGAGGCAGTCTTCTCCTCGTGGGGAGCGTTCCGAACCAAGGTCAGCCGAGTGATCCGGCCACGCACATGATCGTGTGCGGTGACGACGGCCTCGCGCACCGGCTGGCCGCCGAACTCCGCGGCGTCTACGCCGAGCAGGTCACGCTGGTCGTGCCGCCCTCCGGCAGGCGGGTGCGGCAGCCCGTGGTCGGACGGGCCCGGGCCGCCTCCGCCGCGCTGCTGGACCGGGTCGTGAACGCAGCCGTCAACCGGACCGGCGCGAGCGGCGAACCGGTCGCGAACGAACAGCTCGTGGAGGCACCGGAGATCACCGAGGCGGTGCTCACCGAGGTGGGCGCCGACCGGGCGGCGGCGCTGGCTCTCGTCTTCGACGACGACGAGACCAACATCCGCGCCGCGCTCACGGCCCGCCGGCTCAACCCCCGTATCCGCCTCGTACTGCGGCTCTACAACCGGCGGTTGGGGCAGCACATCGAGGAACTGCTGGACCAGACCGCCGCCGTCGCCTCCGGGGACGGTCAGGGAGCGGGTATCGACGCGTCGACGACGGTGCTGTCCGACGCCGACACGGCCGCGCCCGCACTGGCCGCCACCGCGCTGGTCGGCACCAGCAAGGTCGTTCAGACGGAAG
The DNA here is from genome assembly GCF_055606225.1 of Streptomyces sp. NPDC037100. Lineage (NCBI taxonomy): Bacteria > Bacillati > Actinomycetota > Actinomycetes > Kitasatosporales > Streptomycetaceae > Streptomyces > Streptomyces sp. NPDC037100. Next base: position 703,897 of record NZ_JBVJSX010000003.1, on the reverse strand, counting down.
GGCTCGTGCTGCGGGCGGTGGAACGGCAGCCGCCGCGGCCGGGCGAGGTGGCCGACCCGGGGCTGTGCACCCTGGCGCTGCTGTCCGCGACGAGCAACGACCCGGCCGGCGCGGACGGTTCGGAGGGCAGCGGAGAGCTCGGGCCGCAACTCCTGCCCGACGAGGCGGCCGTGGCGTCGGCGACCGGGCGCGGGACCGTGGTTCTGGAGCAGGTGTCGTACTCCGGGCCGTCCCTTCCCGCCGGGCGGGCCGGTGTGCCGCCGTTCGCCTCGTTGTTCTCGCGGCGGTTGCGGTGGTCGCTGGCCGGCCTGGTGGGCTGTGTGCTGGCGCTCGCCGTCGGGTTGATGATCGTGACCGGCGCGCATCCGCTGTACGCGACGTACATCACGCTGCTCGATCTGTTCGGCATCAACGATCCCGCGTTCCACGAGTCGACGGGACAGCAGGTGCTGCAACTGCTGTCCGGTCTGGTCGGATTGCTGCTGCTGCCGGTGCTGCTGGCCGCGGTGCTGGAAGCGCTCGGCACGTTCCGCAGCGCGTCCGCCCTGCGCAAGCCGCCCCGGGGGCTCGGCGGGCACGTGGTGCTGCTCGGGCTCGGCAAGATCGGGACGCGCGTGCTGACGCGGCTGCGGGAACTGAACATCCCCGTGGTGTGCGTGGAGTCCGATCCGGACGCGCGCGGGATGGCCACGGCGCGGCGGCTGCGGGTGCCGGTGGTGCTCGGTGACGTCACGCAGGAGGGCGTGCTGGAGGCCGCGAAGATCCACCGCGCCCATGCCCTGCTGGCGCTGACCAGCGCGGACACGACGAATCTGGAAGCCTCGCTGTACGCGCGGTCCGTACGGCCCGACCTGCGGGTCGTGCTGCGGCTGTACGACGACGACTTCGCCACGGCCGTGTACCGGACGCTGCGGGCCGCGCACCCGTTCGCCCTGACGCGGAGCCGGAGTGTGTCGCATCTGGCCGCGCCCGCGTTCGCCGGAGCGATGATGGGGCGGCAGATCCTCGGGGCGATCCCGGTGGAGCGGCGGGTGCTGCTGTTCGCCGAGGTGGAAGTGGCCGGGCATCCGCAGCTGGAGGGGCGGACGGTCGGGGAAGCGTTCCGGGCCGGTGCCTGGCGGGTGCTGGCGCTCAACACGTCACCTCCCGGGGGGCGCCGGGGAGAGGCCGAGTCCCCGGGTGAGGAGCGACTGCCGGCTTCGGGGCTGGTGTGGGATCTGCCTCCCACGTATGTGCTGGGGCCCGGGGACCGGGTGGTGCTGGCGGCGACGCGGCGGGGGCTTGCGGATCTGCTGGGGCGGAGACGGCGGGAGCGGGCCGGGGCGTGACGCCGAGCGGTGTTCACGGCTCGGCGTCACAAGGTGCCCCGGTCGGTGCCGGGCCCGGTTGCGAAGCAGCCCTGGGGGCGCGGGGACCTGCGCGGATCAGCCACACCCCACCCCCAGCCGCCGAACCACCCCCGCCTCCAGAGCTACTGGGCGCCCGGCACCCCCTTGAGGTGCCGCTCCGCGAACTCCAGCTCCAACCGCACCTGCTTGATCCGTTCGTCCACCACCAGCGACCCGTGCCCGGCGTCGTAGCGATACACCTCGTGCACCGCGCCCCGCGCCTCAAGGCGCTTGACGTAGTTCTCGATCTGCCGGATCGGACAGCGTGGGTCGTTGACGCCGGCCGAGATGTAGACCGGCGCCTTGACCCGGTCGACGTAGGTGAGGGGGGACGAGGCCTCGAAGCGGTCGGGGACCTCCTCGGGGGTGCCGCCCAGGAGCGTGCGGTCCATCGCCTTCAGCGCTTCCATCTCGTCGTGGTACGCCGTGACGTAGTCGGCGACGGGCACCGCCGCGATGCCGAGCGTCCACGCGTCGGGCTGGACGCCGAGGCCGAGGAGGGTGAGGTAGCCGCCCCAGGAACCGCCGGTGAGGACGAGGCGGTCCGGGTCGGCGATACCGGAGCCGACGGCCCATTCACGGACCGCGGCGATGTCCTCCAGTTCGATGAGGCCGACGCGGTGCTTCAGGGCGTCCGTCCAGGCACGGCCGTAGCCGGTGGAACCGCGGTAGTTGACACGGATCACCGCGTAGCCGTGGTCCACCCAGGCGGCGGGGCCCGCCGCGAAGGAGTCGCTGTCGTGCCAGGTGGGACCGCCGTGGATGTCGAAGACCGTGGGGAGCGGTCCGGTGCTGCCCTGCGGCTTCTGGACGAGGGCGTGGATGCGGCCCCCCGGCCCCTCCACCCACACGTCCTGCACCGGCACCGAACCGGGCGACTTCATGCCGGGCGGGTCGAGCACCACACCGCCCGCCGTGGAGCGGACCGCCGACGGCTCGGCCGCCGAGGACCACAGGTACTCCACGCTGCCGTCGGGCCGGGCCGTCGCGCCGGAGACCGTGCCCGGCGGGGTCGGGATCTCCGTCAGGGCGCGGCCGGACAGGTCGTAGCGGAACAGCTCGCTGCGGGCCTCGAAACTGTGGGCGATGAGCAGACCGCTGCCGTCCGGGTACCACTCGGCGCTGACGTCGCCCGGCAGCTCCAGCGCCAGGTCCGTCTCCTCGCCGGTGGCCACGTCCCACACCAGGGGCTCCCAGCGGCCGCGGCGCTGGTGGCCGATGAGCAGGCGCGTGTCGCCGTCGACGGGTGCGAAGCCGAGGACCTCGAGGCCCAGCTCGCGGGTGCCGCCCTCGGTGTCGTCGAGGTCGGCGACCGCCGTGCCGTCGGGGCGCAGGACACGCAGCGCCGAGTGCATCGCGTCGCCGTGTTCGGTGTGCTCGACGGCGATGAGCGAGCCGTCGTGGGAGAGGTCGCCGACACCGGCCGACTCGCGGTGGCGGTAGATCTCCGTCGGCTCCTCGCCGGTGCGGACGAGGTGGATGGTCGTGCCGTCCTCGTCCGTGGAGCGGCCGACGACCGCCGTACGCCCGTCGCGGCCGAGGGCGAGGCCCGCCGGGTAGGAGGGCTCCAGGCCCGCGGCGGCCGGTTCGTCCGCGCCGCCCTCGAAGGGCTGGCGGCGCCACACGCCGAACTCGTCGCCGTCCTTGTCGTCGAACCACCAGATCCACGCGCCGTCCGGGGACAGCACGCCGTCCGTCGTGCCGTTGGGCCGGTCCGTCACCTGGCGCTGCTCGCCGGTCGACCGGTCCCAGGCGTACAGCTCGTACGTCCCCGTGGCGTTCGAGACGAACAGGGAGCGGTCCGGCGCGTCCTCCGCCCAGTCGGGCAAGGACACCCGGGGCGCCCGAAAGCGCTTCTCCCAGTCCGGCATCCCCTCCTGCCGTCCCGCCCGTACCGCTTGCTCGTGCTGGTCCCGCTGATCCCGCTCGTCGGACCCGTTGCTCTCAGTCATGGCCCCATACTGCCCGCCCCGGCCGACAATCCGCTCGCGAGGTCCCCAGCCTGTGGATAACCTCCACCAGTCACCCCTCCCACCAGGTCAGGAGTCCCGGCCATGTACTCCCCCGCCCCCGCCGACTGGAACGAGGCCAACCGCGCCCACTGGGACGAGCGCGTCCCGCTGCACGTCGCCGGTGACTTCTACGACCTGGACGCCTTCCGGGCCGGTCAGGACCCCTTGCGCGACTTCGAGCTCGCCGAGGTGGGCGAGGTCGGCAACCGCTCTCTGCTGCATCTGCAGTGCCACATCGGCCTCGACACGCTGTCCTGGGCCCGGCACGGCGCCGCCCGCGTCGTCGGCCTGGACTTCTCCCGACCCGCGGTCGGCCTGGCCCGCGGTCTCGCGCGCGACCTGGGTCTCGGCCCGGACCGGGCGGAGTTCGTGGCGGCGGACGTGTACGACGCGGCGGCCGCGGTCCCGGACCCGTCGTACGACATCGTGTACACCGGCGGCGGCGCGTTGTGCTGGCTGCCCGACATCGGGCGCTGGGCGGCGACCGTGGCGTCGCTGGTGGCGCCCGGCGGGTTCCTCTACCTCGCCGAGTTCCACCCGCTCACCGACGTCCTCGACGACGAGACCGGTTCGCGGATCGTGCACGACTACTTCGCCCGCGACGCCTGGATCGAGGAGAGCGCGGGGTCGTACGCGGCCGAGGACGCCGAGTTCACCCACGGCCGGCGGGTGGAGTGGCAGCATCCGGTCGGCGAGGTCGTCTCGGCGCTCGCGGCGGCCGGGTTGCGGATCGAGTTCCTGCACGAGCACGACGTGTCGCTGTTCCGGCGGTTCGAGAACTTCGAGCGGCGGGACGGCTACTTCCGCTTCCCCGCGGGCCGGCCGCGGATTCCGCTGATGTACTCGATCCGGGCCCGCAAGGACTGACCGCAGGGGGCTTCACGGCCTCCGGAACCGGCCGCCGGGCCCGCTGCGTCGCCGACCCCGCGGGCCGGGGCCGCCCGACAGCCCCGTACCGTGGGGGTGTGTACCGGTTTCTGCTGACGCCCCGATGGTGGGGGATCAACGTCTTCGTGCTGTTGTCCATCCCCTTCTGCGTCTTCATGGGGTCCTGGCAGCTGGGCCGGTTCGAGGACCGGGTGCGGGACCATCGCACCGCGACCGAGCAGGTCTCCGAGGCCCGGCGCGAGGCGCCCCGGCCCCTGAAGGACATGCTGCCGGTGGACAAGGCGACCTCCGGGAAGCTGGTCACCGCGAGCGGGCGGTACGGCAAGCAGCTGCTGGTGCCCGGGCGGGAACTCGACGGCAAGCAGGGCTTCTACGTGCTGACGCTGCTGCGGACCGACTCGGGTGAGGCGCTGCCGGTGGTGCGCGGATGGCTGCCCGGGGCTCCCGGCGCGGCGAAGGTTCCCGCCCCGCCGTCCGGTGAGGTCACGATCACCGGGGCGCTGCAGGCGTCGGAGACGCCCGGCGACAACGGAGTCAGTGCGCAGGGCGGCCTGCCGGCCGGGCAGACCGCGGCGATCAGCGCGGCGTCCCTGGTCAACCTGGTGCCGTACGACGTGTACGACGCGTGGGTCACCCTGTCGAAGGGCGACGCGGGGATGAAGGCGGTGCCGGCCGCCGCGCCGCCGGATTCGGGCCTGGACCTGAAGGCGTTCCAGAACCTGGGCTACACCGCCGAGTGGTTCGCCTTCGTGGGGTTCGTGATCTTCATGTGGTTCCGGCTGCTGCGGCGCGAGGTGGAGTTCGCGCGGGACGCGGAGCTGGGTCTGGTCGCGGACGAGGAGCCTGTCACGGTGGACGCCGCTGCGAAGTGAGCGGCGCCTTCGCCCGGGCCGGGTGGGTCCGCAACCCCTGACGGGCCGCGCCCCCGCCTACGATCCCGCCAGCACGCCCGTCCAGTACACGGTGCCCGCGCACGCGTTGGACACCGTCACCGTGTTCGCGCCCGAGCCGGTGACCGGGGTGTACGTCACCGCCACACTGCCGTCGACCGTGCCGTCCTCCCTGACCAGCTGGGGGGCCGTGCCCGTGTCGCCGCCGGTGGAGGTGCCGGCCGTGGTCGTCGGGTCCTCCGACGGGGTCGGATCCGGGCTGGGGTCGGGGCCGCCGACGCTGCCGCCGGGAGTGGGGCAGGTCTCGGAGGGCACCCAGGCGAACTTCACGTCGTAGCCGATGCCCGGCTGGAGCACCAGCTGGGCGGCCTCCAGGGACGGGTCGGGCAGCAGACCGGCCGCCGCGTCGCCCGCGGTGTGGCGGGCCTGACCGACCTTGCTGACGTCGGCCGCGCCCTGCGGCAGCACGCTCACCGAGCCGGGGCCGGTGACCGTGCATGCCGCGCCGGAGACGTTGGTGACGCGGAAGGAGCCGGAGACCGCGCCGGTGGAGTCGGGGGCGCCCGCGCTTCCGGAGGCGGGGCCGAGCTGGGCCGCGGTGCACGCCTGGATGCCTGCGGCGGCGGTGGAGGAAGGGCCGGTACCGCCGCCCTGGGACGCGCCGGTGGAGGTGCCGGCCCCCTTGCCCTTGCCCTTCTCCTTCTTGTCGCCCTTCTCCTTGCCCTCGGCCTTGCCGGAGGAGCCGCCCGCGGTGCTCTCGCCGCCGTCCGGGCCCTTGCCCTGACTCGTACCGCCCTGGGTCTGCGAGGTGTGGCCGATGGCGGCCGGGTTGGCCTCGGAGCCGGTGGCGTTGGAGACGTGCACGAGGGCGGGGACGGCCGTGCCGATGAAGAGCGCGGCGGCCGCCATGCCGACGACGGCCTGCCGCTTGCGGGCCCGCCGCTGCGGTACCGCCTTGCGCAGGTAGTCCAGGGTGCCGTCGCGCGGTTCCACCTCCTGCACCACCTGGTGCAGCATTGTGCGCAGGTCCAGCTCGTCCGAGTCGAACCCTTCGGGGTTCTGGTCGTCGGGGCCGTGGTTCACAGTTCCGTTCCCAGCGTGCGATTGCTTCGGATCTTGCCCGTGCCGCCTTGTCGGCGCCTGCCACTCTCCCAGGCGCTCGACGGGCTCGGGGCGGTCGCGCCCGTTGCCGCCGGTGCCGTTGCCGTCCCTCATGCCGGCGCCTCCATGGCCAGCCGGAGCGCCGCGATACCGCGCGATCCGTAGGCCTTGACGGAGCCGAGGGATATGCCGAGCGTCTCGGCGACCTGCGCCTCGGTCATGTCCGCGAAGTAGCGCAGCACCAGCACCTCGCGCTGGCGGCGCTGCAGCCCCTTCATCGCCTTGATGAGGGAGTCGCGCTCCAGCTGGTCGTAGGCACCTTCCTCGGCGCTGGCCATGTCGGGCATGGGCTTCGACAGCAGCTTCAGGCCGAGTATGCGGCGGCGCAGCGCGGAACGGGAGAGGTTGACGACGGTCTGGCGCAGGTACGCCAGGGTCTTCTCGGGGTCCCGGACGCGCTTGCGGGCGGAGTGGACACGGATGAACGCCTCCTGGACGACGTCCTCGCAGGAGGCGGTGTCGTCGAGGAGGAGGGCGGCGAGGCCCAGCAGCGAGCGGTAGTGCGCCCGGTAGGTCTCGGTGAGGTGGTCGACGGAGGTCCCGGCCGCCACGCCGTCCTCTGCGCCGTCACGCTGGTCGGGTATGCGGGCCGGCCGCGCTGCGGGCACGGGCGCGATCACCGGCATGCCACCGGGCGTACCGGCCATGCGGGGTCGGAGAGCCGCCGGACGGGGCGGTCGGAGGACCGCGCCGCGCGCCGCACTGAAGTCGAGTACCTCTGCCACGCCTGTTGGACACGCTGACCCCCGTGAGGGTTGTACGTGCCGGGCATCACTTTCACGCCGACCGTCGCTGTTGCCGGTCTACCCGCGTCAGGCAGCACAGTCGATGGTGCGTTCATGGCCCTCATGCGTCCCGCTCTTCCCTTATATCCAAATGTGAACGGACGTCCCCACGCCCGGTTCCAGGCGTCCCCACGCCTGTAAGCGCTCCCACGGCCGAAGGGCGACCGCAAAGACGCTCCCCGCCCTTCGCGCGGTTGCGGAGAGCGGGGAGGTAAATCCTCTGATGCCGAAGCGCCATGGACAAGTGGTCCGGATCATCGACCGGCTCACATGTCGTCCACAGATCCTACAAACCGCCTCTGACATCGGCCGGGGGATTCGGCGCGGCGGAAACGCCACGACACCCGGCGACCTGCGGCCTGCGGTAGGAGACGGTCGCGCCGTCTGCCGGCTCACACGGGTCGGGACAGCTCGGCCGCGACCACCTCGGCGATCTGAGCGGTGTTGAGCGCGGAGCCCTTGCGCAGGTTGTCCCCGCACACGAACAGTTCCAGCGCCGTGGGGTCGTCCAGCGCACGCCGGACCCGACCGACCCAGGTCGGGTCGGTGCCGACCACGTCGGCGGGGGTCGGGAACTCCCCCGCGGCCGGGTTGTCGAACAGCACGACCCCGGGCGCCGTGGCGAGGATCTCGCGGGCCTTGTCGACGGTGACCTCGCCCTCGAAGCGGGCGTGCACGGTCACCGAGTGCGTGGTGATCACCGGCACCCGGACACAGGTGACGGCCACGGGAAGGCCGGGCAGACCGAGGATCTTGCGGGCCTCGTCCCGCACCTTCAGCTCCTCCGACGACCAGCCGTCCTCGCACGCCGTACCGGTCCAGGGCACGACGTTCAGCGCGACCGGCTCGGGGAACGGCCCGGTCCCGTCGCCGACGGCCCGGCGTACGTCGCCCGGGTGCACGCCCAGCTCCGTGCCCGCGACCAGGGACAGCTGCCGGCGCAGGGTCTCCACGCCGGCGCGCCCGGCGCCGCTGACGGCCTGGTACGAGGAGGCGACCAGCTCGCGCAGGCCGAACTCGGCGTGCAGCGCGCCCAGGGCCACGATCATGGAGAGCGTCGTGCAGCTGGGGTTGGCGATGATCCCGCGCGGACGCATCCGCACGGCGTGCGGGTTGACCTCGGGCACGACGAGCGGCACGTCCGGGTCCATCCGGAACACGCCGGAGTTGTCGACGACCACCGCGCCCTTGGCGGCGGCGACGGGCGCCCACCGCTCGGCGACCTCGTCGGGGACGTCGAACATGGCGACGTCGACGCCGTCGAAGGCCTCCTCGGCGAGCGCGACGACCTCGGTCTCCTCGCCGCGGACGGTCAGTTTGCGGCCGGCCGAGCGCGGGGAGGCGATCAGCCGGATCTCGCCCCAGACGTCGGCCCGCTGGGACAGGATCCGGAGCATGACCGTGCCGACGGCTCCGGTCGCCCCCACCACGGCAAGCGTCGGACGCCCGGACCGTCCGGTCCGGGCGTCCTGTCGGAGATCGGCCATCAGCGGCCGGTGCCTCCGTAGACGACGGCCTCGTCGCTGTCGGAGTCGAGCCCGAACGCGGAGTGCACGGCGCGGACGGCCTCGGGGACGTCGTCGGCGCGGGTGACGACCGAGATGCGGATCTCGGAGGTCGAGATCAGCTCGATGTTCACGCCCGCGTCGGACAGGGCCGTGAAGAAGTCGGCCGTGACGCCCGGGTTGGTCTTCATGCCGGCGCCGACGAGGGAGATCTTGCCGATCTGGTCGTCGTAGCGCAGGGAGTCGAAGCCGATGCCGGCCTTGTTCTTCTCCAGCGCGTCGATGGCCTTGCGGCCCTCGGTCTTCGGCAGCGTGAAGGAGATGTCCGTCAGGCCCGTGGAGGCGGCGGACACGTTCTGCACGACCATGTCGATGTTGATCTCGGCGTCGGCGATCGTGCGGAAGATCGAGGCCGCCTCGCCCGGCTTGTCCGGCACGCCGACGACCGTGACCTTGGCCTCGGAGGTGTCGTGCGCGACACCGGAGATGAGAGCCTGCTCCACCTGCTTGTCCCCTTGCGTAATCGGCTCGCTGCTGACCCATGTGCCCTGAAGTCCGCTGAAGCTGGACCGGACGTGGATCGGGATGTTGTACCGGCGGGCGTACTCCACACAGCGGTGGAGCAGCACCTTCGACCCGGAAGCGGCCAGTTCGAGCATGTCCTCGAAGGAGATCCAGTCGATCTTCCGGGCCTTCTTCACCACGCGCGGGTCGGCGGTGAACACGCCGTCGACGTCGGTGTAGATCTCGCAGACATCGGCGTCCAGGGCGGCGGCGAGGGCCACCGCGGTGGTGTCGGAGCCGCCGCGGCCGAGCGTGGTGATGTCCTTGGTGTCCTGGCTGACGCCCTGGAAACCGGCGACGATCGCGATGTTGCCCTCGTCCACCGAGGTCTTGATCCGGCCCGGCGTGACGTCGATGATCCGGGCCTTGTTGTGGACCGAGTCGGTGATGACACCCGCCTGGCTGCCGGTGAACGACTGGGCCTCGTGGCCCAGCTTTTTGATCGCCATGGCCAGCAGGGCCATGGAGATCCGCTCTCCGGCGGTCAGCAGCATGTCGAGCTCGCGCCCGGCAGGCATCGGGGAAACCTGCTCGGCGAGATCGATCAGCTCGTCCGTCGTGTCGCCCATCGCGGAAACCACGGCGACCACCTGGTTGCCGTTCTGCTTCGCTTCCACGATCCGCTTGGCGACGCGCTTGATGCCCTCGGCATCGGCTACGGAGGAGCCTCCGTACTTCTGCACGACAAGGCCCACGTGCGCTCCTCGCTCAATCCGTCTCTATCCGCTCATACGCATTCGTACCGCGGTCGGCTCAGTCTAACGAGCGTCCGAAAAACCCCTCCGCGATATCGCATGGTGAGATCTCGGTCCGCCCGTCCAGAGTCGCTCATGCCCATCTGGGCACAGGCCACTCGGGAAAGTGCCCGGTGTCACAATCGCACGAGGGCGATCCCGGTCTCACAACTTTCAAGCACTAGGGTTCGGCTGTGCGCGTACTCCTGGTGGAAGACGATGAACCGGTCGCCGCGTCCCTGCGCCGTGGCCTCAAGCGCTACGGCTTCGAGGTCGAGTGGGTCCCCACGGGCGGGGCGGCCCTCGGGCACGAGGGTCCCTACGACGTCGTCCTGCTCGATCTCGGTCTGCCCGACACCGACGGCCTGGACGTCTGCAAGGCGCTGCGCGAGCGGGGCGACGTCCCGATCATCGTGATCAGCGCCCGCAGCGACGAGACGGACCGGGTGGTCGGCCTGGAGCTCGGCGCGGACGACTACGTCTCCAAGCCGTTCGGCGTCCGCGAGGTCATCGCGCGGATAAGGGCGGTCATGCGCCGCACCCGGCCCCGCACCCCCGCGGGGACGCCCGACGCCGGCCCCGACCGCTACGGCACGCGCCTCACGCTCGACCGCAAGGCCGCCCGGGTGCGCCTGGACGGCGAGGAGGTCGCCCTCGCGCCCAAGGAGTACGACCTGCTGGCCTTCCTCACCGAGGAGCCCGGGGCGCTGATGTCGCGCGAGCAGATCATGGAAGCGGTCTGGGACGCGAACTGGTTCGGCCCGACGAAGACGCTGGACGTGCACGTGGCGGCGCTGCGGCGCAAGCTCGCCGGGGCGATCACCATCGAGGCGGTGCGCGGGGTCGGCTTCCGGCTGGAGATCACCAGGGACACCGACGCCGACACCGACGTGGGCGGGAGCGGCGGCACGGGCGGGAGCAGCGGCGCAGGCGGGAGCAGCGGCACGGGCGAGAGCAGCGGCGCAGGCGGGAGCGGCGGCGTCTCATGATCCGCCAGCTCGTCCGCAGTTACGTCCTGCTCGTCGCGGTCGCCATCGCGCTGTTCACCGTGCCGGTGGCGTTCACGCTCACGGATCAGCTGCGCGACGACACCAGGTCGGCCGTCACGCGCGAGGCCGACGCCATGGCCCTGCTGCTCGGGGACGGCCGCGCCGCCTCCTGCCGGGCCCTGGAGGAGATGGCCAGGGCCTACGACGACGAGATCCAGGTGACCCGCACGGCGAACTGCCCCGCGGACCTGCCGCGGCCCACCAGGGACGCGGCCCTGGCCAAGGCCCTGGAGGACGGCACCCCCACGACGGACTGGGGTTCCTCCTTCATCTGGGGCCCCGAGCTGGTGGTCACCGTGCCCGCCCGGGCGGCCGGCACGGACCGAATCGTCGGCGCCGTACGCATCGTGTACTCCACCGGCGAGATGACCAGCCGGCTGTGGCAGATCTGGGGCTTCCGGGCGATCCTCGCCGTGCTCGTCCTCGGCGTGGCCGCTCTGCTCGGCGTCGCGGTGGCCCGTCGCCTCACCCGGCCGCTGCGCCAGCTCAACGACATGGCCAGCAAGTTCAGCGACGGCGATCTGACCGCCCGCTCCCCCGTGACGGGCCCGCCCGAGACCCAGACCCTGGCGCGCACCCTCAACCAGGGCGCCGAACGCCTGGACACGCTCATCGCGGCCCAGCGCATCTTCGTCGCGGACGCCTCCCACCAACTGCGCACCCCGCTCACGGCGTTGCGGCTGTCCCTGGACAACATCGCCGACGGCGTGGACGACGAGTTCGTGCGGGAGGACGTGGAGCAGGCGACGGCGGAGGTCGTGCGGATGAGCCGGCTGGTCAGCGGGCTGCTGGTGCTGGCCCGGGCCGAGGCGAGGGTGACGGCGGCCGAGCCGCTCCCGCTGCTGGACATCGTGCGGGAGCGGCTCGCCGTGTGGAGGCCGGCCGCCGACGAGCGCGGTGTCACCATCGCGCTCAGGGGGAGTGCCGACGGCCGCCCGTCTGTGCTGTCCAGCCCCGGTCATCTGGACCAGATGCTGGACAACGTGCTCTCCAACGCCCTGGAGGTATCGCCCGACGGCGGGACGATCACCGTGCGGGTGGAGCCCCGGGGCGATGTGGTGGGGGTGTCGGTGCTCGACGAGGGGCCCGGCATGTCCGACGCCGAGAAGTCCCGCGCCTTCGACCGGTTCTGGCGCGGCCAGGGCCTGACCGGGAAGTCCGGCTCCGGGCTCGGTCTCGCCGTCGTCCGACAGCTGGTGACGGACGACGGCGGGACCGTGGCGCTGACGGACGTGCCGGGCGGCGGCCTGTGCGTGACGATCACGCTACGGGCGTCCCACCGGGGCGGCGGCTGACCCGGCTCAGCCCTGCGGCATCTTCGAGGAGTGGTGGTTCACGATCAGCCACCTGCCGTTCGGCTGCTTCTCGTAGGCGTAGGTGTAGCGGGCCTTGACGGTGCGCTTCTCGCCCGTCTCGTGGTCGGTGAGCGCGAACTCGTAGACACCCGTGTCGATGACGGTGTCGCGGTCGAGGATGTTGACGACGGACTCGAGCTTCGTGCCGAACGGTTTGTTCTGCAGGAAGTGCTCGAAGTAGTCGACGATCCCGGCTCTGTCCGTACGGACCTGGTTGGAGACGGTCGGCAGCAGGACCGCGTCCTTCGCGTACAGGTCGGCGACCTTCTTCGGGTCACCGGTCTGCAGCGCGGCGTTCCAGTCGTCGAACAGGCCGAGCACCTGCGCCTTGGTCACCGGCTTGGCATGCTTCGTGCCCTTGTTCTGCGCGTCCGCTCCGGCGACCCCGGCCCCGAGAGCGAAGGTGCCGGCGGCCAGGACTGCGGTGGCGGCTGCGGCTATGCGTCGGCTGGCGGGGCGGCGGTCCATGACATCTCCAGTGCGTCGAGGGGAGTCTGCTTCCCTCCGCGTTCTCCGCGGTGGAAGTGACTCCAGCCTCGCGTTCCACCGGTTAGGGGCCGTGCAGCCCACATACAGGGGACGTGCAAGGAGACTCCAAATCACGCGGCGTGAGCGGGGGCCGGGCGCTACCGTCTGGGCATGGAGATACTGCGCTACGTGGCGTTCAGCACGGATCCCAAGGGCGGCAACCCCGCCGGGGTGGTGCTCGACGCGAGCGGTGCCGACGACGCGGCGATGCTGGCGACGGCGGCCGAAGTGGGCTACTCCGAAACGGCCTTCGTGGTGGACTCCGGCGACGGCCCCTTGGACGTCCGGTACTTCAGCCCGCTCGCCGAGGTGCCGTTCTGCGGCCACGCGACGATCGCCACCGCCGTGGCGCACGCGGAGCGGCACGGCACCGGACGACTGCGCCTGCGCACCCAGGCCGGACCGGTCACCGTCACCACGGACCGGGCGGCGGACGGCTCCCTCGTGGCGACCCTGGTGAGCGTCGCGCCGCGCACGGTCCCGCTCGAAGGGGCGGACCTCGCCGAACTGCTGGCGATCCTCGGCTGGTCCGCCGGTGACCTGGACCCGGCGCTGCCGCCCCGGGTCGCCTTCGCCGGCGCCTGGCACCCGGTCATCGCCGCCGCGAGCCGCGAACGGCTGGCGGACCTGGACTACGACATGGCCGCGCTCACCACCCTGATGGCCCGCCGGGACTGGACCACGATCGACCTGGTCTGGCGGGAGTCGCCCACCGTCTTCCACGCCCGCAACCCGTTCCCGCCCGGTGGGGTGGTCGAGGACCCGGCGACGGGGGCGGCGGCCGCCGCGTTCGGCGGCTACCTGCGCGAGTTCGGCCTCGTACCGACCCCTGCCACCCTGACGGTTCACCAGGGCGCGGACCTGGGACGGCCCAGCACGATCACCGTGACCGTACCGGCGGAACCGGACACGGGCATCGGCGTGACGGGGACGGCCGTACGGCTCTGACCCGGGAAGGTCGCTCTTCCGCGTGAAATGCGCGCCAACCCCCTTGCTGCAGACGGGTGTTGCCCTACGCTGACTTGCTCGCGCACGTCGCTGTCGGGGGGCGAACATGATCGTGCAGTGGTGCATCAAAGGGCTGGCGTTACCGGGTGACGACGAGGCCCGCGCGCTCATCGACGGCAGGTCCGGGATCTCCAGCCGCTGGTTGCTGAAGAACGGCCAGGTCCCGCTGGCCGAATTCGCGACCAGGCTCACCGAGCAGAACCTTGATCGGCACGTCAATCACTTCGAGCGGAAGGACCCGGCCACCGGACGGCCGTTCTGCGAGGAGAGCCCGTTCATCTCCCTCTCGTGCGGGACGGTGGAGCGGGACGCGGTGGCGAAGACCAACTTCGTCCACACCGCGCGCCACACGGCGTTGTGGTTCGGCACGCAGTTCGGAGCCCGGCCGGAGGCCTACCTCTACACGTGCTGGGTCGTGCTGGCACCCCGGTCGGCGGTGTCGGTGCCCGGGGTCGCCGAGGAGATCCGGGACCTGAACACCTACCGCAGGTATTCGCCCTTCCAGACCGAGGGCGAAGTGACGGCCAAGGTCTACGTGCCCGCGACGCAGGTACGCGGCTGCGAGAAGTGGACCTGGGACCGCAGGGAGAAACGGCTGCGGAAAAGGTGGGAGTACCTCAATCCCCACTTCACGGAGCCCGAGGCGCTGAGCAATGTCAGGGAGCTGATCTGAGATGGCCTTGCCGCCCTCGGATCCCTCGCCGCTGCGGCCGCTTCAGCTCTCCGCCGAACAGGTCGCCCTCGCCGCCGACTTCCACGAGGCCTACGCCCGCCTGGTCCTCGGGGAAGCGGATTCCGACGGAAGGCCGGCCTCGCATGCCCTGATCGAGGCCGCGTCGGCCTACCGGCTGGCCGGCCAGTGGCGCCTGCTGGTCGATCCCCACCAGGCCGTTCGGGGGGCGCTCGCGCAGGCCGCCGACCTGTTCACCAGGGCAGGTCTCACCTTCGGCGCTTATCTCCAGGCCTCACTGGCACCCCGCGGGGTCGAGCGGTCCACTCGCGAGAGGTGGACCCGGCGGCTCCTCCTGCACGGCACTCCCAGAAGCGCCGACGACGCCATGAGGCGCGAGACGGACGACCTGCTGGACCACCCGCAGCAGCAGGCCTACCTCCTGCTGGCATGCGCCATGCTGGCCGGAGGGGATCCGGAAGCCAGGGACACGCTCACCGGATTCGCCACCGAGTCGCCGCACCGGGTCGGCGTGGTACCGGTGGGCTCCCTGGCCATGCCCGTACGGATGTTCTGGGGGCTCGCCCTGAACCTCCTGGAGGAGGACGGCGACCACGCGGCGGAGTCCTACGCCGCAACGCTGTCCGAGCTGTCCCGGGCCTACGCCAAGTCGGTCGATCTCGCCATGGCGAACGAACTGACCTGGTTCAAGGCGGCGGCCCCCGTCGATGTCGCTGACCTCGACGTGATCGGGGCGATGGCGATGGGGGTACGGCGTTTCGGCGAGGTCAGGATGCGTCGCCTGCTGGCGGACGTGGCCGGTGAACTGCCGGCCGTAGCCGAGGTGCCGCTGAACATCGGGATGGATGTGGCGAGGCCACCCGGTCCGCACATTCCGCCTCTCGACCTGTGACCGCCCTCTCGGAGGCATGACATGAAGGAAGCGAGCGCCTTGATCGAGGCCCTCACCGGGCTCGCCTGGCCGCTGTTCGCCTCGGTGGTGGTCTGGCGGCTGTTCCCCTTGATCAAAGGCCTCGTGGGCAGGGGCAACTTCACCGTCCGGGTCGGGGACGCCGAGCTGACCGTGCAGCAGTTCTCCGACCAGCTCGTGGAGACCACCGCCGACATCCAGCAGCGGCTCACCGCCGTCAGCGCGGGCGACGGGCCGCGGGAGGCGTCCGAACCGACCGAGCGGCCACCCCGTCTGCTCCGCAGAGTGCTGTGGGTGGACGACCAGCCGGCGAACAACGCCTACGAGACGGCCCAACTCCAGGCCCTGGGCGTGGAGGTGGTGCACGCCACGTCCACGCAGGAGGGCGTCCGTGCTCTGCACCGGGCTCGGCCCGCCTTCGACGCCGTGATCTCGGACATGGGCCGGAGCGAAGCCGCCGGATACAACACGGACGCCGGACTGGACCTCATCCGCGAGATCCGGACCTTCGACGACGCGACACCGGTGTTCGTCTACGCCAGCGCCAAGACGGCGGCGAGGACGGACGAGATCGCCACCGCGGGCGGCAACGGTGTCGCATGGTCACCGGTGAAACTCTTCGATCTGCTGCACGGCGCAGGGGAGTTCCCGGGAGCGGCCGAGGGCTGAGCACCGCTCCACGGCGGCTACTTCGCCGGACGCAGCCCCAGCGGCCCCGCGATCTCCTCCGCCATCACCCGGCCCGCCTCGATCTCCAGTGTGTCGTCGCCCATGCCCTGGTCCGTGTCCAGGCCGTCGAGTTCGGCGAGGGGCTGGTCGAGGCGGACGTGGGCGAGGACCGACTGCAGGGCCCGCAGGCTCGCCGAGGCGGTGGAGCCCCAGTTGGAGAAGTAGGAGAACTGCCACCACCACAGGGCCTCCGTGGTGCGGCCCGCCCGGTAGTGGGCCATGCCGTGCCGCAGGTCCGTGATGACGTCCGTGAGGTCGTCGGAGATACGGGCCGGCACCGGGGCCTTGCGCGGCTCGTAGGGGTCGAAGACCTCGGAGTAGACGTCGATCGGGTCCAGCAGGCGGGCCAGGTTCTCGCGGAGCTCGTCGACGTCCGCCTCGGGACCCGAGTCGGGTTCGTAACGCTCGTCGGGCACGATGTCCTCGTGCGCGCCGAGCCGGCCGCCGGCCAGGAGGAGCTGGGAGACCTCCAGCAGGAGGAAGGGGACGGCCGATTCCGGCTCGTCGCCCTTGGCGACCTCCGTGACGGCGACCAGGAAGCTCTCGATCTGGTCCGCGATCTGGACCGCGAAGTCGTCCGGGTTCTGGTCGGTCGCGTGCAGCGTGGCGTCAGACATCTAGGAGTCGTCTCCCCTCGAAGGCGCGTCCGAGGGTGACCTCGTCCGCGTATTCCAGGTCCCCACCCACCGGGAGGCCGCTGGCCAGGCGGGTGACCTTCAGGCCCATGGGCTTGATCATGCGGGCGAGGTACGTCGCCGTCGCCTCGCCCTCCAGGTTCGGGTCCGTGGCGAGGATCAGCTCGGTGACCGTGCCGTCGGCGAGCCGGGCCAGGAGCTCCCTGATGCGCAGGTCGTCGGGGCCCACCCCGTCGATCGGGCTGATCGCGCCGCCCAGGACGTGGTAGCGGCCCCTGAACTCACGCGTGCGCTCGATCGCCACGACGTCCTTCGGCTCCTCGACCACACAGATGACGGCCGGGTCGCGGCGGGTGTCGCGGCAGATGTTGCACAGCTCCTCCTGTGCGACGTTGCCGCAGGTCGCGCAGAAGCGGACCTTCGCCTTGACCTCCATCAGGGCCTGTGCGAGACGCCGTACGTCGGTCGGCTCGGCCTGCAGGATGTGGAAGGCGATCCGCTGGGCGCTCTTCGGACCGACGCCGGGCAGCCGCCCCAGCTCGTCGATCAGGTCCTGGACCACGCCTTCGTACAACGGACTGCCCTTCCTGGGTCTTCGGGGTCGGTGCGTACCGTCCCGTACGTACCGTAGTTGTCTGCCGCCTGTCCGAGGAAGGCGGTGTGCAGGGTCAGAACGGCAGGCCGGGGATGCCGCCGCCGCCCAGACCCTGCGCGAGCGGGCCCAGCTTCTGCTGCTGGAGCGTCTGCGCGTTCTCGTTGGCCGCCTGGACGGCCGCCACGACCAGGTCGGCGAGGGTCTCGGCCGTCTCTTCGGCGGACGCCGCCTCGGGATCCACCGCCTTCGGGTCGATCTTCAGGGCGCGCAGCTCGCCGGCGCCGGTGACGGTGGCCGTCACCAGACCGCCGCCCGACTGCCCGTCGACCTCCGTCTGCGCCAGTTCCTCCTGCGCCTGCGCCAGGTCCTGTTGCATCTTCTGGGCCTGCTGGAGCAGCTGCTGCATATTGGGCTGGCCACCACCGGGGATCACGATCAGCTCCTTGCTCGGTACGGGTTTTCCCGTTCGGCACGAGCCTACGTGGTCGGGGCTGCCGTCGCCCCAGCACTCTTTCGAGTGAGTCCCCCTCGCGCCCTATACCTGATCAAGGAATACTTCCGGGCGGAAAAGAGGCGAAAGCTACGTCTTCGCCACCCATTGGGAGGTAGGAAGAGTCGGGCGCGTTCCGGATGCGGGTTCTCGTCCATCGCGCAGCGTGATCGGTGAGTGAACCGTACGTGGTCATTCGTGGTCAGTGAGGAGTGCCGGGTGGGTCAGCCGGAGATGCAGCCCGAGGGGCCGCCTCAGGACGGGCGGGGCGAGCAGGCGGCGGCCGGGCTGCGGCCGGGCGATCTGACCGGGCGGGTCTTCCCGCTCGGGGACTGGGGCGAGCCGGCCCTCCGGCTGGACGAGCTGTACCGGTGGGTGGAGCGCGGGGCGCTGCGGACGGCGGCCTGGTACCTCGCCGACCGGGTGTGGAAGCGGCGGTGCGCGCGGGTGCTGCGCTGCGGGGCCGCGGCAGGGGCGGTCACCGGGGTCGCGCTGCCGCTGCTGGATCTGACCGGGGTCGCGGGCGGGATCGCACCCTGGGGGTGTCTGGCGCTGCTGCTGGGGGCGGCGTGCGTGGCCGTCGACCGGTACTTCGGGGTGACGTCCGGCTGGATGCGGGACGTGGCCACCGCGCAGGCCGTGCAGCGACGGCTGCAGGCGCTGCAGTTCGACTGGGCTGCGGAGAGTGTGCGGGAGGTGCTGGGGCCGGCGGAGGGGACGGCCGGTGAGGCGGCCGAGCGGTGTCTGTCGGTGCTGCGGAGGTTCTCCGAGGACGTGACCGAGCTGGTGCGGGTGGAGACGGCGGACTGGATGGGGGAGTTCCGGTCGGGGGGTGCCGCGCCGGCGGGGTTGCAGGCGGTGGTGTTCCCGGGGCCGGGCCGCGGGCCCGAGACAGGGCTGAACGGACGGTTCCCGGTGCCGCCGCACGGCGGGACCCGGCCGAACATGCCCCGCCAGCGTCCGCCGGAGCCGCGGTGAGGGGCCTCAACTCCCGCCGTCCTGCGCGCACAGGGTGAGCCCATCCGGCATCCAGCACGGCACGTGGCCGTGGGTGCGGATGACGTCCTGGCCGTTGCCGCGGGCCAGGTACGTGAGGAAGCTGCTGGCGAGGGAGTCGGCCGGGGGGCGGCCGTAGGTGTAGGCGTACTCGATCTCGCGGTAGGGGTAGGCGCTCGTGCCGCGTTCGATGGCGTCGACGGACGGCGGGTCGCCGTCCAGACGCAGCGCGTGCAGGCCCTTCGCTCGGGCGGCGAGGTTCAGTTCGCTGTAGCCGACGGCGCCGGGAAGGCCGGCGACGGTCGCCAGGACCTGCTCGGTGGAGTCGAGTTCGCAGCGCAGGACGGTCGCCGTGGGGTCGTCCTTGTGGACGCAGTCGACGGAGGAGTTGGCGATCTCGCCCCGGCCCAGCACCCGGCGCTGGAAGACCTGTCTCGTCCCCGAATTGGCGTCCCGGCTGACGAGGCGCACGGGCAGGTCGGGGCCGCCGAGCTGCCGCCAGTTGCGGATCTCGCCCCGGTACAGGCGCCGGACGTCGTCGGTGGACAGGTTCGTCAGCTTCACGTCGTCGTTGACCACGAGCGCGAAGACGGACACCGCCACCCGGTTCTCGCGCAGGTCGGGCAGGCCGGCCGGCTTGGGGCCGTCCGAGAGGGCCAAGACCGGCGGGGAGCCCGCGGAGTCCCGTTTCGCCCGGTCGCCGGCGGCCGTGAGCTCGCGGATCCCGGCCGTGGAACCGTGGGCGTCCACGTCGATGACGGGGTCGCCGCCGCAGTCCCGCTCGTACTTCTCGGCCACCTCGCGCAGGACGGGCGCGAACGCCGTGGAGCCGGTGAGGGTGAGGGTGCCGCTCGCGCAGCCGATCGGGGGCGGGGTGTCGTCCTGGGCGACGACGATCGCCGCCAGGGTGACCACGCTCGCCGTGAGCGCGATGGTGATCAGCCGCGCGGCCCGGCTGAACAGCGGCGGCTTCTCGTCCGGCGTGGCGCTGCGGTTGGGGTGCACCTCGCCGTCGCGCAGGCCGCCGACCAGCCGGATCTCGTCCCCGACGTCACCGCCGGAGAGGAGGACGAGCAGCTTGAAATGGTCGCCGCGGTTGAGCGGGACGCGCGGGATGCGCAGGGTGTTCCCGTCGTAGGCGAAGCCGCGGCCGGCCGTGAAGTGGTCCATGAGGTGGTCGGTGTCCGACGGCTGGGTGACCGAGACACCGCGGACGGTACGGCCCGCGAACACCGCGGTCAGACCGTGCACTTCGGGGCCGGTGTAGTCGTCGCGGTCGATGCCCTGCGAGCCGTCGTTCTCGATGCGCAGCAGGACGAGCGTCGCGTCGGACATGTCGGGAGCCTCGTCGAACAGGCCGAGGCGGCGGTTGGCGCGGCCCGAGCGCACGTCGTCGCCGATGGGGTTGTCCATCTGCACGCGGTAGCCGACGCGTTTGCGGCGCGGTACCCGGCGCTCGTACCAGACCATCACGCCCGAGGCGATGATGCCGAGGAGGGCGGTGGCCACGGCCACGAGGTTCTCCGCGCTCAACCACTCCACCGTGAGTGCCCCCGCCGCCGCCCGGACGATCCGATCGTCCGGTCACCGTACGGCCGTGCGAGCTCCCATCCGGATGTCGTCGGCCGGAATTCGCCCGACGTTCAACAACGGCTCCGGCGACGGGAGTCGGTCACCGTCTCGTGTACGTCAGCCGTTCCCCGCTGCTCGTGTTCACGCGCTCCAGCGTGCCGTTCGGGAGGAGGGTCACCTCGGTGGCCGCTCCCGGGGTGCAGGCGGTGCGCGGCTGCCCGACCTTGACGGTGGACGGGCCGATCCGCACCGCGCCGTCGGTGCCGGGTTCCGCGGTCAACCGCCCCTCGAAGACGCAGTGGTAGGTGCCGCCGCCCTTGGTCGGGCCGTCGGCCACGAGGGACAGGACCGTGTCGCCCGGTTCGCCCTGCTGCAGGGTGAGCGAACGGCTGTGCTCGCCGTCGGCGTTGTCGATGGTCGTGGTCCAGGTGCCGAGGTAGCCGGCCGGGATCGTGCCGTCCGCCGGGGAGGGTGAGATGTCCGGCTGCGAGGTCGTCGGGGACGGGCCGGGGGTGGTCGGGGCCGGGCCCGTGCTCTGCGTGCCGCCGCGGCCGTCGTCGGCCCGGTCGTCGCCGCCCTGCATCAGGGCGAACACCGACCCGCCCGCGGCGAGCGCGACGACCAGGGCGATCACGACGAGCAGCGCGGCGGAACGGCCGTCCCCCCGCGTCGGCCGGGGCTGCGGGGGGCCGTACGGCGGGGTCGTGCCGTACGGCGGCGGGCCGTAGGGCGGGGTGGAGCCGAGGCCGCCGTAGGCGGGGTGCGGCGGGGGAACGCCCGGGGCGCCGGGCTGGGGGTGCTGCTGGGGGTAGCCGTACGCCGGATGCGGGGGCGCCTGCGGCTGGGGGTGGGGCGGGGCGCCCGGGCCCGGCGGGCGGTGGGGTGCCGGGGGCGCGCTCTGCCCTGCGGCCATGGTGGGCAGATGGTTCACCGACGGCCCGTCGCCCTGCGGGCCGGGCAGGCCCGGCGGGGGCGGGCCGGGGGTCACCGCGGGCGCCGTCGCGGGGGCCGGGGGCAGCGCGGGGCGCGGTGACGACTCGTCGGCGGCGGGGGCGTGTTCGGGGGTCGGGCCGGGGCCGAAGTCGTCCGCGGGGACCGGGCCCGGCTGCTTCGCGGCGTCGCTTTCCGGCTGCGGGCCGGTGGGGGCCGGTCGCGCCCGCGCGGCGGAGCCGCCGGTGTCGCCGCCCAGCGCCCCTTCGGCGGCGGGCCGGGCCTGCCCCGCCTCCGGGTTCTCCGCGTCCAGCAACCGCACCGCGTGCCGCCCCAGTTGGGCCACCAGTGCGCTCGGCAGCCACGGGTCGAGGGCACGGCCGTCGGAGACGGTGTCGTCCGCGCCCGTGCGCTGCAGGACGCGGTCGAGGGAGGGCCGGGCGGCGGGGTCCTTGCGCAGGCAGTCCCGGACGAGGTCGGCGATGCCCTCGGGGACGCCCTCCAGATCCGGCTCCTCCTGGGCGATGCGGAACATCAGGGCGTGCACGCCGCTGTTGGCGGTGCCGAACGGCAGGGCGCCGGTGGCGGCGTAGGCGAGGACCGAGCCGAGGCAGAAGACGTCGCACGCCGGGGTGATCCTGTCGCCCCGCACCTGCTCGGGCGCCATGAAGCCGGGCGATCCGACGAGCGCGCCGGTGCGGGTGAGCCCGCCGTCCGTCACGGTCTCCAGGGCGCGGGCGATACCGAAGTCGATGACGCGCGGGCCGTCGATGGTGACCAGCACGTTGGACGGCTTGAGGTCACGGTGGACGATGCCGGCCGCGTGGATGTCCTTGAGCGCGTGCGCGAGCCCGGCCGCGAGGATGCGGACCGTCCGCTCGGGCAGGGCACCGTGGTCCTGCCCGACGACCTGCTGGAGACTCGGCCCGGCGACGTACCCGGTGGCGACCCACGGCACGGCCGCCTCGGTGTCGGCGTCCAGCACCGGCGCCGTCCAGTACCCGCCGACCCTGCGCGCGGCCTGCACCTCCTGGCGGAACCGCTCCCGGAACTCCTCCTGTGCGGCGAGCTCCTCACGGACCAGCTTCACGGCGACCGTACGGCCCCGCTCGGAGCGGGCCAGATACACGTGGCCCATGCCGCCCGCACCGAGCCGCGCCAGCAACCGGTACGAACCGATCTTCCCCCAGTGCTCAACGCCTGGGGGCACCCCCAGCGGATCCCCGGGCCCCAGCTTCTCCATCGCTCAGCCGCCTTCCCCCACACGCGAGCAACAGAGCGAGAATAGTGCGGGGCCGGGGCGGGGTGACCTGGGCTACGTCTACGGTTCCGTAACAGGCGGACCCACCTGGTCGAGCACCGTCGACAGCCGTTCCAGCACCCGCACCGCCTCCGCCAGCTCCGCCTGGCCGAACGCCTCGGCCAGCCGGTCGGCGAACGCCGCGTGCCCGGGGTCGATCCGGGCGATCGCCGCACGCCCCTCCTCCGTGGGCGTGAGGAGCTTGGCGCGGCGGTGCGCCGGGTTCGGCCGGTACTCGGCGAGCCCCTTGTCGACGAGCAGGTCGGCGATGCGCTGGACGCTCTGCCGTGTGATGCCCATGGCGCGGGCGATGCCGGAGACGGGCAGCGGCTCCCCGAGGACCGCGCCGAGCACCTGCCACCAGGCGGCGGTGAGCCCGGCGGGCCGGGCCAGTTCCTCCGCGACGGCGAGGAACTGGCCGTTGAGCCGGAACACCCCGAGGGCGCTGCTGCTGAGCAGGGCCTGACGCTCCCGGCTCACAGCGCGCCGGCCTTCTCCAGCACCTCGTACGCCGCCGCGTCGGAGTCGTGGAACAGCCGGTACCAGGCGTCCAGCACCTCCCCGTCGTAGACCCCGAGCAGCCGGAGGATCTCCCGGGCGAAGGCGACGGGCTCGGTCGGGCCGGCGGTGACCAGTCCGGCGTCGGTGACGGCGTCGGTGTCGACGTAGCGCCCGCCGCCCGCGTAGCCGGTCGCGGCCAGGTAGAAGGAGACGGCGCTGGTGTGGTCGCGGTCGTCGAGCAGGCCCTCGCGGGCGAGTCCGGCGGTGGCGCCGCAGATCGCGGCGACCGGGACGCCCGCGTCGAGGAAGGCCCGGGCGGTGCGGGCGAAGGGGGCGAGGTCGTCCGAGGTGTCCCAGAGGTCGGCGCCCGGGAGGATCAGCAGCGCGCTGTCCTCGGGGCGCAGGTCCCCGAGCGCCAGGTCGGGCTGGATGCGCAGCGCGCCGGTGCTCCGCACCGGGGCGGTGGACGGGCCGACGGTGCGGATCTCGTGCCCGGCGCGGGCGAGGTGGGCCGTGGCGTGGCCGGTCTCCCAGTCGGCGAGGGTGTCGTAGACGGCGAGATGGACGGGCTTGCGGCTCATGGCTCCTCCTACGGCTTCCATGTATGACAACATACTGTCGAATAGGCAGCTTGCTGTCAACAACCCGCCGGTGCGGCACCCTCCCGTCGACAACCTGTCGTGGAAACGCCCAGACCTCACACACGACGCCGATTTTCCGCCCCCGCCCCCCATGCCTACGCTCGCCCGCATGACCCCTCAGCCGAACCCCGAAGCCGGCGCCGCCGTCAAGGCCGCCGACCGTGACCACGTGTTCCACTCCTGGTCCGCCCAGGAGCTCATCGACCCGCTCGCCGTCGCCGGTGCCGAGGGGTCGTACTTCTGGGACTACGACGGCCGCCGCTACCTCGACTTCTCCAGCGGGCTCGTCTACACGAACGTCGGCTACCAGCACCCGAAGATCGTCGCCGCGATCCAGGAGCAGGCGGCGAAGATGACGACCTTCGCGCCCGCCTTCGCGATCGAGGCGCGCTCGGAGGCGGCCCGGCTGATCGCCGAGCGGACCCCGGGCGACCTGGACAAGATCTTCTTCACCAACGGCGGTGCCGACGCCGTCGAGCACGCCATCCGGATGGCCCGTCTGCACACGGGCCGCCCGAAGGTGCTCTCGGCGTACCGCTCGTACCACGGCGGCACCCAGCAGGCCGTGAACATCACCGGCGACCCGCGCCGCTGGGCCTCCGACAGCGGCTCGGCCGGGGTCGTGCACTTCTGGGCGCCCTACCTGTACCGCTCCCGCTTCTACGCGGAGACCGAGGAGCAGGAGTGCGCGCGGGCGCTGGAGCACCTGGAGACGACGATCTCCTTCGAGGGGCCCTCGACCGTCGCGGCGATCATTCTCGAGACGATCCCGGGCACGGCCGGGATCATGGTCCCGCCGCCCGGCTACCTCGCCGGGGTGCGGGAGATCTGCGACAGGCACGGGATCGTCTTCGTCCTGGACGAGGTCATGGCCGGCTTCGGACGGACCGGCGAGTGGTTCGCGGCGGACCTGTTCGACGTCACGCCCGACCTGCTGACCTTCGCCAAGGGCGTGAACAGCGGCTATGTGCCGCTGGGCGGTGTCGCGATCTCCGGGGCGATAGCGGAGACGTTCGGCAAGCGCCCGTACCCCGGCGGTCTGACGTACTCCGGGCACCCGCTGGCGTGCGCGGCCGCGGTGGCGACGATCAACGTCATGGCGGAGGAGGGCGTCGTCGAGAACGCGGCCCGGCTGGGCGCCGAGGTCGTCGGGCCGGAACTGCGGGCACTCGCCGAGCGGCACCCGAGCGTCGGCGAGGTGCGCGGCACCGGCATGTTCTGGGCGCTGGAGCTGGTGCGCGACCGCGAGACGCGGGAGCCGCTGGTGCCGTACAACGCGGCCGGTGAGGCGAACGCCCCCATGGCCGCCTTCGCCGCCGCCGCGAAGAAGGGCGGGGTGTGGCCCTTCGTGAACATGAACCGGACGCACGTCGTGCCGCCCTGCACCATCGGCGAGGCCGAGCTCAAGGAAGGCCTGGCGGCGCTCGACGCGGCGCTCTCGGTGGCGGACGAGCACACGCGGTAGACACCGGGCACACGGTAAACACCGGTAAACCCGTCAGTAACCGACATCCTCGTGCCTCATTCGAACGCGTAAGGTGGCGTGCTCGTAGACATACATACACGTGCACGCCACCCCCAACGCGACGAGGGAGACGCCCTGACCATGCCCGCCAGCTCCGGCAACGGCGCCGTGACGCGCAGCACCCTGCGACAGCAGATCGCCGACGCGCTTCGTGACGAGGTGCTGGCCGGGCGGCTCCAGCCGGGGCAGGAGTTCACGGTCAAGGAGATCGCCGAACAGTACGGGGTGTCCGCGACGCCGGTGCGCGAGGCGCTCGTCGACCTCTCCGCGCAGGGGCTCCTCGACGCCGACCAGCACCGCGGCTTCCGGGTCCACGAGTACTCCGTCGAGGACTTCCGCGGCATGATCGAGGCCCGCGGGCTGGTCATCGAGGGCATGTTCCTCGCGCTGACCGAGGGACGCCCCGGCGCGGTGCGGCCGGACGATCCCCGGTCCGCCGCCGTCGTCGCCGGGGTCCGCAGGCGCGGCGAGGAGGCGCAGCGGGCCGCCGCCGCCGGTGATCTCACCGTCCTCATCGGCTACGACCTGCGTTTCTGGCGCGAGCTCGGCGCCTGCTTCGGCAACCCCTACCTCGCCGACTTCCTCAACCGGCTGCGCGTCCAGACCTGGGTCTGCGCGGTGCAGCACCTGCGCCGGCTCACCGATCTGCGCGGCGAGCTGTGGGCCGATCACACCCAGCTGGTCGACGCCCTGATCGACCGCGACAACGACGCCGCCCGGGCGATCATCGCCGAATACAACACGCACTCGCTCACCCTGATCGAGCGGCTCGCCACCGGATGACCCGCGTCGCCGCTGTCCGTATGGGTATGGGACATGCACGGCGGGCGCCGTGACCGCGGCGCACCGCTACCCTTCTTGACCACCGTGCTACCCGACGACCGCGCTGAGCGAGGAGCCTTCTTTGGCCTGTGACCTGTGGCTGGTACCGCTCGTCGACGTGTTGTGCCACACGCCGGACAATCCCTTCGCCGAGGAACTCGCGCAATACAACAAGGTGCTCACCGAGGCCGGTCTGCCGCCGGTGCCGGTGTACCAGTACATGCCGGGCCTGTCCGGCGAGGTCGCCCCGGTCGCGGGCTTCGACTACGACGCGCTGCACTTCCTGCGCCGCGCCTACCTGCTCCAGGTGTGCGGCCTGCCGGTGACGCCCGTGGACGAGCTGGGCGGCGACTACGAGCAGTTGCTGGAGATGTTCGAGTCGACGGCCCAGCAGTCACACCTGGTCTGGCACTACGACCACGCGGGCGCCTACGTCCCCGTCGACTTCCCCGGGCCGCTCGCCGACGACGATCTCCTCGCGGGCGGCGGCCCGCTGGGCTCCTCGCACGCCCTGCTGCGGGAGCTGGAGGTGGTCGCCCCGGCCATCGGGATCGACCCGGCCAACCCGCCGGCGGCCCCCCAGCCGCCGCTCGCCCCGACGGAACTGGAGGAACCCGCCGTTCCCGCCCCGTACGATCCGAGCCCGTTCGCCCGCGAGCGGCACGTCTGGCTCGGACTGCACGCGGCCGTGACCCGCAGCCTGGCCCAGGGGTCGATGATCGTCTTCAGCTGAGCCGGCGGCTCACCGTCCCAGCTGGGAGAGACCCTTCTGCACGTCCTCCATGTTCATCACCGGCGTGTAGGTGATCTCCGCGCCCAGCTGGAGGAAGAAGGGCTCGCTGATGACCGGCATCTGCCAGCTGTCCTGCATGTCGAAGACCACGTAGGCGGTGCGCTTGCCGTGGTCGGAGGTGAAGTAGGCCGCTTCGGGCTTGATCTGTTCCATCGACTCCTGGATCAGCTTCCCCAGGGTGCCGTTCCGGATGGCCTCGTTGGCCTTCTCCGTGTCCATGGACGCCTTGAGCAGTACGCGCATCGCACTCACCTTCTTCTGGTCGACGCACGTGGGGGTATGGCTTCAGCGTATGCCCGTTCCCGGCGACTCTCCCTGCGGGAGAAAGCGGGCCGCCCCCCGTGCGCACGGGGGGCGGCCTGTGGATGCGGGGGCGGGGGCGGGTCAGATGAACGAGTTGATCTCGATCGTCTCGTCCCGGCCCGGGCCCACGCCGATCGCGGAGATCGGGGCGCCGGACATCTCCTCCAGCGCCTTCACGTACGCCTGGGCGTTCTTCGGCAGGTCGCCGAAGGACTTGGCCTTGGAGATGTCCTCGTTCCACCCGGGGAGCATCTCGTAGACCGGCTTGGCGTGGTGGAAGTCGGTCTGGGAGTACGGGAGCTCCTCGACGCGCCTGCCGTCGATCTCGTACGCCACGCAGACCGGGATCTGCTCCCAGCCGGTGAGGACGTCGAGCTTGGTGAGGAAGAAGTCCGTCAGGCCGTTCACGCGGGTCGCGTAGCGGGCGATGACCGCGTCGAACCAGCCGCAGCGGCGGTCACGGCCGGTGGTGACACCGCGCTCGCCGCCGATCCGGCGCAGCGCCTCGCCGTCCTCGTCGAACAGCTCGGTCGGGAACGGACCGGCGCCCACACGGGTCGTGTACGCCTTGAGGATGCCGATGACCCGGCTGATCTTCGTCGGGCCCACGCCGGCGCCGGTGCAGGCGCCGCCCGCGGTCGGGTTCGACGAGGTGACGAAGGGGTACGTGCCGTGGTCGATGTCCAGGAGCGTGCCCTGGCCGCCCTCGAACAGGACGACCTTGTCGTCCTCCAGCGCCTGGTTGAGCACCAGGACGGTGTCGGCGACGTACGGCGCGAGCTTGTCGGCGTAGGCCAGCAGCTCCTCGACCACCTGGTCCACGGCGATCGCGCGCCGGTTGTAGAGCTTGGTGAGGACCTGGTTCTTGACGTCGAGGGCCGCCTCGACCTTCTGCGTGAGGATCGACTCGTCGTACAGGTCCTGCACGCGGATGCCGACGCGGTTGATCTTGTCGGCGTAGGTCGGGCCGATGCCGCGCCCGGTGGTGCCGATCTTCCGCTTGCCGAGGAAGCGCTCGGTCACCTTGTCCACCGTCACGTTGTACGGCGTGATGATGTGCGCGTTGCCGCTGAGGAGGAGCTTGGACGTGTCGACGCCACGCTCGTTCAGACCGCTCAGCTCGGAGAGCAGGACCGACGGGTCGACGACGACGCCGTTACCGATGACCGGCGTACAGCCGGGAGACAGGATTCCGGAAGGGAGGAGGTGCAGTGCGTACTTCTGGTCACCGACGACCACCGTGTGGCCGGCGTTGTTGCCGCCCTGGTAGCGCACTACATAGTCCACGGAGCCACCGAGAAGGTCGGTGGCCTTTCCCTTGCCTTCGTCACCCCACTGAGCACCGAGCAGCACAAGTGCGGGCACGCGCGTACACCCCTTCCGGGCGGGGCATGTCCATGGTCGAGGGCGAACGCGGATGATTGCAGCCGCGTGCGCCGCGACCGCCGTTGGTCGCCAACCGTCGGACCGGATGCCCCGGAATAGACGAAGCCCCTGGCGCAATAGCGCAAGGGGCTCTTGCACAAAGATGCTACCCGAGGAAGCGAGGCATGGCCGAGGTGGCGACTTCCGCGACGTCCGAGCAGCTGCTGGTGGTGGTCGACCCGATCGCCCGTAGGTCGGACGGCGAGTCCGTCAGGATCGCGAAAGACGTGCTCGGAGCGGGTGCCGGCATGAAGCTGTGCCTGCCGGACGGGCCGGAGGAGTTCGCCCGGGCGCTCGCCCGGCGGGGCTCGCGGCGGCCGGTGGTCGTGGGCGACGACCGGGCCCTGATCCGCGCGGTGGCGCTGCTGCACCGGCACCGGGAGCTGGCCGGATGTGCGCTGTCGGTGGTGCCGGTCGGGGGTGCGCTGTCCCTGGCCCGGTCGCTGGGGGTGCCGACGGGGACGGTGGCGGCGGCGCGGGCGGTGCTCGACGGGGTCGAGCGGCGCCTGGACCTGATGGTCGACGACAGCGACGGGGTGGTGCTCGGCGCGCTGCGCATACCGCCGTTGCGGCCCGCCCCGGCCGGTGCGGCCCCCGAGGCCGCGCCGGATCCGGACGACGTGCCGGGCCGCCCCTGGCTGCGGACCTGCCAGTCCCTGGTCCGGACGCTGGTTCCGGCGGGCCGCCCGTCCCGGCTCGCCGCCGCGCCCGAGCCGGGGCCGTCCCGGCTGCGGGTCGAGGTGGACGGGGAGACGCTCGTCGATCTGGACCAGCCGGTGGAGGCGGTGTCGGTGGCACCGGACGCGGCGGGGGTCGCGTCGGTGGAGGTCAGACCGGTGTCGGTGGGCGCGGAGGCCTCACCGCTGCTCGCGCGGGGCCGGACGGTGACGGTGTCCGGGGCGCACTTCCGCTACCGCGCGGACGCGGTGGTGTCGGGGCCGGTGCGGACCAGGACGTGGATGGTGCGGGAGGGGGCGTGGGGGCTGACGGTGCCGGCGGGCAGTGAGCCGGCAGGTTCGTGATCCTCGCCGGGTACGGGGCTCACCCCGGCCCGAACGTCTTGTCCCGGTGCACCCGCCAGCGCTCCATCAGCGCGGCGAGTTCGACCTCCACGAACTCGAAGAAGGCGAGGGTCTCCGACATCCGGCGGCCGGCCGGGGTGTCGGCGCCGAGGCTGGCGACGCCCTCGCGCAGGGCGATCTCCCACCGCTTGAGGACGGCGTCGCGGTTGGTGAGGGCCTCGTACCACTGGTCGCCGCGCACCCGGTAGCGCTCCCGGCGCGAGCCCGGCTCCCGCTCGCGGGAGACCATGTGCGTCTGGGCCAGGTAGCGCACCGCCCCGGACACCGCCGCGGGACTGATCCGCAGCTGCTCCCCCAGCTCGGCGGAGGTCATCGAGCCCGCGTCGGAGGAGAGCAGCGCGGCGAAGACCCGGGCGGGCATCCGCGCCATCCCCGCCTCGACCAGCTGCGCCGCGAAGGACTCCACGAACCTCGACACGGCCTCCGCGTCCCGGCCGGTCCTGGCTGATTCCGTCATGAGGCCCACCCTATCCTCGATTCACATGCTTCCTTAACTTCACAAATTTCTGAAAGAAGCGTACGTTCTGAAACATGACGAAGGCCATCACCGTCTCCGGACTGCACAAGTCCTTCGGGCGGACGCATGCTCTCGACGGGCTCGACCTGGAGGTCGCCGCCGGCGAGGTCCACGGCTTCCTCGGCCCCAACGGCGCCGGGAAGTCCACCACCATCCGGGTCCTGCTCGGCCTGCTGCGCGCCGACTCGGGCGCCGCGCAGGTCCTCGGCCGCGACCCGTGGACGGACGCGGTGGAGGTGCACCGCCGCATCGCCTACGTCCCCGGGGACGTCACGCTGTGGCGCAACCTCTCCGGCGGCGAGGTCATCGACCTCTACGGCCGGCTGCGCGGAGGGCTCGACGCGCGGCGCCGCGCGGAGCTGATCGAGCGCTTCGAACTCGACCCCACCAAGAAGGGCCGCACCTACTCCAAGGGCAACCGGCAGAAGGTCGCCCTGGTCGCCGCGTTCGCCTCGGACGTCGACCTGCTGATCCTGGACGAGCCGACCTCGGGTCTGGACCCGCTGATGGAGGAGGTCTTCCAGCGCTGTGTCCGTGAGGAGCGCGACCGGGGGCGTACGGTCCTGCTCTCCTCCCACATCCTCAGCGAGGTCGAGGAGCTGTGCGACCGGGTGAGCATCATCCGGAACGGCCGCACGGTCGAGAGCGGTTCGCTCGCCGACCTGCGCCACCTCACCCGCACCAGCGTCGTCGCCGAACTCGCGGGTCCGCCCGACGGCCTGGCGGAGCTGCCCGGCGTGCACGACCTCGACGTGCGGGGGCACCGCGTCCGGCTCCAGGTCGACACCGACCGGCTGAACGCCGTCCTGCGGTCGCTGAGCGGCGCGGGCGTACGGTCGCTGACGTCGACACCGCCCACGCTGGAGGAGCTGTTCCTGCGGCACTACCAGGAGGAGACGGCCGGGCCGGACGCGGCGGTGGCCCGATGACCACGTTCGCTGTACGGCCCGGCAGTTCACGCCAGCTGGCCGGCACGGGCATCCTGCTGCGGTTCGCCCTGCGCCGCGACCGGCTGATGATCCCCGTGTGGATCGCGGTGAACGCGCTGATGGTCCTCTCCATGCCGGGCACCCTGGAGGGCCTGTACGGCACCCCGGCCGAACGCGCCGACCTGCTCCGGCAGATGGAGACCAACTCCTCGCTGCGCGCGATGGTCGGCCCGGTCTTCGGCGACTCGCTGGGCGCCCTGACGGCCTGGCGCGTCGGCATCTACGCCGGTGCCCTGGCGGCCGTGATGAGCCTGCTGATCGTCGTACGGCACACCCGGGACGAGGAGGAGAGCGGCCGTCAGGAGCTGGTGGCGTCCGGGATGGTGGGCCGCCGGGCCTCCCTGACGGCGGCCCTGCTCGCGGCGGCGGTCGCGAACGGGGTCTTGGCCCTGCTGGTGACGGCGGGGCTGGCCGGGCAGGGCGCGACCGGCGCCCTGGCCCTCGGGCTCGGGATCGCCGCCGTCGGGATGGTCTTCGCCACGATGGCCGCGATCGTCGCGCAGCTGACGGAGAGCGCGCGGCTGGCACGCGGCCTGACGGCGGCTGTGCTCGCAGCCGCGTTCGTCCTGCGCGCGGCGGGCGACGCGGCGACGGGTGGGGGTACCTCCCAGGCTTTCGGCACGGGGGGAGGCTCGTCGGTCCTGACCTGGCTGTCGCCGCTGGGCTGGCTGGAGTACCTGCGGCCCTACGCGTCCGAGCGCTGGTGGGTGCTGGCCCTGCTCGCCGGGGCGGTGGCCCTCCAGGGCGCGGTGGCCTACGCCCTGGCCGGCCGCCGGGACCTCGGCATGAGCTTCCTGCCGACCCGGCCGGGCCCGGCGTCCGGCCGGCTGGGCAGCGCGGGCGCCCTGGCCTGGCGGCTGCAGCGCGGCGGCGTGCTGGGCTGGAGCATCGGCTTCTTCCTGGCCGGGGTCGTCTACGGCGGCATGACCGACAGCGCGGCGGATCTGGTGGGCGACAACGCGGGCGCCCGGCGCATCTTCGAGCGCATGGGCGGCCAGTCCGGCCTGACGGACGCGTTCCTGGCGTCGATGATCGGGATGCTGGGCCTGATCGCGGCGCTGTACATCGTGGCGTCGGTGCTGCGCCTGCACGGCGAGGAGACCTCGGGCCGGGCGGAACCGGTGCTGGCGAACGCGGTGGGGCGGGTGCGCTGGGCCGCCGGCCACCTGGTGATCGCCTTCGGTGGCGCCGCCCTGATCATGCTGCTGGCCGGGCTCGGCTTCGCCGTCGGCCACGGCGAGGAGACCGGCCCGATCCTGGCAGCGTGCCTGGCGCAGCTCCCGGCGGTGTGGGTGATCGGCGGGCTGGCGGTGCTGCTGCACGGGATCCTGCCCCGGGCGGCCCTGGCGGCGTGGGGCGTCGCCGGAGCCGTGCTCCTGATCGGCTGGGTCGGGCCCGCCCTGGACGCACCGCAGGCCGTGCTGGACGTCTCACCGTTCGGGCACCTGCCGAAGCTGCCGGGCGGATCGATGGAGTGGGGGCCGGTGCTGGTGCTGACCGGGCTGGCGGTGCTGCTGGTGGCCGCGGGCCTGGCGGGGTTGCGCCGCCGCGACATGTCGGCCTGAGCGGCGGCGGGAACTGTGCAGCGGCACGCGTACGTCCATGCCGGGCATGGGACAACGTACGCAGGCCGCCACGGGATGTCTGACCACCGCCCTCGGGGCCGGCGCGGGACTCGCGGTGTGGGCCGTCGGAGTCCGGGGGCGGTTTTGGCGGTTCGAGGCGGCCCCGGACTGGAGCGTGCTCTACGCCGAACTGCCGCTTGCGGTCCTCGGCGGGGCCGCCGCCGCCCTGGCGGCCTGGGCCCTGCTCCGGCGGCTCAGACCTCGACGCTGAGCCCCTCCAGACCCCGGATCACGAAGTTCGGCTTCCGCTCCGGCTCCTCGGCGAGGCGCAGCGTCGGCGCCCGCTCCAGCAGCGCCCCCATCGAGGCGGCCAGTTCGATACGGGCCAGCGGTGCGCCGATGCAGTAGTGGATGCCGGCGCTGAAGGAGATGTGGGGGTTGTCGGTGCGGGTGAGGTCGAGGGCGGACGGGTTCCGGAACACCGCCGGGTCGTGGTTCGCGGAGCCGAACAGCATCGCGATCTCCGCGCCTCGGGGAATCGTCGTGCCGTCGATCTCGATCTCGTCCAGGACCCAGCGTTCGAAGAGCTGGAGCGGGGTGTCGTAGCGCATCAGCTCCTCGATCGCGGAGGGGATGAGCGTGTGGTCCGCGCGCAGCAGCTCCAGCTGGGACGGGTTGCGGAACAGGGCGTACCAGCCGTTGACCGTGGCGTTCACCGTGGCCTCGTGGCCGGCGTTGAGCAGCAGGACGCAGGTGGAGATCATCTCCTGCTCGGTGAGCCGGTCGCCCTCGTCGTGGGCCTCGATGAGACCGGAGACGAGGTCGTCGCCGGGCTCCTTGCGGCGCGCCGCGATCAGCTCGCGCAGATAGTCGGAGAACTCGACCGACGCGCGGACCGCCCTGGCCGCGGTGTCCTCGGACGGGTTCAGCTCGTACATTCCGCAGATGTCCGCCGACCAGGGCCGCAGCGGGCCCCGGTCGGGCTCCGGGATGCCGAGCATCTCGGCGATCACCGCGACGGGGAGGGGCTCGGCGACGTCCTTCAGCAGGTCGCCGCCGCCCGCCGCGACCAGCCCGGACACCAGGTCGTCGGCCAGGCCCCGCACGTACGGCTTCAGCCGCTCCACCGTGCGCGGTGTGAACGCCTTGGACACCAGGCGGCGGATCCGGGTGTGGTCCGGCGGCTCCAGGTCGAGCATCCCGTGGTCGTTCAACGTGTGGAACGGCTCCTGCTCCGGCGGGGGCGCCGTGCGGCCGAACTCCTCGTGCGTGAACCGGTGCTGGTACGTCCGCCCGAGGCGCCGGTCGCGCAGCAGGGCAGAGACGTCCGCGTGGTGCGGGACGAGCCACTGGTTCGTGGGCTCGAACCAGTGCACGCGGCCCTGGGCACGCAGGTCGGCGTAAGCGGGGTACGGGTCGGCGAGAAACGCCGGGTCCCACGGGTCGAACCCGAGGTCGGAAACAGCTGCCATGAACGGACGCTAGCCCGGCACCCCCCACTCTGACCAGGGGCGGCGCCCCCTGTCACCCCGGCGTCACCAGCCGCGCCTCGTAGGCGAACACCGCCGCCTGTGTCCGGTCCCTGAGGCCCAGCTTCACCAGGATCCGGCTGACGTGTGTCTTGATCGTCGACTCGGCGACCACCAGCCGCTCCGCGATCTCCGAGTTCGACAGCCCCTGCGCGATGAGCACCAGCACCTCCGTCTCCCGGTCGGTGAGATCCCCGTAGGCGGCCTGTGCGGAGGGCATCAGGCGCGGGGTCTCGGAGAGTTTGGAGAACTCGGTGATCAGCCGTCTGGTCACCGACGGCGCCAGCAGCGCCTCCCCCGACGCCACCACACGCACCCCGTCGGCGAGCTGGCGCGCCGAGGCGTCCTTGAGGAGGAAGCCGGAGGCTCCCGCGCGCAGCGCCTGGTACACGTACTCGTCTAGGTCGAAGGTGGTGAGCACCAGCACCTTGGCCGCGCCGTCGGCGGCGACGATCTCGCGGGTCGCCTCGATGCCGTTCAGCTCGGGCATGCGGATGTCCATCAGCACCACGTCCGGGGCGAGCTCGCGGACCTTGGCGACGGCTTCCCGGCCGTTCACCGCCTCGCCGACGACCTCGATGTCCGGCATCGCGTTCAGCAGGACCGAGAAGCCCTCGCGCACCATCATCTGGTCGTCCGCGATCAGCACCCGGATGGTCATGAGTCACCCTCGTCCGGCAGGGCGACCGGCAGGAACACCGCCACCTCGTACCCTCCGTCGTCCGTGCGGCCCGCCGTCATCTCTCCGTCCAGCATCGACACCCGCTCCCGCATGCCCGTGATGCCGTGCCCCGCGCCGGGCGAGGGCTTGATCAGGATCGGGTTCGGCGGCGGGCCGTTGACGATGCGCAGACCCAGACCGCCGAGCACGTACCCGATCTCCACCCGGGCGGTCGCGCCCGGGGCGTGCCGCAGGGAGTTGCTCAGCGCCTCCTGCACGATCCGGTACGCCGACAGCTCCACGCCCTGCGGCAGCTCACGCACCGCACCGGTCACCACCTTGTCGACGCCCAGCCCGGCCTCCCGCACGTTGGCCAGCAGCCCGTCCAGATCGGCGAGCGTCGGCTGCGGGGCGTCCGGGGCCTCGTAGTCCTCGGCGCGGACGACGCCCAGGACGCGGCGCAGTTCGGTCAGCGCCGCCACCGCGTTCTCCCGGATCGTGGCGAACGCCTTCTCCAGCTCCGGCGGCGGGTTGTCCACCCGGTAGGGCGCGGCCTCCGCCTGGATGGCGACCACCGACATGTGGTGCGCGACCACGTCGTGCAGCTCGCGGGCGATGGTCGTGCGCTCCTCCAGCAGGGTGCGGCGGGAGCGCTCGTGCGCGGTGACCGTCAGCTGGGCCGTGACTTCCTGCTCGGCGTTGCGGCGGATGTGCCAGACGGTGACGCAGAGCAGGATCAGCGCCGAGATGATCAGCATGCCGCCGGAGTTGCTGCCGTACATGTAGGTCGGGGCGATTCCGCTGTCCGCGACGATGGCGTACAGCGCCGTCAGCACCCACATCCACCCGGCCGTGCGCGGCCTGGTGCGCATCGCCACCACCGTCAGCACGGTCAGATGGCTGACGAAGCTGCCGGCCGCCCACGGCCATTCGAACCAGCGGCTGCCGAGCATGGCCACGACCGGGGTGGAAACCATGGACGCCCAGAACGCCCCCACCGGCCGCACCATGGTCAGCAGCACCGGAACCGCGCAGAACAGACCCATCAGCGCGGCGGGCCCACCGGAGTCGACGGTGGCGAAAGCCACGGAGATCAGGGCCGCCGCGACGATCAGGGCGTGCGGCAGCCAGGCCGCGTACTCCCGCAGCCGCCCCGGCAGCCGCCGGGCGAACCGCCCGTCCGTGCGCCGGCCCGGCAGCGGCCGGTAGGCGAAGGCGTCGTGGATGAGGTCCTGTCGCAGCCCGCGCAGGGAGTCCACCGCCACCCGGTACTCCGGGCTGCGCGGTATGGCCGCCCCGTCCCCCGGTGGCGTGGTCTGTGTGTGAGTCGTCTCGGTCACGTACAGAACGGTAAGCGCGCCCCCGGGTCCCGGTCGTCCCCAGTGAGAGGGGTTCCGCAGAGTCCCTCTCAGGTACTACGGGGCCCGCCGCGCCGCCCCTCAGTATCCCGACGGCCGCACCAGCCCCGACTCGTACGCGAACACCGCCGCCTGCGTCCGGTCCCTGAGGCCCAGTTTCACCAGGATCCTGCCGACGTGGGTCTTCACCGTCTGCTCGGCCACGAACAGATGCCCGGCGATCTCCGCGTTCGACAGGCCCTGCGCGATCAGCGAGAGCACCTCCGTCTCCCGCTCGGTCAGATCGCCGACGCGTTCCTTCAGCGGGGCGCGGGGCTTGCCGTCGAGCCGGGAGAACTCGGCGATCAGCTTGCGGGTGATGACCGGGGCGAGCAGCGCCTCCCCGGCCGCGACGACCCGGACCGCCTCGGCGAGCTGCTCGGACGACGCGTCCTTCAGCAGGAACCCGGAGGCTCCGGCGCGCAGCGCGTCGTACACGTACTCGTCGAGGTCGAAGGTGGTGAGCACCAGCACCCTGATGTCCGGGTGGGCGGCGGTGATGCGCTCGGTCGCCTCGATGCCGCCGATGCCGGGCATGCGGATGTCCATCAGGACGACGTCCGGGGCGAGCTCCGCGGCCAG
The DNA here is from genome assembly GCF_055606225.1 of Streptomyces sp. NPDC037100. Lineage (NCBI taxonomy): Bacteria > Bacillati > Actinomycetota > Actinomycetes > Kitasatosporales > Streptomycetaceae > Streptomyces > Streptomyces sp. NPDC037100. Next base: position 666,850 of record NZ_JBVJSX010000003.1, on the reverse strand, counting down.
GGCGACGCCGCCCTCACCGTTCTTCGCGTCGCCGACGACCTCTATGTCGGGCTGGACGCCGAGCAGCACGGTGAAGCCCTGCCGGACCATCGCCTGGTCGTCGACGATCAGAACCCTGATGGGTTCGCCGGTACCGCTCGTCATGAGGTCCTTCTCCGGGGGGCGGTGGGTGGGTGGGTGCCCGGGGCGTCGGCGGGCGGGGTGTCCGGGAGGAAGGCGGTGACCTTGAAGCCGTCCCAGTGCCACGGGTGGGCCGTCATCGTGCCACCGAGCATCGCGACCCGCTCCCGCATGCCGAGCAGTCCGTGTCCCGCGCCGGTCGACGGCGGGGGCGGCCCGGTCGGGCGGCCGTTGACGATCTCCACCTCCAGACCGTCCGGCTCGTAGGCGAGTCGGACGGTGATCCTCGCGCCGGGCGCGTGCCGCAGGGCGTTGCTCAGCGCCTCCTGCACGATCCGGTACGCCGACAGCTCCACGCCGGGCGGCAGCGGTCGCCGCTCGCCCTTGATGTCGGTGACGACCTCGCGGCCGACAGCCCGGGTGTTCTCCACCAGCGCGTCGAGCCGGTCGAGCGTGGGCTGCGGGGCGTGCGGTGTGGTCAGGTCACCCGCGTCGGCGAACGGCTCCCCCGGCCCGGGGTGCTCCGAGCGCAGCACGCCCAGCACGCGGCGAAGTTCGATCAAGGCCTCCAGGGCGTTCTGCCGGATGCCCGCGAGGTTCTCCCTGAGCTCGTCGGGCGGGTTCTCGACGAGGTGCGGGGCGACCTGCGCCTGGATGGAGATGACCGACATGTGGTGGGCAACCACGTCGTGCAGCTCCCGCGCGATGCGGCTGCGCTCCTCCAGCAGGGTGCGCCGGGTGCGTTCCTCCGCGGTGAGGGTGGTCTGCTCGACGAGTTGCGCGCGGGCCTCGCGGCGGCCGCGCAGGGCGGTGCCGAGTATCACGACGACGGTGAACAGGGAGACCGCGAGCACACCGGTGGTGTCGTAGGGCTCCCCGGTCCCCAGGCTCTCCAAGGCGTAGGTGAAGAGCCAGGTCACCACCAGGGCCGCCACCGCCGCACGGGTCGGCACCCGCAGGGCGAGCAGCAGGAGCACGAGCATCTCGGCGATGATTCCGGCCGCGGTCCAGGGCCAGGTGTAGGTCTCCAGGTCGAAGCCCATCCGGGTGCGCACCGCGGCGGCGCCCAGGGCGAACAGTCCCAGGGACAGCCACCAGGCCGGCACCGGCCGCCACAGCCCCAGCACCACGGCGCCGCCCTGCCCGCCCGCGATCAGGAGAGCGAGGCCGGGGGCCAGATGGCCGTTGTCGTTCATGTCACCCGTGCCGCCGAGCGTGATGCCGAAGGCGGCCAGGCACAACAGCCCGTGCGGCAGCCAGCGCATCCAGGTGGAGGGCGGCAGCGGATCGATCCGGACGGTCCACAGGTCCTCGCGCGCGCCCCGCAGCCAGCCCTTGACGCGCGCCCGCGGCGCGCGGCCCACCCCCGTCTCCGTCACGCGGCCCAGCCTAGACATGACGTGCCTCCCTCGCCGCGTCCCGGTCGCACGGACGGTGCGCCCGAACCACCCGCGACCCGCGGTCCCGGCCCTCGCCGCTCAGCCCCCCGCCACCGCTCAGCCCCCCGCCACCGCTCAGCCGCTCGCCACCGCTCAGCCCCCCGCTACCGCTCAGCCGCTCGCCACCGATCAGCCCCCCGCCGCCGCTCAGCCGCTCGCCGGCGCTGCCCTCCAAGGAGCGGAAGGCGCCCCAGCAGACCGCGAGGGCCAGTACGAACACGGGCAGCCACAGCAGCCGGTCCCCCACCCAGGCCAGTCCGTCGGGCGGCGTGTGCAGGCCGGGCAGCCTGCCCGCGAGGAGGCCGGTGGCGGTCGTCGCCGTCAAGGCCGTCTGGTGCCAGAGGAAGACGGTCATCGCGGAGAGGTTGACGAACGCCACCGCCGCCCACGCCACGGGCCGGCGCATCGCGTGCCGCAGCCGCTCGCGCAGCAGCAGGGCGCCCCCGCACTGGGCAAGGCCGAACGTGACGACGGCCAGTGTCGGCGGATACAGGTTGGACATGCCCTGGCCCGGGACGCCGACCATCGAGGCCGGATAACCCGCCCACGCGACGAGTCCCGCGGTCGCCGCCGCACCGCCGACGAGCAGGATCCAGCCCGCGCGGCGGCGCTCCAGCTCGCCCCGGGTCCAGGCCGCGCCCAGGGCGTAGGGCACCATCCAGCCGGCCGCGACGTTGACCCAGCCGAGCCAGGCGGGGCCGCCGAGGCCGAAACGCAGAAGGTCCACGTGCAGCACGACGGCCAGCGGCCAGAGCGGGTTGAGCCGGGCGAGCAGCGGGGTGGCCGCCGTCAGACCGGCGAACACCAGGAGGAACCACAGGGGGGACAGGGCCAGTTTCACCAGCGTGCGGACCGTGCCGAACTCGGTGCCCGACAGCAGCAGCGCGACGGCGGCGACCGTCCACAGGGTGAGGACGGCGGCGACCGGCTTGAACAGCCGGGACAGCCGGGCCGTCAGCCACCGGCGGTACGGGACTCCACGGGCCCGGGCCGAGGCATGACTGCGGGTGGCGACATGGCCGCCGACCAGGAAGAACACGGCGAGTGTCTGGAACGTCCAGGAGACGGGGGCCAGCCACGGCATGTGCTGCAACGGGCTCGCCGTGCGCAGGGTGCGGCCGTCGGACACCAGGGCCGTGACGAACCAGTGCCCGAGGACGACACCGAGGACGGCGGCGGCCCGCAGGGCGTCCACGGCCCGGTCGCGGCGGGGTGGGGTGGCCTCGCCGACGCGGTCGGCGCCTCGGCGCACTCGCTGCCGGACGGCGCGTACGCCGATGTCAGTCATGGGTCACCGCCTTGGTCTCGCCCAGGACGATCCGGGCCAGGTTGGTCAGGGAGGTCGAGCCGGGGCTGAAGTACGTGCTGTGGCGGGCATCGCCCGCCGCGAACACCCGGGCGCCGAACGCCGGGGTCACCGGGTCGGTGCCGAAGCCGACGCTGGTGCCGAACAGGTCCACGCTGAGGTGCGGTACGTGCTCCACCCAGTCGTCACCGCCCCGGGCCGCCCACACCCGGGCCCGGGTGTGGAGTGCGGCGGCGGAGTCCGCGCCGGTGCCGGGGCTGCCGACGAGCGCGATGTCGTCGACGGCGAGCCCGGCGGCGGAACGGCCGCAGACGACCGAGCCGTACGAGTGGCACAACAGCGAGATACGCGGCCGGGGGCCCGCTATGGACCGCAGGTCGGCGACGAGCGCCCGCAGGTGCGGGGCCGCCTGCTCCGCCCTGCCGGTCGTGGTGACCGTCGTGCTGACCGTGCCCGGCGTCTCGTAGCCCAGCCAGGCCACGACCGCGGTGCGGGTGCCCGCCGGGGCCTGCCGGGCGAGCTGCCGGTGCAGGGCTGCGGCCGCCGCGTGGAACCGGCCGTAGGTGTCGAGACTCGTGTCGGAGCCGGGGACCAGGACGGCGATGCGGTCGGCCCGGGCGAGGTCGCCGAGGACCTCCGTCACCCGGCCGGAGCCGCGGCCGTCGAAGTGCAGCAAGTGTCTTTTCGGCGACGACAGATGACGGTCCGTTGCGGCACGGTCCCGGTCGTGATGGGCTGCCGCCGTCCGGGCCGCCTCTGCGGCGTTCGCCCGGTTGGCCGCGTAGGCCTCGCCGAGCGTCGACGCACGGAGGGGTGCGAGCCGGGCGGGGGCCGGGGCGGGGGTCTCCGGCCGTACGGCCGCGGAGAGGGGAAACACCACCGCACCCGTGACAAGGGCGGCGAGCGTGGCGCGCCGCCATCGGCCGGCACCCCGCCGTCCGCCGGCGTCGCGCCGTCCACCGACACGGCGTCTGCCGCCACCACGGTCACCGGCACGGCGGTACTTCGGTGCGGGCCCCATGGTCGTCCCCCTCCAGCGCACCCGGCCATCGGGTCCGCGTGAAAGGGAAGTTACGGAGCGGGTGACCTCGCCCGCGTCCCGCCCGGGAACTCACCTGGGGCGTAGCTCTCAGGTACTACGGGTACGACCCGGGGACCGCTCCTACGGGCCGTCACAGGACACCGTCACGAAGCCGCACGCCCACCACTCACCAGGGCCGGCACCACGACGGACCGTCACAGAACACCGTCACGAAGCCGCACGCCCAACCACTCACCAGGGCCAGCACCACGACGGACCGTCACAGAACACCGTCACGAAGCCTCGCGGCCCACCGCTCACCAGGCCAGCTGCGCGATCTCCTCCACCACGACCGCGCACGCGTCCGCCGCCGGGTCGATCAGCGGGAAGTGCCCCACGTCCTCCAGCAGCGTCACCCACGCCATCTCCCCGGCCTTCGCCGCCGCTTCCGCGTACGACTCGGCGACCGCATGCGGCACGTCCAGATCCGCACGGCCCTGGACGAGTGTGGTGGCGATCCCGGTGGGCAGCAGCAGCGCCGGGTCGGCGTACGGCTGCCTCTCGGCGAAGTGCTCGTCCCCGCCCAGGAGTTGGCGTGCGGCACCGCCGCACACGTCCAGCTTGTCGGCGATGGCGAGGTCCGCGATCGGGGCGAGGGCGACGACGCCGCGCAGCGACACCGGGCTGCCGCTGCGCCAGGGCGAGTCGGCCGGCAGGACGTGCCGTGCGGAGGCCCACAGGGCGAGATGCCCGCCCGCCGAGTGGCCGGTGAGGACCGTACGGCGCGGGTCGGCCTGTGGCAGCACCTCCCGTACCAGCCCGGGAAGAGCGTCCAGCGCGGCGGCGACATCGTCGAAGGTGTCGGGCCACCGGCCCGCGACGGAGTCGCCGTCGCCGCCGCGCCGGTACTCGGCGCTGGCCACGGCGAACCCGCGGCGGGCGAGGAAGTCCGCGAACGGGCTGATGTGACGCCGGTCGTACGGCGCCCGCCAGGCACCACCGTGCAGGACGACGACGACCGGGGCCGGCCCGGGTCCGCCCGCCCGGCGCGGCGCGAAGAAGTCGATCACCTGGTCCGGATGGTCGCCGTAGGCCGCGGTGGCGTCGGGGTCGACGGGCGCGTGGGAGAAGGCCGACTCCTCCTCGGCAGCGGCCCGTGCTGCTGCGACGTCGTCCGTCATGCTCCAACCCTCCAGCGATGAACCGTACGCGGCGGCCCAGTTGAGGGGGCCGACCGTTGGCCGGGACGGTACCAGGCGCGTGACGTGCGGTGACACGGGGATGTGACGCTCGGTCAGTCCGGACGGGGCGCCGCGGGGCCCGGGACGTCTCATGGGCGTCCCGGCCCCGCCGCCACTCAGGCCGGCATCCCGGCCCCGCCGCCACTCAGGCCGGCGTCCCAGCCCCGCCGCCACTCAGGCCAGCGTCCGGGCCAGCACCCGCGCCGCCCGCTCCACGTCGGCGAATCCGACATACAGCGGTGTGAAGCCGAAGCGCAGCACGTCCGGCGCCCGGAAGTCGCCGACCACACCCTGCTCGATCAGCCGCTTCATCACGTCAGCGGCGTCGTCGCAGCGCAGCGCGATCTGGCTGCCCCGCTCCGCGTGCGCCACCGGCGTCACGCATTCCACCCTGCCCTCGGGCACATACGCCGCCACGCACTCCAGGAAGAAGTCCGTCAGCGCCAGGGACTTGGCCCGCACCGCCTCGACCGACACCCCCTCCCAGACCTCCAGTGCCGCCTCGAGGGCGAGCATGGACAGGATGTCGGGTGTGCCGACCCGGCCGCGCAGGGCGCCGGAAGCCGGTTCGTAGCCGGTGCGCATCCCGAACGGCTCGGCGTGCGAGTTCCAGCCGGGCAGCGGCGAGTCGAACCGGTCCTGCAGCTCCCGCCGCACATACAGGTACGCCGGTGAACCGGGCCCGCCGTTCAGGTACTTGTAGGTGCAGCCGACCGCGAGATCCACGCCGTTCGCGTCCAGCCCGACCGGCAGCGCGCCCGCGCTGTGACACAGGTCCCAGACGGCGACCGCCCCGGCCTCGTGCGCGGCGGCCGTCAGTCCGGGCAGGTCGTGCAGCCGGCCGGTGCGGTAGTCGACGTGGTTGAGCAGGACGGCGGCGGTGCGCTCGCCCAACGCGCCCGGTACCTCGGCCGGTGTCACGGGCCGCAGGGTGCAGCCGGTCATACGGGCGGCGGACTCGGCGATGTACCCGTCGGTGGGGAAGGTCGTCGCGTCGACGAGGAGCTCGTCACGCCCCTCCCCGGCCATCCGCACCGCGCCCACGAGTGCCTTGAAGACGTTGACACTGGTGGAGTCGCCCACGACGACCTGCCCGGGCGCCGCCCCGACCAGCGGGGCGATCCGGTCGCCGATCCGCTCGGGCGCCGTCCACCAGCCGCTCTCCTCCCAGGACCGGATGCGCAGCTCGCCCCACTGGCGGCGTACGACGTCCTCGACCCGGCCGGGGACCACGGCCGACAGCGCGCCGAGGGAGTTGCCGTCGAGGTAGACGACCTCGTCGAGGACGAACTCCTCGCGCTTGCCGCCCAGTTCGTCGGCGGCGTCCAGCTTCTCTGCCGTTATGGCCAGGTCAGACATAGGACCGCGCCGTCCACAGCTCGGGGAACACGTTCTTCTGCGCGCGCTTCTCCAGCCAGGCCACCCCGGCGGAGCCGCCCGTGCCGGTCTTGGCGCCCATCGCGCGGCGTGTGGCGACCAGATGGTCGTTGCGCCAGCGCCACACCAGCTCGGCGACGTCGCTCAGCGCCTCGCCCAGCCGGGCGACCTCGTCGCTCTCGTCGCCCGAGTAGACGGCCGTCCAGGCCGCCTCCACCTCCGGCGACGGCTCGTAACGCCGCGAGACGTCGCGCCGCAGCACCGCCTGGGGAATGTCGTGCCCACGCCGGGCCAGCAGCCGTACGACCTCGTCGTACAGGCTCGGCTCGTACAGCGCCTTCTCCAGCTCGGCGTGCACACGCGGTGCGCCCCGGTGGGGGACGAGCATGGACGCGGACTTGTCGCCGAGCAGGAACTCCATGCGCCGGTACATCGCCGACTGGAAGCCGGAGCCCTCGCCGAGGGCGCTGCGGTACGAGTTGAACTGGGCCGGCGTGAGCTGGGCGAGCGGCTTCCAGGAGTGGTTGAGCGCCTCCAGCTCGCGGACGGACCTCTTGAGCGCGGCGATGGCGGTGGGGATGTCGTCCCCCCTGAGCGCGCCTGCGGCCGTCTCCCACTCGTGGACGATGACGGTGAACCACAGCTCCATCACCTGGGTCGTCACCAGGAAGACCATCTCTCCGGGGTCGTCGGAGAGGGTGTGCTGGAGGTGGGTGAGTACGTCCGCCTTGACGTAGTCCTCGTACGGCGTCGTGCCGTGGAAGTCGAGATGCGGGGTCTCGGGCTCGTGAGCCTCGTGGGACATCGCTGTCTCCTGCGTATAACTCCGGGTAGCGGTCCGCCCCTGCCGAATCCGACACGGGGGCCCCGGTCCCCGAGGGCATCTTGCGCAATCGTCCCCCGGAACCGCAAGGCCCGCCTTTCGGGACGGGCCTCGCGTGCACGGACCGTGATCAGCCCAGGACCTGCGCCGCCGTCGGCGAGGAGTCCTTCAGGAACTGGGAGCAGCGCTCGTACTCCTCCTGCTCGCCGATCGCCTGCGCGGCCCGGGCGAGGGCGTGCAGGGCACGCAGGAAGCCGCGGTTCGGCTCGTGCTCCCAAGGCACCGGGCCGTGGCCCTTCCAGCCGTTGCGGCGCAGCGCGTCCAGGCCGCGGTGGTAGCCGGTGCGGGCGTACGCGTAGGACTCCACGGCAGCGCCCCGCTCGAACGCCTCGTCGGCGAGCTGCGCCCAGGCGAGCGAGGAGGTGGGGTGCGCGCCGGCGACCTCGGCGGACGCGGCACCCGAGGCGAGCATTTCCCGCGGCCCGGGGTCGTCGGGGAGATGGGTCGGGGGCGGGCCCCCGAGAAGGTTCTCGTGAATGGACATGCCTCAAGTCTGAGGCATCGGGACAGCGGCGGCGCCATGGACCGGGGGGTGCGCAACCCGGCGTAGCGGTGTGCCTCCCCCACACTCTCGGCTCCGCTCAAGCAGGCGGGGCCCCACACCCACCCGTGTCACCCCCAGCGGCACGCATGCCCGCAGGCCGGGTCCCGTTACCCCAACCGCTTCCGTACCGGCTCGCCCTCCAGTGGCGGTGCCGTGATGCCGCCGTGCCGCAGGCATTCCGGCCGCTTGCAGTCCGGGGGCGGCCTGCGGACCGCCGCGGCGGCGATCACCGCTCCCGCCACCAGCGCCCCCGCGCACCACCCCATGGCCTTTCCGAACGCCGTGTCGAAGGCGGCCGGCTCCCGGTACGCCTCCTCCCCCATGCCCGCCAGCAGCGGCAGCGCCGCGACCGCCATCAGGCCCGCCGCCCGGGCCGCCGCGTTGTTGATGCCGCTGGCCAGCCCGGCGCGCACCACGCTCACCGAGCCCAGCACGGTCGCCGTCAGTGGTGCGACCAGCGTGACCATGCCGAGCCCGAGCACCAGCAGCGCCGGCAACACATCGGCGAGGTAGGACGCCCCCGGCCCGACCCGCAGCATCAGCAGCATCCCGGCCGCGCACAGCAGCGGCCCCACCGTCAGTGGGATCCGCGGCCCGATGCGGTCGGCCAGCTCCCCGGAGCGCGCGGACAGCAGCAGCATCAGCACGGTCGTCGGCAGCAGCGCCGTGCCGGCGGCGAGGGCCGAGTAGCCCACGACGACCTGGAGCTGGAGCGCGGCGAGGAAGAAGAACCCGCCGAGCGCCGCGTACACGCACAGCGTGACGAGGTTGACGGCCGTGAACTGCCGGGACGCGAAGATGTCCGGCGGCATCATCGGATCGGGCCGGCGCCGCTCGACGACCACGAACGCGACGGCCGCGGCCAGCCCGGCCACCGCCGAGACGGCCACCACCGCCCCGCCCCCGCCGGCCTCGATCAGCGCGTACGTCACCAGCGCGAGCGCGAGCGCCCCCAGGACGGCCCCGAGCACGTCGAACCGCCCGTGCGCCCGCTGGTCCCCCGATTCGGGAACATGCCGCAGGGCGACCGGCACGCACACCAGGGCCACCGGCACGTTCAGCAGGAACACCCACCGCCAGCCCGGCCCGTCCACCAGCCAGCCGCCGACGAACGGCCCGACCGCCGCCCCGACCCCGCCGAAGCCGGACCACAGGCCGACCGCCCGCCCCCGGTCGTCGGGGTGGAAGGAGGCCTGGATCAGCGCCAGTGACCCGGGGGTCAGGAGCGCGCCGCCCACCCCCTGCAGGGCCCGCGCGGCGATCAGCACGCCCGCGTTCGGCGCGATCCCGCACAGCAGCGACGCCACCGCGAACCACACCACGCCGACGACGAACACCTTCCGCCGCCCGAACCGGTCCCCGAGCGCCCCGCCCAGCAGGATCAGCCCGGCCAGCGTGACCATGTAGGCGTTGACGGTCCACTGCAACGCGGACAGGTTCGCGTCGAGGTCGCGGCCGATGCGCGGCAGGGCCACGTTGACGACGGTCGAGTCCAGCAGCACCATGCTGGAGCCGAGGACGGTGGTGAGCAGGATCCACTTGCCCTGTGGTGAGGCCAGCCGGACATCGGGCATGCAGGGAGCATACGGAAGAGCCCGGCACCTGAGCAGGTGCCGGGCTCGACGCGGGCGAACCGGATGCGAACCGGTGCGGACCGGACTTACTTGATCTTCGTGCCGGTAGAGCGCAGGTTGCCGCAGGCCTCGACGACGCGCGCGGACATGGACGCCTCGGCGAGCTTGCCCCAGGTGCGCGGGTCGTAGGTCTTCTTGTTGCCGACCTCGCCGTCGACCTTCAGGACGCCGTCGTAGTTGCGGAACATGTGGTCCGCGACGGGGCGCGTGAACGCGTACTGGGTGTCGGTGTCGATGTTCATCTTCACGACGCCGTTCTCCAGGGCGGTGCGGATCTCCTCCTCCGTGGATCCGGAGCCGCCGTGGAAGACGAAGTCGAACGGCGACGCCTTGCCGTACTGGGCGGCGACGCCCTCGTTCAGCTCCTTCAGCAGCTCGGGGCGCAGGACGACGTTGCCCGGCTTGTACACGCCGTGCACGTTGCCGAAGGACGCGGCGAGCAGGTAGCGGCCCTTCTCACCGAGGCCGAGGGCCTCGGCGGTGCGGAGAGCGTCGTCGACCGTGGTGTAGAGGGAGTCGTTGATCTCGTGGGAGACGCCGTCCTCCTCGCCACCGGTCGGGGTGATCTCCACCTCGAGGATGATCTTCGCGGCACGGGCCTGCTCCAGCAGCTCCTGCGCGATGGAGAGGTTGTCGGCGAGGGTCTCGGCCGAGCCGTCCCACATGTGCGACTGGAACAGCGGGTTCAGACCGGCCTCGACGCGCTTCTGGGACAGCGCCAGCAGCGGACGTACGTACCCGTCGAGCTTGTCCTTCGGGCAGTGGTCGGTGTGCAGCGCGATGTTCACCGGGTACTTCTCGGCGACGATGTGCGCGAACTCGGCGAGGGCGACCGCGCCGGTGACCATGTCCTTGCTGTACTGGCCGCCCAGGAACTCGGCGCCACCCGTGGAGATCTGGACGATGCCGTCGCTCTCCGCCTCAGCGAAACCGCGCAGGGCCGCGTGCAGGGTCTGGGTGGAGGTCACGTTGATGGCCGGGTAGGCGAACTTTCCTGCCTTCGCCCGGTCCAGCATCTCGTTGTAGACCTCGGGAGTTGCGATGGGCATGCGTCCGCTCCTTGTATCTGCGGGTTGACGTACTGCTGTGTCTAACGGCCCTGACCTAGACCTTGGGGTGCGACGTCATCGTCGGCCCCATCTTTCCAGACTTGGCCGGAAGGTCCAGGCCACCGTCCACGCCCTGGTCAGTCCCAGGTCAGTCGAGGCCCAGCTCGTCCTTGGAGAAGGCGAAGAGATAGGGCACCCCGGCCCCCTCCTGGATCTTCTCGGCGGCGCCGGTCGCCCGGTCGACGATGGTCGCGACGGCGACGACCTCGGCCCCGGCCTCGCGCACGGCCTCGACGGCGGTCAGCGGGGAGCCGCCGGTCGTGGAGGTGTCCTCGACGACCAGCACGCGGCGGCCGGCGATGTCCGGGCCCTCGACGCGCCGCTGCAGGCCGTGCGCCTTGGCGGCCTTGCGCACGACGAAGGCGTCCAGGCGCTTCCCGCGCGCGGCGGCCGCGTGCAGCATGGCGGCGGCGACCGGGTCGGCGCCCATGGTCAGGCCGCCGACGGCGTCGAAGTCCAGCTCCTCGGTCAGGTCCAGCAGCACCTGGCCGACCAGCGGGGCGGCCTCGCCGTCGAGCGTGACGCGCCGGAGGTCGACGTAGTAGTCGGCCTCGAGACCCGACGACAGGGTCACCTTGCCGTGCACCACGGCCTTGTCCTTGATCTGCTGCAGCAGCGCGCCGCGTGTGTCCGTCATGCCGCCCAGCTTAGAGGCGGCGCCAGCTCCAGGTCGTCGAGGCCTCCAGCGGCTCCAGAGGCGTGACCAGGTGCGGCAGGGTGTTGAGGCCGTTGGGCGGGCCGGTCTGCGGCTCCACGCACACGGCCTCCCGCTGCTCGTCGTAGACGACGACCCACTCCTCCCGGCTGGTCACCTTCAGCTCCAGCTGACCGGGCCAGGTCAGGGTGGCCTCGACGCCGCCGGGCATGCCGAAGCAGTCGTCCCAGGGGCCGGGCTTCGGGTCGAGGCGGTTGCCGGTGGGCAGGTGGTCGTCGCCGCGCTCCTCCTGCCAGGCGGGGTCGAAGTCGAGGGTCACGTCCTGGCCGCCGAGGTTCCGGTTGAACCAGGGGTGCCAGCCGATCTGCGCCGGGAAGGAGGACTGGTACGTCTCGACGGACATGGTCAGCGTCAGCGCGTCCTCGGTGAGGGCGACGACCTGGGTGACGAGACCCGGGTGGGGCCAGGGGTCGACGAGCTCGCAGGTGAGGACGGCCTCGCCCGTGCTCGTGCGGGCGGTGCGCCAGGCGTGGTCGCGGACGGTGCCGTGGATGGCGTGCGGCGGGGCGTTCAGCGGCAACTGCCGCACCGCGGCGCCGTCCAGGAACCGCCCGTCCCGGGTCCGGCCACACCAGGGCACCATCGGGAAGCAGCCGAAGCGCTCGCCCTGGCGCAGCAGTTCGACGCCACCGATCCGCAGTCCTCCGACCCGGCCGCCGTTGCCCGGCTGCACGGTCACCTCCGCGTCACCCGCGGTCAGCGTGATGTCTTCGTCACTCACGGGACGACCCTACTGCGGTGATCAAGAGGGCCTCACCGGTCGCGCCGCTCGGGCCCTGTGTGGCCGGGGCGGGACAGTCCGGGTCGGGCCGCTCGCAGGTCCAGCGGCCGTCACCGCCCCGGGCCTCCTCGCGGCCGTGGCGGTGCCGCGTGGCTCAGCGGCGTCTGCTGCGGTGATCAAGAGGGCCTCACCGGTCGCGCCGCTCGGGCCCTGTGTGCCCGGGGCGGGACAGTCCGGGTCGGGCCGCTCGCAAGTCCAGCGGCCGTCACCGCCCCGGGCCACCTCGCGGCCGTGGCGGTGCCGCGTGGCTCAGCGGCGTCTGCGCAGGGCCCGGACCGCCACGACGGCCGACGCCAGGGCGAGGGCCGCCGCGGGGGCCGCCCAGCGCAGCGGGGCCGGGGCCGCCACGGTCTGGGGCGCGGGCACGGGAGCGTACCGGCCGCGCGGCGGGGCGTGGTCGACCTCCTCGGCGCTGCGTCCGATCATGGTCCGTCGCGCGTGCGCCGCTTCGGCGATGTCGTCGTCCTCGTCGTCCCCGTTGTTCCCGTTGTTCACGTCGTCCACGTTGTCCACAGGTCCCGGAGAGGAGGGCGGGGCGTCGGCGCCGAAGCCGGAGGGACGCTCCGGGGCCGGGGGTTCCTCGGTGAGACCGGGGTGGGTGGGGGCCTTCTCCTCCGCCTCCGGCCGCGCACCTTCGTCGCCCGCGTCCGTGGCCGCCGCGGCCAGGTGCTCCGCGAAACGGTTCAGCAGCCGCGTGACCGCCCCCTCCACCGCGTCCGCCGGGAGGTCCTTGATCCGTCCCTCCGCGGTGGCCGTGCCGTCGTACACGACGGTGCAGCCGTTCTCCGCCTCGCGCAGGGTGATCCGCAGGGCGAGCTCGACCGAGCCGCTGCCGCGCGACTCCTCCGCCTCGCCCTCGACGGCGTACGCGCCCTCGCGCCGGGTCACCCGCAGGGCACCCCGGTAGGTGACGGAGTGACTGCCGACGCGGATCTTCAGCCGCCCGGCGACGGGCTCGGCTCCGGCGTCCTGCTGGAGCCCGGGAACGGCCCGGGCGACCCGCGCGGGGTCGTCCAGCACCTCCCTCAGCCGCTCGGCCGGAACCGGAACGAACACCTCGTGCTCCATGTCGACGGACTCTACCCAGGACAGCGCGTAACGCACCCCCGGCTGAGGAATTAGCCCCCCGATCCACCCCCACCAGACGTATCCTCCCGGTCCGCAGGACGGGTCCGGCGAGGACGGCCCCGCGAAGACGGCCCCGCGAGGGCTGCCCCTCGAGGACGGTCCCGCAAGGACGGCCCCTCGAGGACGGCCCCGCCCCTCAGTAGCGCGGGTGCACCAGCGTCGACGGCGGCAACCCCGCGATCCGCGTCCTTCGTGCCGCCCGTTCCCCCGCGGTCAGGGACGCCTCGGTGAGGACTCGGGGCCGCGGGCCGCCCGGGTCGAGCCGCAGCCGCGGGTCCGTGTGGGCGGCAAGGACGAAACCCCAGTCGCGGGGCGCCCGGGAGCGGTCGGCGGGGGTGCGGTCGGGCCCGGCGAAAGCGGTGTGGCGGCCGCCCGTGCCGTACGGGGCGGTGCGGAAACCGGCCGCGCGCAGGGTCGCCTCGACCGTCCAGTACACCCGGGGGCCGGCGGCGACCGGCCCGGCGTGCACCACGAGCCGTCCGCCGGGGGCCAGCACGCGCCGCGCGAGGCCGTAGAACTCCTGCGAGTACAGCTTCGTGCTCGCCGTGATCCCCGGGTCCGGCAGGTCCGAGACGACCACGTCGTACGTCGCCGGAGTCGCTCCGCGCAGCCAGCCGAACGCGTCCTCGGTCGTCACGTGCACACGTGGGTCGCCGAACGCGTGCCGGTTGAGCGCGGACAGGGCCGGGTCGGTGCGGGCCAGGCGGATCACCTCGGCGTCGAGTTCGACGACGTCGACCCGGTCCACTCCGGGATGGTGCAGCACCTCGCGGGTGGCCAGGCCGTCCCCGCCGCCGAGGATCAGCACGCGCGCGTGCGGCCCGCTCATCGCGGGGTGGACGAGGGCCTCGTGGTAGCGCGGCTCGTCGCGTCCGCTGACCCGCAGCCGGCCGTCGAGGAACAGGTCGAGGGGCCGCCCGTGCGTGCCGCCGGTGAGGACGATCTCCTGCACCTCGGTCCGGAGTGCCACGCGGATGTCGTCGCCGTACACCGCCTGCCGCGCGGCCCGTTCGAAGTCGTCGACGAGGACGGCGGCCGAGGCGAGGACCACGAGCACGAGGGTGTTGCCGGCCAGCAGCAACCAGCGGGCGCGCCGGGTCAGGTCCCGGCGGAACAGACCGAGCACCAGCGCACCGCCGACGACCGCGTTGACCGCACCGGTGAGCAGCGCGCCGGTCAACTGCCCGAGGAACGGCAGCAGAAGGAAGGGAAAGGCGAGGCCGCCGACGAGGGCGCCGACGTAGTCGGCGGCGGACAGGTCGGCGACCGCGCCGCCCGCGTCCTGGCGGCGGATCCGCTGGATCAGCTCCATCAGCAGCGGGACCTCGGCGCCGATGAGCAGCCCGGTGGCCAGGGAGAAGGCGACCAGCAGGCAGCGCGGCCCGTTGGCCCACATCCCGCCCCAGTCGCCGGTCCAGGCGAACACCGCGTACAGGGCCATCGCGCTGCACCCGCCGACGAGCGCGAGGGTGGCCTCCACGGCACCGAAGCCGGCCGCGGCGAGCGGACGCAGCCGTTTCGCGGCGAGGGAACCGATGCCCATGGCGAAGACCATGACGGAGAGCACGACGGACGCCTGGGTGACGGAGTCGCCCATCAAGTACGAGGCGAGCGCGACGAGTTCCAGTTCGTACACGAGTCCGCAGGCCGCGCAGACGAACACGCCGGCGAGGACCAGGAACCGTCCGGTACCGGGCCGTACGGGCAGCCGCGCCGGATCGGTGGGGCCGCCAGGGGCGCTCCAGGGCGGCGGGCAACCGGGCGGGGCGGGCGCGTGCGGCTCGATCACTCTGCGACGTTACGTCACGCTTCGACTGCGGTTCGTCACCCACACGTGTGGTGCTGGTTTACAGGGCCCGGACATCGGTACGAGATTCGGTTCGCCGCATGCGGGCCGGCGGGCCGGACGGCGGTCGGCGGCCGGGTGCCAACGTCGCCGGCACCACTCGGTTCGCCGCATGCGGGCCGGCGGGCCGGACGGCGGTCGGCGGCCGGGTGCCGGGTGCCGCCATCGCCGTCGCCGTTGCCGTCGCCTTCGCGCCGGGGTCAGTTGACGAGCACCGCCGCCGGTACGCGCACACCCACCTTCGTGCGGGTCGCCACCAACTGGCCGTCCTGCGGGTAGGCGTGCCAGGTCCGCCAGTGGACCTGGCCCTCGTGGTGCTGGGCGAGCAGGGCCGTGAAGGCGTAGGGGCTGCCGGGGAAGACGCCGACGAGGCCGTGCGGGTGGTCGGAGACGAGGGCCAGCAACTCCTGGGCGCGGCCCGCGAAGGAGCCGGGCGAGAGGACCTCGACGCGGGCGGCGAACTCGTACTCCCAGTCGTTCACCCGCTTGGCGACGCCGAGCGGAAGCGGGGTGCTGCTGCCCGCGATGCACGCCACCGTCTCCGAGCAGATGCCCCGCTCCTCCTCCAGCAGGACCTGGTGGGACGCGCCAAGGAGCCGCAACTGCACTTTGGTGCCCGCCAGTTCGAGGTCGAGCACGGCCAGCGCGGGAAGCGGCTCGCGCCCCAGGGCCCATGCGAGATCGGCCGCGCGCGTGTCGGTGTAGGAGGTGTTCAGGGTCGTGAGCATGGATCGGCTCCGCAAGCACACAAGGAGAGGGAGAGGGGTCCGCTGCGCCCCGGTGGCACGGCACCGGGGGATGTCGGCCCGGGGCAGCCCGGTCGGCCGGTTTCAGGAAGGTGTCCGCAGATCGTCCGAGAGGCTGCGTCGGTGGCTTAGAGGGAATCATGAACGGCGGCGCCGCCACAGCGTTTTTACCCAAGTTCGTAGGGTTTCCATCCCTCAGAGGGCTCCACAGCTCAACTGTTCAACTACGGCGTGCGCCGGTGCCGGGGAGGCGTGCGCCGGTGCGCCGTGGCTCACGCCCGGAGCCAGGACGGACGGGGGTGCGGAATTGCGCCCGACCCCCGAAAGGACGGTTCGACGCGCACAGTTGCCGGAGCGGCGCCAGGGCGGGTGGGAGTTGTCCTACAGGCAGGAAGCGTTGCCGGGATCCCCTTGCGCACCCCCCACAGGCGTTCGACCGGTGATCCGTCCGGGAAGCCCCGGACATGACAACGCGGGACCCGCCCCCAGGTGCGGACCCCGCGTTCGGTGGATACGGCTTCCCCGTAGGGAGGACGGCCGACGTCAGTCAGCTGCCTCCGCCGCCGCAGCCACCGCCACCACCCCCGCAGGACGACCCGCCTCCGCAGGACGAGCCGCTGCTGCAGGAGTGTCCCCCGCTGTGTCCGCCGCCGGAGTCGCCCCCGCCGGCCCACCAGCTGTTGTTGCTGCTCGAACCGGAGGACGCCCACGCCCCGCGCCGCGCCGTCCGTCGGGAAGGGGGCCCGCCCCTGCGGGCCTTGGAGACCAGCGCCCCGACCATGACGACTCCGACCACCGCCAGGATGATGCCGACGATCATGGCGTCACCCTCCTTTCGTTTCCCCCGAAGCGGCCCCCCGTGGGCGCCTCGCTCTTGCGTGAGGCGGTGATGCCCTCCCCGTTCCCGGCCCAACACAGAGTTGAGGAACTTCTGAGGGTCACGCATGAGGAAAGGTCCCTGACCTCCACAGAAAGGAAGATCAGGAGCCGTCCGAAGCTCACTGTCAGCGGCCCGCGGGTCGCTCTGACGCATACAGCGGCACAGAACAGGGAGGCGCCCGGCCGGGAACTCCGGCCGGGCGCCTCCACTGCTTCCCCTGGCGGGAGCTAATTCTCCGAGGCGAACCCCATCTCGCGGGCGGCCGTCTCCGTGCCGTCCGCGAGGGTGGCCGTCACGCGGTAGTACGTGGTCGTTCCCTTGGGCCGGGCGGTGTCCACGTACGACCAACTGGTGCTGTCACCGCGCGTCTGGACGTCAACCTTGTCGAAGACGTGGGTCGACCGGTTCCAGCGGTAGACGGTGAAGCCGGTCACCTTGCTGCCGTTGGCGCCCGTGGCGCTGCCCAGCCACCAGCCGACCCAGCCGTTCACGTCGCCGTAGAGGTGGCCGATCGGGCTGTCGTCCACGGCGGGGCCCGCGTCGGCGTCGGGGCGCAGGTCGAGCTCGGTGACGCCCTGGACGGGTGCCCCGGTCTCGACGGTGAGCTGGTTGCCGTACTGGTCGACGGCGATGACGCTGTAGCGGAACTGCTCACCGTCGGCGGCCATACGGTCGAGGTGGTGGGTCTCCGTGAACTCCTTGGGCTTGAGGGTCCAGGCATCGATGAGCGGCTTGAAGACCCACTCGCCGTCGACGAGGGTGCCCCGCAGGATGCGGTAGTGGTCGAGACCGGGATCGTCACTGGCGTCCCAGCTCAGCGAGACGCCGTTCTCCTGGGCGGTGGCGGTCGTGCCCGTCACCGGGGGCGGCGGCGTCTTGTTTCCGGCGACCGCGACCGGCATCTCGACGGAGGGGGTGCCCCCGTTCCCGGCGTCGTCCACAGCCACGACTGAGTAGTAGTACGTGGCGCCCGGCGGCGGGGCCGCGTCCGTGAAGGACGTGCCCCGGATGCCCTTGGCGACCTCCACGGTCGTGCGCCCGGGCTCCGTGCGCGGCTTGTCATAGCGCAGGACCGTGTACCCGACGAAGTCCTCGCTGGTGGTCTCGGACTTGTCCCACGTCAGCGTGACCCCGCGCTCGTCCTCGACCGCCGTTGCGTTGTGCGCGGTGTCCACGGGCCCCGTCTTGTCCCGCGTGTAGAACTCCACCGTGCCGGAAGCCGCCGACTCGTTGCCGTGCGTGTCGACCGCCGTGACGACGTAGTAGTACGTGTCCCCGGTCAGCGGCAGCGGCTCCTGGTACCAGGACTGGGTGAGCGGCTTGTCACCATTCAGCCGGTTCGCCGCGGTGAGCGCGACCGGCCTGCCGGTGGTGGAGCGGTACACGTTGTACCCGGCGAAGTCCGCCTCGGTGTTCCCGTACCAGGAAAGGCTGACCTTCTCGGAGTAGTCGGGCTTCCAGGCATCCTCGACACCCTTCGGCGCCGCGGGAGCGCTCTCGTCGACGGTGGTGACGGACTTGTCCGCCGTACCCGCGGACTCGTTGCCCGCCTTGTCGAAGGCGCGGACCTCGTAGTAGTAGACCGCGCCGTTCTTCGGCAGCGTGGTGTCCGTGTACGACGTGGAGGTCGTCGTGGCCAGCGGCTTGGTGCCGTACGAGGTGCCCTGGAGCCGGCGGTACACGCGGTAGCCCGCGAGGTCCATCTCCTTGTTGGCCGTCCAGCTGAAGTCGGCCTGGTACGAGGAGTCGTACGTGAGGGAGGTGCCGGTGGGCACGAGGGGCTTGACCGTGTCGACGGTAGCGGACGTGCGGGGCAGGTAGTCCGCCTTGACGTTCGCGGCGCCCGTCCAGTTGACGAAGTCGAAGCGGAGGGTGTGCGTCCCGGACGGGATGGTGATGTTGACGGTCTTCGTCTGGGTTGTCGAGACGTTCTTCCAGATGTCGACCTTGCGCGTGCCGTCGAGGTAGACGCGCAGGCCGTCGCGGGTCGCGACGGGGATCGAGAACGGTCCGCCGGAGCCGAAGTCCCGGGTGACGGTCCAGCGCACGCCGAAGTAGTTGCTGGGCAGCCCGGCGGCGGGGGCGCCGGTGCCCCAGTTCTGATCGATCTTCGAATCGCAGTCGGTCTTCTTCGGCGTACCGGAGAAAGTCGTGTTCGCGTAGAACTGCCGTTTGAAGACGGGCGACTTACAGGTCACGGGCGCCGTGGCGGCACCGGCGGCGGACGTGCACGTGAGCAGGGCTCCGGTCGTCGCGAGGACGGTGGTCG
Source organism: Streptomyces sp. NPDC037100 (assembly GCF_055606225.1). NCBI lineage: Bacteria > Bacillati > Actinomycetota > Actinomycetes > Kitasatosporales > Streptomycetaceae > Streptomyces > Streptomyces sp. NPDC037100. The sequence continues at coordinate 647,811 of NZ_JBVJSX010000003.1, read as the reverse complement.
CGGCGAGGGCGGACGCACGAGTGGCTCGGTTCATGCCTTCCTTCGGTCTGGGGCGGGGGGGGGGAGAAAAGGGTTTCCCCCCCACCACCCCAAACCCCTGCAAAGGGGGGGGGGTTTTTGGGGTTTCTGTGTTGTGTTCCCCCCCCCCAAAACTGGGGGA
>NZ_JBVJSX010000003.1:622987-647641 GCF_055606225.1 Streptomyces sp. NPDC037100 | reverse complement strand
GGGGAGGGGACCGAAAGAGGCGGAGCGGAGTAGGTGAGCGGTGTGCCCTCCTCTGTGGGGCGGGATGAGGCGCGGCCAAACCCCCTACCCCCCCCCCCCGCCCCAGACCTTCGAGAAGGGCGGGGGGTTGTGCGGGTTTCGAGTGTGGCGTCCCTCACATAAGGCGTGGGGGCGGGTGTCGTGTTCGCACGGGTACGCCACGGGCCGCCGTACCAGGGCTGGCTGACGAAGTTCCCTGCCCGCCACAACGAGCCGGGCCAAGGTCGAGCGTCGACCTCAGTCGGGGTCAGCTCGCGACTCGGCGACGGCCGGCGCTGGACCGTCTGTGGGCCGTCCGAGGCCGACCGACGACGCCGGATGACGACAGTCGACACCAGCTCCTTCCCTGCTCAGCGATGGTGCTTTGGGTACCGGCGCAGGTGGATATCAGCGAAGCAGTGTTGAGGAACTCCAGAGCTTCGGCGCAGGATGACCGGCATGACCTCCAGCGCGCGCCCCCTCCTGAACCGCCGGCTCGCCGAGTTCGGGACGACGATCTTCGCCGAGATGTCCGCCCTGGCCCTGAGCACCGGCGCCATCAACCTCGGGCAGGGCTTCCCCGACACCGACGGCCCCGAGGAGATCCGGGAGGCCGCCGTACGGGCTCTGCGGGACGGCCGCGGCAACCAGTACCCGCCGGGGCCCGGCGTCCCCGAGCTGCGGACCGCTGTCACCGCCCATCAGCAGCGCCGCTACGGGCTGTCCTACGACCCCGACACGGAGGTCCTGGTCACCGCGGGCGCCACGGAGGCCATCGCCGCCGCCCTGCTGGCCCTGGTGGAGCCCGGGGACGAGGTGATCGCCTTCGAGCCGTACTACGACTCCTACGCGGCGTGCATCGCGATGGCGGGCGGCCGCCGGGTGCCGGTCACGCTGCGCGCCGACGTCGAGGAGGGCCGTTTCCGCCTCGACCTCGACGAGCTGCGCGACGCCGTCACCGACCGGACCCGGCTGCTGTTGATCAACACCCCGCACAACCCGACCGGCACGGTCCTCACGCGCGAGGAGCTCGCCGCGATCGCCGAGCTGGCGGTGGAGCGCGACCTGCTGGTGGTGACGGACGAGGTCTACGAGCACCTGGTCTTCGACGACGCCGAGCACGTGCCGCTGGCGACGTTCCCGGGGATGCGGGAGCGCACGGTCACCATTTCGAGCAGCGGGAAGACATTTTCGTTCACCGGGTGGAAGGTCGGCTGGGTGACGGCGGCCCCGGAGCTGGTCACGGCGGTGCGCTCGGCGAAGCAGTACCTGACGTACGTCTCGGCCGGCCCGTTCCAGTACGCGATCGCCGAGGCGCTCTCGCTGCCCGAGTCGTACTTCGCGGACTTCCGCGCCGACATGCTGGCCAAGCGGAACCTGCTGGCGGTGGGCCTGGAGGAGGCCGGCTTCCGCGTCTTCCGGCCCTCGGGCACGTACTTCATCACCACCGACATCCGCCCCCTCGGCGAAACGGACGGCTTCGCCTTCTGCCGCGGCCTGCCGGAACGCGCCGGCGTCGTCGCCATCCCCAACGCGGTCTTCTACGACCACCGCGAGGAGGGCGCCCCGTTCGTGCGGTTCGCGTTCTGCAAGCGGACGGGCGTGCTGGAGGAGGCGGCGAAGCGGCTCGGCGCGGCGCTCCAGACGCACCGGGCGGTGCACCGGGGTTCTCCCGTGAACTCGTCCCCCTGCGTCAGCGGGCGTCCGCCTCGGGATCCGGGCGCGGGAGTTCGTCGAGGTCGAGCGTGAAGGTGCGGCCGTCGGCCAGGGGGATGGGGAGCTTGCCGGTGCCGTACGGGTGGGTGTGGGCCGCGATGTAACCCGAGGCCGTCGGCTGGGTGTGAAGGACGACTTCTTGGGCGTAGGGGTCCACGACCAGGTAGATCGGGATTCCGTAGCGGCCGTACTTCGCGGTGCAGTCGTCGTAGTCCTTGCGTGCGGAAGAGGTCGAGACGACCTCCGAGATCAGCAGGACGTCCTCGAAGCTGTAGCGCTTGCCTTCCTTGCGTGCGTCTTCGCGCAGGATCGCGAGGTCGGGGGCGGAGTTCTCGTCGGCGGGGAAGTCGATGTAGACATCGGAGGTGACCTTCGCGTGACGGCCGAGGGCGAGAGCGGAGTCGATCTGCATCGACCTGATGGTGCTGGAGTGCTCTTCGCTCTGCGGGGTCATGATCACCTTTCCGTCGGCCCCGAACAGGACCGTGTACCCCTTGGGGAACTCGGTGTGCACGATCGCGTCGACGCTCATGGACGGCTCCTTCCCGTGTGTGGTCAGGATACGACGGACAGTGCCGCGTCACCGAGCCCGTCGGTACGGCCGGAGATCCGCAGCGGGGCCTGTCGCACGCCGTAGGAACAGGCAGGCCAACGAGGTGTCGGCTGGGTGACGGCGGCCCCGGAGCTGGTCACGGCGGTGCGCTCGGCGAAGCAGTACCTGACGTACGTCTCGGCCGGCCCGTTCCAGTACGCGATCGCCGAGGCGCTCTCGCTGCCCGAGTCGTACTTCGCGGACTTCCGCGCCGACATGCTGGCCAAGCGGAACCTGCTGGCGGTGGGCCTGGAGGAGGCCGGCTTCCGCGTCTTCCGGCCCTCGGGCACGTACTTCATCACCACCGACATCCGCCCCCTCGGCGAAACGGACGGCTTCGCCTTCTGCCGCGGCCTGCCGGAACGCGCCGGCGTCGTCGCCATCCCCAACGCGGTCTTCTACGACCACCGCGAGGAGGGTGCCCCGTTCGTACGGTTCGCGTTCTGCAAGCGGACGAGCGTGCTGGAGGAGGCGGCGAAGCGGCTCGGCGCGGCGCTCCAGGGACGCCGGTGCTGGGCCCTTGTCAGTCGGGGAAGGGCCCGGCGACCGGCCCGGGTGTCACTCGTCGGCCAGGTGCCAGCCCTGGAGGCCGGGCTGGGACAGGATGTCGGTGGCCGTCCGGGTGGCTTCCGACCTGGTGGTTCCCGGCGGGGCCGTGAGGCGGAGGCGGGCGAGGTTCTCCTCGAACTCGCCGACCTCGGCATGCCACCCGGCCGGGAGGAGGGATACGAAACGGATCGCTGCCGTCTCTGGCGGCGCCCCGGACGGACCGGTGATCGACACCTGATGGGGGGAGTTCATGGACAGCTCCGCAGAGGAAGAGAAGGGATGTCGGTGAGACAGGCTGTCTTCCCGCTCACGTGGGAACCATGGGCCGGCGGGGAGTCCGTGTCCGGGGCCGGCGCGGCAGGGCCGGCCCCGGACACGGACCGGGCCCGTCAGTCGGAGGAGCCGCCCTTGGCGAGCCGGGCGACCAGCACGAGGATCGCGACGGCCACAGCGGCGCCGACGCCGTAGCGGATGCCGTCGGCGGCGTCGCCGGCGAACAGCACCACCTCCACGCAGGCGAGGACGGCCAGAAGAGCGGCGAGGGAGGTGGTGGAACGGGAAGCGGTCATCGGATTTCCTTCCGGTGGGGGGTCGGGTTTCTGGCTGTACCGGCGTGTGTGACCGGCGGTTGTGCTGGTACGGGAACGTCAGTCCGTCAGCTTCATGGCCTGGCGGAACGAGAGCTTGCGGTCGGTCTGCAGGAGCGCCCGGCGGTACACGCGGCCGCTCAGCCCGACGATGAACACCGCCGCGGCGATGGACAGGACCAGCGCGACGACCGGCTCCCACCAGGTGGTCTCGCCCGCCAGGACGCGCGCCGGCATGGTCACGGTCGAGGTCAGCGGGAGGAACGAGAGGATCTCCCGCACACCGCCGGACACGGTGACGCCGAGGATGAACACGAGCGCGGTGACCGCGTTCACCGGCGTCGTGGTGGACTGGATGTCCTCGCTCCTGGTGGCAAGCGCGCCCGCGGCGGCGAACAGGCAGGCCAGGACCGCGATGCCCACGACGTAGAAGACGAGGAACCAGCCCAGGCCGGTGCTGATGTCGGCGAGGAACTCCTGCTCGCCCGTGAAGATCAGGCCGCCGACTCCGACCAGACAGAACAGCGCCATCTGGGCGAGCGCCAGGAGTGTGGAGCCGACGATCTTGCCGACGAGCAGGGAGCGCAGCGGAACGGAGCTGGCGATGAGCTCGACGATGCGGTTCTGCTTCTCCTCCACGACGCTGGTCGCGAGCGCGGCACCGAGCAGGACCGCGGCCAGGTAGAAGAGGAAGCCGAAGAAGTACGTCGTCATCCGGACCGCGCCCTCGGGCGTCTTGTCGGCCGAGAGCAGGACGTGCTTGACCTGCGCCCCCTCACTGAGGGCCGCCAGGCTGGTGCCCGCTGCCTGCGCGTTCCGGTCGAGGGCGTTCGTCTGCACCGCGGCGCCGATCCAGGTGGCGGCGATGTCGTTCTGCCCGGTGTCGCCGAGCAGGACCCAGCGGCCGCCCTCGGACAGCAGCCCGGCCTCGGCGTCACCGGACCGCACGGCCTCGCGCACCTGCTCGGCGGACGACTTCTGCCGGACGGTGATCTCGACGTCCTGGTCCGCCCGGACGGCCAGCTGCTCGGCCTGGCCGGCGATCCGGCCCGCCTGCCGGTCGGCCACCGCGACGGTGATCTTCCCCATCGAGTCGGCCAGATAGAGCTGGAGTCCGATCGCGCCCACGATCAGGGCGAGGGTGACCAGCGTCGACACGAGGAAGCCTCGGTTGGTGAGCTTCACCGAGATCTCGCGGGCGGCGACGATGCGCCAGGCGGCGGGCGTGGCCGCACGGGAGGGGCCACCGGAAGCCGTGGGCGTGCCCTTCGGGCCGGGCGACGTCTCGGCCCGGTCGGCGGGGTTCGAGGTCACGGTGCTCATGCGGAGGTCATCTCCCGGTAGACGTCGGCGATGCTGGGAACGAGGGGGGTGAAGGCGTGCACGTCTCCGCGGCTCAGGGCCTGGGTCAGGAGCGCGCCGGGGTCGGCGTCGGCGGCCAGCTCGACGCGGGCTCCGTCGGGGAGTTCCTCGACGTCGGTCACGCCGGGTACGGCGCGGACCCAGCCGGCGGGCGCGCCGGTCACGAGGTGGTACCGGGGCCTGTCGCGGTGGCGGAGCTCGTCCGCGGTGCCCTTGGCGACGACCTGACCGGAGGCCATGATCACCAGGTCGTCGCAGAGCCGCTCGACCAGGTCGAGCTGGTGGGAGGAGAACAGCACCGGGATGCCGGCGGCGGCGTACTCGCGCAGCAGCTCGGCCATCGTGTCGACGGCGTGCGGGTCGAGTCCGGAGAACGGCTCGTCGAGGACGAGCAGTTGGGGCGAGCCGAGCAGGGCCGCCGCGATCTGCACGCGCTGCTGGTTCCCCAGCGACAGGGATTCGAGCCGGGCCTGGCTCTTCTCGGCGAGCCCGAGGCGTTCGAGCAGTTCGAGGGTGTGACGGCGGGCGTCGGCGTTGCCCTGGCCTCGGAGCCGGGCCAGATAGACGAGCTGGCCGAGGACGGTCTGCTTGGGGTAGAGGCCCCGCTCCTCCGGCATGTAGCCGAAGTCCCTGCGGTCGGCGGCCGTGACGGGGGCACCGCCCCAGCGGATCTCGCCGCCGTTCGTGGCAAGGACGCCCATGATCATGCGCATGGTGGTGGTCTTGCCCGCGCCGTTCCCGCCGACGAACCCGGTCAGCCGGCCTCCGGACACGCGGAAGGACACCCGGTCGACGGCACGGTGATCGCCGAAGTCTCGTACGAGTTCTTCCAGTTCCAGCATCTGTGTCTTCTCTCAGCTCGGTTGATCGGTGGTTCACGGTGGGGGGAGCGAGCGGCGGCGGACCACCGCGGGGTCAGGGCAGGGGGTGCGGGGGCGCTTCCCGTGGGTCGTCCAGACGGGCGGGGCAGCCGGTCCGTTCGACCGCCGACGCCAGCCGGGGCAGGTGCCAGCTCCACGCATGGGTCTCGTCCATCCGCAGGTTCTGGTAGCCGGGGGCCAGCACCTTGACGACGTGCCAGCCCATGGCGGTGACGGCCGGCGGGAGACGCGGGGTGAGGTCGACGACGAGCAGGCCCGCGCCGTCGGCGGTCAGGGCCCGCCGGATCTCCTCCGCCCTCAGGTCCCGCGCGGGCGTGGGAGCCGGAAGCGTGCTCGGCTCCTGGAATCCCGCGACCCAGTCGCGCACGGACGCGTAGGCGGGGCCGGTCAGCATGTGGCAGAGCCGGTCGTGTTCCGTGACGATCGGGGCGCGGTGCCCGCTCTCGCCCTGTGCGCGCAGCGCCCGCAGCGCGGCCCGTACCTGCCACGCCTCCTGGAACGCCTTGGCGGCGGCTTCGGCCGGCCGGGTCGACGCCTTCATGCCGACGGCGGCCAGGGCGCCCGGGCCCTCCGGGTCGATCAGGCAGGCGGTCATGCACCAGAGCCCGGGTACGGCGGTGGGGATGCGGGCGAGGACGGGGGTGAGCCCCGCCGCGCGTGCCCGCTCCCACACCGCCCGGAGCTTGGTGTCGGCGGGCGACGGGGTGTACGTCGGCAGGCGCAGTTGCCGGCCCCAGGCGACGGTGAGGGCGTCCCGCTCCGTCACCTCGGTCATCGCGGCGGCCAGGGCGGTCTCGTGGCTCGCGCCGGCCGCTGCCCCGGACGGGCTCGGGTCGAACAGGTCGGCCCGGCGGGCGGGCCAGTCGACGAGGTCGGCGGGAACCAGGACGGGGGTGCCGGGGATGCCGGGGGTGCCGGGGGTGGGGGTGCCGGGGGTGCCGGGGGTGGGGGTGCCGAGGGTTTCCCAGTCCATGGCACGGGCCTCGTACCAGGACAGGTCGCACGCCTCGGCGTCGGGATGGGACAGGGCGTGGCCCGGGTGGTGCGCGTACAGCGTCGTGCCGTCGAGGCGGGCCGCCGTGCCCGGGCGGGCGGGATGGGCGGCCGAGGGGTGCAGGGCGCGCCGCTCGACGGCCTCGCCCGCTCCGCGCAGCAGGGCGTCGACCCGGGAGGTACCGCTGGCCCCGGCGAACCGGGCGGACAGCGGGAGATCCAGGAGAGCGGCACCCGGGCCGGCAGGGGGCGTGGCCCCGGCCGACCCGGCCGAACCCGACGCCCCTGCCGACGCCCCGGCCGAGATCCCTGCCGAAGTCCCGGAACCCGCGGAACCCGCGGAACCCGCGGAACCCACCGTGCCCGTGAAGTCCTCCACCGCGTGGAGTTCGACCGCGCTGCTCCACAGCGGATCGTCGCCGTGCGGGGGCGTCACCGCGTAGCGCAGGGCGATGCCCGACGCGGGGGCGAGGGTGGTCGGGATGTCGATCACCGTCGCACCTCGACGGCCGTGGGGGCGAGGAAGGGCAGGGCCGGGGTGCCGTCCCGCAGGGCGACGAGGGCCAGGAGGACACCCGCCGAGCCGGTGCCCAGGTCCGTGGAGAGCCGGTAGCCGTAGTTGCCGAGGAAGTCGACGCGACCGGGTTCGGCGGCGATCGCCTCCCAGCCGAGGGCTTCGAGGTGGAAGCCCAGGACGTCCCGCTCGGCGGCGCTGCCGCCGTCCTGGAGAGCGAGGATCTCGCCCGCACGTCCGTGCAGCAGGCTGCACGACGTGGCGAAGCCGCCCCTCCGCAGGCCCAGGAGCCGGTTCACCGCGGTGCGCAGCCGCGCGTCGTCGGGGGTGTGCCGCAGCGCGGCCCGCAGGGCGAGCAGGATGCCGGCGGAACCCTCGAGGCCGGGGCTGAGGAGACGGTCGTCGAAGTCGGTGCGCTCGATGAGCTCCAGTTCCGCGTGGAGTTCGGCCACGGCCCGGTCCAACAGGTCGGGGCGGCCGGTGTGTTCGTACAGGCGCAGCAGGAGGAGCGCGCTGCCGCAGCGGCCGTGCAGCAGGCCGATGCGCTGGGGCGCCGGCGCGTCGGGCAGCCGGTCGGCGAGCTGGAGCGCCTGGCGCAGGCCCTGGTCGTCCCCCCGCCGGGCGGCCAGGTGCAGCGCCGTCAGTCCGAGGCCCGAGAGGCCGGTCGCCAGAGTCGTCGTCACGTTGGCGTCGCACCCGGCGAAGGCGCGCTCCATGACCGCGTCGGCGGCGTCGGGGTGGCCGAGTTCGTCCAGGGTGTACGCGATGCCGGCGAGGCCGGTGAAGAAGCCGGGGCCGTCGCCGGTGACCTGCCCGGCCTGGGCGAGCAGCCACTCGACGTGCTCGGCGGGCACCTCGGCACCGGCGCGGTGGAGCGCCCAGAGCACGCCGGCCGCCCCGTACGCGAAGGTCACGCCCCCGTCGGCCACGATGAACTGCGAGACGTCGCCCGGGTAGAGGCGGTCGGTCCGCTCGGGGGTGGCCGCCTCGACGACGGACGTGGCGATGTTCGCGATCAGGGTCCCGGTCTCCTCCCCGGCGGCGGGCCAGCGCACGCCGAACTCCGTGCGGGCGCCCAGGACATCGTCGCCGAGGCCGCGCTCGATCTGCCGGACGAAGGACTCGGGGAGGGGAAAGTCACGGACCGCCGCGTCGATCAGCGTGCGGATCTTCTGGGTGCCCCACGGCACGACGTGCGGCATGGGGACGAACATCGTCAGCCGGAGCACGTCGAGCGCGAACAGGTCGACGGCGGGGCCCCGGAGGTGGTCGGGGGCCCGGAAGCCGAGGGAGCCCATGGCCTGCGCGCGCATCTCCTCGGCGGGTGTGGCGGTCTCCATGTCGATGAAGGCGACGGTGTCGTCGGGGCACACGAGGATGTTGCCCGGGTGCAGGTCGCCGAAGACCACGCCGCGTTCGTGCATGGCGTCCACGGCCTCGGCGACCTGGCCGATGATGTCCAGTGCCCAGTCGGCGTACGCCGCCCTGGCCTGCGGCGTGTTGTCGGTGGTGCCGTAGGGGTGGCGGAGGCGTACGAGGTCCGTGAGCGGGGTGCCGTCGACGAAGTCACGCGCCAGGAAGTGGTGTTCGTTTCCCTTGCGCACGTCTCTCAGCGCGGGGACGGACGGGAGCCCGGCGAGCCGGGACAGCGCCCACTGCTCGCGGTCGAGGCGGGCGACGGCGTCGTCCCCGGCCGCGTCGAGGCCGGCGAACGGGCGGGCCTCCTTGAGCAGGACCTCGCTCCCGTCCCGCTTGTCGACGGCGCGGTAGACGCCGCCGCCGTTGGAGAAGTGCAGGGCCTTGTAGACGCGGAAGGGGAAGTCGCCGAGGGTGCGGGCGCGCCGTTCGGCGAGTGCCTCCTGCAGGAAGGACGGCATCGTGACCCAGGAGGGGGTGTGGAATCCCGGGCGCCGCTCGTCGGGGACGAGTTCGCCGTCCGGGGTGGTGATCGCGGGAGTGAGGGTCCCGTCCTTGAGCCGGGTGGTCTTCAGGACGAAGCCCCCGTACCGCACGTGGAGCGGGCCCTCCCGCCAGCGCAGGTCGCTCAGGATCGACGGGGCGCGGGTGCCGCCGACGAGCTCCTCCAGGCCGTCCAGGGCCTGCTTCAGCTCCGTCTCGTCGGCGGGGTAGACGGTGATGAACTTGCCGCTGGCGCTGCGGTCCCCGTACTTGCTGCCCCGGCGGGCGAGCGTCTCCGGGTCGGATATGTACTTGTACATCAGCCCGTGCTCGACGCAGTACGGTGCGACGGTGTCGAGGAGTCCGGCCGCGTTGTCGGGGGACGCCGCGACGTGGATCTTCCACCCCTGGTCGGGGACGCGGGAGTCGGGTGGGACGCAGACCGTCCATTCCCGTCCCCGGGTGGCCGTCCAGCCCGCGGGCAGGTTCCGGCCCTCGTGGAAGTCCGCGCCGACGGACTCGGTGGCGGGGGCGTCGTAGAAGAGCGAGTCCGCGCGGCAGAAGTTGATGAACCGGGTGTCGAGCACGGTGTCTCCAGGGTCAGAAGGGCAGGAACGGAAGCACGTAGGTGCGGTGGAGGGACTTCCACAGGGGCACGCTGCCGAGCTCGACCTCGGCGGTGCCGGTGGCCGGCGAGGGGGTGCGGGCGAGTTCCAGTGGGTAGGCGGTCGAGTCCATGACCACGGCATCTCCCACGTCGACGGGGAAGTAGGCGGAGACCGGGACCTCGGCCTTGCCGGACCGGGCGGCTCCCACCCGGGCGGTGGCGACGGTGTCGTTCAGCACCAGGCCGTTCGTCCGCAGCGTCACGTGCTGCCCGGGGCGTATCTGCTCGTCCGCTGAGCCCTGCGGCAGGACCAGGCGGGTGCCGGCGGCGTCGGTGACGTAGGCGGCGGCCGCCGTCTGACGGACCGGCAGGAACAGCGCTGCGCAGGCGAGAGCGGCCAGCAGGGCGCAGACGGCTCCGACCCGGGCCGGGCGGACGCCGGCGGCCTTCACCTCGGCGGAGAGCCGGACGGCACCGCGGATCAGGATCCACGCGAGGTACGAGAGTCCGCAGGCGGCCAGCAGGAGCCCCACCCAGCCGACCCGCTGGAGGGTGCCGAGCCAGGTGTGGAGGGCGGCGCTCAGGAAGTACACGGGGAAGGCGAGGCAGGCGAAGCCGTACACCACGGTCCAGCGGGTGGGCAGTTCGCGCTGGTAGGTGCCGCCGAACAGGAACCGGGCGAGGGTCCGGCGGGCGTCGGCCATGGCACGGTCGCGCAGGTACGGGACGTCCACATGGCTCATGAGGGCGATGTAGCCGTCGAGCTTGATGAACGGCGTCAGGTTGAGCAGGGCGGTTCCGTAGCTGGTGACCGCGAAGAAGAGCAGGCACGTCTTGGCGGTGCCGTCCGGCAGGGGCCAGGCCGCGAGGGCCGAGGCGGCCGCCAGGGACGTCTGGACCGCAGGCCCGGCGAGGGCCGTGTGGACGCGCTGCCGGCGGGCCGGGAGGCGCCAGGCGTCCGACACGTCGCAGAAGAACGCCGGCATCAGGTAGAAGAGCATGACGCCGATGCGGGAGGGGCGGCCCCCGTAACGGATGAGCACGGCGGCGTGGCCCAGCTCATGGATGGACACGCCGAGCAGCAGAGCGAAGAGCACTCCGGCGAAGGTGCCCGCGGACAGGGGGCTGTTCAGCGTCACCGCGACCGCGTCCCACTGGGCGGCGAGGGCGGCGACACCGAGCAGGACGCAGAGCATCCCGGCCGCCACCGCGCCCCGGGAGAAGAGGCGGGCGAACAGCGGGCCCATGGCCTGCATCGTGCGTCCCGGCCGCAGCAGCGTGAGCTGGAGCGTCATCGGCGGGACGATCTGGAAGCGTGGGGCGACGGCGGGCGCCGGGGTCTCACCGTCGTCGAGCAGCTTGAGGGAGTCGAGCCGCGAGACGGCGCTGCCCACCCGCTCGGCGCTCCAGGCACCGCCCAGCCGGGCGGCGAGGGCCTCGTGGTCGCGCTCCCCGTCCAGCTCCCGGACGAGATCCGCGACCTTTTCGTTGATCCGTACGTAGCGGGCGCCGTGCTGGAGGACCCAGTCGCCCTGGCCGTCGGCCGGCGAGTGGACCTCGGCGCTCGGGGCGAGGCGGGGGCGCCGCGCGTGGGCCGGGATGGTGGGCGGCGGTGGACTCGTGACAGCGCTCATGGAGTTTCCTTAACGGGACGGCGGCGGGGAGTGGGAGAGCGCGTTGCACCCTTGCGGGGGTCCGGCCGGACGGGCCGGCCGGACCACCGCAGATCCTCGGTGTCGCCCGAGGGGGCTCCAAGGTGCGCAGGGGAGCCGGCTACTCCGTCTCCCGTCGCGTCAGTGCGCTCGCCGGTGTCGCTCTCAGGTGAGGGTGATGGAGGTGGCGACGGAGGCGCTGATGGCCGTGCCGACGGAGACGCCGGTCCAGAAGCCCGGGGCCTCCAGGGCCTCCAGCTCCTGCATCTCCAGCTCGCCGAGCTCGGCGTGCTCGATGTTCTCGACGGTGCCCAGGTTCTCGCTCATGTCGGTTGCCTCTCTGAGGTGTTCTACGGGTTGGTGTGGCACGGAAGTGCCGTGGTGCCGGTGGTGCGGGATGGTGCTGCCGGGCCGATCAGGTCAGGTCAGGGTGACCGAGACGCCGACCGAGACGCCGGTGGAGAACGCGACGCTGAACGTGCCCCAGCCCGGGGCCTCCAGGGCCTCCAGCTCCTGCATCTCCAGCTCGACGGGCTCGGCGTGCTCGATGTTCTCGACGGTGCCCAGGTTCTCGCTCATGTCGATTGCCTCTCTGAAGGGTTCTGCGAGGGGTTCTGCGGAGGTGTGACCGAGAGCTGATCAGGTCAGGGTGACCGAGACGCCGACCGAGACGCCGGTGGAGAACGCGACGCTGATGGTGCCCCAGCCCGGGGCCTCCAGGGCCTCCAGCTCCTGCATCTCCAGCTCGACGAACTCGGCGCTCTCGATGTTCTCGACGGTGCCCAGGTTCTCGCTCATGTCGGTTGCCTCTCTGAGGGTTTCGGTGGATGGGGTGGTGCGGATCCGGGGGTCCCCCGGCTGCCACGCGGCCCACGGGGAGCCGGGCGGCAGCCGTCGGGGAGGTCCGGCCGTGCGCGGGGCACGGTGCGGTGGATCGGAGCGGCGGACGCCGGCTCGATCAGGTGAGGCTCCAGGCGACGGAGACGATCGAGATGCCGACGCTGACACCGGCGCTGGTGGCCCAGCCCGGGGCCTCGAGGGTCTCCAGCTCCTGCATGTCCAGCTCGGTGCCGAGCTCCTGCAGCTCCTGCTCGACCGGGTTGTTGCGCGCCATGGTGTTCTCCTCGTGTTGTCGGTTCGGTGATGCGGACTGTGCGGTGGTGCGGGTGGTGCGGTGCTCCTCCGGGTCGGCGCTCAGGCCGCCGGGAGGGGTTCGGGGGAGCCGGCCGCGGAGGCGGTCGGCTCGGTGGCCTCGGCGAGGAGCGCGGCGACGTCGTCGGCGCTCAACCCGGCGAGGGTGGGAAGTCCGGCGCCCCAGGCGCGCACGCTGCGCAGGGCGATGTGGTGGCGCAGGTGCGGTGCGAGGTGCACGGCGCGGTCGATCCGCCAGCGCAGCATCAGCTGTTCGAGACCGTCGTCGGGCCCCGGCGCGAGCCAGGGGGCCCGCTGCCTCAGGCGCTCCCACAGCCGGTGGACGCGGTCGGCGCTGCCGAAGCGGGTGTCTCCCCGCAGGGCCTGCCGCCACACGACCGGCCACAGAGCGCAGACGGCCCGCATCTTGGCCAGACCCAGCGTGGTGGAGAGCTCGTTGGCGACGGCCCAGCACTTCACCGCGTACGGGTTGCGGCCGACGTTGATGGCTCCGCGCTGGCTCTCGGCGCTGAGCCGGGCGGCCAGCAGCCGCTCGGGCGCGGGAGCCGGCAGGCCGGTGGCGGTGTGCCGGGCCAGCCGGTCGCCGACCATGAGCAGCCGGCCCGCCAAGTCCTCTACGGCGGCGTCCTGTTCGGGAAGATCGAGGGTGTCGCTGCTGTACGGGATGACGGTCCTGAACAGCGCTTCGAGCACGCCGTCCATGACGAGTCGCCCCGGGAGGGTCTCGGTGGCCTCGGACACCCAGAGGGCGGCTCGGGGGCGCAGGCACTCCCCCATCGCGATGCGTTTGCCGTCCTCGTGGGGGAAGCAGGCCACGGGTCCCGCCTCGCTCCCGGTGCCCAGGGTGGTGGGGACCGCGAGGACCTCGGCGTGTTCCCCCCACGCCAGCGGGAGCGCCACCAGGCCGCTGCGCTGCCCGGAGGCCAGATAGCGCAGGAGGTCGGGGTGGCGGCCGACGGCGGCGACGAGCTTCGCGAAGTCGAGGGTGCTGCCCCCGCCGACACCGACGACCAGCTCACCGGGAGAGAGCCGGGAGGCGGCGGCCTCGACGGCCGGCATCCCGCCGTCCGCCGGGGTGACCGCCCGGTCGGGCGTGAACCCGGCGTGGGCGACCTCGGCGAGGATCTTCCGGGTGACGGCGTGGTCGGCCACGGCCGGGTCGGCCAGGACGGTCACGCCGGTGGGGTTCAGTTCCCTCAGCAGTTCGGGGATCCGGTCGTAGGTGTCGAGAGAGACGGGCACGGGGTCAGCTCCTCGCGGCCAGGGAGGTCGCCGGCAGCAGGCTGTCGAGTCCCTCCTCGACGCAGGTCATGAGCTCGGCGACCTCGGCGCGGCGGTAGGTCAGGGAGGGCACGAGCTGGATGCCGGAGGGACCGGGGTGGACGATGGCGCCCGCGTGCCGGATCCGGGTGACGAGGTCGGCGACGTCCGTCCCGGCCAGGGCGCGGCCGTCGGGGTGGGTCAGGTGCAGGGTGCGGAAGCAGCCGACGCCGGTGGCGTGGGTGGCGAGCGGGTGCCGCTCGACCAGTTCCGCGAGCCCCTGCTGGAGCCAGGCGGCGACGTTCCGGCCCGCGGTGACCGCGTCGAGCCGCTCCATCTCGGAGATGGTGGCGCTGACGGCGGCGCAGGCGAGGGCGGTCGCGCCCTGGGTCTCGGCGTGGGCGAACATCGTGTCGTGCTCGACGAGGGCCCGGGTCACCCGGTGGGACATCACCAGGGCGGCGGCGGGGCAGGCCCCGTTGGTCAGGCCCTTGGAGGTGACGAGTACGTCGGGCAGGCCCGGCCAGCTCTCGGAGGCGAACCAGCTTCCGGTGCGGCCGAAGCCGGTGGCGACCTCGTCGGCGACCAGGAGGAAGCCGTACTCGTCGCGCAGACGGCCCAGTTCGGCCACGAACGAGGCGTCGAGCGGGAGGGTGCCGGTGCCGACGACGGGTTCCACGACGACCGCGGCGACCTGGCCGCCGAGGGCGGCCATCAGCCGGCCGAGTTCGGCCGTGTCGTTCGGGGTGACGTGGCGGATCAGCCGCTGGTCCACTCCGTAGACCCGCTGTCCCAGGTCCTCACCGGTCAGGGCGAATCCGCCGAAGGTGAGTCCGTGGAAGCTGCCCCGCAGGGCGACCACCAGGTTGCGTCCGGGCCGGCCCTGTACCGCGTGGTAGATCCGCGCCAGTTTCATGACGGCGTCATTGGCGACGCCGCCGCCGGTGGAGAAGAGCACCCGGGCGTAGTGGTCGGGCCCGCAGACCCGCAGCAGGTCCTCCGCCGCGCGCCGGGCGTAGCTGTTCTCGAAGCGGAAGGCCCCGAGGTAGGAGGCGTGTTCGGCGGCTTCGGCGATGGCCTCGGCGATGCGCTGGTTGCCGTAGCCGAGGTTCACGTTCCAGAGTCCGCTGTCGGCGTCGAGGGCGATGCTGCCGTCCGCGAAGGTGACGCGGTGTCCGGCGGCGCCGACGGCGCAGAGGCTGTCGTCGCCGTGGCTGGAGGGCGGTATGAGGTAGGGCCAGAGCGCGGTCATCGGGCAGCTTCCGTGGTCAGGAGCGTCACGCGGTGACGCTCGCCGGGCGGGGAGAGGAGCCGGCGGGAGGTGATGGTCAGGCCGGACGCGGTGAGCTCTTGCTCCAGGCGCGGCAGATCGAGGACGGCCACACGGTCCGTGCAGACCGTGACGGGGCTGTCGTCGCCCGGCGGGTCCGCGGGGAGCAGGGTGACCGTGCGGCTGTCGGCGCCGGCGGGCCAGTGCTCGTACAGCTCGTAGACGGTGCCGCCGGCTCCGGTGACCCGTACGGCCGTCTCGTCGGGGCCTTCGCGGTCGCCCCGCTCCAGGACGGTCAGCAGGAACCGGCCGCCCTCGGCCAGGTGCGCGAGGACGCTGCGGTACAGGCCCGTGCGGCCGTCCTCGTCGAGGAGCGAGAGCGAGGTGGTGCCGAGCAGGATGTGCGGGAACCTCTGTCCGAGGGCGAAGCGGGACATGTCGCCCCGCACCACGGTGCAGCGCTCCCGCATCGACGCCGGAGCCCGGTCCAGTGCAGTCCGCAGCAGCGCCAGCATGTCGGCGGACAGGTCGAGGGCGGTGACCTGCCGGCCTGTGGCGAGCAGCGGCAGCGTGAACCGTCCCGAGCCGGCCGCGAGGTCGAGCACGGGGCCGGGCGTGGTCCGCACGGCGGTCAGCAGGGCCCGGGTCTCCGGGTCGTCGTAGGTGGCGAGGTCGTGGTAGAGCGGGGCGCCGAGGGCGTCGTACAGACCGCAGACGCGAGCCCTGTCGCCGAGCTCGGCGATCCGGCGGGCGGCGGCGAGGGCGGGTACGCCGGCCGTTGTGGTCTCGTGGTGCGACGTGGGTGCGCTCGACGTGGGCCCGTCGGCCGACGGGGTCTCGGGGCCGATCGGCGTCTCATGCCCGTTCGCGGTATCGCGGCCGTTCGCCGTCTCGCGGCCGTACGGCGCTGCGGTCGTCGTCCCTTCGGCCGTCGTCGCTACGGGCGCCGTCCCTTCGGCCGTCGTCGCTACGGGCGCCGTCGCTACGGGCGTCGTCGCCACGGGCGCCGTCGCTTCGGTCGTCGTCAGGGGCATGGCCGGAGCGCTCATCGGGCGGCCGCCGGGATACGCGCCGGTACGGGCAGCGGCAGGCCGTGCCGGGAGAACAGCTCGGCCAGCCGGTCCACCTCGGCGGCGGGGACGAGGTCGCCCACCTCTCCGGAGGTCGCGAGCAGGCACTCCAGGGCCTGTGCGGCCCGCCGGTCGACGGCGAACAGGCGGTCGCCGGCCACGACGTACGCCTTCTCGTCCCCCTCCCCGTCCAGCACGATCGGCAGGGTCGGGTCCGCCAGGTCGGCGTCGGCGCCGGACTCGGCGAGCCCGGGCGTCAGCCGGAAGCCGAACCCGGACACCCGCAGGCCGGTGGCTCCGCGCGCCATGAGGCTGCGCAGCGCGCCGACGGCTTCGAGGTAGCGGGCCAGGAAGGGGCGTCCGCGCAGGGCCTCCGCCCGTGTCCCGGCCGGCAGTGCCGCGTCCAGTGCGGCGGCGCCGGATCCGGTCATGTCGAAGCGTTCGGTGAGGGTGTCGAGGCTGTCGTCGACCGTGCCGAGCACCGCTCCCGTGGGGCTGGTGGACAGCTGCCCGTTCCGGTCGGCGTAGAGGCGCAGGGCCGGGCCGTCCGCCGGGTTGTGAGCACCGCTGAGGGCGGCCGGGTCGGCCAGCAGCACCGAGGAGGTGATGAGGAACTCGGGGAAGACGCCCTCGGCGAGCGCCCGGTCGGCGTCGGCGAGGAAGGCCTCGAAGTCGTGTCGGTCGAAGACGCGTATGACGGTCGGGCCGAAGACGGTCATGAAGGGGCTGGCGGCGTAGGCGTGGGTCTGCAGGAAGAAGTCCTGGCCGTTGGAGAACTCGTCGCCGGGCTCCGTGAGGCTGCCCTGGTAGCCGACGGCGGGGGCGCGGTCGCCGGTGCCGTCGTCGGGTGCCAGCAGGAGGGTGCGGGGGCCGACGAGCCCTGCGGCCGTGACGGCGGGGATGTGCGCCGCGTCGGCCAGTACGAGCGTGCCGACGCCGGCGCCGGCGGGCCCGGCGAGCGGGGCGGCGGTCGCCCAGGAGATGAGGTGCTGCTTCAGACGTCCACGATCTGCCATGTCCATGCCAGACAATCCTTTACTGATCTGCATCCCCTCTGCGTTCGGGCAGCAGGGAATCGGGTTCGACGGAGGTGCGCCCCGGCCACGGCGCGCGCTGCGACCGCTGTCGGCGTCGGGAGTGTGCGCCGAGCGGTCGGTCACCTCGCGGGCGACGAGCGGTCGGTCACCCCGCGGGCGACGAGCGGTCGGTCACCCCGCGGGCGACGAGCGGTCGGTCAGTGCGGTGCCGTCACCGACCGCAGGATCGCCGAAAGGTCCGCGAGCGACTCCTGGGCACCGAAGAGCTTGTGGACGGCGGTGGTGTTCAGGACGATCTCGTCCACCCCCACCTCTTCGTAGGCCCGGAGGGCCTTGACCGCCTGCGGCAGATCGCCGCCCGCGAACGCACCGGTCTCCACGACACCGCGCGCCACGTCCTCGATCCGCCCGGAGCCGACGTCCACACCCGCCCGGCCGAGCATGTCCAGGTAGTGCGGGGCCTGCATGTGCGGCGCGTTGCCGGCCAGAGCCAGCCGTTCGGGCCCGGCGCCCTCGCGCCCCTCCTTCTCCAGTCCCGCAGGGACCATGGCGACGACACGGGGCAGCGCAGTCCGCCCCGCCCGTGCCGCACCCTCGGCCACCGCGGGCAGGATCACGTCCCGCAGGTAGCCGGGCGGCGTCAGCCATGTGATCACGACGTCCGCCACCTCGCCCGCCAGCCGGGCCATACCCGGCCGCAGCACCCCCAGGCCCACGTCGACCCTGGGTGCCGCGGCCGGAGCCAGCCCGCCCCGGAAGGTGAGGTGCGGGCCGTCCATGACGACCGTCTCGCCGTCGAGCAGCCGGCGCACCGCCGTCACGTACTGGCGCGCCACCTGGAGCGGCTTCTCGTACGGCGCTCCGAGGATGTTCTCCTGGAAGGCCCTGGCGCCCGGCCCGAAGCCCGCGATCACCGGTTCCCCGGTGGCCAGGGCCACGGACCGCGCCTGCAGGGCCGCCTCGTACGGATGGCGCAGGGGCATCAGCGTGACACCGAAGCCGGTCGGGACCCGGAACCCGGCCCCGGCCAGACCGGTGAAGGTCTGGTGGGGTTCCATCACCATGGCCTGTCCTTGCCAGAGGCGGGTCGCCCCGGTCCACCGGACCAGTCCGGCGAAGGGGAGCGCCTGCTCCAGGCGGCGGGGTACGCAAGGGAGGAGCACGGAGTAGTCGGTCATGGCGTCGGGATCTCCTGGGTCGTGATGTCGGGCGGGCCGCGGCAGCCGACTACTTCCAGTCGTTGTTGTTCTTCGGCAGCGGGGCCGGGACGGGCAGCAGATCGCCGATGAGCTGGAACAACGCGAGGGGGTTGAGCCCCGGGGCGGACACCGTCCCGTTCCCGGTCCCGCGCCCCGCACCCGTCGCCGTCGCGGAGGCGGACGCCGTCACCGCCACCGTCCGGCTCTCCGCCGGCTGCCCCGCGGCACGGGCCGTTCCCTGGCCGGCCAGGGCGATCATCCCCGCGGTCAGCAGACCGACGACGACGTGTCCACGACGACGGGACGACAGCGTGCTGCGGGACGTGGAGCGGTTCACCGATGTCTCCTCGATGCTTGATGCGGCGTTTTCTCGTTCTGCGCTGTTCGTGCTTCCTTGCGAGAACGACTCTGCCGTGTGGCGAGGGCCGCCACGAGACCATCTGCGCGCAGCTTGCTGCACCCGCGGATTCCTCAAGCTGCAGCGACCCTCATGCCCCGCCCGTCCGCCGCCGCCAAATCGGTTGTCCGATATCTGAACTAGCGGACATATATTGACAATTCGTCATTGACAGTCGCGTAGGGGCGTCTGAGGATTCCAGGGACCGCATGTGTGATCGATCATCAACAGGGGGAAACACATGGGCAATCCGCTTGCTTTCCTTGGCGTGAACGAGGAAGAGGAGCGGCTGTACCGCGCCCTCCTGAGACGCGGCTCGTCCGCGCCGGCGTCCGGCCCCGAGGAGCCCGACGCGCACGCGCACACGTCGTTCGAGGAGTCGGCGCTGGACCGGCTGGTGGCGTTGGGGCTCGCCACCAGGAACACCCAGGGCGCGGTACGCCCCGTCCCTCCGCCCCGGGCCGTGGACGCCCTGATCGACGGCCGTCTGCGCCGTCTGCGGGAAGAGCTGGAGAGCGAGGCCGCGCGGCACTCGGTCATCGAGTCCCTGTTCATGGAGCGCCTGACCGCCCCCTCC
Organism: Streptomyces sp. NPDC037100; assembly: GCF_055606225.1. Classification (NCBI taxonomy): domain Bacteria; kingdom Bacillati; phylum Actinomycetota; class Actinomycetes; order Kitasatosporales; family Streptomycetaceae; genus Streptomyces; species Streptomyces sp. NPDC037100. Next base: position 628,309 of record NZ_JBVJSX010000003.1, on the reverse strand, counting down.
TCGCCCCGCGCGGGCACCGACGACCCCGGCCGGATGATCACGCAGCTGCACGGGATCGAGGCGGTCCGGGAAGCCATCGACGAGCTGACCTTCTTCGCCCGGACCGAGGATCTGAGCACGGAGCCGACCGGCGTCCTGACCGAGGAGTCGATCGCCGTCTCGCACCCGATCAACATGCGGCTGCTGCGCCGTGGCGTGCGCCTGCGCATGATCATGGGGTCCGCGATCATGCAGGACGACACCACCCTCACCTACATGCGCGACCTGGTCTCGCACGGAGCCGAGGTGCGGATCTCCCACCACCCCATCGAGCGCGTGATCATCGTCGACCGGTCGGCCGCGCTGACCCCCATCAACCCCGCGCACACCTCGGTGGGGGCGCTGCTGGTGCGTGAACCAGGCCTGGTGGCCACGCTGGTCACGCTCTTCGAGCGTATGTGGGAGGGCGCGGAGGAACTCCCCGGCGAGGACGCGGACATGCCGTCCGACATCGAACGCGAGATCCTCACCATGCTCAGGGAAGCCGACAAGGACGAGACGGCGGCGCGCCGCCTCGGGGTGTCCGTGCGCACCTACCGCAAGCACCTGGCCGTCATCATGCGCCGCCTCGGCGCCGCGAACAGAGTGGAGGCCGCGCTGCTCGCACACGAAAAGGGCTGGCTGAGCTGAGGAGCCGGAGCGCGCAAGCGCCTCCCCCGGGGCCGCACGAGTGGCACGGGCGACCGGAGTGACACCGAAGGCACCGGAAAAAAGCAGACGGCGCGTACAGCGCGTACCCGTTCGTACGCGCCGACGCGCCGCAGGGGCCCTCCCGGGGGCCTACTCGTCGTCCTCGGGCTTCTCCGCCTCGTCGATCTCCTGCTCCAGGCCGAGCTGCTCGACGAGCCACTTGTCGAACTCGATCGCCGCGCGCACCCAGCTGACCGTCGAGGAGACGAAGTGCTCCAGGCTGACACCCATGCCGATCAGCATCTGGGCCTCGCCGATCAGGCGGACCGTGCCGTCGTCGTGGGTGTGGCTGTAGACCTTGGGCCACAGGGTCCGGCGGTTCCAGTCGTCGATCGACTCCAGGATCTGCGGCTTGGCCTCGATCTCGTGGGGCCGGTCGTAGAACGTCCGCACGGAGAAGACCTGCTGGTCTCCCTCTCCCCGGAACATGAAGTAGGTGCGGAACTGCTCCCACGGCGCCGCGAGGTCTCCCTCGTCGTCGACGACGTACTTGAGCTCCATCTGGTCGAGGAGCTGCTTCACGAGGTCCTGATCCGGGACGACGGGGCCGGCCGGACCGCCGGGCTGCGGCTCGGGCTGGCCCCCGAAGTTCGGAATCGAGGACGGGTCGATGGTCACCGTGAATTTCCCTTCGTACGGATTCCGCCATCCTCCCCCATGCGGGGAGGGGGGTGGCAAGCCCCGACAGGCCCTGTCAGCCCACGGCTGACACGATCCGGTCAACTGCAACCTCCGGGTACCCACAACCGTCCTCCTGAGCAGCCGACGGAGGGGGCACGGTCGTGGTCGCGACGGAGCGGGGGCACACCAGGTGGGGGCTCGTCCTGCCGTTTCTGGCACTGCCGGTGGTGGTCCTCGGTGTGCTGATCACCGGCCTCTTCCTGTGGGCCTGGTCGGGGGACGACGAGCCTCGCGACGACGCCCGTACGGGCGCGGCGGCGACGGTCCCGTGCACCGAGGCCCTGGCCTTCGGCGCAGCCGAGCGCCCGGCGCACGCCCGAGCCCACGACTGCACCGTGCAGCGGGGCATCGACACCTCGTACTCGGCGGTGCTGCGGCTGCCCCGCGAGGACGTCCGCGACTGGCTGCGCGAGACGTACCCGGACGCCCCGGAGCCCCGCACGGGCGGGGGCGCCTGCGGGGAGCTCTGCCTCGACGTGACCCACGAGAACGGCCTCCCCGGCACGGCGGAGGCGCATGTGGTGCAGGTGAGGGTGGAGCACGAGAACGCCGAGACCGCGCTGGTGCGCTTCTCGGCGTTCACGATGTGACCGGGGGCGGTCCTACAGCGTCTTGCCCGTCGCCGGTCCGACCAGGAGCCCGTCCTCGAAGCGGTCCACCCGGACCGTGTCGCCGTCCTTGATCTCCCCGGACAGGATCTCCTTGGCGAGCCGGTCGCCGATGGCGGACTGGACGAGCCGCCGCAGCGGCCGGGCGCCGTACGCCGGGTCCATGCCCTCCTCCGCGAGCCAGGCCAGGGCCTCGGGCGTGATGTCCAGGGTGAGCCGCCGCTCGGCGAGCCGCCTGGCCAGGCGCTCCAGCTGGAGCTTCGCGATGCGCTCCAGCTCGGGCTTGGTCAGCGCGGAGAAGACGACCAGGTCGTCCAGGCGGTTGAGGAACTCCGGCTTGAAGGAGCTGCGCACCACCTCCAGCACCTGCTCCTTCTTCTCCTCCTCGCTGGTGATCGGGTCGACCAGGAACTGGCTGCCCAGGTTCGACGTCAGCACGAGGATCGTGTTGCGGAAGTCGACCGTGCGGCCCTGGCCGTCCGTCAGGCGCCCGTCGTCCAGCACCTGGAGCAGGATGTCGAAGACCTCGGGGTGCGCCTTCTCCACCTCGTCCAGCAGGACGACGGAGTACGGACGGCGGCGCACGGCCTCGGTGAGCTGGCCGCCCTCCTCGTAGCCGACGTATCCGGGCGGGGCGCCGACCAGCCGGGCCACGCTGTGCTTCTCGCTGTACTCCGACATGTCGATGCGGACCATCGCCCGCTCGTCGTCGAAGAGGAAGTCGGCGAGCGCCTTGGCCAGTTCGGTCTTGCCGACGCCGGTCGGGCCCAGGAAGAGGAAGGAGCCGGTGGGCCGGTCGGGGTCGGCGATCCCGGCGCGGGACCGTCGCACGGCGTCGGAGACGGCCCGCACGGCCTCGGTCTGGCCGATGAGCCGCTTGCCGATCTCGTCCTCCATGCGCAGCAGCTTCTGCGTCTCCCCCTCCATCAGCCGCCCGGCGGGGATGCCGGTCCAGGAGGCGACGACGTCGGCGATGTCGTCGGCGCCGACCTCCTCCTTGACCATGGTGTCCTTGGCGACCTCCTCCTCGGCCTCGGAGGCGGCCTCCAGCTCCTTCTCCAGGGCGGGGATCTCGCCGTAGAGGAGCTTGGAGGCGGTGTCGAAGTCGCCGTCGCGCTGGGCGCGTTCGGCCTGGCCGCGCACCTCGTCGAGGCGTTCCTTCAGCTCACCGACGCGGTTGAGGGACTGCTTCTCCTTCTCCCAGCGGGCGGTGAGGCCGCGCAGCTCCTCCTCCTTGTCGGCGAGGTCGCGCCGCAGCTTCTCCAGGCGCTCGCGGGAGGCCGCGTCGGTCTCCTTGCCGATCGCCAGCTCCTCCATCTTGAGCCGGTCGACGGCGCGCTGGAGCTCGTCGATCTCGACGGGCGAGGAGTCGATCTCCATGCGCAGCCGTGAGGCCGCCTCGTCGACGAGGTCGATGGCCTTGTCGGGCAGGAAGCGGGAGGTGATGTACCGGTCGGAGAGCGAGGCGGCGGCCACCAGCGCGCTGTCGGCGATCTGCACCTTGTGGTGGGCCTCGTAGCGGCCCTTGAGCCCGCGCAGGATCGCGATGGAGTCCTCGACGGTCGGCTCGGCGACCAGCACCTGCTGGAAGCGCCGCTCCAGCGCCGGGTCCTTCTCGATCCGCTCCCGGTACTCGTCGAGGGTCGTCGCCCCGACCATGCGCAGCTCACCGCGCGCGAGCATCGGCTTCAGCATGTTCCCGGCGTCCATGGCGGAGTCGCCGCCCGCCCCGGCCCCCACGACGGTGTGCAGCTCGTCGATGAAGGTGATGATCTGCCCGTCGGAGTCCTTGATCTCGGCGAGGACGGTCTTCAGCCGCTCCTCGAACTCGCCCCGGTACTTGGCCCCGGCGACCATGGCGCCGAGGTCGAGCGCGACGAGCCGCTTGTCCTTCAGCGACTCGGGCACGTCGCCCTTCACGATCCGCTGGGCGAGGCCCTCGACGACGGCGGTCTTGCCGACGCCGGGCTCGCCGATCAGCACGGGGTTGTTCTTGGTCCGCCGCGACAGCACCTGCACCACGCGCCGGATTTCCTGGTCCCGCCCGATGACGGGGTCGAGCTTGCCTTCCCGCGCGGCGGCGGTGAAGTCGGTCCCGAACTTCTCCAGGGCCTTGTACTGCCCCTCGGGGTCGGCCGTGGTCACGCGTCGTTGCCCTCGCGTCTTCTGGAATGCGGCCTGGAGCTTCTTGGCGTCGGCCCCCTGCTGGGACAGCACCTCGCCGGCCGCGCCGCCCTTCGCGGCGAGGGCGATGAGGAGGTGCTCGGTGGAGAGGTACTCGTCGCCCAGGTCCTTGGCGCGGGCCTGGGCGTCGGCGACGACGGCCAGCATCTCGCGGTTGGGCTGGGGCGGCGCGACGGTCGACCCGGTGACGCTCGGCAGCCCGGCGAGCACCCGCTCGGCTCCGGAGCGCACGGCGGCCTGGTCGGCGTCGACCGCGGCGAGCAGGTCGGTGATGTTCTCGTTGTCCTGTCCCTGGAGCAGCGCGAGCAGCAGATGGGCAGGGGTGAGGTCGGCGTGTCCCTCGGTCACGGCCCGGTTGCTGGCAGCGTTGATCGCGTCCCGGCTCCGGTTGGTCAGCTCGGCGTCCACGTTCGCGTTCTCCTCCTTGCACTGACCCGAACGGCTTGCACAAAGTTGAGTCTAGTGCACTCAAGGACGGTTCCGGGAGGACCGGGGTCTAAGTTCCGGGGCATGGCGACCAAGTACTCCGTGGATCCCGGCGCTCCGGACCCGTCGTATCTCGACTTCTGGCGGGAGCGGCACCTGTGCACCCTGACGACTCCCCGCCCGGACGGCACTCCGCATCTGGTACCCGTCGGGGTCACATACGATCCCGAGGCCCGTCTGGCTCGGGTGATCACCAACAGGGCGAGCGCGAAGGTGCGGTACGTGCGGGCCGCCGGGGAGCAGGGGGCGGCCGTGGCCGTCTGCCAGCTGGAGGGCCGCCGCTGGGCGACGCTGGAGGGCCGGGCCTTCGTCCACGAGGAGCGGGACCGGGTCGCCGAGGCGGAGCGGCGCTACGCGGAGCGCTACGGCAGGACCCCGTCACCGAACCCGTCACGCGTGGTGATCGAGATTCACCTGACGCGGGCGATGGGGCGAGGTTGACAGAAGTGAATATCCACACCGGTGATCGACTGGATCCGGCCACCGCCGGATCACGCCGATACCCGGAAATATCCCCGAAACTGCAGCGGGGGGGCCGTGGTTTGGTTTCGGTTGAACCGGCGCGGGGGGGAGGACCTGAAGGGGTTTTTTCTACGGGGGAAGCGCGGCCGGCACTTCGGGAGGTGGCAAAGAT
>NZ_JBVJSX010000003.1:447792-622977 GCF_055606225.1 Streptomyces sp. NPDC037100 | reverse complement strand
GCTACCTACCGTGGGACCCACTGGGATCCACCCCCCCCCAGCCCACCCACCACCCCAACCACCCACACGAAGTCAAGGCCTCGTCCTTATGTCGCTTCCCTCCCCCCCCCGCTGCGGGGGGAAGCACCTGAGCGATCTGTTACGACGGGGGAATCGCGTCAGGCACTGCGGGGGGTGGCAGAGATGGTCCTCGGGGCGGGAGCGTCGGCCTCCACCTGCCGGTGGTCCCGTTGGTCCAGGTTCACAAAGATCATTCCGTACCGTACGGCACATCGCACTGGCTGCGGCGCCCCCCGAGGCCGCCGCAGACACCGGTAGGCCCGTACGTCCTCGTCGTCGTCCCGCGTGACGACCACCGGCTCGCCGAAAACGGTCACCATCAACGAGTCACCGCTGTGGGGGATGGCGGTGACCAGGTCGATGAAGTGCCAGCCGGAGCGGTAGGCGGTGGCCATTTCACGACGGAAGGAGCGGTCGTCGGGTGGAGTGGTCACGTCAGCTCCCGGCTCCGTCTGCAGTGGCCACCGCGGACTGGGCCGCCGCCGGCCACACGCTGTCGGCCAGAACATGACTCTTGGCAGCCGCCGGCCAGACACTGTCCGCCCGGTCATCGCCGTTCGTGCCCGACAGGCCACTCACGGTTCCGAAGGCCACGACGGCAGAGAAGGCGGCGACAAGCCCCAAGCGAAGCATTCTGTTACGCATAGTCGGCTTCGTCCTCACTTGAAGGTCCCCTCTTCCCCCGTCGAATACGACGATGGCTCATTCGGGCACGTCATGGCCACAGAATCAATGCATCATGTTCCTGCATGTTCAGGACCCTGGGGGGTGGAGATTTGACAACGAATCGGACCAAGGTGACACATCCCCATGTGGTGACCGAGATGTGCGAGGAAGGTGGCCGACTTTACGCGAACGCCCTGCGTGCGGGACGCGTTCTGCGAGCGGACGTGGAAGCGGCGCCCTGCCTGATGGAGTTCGCCCTTCTCCACCCGGACCCCGACGACCCGGACTGGCTGCGCCCCATCCCCCCGGCTGTGGCACTCGCCCAGCGGCTCAATCCCATCGAGAACGAGATCACCGAGCGCAGGCGCGTGTCGATCGAACTGTCCGACACCTTCGCCCCTTTCATGGCGCTCAGCGCACAGGCCACGACCAGCAGCGACTCGATCACGGTCCTGGAGGGCAGCGAGCGCATCAACGCGGCGCTCAACCTGGCAACGGCCCAGTGCCAGACCGAGATGCTCACGATCCAGCCGAGCGGTCATCGGCCCGAACGCAGCCTGATCCAGGGGCTGGAACGCGACCGGCCGCTGATCGAACGTGGTGTGCGCATACGGACGCTGTATCCGCACACGGCGCGGTACAACCCCGAGAGGCTCACCTACGCCGGCCAGTTCCCCGACGGCAAGGTGGAACACCGGACCATCGACGGACTGGTCGAACGGCTCATCATCTGCGACGAGACGGTCGCCTTCATCCCCACGCGCGACGACCAGAAGGTCGCTCTCGAGCTCCGTCATCCCGGGCTCGTCTCCTACCTGATCAAGGTCTTCGAGTTCATGTGGGACCGAGCCGTCCCGTTGAGCGCCGGCGCCCCCTACGAAACCGCCCCCGACGGCATCACGGAGATTCAGCACTCCATCGCCAAGCTCCTGGTCGAGGGTCATGTCGACGAGGCCATCGCCCGCCGCCTGGGCATGAACGTCCGCACCTGCCGGGCCCATATCGCCAAGCTGGCGTCGGCTCTGGGCAGCGGGAGCCGCGCCCAACTGGGCTATCTCATCGCGCAGTCCGGCATCCTGGAACGGGCGGGTGCGGCCCAGTGAGCGCACCGCATCCGGAGCACGGCACGGGCGACCTGTGTTCCGCGGGCACGGACCTGTACGAGCGGGCACTGCGCGAAGGGCAATTACCGGCCGGAGAAGCCCAATCGGCCCCGTGCCTCGTCGACCTCGGCCTGCTGCACCCCGCCCTCGACGACCCCACCCGTCTGGAACCCGTGGCCCCGGTCGTCGCACTGCACCGGCTGCTGCGCAGCTCCGAAGAACGGATCGCGACCGAACGGCGGCGTGAGGCACGGCTGGCCGAGACGTTCGGTCACCTCATGCGGGTCGCCGGGCAGGGGACCGCTGCCACCGAGACCCCCATGATCCGGCTGCTCACCGGCACGGAGCGGATCAACCGGGCCATCACCGACGCCATGGCCGAGGCCTCCGAGGAACTGGTCACCATCCAGCCCCGCGCCGGACTCACCGGGGCACGCGGTCAGGCCGCCGACGCTGCCTCGCTCGGCCGCGACCAGGCTGCGCTGGACCGAGGCTGCAGGATACGCACGCTCTACCCGCATACGCTGCGCCATTTCCCGACCATCGCCGCCCGGTGCGAGCGGTTGAAGGGCGACATCGAGGTGCGCTCACTGGACGAAGTGCCCGACCGCCTCATCGCCATCGACCGCGCCGTGGCCTTCATCCCGGCCGACAAGGACGGCAAACTCGCGCTGGAGATCCGGCACCCGGCGCTCGTGGACCACCTGGTCACCACGTTCGACCGCCTGTGGCGCCTCGCCACCCCCATGCACCCGACGGCCGCCCCCCAGCCCTCCCACAACGGCATCACCCCCCGCCAGCACGCGATAGCCGCCCTCCTCGTCGAGGGCCACACCGACGCCGTGATAGCCGACCGGCTGGGGATGAACATCCGTACCGCGCGCGTTCACATCGCCAAGCTCGCCGCGACTCTGGGCAGTCAGAGCAGGGCGCAGCTCGGGTACCTCATCGGGCAGTCCGGGATCCTTGATCGGGGGCGCTGAGGGACGGGGACGGGGACGCGGCTGAGGGGGGCGGGCCGTCGAGGCCCGCCTGGGCGATGCGCACGCCGAGTTGGGTACGGCTGGCCGCCCCCAGCGTCTCCGAGAGCCGCGCGATGTGCGCCCGGCAGGTCCGGACGCTTATGCCCAGCCGTTCCGCGATGACGGCGTCCTGATGCCCCTCCGCCAGCAGCGCCGCGATCGACTGCTCCCGGTGGGAGATGCCCTCGATGCCGGTGTCGGGCAGCGGGGCCGTGAGGGGGATGGCGAGGCGCCACAGCCGTTCGAAAACCGTGAGGAGGTACTCGACGATCGCCGGATGCCGTAGCTCCAGGGCCATGGTGCGGTCGGAGTTGGCGGGGATGAACGCCACCGTCCGGTCGAAGAGGATCAGCCGGTCGATCACCTCGTCCAGCGTGCGCGCCTCCACCGCGTCGCCCATCAGCTCCAGATAGTTCAGCAACCCCTGCCCGTGCCGGGCGACATGGGTGTACAGGTCCCGCATCCGCACGCCCCGGCCGCGCAGCGCCAGCGCCCGGTGCAGCCCCTCGGAGAGCTCGGCCTCCCGGCGGATGCCGCCGGGCTGGACGGTGATGACCTCGGCCGTGCACGCCTGGGTCGCCTCGTCCATCGCGGCCTGGATCCGGGCGAGTCCGTCCAGGACCCGGATCGCCGGGCCCTCCGCCGCCGACGCGGCCGGCCGCACCCGGTGGCCCAGCCCGGCGTACCACTCGACGGCCGCGACAGCCGAACCCACCCGCCGTCGGCTCGCGCTGACCTCGTCGTACATCCCGCGCAGCAGCCGGGTCATGACCTCCTGCGGGGAGGTCGGCACCAGCCAGTCCATGTCGTCGGGATCCGGGTGCAGCAGGGCGAGTTCCAGCAGGCAGGGCACCGGTTCGGCGTCCCGGCGCGGCACCCGGCCGCGCCGTACGGCCCGGGAATACACACGATCCCCGGCGTCGCACAGTCGGTCGGCACCATGGGGATGCTCATCCACCCCGTGCCCGGCCATCGCCCATCCCACCCCCGGTTCCGCCGTCTTCCGCAGCGCAACTATGCGCGGACCGAACGTGCTCCGCAACACGGCTCCCCGCGCGACGACCGCCGGAAACCACCGGTACACACCGGTGTCTCCGGCCTCGGTTCGTCCGGTCGCGGGTCCGGTCCCAGGTCCGGTCGAAGCGGAGGGCCAGGGGTGGTGAACCCGGCTCGCCGCACGGCTACTTCAGGCCGATGGCCCGGCACGCCGCCTTGTACTCGGCCGTGCAGATGTCCGACAGCTTGTAGATGTCCTCCGCGACCACCGTGTCCTTGATGTTCTCCCTCGTCAGGGCGACCACCGGCACGAGCTGCGCGGGAATGCCCTTGTCGGTCGGGCTGTCGACCCTGTCGCGGGTGAGGGCGGCGAACTGGATGTCGCGGCCCTGGACCTTGGCCACGGCCATCTCCGCGGCGTTCTCCGCCTCCTGCGGGTACGACTTGTAGACGCTCATGTACTGCTCACCGGTGATGATCCGCTGCACCGCGGGCAGTTCCGCGTCCTGGCCGGTGATGGGCGGCAGCTTGGTCACGCCCGCGGCCTTCAGCGCGTTGACGATGCCGCCCGCCATGCCGTCGTTGGCGGAGTAGACGGCGTCGATGTCACCCTTGCCGATCTTCGCGATCGCCTCGGCCATGTTGGCCTCGGCGTTCTCCGGCTTCCAGTCCTTGGTGTCGAAGGACTGGGCGATGGTCACCTTGCCGTTCAGCTCGGACATCGCGCCCGCCTTGAACTGCTTGGCGTTCGGGTCGGTGGACGAGCCGTTCATCATGACTATCTTGTCGGAGAGGCTCGCCTTCTCCCCGATGGCCTCCAGCAGGGAGCGGCCCTGGACCTCGCCCACCAGCTCGTTGTCGAAGGAGATGTACGCGTCGATCGGGCCCTCGGCCAGTCGGTCGTAGGCGATGACCGGAATGCCGGCCTCCTTGGCCTTCTCCACGCCGCTCGCGATGGCCTTCGCGTCGACGGCGTCCAGCAGGATCACGTCGACCCGGTCGTCGATCATCTGCTGCAGCTGGCTCGCCTGCTTGTCCGCGCTCGCCTCGGCGTTGGCGTACTCGACGCGGCCCTTGTCGTTGGTGAGCGACTCGATCTTCCTCTTGATGATCGGGTAGTCGAAGCTCTCGTAGCGCGTGTTCGCCTTCTCCGGCAGCAGCAGACCCACGGTGATGTCGTTGCCCTTGGTCGGGCTCGCGTCGTCACTGCTCCCCGTCGCGTTGAGCACGCCGCAGCCGGCGAGCGTGACGGACAGCGTGGCCACGGCCACGGACATGGAGATACGACGACGCATGCGGGGGCTCACTTCGCGTGTGATTCGGACGTGGGCACAGCTTTGCGGCCCATGTGACTCAAAAGCCAACGCGGAGGCGCCCCCCCAGGTCAAGCGGAACCACTTAACGAGATGACAACACCACGCTCCGCAAGCGTTGTGGAGACTCTGCGGAATCACCTTCAAGTGGTGCGCACCCCCCGGTCATCCACGGGAGGCCCAGCGAAACCAGGGCAAGACCTACAAAGCACGCGAAAAGGACCGGGAGTCAACTCCCGGCCCCTTCACCTGTGTACGCGCGTCAGTCGGACTGCTGCTGCCGCTTCGGCCGCCACACCACCAGCGCGCTGGTCTGCTGCACCTCCTGGTACGGCACCAGGTCGCGGCGGTACGACGCGTGCACCGCCGCCTCGCGCTGGCGCATCGCCGCCGCCGCGCCGTCGAGCGCGTCCTGCATCTCGGCGACCCGGGCCTGGAGCGCGGCGACCTGGTTCTCCAGTTCGATGATGCGCTTGATACCGGCCAGGTTGATGCCCTCGTCCTGCGACAACTGCTGGACGGTGCGCAGCAGTTCGATGTCACGGGCCGAGTAGCGGCGGCCCCGGCCGGCGGTACGGTCCGGGGAGACCAGACCCAGCCGGTCGTACTGGCGCAGGGTCTGCGGGTGCAGGCCGGACAGCTGGGCCGCCACCGAGATGACGTAGACCGGGGTTTCCTCGGTCAGTTCATACGGATTGCGCCGACGACCGTCCATCTGACTCATGCTCCCTTCGCGGCCTGGAACAGATCCGCCCGCGGATCCTCACCCGCGGTCGCCTCTCGGTACGCCTCGAGTGCGTCACGAGCCTTCCCCGACAGGTCCTTCGGAACACTCACCTCCACGGTGACCAGGAGGTCGCCGCGGGTGCCGTCCTTGCGGACCGCGCCCTTGCCCCGGGCGCGCATGGTACGCCCGTTGGGCGTGCCCGGCGGCAGCTTCAGCGTGACGGGCGGGCCGCCCAGGGTGGGCACCCGCACCTCGCCGCCGAGGGCCGCCTCGGCGAAGGTCACCGGGACGGTGACCGTGAGGTTGTCCTCCTTGCGGCCGAACACCGGGTGGGAGTCGACGTGCACGACCACATAGAGGTCGCCCGCCGGCCCGCCGCGCTCGCCCGGCGCGCCCTTGCCGCGCAGCCTGATCCGCTGGCCGTCGCTGACGCCCGCGGGGATGCGCACCTGCATGGTCCGCGAGGACTTGGCCCGGCCGCTGCCCTTGCAGACCTCGCAGGCGTTCTCCGCGATCAGGCCGCGGCCCTTGCAGTCCGGGCAGGGGTCGGTCAGGGAGAAGCCGCCGCCGCTGCCCCGGGCGACCTGCCCGGTGCCGACGCAGGTCGGGCACACGCGCGGCGTGCCGTTCTTGTCGCCGGTGCCGGAACAGGCCTTGCAGGGAGACTGCGACGACATCCGCAGCGGGACGGTCGCGCCCTCGATCGCCTCCGTGAAGCTGAGCGTGACCTCTGACTCGATGTCCTGGCCGCGCCGGGGGTGCGCACGCGTCCCCGGACCGCCCGCACCGCCGCGGTTGAACAGGCCCCCGAAAACGTCACCGAGACCGCCGCCGAAGCCGCCGGCCCCCTGGCCGCCGCCCTGGGCGCCGCCTCCGAAGAGGTCGCCCAGGTCGAAGTTGAACGAGCCGCCCGCGCCGCCCGGCCCCGGGCGGAAGCCGCCGTTGCCGAAGAGGGCGCGCGCGTCGTCGTACTCCTTGCGCTTCTTGGGGTCGCCGAGGATGTCGTTGGCCTCGGAGATCTCCTTGAAGCGCTCCTCCGCCTTGACGTTTCCCTTGTTGGCGTCCGGGTGGTTCTCGCGGGCGAGCTTCCGGTACGCCTTCTTGATCTCGGCCTCGGTGGCGTCCTTGGGGACGCCGAGGACCTTGTAGTAGTCCTTCTCGATGAAGTCCTTGGTGCTCATCCTCGACGCCCCTCCTTCCCTTCGTCTATGACGTCAGCCCTCGTCCGGGCCACCGCTCTCCTTGTCGTCGGCGTCGGCGGACTCGTCCGCCTTGACCGTCTGCGCCCCCGGCTGGGGTTCGGCCACGGCCACCCGCGCGGGGCGGATGGTGCGCTCGCCGATCCGGTACCCGGGCTGCAGAATCGCCACGCACGTCGTCTCGGTGACGTCCGGCGCGTAGCTGTGCATCAGGGCTTCGTGGATCGTCGGGTCGAAGGGCTCGCCCTCCTTGCCGAACTGCTGCAGGCCCATCTTCGCCGCGGTGCTCTCCAGCGACTCGGCGACGGACTTGAAGCCGCCGACCAGCTCGCCGTGTTCGCGCGCGCGGCCGATGTCGTCGAGCACGGGCAGGAGCTCGATCAGGAGGTTCGCGATGGCGATCTCCTTGACCGCGATCCGGTCGCGCTCGACCCGGCGGCGGTAGTTCTGGAACTCGGCCTGGAGGCGCTGGAGGTCCGCCGTGCGCTCACTGAGCGCGGTGCGGGCCTGGTCCAGCTGGGCCACCAGAGCCACGTCCTGGCCCGTGTCCCCGGCCGGGGCCGCCCCCTCCTCCGCGGAGGGGGAGGCGGCCTTCGGCTCGGCGTCTTCGGAGGTGGCGCCGGAAGGGACGTCGGGCTGCTGCGACTGCTGCTCGTCGAAGCCCGGGGTCTCCTCCGTCACGCGGCACCGTCCTTCCGGTCCTCGTCGACGATCTCGGCGTCGACGACGTCGTCGTCAGCGGCCTTGGCACCACCGGCGTCACCGGCGTCACCCGCGGGGCCACCGGCGGCCTGGGCCGCACCCGCGTCCGCGTACATGGCCTGGCCGAGCTTCTGCGAGACGGCCGCGACCTTCTCGGTGGCGGTGCGGATCTCGGTGGAGTCCTCGCCCTTGAGCTTTTCCTTCAGCTCGGCGACGGCTTCCTCGACCTCGGTCTTGATGTCGCCCGGGACCTTGTCCTCGTTGTCCTTGAGGAACTTCTCGGTCTGGTAGACGAGCTGCTCGCCCTGGTTGCGGGACTCGGCGGCCTCGCGGCGCTTGTGGTCCTCCTCCGCGTACTGCTCGGCCTCCTGGCGCATGCGGTCGACCTCGTCCTTCGGCAGCGAGGAGCCGCCGGTGACGGTCATCTTCTGCTCCTTGCCCGTGCCCAGGTCCTTGGCGGTCACGTGCATGATGCCGTTGGCGTCGATGTCGAAGGACACCTCGATCTGCGGGACGCCGCGGGGCGCCGGCGGCAGACCGGTCAGCTCGAACATCCCGAGCTTCTTGTTGTACGCCGCGATCTCGCGCTCACCCTGGTAGACCTGGATCTGCACGGACGGCTGGTTGTCCTCGGCGGTGGTGAAGATCTCGGACCGCTTGGTCGGGATCGTCGTGTTCCGCTCGATGAGCTTGGTCATGATGCCGCCCTTGGTCTCGATGCCGAGGGACAGCGGGGTGACGTCGAGGAGCAGGACGTCCTTGACCTCGCCCTTGAGGACACCGGCCTGCAGGGCGGCGCCGATGGCGACGACCTCGTCCGGGTTGACGCCCTTGTTGGCGTCCTTGCCGCCGGTCAGCTCCTTGACGAGCTCGGCGACGGCGGGCATACGGGTGGAGCCGCCGACCAGGACGACGTGGTCGATCTCGCTGATGGAGATGCCGGCGTCCTTGATGACGTTGTGGAACGGCGTCTTGCAGCGCTCCAGGAGGTCCGCGGTCAGCTGCTGGAACTGGGCGCGGGTGAGCTTCTCGTCGAGGTGCAGGGGACCCTCGGCGGAGGCGGTGATGTAGGGCAGGTTGATCGAGGTCTCGGTGGACGAGGACAGCTCGATCTTCGCCTTCTCGGCGGCCTCGCGCAGACGCTGCAGGGCCATCTTGTCCTTGCCCAGGTCCACGCCGTGGCCGGACTGGAACTGCTGGACGAGGTAGTCGACGACGCGCTGGTCCCAGTCGTCACCACCGAGGTGGTTGTCACCGTTGGTGGCCTTCACCTCGACGACACCGTCGCCGATCTCCAGCAGCGAGACGTCGAACGTACCGCCACCGAGGTCGAAGACCAGGATGGTCTGGTCGTCCTTGTCGAGGCCGTACGCCAGGGCGGCCGCGGTCGGCTCGTTGACGATGCGCAGCACGTTCAGACCGGCGATCTCGCCGGCCTCCTTCGTGGCCTGACGCTCGGAGTCGTTGAAGTACGCCGGGACGGTGATGACCGCGTCGGTCACCTTCTCGCCCAGGTAGGCCTCGGCGTCACGCTTGAGCTTCTGGAGCACGAAGGCGCTGATCTGCTGCGGGTTGAAGGGCTTCCCGTCCAGCTCGATCTTCCAGTCGGTGCCCATGTGACGCTTGACGGAGCGGATGGTCCGGTCCACGTTCGTGACCGCCTGGCGCTTGGCCACCTCTCCGACGAGCACCTCACCGTTCTTGGCGAAGGCGACGACGGACGGCGTGGTCCTGGCGCCCTCGGCGTTGGTGATGACGGTGGGCTCGCCGCCCTCCAGAACGCTGACGACGGAGTTAGTCGTGCCCAGGTCGATGCCGACCGCACGTGCCATGGTTGATTCCTCCAGCTGACTTGAGTGGAACGGACTCAAGTGTGCACGACGGCTCCCCACCGGTCAACAGAGCTGAGTCGGGCAGGCTCAACTCTTATCCGTTCCTTACGCGCAATGGCGCTCTGACCTGCGTCGATACGCTGCGTCGGGGGCCGTACACAGGGACACGCGAGAGAGTGAACACCACCACGAGCGTCCCTCCCGCCACCCACCACAGGGCGCCCGCCCCGATCCAGTCGGCATGCGCGAGTACCCCGACGAGCATCCCGGACAACGCCCCGATCCCCAGCAGCAGACTCGCCCCCGGCGCGGTCAGCCCGAGCCGCCGCAGCCGGTGCGCGAGATGGTCGGGCCCGCTGCGCGTGACACTCCGTCCGCCCAGCCGCCGCGATGCCAGCACGAGGACGACATCGGCGGCCACCACCGCGGTCAGCGCGAACAGGACACCCGCGCTCTCCCCTACCCCGAACCCGGCCCGGGCGTACACCGTCCCCACGGCGATCACGAACCCCGCGGCCATGGCCCCGCAGCCGCCCAGCGCCACCCGCGCGGGATGCCAGTTGTGAAGAAGGAAGCCGGTCAGCGCGGCGGCCAGCACGCTCATCAGCCCCGCGATCCCGTCCATCACCTCGACGGCCGCACAGGCCGCCGCCCCGAAGGCGGCGACCACTCCGACCGTACCCGCCAGCCCGTCGGCGTGATCGAGCCCCCGGAACCCGAACACCACCGCCACGACCCACACGACGGCCAGCAATCCGGTCCCCACCCCCGTCTCGCCGTACGGCACGACACACGCGGCCGCCACGGCCGTACCGGCGGCCAGTACCCGCCGCCGCAGCCGCCACACGTCACCGGCGAGCCCGAGCAGGGCGACGGCACCCGCGGCGAGGAGCACCCCCCGCGTCCCGTCGGCGGACGGCGCGACCCCCAGCCAGTCGCCGCCCCCCACGACCAGCCCGGTGACGAGCACGACGGCCAGACCCCCGGACAGCGGCACGTCCCGCTGCCGGCGCCGCTCGACCAGTCGCAGCCGCAGCGCGGGGACCCGCAGGGCGGCGGCGAACACAGCGGTGAGGACGAGGGCGGTGGCGGCGGCGGTGATCCCGTAGAGCACGGATACAAGTTAGGCGGGACTATGACATTTCGGTATGAATAACACGACGGGATGTACGACGAGATTCACGACGGGATGTACGACGGGATGCGCGACGACACACATCAGGGTCGCGACCGGATCCGGTCCGCTCCTGAGGCAACCCTCAGCGATTCAGATCACTGCCCACCCGGCTACAGTGCGGCGGAGGATGAGGGTAGTCTCAGACGGACTGCATAAGTTACCGCTTAGTAATTTCGGGGAACCTGGAATAACGACAGGTCACCCGACGAAACCCCTCGCAGGCCCGAGGAGCCCCCATGCAACTCGCCGCGATCATCGTGTCGCTGGTACTGACCGTGGTCGGCGTCGCGCTGCTCGCACGCGCGATCGGCCAGTTCGTCCGGTATTTCAAGCTGGGCCAGCCGGTCCCGGCCGGAACCCGGACCGACAACCCCTACCAGCGCAGCGTGACCCTGGTGAAGGAGTTCCTCGGCCACACGCGCATGAACCGGTGGGGCATCGTCGGCGTCGCCCACTGGTTCGTCGCCGTCGGCTTCCTGACCCTCCCGCCGACCCTCGCCCAGGCCTTCGGCCAGCTGTTCCAGGCCGACTGGGTGCTGCCGGTCATCGGTGAGTTCCTGCCGTTCGAGCTGTACATCGAGTTCATCGGCGTGATGACGATCCTGGGCATCGCGGTGCTCATCGCGATCCGCCTGCTGAACCTGCCGAGCCGCCCGGGCCGCAAGTCCCGCTTCGCCGGCTCCAAGGCCGGACAGGCCTACTTCGTCGAGTACGTCATCCTCACCATCGGCCTGGCGATCTACGTGCTGCGGGGCCTGGAGGGCGCACTGCACCACGTCGACCACTACGAGGCGTCGTACTTCGCGTCGTACCCGCTGGTGCTCGCGTTCAAGGGCCTGAGCGTCACGGCGCTGCAGAACCTCGTCTACTTCGTCGCGATGATCAAGATCGGCACCTCGTTCATCTGGATGATCGTGGTGTCGCTCAACACCAACATGGGTGTCGCCTGGCACCGCTTCCTCGCCTTCCCGAACATCTGGTTCAAGCGCGAGGCGAGCGGCGGCACGGCCCTCGGCGCGCTCCAGCCGATGACCTCGGGCGGCAAGCCGATCGACTTCACCGACCCCGGTGACGACGACGTCTTCGGTGTCTCCCAGGTCGAGCAGTACTCCTGGAAGGGCCTGCTGGACTTCTCCACCTGCACCGAGTGCGGCCGCTGCCAGTCGCAGTGCCCCGCCTGGAACACGGGCAAGCCCCTCTCCCCCAAGCTGCTGATCATGTCGCTGCGCGACCACGCGCACGCCAAGGCCCCGTACCTGCTGGCCGGCGGCGGCAAGACGATGGAGGGCGAGGAGAAGGCGTCCGAGGAGCAGCTGAAGGACGTGCCCGCGGCCGCCCTGGCGGAGGCCGAGCGCCCGCTGGTGGGCACGGCCGAGGAGAACGGCGTCATCGACCCGGACGTCCTGTGGTCCTGCACCACCTGCGGCGCCTGCGTCGAGCAGTGCCCGGTGGACATCGAGCACGTCGACCACATCGTCGACATGCGCCGCTACCAGGTGATGATCGAGAGCTCCTTCCCGTCCGAGGCGGGCACGATGCTCAAGAACCTGGAGAAGAAGGGCAACCCCTGGGGCCTGGCGAAGAAGCAGCGCCTGGAGTGGCTCAAGGAGGTCGACTTCGAGGTCCCGGTCGTCGGCAAGGACATCGAGGACCTGTCCGAGGTCGAGTACCTCTACTGGGTCGGCTGCGCCGGCGCCCTGGAGGACCGCGCGAAGAAGACCACGAAGGCCTTCGCGGAGCTCCTGCACATCGCGGGCGTCAAGTTCGCCATCATGGGCGGCGACGAGAAGTGCACCGGCGACTCCGCCCGCCGCCTCGGCAACGAGCCCCTGTTCCAGGAGCTCGGCATGGAGAACGTCATGGCGCTGAACATGGCGTTCGGCGAGGAGATGGACGAGGACGGCAAGGTCACGCCGGAGTCGGCGAAGCCGAAGTCCTCGAAGAAGATCGTCGCCACCTGCCCGCACTGCCTCAACACGCTCGGCAACGAGTACCCGCAGCTCGGCGGCGACTACGAGGTCATCCACCACACCCAGCTGCTCCAGCACCTCGTCGACGAGGGCAAGCTGATCCCGGTCACGCCGGTCGAGGGCATCATCACCTACCACGACCCGTGCTACCTGGGCCGCCACAACAAGATCTACACGCCCCCGCGCGAGATCATCGCCGCCGTTCCCGGCGTCCGCAACGAGGAGATGCACCGCCACAAGGAGCGCGGCTTCTGCTGCGGCGCCGGTGGTGCGCGGATGTGGATGGAAGAGCGCATCGGCAAGCGCATCAACAACGAGCGCGTCGACGAGGCGCTGTCGTTGAACCCCGACATCGTCTCGACGGCCTGCCCCTTCTGCCTGGTCATGCTCACCGACTCGGTCAACGGCAAGAAGAACGACGGCAAGGCGAAGGAGTCCATCCAGGTGGTGGACGTGGCGCAGCTGCTGCTGGACTCGGTGAAGACGCCGGTCCCCGCGGAGGACGAGAGCGACGGCGGTGACGACGGCGAGCCGCCGGCCGGCACGTCGGACTCGGAGAACGCGCCGGAGCCGGAGCCGGTGAAGTAGGCGCATTCCGCTGGTCGTTCCGACCCCGCGAAGCCCCCTGCCCGATGATCGGGCGGGGGGCTTCGGCGTTCCCTGCGGTGCGGAAACCGCGAGCTGCTCCAGGCTGTCGGGTCGGCGAGGGGTGGCCCTCGACGCACCGTCTCAGCGGGACATCCAGCGGTCCACCTCTCGCGCCCGGGTGTCCAACGCGGTGAGGACGGCGGCCGGCACGGTCCGAGGACCGCCGGGAACCTGCACGTCGGGCCGGACTCCACCAGCCACCTGAGCGAGCCCTGGAGGCGGGATCTCCACCTCGATTCCGGCACGCCGCGCAAGCGCGACCGCCGTCGCCACGAACCCCTCGGAGAGCGCGAGGATCACGGAGTGTGCCGTCCGGCAGTGCCAGGTGACCAAGCCGCGTGCGAACTCCGCGTACACGACCGGGTCGAGCTCGAGTGTGTCCGGGTCGCCCTCTTGCTCGTGGCCGATTCCCGAGGGCAGCCCGAGCTCCGCCTCGAAGACCTCGACCTGCCGTACGAAGAGACGGCCGGCACCGTTCGAGGGGTTCCACAGCGTCTCGTCACCGATGTCGAAGTACATGCTCATCGTCGATCCCCCTGCTCAGCCGCCCGGCACAGGGTAGAAGATCAGGCGATTGGGAGGCACCTGGATAAGACGGTGCCTTCGGGCCAAGGCCCAGACGCCGATGCCCGCTGCCCGAGTCATCGGGCGGCGGGCATCGACGCTTCGCCACTGCCGCCGTACGGGTGGCACGGGCAGCCGCAGGGGGCTGGAGCAGGATGCCGAGGGCAAAGGGGAGGGACGGGTCGCGGGTCTGACGGCAGTGGGTGTGGAGGTCCTGACAGCCGGGGCGGATGACGAGGATGCACTCGGGGGACGCGTGCTCCTGCTCCGCGGGCATCACGGGGAGAACGAACCTCGAGGCCCGTCGCCGTGTGCCTGCCCCCGGCTCTCGGCAACGCGGAGGGTGTCCCGCAGAGCCTCGGTGAGGCGCTCGGCGAGGAAGCGGAACGTGCCAGTACCGACCACCGATGGCACGTGATCAAGCAGTGTCGGCATCGATACGTGATCGGCACACAACCACCGTCCTCGGTACGGGCAGCCGGGAACAGGGTGAACCGTGCGACGGCCAGGACGTGCCGGTCTGTCACAGGGCGTGGATCACGGTGGCGGACCTGCCGTCCGCGTCGGTGGTGAGGTTGCCGACGCTGGTCCAGTGGGTGTTGGAGGACTACAGATGACCGCTTCGTGCTGGGTTCATGCCTCTTCCAGGCGTACGGCCTTCCCGAAGTCGTCGACAGCGGTCCAGTAGTGGTCGAGGCTCGTGTAGAACACTGCTGACTCCGTGGCACCGTCCGCAATGTCACCCAGTGTCATGTAGACCGTTCTGCACGCGGTGAAGACGCGATCACACGCCTCTACCACCTCGCCGCTCCGGGCATGCAAGGTGGCGACTTGGCCGGTGTGGCGGAAGGGGCCGAGAACCTCCCGCAGGCGCGCTCGGTGTTCTTCGATGCGCGCTCGGCGTAATCCTGGGTCTTCGGTTCTCAAGATCGAAGGGGTCTGGCGATACTCGACCCCCATGAGGTGAGCCTGTTCAAGGAAGGCGAGATAGGACGCCCGCCTGACCTCCCGCCGACGTGCCTCGTCCTGAGCCGCCGCGGAGATCTCAGCCTGTAGCCGTGCCGCACGCGTATGGCCGCGACTGGTGACCCAGCTCGCGAGTACTGCCGTGGCACCCGTCAGCCCTGCGATCCACAGTCCGATGTCCCCCACGTCAGCCGAGTGTGAGGCCTGGCGACCAAACAGAACAGCCTTCTTACCCGACAAGCCATGGGGCAACATGCCGGGACAGCAGTCGTCGAACAGCCGTCTCCGAGCACAGAGCAGCCGTGTCCGGCGGGGCGTCGTCCCGCCGGACACGGCGTGCGATGAGTTTCGGGCGCACGTCGTGATCCAGGGCGACCGGGTACTGCACCTGCGCTACCGGGTCCGCAGCCAGTGGCCATGACGAACCTGGACGCCAGGCAGGACGCCACCGGTCGCAGGCAACCGTGACGGACCAGGAAGGGCGGGCAGCCGAGTGACCACCGCGCCCCTCCCGCGGCACCCCGGAAGTCAACCGAACTCACGTACAACCCTTACGCGCCTCCGCAGGTCTCTTGATCGCCGACCGGCCGTGAACCTCCGGACAACTCCCGGCGAACACGGACGGTCCGGCCCTCCATCGACTGTGGATGTCCGCCAGGCATCCCCCGCATGCAGCAGGAGACCCCGCATGCAGCAGCACGAGCGCCTCGCCGGGCGCCGTCCCGCACCCTCACACCCGCCCCGGCGCCCCCGCGTGCGGCTCGCCCTTGCGAAGAGCGACAGGCTCGGCGCGGACGTGAAGCTCGACGACGTCACCGGCCACGGCCGCGCCGACGCACTGGCCGGCTCGTTCGAGAACGACGGCGACGGCGACGGCGCGGTCCTCTGCCTGCCGTCCGACGGCACGAAGATCACCGCCGCCGGTTCGCGCACCGTCTCCCCCGGCGACCCGGGCCCCCCGACGACGGGCCACCCGAACCTCGGCGCGAACTTCACCGACTGAGGCCCCGGCGAACACCCCACTCCCACGGGGGTCAGCCACCCAGGCCGACACCCCACTCCCGCGAGGGTCAGCCACCCAGGCCGACTCCCGCGAGGGTCAGCCACCCAGGCCGACGCCCCACTCCCGCGAGTGGAACCACCCCGGCGAACAACCGGCCCCACGGGTGGAGCCGCCCCCCGGCGAACAACCCAGCCGCCGCCACCGGCCAAGCCTCCACCCCCCGCACCGACAGACCCGCCCCGCACCCTTCCGGGGCCGAGCTTCCCAGGCCCGGCCCCCTCCCCTCCCGGGGCCGAGCTTTCCAGGCCCGGCCCCCTCCCCTCCCGGAGCCCCGCCTTGCGCAAACGCACCCTCCTGCTGGCCGCCGCCCTCACCACCGGCCTCCTCTCCGCCACCCCCGCCACCGCCGCCCCCTCCGGACTCGCCGGGGACTTCAACGGCGACGGTTACCGGGACATCGCGGCCGGCGCGGCGTGCACCACCGTCGGCTCGGCCTCCTGCGCCGGTGCCGTCGTCGTGCTGTACGGCTCGGCGTCCGGCGTGTCGGCCACCCGCAAGGCCGTCATCACCCAGAACTCCACGGGCGTGCCCGGCACCGCCGAGTCGGGCGACCTGTTCGGCGCCTCCCTGGCCACCGGTGACCTTGACCGCGACGGCTACTCCGACCTCGTGGTCGGCGCCACCGGCGAGAGCGTGGGTGACCGGGACGCCGTCGGCTCCGGCACGGTCCTGTGGGGCAGCAAGTCCGGCCTGACCAGCGGCAAGGGCCTGCCGCAGCCGAGCACGCTCGCCGAGTACGGCGGCTTCTCCCAGGGCATCGCCACCGGCGACTTCGACGGCGACGGCGACACCGACGTCACGCTCACCGGCCAGAGCCACACCCGCCTCTACCAGGGCCCCTTCACCCGCACCGGCGGCCCGCTGACCCACACCCGGGTCGGAGAGCTCGGCACCACCTTCGAGGTGATCGCGGGCGACCTCACCGGCGACGGCGCGGCGGAACGCGTCTACCCGTTCACCGTGGACGGCGACCCCGGCGGCGAGATCCTCTACTTCCGCTGGAACGGCACGACGCACAAGATGGCCGAGCTGCCGAACGCCGACGGCACCCAGGGCACGATCGGCGACATCAACCGCGACGGCTACGGCGACCTCGTCCTGGGCGACTCCGGGGACCCGTACGAGCTCAAGCCCGGCGGCCACGTGGGCGGCCAGATCACCGTCTGGTACGGCGGCCCGAACGGCCCCGACCCGGCGCAGCAGCCGGCCGTCATCCACCAGGACACGGAGGGCGTGCCCGGCGCGGGCGAGCCGGACGACGGTTTCGGCACGTCCCTGAGCACCGGCGACATCAACGGCGACGGGTACGCCGACGTGGCGGTCGCCGCCCCGGGCGAGGACATCGGCTCGGCGAACAACGCGGGCTCGGTGACTGTGCTGTTCGGCTCCGCGTCCGGCCTCAGGACGAGCAGCGGCGTGAAGTCGTACACCCAGGACACCGCCGGTGTGCCCGGTTCCGCCGAGTCCTGGGACCGGTTCGGATCCGCGGTCGACCTGACCGACGTGACCAAGGACGGCAAGGCGGACCTGTCCGTCGGCGTCGACGGCGAGAACTCCACGGGCGGCCTGTGGTTCCTGCGCGGCTCCGCCTCCGGCCTGACCACCAGCGGCGCACAGGGCATCACCACCACCGCCGTCGCCCTCAAGTCCGGCCTCAACTTCGGCCTCGCCATCGCCCAGTGACGCCCCGTCGACCCTCCTGTGAGGCACGTACCCCCATGCGCACCCGTATCGCTTCCACCGTCCTCGCCGCGGCCCTGACCCCGCTCGCGCTCGGTCTGTCCGTCCCGGCCGCGCACGCCGCGACGGCCGCCGCCCCCTACGACTTCAACGGCGACGGCCGCACCGACCTCGCGATCGGCGCGCCGGGCGCCACGGTCGCCGGGCAGGCGCGGGCGGGTGCCGTGTCCGTGGTCTACGGCAGCACGAGCGGCCCGAAGAGCTCCACGCGGACCCTGCTGACGCAGAACACGGCCGGGATACCGGGCGCCGCCGAGGCCGACGACGCGTTCGGCTCCGCCCTCGCCTCCGCCGACCTGAACACCGACGGCTACGCCGACCTGCTGGTCGGCACGCCCGGAGAGGACGGCAGCGACAGCAACGACGGCACGGTCGCCATCGTCCGGGGCTCGGCGTCCGGCCTGTCCGGCGCCCGTACGCTGTTCAGCTTCTTCAGCACCGACTACGACCGCTACGGCCGGGCCCTGGCCGCGGGCGACTTCGACGGCGACGGGGACGTGGACGTCGCGGTCGGTTCCACCGGCCCGGTCACCCTCTCCCTCGTGAACGGCCCGATCACCAGAACCAGCGCTGCGAACGGCGGTTCGGGCTCAGGCAGCGACTGGTGGTCGTCCTCCGACGGCATCACCCACCTCTCCTCAGGCGACGTCACCGGCGACGGCCACCCCCGCGTGGTCCTGCACGGCCGCGCCGCGCACGACGGCGCCGCCACCACCTCCCTCGCCGACATGAAGATCAGCAACTACGTCGACTGGCTGCAGAAGCTGCCCGCCGGGTTCGTCTCCGCCGTCGGCGACATCGACGGCGACGGCCACGACGACATCGCCGTGGGGAACGACCGGGAGGTCTCCGCCGACCCCGAGGGCGCCCTCGGCGGCAAGGTCACCGTCGTCTACGGCGGGCCCGACGGCCGCGACAGCGGCCGGGCCCCGCTCGTCCTCACCCAGGACACCGCCGGTGTCCCCGGCGCCGCCGAGAAGGGCGACCGCTTCGGCAGCGACGTCTCCCTCGGCGACGTCAACGGCGACGGATACGCCGACCTGGCGATCGGCACCGCGGGCGAGAACGGCTCCGCCGGCGCCGTCACCGTGCTGTACGGCTCGGCGTCCGGCCTGACCACCAAGGGCGCCACGTCGTACAGCCAGGACACCGCCGGTGTGCCCGGCGCCTCGGAGCAGGGCGACCGGTTCGGCGAGCGCGTCACGCTCACCGACCACACCGGCGACCGCCGCGCCGACCTGTCCGTCTCCGCGCCGGGCGAGAACGCCGGCGACGGTGCGATCTGGTCCCTGCGCGCCACGGCGACCGGCCCGACGGCGTCCGGCTCGACGAGCTTCGGCCCGGGCACGACGGGCATCTCGACGGCCGGCAGCCCGGGCTACGGCACCGCGCTCAACTCCTGACCACCATCACTTCCGACCCAGCAACCCGACGGGGATCACGATGCGCAAGCGCACCATCCTCCTGGTCACGGCCCTCACCACCGGCCTGCTCACGGCGCTGCCCACGACCACGGCCATCGCCGCCCCCGGCACCGGCCCGACCGCCGACTTCAACGGCGACGGCTACGCGGACCTCGCGGTCGGCGTGCCGCACGAGGACGTCGACGGCAAGGAGGACCAGGGCGGGTTCCACGTCTTCCGCGGTGGCTCCGGCGGCCTCAGCGGCGCGCGTTCCTCGTGGATCGCCCAGACGGTGCTCGGCCCGGCCGACTCCGGCTCCGACTCCGACTTCGGCTCCGCCTCCGACTCCGGCTCCGGCTCCGGCTCCGGCTCCGGCTCCGGCTCCGGCTACACCGTCCGCCCGCGCGACCTGACCGCCGACGGCAAGGCCGACCTGGCGGTGGGCGCGGCGAGCGGCGCGCTGCTCATGCGCGGTACGAGCACGGTCCCGGCGAAGACCGGCGTGATCACCCTGCCGGAACTGGGCGGCACCCTTCCCGACTGACACCGGCCGAGCGGACCCCGGCGCATCCGCCGGGGCCCGCTCCGGCGGACCCGGGGCGAGGCCCGTACAGCCTGCCGGGGCCCGCTCCGGCGGACAGGGTCGAGGCCCGTACGGCCGAACCCTGACACCCCACGGACGCCCAAAGCCCCTTCCCCTTAAGGGATGTCACAGCTCGGCCGCAAAGCCGGGCCCGGAAGCCCGGGCCCGGCACACCACCGCCGGGGACCAGGTACGTTCGAAGACGTGGCTGGATTCAGGATCGGACGCGGCCGGAACAACGGCGCTCCTCAGACGCGACCGCACAACCCTCCGTACGGGCAGCAGACGCCGCCGGGACCGCCGTACGGCTCCCCGCCGGCGCCGCAGCCGTACCCGCGGCAGCAGCCTTACGGCAACGGCGGCGGCCCCACGTGGCCGCAGTCGAACGCCGCACAGGGCGGCGGCTACGGCGGCCAGGGTGAGCCGGAGTACTTCGGCGACGGCGCGTACCCGCCCGGCCCGCAGGGTCCGGCCGACCCGTACGCGGCGAACAACCCGGGCCACACCCAGGCCTTCTCGGTCGGCGACGACCCCTACACCCAGGGCGACACCTACCGTGCCGGCTCGGCGGCCCCGGCGCCCGGCCCGGTCGGCCCGCGTCTGCACTGGAAGGCCCTGCTCCGGGGGATCGTCCTCGCGCCCAACCAGACGTTCCTCCAGATGCGGGACTACTCGATGTGGGGCCCGGCCCTCGTCGTCACGTTCCTCTACGGCCTGCTCGCCGTCTTCGGCTTCGACGGCGCCCGCAACGACGCGATAAACGCCACACTGTCGAACGCGGTGCCGATCGTCCTGACGACGGCCGTCGCGATGGTGCTCAGCGCGTTCGTCCTGGGCGTGGTCACCCACACCCTGGCCCGCCAGCTCGGCGGCGACGGCGCCTGGCAGCCCACGGTCGGCCTGTCCATGCTGATCATGTCGCTCACGGACGCGCCCCGCCTGGTCTTCGCGATGTTCGCAGGCGGCGACGCGACGTTCGTCCAGCTCCTGGGCTGGGCCACCTGGGTCGCGGGCGGCGTCCTGCTGACCCTCATGGTGGGCCGCTCCCACGACCTGCCCTGGCCGAAGGCGCTGGGCGCGTCGGCGATCCAGCTGATCGCGCTGCTGTCGATCGTGAAGCTGGGCACGGTCTGAGATTTCCGCAGACGCGAGAAGAGGGGCACCCCGCGGGGTGCCCCTCTTCTCGCGTCAGGGGTGATGCGCACTGCTCACCACGCGGAGGCGGTGGGACGTGAACCCACGGTGACATCGCTGCCACGACGGTTTTCGAGAACGCACTGGATCACGAGTAGAAGTTCTTCCAGTAGTCCTCGTGACTCACCGAGAAGTCGGCCGGCCTCTCGCGGCGCAGCTGCTCGTAGCGCGTCGCATAAGCGTCGAGCGCCTCGTGCACCGAACACCCGAGGTGGTCTCGTAGCTCCTTGATGCCCAGGATGATGCGCCCGGCGAAGATCTCGTCGTCCGCCACACCTGTGTCGTCGTCGAGGTCCATGCGGAGATCGAACCGAAGATCCTCGCCCCGGTCAACAGAGCAGCGGCTCAGAGCGCTTCCTTGTTCACCTTCGGCGCCTCGCCGGACTGATGTACCGGAGGCAGGACACTCCAGTCGTTGTGGCCTGGGGTGAACGTCCAGTAACGGGGCTCTCCGGAGGTCGGATCCGTACGGCTCGGCGTCGCTTCCCGCTACGAGAGCAGCCGATCGTGATGCAGAGTCGGATCCACGTCTCTGATACTCGGGACGTTCCGCAGGCTTGCTGCCCCTCGAGGCAGCACTTGGGATCAGGGAGACAGTTTGCTGGCGAATCTGCTGCCGGGCCTTCGCGACGTCCGAGCCCCGCTCTCGACGGGCTGCATCTGGCTCCTGACGCTATGGCTGATCTTGGAGGATCAGGTACCGACGCCTCAGCAGGCTCACGGTGTCTGGGCTTCCCTGTATCGCCTCGGCGGCTTGATAGGTCCCGCTGGAGTGCTCGCCTCCGGAGCCTTCCTCGCCTATCTCATCGGCGCCATGCTGGCCGTCCGAGTAGTCACTGTGAACGCGAGGGAAGCGCCGAAGGCCATGGCATTCCGGGGCGGCAGGACAGCTCTCGTCCCTCGGGTGTCACGTTTTGCGTACGACGACTTGGTCAGCTTCCTGCACAACCAGGATCGGCTACCCCAACCAGAACCGGACGGCACGGCGGCCGTGAGCCCGGAGCGTGAGCGCGGCGCACGCCTCGTGGCCAACCTGACCGTTCGAGACATCCTTGGGGAGACGCGCCAGCTTCGCACGAAGCTGCTGATTGCCAACTACGACTTGTTCAACGAGTACGACCGAGCGGT
Organism: Streptomyces sp. NPDC037100; assembly: GCF_055606225.1. NCBI lineage: Bacteria > Bacillati > Actinomycetota > Actinomycetes > Kitasatosporales > Streptomycetaceae > Streptomyces > Streptomyces sp. NPDC037100. The sequence goes on along the minus strand of NZ_JBVJSX010000003.1, from coordinate 600,921 downwards.
GGCTGAGGCAGAGTTCCGCAAGAACGTCGCCTACGCTCTCCTGGGGCTGACGGCCGCGCTCAGTTGGTTGCAATCACCTTGGTGGGCACTCCTCCTGCTCGTTTCCGCCCGGCTCTACGTCGCCGGCGTGGGAAGCGAGCGAGCAGCCAACGACGTCATCGTCCAGTCCGTGGTGGCGGGCCTCATCACCCCGTTCTCCATCACTGGTGCCGCGGGTGTGCCCGCTGTTCCCACAGGGCTGAGCCAGTAGAGGGGCGAGAATTCTCGGGCCCGGCTGCGTACTCAGTACCCCAGCCACCACGTGGCGATCCTAGAGCGCCTCCTTGTTCGGCTTGGCGATCTCCCCTGACTTATGTACTGGAGGCAGGGCACTCCACGGGAAGTTGATCCAGTCGTCGGTGCGCTTCCACACGTACTCGCACTTCACGAGCGACTGCGACTTCTCGTAGACGACGGCGCTGCGCACCTCGGCAACGGTGTCGAGGCAGAAGTCGCGGACCAGCTTGAGCGTCTTGCCGGTATCGGCGACGTCGTCGGTGATCAGCACCTTCTTCTGCGAGAAGTCGATCACGTTCGGCACGGGCGCGAGCATGACGGGCATCTCGAGGGTCGTCCCCACACCGGTGTAGAACTCCACGTTCACCAGGTGGATGTTCTTGCAGTCGAGGGCATAGGCGAGCCCGCCGGCCACGAAGACGCCGCCGCGGGCGATGCTGAGGACTATGTCGGGCTCGTAGCCGTCGTCGGCGATGGCCTGCGCGAGCTCGCGGACGGCGACGCCGAACGTCTCGTAGGTCAGGTTCTCGCACACGTCACCCATGCCTGCCGCGCTCACGTTCGGGTCGCTCACACCTGGGTCCGGTGGAAGTTGAGGAAGGACCGGGAGGCGGTCGGCCCGCGCTGCCCCTGGTACCGGGACCCGTACCGCTCGCTGCCGTACGGGAAGTCGGCGGGCGAGCTCAGCTTGAACATGCACAGCTGCCCGATCTTCATGCCCGGCCAGAGCTTGATGGGCAGGGTGGCGAGGTTGGACAGCTCCAGGGTCACGTGCCCGCTGAACCCGGGGTCGATGAAGCCGGCCGTCGAATGCGTGACGAGCCCCAGGCGGCCCAGCGAGCTCTTGCCCTCGAGCCGGGAGGCGAGATCGTCGGGCAGCGTGATGACCTCGTAGGTGCTGGCGAGGACGAACTCCCCGGGGTGCAGGATGAACGGCTCGTCGCCCTCCGGCTCCACGAGCCGGGTCAGGTCGGCCTGCTCGATGGCGGGGTCGATGTGCGGGTACCGGTGATTCTCGAACACCCGGAAGTAGCGGTCCAGCCGCACATCGATGCTCGACGGCTGCACCATCGCGTCGTCATACGGATCGATCCGCACCCGTCCGGCGTCGATCTCGGCCCGGATGTCCTTGTCTGAGAGAAGCACGCCCCGAGGATACGCAAGGCGCGCGGAGCGACCACAACCGGACGTCTCCACGCGCCTTGTGCCTTGCTGTCTGCTGTGTCCGTCACCTGCCGCCACGGCTGCTGCCGCCGCAGATGTCGCCGCCGCTACCGCTTCTGATGGCTGACGGGCACCACGCTCCGGAGCCGCGCACATCGCGGGCACCGAAGCAGCCGCCCGGGGCCGAGCCGCTCGGCCTGCTGCATCGGGAACGAAGCGGTGCTGAACACGTGCCCATCGGCACAACGGACGACGGTGCGCTCCATCAAGTCCAAGAGTCCCTTCCCCAAGAGCCGCGTCTGGCTGTCGCTTGCCTGACGACAAAAGCCACAGTACGGGATCAAAGGGACGGCCTTACAGGCGGCACTCCGGTCCCGCCCGGGCCCTCTTACGCCCCTCCACCGTACGCCCCAACTCCGTTCCCCCGCAGCCGCATCCCATCCCTGAAACGCCCTCAGGCCCCACGACGCGAACGCCGGAGGCCTGAGATGAGGTACAGTGAGCGAGCATTCGGACACCGACCCGGATCGGCGTCTTACGCGGGTGTAGTTTAATGGTAGAACATCAGCTTCCCAAGCTGAGAGCGCGAGTTCGATTCTCGTCACCCGCTCCATGCGAAACCCCCAGGTCAGAGACCCGGGGGTTCTTTGTTGTCTAGACCGGTGAGCCGGTCGCGCACCACAACCGCACCATTAGCTCTCGGCAGCCTCCTCACTGTGGTGCGCGGGGTCGTCCGTGTGGCACTTCGCACGCTCGGCCCGCACCAGGTCGTCGAGCCCGGCGGCCACCTCCCGCTGCCGCTCCTCGTCGGAGTGCTGATAGATCAGCGCGGCCTTCTCGGAGGACTGCCCGGCACGGACCATCGTGTCCTTGAGGGTGGCGCCCTTCTCCCCTACGAAGACCAGACCATCCGGCCCCTTCTCGGCGTACCAAGCGAGGTGCCGCTTCACCTCCTTGTGCAGGAAGGCCGGGAGGACGACCGTGCGAACGCCCGCATCGGACTTGGTCTCGCCGGGAGCGCGTCTGCGTTCGTCCGCTCGGGCTCGGCCACGCGGACACGGATGACGAGGTCGTCCAGGTCGACGTCTCGGCGGCGAAGGCCGGCCAGCTCCTCCGGCCGCATCGGACCGTACGCGCCCAGGTAGACCATGAGGCGCCAGCGGATGCCGATCGCGTCGGCGAGGGCATCGACCTGGGCGACGGTGGCGATACGACGTTCGGCGGCTGACTCCTTGCCCGCGCCCTTGATGCGGCACGGATTGCGGCTGATCAGGTCGTCGTCCACGGCCGTCTCCAGGATGGCCGTGAGGGTGCGATACGCCTTGGCTACGGCCGTCTTGGCTCCGGTGGTGGTGCGGAGTCGCTCCGCTCGCCACTCGCGGACACGGGGAGCGGATCACCGCAGTACGACGCTCCCTTGTGGCGCATCACAGCCACTTGTCGGGTCTCAGGTGATGCTTGACGGTTCGGCGTCGGGTGATGCTTGACGTCTGTCCTAGACGATCTTTCGTCTGCTGTACTCCCCGGATTTGCGGACGACCACCCCCTTGGTGGTGGTGCGGGTCCCGCCCGGGGAGCCTCAACAGGGCCTCCGGCTAAACCGATTCGGGCGACGACATGGGGCTTCCGCAAGCTTGCAAGAAAGGGTGACGCCTTCACCGCGAGGTTCGCGGGGTGAACGCAACCACCACTCGACTGGACAGGACCTCCAAGAACACCGAACGAGCCGGGCTCAGTGCTGGACTGGACGGATAGCACGAGCCGACCTTGCCCTAACCTCTTGTACTGCCAGGACGACGATGACAGCCACGGCGACGAGGCGGGTGACATTCCATGTCGCGCTGGCGACTACGCCCTGGGAAGAGGCCTCGAAACTGAGGCGCATCGAGGTTTCCGTTAACGCTATCAACGGAATCAGCACTCGAAAGGCGAGCCCAAGAAGGCCAGCGTTCCGCCCCAAGTTCCCTGCCAAGCCGAGGAGGAGGCCCAGAATTACGGCTGCCACACCCCAGAACAAGGTCTTCGATAGGAATCCAGCCCAGTAGATGTGTGTACCCTGCGAGGGGTCATCCAGGTTCACCCACTCCCGGTACTCCCCCTGCGCAAGTTTGGTCACATAATAGGTGATAACGGCAACAGTGAGGGCGGATGCGGCCGCAACTGCGGACCTGAACCGGGATCTGGTCGCGAAGCCCACGCAGAAGGCCAGGGCGGCCCAGGACCAGCCTGCCGCCAGGACAAGGTGGAGCGAGTTGATTACAGGAACTTCGACCGCCCCAAGGAGCGGGGCGCCAATGCCGAGTGCTACGCCAGCCCATAGGGCGACTGCAGTCGACATGACGCCAGAACGTGAAGGGGACACGGGATTCGCGTGAGTCCTTTGCGTAAGCAGACCCTAGGGGCAGCGGTCAGGTGCTTCTGGGGCGAACATTGAAATGACCTTCTCAAGGCTCCCCTCGTTCTCACCTGAGCTGTTTAGGTAGAAACAGAGGCCGCAGCGCCCCCTGCTAGTCCTGGCGGTAGGAGAACGGCCGAAACTGCGAGCAGTCGAACCGAGCGCGCCACTGCGGCCCTTGAAACGTCCACCACCCTCGAAGGGGATACCGAGGGCATGACATTCGAAGTGTTCCCTAGGGACTAGTCAGTGACGCCCCAGTATGCGTAGCACGTGAAGGCGCCGCCTCCGACCTTGCTAGCCTTGGCCGTCTTGCCAGCTTTCTCGCCAACCTTGAGGCTACCGTTACCAATCTTGGCGGTCGCATTGTGCAACTTCGAACCGTGGAAGTAGTACGAGTAGCACCGCTTACCGTCGGCCACCAGCTCAGTACCGTAGGTCCAAGTGCCGCCGCCCACGTCCTTGGTGGTCGCCGGGGCCACCAGAGAATTCGGATCGACCTTGATCTCGACCATGCCCCACTCTTTGACGTCGCCCAGCTCCTTGGGCGGCTGCGGCGTTGCGCCGCTGGCCGGCGAAGCGAGAGCGCCAGCGACAACAGCTGCGCTCGCAGCGACCACAGTCATTGATCGACGCAAGAACCTCATGAACTTTACATCCCCTCCGTTGATGTTCCCATATGGGCTCACGAAGGCAGATCATCGGTGATGCGAGCCTGCTATGCGAGTGAGATTCGAAGGGAGCGTCCGAAAAACACTACTCACACTTTGCCCACATTGGGCGCTTTTACCATCTGTGCACTACGGTTTCCACAGCGATATAGCGGAAATATGCCCTCCCGGGAAGGGGGGCGAGTCACGAAGATCCAGGACTTGATCTCGATCTTCGACCTGATTTGATCGCTCGCGGACTACCTGTTTATTACCATTCATTGCGAGTTCACCATGAAAGAGCGAATCTTCCTGAAGGTGTGGGGAACAGCGGGGAATCACGGTGAAAGCGGCCCAGCCTGAGGAGGCGGCAAGCGGGGGCGTTCCTCCAGGTCGTTGCCCGGCCAGGCATCGAATGCTCGCAGCTTCCCAAGCTGAGAGCGCGAGTTCGATTCTCGTCACCCGCTCTTATGGAGCCCCAGGTCAGCGGCCTGGGGCTTGTTTCTTTTGGGGAGCTGGTGCTGCGTTTAGCGCGTACCTCTGCACGCCGAGATTGGGCACGCAGAGGGCACGCGCGCCTTGGAGCTCGTAACACGATCACGATCCGGGCTTCTTGAGGCGTGTCCACGCACACGCGGGTCGTTGGCGGTGCGCGCCCCGAAGGCGCGATGTCCTTCGGAGCGCGCGGCAGGGGTTCGGGTTCAGGCGTTGTAGCCGCCGTGGGCGTCCAGCACTGCGCCCGTGACGTACGACGCGGCGGGGCTCGCCAGGAAGGCGATCGCCGCGGCGATTTCGTCGGGGTGCCCCATGCGTTGCAGGGACAGCGAGCTGACCAGGGCCTTGAGGGTCTCGGGGTCCGGCGGTTGCATGCCGCCCTCCATCAGTCCCGCCTCCACGACGTTGGCCGTGATGTTCCGGGGCCCCAGGTCGCGTGCGACGCCCATGGTGTACCTCTCGATCCCGGACTTGGTCGCCGAGTAGTCGGCAAGGCCGGGGGCGCCGACCCGGGAGCCCAGTCCGGAACTCACTGTGATGATGCGGCCGCCCGCGCGCAGCACTCGGGAGGCGGCCCGGATGACCGCGATCACGCCAAGGTAGTTGGTGGCGTGCATCCGGTCCAGTGCGGCGGTGTCGGCATCCGGGTCGTCCACCGTGCCAGCCACGGAGATCGCCGCGTTGTTGACGAGGATGTCCAGGCCGCCGAAGTGCGCGACCACGTCGTCGATCAGCACCGGCGCCCGGCTCGTGTCCGCCTGGTCGGACTGGAAGGCGACGGCCTTGGCTCCCTTGCCGTGCACCTCGTCGACGACGGCCTGCGCCTGTTTCTCGGAGCTGACGTAGGTGAAGGCGACGTCGGCGCCCTGCTCGGCCAGCAGTCGTACGGTCGCGGCTCCCAGTCCGCGCGACCCCCCGGTGACCAGGGCGACTTTGCCCGTGAGTGGCTTGCTCATTCTTCTCACCTCGTTGATTTGACCCTTCCCGACAGTCGCAACGTTAATTGTTACGACAGACTGTTGCAACCTTCACTGTTACGACTGCCGTAATATGAAGCGTCGCGGCCGAGAGGAGGAGTCCATGAGCGCCAACAGCAGGCTGACCATCGCCGCCCACGCGCTGGCCTGGATCGGCCTCTACCAGCGCCAGGGCCATGAGGTGGCCACCTCCGAGCAGATCGCGACCAGCGCGAACACCAACCCAGTGGTGATCAGACGGCTGCTCGGCGAGCTGCGCAGGGCCGGGCTCGTGGAGTCCCGGCGGGGCGTGGGCGCGGGCTGGTCGCTGGCACGCGAGCTGGAGTCGATGACCCTGCTCGACGTGTACGAGGCAGTGGAACCCGGCCCGCTGTTCGCAATGCACCGCACCACCCCGGATCAGGGATGCGTGGTGGGTCACGGCATCCAGCCGGCGATGCAGAGCATCTACGAGGGCATCGAGAAGACCCTGAGACACGAGCTGGCCCGCGTCACGCTCGCGAACGTACTCCGGGACGTACTCGCGGCACCTCGCTAGCCTCCCCGTTACGCCCTGACATCACCAAGACCCCCATCCATGCCCAGGCCGGCGAACAGCCTGGCAACTCCTGCCGCTGGAGCTGGGATTCGGCTCGGGACAGACCTGCTGGCGGCGCCTGGACCGCTGGCAGCAGGCCGGAGTCTTCGACCAACTGCACCGCATCCTGCTCGCCGAGCTGAACGCGGCCGGCGAACTCGACTGGTCCCGCGCGTGCGTGGACGGCTCCCACATCCGCGCGAAAAAGGGGGCGCCGACACCGGTGCGTCGCCGGTCGACCGCCGCAAGACGGGCAGCAAACACCACCTGATCTGCGACGGACGCGGCACCCCGCTCGAGGTCATCACCACGGCGGCCAACGTCAACGACGTCACCCAGACCCTCGCCCTGGTCGATGGCATCCCGCCCGTGGCCGGACGGCCCGGGCGGCCACGCCGCCGCCCCGACTCGCTCCTCGGTGACAAGGGCTACGACTCCAACCCCGCCCGCCGGGAGTTGCGCAAGCGGCGGATCCTGCCGGTCATCTCCCGCAAGGGCGCCCCGAACATCAAGGGCCTGGGCAAACTCCGTTACGTCGTGGAGCAGACCCTCGCCCTGCTCCACCAGTTCAAACGCCTTGCCGTCCGTTGGGAACGCCGAACCGAACTCCACGACGCCTTCGTCTCGTTGGCCTGCAGCCTCATCTGCTGGAGACGCCTCAAGAAGGCCCACCCATGATCGTGTTACGAGCTCTTGGGAGGGTGCCCCAACCACGCCACAGCGTGGCGCTGACCTGAACTTTCACGTAGATGAGCCGGAGGCGAGCCCTCAGCCCGCTGCCCGCGGATGAGGGCGATAACCGTCCTGCACGTGCTCCATCGTGGGCGGTGCACAAGCCCCTTGTGGGAGCGGGCATTTGACCGCCGAGGGTCTTGTGTCAGAGCGGGAAGTCGTCGGGGAGAACCCGGAACGCCTTGTAGCGGCCCAACGGGCGTACGGCTCGGAAGTCTCGTCGGTCGAGGGTGAGAATCGCGTCCGTGTCGTAGTCGGCGGCAAGCGCCACGTTCACCGCGTCGGCGAGGTCGAGGTCCAGGGTGCGGTAGCGGACACGGACGGACTGGGCGGCGCCCAGGTGGTCCTCCGTGATCTCCGGCATGACGACACGACCCCGGCTCATCCAGCGCCGCAGATCGTCGACCGCGCTGAGGGCAGCCTCCCTGCCGAGCTCACGCGTCGCCACGTGATCCAGTTCGGCCAGCAGGAGCGGGGACATGACCAGCAGGCCAGCCGCCATGATCGCCTCGTTCGCCGCCCGGTGTTCCGGATGAGCCGAGTCCAGGGCCGCCAGAAGGCCGGACGCGTCGGCGATGACAATGATCACGCGGCGGATCCGGAGCCAGAGTCGGTCTCACGCCGGACGGCCTCGGCGACCGTGTCCCGGACCTCCGACTTGGACGGCGTGCGCCCCGGCCCCTCGAAGGTGCGGGAGAACAGCGGCTCGTCCCAGACCCGGTTCGCCATGGCCGCGAGGTGGATGCCCTGACGGATGATCTCGGCCTCGCTTATACCCCGGCGCTTGGCGGCCTCCTTGATGATCGCCAGGTCCTCGGGGTCGGCGTAGACGTTGGTGCGCTTCATGGGCATGTACCAAGAGTAGTCCATGTACCGGATTGGTGTATCCGGCGCACTTCCCCATGTTCCGTCGCGGAGGACCAGCCGAGCCGACCTCACAGGCCCTGTCCGGGTGCCAGGGTGTTCCTGGGCAGGCCCAGGTCAAAAACCTGGGCCGTTTTGCTGTCCACTGTGCTCAGTCGGCGGTGTCAGAGCCGTGCCAGAACGCTGATCGCCGGGGTCGGCGGCTGGCTCTTCTGGCACCGCAGCACCTTCCTGCCGGCGCTCGTCATCGCGGTGCCGGCAGATCAGCGCGGCCTTCTCGGAGGACCGCCCGGCACGGACCATCGTGTCCTTGAGGGTGGCACCGGAGCGCGTGGACAGCGTTTGACCGGTGACGCAAGGTCGTAGAACCGGAAGCACTCGGGCATGCCGACGATCTCCCGCACCTTCCGCACCTTCCGGCCGAAGGTGCCGCGGCGGAAGGGAGCACCTTGCCCGCCGACGGAGAGCAGCCCATCGCGGCCCGGCTCGGCGTACGACTCCAGGCGCCAACGGTGCTCGCGGCGGAGGAAGGCGGGAAGAATCACAGTGCCCGCCCCGGACTTGGTGTCGCCCTGGACGCGGCGCCCCTTTCATACGCTCCGGCTCGGCGAGTTCATACGCTCCGGCTCGGCGAGTTCATACGCTCCGGCTCGGCGAGGCGGACTCAGACGCGCAGGTTGTCGAGGTCGATGTCCCTGCGGCGAAGGCCGGCCGGCTCTTCCGGCCGCATCGGACCGTACGCGCCGAGGGAGGCCGACATGGCGAGTTCCGTCGGCGGGGGCGAATCAGGCAGTCGTGTCCACGGCACCCGCGGGGGAAGGCTATGTCGGGTTGGCACTCGTCGGGAGGGTGCCAGTTTGTGCAGCCGGTTGGCCCGGTGGTCCTCGTGGGCGAGTGCGGGGTTGTCCCGGGCCGATAGATGCCGTGGGCGGTGTGTCAACGAGGGCGGGAGGCTCGGATCTTGTTCGAGGGCTTTGAGACCAGGCGGGTTCAAGTCGATGAAGCATCGATTTTCATTCGCTTCGGCGGGGAAGGGCCGCCGGTGGTGCTGCTGCACGGCCACCCCCGGACATCTGCGACCTGGCATCGCGTCGCCCCGCTCCTCGTCCGGCAGGGTTTCACCGTGGTCTGTCCCGACCTTCGCGGGTACGGCCGGTCCACCGGCCCGGCGCCTACCGCGGACCACGCCGGGTACTCCAAGCGGGCCGTCGCCGGTGACGTCGTCGAGGTGATGCGCTCCCTCGGCCATTCCCGGTTCGCGCTCGCCGGGCACGACCGCGGAGGCAGTGTCGCGCTGCGTCTCGCGCTCGATCATCCCGACGTGGTCTCGCGGGTGGCGCTGATCGACTGTCTGCCCCTCACCGAGCACCTGTCCCGCATCACGGTCGACTTCGCCACGCAGTGGTGGCACTGGTTCTTCTTCGCCCAGCCGGATATTCCCGAGCGGGTCATCAACGCCGATCCGGACAGCTGGTACCACGGTGATCCCCAGAGCATGGGGCAGGAGAATTACGACGAGTGGCGCGCGGCCACGAGAAACCCCGACGTAGTGCGGGCGATGCTGGAGGACTACCGGGCCGGCCTCACCGTCGACCGGCGGCACGAGGAGGACGACCGCGCCGCCGGGACACAGATCCAGTGCCCGGCACTGATCCTGTGGTCGCTCCGGGACGACCTCGAGGACCTGTACGGGGACCCGGTGAAGATCTGGCGGCAGTGGGCACCGGACGTACGCGGCCACGGCATCGACTCCGGGCACCACGTCGCCGAAGAGGCTCCAGAAGCGCTCGCGTCCTCCCTTGCGGGCTTCTTCGCCGGACGGCCTGAGTAAGAGACCTCTGGGCCGCCTCCCGCAGAACAACGCAGGGGAGTGCTCAGCGCACGAGTTCTCTCCAGCCGGCCGCAGGGCTGCCAGATGAGATGTGCCGGTGCCGGCTTGCCGGCCTTCCGGGCGACCACGGCGGCTTCCCCCTGCTCGGATACAGGCCGGCGAAGTCCTCCTCCAGGAACAGCTCGTCCAGCTGGTCACGGATCCGCATTGCCAGGCTGCCCCTCGGAAACGCAGCCCGTGCCACCCGGGCCGTCTCCTCCGGAACTCCGTCGATCACTCTGGCGTGCAACGACAACTGCGGTTTCGCTCCAGCCTGCGAACCGTCAGGCCGATGATCCGCTGTCGACGACCAGGTCGGTGCCAACCACCGCGCCGGCCGAGGGCGAGGCGAGGTAGAGCACCCCGGCCGCCACTTCTTCGGCCTCCGCAATCCGGCCCAGCGGGTTCTCCGTCTTCACCCGCTCGGCGCGGTCGGCCTCGGTCTCGCCGGGCCGCAGCGACATCGGGGCGGCGGAGGCGCCCGGGCTGACCGCGTTGATACGGATGTGACCCAAGGAAGGTATTTACGCAGGTCAAAGCCGTCGCCCACCCCAGGTCAGCCGCGCTCCCGCTCCTCCCTGGCGGCGCGCAGACCGAGAACGACGATGCGAAGCCCGTATTCGAAGCCGACGTCGCCGTCCATGCCGAGCAGGTCGCTCGACGCCTGGGCGGTGAGGGGGAAGCGTTCGGCATCGATCATCGCGGCGAGCCGTTCGGGGGCGTAGGGGTTGTCGTCGCCGTACGCCGCGCTGGTGTGGGCCTGCTCCTCGATGGTGTGGCCGATGGTGTAGTGCAGGACCGCCGGGAAACCGCGTGCCGCCTCGCTGAGGGTGAAGCCGGCATCCCGCAGGGTTCGCAGGTTCAGCTCCACCGCCCGGTGCACGGTCTCGTGGTTCACGTAGGTGCCGGCGAGGACGCGTGCTCCGTCCCGATGGCTCAGCATCGCCTGACGCAGGTGGCGGGCCCAGTCGGCGAGCCAGTCCTCCCAGGAGGAGCCGTCACGGGGTGGCTCCAGCCTCTCGGCCGCCTCGACGTACACCAGGGTGGCCATGGCGTCGAGCAGCTCCTGCTTGTTCTTGATGTGCCAGTAGAGGGTGGGGGCTCGTACGCCGAGGTCCTGGGCGATGAGGCGCATGGTGAGCCCGTCGAGGCCGACGTCGTCGAGCAGTCGCAACGCCGTCCGGGCGATCACCTCGGAGTTGATCTTCATCCCGCTCCCTCCTTCCCGGGCACTTGACACCCTAACACCGTTAGAGACACTCTCTAACGGCGTTAGAGCCTCTAACGCCGTTAGATACGGCGGGCTGGAAGCCGAACCGGAACAGGGGGAAACGCAGATGACCGACACAAAGACGGACACGGATGTGGTGATCGCGGGCGCCGGGCCGACGGGCCTGATGCTCGCCTGCGAACTACGGCTGGCGGGGGTCGACGTGGTGGTGGCCGACCGGCTCGCCGCGCGGACCGGTGAGTCGCGGGCCGGCGGGATGCACGCCCGGACCATGGAAGTGCTGGACCAGCGGGGCGTCCTGGACCGCTTCCTGGCGGCCGGCACACCGCGCCCGATAGGGCACTTCTCGGGGCTGTGGCTGGACTTCGACCAGTTCGAGACCAGGCATCCCCGGTCGCTGGTGCTCCTGCAGTCCCACATCGAGCGGTTGCTCGAGGAGTGGGCCACCGAGCTCGGTGTACGGGTGCGCTGGTCGTCCGAGGTGACCGGGATCCGACAGCACGACTCCGATGTCGAGGTCGAAGTGGGCGGACCGGAGGGCTTACGTTCGACACTGCGCGCCCGCTATCTCGTGGGCTGCGACGGCGGGCGCAGCGCGGTGCGCAAGCTCGCCGGCATCGGCTTCCCGGGCACCCCGGCGACAGTGACCGCGCTGCTCGGCGACGTCGAACTCGCCGATCCGCCCGCCGAATCGCTCTTCATGCAGCGGCGACCGGCCGGTGACTTCTCGGTGTTCGCCTTTGAGCCGGGCTGGTACCGGGTGATCACCACGGAGTACGGCCGTGTCGCCGGCCAGAGGGAACCGGTGACGTTCGCGGAGCTGCGGGAGTCACTGCTGAGGATCGCGGGCACCGACTTCGGTATGCACAGCCCCCGTTGGATCTCCCGGTTCGGCGACGCGGCCCGGCAGGCCGAGCGGTACCGGGAAGGCCGGGTGCTGCTGGCGGGCGACGCGGCGCACATCCACTTCCCGGCAGGTGGCCAGGGACTGAATCTGGGGGTCCAGGACGCGGTCAACCTCGGCTGGAAACTCGCCTCGGTGGTGCACGGCCGGGCGCCGGAGATCCTGCTGGACAGCTACCACGCCGAGCGGTATCCCGTCGCGGAACGGGTGCTGCACAACACCCGGGCACAGGCGGCGCTGACGCGTCCGGGCCCGCAGACCGACGCGCTGCGCGACGTACTCCGTTCGCTCATCGAGTACGACGAGGTCAACCGGCACCTGGGTGGCATGATCACCGCGCTGGACCTCCGCTACCCCATGAGCGACGACCACCCGCTGACCGGCCGCCGGGTCCCCGACGTCGATCTGAAGACCGGTGACGGCCGGCGTCGCGTCTTCGAACTGCTGCGCACCGCGCGCCCCGTGCTGCTCGACCTCCGCGGTGACACCGCACTGGCGGCCACGGCCGAGAGCTGGGCCGATCGCGTCGACCTCGTCGAGGCCCGGTCCACGGCCGACCACTGGCCCGTCTGGCCGGTCGACGAGACCCCCGCCCCCGCCGCGCTCCTCATCCGCCCCGACGGCCACGTCGCCTGGACCGCACACGCCGGCGCCACCCCCGACCCCGTCGCCCTCCGGACCGCCCTCACCGCCTGGTTCGGCCCGGCCACGGCCGACTGAACCGAGGCGAGAAGCTTGCTGCGGCACGCCGCCCATCGGAACCGGTCAGGCGGCGTAGCAGAGCACCGCGGAGCCGGCCGGGGCCACGGTGCGGGCCACGGTCGCGTGCACGGGACGGGCGGTGCGAACGGTGGAAGCGGCCTGCGAGCGGTTCCGCGCGAAGACGACGAGGCGCAGCACCGTGAACCGCGCGACACCGGCGAGTGCGGAGGCGGACAGGTAGACGACCTGCTCGAGCACGGCACCGGGCGACGCCACCAGCTGCTGCAGGACCAGCATCGCCACACAGGTAACCGCGTACGCGATCGCTGCGGACCCGGCCGACTGCGCATGCTGGCGCCAGGTCGCGCGCTCGCCCGCGAAGGTGAACCGGGCGTGCAGCTCGGTGGCGAGGACCGTGGAGACCACGGTGATCAGGGCGTTCGCCAGAACCCAGGGAATCCAGGAAGCGAGGGCCGCCACGGCGAAGCTGGAGGCGAGCCCCACCCCACCGCCGAAGAGCACGAAGCGGGCGAAGGCGGTGAAGGCGCCGGGCGACGCCTGCTCCTGGCTGTGTGCTGTCTCCACGATCCGACCCCTTCGATGGCTCACTCCGCGAAACGCGCACCCCTCGGCCCTGCGAGACCGGGGGGTGCGCCATTGATGGTGTCACTATGGCACATCAATGGCACCATCGCGAGTCCAAAATGGCTCCCTCATGTGAACGGATCTGCGAACCTTCAGGTCAGCGGTCCAACACGTCCATGCGCGCCGGCAGCGGCACATGCCACGCCAGGCACCAAAGGCACCGCCGTCTGCATCAGCGGCGACTGACGTCGGTCCGGAACACTTGAAAGACTTGCCCCGGCCGACCCCGGCGCCAGGTCGGCGACCAGCTGGAGCGCCCGAGGTCACCGACTTCGCAACCTGGGCTCGGCCCGGCATGGACCGAGAGGCTGGGGCAGGTCGCCTCTCGCGACACCACCTGACGCCGCACGGGACGTCAGGTGATGTCGAACGGCGCGCCGCCTGTCGCCATTCCGCGCTCCCGAAAACGCGCGAGCACGCAGGGCGCCACAATGACTCAGGTCGCCCCTTTCACGTTCCCGCAGCTCAGGCCGCACTATCTCAAGCCCACCCCGTTAGAGCGCCATTCAAGCTTGCAAGTGGCGCCACCATGGTGTCATCATGGCGTCATGGACCTCACACCGTATGTCGACTCCCTCCGCCGCGAACTCGCGGTGGCCGCCGAAGCCGGCGGCGACGAAGCCCGCGAGCTGGCCGCGAGGCTCACCGCTCCCCTGGAGTCGGCGACCCGGCTGACCCTGCTCAACGTGCTCTCCGCCGCGATGGGCGAGATCACCCGTGAACTCGCCCCCGGCTCGGTCGACGTACGGTTGCGCGGGCTCGACCCCGACTTCGTGGTGACACCGCCGCCCACCTACGGCGGCGCCCCCGCGGAGCCGGCCGCACCCGCCGAACCGTTCAGGGCCCCGGCCCCGGCCGACGGCGACGACGGGGCCACCGCCCGCGTCAACCTGCGTCTGCCGGCCCACCTCAAGACTCGCGCCGAGGAGGCCGCGACCCGCGAGGGCCTGTCGGTCAACGCGTGGCTGGTGCGCGCCGTGTCGGCAGCGGTCGACGGCGGCACCCGGCCGCGCACGCCGGAGAAGGCCCAGACCGTCGGACAGAGCTTCACGGGCTGGGTGCGCTAGCCGCGCCCGTCAACGCCACTTCACCCACACCACGCCCCACCAGCGGGGACGACCCAAAGACCCAAGAGAACGGGACAGCCATGCCTTCTTTCGACACTCCCGAAGCGATCTCGGTCACGGCGCGCGTGGAGGCCGGTTCCATCCAGTTCACCGCGGATGACCGCCTCGACACCGTCGTCGAGGTACGGCCCCGCGACCCGAAGAAGGACCTGGACGCACGGGCGGCCGAGCAGACCGAGGTCACGTACACGGGCGGCGTACTGACCGTCAGGACGCCCAAGGGCAATCTGCTCGGGCTCGGCCGCACCGGCACCGTCGACGTGACGGTCGAATTGCCCGCGGACTCGCGCATCGACATGACAGGCGCCTGGGCCCAGGTACTGGGCGAGGGGCGGCTGGGCGAGGTCCACGTGAAGACCTCGTCCGGCGACGTCCGCCTCGACACGACGGGCCCGCTCCAGCTGACCGCGTCGCACGGCTCGATCACCGTGGACCGGGTCGCGGGCCGGGCCGAGATCACCACCAGCTCGGGCAGCCTGCGCGTCGGCCTCCTCGACGGCCCCGCCGTCCTGAAGAACTCGCACGGCACCACGACGGTCGACGCCGCGATCGGCGAGCTGCGGGTGAGCGGCGCCAACGGCGACATCGAGATCCGGCGGGCCGAGGACTCGGTCACCGCCACCACCGCCCACGGCACCTTGCGGGTGGGCGAAGTGGCACGTGGCACCGTCCAGTTGGAGACCAATCACGGCGCCATCGACATCGGCGTCCGCGAGGGCACGGCCGCCTGGCTCGACGTCAGCTCCGGCTTGGGCCAGGTGCGCAACACGCTCACCGCCTCCGAGAGCCCGGAGCAGACCGAGGACACGGTCAAGGTCCGCGCCCGCACAAAGTACGGCAACATCGACGTCCGCCGCGCCAGGGCCTGAGCACCGCATCGTCAGCCGGCTCCTTCCCCTCATCACTTCAGCCTTCGATCGGAGGGCCCCATGCCCATATCTGTCATGCCCACGCCCAGGCGAGGCGACGGTCCGCAGTCGCCGGCGGCCGTCTCCACCGTCGGTCTGCGCAAGTCGTACGGCGACAAGACCGTCCTCGACGGCATCGATCTGCGCATCCCTCCCGGGTCCGTGTTCGCGCTGCTCGGGCCCAACGGCGCCGGCAAGACCACCGCCGTGAAGATCCTTTCCACGCTCATCACCGCCGACGGCGGACAGGCCCGGGTCGCGGGCCACGACGTCGCCACGTCACCGGACAGCGTGCGTGCCGCGATCGGTGTCACCGGGCAGTTCTCCGCCGTCGACGGGCTGATCACCGGCGAGGAGAACATGCTCCTCATGGCGGACCTGCACCACCTGTCCAAGCGCGAAGGGCGGCAGGTCACCGCCGAACTGCTGGAGCGCTTCGACCTCACCGAGGCCGCGAAGAAGCCCGCCTCCACCTACTCCGGCGGGATGAAGCGCCGCCTGGACATCGCCATGACGCTGGTCGGCAAGCCGCGGATCATCTTCCTCGACGAGCCGACCACCGGCCTCGACCCGCGCTCCCGCCACAACATGTGGCAGATCATCCGCGAACTCGTCTCCGACGGCGTCACCGTCTTCCTCACCACCCAGTACCTGGAGGAGGCCGACCAGCTCGCCGACCGCATCGCGGTGCTGCACGACGGCAAGATCGCCGCCGAGGGCACCGCCGACGAGCTGAAGCGGCTGATCCCCGGCGGGCATGTCCGGCTCCGCTTCACCGATCCGTCCGCGTACCGGAGAGCCGCCTCCGCGCTACGCGAGGCCACCCGGGACGACGAGGCGCTGGCGCTGCAGATCCCCAGCGACGGCAGCCAGCGCGAGCTGCGTTCCCTCCTCGACCGGCTGGACTCCGCCGGTGTGGAGGCCGACGAGCTGACCATGCACTCCCCCGACCTCGACGACGTGTTCTTCGCCCTGACCGGCGGCACCGACCGAACCGACAAGAAAGGTGAGGCTGTCCGATGAGCTCCCCCCTGACTCCCGCCCACCCGGCCCGGATCTCGCTCGCCGTGCGGGACTCGAGCACGATGCTGCGCCGCAACCTGCTGCACGCGCGCCGCTACCCGTCCCTCACCCTGAACCTGCTGCTCACGCCGATCGTCCTGCTGCTGCTGTTCGTCTACGTCTTCGGCGACGTGATGAGCGCGGGCATCGGCGGTGGCGGCGCCGATCGCTCGGAGTACATCGCGTATCTCGTCCCGGGCATCCTGCTGATGACCATCGGTGGCACCCTGGTCGGCACCGCGGTGTCCGTTTCCATGGACATGACCGAGGGCATCACCGCCCGCTTCCGCACCATGGCGATCCACCGCGGCTCCGTGCTCATCGGGCACGTCATCGGCAGCGTGCTGCAGTCGGTCATCAGCGTGGTTCTCGTCGGCGCCGTCGGTGTGGCCATCGGCTTCCGCTCGACGGACGCCACGGCTCTGGAGTGGATCGCAGCGTTCGGGCTACTTGCCCTGTTCGCCCTGGCGTTCACCTGGATCGCGGTCGGGATGGGCATGGTCAGCCCCAGCGCCGAGGCAGCCAGCAACAACGCGCTGCCGCTGGTCTTCCTGCCGCTCATCTCCAGCGCCTTCGTTCCGGTTGACGCAATGCCGGGCTGGTTCCAGCCGATCGCGAAGTACCAGCCGTTCACTCCCGCCATCGAGACCCTGCGCGGGCTGCTTCTCGGCACCGAGATCGGCGGCAACTGGTGGATCACCATCGTTTGGTGCCTGGGCCTCGCGGGGCTCGGCTACCGCTGGTCGAAGGCGGTGTTCAACCGCGACCCGCAGTGACCGCGCGGAAACAGGCATCACCGAACTCGCCACGGGCGAACAACCGTTGCGGGACATCTGGTTCGTCGCGTTCCTCGCCGCCACCGCCATGGCGCTGCTGAGTTTCGCGATGGGTGCTGTCGGTCTTCAAGCCGTGGGGCCGAGTGCAAGTAGTTCAGACGCCACGTCCTGGCCGGTGAGGAAGAGGCCGTGGGACTGCTGAAGCTGCCGGGCGGCTCGGTCGTCGTCTTGCCGCCGCCGGCCACCGAAGCCACCAAGGACGAGTTCTACAACGCGACACGAAGCAACCACTGCTCACCAGCCGGGCGTGGCAGCCCTCGGGCATGTGACCGTCCGCTGTAGAGAATGGGCATGATTCTCAAGCATCCGTCCGACCGCGGAGGCTCCCGGAGCCAGCCGTTCGAGAGGCTGGCCGAGAATGCCTCACGGTTCACCAGTTCGGCGGCGTTCTTCGGGATCTGCCTGATCCTGGTCGCCGCGGCGGTCACGTTGCACGTGATCGGTTTGCCGATCACGTGGCTTGTCTTCGTGGGCGAGGCAATGTCGGCGGTGACCCTGCTCATGGTGGCACTGCTGAAGAACTCCGAGCTGCGGGCCGAACGCGCCGTCCAGCGCAAGCTGGACGCCATCGCAGCCGCTCTGCTGGAAGGGCAGGAGGGTGGCGGCCCTGGGGAGGCGCACCAGAAGCTGCGGTCCGCCATCAGCAGGGCAGAGAGCCTCTGATGCGCCCGGTTCTCGCATGCTGGCCCGG
Organism: Streptomyces sp. NPDC037100; assembly: GCF_055606225.1. Classification (NCBI taxonomy): domain Bacteria; kingdom Bacillati; phylum Actinomycetota; class Actinomycetes; order Kitasatosporales; family Streptomycetaceae; genus Streptomyces; species Streptomyces sp. NPDC037100. Next base: position 582,815 of record NZ_JBVJSX010000003.1, on the reverse strand, counting down.
CAGGCCACCGCCCCTGCTTGCCCGGCAGGCACCGCCACTCTTGCCGGGCAGCCACCGCCTCCGGACAGTCGCGGCTGTCGAGGTGTGAGACCTGCCTTGCAGGGAACCCGCATGCAGACAGAGGGCCTGCGCGGCCGTTGGCTGACGAAGCAGAGTCGTCCTTGCTCCGCGGTCGCGCGATGCGCTTCTCGCACTGGAGAAAGCGCATCCCTATGTGCGGCCCGGTCTCAGCGGCTCCCGGGACGGCGCCGAGCCATCGGCCTCCTCCAGGGAGAGTTACAGCATCATGACCACGCATTCCACGGTCCGCCCCCCGCCCTCGGAGGCGTCCGGCAGTGACTTCGCCCGACTGTCGAGGAAGATCGCTGATGCCGGACTGATGGGGCGCCGTCCCGGCTATTACGCACTGCGGATCACCGTGGTGGCCGGGCTCTACGTCGGTGCGTGGGCCGCTGTCGCGCTCATCGGCGACAGCTGGTGGATTCTGGCGGTGGCCGGCTTCCTGGCCGTCGTCTTCGGTCAGGTCGCCCTGCTCGCCCACGACGCAGCCCACCGTCAGGTGTTCCGCCGACGCCGGGCCAGCGAGGTGTCCGGACGGATCGCCGGTGCCTGTATCGGGATGAGCTACGGGTGGTGGCAGGACAAGCACACCCGCCACCACGCCAACCCCAACCATGAGGAACTCGACCCCGACCTCGACCCCGACCTGCTGGTCTGGTCCCAGGATCAGGCCCGGGCCGCCAAGGGGCTCTCCCGCCTGATCGGCCGCCGGCAGGCCTTCCTGTTCTTTCCGCTCCTCACACTGGAGGGCTTCAACCTGCACGTGTCGAGCGTGAAGGCGCTGGCCAATCGCTCGCTCAAGCACCGGACACTCGACGGCGCCCTGCTGTTCGCGCACTTCGCGGTCTACCTGACCGCCCTGCTCTGGCTGCTGCCGCCCGGCATGGCGATCGCCTTCCTCGTCGTCCACCAGTGCCTGTTCGGCGTCTATCTGGGCTCCCTCTTCGCGCCCAACCACAAGGGCATGCCGATCCTGAAAGGCAAAGACCGCCCGGACTTCCTCCGCCGCCAGGTGCTCACCTCACGCAACGTGCGCGGCGGTCGGCTCACCGACATCGCACTGGGCGGGCTGAACCACCAGATCGAGCATCACCTGTTCCCCAGCATGCCCAGCCCCAACCTGCGCAAGGCCCGGACCATCGTCCGGCGCTACTGCGAGGACCTGGGTGTGGACTACGTGGAGACGGGGCTGATCACCTCCTACCGGCTGGCCCTCGCCAGCCTCCATGAGGCCGGAGCTCCGCTCCGCAACGCCCCGGCCCCCGCGTAGGGACCGGGCAGGAGGAAGAACCCGAGAACGTGGACTTCAGGCGACGCGGTCGGCGCGGTGGCGGGCTTCCCTGAGCCTGACCTTCGACGGGAGGCGGTCCAGGCCGGCCGAGTCTCGTGCGTGCGCGAGCGTGTCCCGGCTCAGTTGCCCCAGAACCCGCTCCGGGTCCGCGTGAGGCTCCAGCAACAGCCGCACACGTGCGGCCGGAGCGGTACGTCGGCCTGTCAGCCGTACATGCGCCCGCGCTACCCCGTCCAGGGCCTGCGCCTCTTCCTCGATGACGTCCTCCAGCGTGCGGCCGTCGAGGTAGGCGGCCGTGCCGTCGTCGCTGTCGACGAGGATCTGGCGCGGGCGGTGTCTGCGCTGTGCGAGGAGCCACCACAGCAGCAGGGCCAGCAGCACGGCGAGCACGGCGATGACGGTCGGCCACCACCAGCCTTCCTCCCGCCACCGGGTGCGTCCCTCGGTGCCCAGCACCACATCGTCCGGCCCACGGAAGGGCCACCAGCCCGGCACGTCGAAACCCCAGCGGCGCTGCAGATCCAGCCCGCCCAGCAGCACACCGCCTCCCAGGGCGAACAGCCCAAGGCCGAGCAGTCCCAGCAGCACCCGGTTCGTTTTCGTGAGCACCGGGATCACCTCAGCCCTTCTTCGGGCGCCGGACACGCACGGTCAGCGCGGGCTGCCGGGCGAGACCCAAGGACGTCACGGCTTCGCCCAGTGTGGCGTCCAGGTCCTCGCGGACCTCCTCGAGATCGCGGAAATGTGCCTCTGCCCGGGCCTTGACCTTCCGGCGGCCGACAGCGACCCGTGCCGCCTGGACACCGGGTACCTGCACGGCCCGGTCGCGCAGAACCAGGGCGGCCGCACGGCGGTCGAGCCCGGCGCGGACCTCCTCCGCCCCGGGGACACCGGTGGGCTGCCGCATGCGCAGCAGCCCGCGCAGACCGGGCGTCACCGCCAGCAGGAAAAGCCACAGGCCGACGGCCATCGCCACCGCGGCCCCGACGATCATCCAGATGTCATCCAGGGGCCGTGTGGCCAGTTCCTCGGCGAGCCGCCGTCGCCAGCGCATCGCGGGCCCGCCTGCCCGTACCGAGACCACGTCATACAGGAACAGGCCCGTGGCCGCGACGGACAGCAGGGCCACCAAGGCCGCGGGGAGCCGCCGCGCGGACCAGAAACGGCGCGTGGACCGGCCTGACTTGTCGACCGCTGCCGTCGGGCCCGCCTCAGAGGCGCCCTCCGCGGACGGGTCCGCCTGTCCGGGATCGGAGGAAAGGTCGCGGTCACCGGTCGGCTGCCGCCAGGTGTTCGCGCTCATCTCACCCTCTCCTGGTCCGTGTGCCGCACATGCACCGAGTGCAGCCTCTCGACCGACACCGAGAAGTCGGACACCTCCATGCCGGCCCACGTCCTGAGCCGTTCGGTAACCTCCCGGCGCACTGCGGCGCACTGCGCCCCGATGTCGGACGGGTAACCGAGCTCGACGGTGACGCGCATCCGCACCTCGCCGAGAACCGCCTGCCGTCCGGCCGCGGACTCGTCGTCTCCTCCGACGGTCTTCCGCTCCGGTGCCCGCCGCACGGATGTGGCCACGTGTGGCGTGCGCCGGGCGGGCGGTACGTGGCCGGCCGACTCGGTGAACCGGCTCAGCGCCTCGCCCGCCACCCGGGAAGCGATCTTCGCAACGACCCGGTCGGCGACGGTGGTCGCACCGCGCTCCCCGCGGGGAACGCCCGGACGCCGACCGGCTTCACCGGTCACTGCCGCCAGTCTCCCCGCGCCCGTCGCCGGTCATCGCGGATCCGCTCCTGCCGGTCCCGCCGACGGACGAAGTCGCCCGGTTCGAGATCGCCTTCCATGAACCGCCCCGCCACGAGACCGACCAGGCCCAGGCCCAGCACCAGCAGGAAGGCCCAGAAGTTACCGAAATACGCGGCGAAACCCAGCGCCATTCCGGCCATCAAGCCCACCACGGACCTGCTCATCACGCGCTCCTTCACTCACGTGGGCTGCTCCGCCCCGACTACCGGATCCGCTGCCGCTCTTCGCCTTCGTCCTCCTCGTCGGGCAGCTTCACATCGCTGACCATGATGTTGACTTCCACGACATCCCGGCCCGCCATCCGCTCCACCGCGGAGATCACGTTCTCCCGCACCGCACCGGCCACGTCCGTGATCGAGACGCCGTAGTCGACGACGAGCTCCAGATCGATGGCCGCCTGCAGCTCTCCGACCTCGACACTGACCCCGCGCGTGACGGACTTGCCACTACCGGCGCCGGGCATCCGCTCCCGCACGGATCCCATCGAGCGGGCGAATCCGCTGCCCAGGGCATAGACGCCGCGCACGTCCCGTGCCGCCATTCCGGCGATCTTCTCCACCACCACATCGGCGATGGTCGTCCGGCCACGGGACTCGGGCGCACCACCGTGCCTTACGCCGGTGTTCTCAGTCATCGGGATATTCCTCCCTCGATAAGCCCACCTGGCACCATTTATTCCGATTATATTCGCTTTAGGAGGTTTCAACAGAGGCGCGGATCGTGTCGGGCGGTCCAGCGCGTGGCCCGAGGGCGCGCCCGGAGCCCGTGGCCCGAGCGTGCACCCGGAGCCCGTGGCCCGAGCGTGCACCCGGAGCCCTCGCGGACACTCCGGGCGCAGTGCGACGGGAAACCCGCAGCCATAGGAGAAAGAGGGTGAGAACCCGGTGACCGAGGCGTGGACGCAGGCCGTACGGCACCAGCTCGACCTGAGCCGGCTGCTCCCGCTCGGCGGGCCCGACGACGGGACATGGATCACCGAGCAAGCAGCCGTCCGGGCCCTCCTACATACTGCCGCCGAGATTCCCGGTGCTCGGCTGGAGTCTCTGCGCATCGGGTCGGCACCGCTCGAGTCCGTGTCCGTGTCCGAGTCCGTGTCCGAGCCGGCCGTGCGTCCGCCGGCAGGCGCGCTACCACCCGGCCCGCTCAGGATCGAAGCCGCGTTCACGGCATCTCTCGGGCAGCCGCTGCCTCACACCGCCGAACAGTTGAGGAGCGCACTGCTCGACGCGGCCACGGAAGGACTCGGCCTGGCCACCGTGACAGCCGACCTGCGTGTCACGGATCTCCATGAGGGCCCGGAGACAGCCGTGAGGTCGCGAGCCCCAAGGGGGGCCGTGCAGCCCGAGCCGGAAGCTGCAGCCGCGCGAAGTTCACCCCCGGTGGCCGGTACGGGATTCCTGTGGGGGTCCGTCGGTGAGCTGGCGGACGTCGCGGCGGCTGTTCCGGGCGTCGCCCGCCTCACCGCCGTGCTGGGAAGCCGCCCGATCAAGGTGGCGGACCATGACGACCCGCCCGGCCGCCACATCGAGGTCCAGCTCGCGGTCGCCCTCGGACACCATCCCTTGGAAGTCGCCGGCGCCGTCCGGGCCGCCCTGGTGGAAGCAGCCACCGCTGACGCCCCCGGCCCGGTCACCGCCGCCGTCCTCATCACGGAAGCCGCGCCCTAGCCAGGCAGGTGTCAACGACGGCTCGACGCGTGCGGCCTGCCCCGGCCCCAGTGCCCTGTATCGGGCATATGATGATAAGTGGGTCAGTGCACTCTCACGTGCCACGGCCCGGAAGGGCGGCCCCGGTGTGCGTACGCCGGGGCCGTTGCACGCCGGGGCCGTTGTACGCCGGGGCATCGACTCTCGTCGCCGTCTGACCTCGATCACGCCACAGGCGACATGCCGCCTGTGGCGTAATCGGCTCGTCGGGCCGGTCGGCGCTGCGAGCCTGTGCCGGTCGAACAGCGTCGTCCACGCTCATCGCCGCCGGCTCGCGGCCGGAGCGCCCCGGCCCGGCTGCGGTTCGGCGAAGCCGGGGCACCGGGCTGCCTGGCGAACACGGCGTGGATACGGCCGCCAACGGGTTCGCCCACCCCGGGACGAAGGGAAGCGAGCACCGATGACGGACAGTTGGCGGCGGCCGGACGGGGCTGGAGTGGACCGGTCGGAGGGGTTCGGCGAACGACTGCTGGGTGTGCTGCTCGACCGGGCCCACGAGATGCCACCGGACCTGATCGCCCCGCTCGTCGCGGACGAGGTGGCCAGGGTCGGGGGGCGGGAGGTCTCGATCCTCCTGCAGGACTACGAGCAGGAGCTGTTGGTGCCGCTCCCGGGTCGGAGGCTGAAGGTCGGCGGGCCCGAGGCGGTCGAGGACTCCCCCGCCGGCGAGGCGTTCCTGAGCCGCAGAACGGTGGAGGTGCCGCATGACGGCAGTGTGCGGATGTACCTGCCGCTGCTGGACGGCAGCGACCAGATCGGGGCGATGGCCGTCACCCTGGACAGGGTCGATGACGACGACCGGCGGTTGCTCCGCAGACTCGCCGGTCTGGTCGCGGACATGATCGTCACCAAGGACGCCTACACCGACCGGTTCTTCCAGGCCCGCCGCAGCGCCCCGATGAGCGTGGCCGCGGAGATCCAGTGGTCGTTGCTGCCCCCGCTGTCGATGACCGTTCCGCAGGTCGAAGTGGCCGGAATCCTGGAGCCCGCCTACGACGTGGCCGGCGACAGCTTCGACTACGCCCTCAACGGCGACATCCTTCACATGGCCATGATCGACGCGATGGGCCACGGGTTGGACGCGGCGACCATGGCGACGGTGGCCATCGGCGCCTACCGCCACACGCGACGGGCCCATACCGATCTGTCCCAGGTGTACGCGTTCATGGACAGGGCCATCAATGATCAGTTCGGCCACGACCACTTCGTCACCGCGCAGATGATGATCCTGGACATCACCACAGGCCGGCTGCAGTGGGTCAACGCCGGCCACCCGGCTCCGTTCCTGATCCGGGACCGCGCCGTGGTGGACCGGCTGGAGAGCCCGACCACTCTGCCGGTCGGCTTCGGCGGTGAGGAGCCGGTGGTCAGCGAGCGGATGCTGCAACCCGGAGACCGGTTGCTGTGCTTCACCGACGGCCTGTTCGAGGAGCACCAGGCCGGCGGGGAACTGTTCGGTGAGGAGCAGCTCGTCGAGTGGACCAACCGAATCCTCCTCGGCCGCACCGAGGTACGGGCGGTGGTGCGAGCGCTCTCCCACGCCCTGAAGCACGAACGTGGCGGCACCACGAGCGACGACGCGACCATCTTCCTGGTCGAGTGGCGAGGCGGCGACGCCGCTCATCTCGCCGCCCTCGACTGAGCCCACGATCCCGAGCTGAGAGACAGAGCGGCCTCGGGAGCGGCCGGGCCGTGCACATGTACCGCCGTCGGGAGTTGGCAGCGGACACGTGGCGAGCCGACTCGATGACCTGACGCCGCATGACCGCTCGGGAGCGAGGAGAGCCGGGGGAACGCATGACCATGCGACGTCGCCGAGCTGATCGGTGCCGAGTCGGGGGAGTATTGATCCACTGGTGTGTCGGACCGCCGATGCGCCCGCGGTCTTCGGCAAGGGTTTCCTGACGGAGAGGGGCGGCATGGTGGAGGGTGTGCGACACGAGGGGAGCTCGTCGGCGGCCGAGCCGGGTTTCTGGCAGCAGGTCGTCCGGCAGCTGGGCACGGCCCTGGTCGTGGTGGATCCCGCCGGACGGATCCTCGCGGTCAACCCGGCCGCCGAGCGGCTGCTGGGCCGCGCCGCCGCGGCGATGCGCGGGGAGGACGCACACGACCTGCTGCACCGGGATGCGTACGGCGGCAGGATCCCCCGGGAGCAGTGCCCGCTGCTGCGGGCCGTTGCCGAGAGGACCGAGGCGCGCGGGGAGGGCGACATCTGTCTGCGCGGTGACGGCCGCCTGACCGCGATCTCCTGGTCCGCTTCTCCCCTGGCGGACGACGGTGTCCTCATGGGCATGGCCGTGCTGTGCACCGACACCGCCGGCGACCGCAGCGCGCGTCAGGAGCGTGCGGCCTATACCCGTGCTCTGGAGGACCTCACCGAGCGGCTGACGCTGGTCGCGGAGATCACCGACGTGCTCGGTCAGACTCTGGAGACCGATGAGGCCCTCGCCCGGCTGGGCCGCCTGCTGGTTCCCCGCCTCGCCGACTGGGCCGCGGTGGACCTCCGGGTCGGTTCCGGACAGGTCCACCGTGTGGCGGTGACGGGCCCCGAGGGCCGGGACGCCGCACAGGAGGACTGGCAGGAGAACCTTCCCGAGGCCGGGCAGGAGGCCCACTCGCCCCTCGTCCAGGTGCTGAACGGCGGTGATCCCGTCCTGCAGCGCGAGGCGGACATGGCCGCACCGGTCGCCTCCGCCCTGACCACCGTCCACAGCGGCTTCCTGCGGGCCGCCGGCGCGAGGTCCGCCGTCACGGTGCCGCTGGGCTCCGGGCGACAGGTCACCGGCGCCTTGACGCTGGTGCGCACGGACCCGGCGCACCCGTTCGACACCGACGATCTGACCGTCGTGAGCGACATCGGCCGCCGGGTCGGCCTGGTCATCGACAACGCCCGCCGCTTCGGCCGCCAGCGCGCCATCGCCGAGGCCATGCAGCGCAACCTGCTCGCCCCACTGCCCCAGCCGGGCCGCCTGCGGCTGGCCGCCCGCTACCAGCCCGCCCCGGCCGGCTCCCAGGTGGGCGGCGACTGGTACGACGCGTTCGAGCGCAAGGACGGCACGCTCGCGCTGGTCATCGGCGACGTCGTGGGCCACGACCTGACCGCGGCAGCCGGAATGGCGCAACTGCACGGCATCCTGCGCTCACTGGCCTGGGACCACAGCGGCCCGCCCGGCGCCGTCGTCGACCGCCTCGACGACGCCATGCCCGCCATCACCACCGTCCCCATGGCCACCCTCGTCCTCGCCCTGCTCGAGGGCGACCCGCACACCGGTCCCTGGACGCTGCGGTGGACCAGCGCGGGGCACCCGCCACCTCTGCTGCTGACCGAGGACGGACAGGCTCGGTTCCTCGAGGCGGGCCAGGGGCTCCTCCTCGGCGCCCCTCCGGGCACCGGCGCCGGCCGGCCGAGCGCCGCGCAGGTCCTGCCGCCGGGTTCCACCCTGCTGCTCTACACCGACGGTCTGATCGAGATCCCCGGCAGCGACCTGGACACCGGCCTCGCCCGTCTGCGCCGCCACGCCCTCGCTCTCGCCCACGAACCGCTCGACACGCTGTGCGACCAACTGCCCGCCCGCATGCCGCCCGGCAGCACCGACGACGTGGCCCTCCTCGCCCTGCGCCTGCCGTCGCCCCGAGGGCGGTGACCACGGCGGTGACCGTGGTGCTGACCGCGGCGGTGACCGTGGTGCTGACCGCGGCGGTGACCGTGGTGAGGCCGGACGCGGGGGCTCAGGTGTCGAGGACCAGGACGCGGAACGGGCCGAGCGGGGCCGTCCGAGGTGTATCGCCCTCGATGTACCGCCACCCCCAGGACAGCAGCGCCTCGACGGTCCTGTGGTCGGAGCGGTTCACCAGCGTGACGGCGACGGCGGCACCGTGGTCGGTGAGCAGCCGTTTCTGCAGGCGCCGGGCGAGGTTCCAGGCGCGGTCCTGGTTCTGCCTGCGCACCTGGGACGGAACATGGATCCCGGAGATCACGAAGAGGCGTCCGGAGGCTGCGAGCCGGAGCAGCCTGCCCGGAAGGTATCCGTCGAAGCCCTCCCACCAGGGGCCGTCGCCGCGTACGGGGAAACCGTAGGCGCACCCGGTCAGCGCGGTGGTCTCCGCGATCAGCAACTCGAATCCCGGCCGCCGGACGTCGACCGCCAGCCGCCGCAGGAAGTCGCCGCGGGCCTGGTTCCACGCCCAGGGGCCGCCGCCGGACGTCTCCGCGTACAGATCGCCCAGTTCCTGCAGATGGTCCTCGATCTGGCGCCGGGTCAGCGGACGGACGCGTTGCCCCTCCCGGGGCGAGGAGCCACGTTCCGGCCTCGACGGGCGGGGCCTCCGCGTCGCGGGCGGGTCCGAACCGACGGGACGCCCGAGGAGTTCTGTGGTCGTCGGTGGAACCGGCACGTTCACGGTCATGAGGCAAGCCCTGCTTCGGGCGGGTCCCACGGGCGGACCGGCCCGGCGTCGTCGGTCGCCGAGAGCGGCACCGGTGTCGGAGTCGGCGCGCGGCGCCCTCGGTGTCTTCAACCGTACTCCCGTGGCCGGGCCCCCTCCGGGACCGACGGTGGACGTGAACGCCGAGGCGGGTAGGGGTTCACGTGCTCCCGTGGCCGGGCCCCCTCCGGGACCGACGGTGGACGTGAACGCCGAGGCGGATAAGGCGGTTCCGTCCGCTCCGCGACGGTCGGGGGCGCACGGGAGTACGCGTGAACGCCGAGGCGGATAAGGCGGTTCCGTCCGCTCCGCGACGGTCGGGGGCGCACGGGAGTACGCGTGAACGCCGAGGCGGGTACGGCGGTTCCGTCCGCTCCGCGACGGTCGGGGGCGCACGGGAGTACGGTGGAGGTACCGAGGGCATGTCGCACACCGGCTCCCGCGCTGGTCTCGTCCTCGGCGAGACACTTCGCCGGAAGCCCCGCGCAGCGCAGGATTCTCCGGAGACAGGTCAGCACGATGGCCCCGGCCTTCGACACCTTCCCCGCCGCCGACGCGTGGCCGGAGCCCGACCCGCGCAGGGCCGTACTACTGCTCTTCACCACCGGCACCACCGGCACCACCGGCGTCAATGCACCGCCGGCACCAGGCACCCGAGGGACGGCGGGTCCGCCTCTCCCAAGGACTGCTCGCCTTCGACCGACCGTCAGGTCGTGACCGTCATGGACATCGCCCTCACCGTTTCCGCGCTCCTCGTGCTCATCGCCGCCGGAGCGTACGTGATCCACCGGCTCAACTCCGCGCACAGCGAAAGGATCGCCTTGCGTTCCTACAGCCGCTTCCTTCCCGGCCCCCCGGCCGCCGCCGACCGAGCCGCCGGCACCACCCCGCCGCCCCCACCGCAGTCCACCCCGTCCGCCGCGCTCGAACGTCGCGACCACCGCGACGGCGGCCGGGGACGCTTCCGACCGCGCCGCCACCGGGAACGGACGACGCACAACAAGCGGCATTCCACGGGACGTTGAGGTCAGGACGGCCGACAGAACAGAGGTCACGTCCGTGCCCGTGCCGCTTCGCCGCGGCCGCAGCCAAGCCACCGGCACCGACACCGACAGCGACAGCGGCACCGGCACCGGCACCGGCAGCACCCACGGCACAGACGAAGATCCACCGGTGTACGAGAGCCGACGACCTGATGACCGAACCGCCCGCACTCATCGAGGCGTTCGACACGGCAGGAGGACGCGTGTCGCGCATGGCGTCCCACCGCGACAGCCGGCCTGACCCGAACCAACCGCTCCACGAACCGCCGAAGGAAACACCGTGATCACCACAGCGCCACCCTCATCGCCCTCACCGTCCTCACCGCCCACCGGTCCTCTCCTACGCCTGCGCCTCGCGCCCCACAGCGCGCTGCCACGTCGCCTCGACGGCGTGTGGTGGCCACGCTCCCACGACCTCCTGGCAGAGCTTCCGCAGCTGCTCGCCGCACTGCCGCGGGCCTGGGGACACATCGCCGGCGTCACGGTGAACGGAGCGGCCTGGTCCGCGGCGCCTGGCCGGATGCTCGTCGCCAACCAGGTCGTACGACTGCGCAAGACGGTCGCAGCGCACGCCCCGGACACCGTCGTCCTGCTCGCCCCCGGACACGGCCGCTGGGACCTGCTGGTCGTGCCGCCCGACACCACCGCGGAGGCGGCCGAACCGATCATGACCGCCGCGCTCGGCGACCGCGCCTGACACGGCAGGAGTAGCGTGAACGCGAGGAGGGATCCGACCCAGGCAGGTGAGCACGATGCCCCATCCCGATTCCCCGCCCCCGCCAGGTTTGCTGGCGGACGGTGCACACGAATCCATGCGTCCCGGAACGGCGCTCCTGCGGCTCACCACCACTCACGAACGCCGGAGCATCCTCGACGGTGCGTGGTGGCCCCGTTCCAGGAATCTCACCGCCGAACTGCCCGGCCTGATCAGCGCACTGACCGAGCGCCTCGGGCCGATCACCCGGATCGGCCTGGACTCCGCAGCCTGGGACGAGATGCCGACGCGGATGACCGTCGACGACCGTGTGGTGCACATCGACGTCTTCTCCGTGGGCGACGACACCGCGCTCGTGACCCGCGGGGACCAGGACCACTTCTCCCTGCTCGTGGTGCCACCGGGCACGCCCCCCGAGGCGGCGCGAGCCGCGATGACCGAAGCGGTCCGTAGCGGCAACCCCAAGCAGGCCCAGCAGATCCTGATCGACACCGGCCTTTGACCTGCTGAGGGCTCGAAGGGGCAGGCCCGTGCGTCCTTGAGAGCAACGCGCCGAGGCCGGTTGGGGTTCGCTGGGGAACGCGGAACGCCCGGGTGGCGTGCACCGTCCGGCCGCGCCTGGCGCCCGAAGCCGGACACGCCACCTCGACGACAGGTCACGGGGTGGACCGGGTCCTGCGGCGCGGGGCGCGCGGTCGGCTCAGTGGACGCTGTCCAGCTTGGCCCGCTGCTCCGGTGTCAGGTCGAGATCCACCGCGCCCAGGCTTTCCTCCAGCTGTGCGACGGACGAGGCACCGACCAGCGGGAGAATCGGAATGTCCCCGCCCATGAGCCAGGACAGCACCACCTGGTTGACGGTCGCGCCGGCCTCGGCGGCCACCTCGCGGATCGCCTTCAGCCTGGGCTGGGTGCCCGCGTGGTCGAAACCGGGGCCGAGCGGCTTGTCGTCGCGGACGTACGCGCCGGAGATCAGCGGGGAGTACGCGACCTGGGTGAGCGAGGGGTTGGCGCGGAGGTAGCTGAGGAGGTCACCGCTGACCAGGCCCTGGTTGCCGTCGGGGGAACGCATGCTCGGGATGTCGGTGCGCTGGCGCAGGTAGCTGTGGTGGTGCTGGAGCACCTCGTAGCCGGGGACACCGGCGGCGGCGGCCAGGGCGCGGGCGCGCTCGATCCGCCAGGACCAGTGGTTGCTCGCGCCGAGCAGGCCGGCCACTCCGTCCGCGACCACCTCCGCGAAGCCCTGGACGGTCTCCTCGAGGGGGGTCCGCTCGTCCATGATGTGCGCGTACAGCAGGTGGATCTTCTCGATGCCGAGGTGTTCCCTGCTGCGCTCCGACGACTCGCGGATGACCTTGGCGGACAGGCCCTCCACGTCGAGGCTGAAGGTCTTGGTGGGCTGGTTGGGGCGGGCGCCGAGCTTGGTGGCGATGGTGATCTCGTCGCCGATCCCGCGGCTGCGCAGCCAGCGGCCGACGAGCTGCTCGCTCTCGCCGCCCTGTGTGCCGTTCACCCAGAACGCGTAGTTGTTGGAGGTGTCGATGAACGTGCCGCCCGCCTCGACGAACCGGTCGAGGATCGCGAAGGAGGTGGCCTCGTCGACGGTGGTGCCGAAGGTCATGGCGCCGAGGCTCAGGACGCTGACCTCACGACGGGTGTCCGGCGTGCTGCCGATGACGCGGTACTTCATGGTGGACCTTTCAGTGGTGGGAGGTGTCCGACTCGGTGCCGGAGGAGGTCGCGGAACGGACGGGCAGGTCCGCGAGCAACTCCGCCACGACGGCGTCGATGTGGGGTACGAGGTAGAAGTGGCCGCCGGTGTACACGCGCAGGCGGAACGGACCGGTGCTGTGGCTCCGCCAGGCCAGCGCCTGCGGCTCGTCGACCCGCGGGTCGACGTCGCCGATCAGGGCGGTGACCGGGCACTGAAGCGGATCCGCGCCGCGGAACCGGTACGTCTCGGTGGCCACGTAGTCGCTGCGGACGGCGGGCAGGATCGCGGCGAGCAGCTCCGGGTTGTCGAGCATCCCCTGATCGGTGCCGCCGAGCAGCTTGATGTCCGCGATCAGCTGGTCGTCGTCCGCGAGGTGCACCGATCCTGGAGCGGGTACCGACGGGGCGCGGCGGCCGGAGACGGTGAGAGCGGCGGGCGGGAGGCCCGCGTCCCGCAGCCGGCAGGCCACCTCGAAGGCGAGGGAGGCGCCCATGCTGTGTCCGAAGAGGCTGAACGGCCTTGCCCGCGGGAGGTGTTGCAGCAGCTCCTCGGTGATCAGATCGGCCATCTCGTGCAGGGACTCCACACACGGATCGGCGAACCGCTCCTGCCGGCCGGGGTACTGGACCACCAGCACATCGGCGCGCGCGGAAAGCCGGGCCGAGAAGGGGAAGAAGTACGAGGCGCTGCCGCCGGCGTGCGGGAAGCACAGCAGGAGCGGTGAGCCGGCGGGCGCGGTGTGGAAGCGGCGGAGCCACGGGCTGCCGGTGGGTGGGACGGTGTTCGGGTGCGGCCGTGTCATCCGGTGCTCCTGGCACGCCCGTTGCCGCCGCGGGCTCGGCGGGCCGTGATGGGGATGTGCTTGTAGCCGGAGACGAAGTTGGAGCGGAGCCGCTCGGGAGGACCGGCCGGCCGGAAGTCCTCGAAGCGGGTGAACAGCTCGTGGAACAGGGTCTTCAGGCTGACGCGGGCGACGCTGTGCCCGATGCAGTAATGGGGCCCGATACCGAAGGCCAGGTGCTTGTTGGGCCTGCGGCGGATGTCGAACTCCTGGCCGCGCGTGAAGACGGTCTCGTCGCGGTTGGCGGAGCCGAGCCAGATGACGACCGCGTCCCCGGCGCTGATCCGGGTGTTGCGGATCTCCACGTCGCGGGTGGCGTACCGCAGGAAGTGGTTGACGGGCGAGGCCCAGCGCAGGGCTTCGTTCAGGGCCGTGTCGTCGGCCTCCGGATGTGCCGCCCAGTCCTGGAGCACTCCCGTGTCGATGAACTCGGCCATGACGAAGTTCGGCGGGTGGGGGGTGGTGACGTTCGCACCGAGCAGGAGGCTGTAGCAGTTGGCGACGATCTCCTCGGACGCCATGTGCCGGCCTTCGAACTCCGTGGAGATGAGCACGCTCAGCAGATCGTCCCCGAGGTTGTCGCGACGGAACCGGACCAGGTCCTGGAAGTACGCGAACAGGTCGCGGTGGGCGGCCTTCAGGGTGACGTCCCGGCCGCCCGGGTCCTGGTACTCGGGGTCGTCGGCGGCGATGCACACCGTGGTCAGCCGGCTGAGCCAGGCCCAGTCCGCGGTCGGCAGGCCCATCATGGTGCCGGTGACCGACATCGGCATGGCCAGCATGGTCTGCGCGAAGTCGAACGTGCCGCCGTCGCCGAGTGGTTCGATGAGGGGGACCACCAGATCGCGGATCATCTCGCGCTGCCGGTCGACCGACTTGATCGCCAGGGCCTTCTTGAGGCGCCCCTGCATCTCGGTGTGGCGGGGCGGGTCGGTGGCCGCGAGCTGCTTGCCGCCTGCCGGGTCGTCCGTGCCCAGCAGGTCGAGCATGGTGCCACGTTCGGAGGTGAAGGTCGCGGTGTCCCGCAGGACCCGGTCGGCGTCCTCGAAGCGCACGATGTTCCAGAACCAGCGCTCTTCGTCGACCTGGTGACGGGTCAGCGTGTCCATCGCGCGCATCCGTCGCCAGACGGGGTGCGGGTCGCCGTCACTGTAGAGAGCCGGGTCCACGAGGTTCACGCCGTCGGCGGGTCCGGTGGTGGCCGCGTGCATCGGGCAGCCCGGCGGCGGGGCGAGTGATGGTCCGGCAGGGGCGGGTGTGGCATGGACGGTCAAGGCCCGTCTTCCTTTCACCGTGATGGGCAGGAAGGCGCCGTGCCGTGTGCCACGCCTCACCCCCTCCTCGCAGCTCCGGACCGTCGTGCGCCGAGGAAACGGCACGGCGTACGGCAGCGGGCGGGAAGCCAGGAGCGGGAACCCGAGGAGAAGTGGTGGGTGGTTACACGGCCAGAACGGGATACGGATCCGGGAGTACTGCCGGAGCTCGTCCCTCACAGCGCGACGGGGAACCAGCCGGTCTGCGCGGTGCGACGGCCGATGGTCGGCCGGGCCTGGAAGATGCTTCCGGCACAACGTACATGACGCCGACGGGAAGGTGAAGCCCGAACCGGATCCCATGGCGCCGTCAGTCCGGCACGGTGTCCAGGAAGCCGCTCTTGCCTATGAGGTAGGCGAGTTGGGCCCGGCTGCGGCTGCCGAACAGCTCGGCGGCCCAGCGCATGTGGTTGGAGACGCTGCGCGGACTCATACCGAGACGGGTCGCTATCGCCTCGTCCGTGTGGCCGTTGACCATGTGCCGCAGGATCGTGCGCCGTACCTCGTCGGTGAGCAGCGGAGGGAGCCGGCTGCTGGGGAACTTCCGCAGCGGCTGGGCCCGCTGCCAGGCGTGGTCGAAGATTCCCACCAGGTAGCGCACCACCCCGGGATGTTCGACCGCGAGTGCCGTGTCACGGCGTTCCGAGCCGGGGTCGGGGATGAACGCGACCTTCCGGTCGCAGACGATCAGCCGGTCGAACACCTCGTCCAGGGTGCGCACTTCGCCGCCCGCCTGCGAGATGCGCTCGGCGTAGGTGAGCGTGGGCTGGTGGGTGCGGATCGTGTGCTGGTAGATCGTGCGCTGCCGCACCCCGCGGCCGATCGCCTCCAGATCGCTCTCGAGCGCCTTGTCGAGCAGCTCCTGGGGGCGGCCGCCGCCGGGCTGCGCGGTCAGCAGCTCCTGCTGGCAGGCGTGCACGGCGGCCGAGAGGGTCGCGCTGATCGCCTCCTGGCCCCGCACCGCACGGATCAGGTGCGACTCGCCCTTCCCGTAGCTCTCCTGGTAGACGTCCTGGGCCCGGTTGACCGAGGCACGCAGCGTCGCGAGAGCGGTCCTCTTCTCCTCGATGACGTGTTCCAGCTGGTCCAGTCGGGCGCCGGCCGCCAGGCGTGGCGGGATGGCGGCCAGGCTGCCGTCGGGCAGCCGCTGGACGAGACCCAGGTCCAGCAGACATGAGGGGCACTCGGCGGCGGGGGGTCGGCCGCGCAGGGCGTCCGAGTAGTACTGGAGACCCTCGTCGCAGAGGACGCCATCGCGACCGTCCGCCTCATTGTCCGCAGTTGTGCACACTTTTCCCCCTGCTGGTTTCAGCAATGCGGGATCATCCTGCTCGATCCCCGATGACCTTGCACGCCGATCCGTGCATGCTTCCGACGGGGAACCACCACAGCTCTGCCGCACAAACGCCACAGCCCCGGACACCGGAGGAGCCCGAGCCGGGTTCCGTTCCGCAGATGTCCGGATCTCTCGCAGAAGCAGAACAACGCACAACAATGGGGGACAGATGAACAGGAACGTTCTCAGACACATACTCGGCACGCTTGCCCTCGCGGGCGCGGCCGTCATCGGCGTCACCGCCGCCCAGGCCCCGGCCGACCAGGTCGTTCTGGCCGACTCCCAGTGGGGCAGCCCCCCTGCCCCCGCGGCCGGCGCCGACGACTCGCAGTGGGGCTGATCCCGGCGCACACCGGCCGGCCCGCCCCGCCCTGATCAACGGAGCGGCGATCCACGCGGCGAGTCCCGTACGCCGCATGTCACCCCCTCTTCCCACAGATTTCGGAGGTCGCTTCGTGCTGCCCGAAATGCCGAACGGTGCGTCACCCGACGGCTACACCTGGTATCCGGCCACCCGGGTCCAGCAAGGCATGTGGGTCCTGGACCGCGACGCGCTGCTGAGACCCACTCAACTGGTACCCACCGTCGTGGAGTTCACCGGTCCGGTCGACCACGAGGTGCTGGTCTCGTCCGTTCGGAAGGCCCTCGCGCGGCACCCCTCGCTGCGGGCCCGCTTCCGGCTCGACATCAAGCGCCGCCGGGTGGAGTACCACACCGACGGACCGCCCGCCGAGCCCGGACTGCGCGACGCCGCCGCCGAGGGATGGAGTGAGGACGACGTCGACCACCGCGTACGGACCCTGAGCGGCGCGCCCTTCGACCTGGGCCGGGACGCGCCCGCTCGCGCCGAGATCATCCGCCTCGGCCCGGAGCGCACGCTCCTCGTCCTCAACGTGCACCACATCGTCTTCGACGGGGTCTCGCGCGGCATGCTTCTCGACGAGATCCGCTCCCTCTACCGCGCCGGACTCGACGGCGTGGAGCCGGAAGCGAGCGATCCGCCGCACCCGGCGACGGTGGCCGCGGAGCGCACCCCCGAGGAGATCGAGGAGCAGGTCGCCGACGTCGTCGGCCGGCTCCGCGGCGCACCCCCCGAGGTCGAGCTGCCGTTCACCCGCACCCCGCACGAGGGCGAGGAGTCCCTGCTCGGCGCCACCCTGGCGACGGCTCTCGACGAGGAGACCACCGAGAAGGCGATGGCGGTGGCCGCGCAGGAGGGGTGCACCCCCTTCATGGTCGGGGTCGCCCTGCTCGCCGGCACCCTCGCCCGTACCGGGTCACAGCGTGACTTCCTCATCGCCTTCGCCTGGCCCGGACGGGACGATCCCGCCACCGCGGACGTGATCGGGATGTTCATGACCACGGTCGTGCTGCGCGTCACCGTCGGCCCTGGTGACACCTGGCGTGACCTGCTCAGCGGAGTGCGCGTCAACGGCATGGAGGCGTTCGTCGACAGCGACGTCCCCCTCGACGCCGTCTCCGCCGCCCTCAACCCCGACCGCAACGCGCTGTGGCCGCCGCTGTCGCCGGTCCTCGTCAACCTCGACGAGGCGCCGCGGTCCCTGGAGCTCACCCCTGACGTCACGGGCCGGCTCCGCCCGCTCGACCCGATGTTCGTCAAGTACGACCTGGCGATGTTCGTCCGGCTCGAGGACACGGCGGGGGGACGGCGACTCGCCCTCTCGCTGGACTACCCCGTCAACGTCTTCGGCCACACCGACGTCTCGCGCTTCCTTCACGATCTGCGGCGCAGCGCCGCGGGCCTGGCCACATTCCCGGAGAACCCCGTGCTCGAAGAGTCCGTACGCCCCACCGCCGCCCCCGCCGACCTGGACGACCCGACGGTCCGCCTCGAACTCGTCCGCTCCGTGTGGAACGAAGTCCTGGGCACCGACGAGTTCGCCGACGACGTCAGCTTCTTCGAGGCCGGCGGCGATTCCCTGCTTCTCGTGCTCCTCGTGGAGCGGCTCGGCCAGGTCTCGGGCCGAGAGGTCCGGACCATGGACCTGTTCCGCTCGCCGACCGTCAGCGGCCAGGCCGAGCTCATCGCCGGCGCCACCGCATCGGCCGCCGAGCCCACGGGTGGCAACCGATGACGGCCGGAGCGCTGGCCGCCGAGGTCATGGAGATACCGGACGGCCCGGAGGCGTTCGGCGACCGGAGTTTCATCGCGCTCGGCGGCGACTCGCTGCGTGCCATGCGCCTGGCCGGCGTACTCCAGGAGCGCCTGGGGCTGCGCGTCCCGATCATGGAGCTGCTCGGTGAGGCTCCGCTCGCCGAGGTCCTCGCCGCCGCCACCCCCGTGGCCACGGCGACCGGGGCGGCGCCGGCATCCCCGTCCGGCCTCGACACCGAACAGGCGCTCACTCCCGCCCAGCGCGGTATGTGGCTGATCGAGAAGGTGGCCGGGGGCTCCCCGTACAACCTGGTGTTCCGGTGCTTCAGCCGAGGCGGCCGGCTCGACCCCGGCATCCTGGCCAAGGCCCTCGCGGCCACCGCCGCACGTCACGAGGGACTGCGGGTCGTCTTCCGCGAGGCCGGCGACGACGTGGTCCAGGAGGTCCTCCCCGTCCACGCACCGGAAGTCGTCGAGTACGTCCACGACGACCCGACCGAGACCTTCGAGGGCCACGTGCGGCGCCGCAGCGCCGAACTGGGCCGCGAGCCCTTCGACCTGGCCGCCGCTCCCGCCTACCGGTTCGCCCACTGGACCCCGGCCGACCCGTCCGACGAGCGCTCCGCCCTGGTACTGACCGCGCACCACATGGTCCTGGACGGCTTCGCCGTGGGCTACCTGCTGCGCGAGATATTCGACAGCTACGCCGAGTCGCAGGCCGAGTGCGAACGAGCCGCCCGCAGCCTCGGCAGCCCGCTCTCCGCCCTCCGCCGGCACCAGGAGGAGACCCGCGCCCGAGGCGTCTGGGACGAGCAGACCGAGTTCTGGAAGCAGCACCTCGCCGGGGTCCCCAGCGTCCTCGAACTCCCCGCCGACCGGCAGCGTCCCACCCTCCAGGACGGTGCCGGCGACCGCCTCGGCCTCGACCTCGGTCCGGACACCACCGACCGGGTCAGCCGCCGGGCGCAGGCCCTCGGCATCACCCCGTACTCCCTGCTCCTCGGCGCCTTCGGCCTCTGCCTGGCCCGGCGCACCGGCAACCGCCGGCTCCTGGTCGGCGTCCCGCTGCTCGGCCGCGGCAGCTCCGAGCTGCGTCGGCTCGTCGCCGTCACGGGCAATCTCGTACCCCTGCTGATCGATGTGGACGACGACCTCGACGTCGCCGCGTTCCTCCGGGGGGTGCACCGCAATCTCGGTGCCGCCATCGACGCCGGCGATCTGCCGTTCGAGGAGATCGTCTCCCGTCTCGGCATCGAGCGAAGCCTCGGCTGCCACCCGCTCGTCCAGGTCTGCTTCGGTATGCACGACCAGCTGGTGCCGAGCGAGCTCAGTGCCGGGCCGGTCCGGATCCAGGTCGAGGAAGGGCACGGCGGCGGCTCGCAGTTCGACCTGACCATGCTGATCGGCCAGGCGGACCCCTCGTTCGCCGGCCATCTCGAATACGCGACCGGCGTGTGGCACGAGGCCGAGGCCCAGTCCTTCGTCTCCGACTTCCTCGCGACCGTCGAGCGGATCAGCGCCGCACCCGAGGCCCGCCTCGAGGACATCCGCTGCATCTCCGCCGAGGGACAGCACCTGCTCGACGAGATCAACGAAACCGGCCGGGACTTCCCCCGGACGTCCCTCGACGCGCTGTTCCGTGAGACGGCGGCGCGTCACCCCGACACCGTGGCGGTCCGCGACGCGCATCACGCCCTCACCTACAGCGAGCTCGCCGCTGCCGCCGCCGAGCAGGCCCGCCTGCTGATCGCCGCCGGCGTCAAACCGGGCGACCGGGTGCTCGTGGGCGTGGAGCGGTCGGTGGCCGAGACCGTCGCCGTGCTGGGTGTGCAGTGGGCGTCGGCCGCGTACGTGGGCATCGACCCGGCGCAGCCGGACAGCCACCTCGCGCGGATCGTGGAGCGGGCCCGGCCCAGCGCCGCGCTGACGGGTCCGGTCGGCTCACCGGCCGCGCGCCGGTTCGCGGAGCTCGGCGCCCCGGCCGTGCCGGTCTGGGAACCCGACTGGCGGCCCGCCGACCCGCGGACGGTGCCCGCACCGCCCGAGGACCCGGCCCGCCTCGCGTACGTCGCCTTCACCTCCGGCTCGACCGGCCGTCCCAAGGGCGTCGGCGTCCCGCACCGCGCGGTGATCCGCCTGGTCCACGAGGCGGGTTACGTGAGGCTCGGCGAGGGCGAGCGGATGCTGCGGCTGTCCCCGCTGTCCTTCGACGCCTCCACCCTCGAACTGTGGGGCGCGCTGCTGACCGGCGCCACCCTGGAGGTGCACCCGGCCGGACTGGCGTCGCCGACCGAGCTGGGCGCCTTCCTGCGGGAGCGGGGGGTCACCGTGGCGTGGCTGACCGCCGGGCTCTTCCGGCTCGTCGAGGAGTTCGCCTCGGACTCGCTCGGCAGTCTGCGCCAGCTCCTCACCGGCGGAGACGTGGTACCGCACGAGCACACCGCGCGGGTCCTGGCCCGGCACCCCGGTCTGGTCGTCACCAACGGCTACGGCCCCACCGAGAACACCACCTTCACCACCACCCACTCGGTGGCACGCGCGGAGGACGTGGACGGGCCGCTGCCCATCGGCCGCCCCGTCCCCGGCACCCGCGTGTACGTGCTGGACGGGCGCCGCCGGCTGCTTCCGCCCGGTGCCGTGGGTGAGCTGTACACCGGCGGTGAGGGCCTCGCCGACGGCTACCTGGGCGACGAGCGGGAGACGGCCCGCGTGTTCGGGCACCTGTCACCGGACGTGCCCGAGCGGCTGTACCGCACGGGTGACCTGGTGCGTATCGACAGCCGGGGCCGTGTGCGCTTCCTCGGCCGCGCCGACGACCAGGTCAAGCTGCGCGGGTACCGGATCGAGCTGAGTGCGATCAGCGACGTGCTCGCCGAGCACCCCGGGGTGCAGGACGCCGTGGTCGTCGTCAGCGAGGGGGACAGCGCCGAGAAGCGGCTCGTCGCCGCCGTCGTCCCGGCCCCCGGTGCGGCCGTCGGCACGGCCGGGCTGCGCGACCTGCTCACCGAGCGGCTGCCGTCCTACATGGTCCCGGCGCTGTGGGCCGTGGTGGACCGGCTGCCCGTCACCGCCAACGGCAAGGTGGACCGGCGCGCACTGGCCGCGCTCGCGGGGCCGGCGAAGCAGACCTCGGCCGTGACGGTCACCGGGGCGGAGCCGAAGGCCGTGGCCGAGACCGCGGCCGGGACCGGCACCGGGGCGGAGCCCAAGGCCGAGACCGGGGCCGGGGCCGAGACCGCGGCCGGGACCGCGGCCGGGACCGGGACCGCGGCCGTGGCCGAGACCGCGACCGGGGCGCCTGCCGGTATCGGTCTCGAAGGCATCGCCGAACTGTTCGCCGCCGTCATCGAGGCGCCGGAACCGGTCACGGGCATCACCGAGGACACCGACTTCTTCGTGATCGGTGGCAACTCCCTCGGCGCGGTCCGCCTCATGCGCCAGGTCAAGCAGGAGCTGGGGGTGTCCGTCCGGCTGCGGGACTTCCTGCTGTCCCCCACGCCCGCCGGGCTGCGCGCGCTCGTCGAGAAGGCCGCGGTCTGATGGCCCGTACCGCGGCGCCGGTCCCGCCGCTGTCCCTGGCGGACGGCGTGCGGGCACCGGAGTGGGACGAAGGACTGGAGTGCTGGGTCGTGGCCGACCCCCGCCTGGCCCGGCAGGTCCTCAACCACCCCGGATTCGCCTCGGGGACCTTCGAGCGCTCCTTCCAGCTGTACATGGCGGACGCGACCCGCGCCGAGTACCGCGAGCTCACCGAGTTCCTGCGGCTCTGGTTCGTCCAGGCCGACGCCCCCGAGCACACGGCGCTGCGGCGCCCCGTCCAGCGGATGCTGTCCGCCTCGTACGTACGGTCCCTCACGCCCCGCGTCGAGGAGATCACGGAGGAGTGCCTGACCCGGCTCGCGGCCACACGTCCCTGCGACGTGATGCCGGCCGTGGCCGAGGGCATCTCCGGCGAGGTGATGGCGCACGTGGTCGGCGTCGACGTACCACCGCCGGTGCTGCACGAATGGTCGCGGACCCTGTCGCTGTTCATCGGTGCCATGTACCGCCGCGACCACGCCAGGGCGGCTCAGCGGGTCATGGTGGAGATGACCGAGGCGCTCGCCGGGGCGCGCGCCCTGGAGGACTTCCCCACCGACACGCCCCAGGACAGGGCACGCACCAACGCGACCTGGGCGATGTGCCTCTTCGGCGGCCTGGAGACCACCGCCTCGCTGCTCGGCTCCACCGTGCTCACGGCGCTGGGTGACCGGGAGCTGTGGGAGGCGGTACGGGCGGACCGGCCCGGCGTGGTCGAGAACCTGGTGGAGTCCGTGCTGGTACGCCGGCCCCCGCTGCGGCATCTGGGGAGGGTGGTCGCCCACGACCAGGAGATCGCCGGAGCCACGATGCGCACGGGCGACCTGGTCCTGGTGAGCCTCACCGGACAGGGGCCGCTCGACGAGGCCGCGCCCGACGCGGTGTGCCCGGTCACGGGCGCGTCCGCCCCCGCGGAGACGGCCACCGACGAGGGCACCGACCGGAATCTCGTCTTCGGCTACGGGCCGCACTACTGCGTCGGCGCCCCGCTGGCCCGTATGGAGGCGGCGGTCCTGCTGCGGCGCCTCGCGCGGCGGTTCCCGAGGGCCCGGCTGTCCGACGAGGCCGCCGTGTGGGGCCCCAACCTCAGCTACGTCGGTCTCGACCACCTCTACGTCGACCTGGGCGGAGAAGCCTGACATGCCCCTGCCTCCCGTGTCCTCCTCCCCCTCCGGTGAGCACGCCGTCGCCGTCGTCGGCATGGCCTGCCGGCTGCCCGGCGCGCCCGATGTCCGGGCGTTCCGGTCGCTGATCCGGGCGGGCCGGGACGGCATCAGCCGCCCCACCCGTGAGGAGCTGCACCGGCGCGGGGTGGATCCCGCCTACGTGGGCCGGGAGAACTTCGTACCGGCCATGGGCGTCATCGAGGACTCCCGCCGCTTCGACTGGTCCTTCTTCCGGTACAGCCGGGCGGAGGCGGCGGCGATGGACCCCCAGCAGCGGGTCTTCCTGGAGTGCGCGGCCACGGCGGTCGACGACGCGGGCATCGACCCCGCCCGGTTCCGGGGACGGATCGGCGTGTACGCCGGTGCCGACCGCTCGGGGCCCGGCCGGGACGATGCCGCGCTGGGCGAACTGGCCCGGTACATCGGGCGGGAGAAGGACTTCGTCGCCACCCGGGTGGCGTACAAACTGGGGCTGCGCGGTCCCGCGATCACCGTGCAGACGGCCTGTTCGACCTCCCTGACGGCCGTGCACCTGGCGGTGCGGGCACTGCGCGGCGGTGAGTGCGACGCCGCTCTCGCCGGCGGGGTCACGGTGATGCCGCACGGCGAGTGGGGCTACCTCTTCGAACCGGGCGGGATCCTGGCACCGGACGGGTACTGCCGCCCGTTCGACGCACGGTCCGCCGGGACCGTGCCCAGCGAGGGCGTCGGTGTCGTCGTGCTCAAGCGGCTCGCCGACGCCGTGCGCGACGGCGACAGGATCGCCGCCGTCATCGCCGGAACGGCCGTCAACAACGACGGCGCGGACAAGATGGCGTACACCGCACCCTCCGCGGCCGGGCAGAGCGAGGTGATCCGGGACGCCCTGGAGGACGCGGGGATTCCCGCCGCGGCGGTGGGCCACGTGGAAGCGCACGGGACCGCCACCCGGCTCGGCGACCCCATCGAAGTGCAGGCGCTGACCGAGGTGTTCGGGCCGGCCGGCGGGGAGAGCGGCCGGTGTGTGCTCGGCGCCGTGAAGGGCAACATCGGTCACACCGGCGCGGCCGCGGGGGTCACGGGTCTGATCAAGACGGCTCTCATGCTGGAGCACCGGGAGATCGTCCCGACGGCGCACTACACGACTCCCAACCCGCTGCTCGAACTGGACGGCTCGCCGTTCCGGGTGGCCACCGGGCTCGAGCCGTGGGCGCCGCGCGAGGGCCGGGCGGAGCGGGCCGGCGCGGTCAGCTCGTTCGGTGTCGGCGGCACCAACGCGCACGCCGTCCTCACCGAGGCACCCGCCGTCCCCCGGCCCGCGCGTACGGCCCGCCCGCAGGTGCTGCCGCTGACGGGGCACACACCTGCGGCGCTCGCCCGGCTCGGCTCGGCACTCGAGGAACGTTTCCGCGACGGCGTGGACGGCCCCGATCCGGCCGCGGCCGCCCGGACCCTGGCCGGGCGCCGCCTCCACCGGCACCGGCAGGCCGTGGTCGTCCGGGACACCGAACACGCCGCCGAGGCGCTGCACGCCGCGCAGGGCGCGGCCGAACGGCTCGGCTCCCCCGGGCGGTTGGGCAAGGTCGCCTTCCTCTTCCCCGGCCAGGGTGTCCTCAAGGAGGCGGCGGGCGAAGCCGCGCACCGTCTGCTGCCGGAGTTCCGGGCCGCGTTCGACGAGATCCGCAAGACCGCGGCCGACGACTGCGGCGTGGACCTGGGGCCCGTGGTCACCCCGGGCGAGGCGCACGAGGGCACGGCCGACTGGTTCTCCGACACCGTCCACCAGCAGCTCGGCCTGTTCGCCCTCGGCTACTCCTTCGGCCGTCAGCTCGCGGCTTGGGGGGTCACCCCGCACGCCATGCTCGGCAACAGCATCGGCGAGTACACCGCCGCGGCCCTCGCCGGCGTGTGGTCCCTGCCCGAGGCGGTCGGCCTCGTCCACGCGCGGGCCCGCGCGATGCGCGACGCCTCCCCCGGCCGCATGATCGTCGTCCATGCCTCGCCCGAGGACGTCGAAGCCCTGCTGCCGGAGAACTGCGGCGTCACCGTCGCGGTACGCGGCAACGGGTCCGCCGTTGTCGCCGGCGGCGAGGCGGAGATGGACCTCCTCGTCGCGGGGGACGCCCTCCACGGGCTGCGCGTCACCCCGGTCCACACCCGGCGTGCCTTCCACACGCCGGCCATGAACCCGGCAGCCGAGGCGGTGCGGGACCATCTGTCGTCGATGCCCGCCCGCCCGCCCCGGCTGCCGTACATCACCAACACCACCGGCCAGTGGGCCGATCCGCAGGCCGCGGTCAGCCCGGAGCAGTGGGCGGCGCATCTGCGCGAGCCGGTCCGCCTGGACACCTGTACGGCCACGCTGCTCGGCTCCGGCTGCACCACCTACCTGGAGCTGGGGCCCGGCGGGTCGATGACCGGCTCGCTGCGGGCCGCACCCGGCTGGGACCCCGCCCACCGGACCGTCCGGTTCGCCCCCGGCCGGCCGGACGGCCAGGAGGCCGGACTCCTCGACGCGATCGGCGCCCTCTGGGAACTGGGCGTCGACCGTGCCCTCGACACCGTCCTGGACAGCCGGCACGGCGATCCCGGTGACCGGCCGCCGCGCTGCTCGCTGCCCGCCCACCCGTTCCTGGGCGAGGACCCGGATCCGGAACCGGCGGCGCCGCGAGGGGAACCGGTACCGGCCGCCGGACGACCCGACGCGGCCGTCATCCAGGCCCCCCGGGACCCAGCCGTGACCCCGGCCTCCCGCACGGAGCGGTCCGTGCGGTCGCGCCTGGAAGAGGCGTGGTGCCGGACCCTCGGCGTCACCACCGCCGCCGACCCGGACGACTTCTTCGGCCTCGGAGGCGAGTCGCTGCTCGCCCTCGCGCTCACCACTGCCGTCCGCGAGCGGGTGGGAGCGGACGTGTCCGTCACCGACTTCATGCTGAAGGCGACCTTCGGCGGACTGGTCGAGCTGGTGGAGCGCGGCCTCGGCGACCGGACCGGCCCGGCCTCCCCCCTGCCGGGCGTGGCCACCCTGCGGGAGGGCTCCGGACGGCCCTTCTTCCTCGTCGCGGACGCCCTCGGCAACGCCCTGCCCTACCGGGCCCTGGCCGCACGGCTCGTACTCGAAGGCGACCGGCCGGTCCTGGCCCTGGAAGCGTCGGCCCATGACGACCGGGAGGGGCGCCGCTCGGTCGGGTCCCTCGCCGCCACGCACGTCAGGAACCTGCTGCGGGCCCAGCCCACCGGCCCGTTCACCCTCGGCGGATGGTCCTTCGGCGCGGTGGTCGCGCACGAGACCGCCCGGTTGCTCGCCCTGCGCGGGCACGAGGTCGACCTGCTGGTCTCGCTGGACGGATACGTGCCCGACACCCACCCACTGCCGGTCGCCGCGGCCCCCCGCTTCATGCTCGGCGGGCTGAAGGCCGGTCTGGACACGCTGCTGCGCGTCGGGCCCCTGGCCGGAGTGCACCGCCGCAGTCCCGAGGCCCGACGGCGGTTCCTCGCGGGCCAGGCCGCCGTACTGGCCCACCGGCCACGCCCGGTGACCTGCCCGGCCGTCCTCTTCAAGGCGGAGACGGACCCCGCGGCGGCCGACCGGCTCGCCCGCCGCCTCGCGGGCCTCTACCCGGCAGGCCTGCGCGTGACGGCGGTGGGCGGCGACCACTGGTCGATGTTGGGACCGCCGTACGTCGACGACCTGGCCGCACGCATCGGCGAGGCACTCCGCCCGGACACCCGGTCCGGGCCACCGCACAAGGAGAGGAACGACTCTTGACCGTCTCGCAGACACCTCCCGGCACCGAGTCCGAGGACACGGCGCCGCAGGACGCCGACGCCGCCGGGGGCAACGACAAGCCCGAGGACGCCGAGAAGCCGCTGCTGCGCAACCGCGACTTCCAGGCACTGTGGACCAGTGAGGCGTTCGCCGCGCTCGCGAAGGAGACGGCGGAGGTCGCGTACCCGCTGCTCATCCTCACCACAACGGGTTCGGCCTTCTACGCGGGAGCCGTCGGCTCGGCCCAGCTCGTCACCACCAGCCTGTTGTCCATCCCCGGCGGCACACTCGCCGACCGGATGGACCGCCGGCTGCTGATGATCATCTGCAACCTGGTCCGGGTCGCGCTGCTCGGCCTGTTCAGTGTGCTGATCTTCGCCGACCAGACACAGCCGGCCCTCGTGTTCGCCATCGCCGTCGGCTCGGCCGCCTGCCTCGGCATCTCCAACCCGACGGGGCTCGCCGCCATCAAGCAGCTCGTTCCGCCGTCCCAGCTGACCCAGGCCACGGCCCAGAACCAGATCCGGTACTTCGCCGCCACCATGGGGGGTCCGCCCGTCGGCGGCTTCCTGTTCGGCGTGGCCCGCGCGTTTCCGTTCCTGAGCTCGGCGATCGGCTTCCTCGTCTCCACCGTGCTGCTGCTGTTCATCCGCAAGCCGATGAAGGTGGAGCAGTTCACCCCGGGCGAGAAGCGCAACACGGCCGAGGGCTTCCGCATCCTCGCCCGGCAGCCGGTCCTGCGCCTGCTGATCGTCTGGATCATGGGTTCGAACATGGCGTTCACCCACTCCGGCGTGTTCCTCGCCCTGATCGCCACCGCCGAAAGCCGGGGCGCCTCCTCCGGGTTCACCGGCGTCCTGCTGTCCATCGCGGGCATCGGCGGCCTGGCCGGCTCACTGATCGCGGGACCCGTCATCAAGAAGGTCGCGCCGGCGAAACTCTTCCTGGCCGCCGCTTGGATCGGCCCCGTCGCCGCCGTCCTCCTCGCCAACGTCTCCGGACTCATCCCGCTCGGCATCATCGTCGCCTGTGTGTTCCTGCGCGGACCGATCACCAGCGCGCTGTTCCTCGCCTACCTCGCGGCGATGGTCCCCGACAAGGCGCAGGGCCGGGTGCTCGGCGCGGTGATGTTCATGTCGATGATCGCGGCCCCGGCCGGTGTGTTCATCATCGGCACCGTCTTCGACCAGGCCGGCCCGGTCTGGGTGTTCACCATCATGGCCGTCATCTCCGGCCTCGCCGCCCTGCCCACCCTCAGCCCGCGCATCCGCGGGCTCGCGCCCCCCGAGGCGTACACGGACACCGCCGCCACCGGCGCGCCCGCCGAGGGCGGCCACTCCCAGGAGGCTCCCGCAGCCCCGCACAAGGAAGGAGAATCCTGATGACCACCGAGCTGCCCCGCACCCAGGAACAGCTTCCCCCCGAGTTCTTCACCGCCCCCGAGGGCAACGACCTGCACACCGCCAATGCCAAGCTGCGCGCCGGCGGCTGCCCCGTCCACGCCATCAACTATCCGGTGGGCGGCGAGGGTTACGTCGTCGCCGACTACACGACCGTGCTCAAGGCGTTCAGCGACCCGCGGCTGTCCAAGCGGGTCGACAACGCCCCCGCGTGGTTCCGCGACCTCGTCAAGGACTCCAGCCCGGTCCTGGTGCGCAACATGCTGACCGCCGATCCGCCGGAGCACACCCGGCTGCGCAAGCTCGTCAGCCGCGCCTTCGTCCCGCGCCGGATGGAGCTGCTGCGCCCGCGTGTCCAGGAGATCACCGATGAGCTCATCGACGCCTTTCCCGAGCAGGGCGAGGTGAACCTGATGGAGTTCGCCTTCGCGCTGCCGATGCGGGTCATCTGCGAGTTCCTCGGCGTCCCGGTCGAGGACCGGCCGCAGCTGCACACCTGGGGCAACTGGCTCAGCGGCGCACCGTATCCCGACGCGGAGTCCAACGAGAAGCTCAAGGATGCCAGCGAGAACATCGAGCGCTACCTTCTCGACCTGCTCGCCGACCGTCGCGCGCACCTCGGTGACGACCTGGTCAGCATCCTGGTGCGGGCCGCCGACGAGGAGGACCGCTTCACCAACGACGAACTGGTCTCCACCCTGGTCCTGCTGATCATCGCGGGCCACAAGACCACCGCCAACCTCATAGGCAGCGGCACCCACGCGCTGCTCACCCACCCCGACCAGCTCGAACTCCTGCGCTCCCGGCCGGAGCTGGCCGATTCCGCCGTCGAGGAGTTCCTGCGCTTCGAGTCCCCCGTCTACCGGGGAACCCTGCGCGTCGCCGCCGAGGACATGGAGCTGGGCGGCTGCCCCATTCCCAAGGAGAGCTTCGTCCACCTGCTGATGGGCTCCGCCAACCGGGACCCCGACGCCTTCGAGAGGCCGGACGAGCTCGACATCACGCGCACCGCCAACCGGCACCTCGCGTTCGGCCAGGGCCCGCACTTCTGCGTCGGCGCCCCGCTCTCCCGGGTCGAGGGCAACATCGCCTTCACCACCCTGCTGCGCCGGCTGCCGGGCCTGCGCCTCGCCGTCCCGGCCGACGAGGTCGACTGGCTCTTCGACAACTCGACCAGCCGCGGCCTGGTGAAGCTGCCCGTCACCTACGACGCCCGCCTCGCGGCCGGTACCCGCCCGGCCGCCGACACCTCCCAGGACCGCTGACATGGCCGACCGCATCTCGCTCGTGTGCCTGCCCTTCGCCGGCGCGGGTGCCTCCTTCTACCGTCCGTGGCAGCGTGTCGCCGAGCCGCACGGCTTCGACGTCCTGCCGCTCCAGCTCCCGGGGCGGGAGCGGCTCATCGACGAGGAGCCGTACCGGAACGCGAGCGACGCCGCCGACGGGCTGCTCACCGATCTGCTCGCCACGCTCGATGACGGCCCGCGCCCGCACCGCCTCGCCCTGTTCGGCCACAGCCTGGGCGCCGTCCTCGCCTACGAGCTGACACGTCGCCTCGTCGGGATGCCCGAGGTGCGGGTCGTGCGGCTGTTCGCCAGCGGCTCGCCGCACCCGGCCGAGCCACGGTCCCGCCAGGCCACCGGACTCGACGACGACGCGTTCCTGGAACGCGTCAACGAGTTCGCCGGCTACACCGACGAGGCCCTCCAGGACCCCGAGCTGCGTGAGCTGATCCTGCCCACGCTCCGCGCGGACGTGGAGATGCACGAGTCGTACCGGCCGGCGGACGACCGGGCCCTGCCGGTGCCCGTCACCAGTCTGCGCGGTGCCGACGACACCCTCGTCAGCCGCGCGGAGGCCGAGGCGTGGGCCCGCACCACAGTCGCGGGTTTCCGCGCCGTGGAGCTGCCCGGCGGGCACATGTACCTGACCGGGTCGGCACCGCAACTGCTCGGGACCGTCGCCGAGGAGCTGAACCGGGCAGCGGAGGAACAGTGCGTCTGACCGGGAAGACCGTGCTGGTCACGGGCGCCGCCCGGGGCCTGGGCCGGGCCACCGCGCTGGCCTGCGCCGCCGAGGGGGCCGCCCTCGCGCTGCTGGACGTGTGCGGCGACCTGGCCGGGGTGCCCTATCCACTGGGCACGAAGGGGCAGTTGGAGCACACCGCGACGCTGTGCCGCAAGGCCGGCGCCGCGGTGCTCACCGCGGCCTGCGACGTACGCGACCTGGCCTCCGTGGAGTCGGCCGTGGCCCTCGCCGAGGACCGCTTCGGCCGCATCGACGCCGTCGTCAACAACGCGGGCATCGCGGCCCCCTCGGGCAAGCCGGTGCATGACATCGCCGAGGACGAGTGGGCGCTGATGATCGACGTCGACCTGACGGGGGCGTGGCGGGTGATGCGTACCGTCGCCCGCGCGATGAGCGCCCGCCGCTCCGGTTCCATCGTCAACGTCTCCTCGACGGCCGGTCTCGTCGGCTACCGGCACTTCGCCGGGTACGTCGCCGCCAAGCACGGCCTGATCGGCCTGACCAAGGCCGCCGCCCTCGACTACGCGCCCACCAAGGTGCGGGTCAACGCCGTCTGCCCCGGATCGGTGCGGGACGACGCGACCGCCGAGGGCCGGATGCTCGCCGAGATCGCCCGCGCGCTGGACGTGCAGGTGGGCGAGCACGAGCAGACGTTCACCGAGGCGCAGCCGATGAACGCGCTGATCGAGCCGGAGGACGTCGCCGCCGCCGTGGTCTATCTGGTCTCGGACGACTCCCGGCAGGTGACCGGCTCCGTACTGACCGTGGACGGCGGGTTCACCGCGCGCTGACGGGCGGGCCGCACAGGGTGACCCGTTGTGAGAGTTGTGAGAGAGGAAGGACGCCCCATGACGGGGGAACACATGGTGGGGGAACAGTGCCATGCCGTACGGGTCCGGCTGAGCGGCCCGGTGGCCGCGGCGGAGCTGACCGCCCGGCTTGCCGCGGTGGGGCCCTGGCGACTGTGGGTGGAAGAGACAGCGGCCGGCTCCGGCCAACCGGTGGCACGGCGGCTGGCGGCCGCGGAACTGAACCGGCCCACGCACTCGGTCCGTTGTGTGTTGTTGCGCCACCGGGACGACGTCGCCGACCTGGTGGTCGTCGCGCGCCGCGCGGTGCTCGACCGGGACGGGCTCGGCCGGCTGATCGACGTGCTGGTCTCCGGGGCGGCGGGACCGCTGCCGGTACCGTCCGCCGCGCCCGCCCCACCGCCCTCCGCGGCTCCCGCCCCCGACTGGGGCGGCGGCCGCCGGGGCGACACCTCCTGGGGCACCCGGGCACTCGACCTGCCCGACGGTCCCGCCACCACCGGCTTCCTCGCGGCGCTCGCCCTCACCCTCCACCGCTACGCGGGCCACGGGTCGAGCGGTGACGTCCGTGTGGCCACCGACCGGCGCGGTGCCCTGCGGATCGAGGTTCCCGCGGATGCCCCGGTCTCGGCCCTCCGACCGGCACAGCCGGCGCCGGCCGACAGCCCGGTGCTCGCCGGTCTCGTCGAACCGGCCGCCTGCGACTCGCCGTTCCCCGCCGGCGTCCCGACGGAACATCTGCCGTGCCTCGCGCCGCCCTTCCCCCTGACGCTGGCACTGCTGCCCCAGCCCGCCGGTGGGACCCGGCTGTGGGCCGCGTACCGGCACAGCCACTTCTCGGCCGGAATCGTCGAGGCCTTCCTGCGCCACCTGGCCCACGTCCTCGGACAGTTCGCGGAGGCGACACCGGACACGCCCGTCGACGACATCGAACTCCTCGACGCGGCCGAGCGGGAGCGGGTGGCGCTGCTCGGCCGGCCGGCCGGCACACCGCCCGGCACACCGGAGCGGATCACCGACGCTCTCGCACGGGTCACCGCCGCGACACCGGACGCCCCGGCGGTCGGCGACGGCACCTGCGTCCTCACCTACCGCGAGCTGGACGAACGGGCCGAACAGGTGGCACGCGGTCTGGTCGCACGGGGGATCGCGCCCGGCGACCGGGTCGGGATCTGCCTGGAGCGGACCACCGAGCTCGTGGTCACCATGCTCGCGATCCTCAAGGCGGGTGCGGCGTACGTGCCCACGGACCCCGCATATCCCGCCGACCGGCTCGCCCACACCGCGCGGGACGC
This sequence comes from Streptomyces sp. NPDC037100, assembly GCF_055606225.1. NCBI lineage: Bacteria > Bacillati > Actinomycetota > Actinomycetes > Kitasatosporales > Streptomycetaceae > Streptomyces > Streptomyces sp. NPDC037100. Next base: position 550,427 of record NZ_JBVJSX010000003.1, on the reverse strand, counting down.
CGGCCTGGACCTGGTGGTCACCCGGCTGGCGGAGTACCCGGCCGACGCCGGCACCCCCGTCACCCCCGACGAACTTGCCGCGGCGGCCGGGCAGGCCGGAGAGCTCCCCACGGGCGGCGGCCCGGACGACCCGGCCTACGTCATCTACACATCGGGCTCCACCGGCCGTCCCAAAGGCGTCGTCGTACCGCACCGCAACGTCGTCGCGCTCATCGACGCCACCCGCGGGGAATACGGCCTCGGCCCGGACGACGTCTGGAGCCTCTTCCACTCCGGGGCGTTCGACTTCTCCGTCTGGGAGACATGGGGCTGTCTGCTCACCGGCGGACGGCTCGTGGTCGTGCCCTACCTCGTCTCCCGCGAACCCGGGGAATTCCGGGATCTGCTGGTCCGGGAGCGGGTCACCGTCCTGAGCCAGACGCCCTCCGCCTTCTCCCAGCTCCTGGAGACCGACCATGCGGCGCTCGTGGTACGGCTGGTCGTCTTCGGTGGCGAGCCGCTCGACGCCCGCATGCTGCTGCGCTGGTTCGACCGGCATCCGGAGGACGAGTGCCGCATGGTCAACATGTTCGGCATCACCGAGACGACCGTGCACGTCACCGCCCAGACCCTGACCCGTGAACTGGCCCTGGCCGGCTCGAAGTCCGTCGGCCCCGCGCTGCCCGGCTGGCACCTGTACGTCACGGACGCGCGGGGCCGGCTCGTCCCGCCCGGTGTCACCGGTGAGATCCGCGTCGGAGGCGCGGGCGTCGCCGTCGGCTACCTCGGACAGCCCGACCTCACGACCGCCCGTTTCAGCCCCGACCCGTACGCCGAGGGCCGCCAGTACCACAGCGGCGACCTGGGACGGCTGCGGCCGGACGGCACCCTCGAACACCTCGGGCGCATCGACAGCCAGGTCAAGATCCGCGGCTTCCGGATCGAACTCGACGAGATCCGTTCGGTGCTCCTGGAGGACCCCGAGGTGCACGCGGCGGCCGTGGTGGTCCGCCGGGACGACCCGGCGGACCCCGCCACCGCCCGCCTCGACGCGTACGTCGTCCCGGCGGACCTGGACACGGCCGGGGTCCGCAAGCGGGCCGCCACCGTTCTGCCCGCGTACATGCTCCCGGCGACCGTCACGGCGCTCGACGCCCTGCCGCTGACCACGAACGGCAAGCTCGACGCGCAGCGGCTCCCGGAACCGGTGCGGACCGCCCCCGCGGCGTCGGCGCCCGAGGGGACGGACGGTGCGGCGGCGGTCCTGCAGGAGATCTGGTCCGACATCCTCGGCACCCCGGTCGGGATCGACGACGACTTCTTCGAACTCGGGGGCAACTCCCTGCTCGCCGTGCGGATCAGCGCCGCACTGCGCGGCCGCGGGATGTCCGCCGTCCCGCTGCGCGACCTGTTCCGCACGCCCACCATCCGGGCACTGACCGAGGCCGACCGGCATGCGTGAACCGCCGTGAGGAGACGGCGGCGCCGGGGGAGTGAGGCGATCAGGCGCTCCGATCAGGCGCTCCAGTGGCGCGGCTCGGCGGCCGGCACCTGAACACGGCTCCATTCGGGAGAGCAACCCCAGGTCAGCGGCCTGGGGTTGTGTGTTGTCCGGCCCTCAGTCCGCCCCGGGGTCGTCGGAAGGATCGGCGGCGCGGGCAGCGCACCGCAGCGCCTCCAGCAGACCGCGCAGAGCGGGCTGTTCGAGGGCCGTCTCCCGTACGGCCGCCGAGATCACCCGGTACGGTTCAGGGCCCCGGACCGGGCGTACGACGACACCGGGGTGCCGGTTGCGCAGTCCCAGCATCGGCATCAGGCCGACACCGAGACCGGCCGCGACGAAGCCCTGGGCGGTGGCGTAGTCCTCGCTCTGGATGACGAAGTCGGGGCTGAAGCCGGCCGCCGCACAGGAGTCGATCACCGGTTCCAGGCACGGCCCGGGCGGCTCGCTGCCGACCCACTGCTCACCGGACAGCTCGTTCAGGTCGATGATCTCCTCGTCGGCGAGGGCGTGGCCGAGGGGCAGTACGGCAGCGTAAGGGTCGTCGAGGAGGCGGACGAACCGGAAGCCGTCGCCGACGCGGTCAGGTGTCTGGACGACCACGGCCAGGTCGGCCCGGCCCCGCGCCACGTCCTGCAACGGGTCCTCAGGGTCGGTGAGTCGAAGGTCGACACGGACGCCGGGATGCTCGGCGCGGAGACGGGCCAGTGCGGGGGCCACCAGCGTGGAGCCCGACGTGGCGAAGTAACGGACCGACAAGCAGCCGGTGCGGCCGGCGCGGAGATCGGCGAGGGCGGTCTCCGCCTGGGCGACCGCCGAGCTGATCAGGGCCGCGTGCTCGGTGAGCAGCAGACCGGCGGCGGTGGGCCGCACACTGCGACCGACCCGTTCGAACAGCGCCGTACCGGCCTGTCTCTCCAGCACGGCGATCTGCTGGCTGACGGCGGACGGTGTGTAGCCCAGGTGGGCCGCGGCGGCGGTGACCGTGCCACTGGTGACCACCGCGCGCAGGACCTGCAGTCGCCTCACATCGAGCATGTAGCGCAGCTTAACAGTATGGGTAGAACCATTCGCTTGTCCTGCATACGTGGCTGAGGCATCTTCAAAGGAGCGGGTCCACGGGACGGTTCGAGGAAGCGGGTCCGAGGGACCGGCGATCGAACGAGCCGTCGGACCGAATGGAGGAACCCATCGTGAGCAGCCGTACACGGAGTCTTCGGGGGGCACTGCGGGTGATCGTGCTCGCCCTGCTGTGGGGCTCCACCTTCCTGTGGATCGAGCTCGCGCTGCGCGGACTCTCCCCGCTCCAGGTCACGTTCGTCCGCTGCGTCCTCGGCGCACTCGTCCTCACCGTCGCCTGTTACGCGTCGGGACGACGCCTTCCGCGGGGTGTCGCCGTCTGGCGCCACATCGTCGTCGCGGCCTTCTTCTGCAACGCGCTCCCGTTCGCGCTGTTCAGCCTGGGCCAGCAGACCGTCGATTCGGGTCTCGCCGGAGTCCTCAACGCCACGACCCCGCTCTGGTCGATCGCCCTCGGCCTCGCCCTCGGCACTGAACGCGGGCTCCGCCCGGCCCGCCTCACGGGCCTTCTGCTCGGCTTCGCCGGCGTGATTCTCATCTTCGCCCCCTGGCAGACGACCTGGGCCACCGGCTGGGGCGCACTCGCCATCCTCGGCGCGGCTGCCGGCTACGCCGTCGCGTTCACCTACATGGGCCGCACCCTGGTCGGCAAGGGCACCCCCACCATCTCCCTCTCCGCCGCCCAGCTCGTCGCCGCGAGCGGACTGACCGCCTTCGCCATGCCGGCCGGTGGCCTGGATTCGGTCAGCGCGGGACCGACGGTCGTGATCGCGGCCGTCGTCCTCGGTGTCCTGTGCACCGCGATCACGTTCCACCTCACCTACCGGATCATCAACGACGAGGGGGCCACCAACGCGGCCGTGGTCGGCTACCTGCTGCCGGTGGTCTCCGTCCTCCTCGGCGCGGTCGTCCTGGGCGAGAACCTGAGCGTCCGGGTGGTGCTGGGCATGGCCGTCGTCCTCGCAGGTGTCGGGATGACACGGCGGACGGGGGCGACGGTCGCTGCCGCGGCTCCGGCCGGCGGGGAGGGGGTGGAAGGCACGCCCGGGACCGCCGAGAAGCGGGTCGCCCGAAGCATCGTCCCGGAGAGCGCACGATGACCTTCGGCGGCTGACGGCGTCCACCGTCCTGCCACCCGCCGGCCCCGGGGTGAGGCCGGTTACCTGTCGGCGGAGCCGGTCAGTGTCCCCACGCGCCGGGAGGCGTCTCCTCGGGGAGCAGGCACCAGGACATGTGTCCGGCCAGAAAGTTCTCCAGCTCATGGGCGGCCAAGGACTCGGACGGCAGATCGTCCGGGCGAGGCCGGTAGAGGGCGTTCAGTTCGTCCCGCAGTCGCCGGTCCAGCGTGGGAGCCTGATAACGGTCGATGGTGCCTCGCAGAAACAGCCGGTCGAACAGCCGCACCGCCGGGCTGCGCCCCGCCTGGGGGTGTTCGGCCACGTGCATCTCCTGCCAGGAGCCGACGTAAAGGTACGCCGCACCGGCCAGCGCTTCGGTGAGGGCAGGGGTCGGCCCCTGAGGGTCCAGTAGACCCGCGCATCGGCCTCGCTTAAGGGCTGTGGGATCGCAGCGAGTCACAGGCGGTAGTCGCTCACCGGCACAGCTTGCCACCCTCGAGGCGCCGGGCGGGACAGCAGGCGGCGCTCAGTCGCGATGGCCGATCCGGCCTTCGTCCTCACCTGCTCGCGCAGCCGACGCCACGCACCCTCCCCACCCCATCGCGCAGACTCTCCGGGACCAATAGATCCGAGCTATTTCGGAGGATCAAGGCGCGACTTGCGGCGTGGCGGCTGGGTCGTCTTGATCATATTGCTTACTGAGCAGGATAGTTGACGATTTCCCGGTTCACCCCTGGACGCCACAGTTGCGCAGCGTCTATATATTCATCCGATGTAGCTGACCGGCACTGAGATGCACCACGCAACGCGTCCGGAGTGTTCACGGACCTGGCGCCCCCTTGTCGCCCCCGCCCAGCACACCCCCACCATCCAGGAGCCGCACCATGTCCTCTGCACCCCTGAGCAGACGTTCCCTGATCAAGGCCGCCGCGCTCGCCGGAGGCGTCGTGGCCTTCGGGCTGCCGCAGGCCCTGTTGCCGGCCACCGCCGAGGCCTACTCCGTCCCCTCCAAGCTGGACTGGTGGTACCAGGCTCGGTTCGGGATGTTCATCCACTTCGGGTCCTACTCCTACCTCGGCCACGGTGAATGGGCGTTCTCCAGCGAGAGCTGGTCCAAGGCCGACTACCAGACCCAGGTGTCCGCGCGCTTCAACCCCACGGCGTTCAACGCGGCGACCATCGCCCAACTGGCGGCGGACGCCGGCATGAAGTACCTGGTGATCACCGCCAAGCACCACGAGGGCTTCGCCATGTGGGACTCCAACGTCCCCGGCTTCACCGACTCCACCGGCACCAAGGCGTACAACCTGCGCGATTACGCCGGTGTCCAGGGTGATCTGCTGGCGGCGCTCAAGACCGAGTGCGAGGCGCGGGGCGTCAAGTTCGGGCTCTACTACTCGATCCTGGACTGGAACCACCCCTCCCAGACCATCCGGGGCGGCGGTCTCACCGCGATGGCCTCGACGGCCGCCCGCGCGGGTTACATCGCGGACATGAAAGCCCAACTGCAGGAGCTGCTGGACCGCTACGACCCGGCGCTCCTGTGGTTCGACGGCGACTGGTTCGGCGAACCCGCCGGCCCCACCCTCCAGGACTGGTGGCTCCGGTCGGACGGTGTCGACCTCTACAACTGGCTGATCGCCCGCAAGCCCGGGCTCGTCGTCAACGAACGGGTCAAGCGGGACCTCGGTCTGGGCGACTACACCGTCGCGGAGTTCGGTCTCCCCGACGCGCCGCTGGACCGCCAGTGGGAGCGGTGCGACACCATGAACGGCGCCTGGGGCTACAACGCGGGCCGGGAGAACTCCTACCGGCCCGTCAAGGACTTCGTTCAGGAGCTCGTCACCTGCGTCTCGCGGGACGGCAACTTCCTGCTGAACATAGGGCCCAAGGGCGACGGCTCGGTCACCGCCGGATCCGTGACCATCCTGCGCGGCCTGGCCTCCTGGATGGCCACGTACGGCGACAGCGTGCACGGAGCCACGGCGAGCCCCTTCGCCACCGAGCCCTCCTGGGGGAGGGCCACCAAGAAGGCCGGCAAGCTGTTCGCCCACGTCTTCACCTGGCCCACGGGCGGCGTGCTGCAGATCCCGGCGATCACCAACACCATCAGCCGGGTCTACCTGATGAACAACCCCTCGGCCTCGCTCACTTACACGGTCAGCGGCGGCCAGATCAGCGTCACCCTGCCGGCCACCGCCCCGGACGCCGCTGACTCCGTGGTCTGCGTCGAGGTCAGCGGCGTCCCCGAGTCCGCCGGCGGAGCCCACGTGACGGTGTTCCAGGACGTGGGTTACTCCTCGGCGAGCGCCAACCTGAAGCTGGGCGGCTACACCTCCTCCCAGCTGTCGGCCGCGGGCGTGGGATCCGCGACCATCTCCTCGCTGAGGGTGCCCCGGGGCTACCGGGTGACGGGCTACTCCGGCGACAACTTCACCGGCACGGCCTGGACGTTCACCGCGGACAATCCCGACCTGCGGGAGACCGGCAACAACGACGCCATCGTCTCGCTGAAGGTCACGTTCAATCCGGCCTCGTACTTCCGGCTGATCAACGTCACGGACGGGCTGGCCCTGGACAGTGGCGGCAACGTCGCCAGTGGCTCGAACCTCAAGCAGTGGACGCCCGTCGACAGCCCGAACCTCCAGTGGCAGGCCGTCGATCTCGGCACCGGCTACTACAGGCTGGTCAACCGCGCGGGCGGCATGGTCGCCGACGGCTGGGGCTCGACCGGCGACGGCGCCGCCGCCCGCCAAGCGGCCTGGAACGGCAGTCCCAACCAGCAGTGGCAGATCACCGACCGCGGCAACGGCCGGTACTCGATCGCCAACCGCACCACCGGACTTGTCCTGGACGGCGGCGGACAGGTCCCCTCCGGATCCGTGACCAAGCAGTGGACGTGGGTGAACAGCACCAACCTGCTGTGGACCTTCCAGCCCACCTCCTGACCACCGAGGCGGGCCCGCCGGCCACACCGGATCCGGGGGTCACCCCGCGACGGCGTCCCTCCGCGCGGTGTCCGCTTCCGGGGCCTCGGGGGCGGCCGGCGCCTCGGTGGGGCTCGGGACGGATACGACCGTCGTCCGGGTCGCCCACCTGCGGGTGACCCGGACGTAGCCGTAGATCACCGAGGTCATCGCCAGGACGAGGAGGGGCCCGGCCACCTCGGGAAGGGTGGCCATCTCCATCGGCAGGTAGCGGTACGACACCAGGAGGGCGGCGAAGACCGCCGTGCCGTAGGCGACCAGCTGGATGCCCGGCCGGTCCCAGCCGCGCTCCTGTGAGCGCAGCGCCGCCTCGATGGTCAGGGCGAACACCACGCCGGCGACCAGATCCACGCCGTAGTGGTAGCCGAATCCCAGCGTCGCGGCGAGCGTGACGATCAGCCAGAACGTGCCCGCGAACCGCAGCAGCCGCGGGGCCCGACGGGTGTGCACGAAGATCGCCACGGCCCATGCCGTGTGCAGGCTGGGCATGCAGTTGCGGGGTGTGATGCCGTCGTACGTCATGGGGGCCGGGGTGCTGACCGGCAGTGACGTGTGCGGCCACAGGTTGGCCGTCGCCCACTCCACACCGCCGGTGCCGGAGGCGCCCGGGCCGTAGGCAAAGACCGGTCCGACCACGGGGAAGAGCATGTAGATGCCCGGCCCGAGGAGGCCGATCACCAGGAAGGTGCGCACCAGGTGATGGCTCGGGAAGCGGCGCTCGGCCGTCACGTGGCGCAGCTGGTAGAGGGCGACGACGACGGCGGCCACCGCGAGCTGGCCGTAGACCAGCTGGAGAAGATGGGTGCTGAACGGGGCGGTGGCCTCGACGAGACGGCCTGCCGCCCAGGACGGGTTGCCCAGCGCGTGATCGGCCATCGCCACGTACTGGTCGAGCACCGTCGGGCGGGTCTTCGCCGTGATGAACAGCCAGGTGTCGCCGGTCTTGCGGGCGGCCACCAGCAACAGGCCCAGCCCGACGCCCTTCAGCAGCAGGACGCGTTCACCGCCGGTGCGGCGCGTGACGGCGACCACCGCGAAGCCCAGCATCACCCACAGCGCACCCGTGCCCAGGGAGTGGCCCTCGACCGTCTCGGCGCCGGCCGCACGGCGCACCAGCAGCAGGACGGCGTCGATGCCGAGCGCGGCGCCGGCCGCGATGAACCGTTGCCGCCAGGTGAGCACCACCATCATCAACGCCAGACCGCCGTACAGCGGCCCCGGCTTGGGTGCAAAGACCAGTGCCTTCACCTGGGTGGTGACCGGCCCGGGCTCGCCGTAGCGGCGGGCGGCGATCTCCAGCACGGCGAGGAACGCGAGAGCCACCACGGCTGCGGCGCCCCACAGCACCGCGCGTCGATGGCGCCACGCACCCCACGACGTCATGCCGCTTATTCCGCTTATTCGCGAAAACACCCGCGATGCCCTGGCTATCAATCTTTGTGGCCGATTCATCCGAATGGCTGGGTGGATGGAGAGCGATGGGGGGACCACCGCGAGTTCGAACATGCTAGCGGAGTCCAGTGGATCGGCCGGTCCGCCGGCCGACAACGCCCGCCCGCGCCGCTGCGCCCCCTGACGAACTCACCCGCACCGCGGCCCGGACCAGTGCCGCGGCCGCCCGGGGCCGGCTGTGGGGCGGCCGGGGCCGGCTGTGGAGCGGCCGGGGCCGGCTGCGGGGCGGCCGGGCGATCACCCGTTCAGCTGAAGGGGACCGCGTCCGTCGCGGAGGTGTGCCAGTTGGTGACGACCGGCTCGTCGACCGTGATGGTGCCGACCTTCAGGGAGACCGGGTCGGAGTCGTCGTCACCGACGCCGACGATGATGCTGTCCAGTTCCTTGCCGCCGTCGCTGTCGGTGCTCTTGGGGTTGACCCCGGCGTAGGCGGTGGTGTTCCCGCTCAACGTGATCTGCTCGCCCACGGCCTGCTCCGCGGGGCCCGCCTGAGTGCCGTCGGAACCGAACGCCACGGTCGGCAGCGCGGCGGGCAGGACACAGGTGATGCCCGGCTTCGCCTTCGCGGAGATCAGGATGTAGCCGCCGGCCTGGGTCTTGGACCTGGCGTTCCAGGAGAGGTCGTTGGCGCCGCAGCTCTGCCCGACGGGCTCGCGCTCGCCGTTGCCGGTGTCGGCGCCGGAGCCGGCACCGTCCGCGGTTCCCTTGCCCTTCGCACCGGAGCCCTTGCCCGTCGCACCGGAGGTCGTACCGGTGTCCTGGCCGCTGCCCGCGGCCGGCGAACCGGAGGGGGCGGCGGCGTCGCCGGACGGGGTGGAGGACGAGGACTCCTGCGCGGTGCCGGTGTCCGGGGACGTGTCCTGGCACGCGGTCATCAGCAGGGCTCCGCTCACGAGGGCTGCGGAGACGAGGAAGGCCTTGCGACGGTTGCCGGACATGAAATCCCCTTGTTCTGCGGTGTGTTGGAAGCGTGGTCGGTGCGGTCTCGCGGTGCTTCCTGACCCTGAGAGGGGCTCGGGCGCCGAGGGGTTCCGGCGTCTTCGTTCCCGGACGACGCTGTCACCGATCGGTGACATGACCACGCAGTTGCCGAGGGCGAGGGACATCGCCACCAGCACCGGGCACCACGGCCGGCACCCCCACATGAGGGATGTGACCTATGTCGCCGGAACGGGGATCCGGCGCGTTCGCCGCCGCGCGGCCCGCCGGCGGCGGAGGCGGTGGCCCATCCCCCGTCGATGGAGGTCACAGCGCCGGCACCCGAAGACACGGCAGGAAGGACCGCGCCCCCGGCAGGCAATATCTGTGCTCACAAAATGAGAAAGAGAAGCGGGGCCCACCGAATATTCCTCGAACCACCGACCGGACCAGAAATTTCCCACGTCACAGGCCCGAACCGACCGTGCTACTGTCGATCTCAGTTGCAGGTGTGGTTGCCAGAAGGTTCATTTCCTACGGGGTAATCAGCACGGCGACACGGAATCCGCAAAGGGTGGATTCCCGAAACCGCCTCCGAAGGAGAAACAAAATGGCTACTGGCACCGTGAAGTGGTTCAACGCGGAAAAGGGCTTCGGCTTCATCGAGCAGGACGGCGGCGGCGCCGACGTCTTCGCCCACTACTCGAACATCGCCACCTCCGGCTTCCGCGAGCTGCTGGAAGGCCAGAAGGTGTCGTTCGACATCGCGCAGGGCCAGAAGGGCCCGACGGCCGAGAACATCGTGCCCGCCTGACACCGGCGCTCGCGCATATTTCGCAGCTGGGGCCCGCACCTGAAGGGGTGCGGGCCCCAGCTCGCTGTTTTTTTTCCTGCCGGTCCCATCCGGCCGCATCGACTTCGGCTCGTCTCGAGATTCTCCCTGCGCCGCTCCACTGCTGCGGGATTTCCTTGCTACGCGCCCATCAAGGAAGGTCCCGCATGAAGCGTGCCCACACATCCCGTACCCGTGACCGTTTCTCCGGAGGCGCAGGCGAGGGCGGCAACCGCCGGTCCGGTGGTCCGCGCCGCTCCCAGAGCTCCGGAAGCCGCCGGGCTCCGCAGGGCGAGTTCGCCCTGCCGAAGACCGTCACTCCCCCGCTGCCCCCCGTCGAGTCGTTCGCCGATCTCGCCATGCCCGCGCGGCTGTTGGCCACGCTCGGCCACGAAGGCGTGACCGCGCCGTTCCCCATCCAGGGCGCGACCCTGCCGAACTCCCTGGCCGGTCGTGACGTGCTCGGCCGTGGCCGCACCGGCTCGGGCAAGACCCTGGCCTTCGGTCTCGCCGTGCTCGCCCGTACGGCGGGGCGGCGCGCCGAGCCGCGGCAGCCGCTCGCGCTCGTCCTCGTGCCCACCCGTGAGCTCGCCCAGCAGGTCACCGACGCGCTCACTCCGTACGCCCGCTCCGTGAGTCTGCGCCTGGCCACCGTCGTCGGCGGGATGTCCCTCGGCAGGCAGGCAGGCGCGCTGCGCTCCGGGGCCGAGGTGGTCGTCGCGACCCCCGGACGGCTGAAGGACCTCATCGACCGGGGCGACTGCCGGCTGGACGAGGTCGGCATCACCGTCCTCGACGAGGCCGACCAGATGGCGGACATGGGCTTCATGCCGCAGGTGACCGCCCTGCTCGACCAGGTGCGCCCGGGCGGGCAGCGGATGCTGTTCTCCGCCACCCTGGACCGCAACGTCGACCGGCTGGTCCGCACGTACCTGCACGACCCGGTGGTGCACTCCGTCGACCCGTCCGCGGGCGCCGTCACCACCATGGAGCACCACGTCCTGCACGTGCACGACACCGACAAGCACCGGACGACCACCGAGATCGCGGCGCGGGACGGCCGGGTGATCATGTTCCTCGACACCAAGCACGCGGTGGACCGGCTGACCACACACCTGCTGAGCAGCGGCGTGCGCGCCGCGGCCCTGCACGGCGGCAAGTCCCAGCCCCAGCGGACCAGGACCCTCGCCCAGTTCAAGCGCGGCGACGTGACGGTGCTGGTGGCGACCAACGTCGCCGCCCGCGGCATCCACGTCGACAACCTCGACCTGGTCGTCAACGTGGACCCGCCCAGTGACCACAAGGACTACCTGCACCGCGGCGGCCGTACGGCCCGCGCCGGCGAGTCGGGCAGCGTGGTCACGCTGGTGACCCCGGGCCAGCGTCGCGGCATGAGCCGGCTGATGTCGTCGGCGGGCATCACCCCGCAGATCGCCCAGGTGCGGTCCGGCGAGGCGGAGCTGAGCCGCATCACCGGCGCACAGGCCCCCTCCGGTGTCCCGGTCGTCATCGCCGCCCCGCGCGCGGAACGCCCCCGCGGCGCGTCCGCCCCGTCCCGGGGCCGCCGGGGCCGGCGTCCCACCGGCCAGGCCCGGCCCGCCGGCGAGGTGGCCCGCCCGAGGGCACAGCGGCGGACCGGCTCCGGTTCGGCCGCGTAGGGCCCCGCGCCCGCCGCACCCGACTGCCTCCTCGGCACCCCTCGGCACCTCCCGGCACCTCTCGGCAGGAGACACCCATGACGCCGGTTCAGACGCAGCACCACGCCGCCGCCCACGCGCCACGGATCCGTGACGACATGACGGTCGAGGTGGCGCTGTCCCTCATGGCCGGCGCCCGGGTCGACCACCTCGTCCTGTGCGACGGGGACGACCAGAGCACGGGTCTGGTCACCCTGGCCCGGCTCCGGGTCCTCCGGGACGCCCCCACCTACACGGACCGGGTCCGGCTCCGGGACGTCCCGGAGAGGTGACTCGCCGGCGGGTGACCGCCACCAGGAACCAGTGAGGGCCCTGCCGACGCGCGTCGGCAGGGCCCTCACTGTCATGTCACCGGCCCGCCGTCCCCTCCGCCCACCAGCCGGGGGCCCAGGATTCCTCCGCCACCTGCGCGCCAAAATCTATCTTTGTGAGAGTAGACATTGGCGCTCGCCACGGTTACTCTTTTTCTCGTTGACACAGTCAAGCCAGACGCAAGGAAGGACGGAGGAGCAGACGCCATCAGGATCGCCCGGCCCGGGAACTCTCGGTCCGGGTACCGCAAGACCCCGGATTGGATGGTGGTCCCCGGTCACGCAGCCGCGATCCCCGCACCCCTCCCGCAGCCGGGCCGGGTAGCGGAAACAGAAGGTCGGCACCGCATGAGGGCCGACAGATGGTGTTGAATTTCCTTCGGGGCCCTGGTGCCGTACGGCACCAGGGCCCCTCGACGCGTTGTACTACGAGGTGACATGGCAGCAGATACCCCGCTCAGCGACCGGCTGGACGACGACGACTACCCCGCCTACACCATGGGCAGGGCCGCCGAGATGCTCGGCACCACCCCGGGCTTCCTCCGGGCCATCGGTGAGGCCCGTCTCATCACTCCGCTGCGCTCGGAGGGCGGGCACCGGCGGTACTCCCGCTATCAGCTGCGGATCGCCGCGCGCGCCCGTGAGCTCGTCGACCGGGGTACGCCGATCGAGGCCGCCTGCCGCATCGTCATCCTCGAGGACCAGCTCGAGGAGGCCCAGCGCATCAACGCCGAGTACCGCCGTGCGGCACAGCAGGCGTCCGGCGGTTCCGGCACCGGTCCGAGCTGATCGCCCGAAGCCCCCGGCGGGACCCACCCGCACCCTGCACCCCAGGTCGACGACCTGGGGTTTGTTGTGGAGCCGCCCGATGCGGGAGCCCGTCCGGCCCGGGATCCCACCCGGGTGAACCCGCCCCCCTCATCAGGTCATCCGTCCCGGACCCTTGACTCGTCAAGCGGGAGTGGCGATTCTCGTCGCACGCTTTGCGAGGTCATGACAAGACGGTCTCGCTGATCCGCCGACCGAGGGACGTGGGCTGTGACCGGTTCCGGACGCCCGTACCGCAGCAAGAACGTCACCGTGGTGTCGCTCCTCCTGCTCGTGCTGTCGATCGCGCTCGGGCCCACACCGAGTGCGGCGGCCGGCAACGACTGGTGGGAGCCCACCGCACGACCCGCGCCGGACTCCCGGATCAACGTCACGGGTGAGCCCTTCACCGGCACGAACGCCAGGGGCGAGGTGCGCGGCTTCGTCGACGCGCACGACCACATCTTCGCCAACGAGGCCTTCGGCGGCCGTCTGATCTGCGGAAAGGCCTTCTCCGAGCAGGGCGTCGCCGACGCGCTCAAGGACTGCCCCGAGCACTACCCCGACGGCTCGCTCGCGATCTTCGACTTCATCACCAACGGCGGCGACGGCAAGCACGACCCGAACGGCTGGCCCACCTTCAAGGACTGGCCGCGGCACGACTCGCTGACCCACCAGCAGAACTACTACGCCTGGGTCGAGCGGGCCTGGCGCGGCGGCCAGCGGGTGCTGGTCAACGACCTCGTCACCAACGGCGTGATCTGCTCGGTGTACTTCTTCAAGGACCGCTCCTGCGACGAGATGACGTCCATCCGACTGCAGGCCAAGCTGACGTACGACATGCAGGCCTTCGTCGACCGGATGTACGGCGGGCCCGGCAAGGGCTGGTTCCGGGTCGTCACCGACAGCGCGCAGGCCCGCGAGGTCATCGAGCAGGGCAAGCTGGCCGTGATCATGGGCGTCGAGACCTCCGAGCCCTTCGGCTGCAAGCAGGTCCTGGACATCGCACAGTGCAGCAGGGCGGACATCGACAAGGGCCTGGACGAACTGCACGCGCTGGGCGTGCGCAGCATGTTCCTGTGCCACAAGTTCGACAACGCCCTGTGCGGGGTGCGGTTCGACTCGGGCTCGCTCGGGACGGCCATCAACGTCGGGCAGTTCCTGTCGACCGGCACGTACTGGAAGACGGAGAAGTGCACCGGCCCGCAGCACGACAACCCCATCGGCAACGCGGCGGCGCTCGCGGCCGAGAAGAAGCTGCCGGCGGGCGAGGAGGTCCCCTCGTACAGCGCCGACGCGCAGTGCAACGTGCGGGGGCTCACCGATCTCGGCGAGTACGCCGTGCGCGGCATGATGAAGCGCGGCATGATGCTGGAGATCGACCACATGAGCGTCAAGGCCACCGGCCGGGTGCTCGACATCTTCGAGTCCGAGTCCTACGCCGGCGTGCTCTCCTCGCACAGCTGGATGGACATGGACTGGACCGAGCGGGTCTACGGCCTGGGCGGCTTCATCGCCCAGTACATGCACGGCTCCGAGGGCTTCGTCGCGGAAGCGAAGCGCACCGAGGCCCTGCGGGACAAGTACGGCGTGGGCTACGGCTACGGCACCGACATGAACGGCGTCGGCGGCTGGCCGGGACCGCGCGGGGCGGACGCGCCGAACAAGGTCACGTACCCGTTCAAGAGCGTCGACGGCGGCTCGGTCATCGACCGGCAGACCACCGGTGAGCGCACCTGGGACCTGAACACCGACGGCGCCGCCCACTACGGCCTCGTCCCGGACTGGATCGAGGACATCCGCCGGATCGGCGGCCAGGACACCGTCGACGACCTGTTCCGGGGCGCCGAGTCCTACCTCGACACCTGGGCGGCCTCCGAGAACCACAAGGCCTCGGTCGACCTCGCGGCCGGCTCCGCCGCGTCGGCCAGCTCCTCGGAATGGAGCCTGTTCACGAGCTACCAGCCCCACCGGGCCGTCGACGGCGACCGCGGCACCCGCTGGGCCAGCGACTGGAGCGACGACCAGTGGTACCAGGTCGACCTCGGCTCGGCGCGGACCGTCGGGCGGGTCGCCCTCGACTGGGAGCGGGCGTACGCGAAGTCGTACCGGATCGAGCTGTCCACCGACGGCACGACCTGGCGGACCGCCTGGTCCACGACCGCGGGTGACGGCGGTCTGGACACCGCGCGCTTCGCCGGCACCCCCGCCCGCTATGTCCGCGTCCACGGCCTGGAGCGCGGCACCGGCTGGGGCTACTCCCTCCGCGAGGTCGGCGTCCACGGCGGCTGACGGCCACGAGAGGGGTTCCATGGCACGGTTGCCGTCCGCCGAGCGGCGGCGACAGCTCACCGAAGCGGCGATCAGGGCGATGGCCCGGGACGGCGTCCCCAGGACGACGACCCGGTCCATCGCCGCCGAAGCGGGCGTCTCGCTGAGCGTCTTCCACTACTGCTTCGACTCCAAGCAGCAGCTCATCGAGTCCGTCATCACCACCATCACCGGCCACTACGTGACGGTGGTGAAGGAGGCCATACGGCCCAGGGCCACCCTGGAGGAGACCGTCCGGGCCGGTTTCCAGGCGTACTGGGACCACGTCCGCGCCCACCCCGACGAGCACATGCTCACCTACGAGCTCACGCAGTACGCCCTGCGCCAGCCCGGTTTCGAACACCTGGCACGCCGTCAGTACGAGCTGTACGCCGAGGCGTACACCGAACTCATCGACCAGCTGCGGCAGGCCATGGGGCTGCGCCTGAGCGTGCCCGTACCGGTCCTGGCCCGCTACCTGGCCGCCATGACCGACGGGCTGACGCTCAACTACCTCGTGCTGGGCGACGACTCGGCCTGGACGGGCATCCTCGACACGGTCACCGCGCACGTCGCCGGACTGGTGCGGGAGAACTGACCGGAGCCGCCGCCCGATTGGTTGTCATGGGAACGCCACAGAGGGGCATTCGAACAAAACAAGTCGAAAGTGAGGAGAGTGCGGCCCGTTCGGTCCGCGCCATCGACAACTGGGAGTGTTCCATGGCGAGTTACAGCGGTTCCTCTGCCGCGTCCTCCGGTTCGCGCACCAACGGCCTGGCGATCGCGAGCCTGTGCTGCGGCATCATCGGCCTGTTCTTCCTGAACATCGTCCTCGGCCCGCTGGCCATCGTCTTCGGTGCGGTCGCCCGCCGCCAGGCGTCGGTCAAGAACGGCGCCGGCATGGCGAAGGCCGGCATCATCCTCGGCATCGTCGACGTGGTCCTGTGGCTCGTCCTCCTGGCCATCGCCAGCAGCAACGGCGGCTTCAGCTGGTACGTGGGCGGCTGACGGCCGTCCGGACCGACGTGGGGCGTGCGGCGGACCGGTCGGCGCCGGGCTGCCGGGTCAGT
Source organism: Streptomyces sp. NPDC037100 (assembly GCF_055606225.1). Classification (NCBI taxonomy): domain Bacteria; kingdom Bacillati; phylum Actinomycetota; class Actinomycetes; order Kitasatosporales; family Streptomycetaceae; genus Streptomyces; species Streptomyces sp. NPDC037100. The sequence continues at coordinate 534,365 of NZ_JBVJSX010000003.1, read as the reverse complement.
GGGCCGCAGTGGTCTTCTTGCGGGCGCGGTACGCGGCTGCCTTGATCTTGTTGCCGCAGGAGTCCATCCCGCACCACTGCCGCCGCATGCCCCGCGAGCGGTCGATGTAGGTCCGCGTGCACTCCGGGTTTCCGCACTCCTTGAGCAGGGGCACGTCCGGGCCGCTCAGGAGCTCGACGGCGTGCCGCGCCACCATGGAGAGGGCCTCGTCCGGCGTCGCCTGCGTCCAGCGTCCCGTCGGGGTGAGCTGGGGCACGGCGGGCGGCGTACGGGCCGCGTTGTTCACCACGGTCAGCGCCGCCCTGTCGTACTCCTCCCCGAGCCGACGGGCGGTGACCAGCCGGTACACCGCTTCCCGTACGGCCCTCGCCCGCTCGACGTCGGCCTCCTGGCCGGGCGAGACCGCGTCGACCAGGCCGGACTCCACGTACCACGCGGTCAGGCGGTCCGGCGTCACGAACATCTCGAAGCGCGCCGAACGGCGCGCTCGGAGCGTGGCGGCGAAGTCGAGCGCCGGGTTCCCGCAGAGGAAGACATGGTCGAGATTCACGTCACCATACTGACCGGTGACCCACCGTGCAGCAAGCCTCAGAGAGAGCCTCGCCGAAACCACGCCTGCCGGCCACCTGGACCTCCGTGGTGTGACGTGTACGGGCTGGCGGGTCGACGACTGTGACACGCAGGTGATCACCTATCAAAGGGGTGACGAACAAGGCATCGACAGTCATTCGGCCGCTTGCTGACGTCTCTTGAGGTCACCTGCAACCCTCTCGTCACCGCTTGAACCGGTGCCGAACAGGAGAGCAGTCATGGCAATCGGCTGCACCGCCGTCGTGAGGGCCGACGGAGAGGGCCGCGACGGCGGCAGCGCGGTCCTCGTCGCCGGGGCGGGGCACCGGTGCGGGCGGGCGGGTGTGGGTGCATCGGGAGATGTGGCCGCTGACGCGATGGGCCTGCCCAGGTGAGCACCCGGTGACGGGCCGCTGCCCCTCACGCCCCGGCGGCCCGCCGCACGGCCCGCGGTGACGCGCCGAGTTCCCTGCGGCAGGTCTTGTTGAAGGCCTGGAGGTCGGGGATGCCGACCGTCGCCGCGACGGCCGGGATCGCCAGCGTCGACGCGATGAGCAGGTGACGGGCGCGCTCCATGCGGCGGCGCCGGACGTAGCCGACGACCGTGTGCCCGGTGTCCTCGCGGAACAGCCGGGTCAGGTGCGTGTGCGACACCCCCGCCGCCCGGGCGATCCCGGGAACGCTCAACGGGTCGGCCAGGTGCTCCTCGATATGGGCCATGGCCGCCCGCAGCGCCGGGTGCCGGGCCTCGGAGGGCGGTGCGGCGGCCTCGGCCAGGCCGGTCGTGCGCCACAGCACCGTCCACAGTTCGGCGGAGGCCCGGGCCGGGGACTGGGGGCTCGCCGCGATCGTCTGGCGCAGCAGGGCGCTCAGCACCGTCGCTTCGGCGCCGGCGTCCTGCATCGCCGGGAGCCGGTACCGCTCCCCGTCGCCCGGCAGCCGGAAGTGGGCGTACAGGTGCTCGCAGCGCGGGGCGTCGTAGTGGAAGTGCACCTCCGTGCCGGGTGGTACGAGGCTGACGTGGCCGGGGCGGATCGGGTGCCGGGCGTCGTCGAACACCAGGGTGCCGGAGTAGCCGTAGAGGTGGAGCTGCCACAGGTGCGGGAGGCGGAAGACCTCGTGCGGGCCGGCCGAGCCGTGCACGCCCACACCCGCGTGCACGAGGTCGGGCGGCAGATCGAGGGGCAGTTCCACGAAGGTCGGCATGGTGGAAAATTACCAGTGATTGCCGATTACAGCCCACGACGGCGAGCCCTCACGCTTCTACGGTTGCGTCATGTCAACCACCAAACAGCTGCTGACCTCCGTCGAGGTGGCGCGGTTCACGGCCCACGGTTTCCTGCGCCTGGACAGCGTCGTGCCCCGGGAGATGAACGAGGAGGCCCTCGGGCTCTTCGCCGCCGGGACGCTGCCCGCCGTGCCGTACGGCACTCCGGTGCCGGCGGCGTTCGGCGAGGGTTCGTTCACCCGTCGGCTCCTCCGACTGCCCGTGGTGGCGGGCGCGTTGGAGAGCCTGGTGGGGCCGGATCCGGACATCGACCACCACTTCGTCCACACCCGCATGCCCCGCGAGGGCAGTGCGCAGCCGTTGCACGCCGACGCCCTCATCGACGTGCGGCCCGACGCGTTCGACGTGCAACTCATGTACTACCCGCAGGAGGTGACCGCCGACATGGGCGGCACCCTCGTCGTCCCGGGCAGCCATCTGCGCCGCATCAACGAGTCCGACACCGGCCGCTACCAGAACCTGCGCGGCCAGACCCGGCTGACCTGCCCGGCCGGGACCGTGCTCCTGCTGCACCACGGCATCTGGCACGGCGGGCGGCGCAACGACAGCGACACCGTCCGGCACATGTACAAGATCCGCTTCAACCCGACCGTGCCGCAGGTGCGGCTGTGGGACACACGGGATCTCGACTCCCCGGCCGTGCGGGAGGAGCTGGGGCGCTTCTTCCCCTGGTACGAGCAGGCCACCGGCCGGCTGGAGATCCACAACCGGGTCCTGCTGTGGCGCTCCCTGTCCGCCGACCCCGGCTTCGACATCGAGCACTGGGCCACCCGCATCGCCAACCGGCCCGCCGCGTCGACCGCACCCGCCGCGCCCACCGCGCCCGCCGCGTCGACCGCGCCCACCGCGCCCGCCGCACAGAGGAGCACCGCATGACCACCACCCGGCAGCAGGTCCTCGTCCTCTACCTCGACAACTCCGCTCTCGACTCCCGGGTCGTCGGCTGGGCCCGCTACGACGGCACGGGCTCGACCCGTCCCACGACCGGCGACAGCGACGAGCCCCCGTACGAGACGGGCGTCGGCGCGCTGGAGGACGGTTGGCGGCTCTTTCAGGCGGCCCCGCTCGTGCCGCCGTATCCGGGGGCGGAGCACGCGACGTCGTTCCTCAAGCACGAGTTCTTCTTCGAGAAGCTCGTGCGTCAGTGAGGCCGACCGCCGGAGCATGCTCTCGGCGTGCCGGGCGGAGCCCCTCGTACCGGGCGTACTTGGGGGTTCGCCCGGTGCGGCGAGTGAGGGTGCCCTCTGCTCGAAGAGCTTGGGGGAGCGTGCCAGGCGTCGCGGGGCAGGCGGGACTTTGCGGACACGACCCAGGAGGTGCTGTTACCGCTTCTGCGCCCGGTAGCGCTTCATCAGCGCGGTGATCCGCGTCCGGTCGGCCCGGCCGTTGAGCTCGGTCAGCAGGTCGTCGGGGCACAACTCGTAGAGGTCGCCCCACCAGCGGCGCCCCCGGTTGTCCCAGATGCGGTAGCCGCCGGGTACACCCCTGGCCACATAGCGTCTCCTGCTCATCGCGCCGACCGTATGCGACCCGGGGTCCGCGGGCCAGGCGATATTGCGGCCGGGCAGGACGAAACCCCGGGTGAAGACCCGGGATTGGTTCGTCCTGGCGTGTGCCGGGCTCAGACGAAGGCGCTCCGGCCGGTGATCGACTTGCCGACGATCAGGGTGTTCATCTCCCGAGTGCCCTCGAAGGAGTAGATCGCCTCGGCGTCGGCGAAGAAGCGGGCGATGTCGTGGTCCAGCAGGATGCCGTTGCCGCCGAAGATCTCACGGCTCCAGGCCACGACCTCCCGCATCCGGGAGGTGACGAACGCCTTGGCCAGGGAGGAGTGTTCGTCGCGGAAGACACCGGCGTCCTGCAGCCGGGCCAGTTGCACCAGCATGCCCCAGGACGCGGTGACGTTGCCGAGGCTCTTGACCAGCAGGTCCTGCACCAGCTGGAAGCCGCCGATCGGGCGGCCGAACTGGCGGCGCTCGCGGGCGTAGTCCAGGGCCAGTTCGTAGGCGCCGACCATGACACCGAGCGCCTGCCAGGCCACTCCCGCGCGGGTGGCGCGCAGGATCTCGGCGACGTCGCGGAAGGAGTTGATGTTCTGCAGGCGGTTCGCCTCCGGCACCCGGACGTCGGTCAGGGTGATCTCGGCGTTCTCCACGATCCTGAACGCGATCTTGTTCTCGATCTTCACGGGGTCGAAGCCGGGCGTGCCCTTCTCGACGACGAAGCCCTTGACGTGGTTGTCGTCGACGTCCCGCGCCCACACCACGACGTAGTCGGCGAAGGTGGCGTTGCCGATCCACTTCTTGGCGCCGTTCAGGACCCAGGTGTCGCCCTCGCGCCGGGCGGTGGTGCGCATGCCGCCCGCGACGTCGGAGCCGCCGAGCGGCTCGGTCATGGCGAACGCGCCGATCTTGTCCATGGCGGCCATCTCCGGCAGCCAGCGGTCGCGCTGCTCCTGGTCGCCGCCGGACTCGATGGAGTACATCGCGAGGCCGTTGTGGACGCCGAAGAAGGTGGACACCGAGGCGTCGGTGCGGGCCATCTCCATGGCCATCGTGCCGCTGAGCAGGTTGCTGACGGCGGGACGGTGATCGCCGTAGCCCTCGTAGGGCAGGCCGGCGAGGCCGCTCCCGCGGAACAGGCCGATGAGCTCCGTCGGGAACTCGCCCTTGGCCCAGTTCTCGTTGACCAGCGGCTTGACCTGGTCGCGCATGAGGGCGCGGGCCTTGAGGAGGAGCCCCCGCTCGTCGTCCGGCAGCAGCGACTCGTAGGCGTAGAAGTCGGCGGTCGGCTGGTCCTCGAGCGGTTCCATGGTGGGGGTCATCTCAGTTCTCCTCCTTGTCCGCGCTGTCCAGGGCTGCCAGGACAGCGAGTTGCCTGCGGTCGCGCGTCCCGGTGAGTTCCGAGTACGTGGAGGAGCCGTAGGCCTTTTCCACGGCTTCGATGAGCCGTTCCTGTTGTTCCTCGTTCTGTCCCTCGTTCTGTTCCTCGTTCTGTTCCTCGTTCTGCGACGAGGTGCCGAGCCCGGCGCCCGTCTGCCGCATCGACGTGCCGATGTGCTCGACCAGGTGCCGGTAGCCGCCGGGTCCGCCGCCCAGGTGCGCGCCGAGGAACGGCCCGACCGTGGCCCAGCGCAGGCCCAGCGAGTTGATCACGACCTTGTCGAGGTCCTCGGGGGTCACCACACCCTCCTGGACGAGGTACACGGCCTCGCGGCTGAGGGCGTTCTGCAGGCGGTTGCCGACGAAGCCGGGGATCTCCTTGCGCTCGACGACCGGGGTGCGGCCGACCGAGGTGTAGAAGTCCACCGCGTCCAGCACGGAGTCCTCGCCGGTGCGTTCGCCGGGGACGACCTCGACGAGCGGCACCAGGTGCGGCGGGTTGAAGGGGTGGCCGATCAGCACCCGTGCGGCGTCCTCGTCGGACAGCTCCCCGGTGAACGCGGTCGACGGGATCGCCGAGGAGGAGCTGAGCAGCAGGGCGTGTGCGGGTGCCTCACGGGCCAGGGTGGCGAACAGGTCCTGCTTGAACTCGGCCCGCTCGGGGCCGTTCTCCTGGACGACGTCGGCGTCCCGGACGGCCTCGGTGACGTCGGCGGCGATGTGCACCCGGCCGGCGAGGCCGGTGACGTCCAGGCCGCGGGCGGCCAGATGCGGGGCGTAGGTGGCCAGGGCCTCGTCCACGGCCTCGGCGAGGTCGGGGCGCGGGTCGGTCACCCGGACGGTCAGGCCGTGCGCGGCGAAGAGCGTCGCCCAGGACAGTCCGATGGTCCCGGCGCCGATCACCGCGGCGGTGCGGAAGGCGCGGGTCATGACGCGGCTCCCTTCAGGTAGTCGTGGACCGGCTCGACGCCTGCCAGCGTCAGGTCGGTGAGGATGTGGCTCGCGGAGACGACCTCCAGCACCGGCAGGTCGGCCAGCGGGGCGAGCACGTGCTGGAACAGCTGGAGCCGGGCGGGGCCGGTCCAGGCGCCCTTGACGGTGATGTCGGTGATGCGGGTGCGGACGAGTTCCTGCACGCGCGGCAGCCCGTCGTAGCCGGGGATCGTCTTGAGCATGAAGGTCGGCACGGTGATCTGTGCCTCGGCCTCGGCCCGGTCCAGCTCGTGGTGCTTGTAGCCCATGGTCGCGGTGGCGACCCGCAGGCTGCCGTGGTCGAGGGTGCCGACGAGCGCGCCGGAGTCGACGTACAGCGACGGGGAGCCGATGACCTTCGGGTAGGCGGAGACCTCGCGGCCGGAGGCGGTCGCCGGGAAGTTGTCCAGGTGCATCGCGTGCAGGTACTCGCCCTGCTCGCCCTCGAAGCTGACGGGGATCGCCTGTCCGGCCTCGGTGTAGGGGCCGTATCCGCTGACGTCGCCCATCTTCATGACCTCGAACCGGACCAGCGGCTCGTCGATCCGCAGGGGTTCGGGGACGACGGCCCGCAGCGCGTCGGGGTCGGTGCGGTAGACGACGTTGAAGTACTCGCGGTCGGTGAACCGCGGGACCGTCGGCGCGTACGCCGGGCCGGCGAGCGGGGTGGTGACGTGCTGTCGTACGTCTGCGGCCTTCATGTCCGGCTCACCGCCCGGTCCACTGCGCGGGGCGGCGCTCGGCGAAGGCGGTCATGCCCTCGCGCACGTCGTCCGAGGCCATCAGGGTCTTCATCCGCGTGCGCTGGAAGGCGAAGGCCTCCTCGTCGGACGCTCCGTCGGCGGCGCGCACGACGCGCTTGACGGCCGCGAGGGCGAGCGGGGCGTTCTGCGCGACCCGTTCGGCCAGCCGGAGCGCCTCGGCGACGGCCTGCCCCTTCGCGGTGACCCGGTTGGCCAGGCCCAGTTCGCCGGCCCGGCGGCCGCCGACGGGCTCGCCGGTCAGCAGGAACTCCATCGCGAGGTGGTGCGGGATGCGCTGCGGCAGCCGGATCACGCCGCCGCCCGCGGCGATCAGGCCGCGCTTGACCTCGGGCAGACCGAACCGGGCGTCCTCGGCGGCCACGATCAGGTCGCAGGCCAGGGCCAGTTCGAAACCGCCGCCCATGGCGAAGCCCTCCACGGCGGCGATGAGGGGCTTGTCCGGCCGGGACTCGGTCAGGCCGCCGAATCCGCGGCCCTCGACCTCGGGCGACTCGCCGCGCAGGGCGGCCTTGAGGTCCATGCCGGCGCTGAACGTGCCGCCCTCGCCGGTCAGGACGCCGACCCGCAGGGCGGGGTCGGCCTCCAGCTCGTCGAGTGCGGCGGCCAGCGCGGTGGCGGTCGCCGCGTTCACGGCGTTGCGGGCCTCGGGACGGTCCAGGGTGATCAGCAGGGTGGAGCCGATGCGCTCGGTGCGCACGACGGGAGGTGTGGGGGTGCTCATGACTGTCCTCCTGTGGCGATCAGTGGGTGGCGGCGTCGAGTTCGGCGAGGACGTCCTCGGTGTCCTGGCCCGCGACCGGTGCGAGGCGGCGGATCGAGCCGGGGGTGGCGGAGAAGCGCAGCGGGATGCCGATGGTGCGGACCGTGCCCTCGGTCGGGTGCTCGACGCTGTCGAGCAGGTGGCCGTCACGGACGTAGGGGTCGTCGTGGGCACGGTCGAGTTCCAGCACCGGGGCCATCGGGATGCTGTGCTTGGCGCACACCTCGGCCCACTCATCGGTGGTCAGCGCCGGGGCGCAGGCCGCCAGCAGCTCGGCCAGATCCTCGTGGTCGGCGCTGTCGATGGCGTCGCCGTTCACCCGCGGGTCCTCGGCGAGGTCCGGGCGTCCGGCGGCGGCGAAGAAGTCCCGGTAGTTGTGCGGGTTGTACGGCATGACACACGCCAGACCGTCCTTGGTGCGCACGGCCTTGTGGCCCTTCAGCATCGACAGTGCGAAGCCGGTGGGGCCGGTCTCGGGCACGTGGGTGTGTCCCGCGAGGTGCTCGACCAGGTTGAACGCGATCAGGGTGTCGGTCATCGGGATCTCGATGAGCTGGCCCTGGCCGGTGTTGTTCCGGTGCAGCAGGGCGGCCAGCACGCTGTAGGCGATGGTCAGCGAGGAGACCTTGTCACCGATGATGGTCGGCAGGTAGACGGGCTCGCCGAGGGCCCGGTCGGCGATGTCGACCAGGCCGGAGGCGGCCTGCACGGTCTCGTCGTACGCGGCGTTTCCGGCCCGGTCCGAGTCGCTGCGGAAGCCCTGGGCGTGGGCGTAGACGAGGCCGGGGTTGCGGGCGGCGATGTCGTCGTAGGACAGACCGAGCCGGTGCAGGGCGCCGGGGCGCATGTTGGTGATCAGTACGTCCGCGGTGTCGATCAGCCGCAGTGCGCGCTCGCGGTCGGTGTCGTCCTTGAGGTTGAGGGCGACGCTGCGCTTGTTGCGGTTGACGTTGAGGTTCAACGGGGTCATGCCCGGGGTGGTCTTGTAGTGGCCCACGCGGACGGTGTCGGCCGGCGACTCGATCTTGATCACGTCGGCGCCCAGGTCGCCGAGGATCTGGGCGGCGTAGGGGCCCATCACCACGGTCGAGAGGTCGATCACGCGGACGCCTTGCAGCGGGCCGGCGACGGTGTCGGTGATGTCCTTCATCGGTTTCTTCACTCCTTCGCTCGCCATGTGTGTGTATCTGGAAACTAAGTTAGCTCGGAGAGTCGCCGAATGGAAACGAATGGTGTGACCGAATAACGAAAAGCGGTATGACCGCAGTGGTCATACCGCTTTTCGTGGAGATTTTACGGTGATTATGCGTGTGGTTATGAGTGGAGCGGCTCGGCGAAGACCTCTCGGGCCGCCGCCACAACTTCTTGCAGGTCACCGCCGTTCGCCCGGTCCTTGCGCCAGATCAGCCCGGTCTCCAGACGAGGGTGGAAATCGGAGAAGGGAAGAACGGCGACATTGTCGAGACGGTAATTCTGCACCGGGCTTCTGGGGTCCAGCATGGAAATGGAGAACGCCAGACCGCTGGAGACTATTTCGGAGATTCCCTCGAATGTGGCGCTGCCCAGTTCGATGCGCTTCTTGATGCCGAGTTCGGCGAGCTGCTGGTCGAGCCCGCGGAAGTAGGCGTTGGTCACCGCCGTAGGGGAGCCCGCGTAGGCGAGTTCCGCCAGTTCCGCGAGGGCGACGGACTCGCGCCCCGCGAACCGGTCCCGGGGCACGACCGCGCCGAGCCGCTCCGACATCACGGGCATCTGCTCCAGCGCCGGATCGCCACCGGCCGGGAGCCGGGCCAGGGTCAGCGCCAGCCGGCCGTCGCACACGGCGTCGACGAGCCGGTCCGTGCCGCCGGGCCAGCGTTTGATCTCGAACCGGTCGCCGACCCGCTCGGCCAGGGCGTCCATCCGCTCCCGCAGGTCGGGATGGACGCCGGTGGGCACGCCGAGCAGCAGGGTGGTGCGCTGCGGCCGGGCCGTCTCGTCCAGCCGCCACCGGATGGAGTCGACCTGTTCCAGCACCCCGCGGGCGATCGGCAGCAGCGCGTTGCCGGCCGCGGTGAGCCGTACGTGATGGGTGTCCCGGTCGAACAGCCGGTGCCCGACCTCGTTCTCGAGGTCCTTGATCCGCCGGCTCAACGGGGAGGCCGCCATGTGCAGTTTGCGGGCCGCGGTGGAGAAGTTCAGCTCTTGGGCGACGGCGAGGAAATAGCGCAGGTGCAGGAGCTCCACGGGATCAAGCCTAAAGCGTCGTGCCCAGGTGAGCGCCGTCCGCGATCATGGTCGTGCCGTCCGCGACGGCGGGCAGGTCGGACCGGCGCCAGAGGTGTGCGTCTGCATTGTTGACGGGTGCGGGCCGGGCGGAGGCCACCAGGCGGGTGTCGGCGTCGATGACGACCTGCATTCGCCCGGTGGCGGGCGCCCAGTCATGGATCGTGGACGGCACTCCGATTCGCAGGCGCTGGATGGCTTCGCCGTTTCGTTCCCGCACCACCCGAAGCAGCTTCTCGAACCGCCCCATCAGGTCATCCCCTTGTCCGTGCAAACACAGCGATCAATGGCTAAATCTCCTAAGATTGACCAAAGTTGACTTACGTGAGGGGTGAGGATGCGCTCTGCCGTCACCGGCTCCCCAGAAGGTCGGCCGACCTGATGTCCGTCCTCCCCGAGCCCGGGCCGGACGACCTCGATCCCGCGTCCGCCTCCTTGGCGGGGCCCGAGGGTGATGCCGTGGCCTGTGGACCCGGTGCGGCCGCGCGTACGTGGGTGGCCCGATTCGCGATGCCCTCAGTCATCGCGCTCGGTGGCGCCGTCGTCTCTTACGCCAGCGTCGGCGAGGGATTCGCCGGAAGCCCGTCCCTGTCCCAGGTCGTCGCCACGGGCCTGACGGCCGGCATCACCTACCTCGGTACGGCTGCCGTGACCGACCGCGGCCTGGCGGATCCGCGTCGTGTCAGCGGTCCGCGCGGGGCTCAGGACATGCCGTCGGAACAGCAGACCATAGCCCTCTGCTACCTGCCAGGGGAGCGGACCTGGGCGGACTGGACCGCGACGGTACTGGTCCGCGCCGGGTTCACAGTCCTGCGGCGGGGCGGGCTGCCGCCCCAGGACGGCGGCCCGGAGCAGGCCGTTACGCAGCTCCTGGACGGTGCCGACAGCGCCCTGGTCCTGCTCCCCGAGGTCCCGCCGCAGAACCTGGCCCATTACGCCGGATGGCTGCACCAGCTGATCGCCGCTCATGAGGCGGGCGAGCCGATCGGCTGGATCCGCTATGGATCACTCGATCTCTGGGGCGACGCGCGGCAGGGGGAGGTGAATCCGCTCGAGACGCTGCCTCACGAAGCCTGTCTGGACCTGTCGTCCCGGGAACCGGATGTGGCTGCGTCCGCTCTGGTGACGCGCCTCCACCGGTTGGGACTCACACCCAGGGGCGCGGTGACAGACGTGGCACTCCTCGCCGCTGGGCTCGGCTACCCCGCATGGGGCGCGGCCATCACCAACATCCCACCGCGCAACCCGCACTTCACCGACCGTGACGCTGCTTTGGCCACGTTGGCGCAGTGCTTGCTCTCGGACGACGGCGGGCCCCGCCCCGACGCCGGCGGCCTGGTGGGTCTGCCGGGAGTCGGCAAGACCCAGACAGCGCTGGAGTTCGGACATCGCTTCGCCAGCCACTACGACGTGGTGTGGTGGGTCAATGCCGAGCGGCAGGTGTCATTGAGCGGCCAGCTCGCCGAACTTGCACGGACTCTGGGCGCGGAGGAGGTCCCGGATCTGGCGGTGATGCTCACCCGGCTCTGGACCGCTCTGCGCGAGCGGAGCCGCTGGCTCCTTGTCTACGACAACGTCGAGCAGCCCCCGGACATCTCCACGATCTGGCCCCGCGCGTCGAACGGCGACGTGCTGATCACCTCGCGCAACCCCAACTGGGGCTCCCTGGGCGTGAACCGGGTCCCGCTGAAAGCCTTCGACCTGGACGACGGGGAGGCCTTCCTCCTCAAACGCACGCGGGAGTCCGACCGCGAGGCCGCGCGGGACGTCACCGCCCGCCTCGGCGGTCTTCCCTTCGCCCTGGAGTACGTCGGCGCCTATGTGGAGGAGCGCCGTGCGTCCCTGGCCGGATACCGAGCCCTGCTGGGTGAGGGACCGCGCCACATGTCAGCAGCAGCCGACACGGATTGGTATGCCTCGGCCATGGCCACTTCCTGGAATGTCAGTTTCGACTCAGCCAACGACGAGAACCCGCATGTTCGGGCGTTGCTCTCCGTCTTCTCCTTTCTGGCGCCGGACGACATCCCGAGAGACCTGGTCCCCGAGCACATCGGCGTCCTCGGCGGGGAACGAGGAGGGCTGCCTGCCACGCGTGCCGAGTACGACCGAGTGCTGGCGGTACTGGTCAGGCTGTCGCTGGTCGACGCCACGGAGGACCGCATCACCATCCACCGCCTGGCTCAGGAGTATGTGCTCAGCCGGATGGCCGGTCCCGAGGAACGGCGCTGGGCGGCCTGTTCGGCGCTGACGTTGGTGAACTCGGCATTCCCCGTGGAGCCTTTGAGTCCGGCGTCCTGGGTGACGTGCCGACGCCTCATGCCGCACGTTCTGGAGCTCACCGAGGCGCGGGCGGCGCACTACCCGCTGTTACGGGAGCGCTGCCCCGCCGTATTGGGGTCACTGCTGCTGCGTGCGGGACGCTATCTGCATCTGCGGGGCGAACACCGTCCGGCGCGGGGACTGCTGGAACAGGCTCTGGAGGTGGAGTCGTCACGAGTGCAACCCGACCGGCTGGCGAGGGCCGCGGTGCTCGCCGCACTCGGCCGTGTCTACTACCACCAGGCAGAGCTGGGGGAAGCGCGCCGCGTGACCGAGCAGGCCATCGCGGCGGCGGTCGGCGAACTCGGCGACCAGGATCATTTCGTGGGCCGACTGCGCCTCCATCTGAGCCGGATCCTGCGAGAGTTGACCGCATTCGAGGAGGCCGAGCAGGTCGCCCGTGAGGTGCTGGAGAACTTGCGGCAGTCCGACGGCGTACGGCCTCCTTTGGTAGCGGAGGCATGGGTGACGTACGGAGACGCCCTGTGGAGGCGCGGCCGTCTCCAGGAGGCCGCCGGTGCCTACCGCGAGGCGCTCGAGGTCCGTTCGGCCCTGCCGGACACCCCGGCCATCGACATGGCCACGTGTCACAAGCATCTCGGCATCATCAGCCGGGAACTGGACGACCTCGACACGGCGGAGCAGGAACTGCGCACGGCGCGCACCCTGCTCATCGCGGACTACGGGGCCGACTACGGGGAGAACCACCGTGACGTGATCGATGTCGACGGTCATCTCGCCGAGGTCCTGCGGCGCTCGGGGCGCCTGGAGGAGGCGTATGGACTGCTGCGGCGGGTTGTCGCGGTGCGGGAGGAGGAGTTCCAGGACCACCCGGATGTGGCGGGCAGCCTTACGAAACTGGGTGCGCTGCTGTGCGACCAGGGCCGCTACGAGGAATCGATGTCGGTGCTGAACCGGGCCGTCGCCATGTTCGAGGGGTGTATGGGCAGTGAGCACCCGTACGTGGCCGACGCGGTGGTCGAGCGCTCCCTGACCCGGAGTGCGGCGGGTGACCAGGAGGGCGCGGTGGCTGACATCGACAGGGCCGTATCCCTCTACGTGGCCCGGTATGCGGCGGGGCACCCCGACCTTGAGCGGGCGCAGCGTGTGCGGCAGGAGATCACTCCCTAGGAACGCGAGGTCCTCGCTCTCATGGCGGAAGGCCGCTCCAACGCGGCGACAGCCCGCCGCCTGGTCGTCACGGACGCCGCCGTGGCTATCCGCGGGCCTGAGACAGGGCCGGTGCGAGAAGGCCTCCCGACAGCTGCCAACGGGTGAATGTGAGCCCTGCGTGCGGGGCGACCGCCGACGCGCCGGGAAGGCATGCCGCACATCCGACAAGCGACGGGCGGGAAGCGGTCATGCCGAAGTTCCTCATTCAGGCCAGCTACACCAGGGACGGCACCAGGGGTCTGCTCAAGGAGGGGGCGAGTGGGCGCCGGGCCGCCGTGGAGCAGGTCGTCACCGGGCTCGGGGGAAGGGTCGAGGCGATGTACTTCGCCTTCGGGGAGGACGATGTCGTGATGATCGTCGACTTCCCCGACAGTGTCTCCATGGCCGCCGTCAGCCTCACCGTCAAGGCCAGCGGGACCGTCCGCACCCGGGCGACGCCGCTGCTCACCGTCGAGGAGATCGACGAGGCCGTCCGCCGTGAGGTCACCTTCCGGGCCGCGGGAGCGTGATGCGGGAGCGGTGATCCGGCCCCTCGGCCCGGCCCGCCCGTTACCGTGAGGTCGCGTGGGGGAAACACGCGGGGACGTACGGGTGTGGTGGGAGCGCGGCCGGGCGCTGGCGGCGGCCAGGCCCCTGGTCGTCGACATCGGCCTCGCGCTCCTGGTCCAGGGCGCGATGACCATGCCGTTCCTCGTGCCGCGGGCGGCCGGGGCGCCACCGGCGACCTGGGGCGCCTACGGGCTGAGCACCCTCACCGTCGTACCCCTGGTCTGGCGGCGGCGCGCACCCGTCGCCGTGCTGTTCGCGGTGCTGGCCACGGGCGCCCTGTACCGGTTCACCCTGGACGGGCCCGGGCAGCCGTTGCCGTACACCGGACTCGTCGTCGTCTACACGATCGCCGCGCTGTCCTCGGCGCGCAAACGGATCCTCACCGGGCTCGTCCTGCTGGTCGCCGTGCCGGTGGGGGTGTGGCTCAACACCCGGTCGGCGCGTGAACTGACCTTCTCCCTCTTCGTGTTCGCCGCCGCCTACGTGTTCGGGCGGCTCACCGACGCCCGGCAGCGGGCCCACCGCGTCGAGGCCGAGCAGGCCGCGGCACGCGAACGGGCCCGGATCGCACGGGAGATGCACGACATCCTCTCCCACGCCGTGAGCCTGATGATCGTGCAGGCCGAGGCGGGACCGGTGGCGGTGCGTGCAGCGCCCGAGCGGGCCGTGGCCGCCTTCGACGCCATCTCCGCGACCGGGCGGGACGCCATGACCCAGTTGCGGGACATGCTGGGCGTGCTGCGGGACGGCGCCGACGGGCCCGGTTCCGCCGCCCCGCGCGAGCCGCAGCCCGGACTCGCCGCCCTGCCCGGTCTCCTCGGCCGGGTGCGCGGGAGCGGGCTCGACGTGACGTACCGGGCCCTCGGCGACGTCCGGCCCGTTCCGGAGGGCGTCGGGGCCACCGTCTTCCGGGTGGTCCAGGAGGCCCTGACCAATACCCTCAAGCATGCGGACGCGCGGACGGTGCATGTTGAATTGACTTATGGAGAGGGCGAGTTGGGGGTCGTCGTGATCGATGACGGAAAGGGGCCGCGAGGGATGTCCCGTCGGGGCGGGCACGGGCTGGCCGGAATGCGGGAGCGGGCGGCGGCGCACGGGGGCAGTGCGGCCGCGGGGCCCGGCGCGGACGGGCGGGGGTTCGAGGTGCGGGTGCGGATTCCCGTGCCGCACGCGGCGGAGGCGGGGCGATGACGATCCGTGTCATCGTCGCCGACGACCAGGAACTCGTGCGCAGCGGCTTCGCGATGATCCTGGACGCGCAGCCGGACATCGAGGTCGTCGCCGAGGCGGGGGACGGCGGCGAGGCCGTCGAGGCGGTGCGGCGGCACGCGCCCGATGTGGCGCTGCTCGACATCCGGATGCCCCGCGTGGACGGCATCGAGGCCTGCCGGGCGATCAGCGCCGCGGGCGACTGCCGGACGGTGATGCTGACGACCTTCGACTCCGACGAGTACGTGTACGACGCCCTGCACGCGGGCGCGAGCGGCTTCCTGCTCAAGGACGTCCGCCGCGACGACCTCGTGCACGCCGTGCGGGTCGTCGCCCGGGGCGACTCGCTGCTCGCCCCCTCCGTCGCCCGGCGTCTGGTGGAGCAGTACACCCGCCCCGCCGCCCGGAACCGCAGACCCGATCCCCGGCTGGACGTCCTGACCGCCCGGGAGCGCGAGACGCTGCTGCTGCTCGCACGGGGCCTGTCGAACGCCGAGATCGCCGCCGAGCTGGTGGTCAGCGACCACACCGTCAAGACGCATGTGGGCAACGTGCTCGCGAAGCTGGGCCTCAGGGACCGGATCCAGGCCGTGATCTGCGCCTACGAGACCGGCCTCGTCGCCGCCGGGGGTCCCCCGCCCGGGGGAGCGGGCCGGGCCGGACCCTCCCCCGCGTCGGCGAGGAAGTGACGCCGCAGGACCACCGGCGAGGGCGATCCGCCCGGCGGCGCAGCTCCGGAGGATGAGGACGTCACCCAACGTCCCTCCTTCTCACCGGAGTTCGCCATGAAGACCCGTACCGGTCTGCTGACCGCCGCCCTGCTCGTCGCGGGCATCGCCGCGGGGCCGTCCGTGCTCCCGGCCGCCGCGTCCGACCCGGCTGCCGCCTCCGCCCCGGCCGCGCCGTCCACCACCGGGCAGTCCCCGAACGCCGCCCTCGAAGCCGCCATCGCAGGCCTCCCCGGCGCCGACGCCACCGCCGCCCTCGTGCGGGTCGGCGGCAAGAAGGGCACCTGGCACGGCAGTTCGGGCGTCCACGATCTGCGGAGCGGCCGGCCCGCCGATCCCGCCGCCCGGTTCCGCGCCGGGTCCGTCACCAAGGTCTTCACCGCCGCGGTCGCCCTGCAACTGGCCGAGGAGGGACGCCTGGACCTGGACCGCAGCGCCCGCTCGTACCTGCCGGACCTGATCCCGGCGTCGTACGCGGGCGTCACCGTCCGGCAGCTCCTCGACCACACCCACGGCATCCCCGCCCCCGACTTCCCCGGCACCACCGTCGAGGAGGCGTACGCCAACCGCTTCCGGGTGTACGACCCCCGGGACATGGTCCGCTCGGCGATGTCGAAGAGGCCCGAGTTCGCGCCGGGCGAGCGGCAGCACTACCTCAACATCGGCTACACCGTCGCCGGCCTGCTCATCGAACGCGTCACCCACGACTCCTACGAGCGTCAGGTCGCCCGGCGGGTGCTCGGGCCGCTGGGACTGCGGGACACCTCCTTCCCGGGGACGAACCCGCGCATCGACGGGCCGCACAACCGCGGCTACCAGACCATGCGTCTCGACGACGGCACGACCGGGCTCCGGGACGTCACCGTGTGGGGGGCGACGGACGCGTGGGCGGCCGGGAACATCATCTCGACCACCGCGGACCTGGAGACGTTCACCCGCGCCCTGTTCCGGGGGCGGATCGTGCGGGGGCCGCTGCTGGAGGAGATGTTCACGCTGCCCGAGGTGACCGACTTCAGGACCGGGAAGCCGGCCGCCTACTCCGTCGGACTGTCCATGAAGGTGCTGGGCGGGCGCGAGGTCTGGGGCAAGACGGGCGGGCGCTGGGGGTACAACGCCGCCATCGCCTCCACCCGCAACGGCTCGCGCACCCTCGTCTACAGCGTCAACTCCACCGACGCCAAGGGCCAGGACATGAACAGGACCGCCGAGAAGATCATGGTCGCGGCCTACGGCAGGCCGTAGGCGCGGCCGCCGAGGGGCTCACACCGGTGGCGTCGCCCGCACGAGCCCCGTCTGGTAGGCGATGACGACCAGCTGTGCGCGGTCCCGGGCGTGCAGCTTGGTCATGGCACGGTGAATGTGCGTGCGCACGGTCAGCGGGCTGACGGTGAGGTCCTCGGCGATCTCCGTGTTGGACCTGCCCTCCGCGGCCAGGGCCATCACCTCGCGCTCGCGGACCGTGAGGTCGGCGAGACGCTCCGGTGGTGCCAGGTGGGTGCCGGGGGCGGGGGCCATGAGGAACCGGGTGATGAGGGAGCGGGTGGCGACGGGCGACAGGAGGGCCTCGCCGGAGGCCACCGTGCGCAGGCCGTCCAGCAGGGTGTCGGCGGTGACGTCCTTGCCGAGGAAGCCGCTGGCTCCGGCGCGCAGGGCCTGGGCGACGTAGTCCTCGGTCTCGAACGTGGTGAGGATCAGGACACGGGTGGCGGACAGCTCCGGGTCGGCGCACAGCTCGGAGGTGGCGGTGAGGCCGTCGGTGCCGGGCATACGGATGTCCATGAGGACGATGTCCGGGCGCAGCTTTCGGGTCAGGTCGACCGCCTCGGCACCGTCGGAGGCCTCGGCGACCACCTCCATGTCCGCGCAGGAGTCGATGAGGATGCGGAAGGTGGCCCGCAGCAGGGCCTGGTCGTCGGCGAGCAGCACCCTGATGCTCATGCGGTGGTTCCTTCGGCGAGGTGGAGGGAGGGTTGCAGGGGCAGCGCGGTGGTGACCTCGAAGCCGCCCTGGGGGCGGGGGCCCGCGCACAGTTCGCCGCCGATGGAGAGGGCGCGCTCGCGCATTCCCATCACGCCGAAGCCGCGGCCCCGGGCGACCGCCGGCTCGCTGGGGCCGTCGTTGGTGACGGTGATCAGCAGACGGGAGCCGGTGTAGGCGAGGAGCACGTGGGCGGCATCGGCCGTGGCGTGCTTGGTGACGTTGGTCAGGGCTTCCTGCACGATCCGGTACGCGGTCAGGTCGACGCCGGGTGACAGCGGCTGCGGTTCCCCCTCGGTGGTGACGGTGACCTCAAGGCCCGCCGACTCGCACGCCGAGACCAGCTCGGGCAGGCGGGACAGACCCGGGGACGGGTCCAGCGACCCGGAACCGGGGCCCTCGCCGTCCTGGCGGAGCAGGCCCAGGGCGGCCTTCAGCTCCCGCAGCGCGGAGGACGTCGTGCCGGTCAGGTCGTCGAGGATCTTCCGGGACTCCTCGGGGCGGGTGAGGGCGAGGTGCGCGGCGGTGCCGGCCTGGGCGTTGGCCAGGGCCATGTGGTGGGCCACGACGTCGTGCAGCTCCCGGGCGATGCGCATCCGTTCCTCGGTGACCCGCAGCCGGGCCTCCTCCTCCCGGGTGCGCTCGGCGTGCTCCGCCCGGGCCTGCACGGCCTGGAGGTAGGCGCGCCGCAGCCGCGTCATGTTGCCGGCGGCCAGGGGCAGCATCAGCCAGAAGAAGGGGCCGATCGTCCTCAGCAGCAGCGACAGATGGTCCATGGAGTCGGTGAACACGGCCGCGACGATCACCGCCGCCATGGTGCCGACGCCGTAAACGCGGGTGGTCCTGCGGTCGGTGAGGGTGGCGAGCCAGTACAGCGCCGCCATGATCGGTGCCAGCAGCAGGGGCGTGAGCAGATAGCCCATCGCGACCACCGTCACGGTGCAGCCCGTCGTGATCGTGACGGCGGTGCGCGGGTAGGCCCGGTGCTTGAGCAGGACGAGACAGGCCACGCCCATGAGGACGACGCCCGCCTTGTCCTGGGCGGGCGGGTCGGCGCCGGGCAGGGAGAGGGACGTGCCGAAGGTCGCGCAGCCCATCAGCCCCAGGACCATCGCCAGGTCGACGAGGAAGGGGTGCTGTTCGGCGAATTCCTCCAGGCGGTCCGCGTAGCGGCGCTCCAAGGGGATGCTCATCGGGCTCTCCGGTCGGTGGGGCTGGGACCATCGTGGTCGACGTCCGGCGGGGACGCGCGAGGGGCCGCCCGTGTCCTTCGCCACGGGCGGCCCGGGGTGCGGCGCCTCAGATGCGGGCCGGCTCCAGGTCGCGGGCGGGGTCCGCGGCCGGTTCCGGCTCCGGCCGGCTGAGGGCCTCGCCCTCCACGTCGACCCGGGGCAGCGCCCGGTCCAGCCACTTGGGCAGCCACCAGGCCTTGTCGCCGAGCAGGGCGAGGACGGCGGGCACGATCGCCATCCGTACGACGAAGGCGTCGAAGAGGACGGCGGAGGCCAGTCCGAAGCCGATCATCTTGATCATGGAGTCGCTCTCGCCGATGAACCCGGCGAACACCGCGATCATGATCAGGGCGGCGGCCACGACCACCCGGGCGCTGTGCCGGAAGCCGGACGTGATCGCCTGGGCGGGCGACTCGCCGTGGACGTGGGCCTCCCGCATCCGGGAGACGAGGAACACCTCGTAGTCCATCGCGAGGCCGAAGACGATGCCCACCAGGAAGATCGGCATCAGGCTCATGATCGGGCCGGTCTGCTCCACGCCGAGGATCTCGGCACCGTGGCCCTGCTGGAAGACCACCACGACCGCGCCGAGGGAGGCCAGCACCGACAGCAGGAAGCCGAGGGCCGCCTTGAGCGGGACGAGCAGGGACCGGAAGACCACCAGCAGCAGCACGATCGCCAGGCCGACCACGACGACCAGGTACGGGATCAGCGCGGCCTGGACCTTCTCGGCGATGTCGATGTTCATCGCGGTGGTGCCGGTGACCTCGTAGGTGGCGCCGGTGCCGGACTCGATGCCGGGGCGTTCGTCCCGGATGGTGGTGACCAGGTCCTTGGTCTTCTCGTCGGTCGGCGCGGTGGCGGGGACGGCCGAGAAGACCGCGGTGTCGCCGGCGGCGTTGAAGCGGGCCGGGGAGACGGACACGACGCCCCGGGTGCCGCCGATCTCCTCGGCGATCGTGCCGGCGGCGGCCTTCGGGTCGGCGGTGCCCTTGGCGTCCACCACGATGGTCAGCGGCCCGTTGGAGCCCGGCCCGAAGCCTTCGGCGAGCGCGTCGTAGGCCCGGCGCTCGGTGGTGGAGACCGGCTTGGCCTCGTCCCCGGGCATGCCGAGCTGGAGGTCGGCGGCGGGCAGGGCGAGGGCGCCCAGGCCGACGACGCCGAGGAGCAGGACGGGCAGGGGACGGCGCAGCACGAACCGCGCCCAGCGGGTGCCGGCGCCCGCTTCGGTGCTCGGCTCGATCCGGCCGCTCTTGCGGGCCCGCCGGGTGAGTACGGCGTTCGGCCAGAAACCGAGGAGCGCGGGGACGAGGGTGAGGGCGATCAGTACGGCCACGACGACCGCGCCCGCCGCGGCCAGCCCCATCTTCGTGAGCATCGGGATGCCGACCACGGCGAGCCCGGCCAGTGCGATCACGACGGTGAGCCCGGCGAACACGACCGCGGAACCGGCCGTGCCGACGGCCAGCGCCGTCGCCTCCTGCGGCGTGCGGCCCTTGGCGCGTTCCTCCCGGTAGCGGGAGACGACGAACAGGGCGTAGTCGATGCCCACGGCGAGGCCCAGCATCATCGCCAGGGTGCCGGTGGTCGTGGACAGGCCCAGGGCGCTGGACAGGGCGAGGATCGCGGCCATGCTGATGCCGACCCCGACCACGGCCGTCAGCAGGGGCAGCCCCGCGGCGGCCAGGGAGCCGAAGGTGACCAGGAGCACCACGGCGGCGATCGCGACGCCGATCACCTCGGCCATGCCGCCCGGGCCGCCCTCGGCGGCCAGCGCGGTGCCGCCCGCCTCGACGGTCAGGCCGGAGTCCCGGGCCTGGTCGAGGGTCCGCTCCAGGTGGCCGCGGCCGGCGTCGGTGAGGTCGCCGGCCTCGACCTCGTAGGTGACCGTGGCGAAGGCCGTCCTGCCGTCCCGGCTGATCGTCTTCGCGCGGAACGGGTCGACGGCGCTCGCCGCCTGCGGGCCGTCACCGAGCTCGGCCACGGTCTTCTCGACGGCCTCCTTGTTCCCGGCGGCCGTGACCTTCTCGCCGCTCGGCGCGATGAAGACGACCCTGGCCGTCGCGCTGTCGGCCGTGGCCCCGGGGAAGCGCTGCTCCATCAGGTCGAACGCCTTCTGGGACTCGATGCCGGGCATCGAGAACTCCTCGTCGGCGGCCCCCGGGGCCTTGAGGGAGCCCAGCCCCACGGCTGCCAGGACGGCCGCCCAGACCAGGGCGACGTACCAGCGCCGCCGGAAGGCCAGACGGCCCACTCGATACAGGAAAGTTGCCACGGCAGGAGGTCTCCACATCTGGTGTCGGACGTCTGCCGAGCCTCTCCGGGAGGGGACCGTCCCGTCGTCGTGCGCCTGCCGACACTCTCCGGTACTCGGAACGCAGTACGCAGGGGGGCCGGGTCCACCTCCGGTACGAGATTCCCGAGCTTTCCGACGCGGCCTGTGCTACCTTGGCTGGCGTTGCAGTTTTGGTTCCCAGAGACTTCGAGTGCTCTTTCGACCGTTTGTCGACGAGCACTCTTTTTTGTTTCCGAGGATTCTCGGATCTCCTTAGGGTGATCATTTCGGCGACTACGGGCCCGCAAGGTGCGGGCCCTGAGTACTGCCCTCAAGGGAGATTCATATGGCTACCGGCACCGTGAAGTGGTTCAACTCGGAAAAGGGCTTCGGCTTCATCGAGCAGGAGGGTGGCGGCCCGGACGTCTTCGCCCACTACTCGAACATCGCCACCTCTGGCTTCCGTGAGCTCCAGGAAGGCCAGAAGGTCACCTTCGACGTCACGCAGGGCCAGAAGGGCCCGCAGGCCGAGAACATCGTTCCCGCCTGACGCGTACGCGCATGCCCTGACCGGGGCCCGCACCCTCGCGGTGCGGGCCTCGGCTCGTTTTGTTCCAATCCGGCTCAACTCTTGCGAATCCTGCGGCACTGCGGTGCCGTCGCGCATTCCTCGACGCGTGCCGCTTCGAGGAAGGTTCTCCCATGGACCGCACGGCTCGCAGGAGCAACGGCTCCCCCCACTCCCGCGGCAACGGGTTCCGCTCCCGTAAGTCGGGCGGCGCAGGCACCGCCTCCCGCCCGTCCGGCGGCGGCCGCGGCGGGCGCCGCCCCGCCCCCGGCGGGGAGTTCGCACCGCCCGCCACCATCACCCCGGCCCTTCCGGCCGTCGAGGCGTTCGACGACCTCGACCTGCCCGAGCGGCTGCTCGCCGCGCTGCGCGCCGAGGGGCTGACCGCGCCGTTCCCCATCCAGGCGGCGACCCTGCCGAACTCCCTGGCCGGCCGGGACGTCCTGGGCCGCGGGCGCACCGGCTCGGGCAAGACGCTCGCCTTCGGGCTCGCCCTGCTGGCCCGCGTCGACGGGCGGCGGGCCGAGGCCCGGCAGCCGCTCGCCCTGGTCCTCGTGCCGACCCGCGAGCTGGCCCAGCAGGTCACCGACGCCCTCACCCCCTTCGCCCGCGCGCTGCGGCTGCGGCTCGCCACGGTGGTCGGCGGCATGCCGATCGGCCGGCAGGCGAACGCGCTGCGCTCCGGCGCCGAGGTCGTCGTCGCCACGCCCGGTCGCCTCAAGGACCTCATAGACCGAGGTGACTGCCGGCTGGACCACGTCGACATCACCGTCCTCGACGAGGCCGACCAGATGACCGACATGGGCTTCATGCCGCAGGTGACCGCCCTGCTCGACCAGGTGCGCCCGGGCGGGCAGCGGATGCTGTTCTCCGCCACCCTGGACCGCAACGTCGACCGGCTGGTCCGCACGTACCTGCACGACCCGGTGGTGCACTCCGTCGACCCGTCCGCGGGCGCCGTCACCACCATGGAGCACCACCTGCTCCACGTGGAGGACGACGACAAGCACGCCACCACGACCCGGATCGCCGCCCGCGACGGGCGCGTGATCATGTTCCTGGACACCAAGCACGCCGCCGACCGGCTGGCCAAGAAGCTGCTGGCCGTGGGCGTGCGCGCGATGGCGCTGCACGGCGGGAAGTCCCAGTCCCAGCGGACCAGGACCCTGGCCCGGTTCAAGGACGGGCAGGTCTCGGTCCTGGTGGCGACCAATGTCGCCGCCCGCGGCATCCACGTCGACAACCTCGACCTGGTCGTCAACGTGGACCCGCCCGGCGACCACAAGGACTACCTGCACCGCGGCGGCCGTACGGCCCGCGCCGGCGAGTCCGGCACCGTCGTCACCCTGGTCCTGCCGCACCAGCGGCGCGAGATGACCCGACTGATGGCCGACGCCGGGATCACCCCGCAGATCACCCGGGTCCGCTCGGACGAGGTCGAACTGAGCCGCATCACCGGGGCGCAGGAGCCCTCGGGCGTGCCCGTGGTCCTCGCCCCGCCGGCCACCGAGAAGCCCGCCGCGCGCACGGGTTCCGCGCCGAACGGACGGCGGAGCAGGCCGTCCCGGGGCCGCCGCCGCTGAACCGCCGACGCGGGTCGTGCCGGAGGCCTCGGTGCCCGTCCGGGTCTACGCACCTCCCGCGCCGTACGGGCACGCCGGGCTCTCGGCCGCAGGGGCTGTTGCCGCGGCCGACGCCGCGCGGGGTGCCCCCGCGGCCGACGCCGCGGGCGTCACGCTCCCCGGCTTCCTCTCGCGGGGGCGCAGGCGCACCATGACGTCCCGCAGCGGGCGCAGGGAGATGACGGGAGAGCCGTAGCGCAACGCGTCGCCCGGCACGAGGTTGAGCTGGAAACGCTGATTGATCATCGCCACGATGATCCGCAGTTCGAGCAGCGCCATGGAGTTGCCGACGCACTGCCGGGGCCCGGCGCCGAACGGGAAGTACGCCATGCGGGGCCGCTCCCGCACGGCCTGCGGGGTGAACCGGTACGGGTCGAAGGCCACCGGGTTGTCCCAGTGGCGCGGGTTGTGGTGGGAGGCGAGCGGCGAGAGCAGGATCGACGAACCGGCCTCGATGTCGTAGCCGTCGAGGGTGTCGGGGCCGACGGCGGCCCGCGGGAAGATCCAGATCGGCGGGTACATCCGCAGGCTCTCGTCCACGACCATCCGGGTGTACGTCAGCCCGGCCGCGCTGTCGGCATCGGGGGTGCCGCCGCCCAGCACCCCGTCGATCTCCCCGTCCAGCTCCTCCTGCACATGCGGGTGGTTGGCGATCGACAGCAGTGTCCAGCACAGCGACACGGCCGTGGTCTCGTGGCCCGCCAGGTAGATGGTGAGCAGTTCGTCGCGCAGCTGCCGGTCGGTCCACGGCCGGCCGGTGGCCGGGTCCTCGGCCTGTTCCATCAGGGCGATCAGCGGGCCCTCGCCGGTGCGCGCGTAGTTCTCCCGGACGTTCGCGACGACCTCGTCGAAGACCTGGTGGATGTGGGCGATCTTGCGGTTGCGGGCGGTGGGCAGCCAGGAGGGCAGCATCTCGGAGGCGGTGCCCCGCCGGAACATCACCTCCACCACGTCGTCCACGATCCGCTTCAGCACGTGGGAGGCGGGCTTGATGTCGTAGGCGAACAGCGAGCGGCTGAGGGTGACCAGGGTGAGCCGCAGCATCTCGGCCATCAGGTCCACCGGCTCGTCACGCGCGGCCCGGGCCTCCCACTCGTCCAGCATCTCCTGGGTGGCCGAGACGATGTTCGGGACGATGTCGGTCACGGCGTTCTTCAGGAACACCGGTTGCACGGCCCGGCGGTGACCGCGCCAGAACTCGCCGTCCGTGGTGAGCAGGCCCTTGCCCATGACCACGCCGAACTGCTCGTACAGCGGCCCGCGCACGTAGTTGGCGTTGTTCTCCACCAGCACCCTGCGGACCGCCTCGGGGCTGGTGGCCTGGTGGACCGTCATCGGCCCGAGCCGCATCCGGACCAGTTCGCCGTAGTCGCGCTGGAGGCCGAGCAGGAACTCGGCGGTGTTGCGGCGCCAGGGGCCGAGGCTGCCCACGAGGGGGGCGCCCTTCGGGCCGGGGGCGGTGGCAGGGGAAGTGGCAGTGGCGGTGAGGGTGTTCATCACAAGTCCTTACCTGGGGAGGCGGTGCGGGTCACCGGCGCCGTCCGCCGGAGCGCGGACACCGCGCGGGCCGGGGCGGTCCGGCCGGCGCTGCCGCGCGGCACGGGGAACGCGCGCCGTACGAAGAGGTGGTCGAAGACCACGTCCGGGGCCAGGCGGCGCAGCGCGATGGTGCTCCGGGCGAGGAAGCCGACCGGGTAGCGGGCCCGGGGGCGCCGGGCGAGGGCCGCCCGGGTCACGACGCGGGCCACGTCGTCGGCCTCGACGGTGAAGGTGCCCGCGAGGGTGCGGCGGCTGCCGGTGTAGATCGCCTCGAAGTAGTCGGCGGTGCGCCGCCGGAAGTCGTCGTAGACCTCGCCGGCGGACGGGAGGTTGTCCACGTACGTCGCGCCGAAGTTGGTGGTGCGCACCGGGCCGGGCTCGATGAGGACGACCTTGACGCCGAAGCCGGAGGTCTCCAGCCGGAGCGCGTCGCTGAGCGCCTCGACGGCGTGTTTGGACGCCTGGTAGAAGCCGCCGCCGGGGACCGCGTAACGGCCGAAGATCGAGGAGAGGTTGACGATGGTGCCCCGCCCCGCGGCCCGCATGCCGGGCAGGACCAGCTGGCTCAGGCGGGCCAGTCCGAACACGTTGGTCTCGAACTGCCTCCGCATCTCGGGCAGTCCGATCTCCTCCACGACACCGGAGGCGGCGAACCCCGCGCTGTTCACCAGCGTGCCGACCGGCCCGTGGGCGGCTTCGACGGTGTCGACGGCCGCGCGCATGCTCTCCTCGTCGGTGACGTCGAGACGCAGGGTGCGGATGCCCTCGGCGGCCAGCGGGGCGAGCGTCTCGGGCCTGCGCGCGGTGGCGTACACGAGCATTCCCGCACGGTGCATCCTGAGCGCACAGGCGCGGCCTATTCCGGATGAACAACCCGTGATCAGTACCGGGTTCGGATCAGTGGTCAAGGTCTCCCTCATCTCCCGTGTCGGGCAGGGCTTTCCGGCAACGCCGAGGCCCACGCCGAGCCCGTCACGGACGCGATCGCCCGCGCGGACCGCACCGCGTGACCCCCGGGCCGGCACCGGCGCCCCGGGCAGGGGTGCCGGTGCCGTGGCGGGCTCAGCCGAAGGCGCCGAGCTGCTTCGCGAGGTCGAACGCGTCGAGCGAGAACCAGCTCTCCACGATCACCCCGTCCCGGAACTCGTCGATGACGATTCCGGGTACGGCGAAATCGCGCCCCTGCGCCGGAATCCCCTCGTACGGCTCGCCGGTGTGGGTTCCCCGCGCGGTGAACCGGCTCACGACCTTGTCGCCCTCCAGGATCCAGTCGTCCACCGTGACGTGCAGGTCGGGAAAGGACGCGCGCTGGATCCGCACCCATTCCTTCAGGTGCTCCACGCCCTCCTCGCTGTTCGGGGCGGTTCCGTGGCTGATGTGGTCGGGAGCCGCTCCCTCGTAGATGACGTCGAGGTTTCCCTTGTTGAGGCACTCCTCGTAGTAGCGCTCCAGAACGGCCTTGTTCTTCAGGGTGTCCGACATTTTTCCTGCTCCCTTTCTCTGAACAATCGGGGTTTTTTCCGGTGTTCTCAGCCGGCCGCGACCGGGCCCTCGCATCCGGTCAGCGTCATGACGCGGGCGCCGGACGACGCGCTGGTCACCTTCCAGGTGCCGAGCACGGGGTCTCCTTCGATGCGGGAGTCGCCGTCCTCGGCGGTGTGCAGGGTGACGCGGCCGAGGGTCAGCGGGTCGACCGCGACCGAGAGCCCCGGTCCCTGCTGTGTGCACAGCCGCACCACGTTCTCCAGCGCAGACACCGCGAGGGCGGTGCGCGGGGCGGCGGGCGTCGCCCACAGGTCGCCGGGCGGGCAGGGGCGTGCCTCGCCCTCCCAGCCGCCGCGCCCGGCCCGGGTCCAGCGCGCCCGGGGCACCACCGACGACCGCCAGCGCAGCCGCGCGGGCCCCGAGCGCCAGGTCGTCACCGGGGTGACGCCGCTGCGGGGAGGGGCGGGCGGGCGGGTGTCTCCCGGCGTGTACACGATCCGGGCCCTGGCCTCGTCGCCCGGCCCGCCCTCCCGCTCGCCGTCCCGGCCGCCGGGGTCTCCCGGCCGCCGGAAGCGGACGTCGACGGTCCAGGAACGTCCGTCGTACCTGCCGCGGACCTCGCGTTCCAGGACCGTCGCCGGGCCGTCCAGCTTCAGCAGGTCCAGGGGGACGACGACGTCCTCCAGGCAGTCGGCCGTCAGCTCCGGGAAGTCCGGGGGCACGATCCACTCCGCGCCGCGCAGCGCGTTCTCCAGCAGCAGGCTCACGGGGACCGCTTCCACGCCGTCCACCAGGAAGTCCGTGAGGACCGGCGCGGTGTCCCGGTCGAAGCGGACCCGGGACACCAGCCGGGTGTGCGGCTCGTAGGAGGTCACCTCCCCGAGGTGGTGGATCTTCGGGTAGACCTCGGGATGCCCGGGGAGGTCGGGGACGACCGGGTAGCCGGTGGCCTGGCCGGGGTCGACGGCGTCGCCGAGCGGTCCCACGAAGGTGATCTCGCCGGCCGAGCCGGCCAGCAGCTCGTCCTGCCACTTGGCGAGACCGTCGGCGACGCCGAGGGGGGCCATGTAGCGCCGGGTCGCGGCGAAGTTGGCGATGAGGCCGATGCGGTCCCACGTGGGCCAGGCGAGCGTCATCACCGGGAAGTCCGCCCGGCGCTCGGCCCACCGGCCCAGCCGGGCCAGGCCCTCGTTGGCGGCGGCGTACTCAAGCTGCCCGACCATGCCGCCCAGCCGCCCGGTCAGCGAGCCCACGTTGCAGAAGAACTTGAGCCGGTTGCCCGCGAGTTCACCGAAGAGATGGACGAAACTGCCGATCTTCGTCCCCACCGTGCGCAGGATGTCGTCGTCGGACTTCTTGGGCAGCCGGGCCGCGTGGTCCACGCCCGCGTTGTGCACGACGCCGGTGAGCGCCTCGCCCTCCCGCCGCAGCAGGGCCCGCACCTGCTCGGGGTCGGTGAAGTCGCACTGCACGTACTCGACGCGCAGGCCGCGCTTGTGCGCCGCGGTGATGTTGCCCGCCAGTTCCCACAGGCGGCGGGTGCGGGCGATGTCACGGCGGATCTCGGGCAGCGGGCGGCCCCGGCCGCTGCCCGACCACAGCCCCTTCTCGTACTCCTTCAGCTCCGTCTCGTCCGCGCCGAACCAGGGCTCGCCCTCGGAGGGGAACGGCTCCCGGCCGGTCACCAGGACCCGGGCGCCGTGCCGTTCGGCGAGTGTCCGGGCCAGTTCCCAGCCGATGCCCCGGCCGCCGCCCGAGATCAGGACGCAGTCGTCGACGCCCAGGTCCAGGGCGGGCGGGCCGACGGGCCGGGCGGCGGGGGACAGGGTCAGACGCCGGCCCTCGCGGTGGCCGACCTCGATCTCGCCCGGCCGGCCCAGCTCGCTCGCGACGATGCCGGGCAGGTCCGGGACGGCGGACAGCGCGATGTCGACGACCCGGGCGTTGCAGTTGGGGAACTCCCGGTGCAGCGTCTTGGCCAGGCCCGCCCAGATGCCGCCCAGCGGCTGGCCCAGGTCGTCGTCGGGGTGGTGCCCCATTCCGCCGCCGAGGTAGGTGACGGCGAGGTAGTACAGCCGTCGCGCGGAGGTCTCGGCGGACCAGTCCGCGTACTGACCGCGCAGGGCGGCCATGGTGCGCAGCAGGGGCTCGCGCCAGGCGTCCGCGAGGTGTGTCGTGCCGTGCTCGAGCGGGGCGCCGCCCACGGTGAGGTCGACGATGGCGTCCACGGGGCCGTCGCCGGGGCCCGGTGCGGCCGTGGCGGGGGTGCACCGGCGTACCCGTGCGCCGTGTGCGGTCAGCTCGCGCTCGACCCGCCCGGCGCTGTCGTCGTCGTGGGCGAGTACGAGGACCCGCATCCCGGACAGCCCGGGCGCCACCCCGGTGAGCGGCGGCAGTGCGGCCGGCCGCCACACCATCCGGGTCGTGGGCTGCACCGAGGGGTCGTCGGTCGCCGCCCCGGCGGGGGCGGGTGGGGACGTCGGCATGGAGTGTGCTCCTTCCTGGCGTGCCGGTCAGGCACCGTCGACGGGCACTGCCTCGCCCGTGCGGGCGTCGACGTAGCCGATCAGGGCCGCGCGGAGGTCCTTCATCTGGAGGACCATGCGGCCGTCGGGGCGGGCCGCCACGAACCGGTTCTCGGCCCGGTCGTCGGCCAGACCGAACCCGGGGGGTGTGGCGTACAGGTCGATGCGGTCGCGGCCGGACGACAGGGTGAGGTCGTTGGCCTCCTCGTAGAGGTCGACGCGGCGGATCGACAGCGGTGCGGCGACCGGGATCAGCCGGTCGTCCACCAGGTCCAGCACTCCGACCCGGGCCAGTCCGTCCAGCAGGACGCACGGGACGGTGAACCCCTGCCAGACCGGGTCGTCCGAGGGCAGGTCGAGGTCGTAGCGGGCCCGCTTGCCGCGGGGGTGGACGGCGGTGCCGCTCGTCGAGACGAACGGTCCGCTCAACCGCACCGGGGAGCCCTCCTGGTGGTACGGGTCGGGGATCGGGGTGTCGTCCGCGGGGTCCCAGGCGTCCCAGCGCGGGGCGTGCGGATACGTGTCCGCCAGGAGCACGCGGGCCGTGAAGTGCGGCCTGTCCCGGACGAGTACGACGCCGCTGGGCGACACGACGTCCTCGCAGACCCGCACCCGGACGACGGTGATCCCGCGCTCGTCCCCGCCTTGGTCCTCGTCCTCGACGATCTCGGCGGTGATGCGCTTCGGCGCCGTGGGGACGTCGCGGTACACGCGCAGAAAGTGCTCGAACGTCAGGTCCTCGAAGGCGACGACGTGCCGCCCCGGCACCAGACGGCGGGCCGCCTGGGCCGCCAGCTCGGTCACGAACGTGCCCGGCAGGGTGGGCTCGCCGCGCACGGTGTGGTGTTCCAGATAGCCGTCGGTCCGCAGGTCGAAGGGGCACTCGAAGACCGCCGAGCGGCCGTTCGAGGAGACTTCGCGGCGCAGGAAGAACCCGGGTGCGGGCGGGTCCGCCGGCCGGTGGGCGAGGTAGCCGGGGTAGAACTTCTCCACCGTGGCCTCCTCCGCGTCGCCCAGATGCACGACGGAGGGGCGTCGGACGGGGGCGTGCAGCTCCTGCACGAAGTGGTGGACGCCCTCGGGCACCGGCATGCTGCTGTAGGAGCCGGCCCGTTCGTAGTACGCCTTCGTCAGCTCGCCGGCGCCCATGCCGACACCCGCCCACAGCGTCCACCCGATGGTGACCTCCGGATGGTCCGAGGTGGCCGTCGCGTAACCGGCGGCCGTGCCGAGGAAGTCGTTGGCCGCGGCGTAGTCCGCCTCGCCGAGCTGCCCGAAGAAGCCCAGCAGCGAGCCGAAGTTGCACCACAGGCGCGGCGGGGCGTCGCGCAGCGCGTACTTCAGGTTCAGGTACGACGCCACCTTCAGGTCCCGGATGGCGGTGAACTCCGCGAAGTCCTTGTCCTTGATGAGTGCCGAGCGCTGCAGCCCGGCGGCGTTGACGAGCAGGTCGATCCGTCCGCTCTCCCGGACGATCTCGCCGAGGGCCTTCTCGACCTCGGCGCCGTCGCGCATGTCGCAGGCGCGGTAGGTGACGCGGCCCGGGCCGCTGTGCTCCGCCATCTCGCGCAGGTTGCGGCGCGACTCGCGGGCGTTGAGCATCCGGTCGAAGTCCTTGGTGATGCTCGCGACGTTGCGGCCCCCGCCCTTGGCGAGTTCGGCGGAGATGAACGCCGCCCGGCCGGCCGCGAACTCCTCGTCGCCGCCCTCGAAGACGGACGGCGGGTAGGCGTCGAGGTCGTTGCTGCCGAGCACGTGGATGCGCGGGCCGAACTCCCTGGCGAGGGACTTGGCGACCTCGGCGGTGATGCCCCGGGTGCCGCCGGCCACGACGATCACGGAGTCCCGGTCCAGTGCGGCGGGCGTCGCCTCGGCCAGGTCGACGGGCTCCTCGCGCAGCCGGACGGTACGACGCACCCCGTCCGTCTCCACGACCACCGGGAAGTCCCGCCCGGCACGGCTCTCCTCCTCCACCGCGCGGACCGCCGCCGCCACGTCCTGGCCGGAGGTGAGGAACGCGAGGCTGCCGCCCTCGGCCAGTTCCAGGCCCGCGCTCTTCAACAGGCCCGTGAACAGGCCCGAGAAGGGATGCGGGGTGCCGTCCGGCACGGCGCCGAGCAGCAGCATCGTCAGGTCCGAACCGGGCCGTGCCAGGTCGTCGTAGGCGTACTGGACGGCGAGGTACGCGGCGTCGTGCAGGGCGAGCAGGGACGGTGTGCCGCCCGAGGCGAGGGCCTCTTCCGGCGGCGTGGACCGGCCGAGGTCGCCGAGCACCCGCAGCCGGGTGATCGGACCGTCGGCCCGGGACAGGGCCTCGCGGACCGTCTCGGGCGTGACCTCCGGCAGGTGGTGCCAGCCGGGGCGCGGGGTGTCGAAGGGCGTGGTGGACAGCACGGTGACGGTGGCGTCCGGACGGGCCGCCCGGGCCACCAGATCGGGAGCGTCGGTGACGACGACCGCCCCGTCGGGCAGGAACGGCACCCGCTCGCGCACCGGGCGGGCAGGAGTCTCCTCCAGCACCGGCACGCACCGCCGGACGCGCAGTGGCTCCCCGGCTTCGGTGCGGGTGGTGGAACGGAAGGGGGCACGCAGGAGGGCGGGCGAGGTGTCGTGCGGGGCTTCGCGCTGGGTGGGCGGGGTGTCGCGCGGGGTCTCGTTCGGGGCGCCCGGGATCGTCAGCCTGAGGCCCGCTCCCGCCGTGCCGGTGTCGCCGGTGCCGGACACCGTCACCCGGCCCGCGGGGCCGTGCAGGGCCCGCAGGACGGCCAGGCCGCCGGAGGCTCCCAGGTAGCGGGCGTTCTCCGGGGCGTCGGCGCCGCACCGGACGGGATCCCGCAGGGGCGTCCCGTCCGCAGCCCCGTCCGCGCCCGCGCCCGCGTTCTCGTTCACCGTGTCGTCCGCGTTCTCGTCCACTGTCTCGTCCAGGTAGGCGAGGACGGGCAGACCGGCACTCCGGGCCCGTTCCTCGGTGGTCAGAGCGAACAGGACCGCGCCCTCGGCGAGTTCCGTCCCCGGGTCGGGCAGCAGGTCGCCGATGAGGGAGCGGTACTCGGGGAGGCTGTTGCCGTTGATGCCGCCGGCCAGGGCGAAGTCCAGCTCCCCGGTGCGCAGGTAGCGACCGGCCAGGGTGAGGGAGGACAGGGCGGAGGCGAAGCCCGAGTCCACGGTCATGTTGGAGCCGTTGAGGTCGAAGTAGTTCGCCACCCGGGCCGAGATGATGTTGGGCATCTGGCCGGGGAAGGAGTCCTCGTTGGACTCCGGGATCATCGAACGCACCTGCTCCCGCAGGCGGTCCAGCACCTCGGGCACCTCTGCCGATCCGGCCAGGGGCGACGCGGCGAGCGCCTCCCCGACGTCGTCCAGGTAGCAGCGGTTCGCGTACTGCATCGCCGCCCTGGTCGGTCCCATGTGCCCCACGAAGACCCCGGTCTTGGGCGCCTGTTCGCTCCAGAAGTCCGGCATCCGGTCGCGCAGTTCGTGCGCGCACTCCAGGACCATCAGCTGGCACCGGTCCAGCGCGCGGATCGTCTTCGGAGGCAGCCGGACCCGGTTGAACGGCGGTACCGGGTAGTCCGCCCCGAAGCTGTCGAGCGGCCCGTCACCGCCCTCCAGCCAGCGCGTCACGTCCGCCGGCCCGTCCAGGCCCGGGAGATGCGCCGACCAGCCGACGAGGACCACCCGGCTGTCGGCCGCCGGTGCCTTGGTCGTGGGGGTGTGGGCCGTCTCCGCCTCGGCGGCGGGGCGGTTCTCGGAGACGATGAGGTGGGCGTTGGTGCCGCCGAAGCCGAACCCGGACACGGCCGCCAGCCGGGGCCGGTCCCCGTCGGCCGTCCAGGGCCGGGACTCCCGGGTGACCTCCAGACCCGTCTCGTCCAGCCGGAAGTCGACGCGGGGGGTGTCCAGGCGGTACTGCCCCGGGATGGTGTCCTGCTCCAGGCCCTTCAGGCTCTCGATGAGCGAGACGACGCCCGCGGCCCAGCCGGTGTGACCCAGCAGCGACTTGTTGGAGGTGACGGCCGTCGGGGCGGACGTACCGAAGTGCTCCCGCAGCGTGGTGAACTCCTCCAGGTCACCGGCGGGCGTACCGGTCGCGTGCGCGTTGATCCACCGCACGTCGGCGCTGTCGACCTCGCCGCCCTCCAGCGCCCGCCGCACCGCGAGGGACTGCCCCCGGGCGTTCGGGGCGTAGATCGCCTTGCCCTTGCCGTCGGAGGACGAGCCGAAGGCCCGCAGCACCCCGAGCACCTGGTCGCCGTCCTGCCGGGCCTTGCTGAGCCGCTTGAGGACGACCAGGGCGGCGCCGTCGGCGAAGATCACGCCGTCGGCGCTCTCGTCGAGGGCGTGCACGGTGCCCCGCTTGGACAGGCCCTGGAGCTTGGAGAACAGCACCGTGCCGCGCGGCGCCAGCGCGAACGCCCCGCCGCACACGGCGATGTCCTGCTTGCCCATGAGCAGGCCCTTGGCCGCGATGTCGATCGCGTACAGCGACGAGGAGCAGGCGGTGTCGACCATGTGGAGTTCGGTGGACGGGGGCAGGACGCCGTCCATGGCCACCTCGCCGACCCGGTGGGGCAGGAAACGCGAGGGGGAGCCGGCGCCGCGCCAGTACCGCTCGGAGAGGGTCCGGTCGATGCCGTCGCGGAGCGTGTCCCGCCGGTCCTCGGGGAGGCCGAGGTCGTCGACGATGCCGTGGGTCAGCCGGGTCGCGCTCTGCAGGACGCCCGCCTCTTCGAGGTGCTGGCTGCCGTCCGGGGTGTAGCCGATCACGAAGGAGCAGCGGTCGGTGTCCTGGCGGCGGACGCCGTCCAGTGCCTGCACCAGACTGTGGCGCAGCCACCGGGTGGTGAGTTCCTGCTCGTCGGGGCCGCCCGGCATGCCGTCCAGGGCGCCGTCGGTGGCCTCGAAGTCCGTGATGAACACGCACTGTTCGGCGTACGCCTTGTCCTCGGCGGCCAGGTCGGCCGAGTGGAAGCTGTCGTGCTGCCACCGGTCCGGGGGGACCTTCACGAAGAGCTCGTCCCCGGTCGTCCGCAGCTTCCAGAACTCGTCGGGGCTGTTCGCCCCGGCGACGGCCATGCCCATCCCGACGACGGCGATGGCGTCGTCACCGAACTCGGCGGCCTCCTCACCGGGCGACCCGGCGGCGACGGGGGCGGGCTCAGGCCGGGACCCGGACCCGGACCCGGGCCGGCACTCGGACTCCGATCCGGAT
Source organism: Streptomyces sp. NPDC037100 (assembly GCF_055606225.1). Lineage (NCBI taxonomy): Bacteria > Bacillati > Actinomycetota > Actinomycetes > Kitasatosporales > Streptomycetaceae > Streptomyces > Streptomyces sp. NPDC037100. Next base: position 500,451 of record NZ_JBVJSX010000003.1, on the reverse strand, counting down.
CGGGACCCGGACTCCGCCCCGGATCGGGACCCGGACCCGGACCCGGGCCGGGACTCGGACTCCGACCCGGATCGGGACCCGGACCCGGACCCGGGCCGGGACTCGGGCCCGGGCTGCCGATCGGACTCGGGCTGTGCCCGGTGGTCGGGCGCCGGCTGCTGAGAGACCCCGGCGCTCCTGGCCGCCGCCTCCCCCGGAGGGGACAGCAGGGCCGCGCCCAGGGTGAGGCCGCCGTCGGCCAGGACGACCTGGCCGGTGATCCACCGGGCGTCGTCGGAGGCGAGGAAGGAGACGAGCGCGGCGAACTCCTCCGGCCGGCCGAGCCGCCCCCAGGGAGTGGCCCGTTCGATGACGTCCTGCATCGGTCCGGCGTCGGGGAACTTGTCCGCCACCTCGCTGCTCAGCATCGCGGCGGACGCGATGTTGACCCGGATGCCCAGCGGCGCGAGCTCCACCGCGAGATACCGTGCGGCGGCCTCGGCCGCGGCCTTCGCGGGCGCGCACGCCGAGTAGTTGGCCATCACCATCTGGGAGCCGCCGAGGGCGGAGACGGTGACGATGGCGCCGCCGCCGTTGCGCGCCATCAGCGGCGCGGCGGCCCGGGAGCAGCGCAGTCCGCCCTTGTAGTTGGTCTCGATCGCCTTGTCCAGGTGCGATTCGGTGACCTCGTCGGGCGGCAGCAGAGCGCCGTTCGCCGCGTTGTTGACGAGGATGTCGAGCCGTCCGTGCAGCTCGTCGATCTCCTGGAACATCCGGTCGACCTGCTCCTGCCGGGCCACCGAGGCCCGCACGAGGTCGACCCGGGCGCCCTCCGCGACGAGTTCGTCGCGGGTCTGCTTGGCCTGGTCGTGGGAGTGGAAGTAGTTGAGGACGATGTCGGCCCCGCGCGCGGCGAGATCCCGCGCGATGGCCTTTCCTATCCCCCTCGACCCGCCGGTTACCAGCGCCACCTTGCCGGTGAGGTCGTTCATGGAATGCGTGTCCTTCTCGAAGAAGCGGACGGGCGGTGTGCGGCCCCGGGTCAGCCGACCGGCTGGGGCTCCGGAAGCCGGGCCAGCTCCGCGATCACGAAGTCGGCGATGGCGTCGAGCGTGTTGTAGGGGTCCAGGCGGAAGTCGGCCTCGCGCGGCGGCAGGCCGTAGCGCTGGGACACCCGGGACAGCAGCTCCACCTGCTTGACCGAGTCGACGCCCAGTTCCGCCTCCAGCTGTACTCCGGCCTCGAAGACCTCCTCCGGGTACTCCAGCGCCTGGGCGTAGAGCGTCCGCAGCTCGGTGAAGACCTCGTCCCGGTCGAGGGCGGCGTTCGCGGGCGCGTCGACGCCTGCCGGGGCCTCCCGCGGGGCGGGCTCCGGCGCGGCTGCCCGCTCCGGCGTCCGCTCCTGCGCGGCTGCCCGGTCCGGCTTACGCTCCTGCCTCCCGGAGGCCGCGAACGCGTCGAGGTCCGTCCGGATCCGCTCCCGCACTTCGGGGCCGTGTGCCTCCCAGTACGCCTCGAAGAGGTCGGAGGGGACGGACGGCGCCAGGAGTTCGGCGAGTCCGGGCCGGTCCGGGCCGGCGTCGGCGAGGCCCGCCTCGCGCAGTTCCCGCAGCGTGGCGTCCAGGGCCAGCCGGCCGCCGTCGTCCAGCGCGAGGGTGGGCAGGGAGCGGACGTCCGAGCCGCGCGTCAGCCGGGTCACCAGCTTGGACAGCGCGGGGCGTCCGCCCGCCTCGACGAACGTGGAGACGCCGTCCCCGTGCAGCCGACGCACCGCCGCCGCGAACCGGACCGGCTGGACGAAATGGTCCGCGAGGCGGCCGGCGAGCGGCTCGTCGGGCTCGTAGTAGCGCTGCAGGATCGGCGAGTACACGCGCCGGCGCAGCGGGTGCTGCTCCAGGGTGCGGACGTACGCCTCGAACTCGGGGGCCGCGGGGGCGAGGGCCGGGGTGTGGAAGGGGAAGGGCGCGTCGATCTCGATCGCGCCGATGCCGAGCTGCGCGGCGACGGCCGTCACCTGGTCCAGTACGGCGTCGGGCCCGCTGACCACGGTCTGTTCGTCGTGGTTCTCGGTGGCGACCGCCAGCATCGGCTCGTCGATGAGCCCCAGCAGCATCCGCACCCGGTCGGCGCCGGCCGACAGGGCCACCATGCGTCCGTCGGCCCCGTCGTGGCGTTCGATGACCGCGACCCGCTGCGCGACGATCCGCACGCCGTCCTCCGGGGAGAAGGCCCCGGCGGCGACGAGGGCGGTGATCTCGCCGAGGCTGTGTCCGGCGAGCACGTCCGGGCGGACGCCGTGGTCGGTGAGGATCTCGTGGGCGGCCAGGCCGGCGCCGTAGATGGCCACCTGGGACATCCAGGAGTCCTTGGCGAGCAGGTCGCGCAGGTCCGCCTGTTCCGGGCCGAACACCGCCTCGCTGATCCGCTGCGAGAACAGCGCCTCGGTGGTGGCGTCGAGCCGTTCGAAGACGCGCTGGACCTGCGGGTGGGTGTCCTTGGCCCGCCGCAGGGCGACGCCGTCGAAGCCGCCCTGGCCGGGCAGGACGAACGCGGTGTGCGGGGCGGTGGAAGTGTTTTCGGGCATGCTGATCTTTCCCTTGTCGCGAGTGGGTCGAGGGTGGGTGCGCGGTCGGTGGACCGCTAGGGAGCCGTGTGCGCGGCCGGTCGCCGGGGACTGTCCAGCAGGTACTGGCCCATGGAGCCCAGGTTCGCGGCGATCAGCCGGTCACCGGTGCGGCGGGCCGGGGGGATGTGCCGTGGTGCTCCGCGCACCAGCCAGCGCACCATGCGCAGTTTCCAGCTCGTGTCGGGGCCGGACTCCACGTGGTCCAGCAGGGCGTGCATGTTGGCGGCGGAGTAGAACCGCGCGGGGTCCACGATCGTGGCGAAGACGCCGACCATGTCCCGGCCGTGTGTGGCGCTGCGGCTCATCGCCTCGATGAATTCGACCTCCTCGGGGCTGTGGTCGGCGATGGCGGCGTGGTCGCAGGTGTACTCGTAGTGGCCCCGGACCAGGTCGTCCCGTTGCCGTCCGTACCGGGCGAGCGCCTGAGGCAGACCGGCGCCGCCGGACGTCGACCACGCGGTGTCGACGGCTTCCGCCAGCAGTTCGGCGCTGCGCAGGCTGTCGCTGATGCCGGCGGCCGTGATGGGGTCGCGGGTGTAGCCGGCGTCGCCGACCAGCGCCCAGCCGGGGCCGTGGGAGCGGCGCAGGAAGTTCGGCACGGAGCCGGTCATCCAGCGGCCGGTGCGCTCGGTGTCGCGCAGGGCCGCGGCCCACTCGGGGTCGACGGCCTCGAAGGCGTCGACGACCGTCCGGTCGCGTTCCTCCTCACTGCCGGCCTTGAAGTCGCGGGTGGGCAGGGCGACTCCCACGATGGTCAGGCCGTCGTGGGTGGGCCAGGTGAAGGTGTGCTTCCGGGCGTGCCGGTGGGTGCGGACCCGGCCGTCGTGCGGCAGGCCCTCCCAGTAGGCCCAGTGGCTCTTGTTGAGGACGGGCCGGGTGCCGTACTTCTCGGCGCCCGTCAGGCGGGCGACGGTGGAGTTGGAGCCGTCGCCGCCCACCACGAGCCGGGCGTGCTCGGTGACGGGCGTGCCGTCGTCGGTGCGTCCGCGGATGCCGGTCACCGTGCCGGCCTCGTCCGTGCACAGGCCCTGGACGGAGAAGCCCTCGCGGAACTCGGCGCCGGACTCGATGGCGGCGTCCAGCAGGATCCGGTCCAGGGCGGCCCGCTCCGGGGAGTACGCCTCGTCGACGCCGTCGACCGCGGGCAGCGGGGCCATCAGCCGGGCCCGGCCGCTCTGCAGACCGTACTCGCGGATCGGCGGGCAGCCCGTGGCCCGCAGGCGCTCCAGCAGGCCCCAGCGTTTGAGGCGGAGGATGCCGGGCGGGTGCACCAGGTTGGTCGCGGCGGCCTTCCCGCCGGGGAAGACGGCGCGGTCGAGGAGCAGGACCTTGTGTCCGGCCTTCGACAGGAGCATGGCGGTGGCGGCACCGCTGATCCGCGCTCCCACCACGATGACGTCATACATGTCAGGTCCCCCAGGTACCGATTCGTCCGTGCGTCTTCGTCGTCCCGTCGTCCCGCGTCGCCGCTAGCTCCTGCTCCTCTGCAGCTCGGGCGCCTCGCTCGCGTCGTGCTCGCGGCCGGCGGGCGCCGGGGCCGCCTCGGCCGGCCGCGGCTCCTTGGAGCGGCGCGGCGCGGTGAGCATGGCCAGCACGCCGAGCGCCGCGAACCCCGCACCGGCCCAGGCGGCGGGGACCAGCCCGTCGACGAACTGCTGCGGGGTGACGTAGCCGCCGTACGAGGTGAAGATCGAGGTGAGCACCGCGACGCCGAGGACGCCGCCGAGCTCGCGGAAGGTGTTGTTGGCGCCGGAGGCGATGCCCTGTTCGCGCGGCTCGACGACGTTCATCGCCATCTCGGCGGTGGGCGCGAAGAACAGTCCGAGTCCGATGCCGCCGAGCACCAGACCGGGCACCTGGTCCGCGTACGCGGTGTGGACCTCCGTGACCGAGGCGAGCCAGCCCAGCGCGACGGCCTCGGCCAGCAGCCCCAGCGCCACCACGAGCCGGTTGCCGATCCAGGCGGTGAGGAAGGACGCCAGGGGCGCGACCAGCACGGGCATCGCCGTCCACGCGAGCATCCGCACGCCCGCTTCCAGGGGCGAGAAGCCCTGGATGTTCTGCATGAACTGGGTGAGCAGGAAGACCAGTCCGAACATGGCCGCGAACATCAGCATGCTGGTGACGTTGACCGCGCTGAACGCCCGGTTGGCGAACAGCCGCATCGGCAGCATCGGGGCCGGGGCGCGCAGTTCCCACAGGACGAACGCGACGAGCAGCACGATCCCGGCGAGGAGGGAGCCGAGCACCTTGCCGCTGGTCCAGCCGTCGTCGGTGGTGCTCACCAGGGCGAAGACCACGCCGAGCATGCCGAGGCTCACCAGGACGGTGCCGGGCAGGTCGAGGCGTGCGCCGGACTGCTTGCTCTCGGCGAGCTGCCACAGGCCGAGCAGCAGGACGGCGACTCCGATCGGCACGTTGACCCAGAAGATCCACTCCCAGGAGATCTTCTCCACGACGGCCCCGCCGACCAGCGGGCCCAGCGCCACGGCCAGTCCGCTGAGCGCGCCCCACACACCGAGGGCGATCCCGCGTCGCCGCTCCGACACCGCCTCGGTCAGCAGGGTCAGGGTCAGCGGCATGACGATGGCCGCGCCGAAGCCCTGCACGGCCCGGGCGGCGATCAGTTCCCCGGGCGAGCCTGCCAGCGCGCACCCCGCCGAGGCGGCCGTGAACACGGTGAGCCCGATGAGGAACATGCGTCGGCGTCCGAAGCGGTCCCCCGCGGCCGAGCCGCCCATCAGGAACACGGCGAAGGCCAGGGTGTAGGCGTTCACCGTCCATTCCAGTTCCTGCAGATCGGTGTCCAGGGACTTCTGGATGGCGGGCAGTGCGGTGATCACGACGAGGTTGTCCAACGCGGCCATGAACACCGCGAGGGCACTCACCACCAGCGTCGACAGGGCGTTTCCACGGGAAGGGGACCAACCGAACACGAGAGTTCCTTCGTTGGGCGTGCGGTGGGCAGGGGGGCGCGCGGTGGCCCGGGCTAGGCGGGGGCGGACAGGGTGTCCAGCGCCTCGCGCCAGAGGCCGGCCAGTCGCTCCGCTTCGGGGAGCGCGCGGTCGTAGAGGAAGCCGATGCGGACCCGCTGCCCGTAGGAGAGCAGGGTCACGGACAGGGCGTTGCCCGGCAGCAGGACGCCGAGCGGGGTCGCGTCGATGACGGGGGCGCCGTTGAAGGACAGCGCCGTGGGCAGGCTGAAGTTGGAGGCGTACAGCGGTGAGGCGCGGGGGCTGAGCAGCCGCCGGACCGTCCACCGGGTCAGTGGCGCGGGCAGGATGCCGACGAGGGCCCGGCTGGCCGGTCGCAGGCCGTGGGCGCGCATCCGCCGGGTGCGCCCGGCGAGTTGGCCGAACGCCACGTCGGGCGGGGTGCCCCGGGCGGGCAGGGCGACGACCGCGGTGGTGAGGTGGTTGCCGAGGAGGGCGTCCTCGCCCGGCCGGCGCGTGCTCAGCGGCATGCGCACCGGGACCGGTGCCGTGCGGAACCGCGACCGTACGTCCTCGTCACCGCCGGCGGCCCAGGCGTCGAGTGCCTTCCACAACGTCATGAGGAACGCGTCGTTGAGGGTGGCGCCGAACCGGCGGCTCAGTCGCCGCAGTTCGTTCCAGGTCGCGTCGGCGGCGGTGACCCCGAGGCGCTCGGGGCGGGGCCGGGGCGCCCTCGGCCACGGCTGGGCGGGCAGCAGGGCGCGGACGAGACCCGTGCCCACGCTGACCGTGCCCCGGGCGAGCTCGCGGGCGGAGCCGCTGATGAGGGGCCGCGGACCCGCGCTGTCGCGTCGGCCGCCCTCCAGGCAGGGGTCGCCGAACAGCGCGGAGACCACGTGCGAGGCGCCCATGCCGTCCTCGGCGCTGTGGTGGACCCGGTAGCAGACGGCGAACTCCCCTTCTGCGTATCCGTGGACGAGGTGCATCGACCACAGGGGCGCGTTCTCCGGCAGCGGCTCACGGGCCAGGGCGGTGAGGACGGTGTCGAGCGGTGTCCCCGTCGGGAACTCCTTCTCCCGCAGGTGCGCCGCCGGGTCGAAGCCCGGGACCGGTACCCGCCGGGGCCGCCGCCCCCGGACCGGTGTCATGCGGTGCGTCAGTCCCGGGAGCGCGGGCAGCCGCTCCGTGAGGTGGTCGCGTACGTCGGACAGCGGCGGCGTCCCGCCCTGGAACCGCAGGAACTGGCCGTGTGCCAGGCCGACTTGGTCTCCCGTGGAGCCCATGGAGAGGAAGACCTCGTCGATCGGGTTGAGTCGGTGGTTCATGCGCTCGGCTCCCCTGCCGGTCGCGGCGGTCGTCGTTGCCGTCAGGCCCGTCACGTGGGCGGGTTGCCGTGCTTGCGGGACGGCAGGTCGGCGTGTTTGGACCGCAGCGCGCGCAGTGCCTCGATCAGCGTGGCGCGGGTCTCCGCCGGGTCGATGACGTCGTCGACGAGGCCCCGCTCCGCGGCGTGGTAGGGATGCATCAGCTCGGCCCGGTACTCCTTGACCAGCCGCTCGCGGGTCGCCTCGGGGTCGTCGGAGGCGGCGATCTCCCGCCGGAAGACGACACCCGCGGCGCCCTCCGCGCCCATCACCGCGATCTCGTTGGTGGGCCAGGCGTAGGTGGCGTCGGCGCCGATGGACTGGGAGTCCATGACGATGTAGGCGCCGCCGTAGGCCTTGCGCAGCACCACCGAGACCCTGGGGACCGTGGCGTTGCAGTACGCGTACAGCAGCTTGGCGCCGTGCCGGATGATGCCGCCGTGCTCCTGGTCGACCCCCGGGAGGAAACCGGGCACGTCGACCAGGGTCACCAGGGGGATGCTGAAGGCGTCACAGACGGAGATGAAGCGGGCGGCCTTCTCGGACGCGTGGATGTCCAGCACGCCGGCGAAGCTGGTCGGCTGGCTGGCGACGACGCCGACGGTCTGCCCGTCCAGCCGGGCCAGTCCGCACAGCACGCTGGTGCCCCAGCCCTCGTGCGTCTCCAGCCAGTCCCCCTCGTCGACGAGCTCCTCGATGACCGCGCGCATGTCGTAGGGGCGGTTGCCGTCGGCAGGCACCAGGTCGGCGAGCGAGTCGTTGGTGCGCCCGGCCGGGTCGGCGCAGTCGTAGGAGGGCGGCAGTTCGCGGTTGTTGGGCGGCAGCAGGGAGAGCAGGTGGCGGACTTCCTCGAGGCACTCGGCCTCGTCGTCGTGGACGAAACCGGCGACTCCGGAGACGGCTCCGTGGACGTCGGCGCCGCCCAGCCCCTCGTGCGATATTTCCTCACCGGTCACCGACTGCACGACGTCGGGGCCCGTGATGAACATCTGGGACGTGCCGCGCACCATGAAGACGAAGTCGTTGAGAGCCGGAGAATAGGCGGCTCCGCCCGCGCACGGGCCGAGCATCACGGCGATCTGCGGGATCACACCGGACGCTTTGGTGTTGCGCTGGAATATGCCTCCGTATCCGGCGAGCGCCGAGACGCCTTCCTGGATACGGGCCCCCGCGCCGTCGTTGAGGGAGACCAGCGGGGCTCCGGCCGAAAGGGCCATGTCCATGACTTTGTGGATCTTGGCCGCGTGCGCCTCGCCCAGTGATCCGCCGAAGATCCGGAAGTCATGGGCGTAGGCGAAGACGGTCCGGCCGTGCACGGTCCCCCAGCCGGTGACGACGCCGTCGGTGTGGGGCCTGCGGTGCTCCAGTCCGAAGCCGGTGGCCCGGTGCCGGCGCAGCCGCCCCACCTCGTGGAAGGAGTCCGCGTCGAAGAGCAGGTCCAGGCGTTCCCGCGCGGTCAGTTTGCCGCGCGCGTGCTGCTGTTCGGTGGCCCGGTCACCGGGTCCGTGCTCCGCGTCGCGCCGGGTGGCGTGCAGGAGGGCGATGCTGTCGTGCATGCCGGACGCGGGGGCGGCCGGGTCGGTGGTGGGGGGCGGTAAGTCTGATGCCGGAGCGGGGCTCTCGACCGGAGCGTCGGATCGGACCGTCATATCTGAGTCTTTCTCCGTCTCTTGGAGGCGGCTCTCCTGGAACCTCTCCGGGAAGCTCCCGGAAGCTTTCTCCCGGGCTTTCTCCTTTCCCTCTCGATTATTCGGGGGCCGCTCCACCCCATGTCAAGCGAATGCGGGACTCTCCCGCAGGGCGGGATATGCGGGAATCCCGCCTCGCGAGAAGCGGGAGATTCAGTGAATACAACCTCCCGTCGCGGACACCTCTACGTAACCGGACACCCAGAATTCACAGGGAAGGCCCCGGATAAATGCTGCTGCCGCATGCATGAAAGACCCCCGGCCGGGAACGGCCGGGGGTCTTGGGGGTTTCGCACGCTCCCTTGCGGGTCGGGCCGCTCAGTACGAGCCCGGGGCCTCCTCGGACCACGGCCCGTGGTCGTCGGCCGGTGTGAAGCACTCCGCGGCCCGCCGCACCGCCCGGACCGCGGACACCGAGCAGGCCGAGATGTCGTGACCGGGCTTCAGCACGGCCACGGAGCCCATGATCAGGCCGTCCCACCGGACGGGCGCCGCGCAGCCGACCCAGCCCTCCGCCCACTCCTCGACGTCGAGCGCGATGCCGTCCTTCCGGACCGATTCGAGCGAGGCGAGCAGGCGCGCGTCGTCGCGGAACGCTCCCGGCCCCGCTCCGTCGGGAACGGACTCGGCCAGCACACCGTCCTGGATCACCTTCGGAAGGAACGCGAGGATGGCCCGCCCCGCCGCGCCCGTCCGCAGTGACCGGCAGACCTCCATCAGCGCCCGGTGCGGGATGCCGACCTCGGACAGGTCCGACGAGCCGACGGCCATGTCCAGGCACTGCTTCCCGGCACCGCCGAAGGGCGCCAGGGCGAAGAGGAACGCCAGTCCTCCGTCGGTCGCCGTGTGCAGATCCTCCAGAACGGCGTGTGTGACACGCGAGTTGGGCGCGTGGGCGAGGGATTTCAGCCCGAGCCGCGCGGCCCCCGCCCCCAGCCGGTACAGACCGTGCCCCTCCCGGGCGAAGATTCCGTCGTACACACCGGACTGGAGGATCCGGTGCACCGTCGAGTCGTCCAGACCCGTCGCCTCGGCCAGCTCGCCGGGCCCGTGCATCTGCCCTTCGACCTCGGTGAAGGCCCGCAGGACCCGGAAGACCCGGTCGGCGTGCGCACTGCCGCCGAGAGTGCCGCGCTTGCTCATACCCTTGCTCCCCGTTCAGGTCGGCGCCGCCCACCCCCGGTGTGACGGCCTGTCCCATGCACACCACGGTAGTTGCCCGGTATGACGGTCACGGGGCGGACGGAGGAGCAGGACGACGCCCCCGTGCGCCGTCGCACAGGGGCGACGGCGCACGGGGGCGTCTCGGCGAGCGGTGTGAGGAGGCGTCAGCCGCTCGTCACGTCCGTCACCTTCCAGCGCTGATTGGAACCGGAGTTGGGCTGCCACAAGCCCACGGAGGCACCGTCACTGGTGGACTGGCCCGAGACGTCCGGGAGTTGGCCGGTGGCGGCGTTGACCAGGGTCCAGGTGCCGTCGCCGGTCGTGGACATGATCCACTCGGCGGCCCGGTCGCGGTGGCCCTCGTCCGGCTCGGCGACCAGGGCGCCGTCACGGACGGCCAGGCGCTTGTCGGAAGCCGTCTCCGTCAGGACGTACCGCTTGCGGTTGTCCGAGCCGCGGACCTGCTCGACCCGCCACTGCTGACCGCTCGGGTCGGTCGCGTTCGCGCCCTTGATGACCAGCCCCGTGCCGTTGCCGGCGATCGTGAGGTCCTTGCCGCTCTGGACACCGGTGAGGCGGTAGGTGTGGCCCTTGCGCAGCTCGGCGGCGTCCTTCGCGACCCCGGAGACGCCCTTGACGAGGAAGGACGTCACGGACTGGGCTGGCACCGTGAGGGTGGCCTGCTTGCCGCTGACGCGCACGGCCTTCCGCTTCTCCAGCTTGCCGTCGGCGCTGGTCACCACCGGGGTGACCGTGGCACGGGAGGAGACCCGGCCGAACTTGGAGAGGTCGAGGGTGACGTCACGCGCCTCGGTCGTGCTGTTGACGTGGACGACGGTCGCCGCGTCGCCCTTGCGGGAGACCGCCGCGGTGCTGGACGTGTCGTCGGTCTTGATCAGCCGGTCGCCGGGCTTGATGTAGTGCGTGAAGTTGCGGGCCGTGTCGAACTTGGTGTTGGTGTAGATCGGGCAGGACTTCAGGGTGTCCTTCGAGGTGCAGCTGAAGGGGAGCTGGATCTCGCCCCAGTTGCCGCCCTTGGCGGACTCGCCGCCCGGCTTCATGTTGTCGTAGTCCTCGACGGGCTGCCAGAACACCCAGGCCTTGGGCTCCAGTTCACGCAGGTCGTCCACCATGCGCTGGGCCAGGCCCAGGCCGGGGCGCATGTCCGTGAAGCTCTGGCCGTCGCCCCAGTCGCCCTCGACCTCGCTCATCCACAGCGGCTTGTCGGCTGCCTTGGCCAGGTCGCGGACGGTGGTGCGCTGGCCGGTGCCGTAGGTGTGGACGTTCATCTGGGCGACGAGGTCGCGGACCTCCTGGGGGTAGGAGTTCCAGTTCGTCGCGAACGTGCCCGGGTTGGTCTCGTCCATCGCGGATATCTCCGCGTCGGACCGGGACTTCTTCAGGACCGGCGCCAGGGCGCGGATCACCTTCTGCTGGAGCTCGGGGCCGATGTGGGCGCCCTCCTGGCGGCCGCCGACCGGCTCGCCGTCGGGGCCGAGCTTGGTGCCCCAGTAGTTGGTGTTCGGCTCGTTGAAGGGGTCGAGGGTGTCGACCTTGATGCCGTGCGCCCTCTCCAGCCGCTCGGTCGCCCCCACCAGGTACTCGGCGAAGTCGTCGACCGACTCGGGCTTCAGCTGGTCCTTGCCGGCGTCGAAGTTGCCGGAGACGTAACCGCTCTCGGTCATGAACCAGGGCGGGGAGTTGCTGAAGGTCTCCCAGTGGGTGATGTCCTTCTTGATGCGGTCGACCCACCAGCGCTGCGTCTTGTCCGCGTTCTTGTTCCAGTCGGCCGGGTCGTCCGCGTCCCACCAGTCGACGTCCTCGCGGGTGGTGCCCGCCGGGGCCTTCCACCAGCCCTCGACCGCGCCGCCGGCCCGCAGGTAGTCCTTGACGTCGGGGGCGTTGCCGCCGCCGATGTTGTAGCGGGCGATGTTCAGGGCGAGGCCCTCGTCGCCGAAGAGCAGCTTGTAGAGCTTCTCGCGGACCGCGGGCGGGTAGTCGCCGGTGGCGTTGGCGAACCAGACCAGGCTGGTGCCCCAGCCCTCGAACCTCTCGCCCGAGTAGGACGGGTCGGGCCGGACGGTGACGCCGGCGACCGCGGCCTGGGCCGGCTCGGCGTGCGCGGCGGGCAGGGTCGTCGTGGCCAGGAGGGTTCCGGTCGCCACGGCGGTGACGCCGATGGCCCCGAGGAGCCTTCTCTTGCGGGTGCGGTGTGCCATCTCGAGTACTCCAGCTCTTCTGCGTGCCACGTCCCGGCGGGCGCAGAGATCGGGGCCTACGTGGTGCGACCGGTGCGGGTTCGGCGCCTTCTCGTACGGTTTCGACTAGGCAATGTTTACGTAAACATCCACTGGCGGGATGTCTACACTGTCCGAATCTCAGGGGTCAAGGACTCGTTCCGGACCGAAATCCGCGCCCGGTGCGCTGCGAGGGAACCGAGGGGCAGGTGGGCACGGTGAACGGCGAGAGCCAGCCGGGCGGCACGAGCCGCACGAGAAGGCGTGCGGCCCGCCCCCGCCAGGGCGCCTCCATGGCCGACGTCGCCCAGCTCGCCGGGGTCTCCTCCCAGACCGTCTCCCGCGTCTCGAACGGCTTCCCGGGGGTCACCGAGGACACCCGCGCGCAGGTCCTGGCCGCCATGCGGGAGCTCGGCTACCGGCCCAACAGCGCGGCCCGGGCGCTGCGCCGGGGCGAGTTCCGCACGCTCGGCGTGATCACCTTCTCGCTCTCCACCATGGGCAACATCCGCACCCTGGAGGCCATCGCCACCTCCGCCGCCGAGCACGGCTACGCCGTGACCCTGCTGCCCGTGGCCGTCCCCACCCAGGACGAGGTGAACGGCGCCTTCTCCCGGCTGGGCGAACTCGCCGTGGACGCCGTCATCGTCATCATGGAGATCCACCTGCTCGACGCGGCGACGGTCTCCCTGCCGCCCGGTGTGCAGGTCGTGGTGGCCGATTCCGACGCCGGCGACCGCTACACCGTCGTCGACACCGACCAGGCGGGCGGCGCCCGTGACGCCGTACGGCACCTGCTGGACCTCGGCCACGACACGGTGTGGCACCTGGCCGGCCCGGAGGGCTCCTTCGCCGCCCAGCGCCGCGCCAACGCCTGGCGCGACACCCTGAGAGCCGCGGGCCGGGTGACGCCGCCCCTGGTGCGCGGCGACTGGTCGGCCGAATCCGGCTACCGGGCGGGCCTCATCCTGGCCGACGAGACGGACTGCACGGCGGTGTTCACGGCCAACGACCAGATGGCCCTCGGCCTGCTCCGCGCCCTGCACGAACGCGGCCGCCGCGTCCCCGACGACGTCAGCGTCATCGGCTTCGACGACATCCCCGAGTCCGCGTCCTTCCTGCCGCCCCTGACCACGATCCACCAGGACTTCGCCGAGGTCGGGCGGCTGTGTGTGGAGGGGGTGCTCAGCAAGATGCGCCAGGACGGGGCGGAGCACGGGACGACGCTGGTGCCCACGCGGCTGGTGCGGCGGGCGAGTACGGCTCGGCGGGCGGTGTGAAGGGCCCGGCGGGGCGGGGAGACGATCCTGACGACCAGGGCACATCCGCACGGGAGACCGTGCTCGGTTTCGTCCGCGCGCTCGGTGCCGCCGACGTCGCGCTCAGGCGTGCCGTGCCGTCAGTGGAGCGGCCGGCGGACCTGCTCGCACTGGCTCGGTCGGGTGAGATCAGCCGCCAGGGCGAGGCGGGTGGGTACGCCTACGCGGTCCACGGCGCGGGATGCCGGCTGACGAGCCCGGACGGAGCCGACATCGACGTGGACTTCACCGCCGACGGGACGGAGATCTTCGACCTCTGGCGCCTGGGCCGGTACGCCCGGAGCCTGCCTGCGTCCGCCGTCCCCCCGGCGGACGCCCTGCGGACGGCGGTCGAGGGGCTGCCCGACCTGCTGACGGAGGTGAGGCCGGGCTGGTTCACCGTGTCCCGGCCTCCGGGCCACCGCTGACGCCGGTCAGGAGGCCGGCAGGAACTCCGGCTGATCCAGTATCCGCAACCAGCTCCCGTCCGCCTGCCTCCGCACCACCTGCGCCCGCGCCCCCGTCCCGTCCTTCGGCGGGGTGGAGGTGAGGGCGATGTCGCCGTGGATCAGGGTCGGCAGGGGGTGTTCCGGCTCGAAGTGGGGGCGGTCGGCCAGGACCCTCTCCCAGAGGGCGCGGATCGCTTCGCGGCCCACCGTGCGGCGGCCGGGCGGGTAGGCCAGGACCGCGTCCTCCTCGTAGAGCGCGGCGACCCCGGCCGCGTCACCGGCGTTGGAGCGCTCGACGAACAGACGGGTGATGTCCTCGGGGCGCATGGCCTTCTCGTACTCCGGCACGGGGTCCTCCTGGCGTCGGGATGTCTCGGTGCGGTGCCTCCAGCGTCGTCGGGCAGCCATCAGAAGTCCAACAGATGGATCTGATCGAAGCTAGAATCGACAGTCATGGAACTGAGGCAGCTGGAGTACTTCGTCGCGGTCGCCGAGGAACGGAACTTCACGCGGGCCGCCGAGCGGGTGCACATCAGCCAGTCCGGAGTCAGCGCCCAGATCCGCCAGTTGGAGCGGGAGCTCGGGGCCGAGCTCTTCGACCGGTCGGCGCGCACCGCGACCCTCACCGCGGCCGGCAGGGCGGCGCTCGACCACGCCCGGGCGGCGCTCGCCGCGGCGGGGGCGGTCGGGCAGGCGGTGGGTGAGGTGACCGGGCTGATCCGGGGCCGGCTGGTGGTGGGCATGGTCATCGGCTGCACCGTCACGCCCCTGTTCGACGCCCTCTCCGCCTTCCACCGGGCCCATCCGGGGGTGGAGGTCTCCCTGCTGGAGGACAACTCCGACCGGCTCGTGGAGTCGGTGCGCCTCGGCACCGTCGATGTGGCCCTCGTCGGCACGGCCGCCGCCCCGGAGGGGCTGGAGACGCTGACGATCATCAGCGAGCGGCTCGTCGTGGTGGTGCCGGAGGGGCACCCGCTGGCGTCGCGGCGGCGGATCGCGCTGCGGGACGTCGCCGCCCATCCGATCGTGTGCATGCCCCCGGGCACCGGTCTGCGGACCGTCTTCGACGGGGCCTGCGCCGCGCAGGACCTCCGGCCCGGGATCGCGCTGCAGGCCAGCGCCGCGGACGCCATCGCGGACCTCGCGGCCCGCGGACTGGGCGTCGCCGTCCTCAGCGAGTCGATGGCCGCGGCACACCGGGACCGGCTCGTCGTCCGCACCATCGACGACCTCGCCACACCGGCGCTGCTCGCGCTGGTCTGGCGGGGCGGGCGGAGTCCTGCGGTGCGGGAGCTTCTGGCGCGCTGCGAGGAGGAGTTCGGCGTGCGCGGGGGCCGAGCCGTGACCGTGGGGCAGTCCGACGGACCGCTGCCGGATTCCGTTGGCGTGACCGGGTGATCATGCTGCTGCAGTGGGACGGCCTCACCGACCGCGATCGCTTCAACCAGTGGTACCTGGACCAGCGGGACGAGTTCTCCGACCTGGCCCGGGACGCCGCCTGGAGCCGTCTCTTCGAGGTGCTGGGAGACCGGCCGGAGTGGGTCAACCTGCCCCGGCCGGGGAACCGCAGCGGCTTCTCCCCGCTGCACCAGGCGGCCTGGCACGGCGCGGACTTCGCCGTGGTGTCCCGGCTGATCGCACACGGCGCCTGGCGTACCCAGCGCACCCGGGACGGCCGCCGCCCCGTCGACATCGCGAGGGAGCAGGGGCACACCCACCTGCTGGACCTCCTCGAACCGGTCACGGTGCGGCCCCTGCCGTCCCCGCCGGACGCCCTGGAGCACCAAGTCCACACCCTGATGCGGGAGTCGACCGGCCGGTGCTTCGAGGAGATCGAACACCTGCTGCCACCACTCGCGCCCCTCACCGAGGGGCCCGCCGTGAAAGTCGTCTTCACGGTGGTCGGCATGATGGGCGGCTTCCGGTACCACCTGGAGCGGGACTGGGTGCATGTGCACGCGAGTTCGCGGATGGACGCCGACGACGGGGACCACTACAAGGTGACCCCGACGGGCTGGACCGCGATCAAGTAGGCGCGCACCCGCCCCCGTCGCCGCTTCGGAGAGGACCTCTCGCATGCCCGAGCTCCATCCCGCCGGTATCGAGCCGTACGCGCACGGCCTGCTCGACGTCGGCGACGGCAACCGCGTGTACTGGGAGGTCTGTGGCAATCCCGCGGGTAGGCCCGCCCTCGTGCTGCACGGCGGTCCGGGGTCCGGAGCGGGGCCGTTCTGGCGCCGGCTGTTCGACCCGGCGGCGTACCGCATCGTGCTCCTCGACCAGCGCGGATGCGGGCGGAGTACGCCCGACGCCGCCGATCCGCGGACCTCGCTCGCCGCCAACACCACGCAGCATCTCATCGCCGACGCGGAGCGGTTGCGACGGCACCTCGGCATCGAGGAGTGGCTGGTCCTCGGCGGCTCCTGGGGCGTGACCCTCGCGCTGGCCTACGCCGAGCAGCACCCCGGTTCCGTGTCCGAGCTGGTCCTGTTCAGCGTCACCACCACCACGCGGCGCGAGGTGGAGTGGGTCACCCGGGACATGGGGCGGATCTTTCCCGGGGAGTGGGCCCGCTTCCGGGACGCGGTACCGGAGTCCGAGCGCGACGGGAGCCTGGTGGACGCCTATGCCCGGATGCTCGCCGACCCCGATCCGGCCGTACGGGAACGGGCCGCGCGGGAGTGGTGCCGGTGGGAGGACGTGCACGTCTCCACCCAGCCCGGGCACCGGCCCGACCCCCGCTACGACGACCCGCTCTTCCGGATGCGCTTCGCCCGCCTCGTCACGCACTACTGGCGGCACGCCGCCTTCCTGGACGACGGGGCGCTGCTGCGCGACGCCGGGAGGCTGGCCGGCATCCCGGGCGTGATGATCCACGGCCGGATGGACATCAGCTCGCCCGTGGACATCGCGTGGCGGCTGGCCCAGGTGTGGCCGGACGCGGAGCTCGTGCTGATCGGCGACGAGGGGCACGGGCTGTCGGGGACCTCCACGACGGCGGCGGTGCTGGCGGCCACGGACCGGTTCCGGGGGGCGTGACGGACGAACGTGACGGGCCAAAGGGCACGGGCGCGTCGGGGCCGGTTGCCGTCCCCGTCAGCCGCCACCCACGGCCCTTCCCGCCCCGCACGTCCCCAAGCTGCACCACCTCCGCCGCCCGCTCTCGTCGAGGAACAGCCAGCCGCAGTCGCGGCCGGGGCAGCTGCGGACGGTGAAGCGGCGGGGGTCGGTGAGCAGTTCGCCCGCCGGTCGGGCCACCGCGTGGAGCGGCAGCCGCAGGCCTGCCGAGGGGGACGGCCGCCAGCGGGCCAGGCCGTCCTCTCCCCGGGTGAGAACCGAGCCCCTCGCGGCCTCCTCCACCACCCCGGCGACCGCCTTGAAGGCCCGGCCGTCCTGCGGGTCGGTCAGGCAGGCGTACAGGTCCGTACGGAACCGCCTGGCCTCGTCGAGAGCGGCGGCGGCCTCGTCCGGCCGGTGCAGGGCCTGTTCCCGCAGCCGGCCGGTCTGCCGCTCCTCGATCAGGTCGACGTGCCCGGCCCACACGGCGAGCGTGGCGTAGCCGGGCAGCCACTCCGACCCGGGCAGCCGGTCCCCGCCCCACCCGGCGTAGGTGTTGCAGAACTCCAGCGCCGGGTGCCCGCTCGTGGTCCAGGGCAGCCACTGGTCGTCGACCCGTACCGCGTAGACGGGCCCGGGCGGCCGGTCCAGCCGGGGGTCGCCGCTCAGCATCCGCTCGTGCAGGGCGTGCAGTTCACGTCCCGGCTCGATCCCGAGCTCGTCCGTGAGGACCGCGCGCGTGCGGCCGTACAACCGGAGCGCTTCGGCCCGGCGGCCCGTGCGGTGCAGGGCGGTCATCTGGGCGGCGACCAGCCGTTCGCGGGTCGGGTGCTCCTGGAGCAGCGGTGTCAGGTCCGCCAGGACCCGCTCGTGCAGGCCCATGTCGAGCTGGGCCCGGGCCCGTTGTTCCACCGCGGACAGCCGCAGTTCGGCGAGCCGGCCGCCCAGGCGTGCCCGCAGCCGGTCGTCGGCGACGTCCGCGAGCAGCGGGCCGCGCCAGAGCGCGAGGGCACGGTCGTAGTGGCCGATCCGCTCCACCGGGTCACGCGCGTCGGCCGCCTGCCCGACGAGCCCGGTGAACTCCTGCGCGTCGATCCGGTGCGGGCCCCGTTCCACGGCGTAGCCGTCGTGCCGGGTCTCGACGGACACCCCGTAGGGCCGGAGCGCGGCCCGGAGCCGGCCGACGTAGGTGTGGACGGTGGCGCGGGCCGAGGCCGGCGGGTCGTCGTCCCACAGGAGGTCGATGAGGCGGCCGGTCGGGACGGCGTGGCCCGCGTGCAGCAGCAGGACCGCCAGCAGACACCGCTCCTGGCGGCGGTTGCCGGGCAGCACGGGCCGCCCCTCGTGACGGGCGGTGAACGGACCGAGCAGCTGGAAATCCATGGCTGCCCGGCAGCGTAGCCGTGCGGCCGTGGCCCCGGCCTGGCGTGGTGAGGCTTTGGTCAGAAGCGGTGGGGAGACTTCGGCGCACCTTTCTTCCGCCCTTCCTCCCAGGGAGAACCATGCGCCCAACCCTGCTCGCCCCCTTGGCACTTGCGGCCGCGCTCCTCGGCACGCAGCCCGCCTCCGCCGCGAACACGCCCGGCACGCAGCCCGTCTCCACCGCGAACACGCCCCGCACACAGCCCGCCTCCGCCGCGGCTCAGCCGACCGCGCCCGGCTGGGAGCCCGCGCCCTCCGCACCGTGGGACGTCGGCGCCGGCATGCGGTGCGACTTCCCCGTCCACGGCGAGCCCGTCGTCGACGAGGTGGAGCAGCGGGTGCTGAGCACCCACCCCGACGGTTCGGTACGGCGGGTGGCGTACCGGGGCGATCTCGTCGTACGCGTCACGAACACCGCGACCGGCGCTTCCCACGACGCCGACGTGAGCGGCTCGGCCGTCGTCGAACACCGGCGCGACGGCTCGCAGTTCTGGGCGGTGCGGGGGCCGGTGCTGGTCGGCGTCGGGGAGGGCCGGGGCAGTCTGCCGCGCGGTCTGTACGTCGTCGACGGCGTCTTCACGATGGACATCGCCGCCGACGGGTTCAAGGACGTGCGCCTCGTCCACGGGACGACCGACGACCTGTGCGCCCGCATCGACTGACCGGTGCCACGACCGGCCGTGCGGTTGCTCCGCGCGTGAACAACACCGCAACTACCGCCGGGTACTGGGGAGATCACGTCCAGGACCCTGTCGCTGCCGCTGTCCTTCCTCGGCGGCGGCACGTACACGGCGACGGTCTACGCCGACGGCACCCCGGCCGCGAACCCGTACCGGACCCCGGTCGTGGTCGGCACCCGGACCGTCACCCGCGACGACACCCTCGACGTGGCGATGGCCCCGGCGGGCGGCCAGGCGGTCGTGCCGAGGCCGAGCTGACGGATCGGTCAGCCGATCTCCACCACCCTGGCCCACTCCGGGGGTGAGTCCGGGACGTACTCCGGGTCGGACTCGTCGAAGGCGTGGTTCTCGTAGTGGCGGGGGAACAGGCCCACCACCGTGCGGCAGGGGGGTCTCGTGCCCGGCCAGGGGGTCTGGCCGTCGGTGAGGGCGACGATGACGTCGGGAGCCGGGCGGGTGCGCAGGGCTCGGGTGAAACCGGCGCGCAGGTCCGTGCCGCCGCCGCCCGTGAGCGCGATGCCCTCGGCGCGGCACAGGCGGCGGGCGACCCCGGCCGAGGCGTCGCAGGGGACGACGCTGACCAGGTCGCGGCGTCCGCCCACGGCCCGGGCGATCGCGGCGACCTCCAGGAGCGCGCTGCCCAGTTCGGCGTCGCTGACCGAGCCGGAGGTGTCGATGACGACGGACACGCGGGGAGGGCGGCGGCGCAGGCTCGGCAGGACCGTGCCGGGCAGCGCGGTGGAGCGCCGGGCCGGCCGGCCGTAGGTGTAGTCCTCGCCCGCGCCGGGCCCGGACGCCGCCGAGCGGACCGCCGCGCCCAGCAGCTCCCGCCAGGGCTGGGGCGGGTGGAAGGCCTCCTCGGCCCAGCGCCGCCAGCCCTGCGGGGCGTGCCCGGGGCGGCCCGTGATGCCCTGCGCGACCCGGAAGCGGACCGCGTCCCGCTCCCGCTCGCTGAGGCCGTGCGCGCCGTCCGGGCCCAGTTCCCACTCCCGGTCCAGGCCGTCGGCGCCGCTGCCGCAGTCCAGCCAGGCCAGGTCCTGCGCACGCGGGCCCAGGCTGAACTGCCGCAGGTACTCCTCCATCAGCTCGCCCTCGCGCAGACCGAGATCACCCGGTTCCACGACTCCCGCCGGGCGGGCCAGGCCGTCGCCGTAGACGTCGTCGTTGATCTCGAAGTCGGCGGCGATGTTCATCCGCAGGCGCTCCGCCGGGCCGTGCAGGCCCCGCTCCTTCGCGACCCTGTCGCTGCGTCCGTGGTGGTCGCGCAGGAGGTGCGACACCTCGTGCACCCACACGCCCGCCAGTTCCTCGACGGGCGTGCGGTCCACGAACCCCGGCGAGACGTAGCAGCGCCAGTACCGGTCGACGCCCATCGTCGGCACGCGCCGCGACTCGACGACATGCAGGGCGAAGAGGGCCGTCGCGAGGTAGGGACGGACGCGGGCGGCGTGCAGCCGGGCAGTGAAGAGCTTGTCCCGGTCGAGGGGTTTGGGGGCGGTCCCGGGGGCGGCGGTGGTGTCGGGGGCGTTCGTCGTCATCGGCCCGCCTTCGCAGCTGCCGCCGCGGCGACCGCCGCCGTGGTCCGGTCCGCGCGCCGGGACAACGACACCACTCCCGCCAGGCGCTCGATCGACGCGGGGACGTCCCAGTCGTCGCGGCGCAGGGCGGCGAGGGTGGTCGCGGGGACGACCACCACGTCCGGGGGGCCGGTCTCCAGGGCGTTGACCAGGAGCGTCCAGGCCGCGTCCCAGCGGGCCCGCTCGGGACGGTTGCGGACCGCGACCACGACCCCGTCCAGCGCGGCCTGCCGCAGGTCCCCCCGCGCGGGCAGCACCGCACCGGTCGGGTCGGCCAGCAGCGTCTCGGGGTCCGGGAGGTCCATCCGGTCCAGGCTCGCCAGCAGTTCGAGACCGGGCCCGTCCCCGACCGTGCCCCGCACCAGCAGGGAGAGGACGTCACGGGAGGAGCCGGCCGCGGTCGCGAAGGCGATCAGGTGCAGCGTCATCTCCCAGCTGCGCGGGGACGGCCAGGGCCCGCCCCGGCGCACCTCGCCGCTGGGCAGCCGGTGCGCGAGCGCGGGACGTGCGCCGAGCAGCCCGCACACGGCACGGCGGGCGAAGTCCACGGCCTCCGGCAACTTCCGCGGGTCGAGCCGGGGCAGGGTCGCCCGGGGCCAGACCCCGCCGAGGCCGCGCACGACGACGTCGGTGTCGTGCGTCCACTGCAGGTGGACGAACCGGTTGGCGAGTGGCGGGCTCAGCTCCCAGCCGTCGGCGGCCGAGGAGCGCGGGTTGGCGGCGGCCACGATCCGCACACCCGGCGGCAGCCGCAGCGCCCCGATCCGCCGCTCCAGCACGAGCCGGAGCAGGGCGGCCTGCACGGCGGGCGGCGCGGTGGACAGTTCGTCGAGGAACAGCAGTCCCCGCCCGGCCCGCACCAGGCGTACGGCCCAGTCCGGCGGGGCCATCGGCACGCCCTGCTCGGCGGGGTCGTCGCCGACGATGGGCAGCCCGGAGAAGTCGGACGGCTCGTGCACGCTCGCGATCACCGTGGTCAGCGGCAGGTCCAGGGCGGTGGCGAGCTGGGTCAGGGCGGCGGTCTTGCCGATGCCGGGCTCGCCCCACAGCAGCACGGGCAGGTCGGCGGCCACGGCCAGGGTGAGGGCCTCCAGTTGGATGTCGGGGCGCGGTTCGGTGGTGGTGTCCCGCAGCAGGGCCAGCAGGTCTCCGGCCACGTCGAGCTGGGTGGCGGTGTCGGGCAGGGGCGAGATGTGTGTGCGCATGGGTGATCACCTGTTGCCGGTGGTGAGCCGTCTCGGTGGGACGAAGAAGGAAGAAGAAGGAAGAAGCGGGGAGCCGGCCCGGTCGGGTCGGGTCGGGTCACATGTGGCGTGGGTGCGGGCCGTCGCCGCGGGAGCGGCGGCGGTCCCAGGGGCGCAGGCTGCCGGGCGCGGGTCCTTCCAGGCCCGCCCGGTACAGCCCGTGGGCGATGCGGCGCCGCGCCGCCGTCTCCAGCGCGTCCCGCAGCGGGCCGTCACGCAGCACCGCCTCGGGACCCAGCAGGGTCTCCACGGCGGCGAGCGCACCGGCGACGTCGCCGTGCTGGAGGCGTTCGCGGACGCCGGGGAGGCAGTCGGGCCGGCGGTGTGCCTCGTCGACGGCCCGCAGGCAGGGCAGCGGCGGCCCGCCGAAGGCGGCGAGCAGTTCCTCCCGGCGGACCTCGGCCGGATCGTGGTCGAGGGCGGCCAGGACGCCGTCGACCAGGCCGATCCGGTGCCGGGCGCCACGGCACTCCACCACCCGCGGGTCGTCCGCCCGTTCCGGCGTCCCGGCGGTGCCGGGACGCTCGGCCCCCAACGCCGAGGCGACCAGCGGATGCAGGCGTCCGGCGTCGATCGCCCCGGCCCGGAGCAGTTCCAGGTCGGGCAGCACCCAGGTCGCCGCGTCGGGCAGCACGGGGAGGGAGGGGCCGCGGGAGGGCGCGTACGACAGGGCGGCGCCACGGCCGTCGCCCGGCACGTCCAGGACCATCCGGTTCCGGGCCCCGAGCCGTACGCAGACCCGGCCGCGCGGCCGCCCCTCGGCCCGCAGCAGGAGCTCCGCCTCGGCCGCCCACCGGTCCACGGCACACCGGTGCCCGGGCGGCAGCAACCCGCCGGGATCGGGGGCCGGGCCGCCGTCACCGGAGCGCGCCCGCAGCTCACCGGCCCGGCGCGCGTCCCACAGGTGGGGATGCAGGTCGAACCGGAAGCGCCTGCTGGGGCGGGGGTGCGGATGGCCCCGGCCGGTCTCCCGCGTGCGGGACGCGTCCCACAGGGCGAGGCTGATCCGCTGCCCGGCGTCCGCCCAGGCCGGCGGCGTCCGCACCACGAGGTGCGGCGCTCCGGCGCCCGGGGTGCCGTACCGGGCGAGGGCGATGGTCAGGCCCGGCCGCAGCAGCCCGTCGGGGGCGATCCTCGGCATGTGCCAGCGCAGCAGGTCGGGGGCGAGGTGGCGGAGGTCGGACCGCAGCCGGGCGGCGACGTCCCGGCCGTATCGCCTTGCCACCAAGCGGGGTTGGAGGTCGACGTCGATGTTCGCGGCGGCGCAGGCACCGGCCCAGTCACCGGCACGGCGGCGCGCGGTCGCGGTCTCGATCATGGAGGGCGGCACGGCGAACTCGCGCACGCGCGGCCAGAAGGAAAGCGGGGATTCCCCGTTCGCGAGGTCGGTGGGCATCAGCACTCACCTTGCGCGGACGGGTCCCCCAATCTGTTCAGGCTGTGAGTCGTCATCGCGTCGGATGCTAACGGCGCCGACTCCCGTGCGCAGCCGAATATTTCGCGCCTCACACGATGTGCGACTCGGGCCGGGTCCCGGCGCCGGTGCGGAAGCGGTCGGCGGCCAGCGGGCCGACGTCGACGCGGGGTGTGCGCTCCAGGCAGAGGTCGCGGACGATCTCGCCGACCGCCGGGGCCTGGAGGAAGCCGTGGCCCGAGAAGCCGGTGGCGTAGAGGAAGTTGACGACCTCGGTGGAGCGGCCGATGAGCGCGTTGTGGTCGGGGGTGACTTCGTAGAGCCCGGCCCAGCCGCCCGCCGTGGCCATGCCGGCGAGGGCGGGGGCGCGGTGGCGTACGACGTCGCGGAACAGCTCCAGCCACTCGGGGGTCCAGGTGGTGTCGAAGCCGTCGGGCTGGGCGGGGTCGGCGAGGCCGAACAGCAGGCCGTCGTCGCTGTTGTGGAAGTAGGCCGAGGAGGAGAAGTCGATGGTGAAGGGGATGCGCGGGGCGGGTGATGCGAGGGGGGTGGTGAAGGCCAGTTGACGGCGCACGGGCCGCACGGGGAGCGGGACGCCGGCCAGGTCGCCGATGTGGGCCGACCAGGCGCCGGCGGCGCAGACGACGGTGGCGCAGTCGATGCGTCCGCGGTCGGTGCGGACGGCCGTGATCCGGTCGCCGGCGGTGTCGAATCCGGTGACGGTGGTGTGGGTGGCGAGGACGGTCCCGGCCCGGGCCGCCGCCCGCGCGTAGCCCTGGACGACGAGTGCGGGCCGGGCGTGCCCGTCGGCGGGCGAGTGGGCGGCGGCGACCAGTCCGTCGGTGCTGACGTAGGGGCACAGGCGGCGGGCCTCCCCGGGGGTGATCATGCGGCTGGGGACGCCGAGGGAGTTCTGCAGCCGGACGCCGTCCTCGAAGTCCGCGGCCTGCTGTTCGGTGGTGAGCAGGAAGAGGTAGCCGACGGTGTCGAGCCGGATGTCGGCGCCGGGGCGTTCGGGGAAGTCGCGGAAGGCGCGCAGGCTCCTGCTGCCCAGTTCGATGTTGAGCGGGTCGGAGAAGTGGGCCCGTACGCCGCCGATCGGTTTGCCGGAGCTCCCCCGGCCCAGCTCGCCGCGTTCCACGACGACGATGTTCCGCACTCCGGCCTCGGCCAGGTGGAAGGCGACGGCGGTGCCCATCACGCCACCGCCGATGATCACGACGTCGGCGGTGCGGGGGACGGTGGGGAAGACGGGGGAGGAGGTCAACGGGCCATCCCTTCCGGGGTTCTGCACGTCGGAACGCCATCGTGCGCCGCCGCGGCCCCCGGCGTCGAGGACCGGGCGGTGTCCGTCCACCCTCCGGCGACTTTGCCATCTCTTTACAACCCGCCCCGGTGCCGCCTCGTCTCTCCGCACGAACTGTCACCCAGCCCGCCGACCGTCGGGCGGACCGACGAAGGAGTGCGATTCCATGCGCCGAACTGTCCTGAGCGTCCTGGCCCTCGCGGGCACCGCCGTCCTGATGGGCACCGGTCCCGCGTTCGCGGACGGGCCGGCGACCCCGAGCCCGGTCCCCTCGGACGCCGCGCCCTCCACCCGGCCGGCGGAGAGCGCGGAGCCGACCCGGGCACCCGAGCCGGCCCGCAAGACGCCCACCGCGGAGCCGACCCGGGCACCGGCCGACGGACAGGTCTCCGTGCGGCCGAGCGGAGCGCCCGACACCGGTTTGGCGGCGACCGGCGCCTACGGGACCGGCGGTACGGCGATCGGCGCGGGCGCCGCCGCGGTGCTCGCCCTGGGCGGCGGCACGGTCTTCGTCGTGCGCCGCCGCCGGGCGACCGGCGCATGAGCCCGTTCTCCAGGCGCGCGTTCACGGCCGGGGCGCTGGCGTCCCTGCTGACGGCGTGCACAAGCCAGGGGAGCGGCGCGCCCCGGCCGGCGGACACCGCCCGGCCGGTCCCGGCGAAGAGGGCCCGCCCCCTGGCCCGTTCGGTCCCGGTCCGGCTGCTGATCCCGGCCATCGGCGTCGACACCCCGGTCATCCGGCTGGGCCTGGCGGCCGACGGCACGGTGCAGGTGCCGCCGGTCACGGCCCACGACCGGGCGGGCTGGTACCGGCACTCGCCGACGCCCGGCGCGAAGGGCCCGTCGGTGATCCTCGGCCATGTCACGGTCGGCCCGTACGGCGACGGCGTCTTCCGCCGGCTCGCCCGGCTGCACCGGGGCGACCGGATCGTGGCGCGCCTGGAGAACGGCACCGCGGCGGAGTTCGCCGTCACGGCGGTGCGGACCGTCCCGAAAACCGACTTCCCGGCCGACGACGTCTACGGGAACGTGGACCGCCCGGAGCTGCGGCTGATCACGTGCGGCGGAGCACGGACCGGCGACGGCTACGCGGACAACGTGATCGTGTTCGCGGCCCTGAGCGGTACGAAGTCCCCCACCTCTGGAGAGCGTTGAAACGGTCCCGCGAGAAGGCAGCGTCCGAGCTGTTCGCCGCCCTCTACCCGCGCCTCGCCGGCTGGTGCCGCCGGCTCGTCGACGACGACGGGACGGCCCACGAGATCGCCTCGGAGGCGTTCACCCGGCTCTGGGCCCGCTGGACGTCCGTGGAGGAACCACGCGGCTTCCTCTACGTCACCGCGGCCAACCTGGTCCGGGACCACTGGCGCAAGCTGGAGCGCGAGCGCCGGGCCATGCACCGCGTCACCTCGGAGGCCGCCGTGCGCCCCCACCCCGAACAGGCCGACCCGTCGGTGCGGCTGCTCGTGCAGTCGCTGCCGGAGCGACTGCGCGTCCCGATCCTCCTCCACTACTACGCTGACATGCCGATCCGGGAGGTGTCCGCGCTGACCGGGCGCAAGGAAGGAACCGTCAAGGCCGACCTGCACGCGGCCCGGGAACTGCTCCGCGTCCACCTGAGGAGAAGCCTTGACCACACGCCTTGACGACGACGGCCCGCAGTCCGGCCCCGACGACCCCCTCGCCGTGATCCTGCGCCCCTCCTCGCCCGACTACCTGGGCGCACCCCCCGGCCAGTACGAGACGATCCGCCGCCGGGCGACCCGCCGCCGCCTGCTGCGCACCGCGGCCGGGGCGGGCCTGTGCTGCGTGGCGGCCGTCCTCATCGCCGTCCCCCTGCGCCACACGGCACCCGAGCGCCCCACGACTCCGACGGTCCCGATGGCCCCGCCCGCCTCCAGGACGGAGCCGCCCACTCCCTCGACGCCCCCCACCCCCGAGCCGTCCCCGTCCGAGTCCCGCCCGTCGGCCCCGGGCACGCCCCGGCCCGGCACCGGCACCCCCCGCACATCCGCCCCGGGCACCCCCGTCACCGACGAGGCGACCGGCCGGGAGGCCGTGTCCCGCGCCCCGTCGGCCACACCCACCTCGGTGGAGCCCGTCCCGTCCAAGGCCCGCCCGAGCATGGACCGGAGGGCGGCGGACGGCAGCCGCTGACCGGCGCCGGAGGGGGGCGGACGGACACCGCCGACCGGCGCCGGAGGGCCCCGGGTCAGTCACCCGGCCGCTGCCTCCGCACCCGCTCCGCCACCTCGCCCTGCTCGGTCTCCCACCAGGGCCGGACCAATTCGGCGGTCCCGTCCGCGGCGGCGACCGGGGCGGCGGGGGCGAGTTCGGCGTCGAGACGCCGGTCCATCGCGGCCGTCCCGTCGCGCTCGGTCCGCGCCCACTGCGCGAGGACCGTCAGCAGGAAGGGGACCGCGACCAGTTCGGCGATGCCCAGCATGGCGCCGCCGCCGAGCCGCTGGTCGTGGTGGACGTCGGAGCCGGGCGGCGCGTGGTGCAGGTACCAGGCGCCCGCGATCAGGGTGCCGTGCGTCATGACCACCAGCCCCGGGAGCGCGTCGACGATCCCGTCCAGGAAGACCAGGGCCGCCCGGACCGGGTGGGTGCACCAGGCGGGCAGGGCCTGCTCGCGGGTGAGCACCGGCAGCACGAACAGGCAGCCGGCCGCCAGCAGATGGAGGTACATCAGCTCGTGCAGCCAGCCCACGCGCAGCGCGGTGGCGAAGTACGGCGTGAAGTAGACGGTCAGTTCGGTGGCCAGCACCAGGACCGTGCTGACGAGGGGGAACGTCAGCAGTCTGACGATCCGACCGGTCAGCGCCCGCCGTACCCGGGCCGCGCCGCTCTCCGGCAGCGCCTCCACCGCGAGCCGCAGCGGGTCGCCCAGGGCGAGACCCAGCGGCGCGAGCAGGTCGAGCCCGACGTTCTGCGCGGCGGCCGGCCAGAACAGTTCACGGTCGTAGACGGCCAGGCCGGACATCGTGGTCACGACGATCGCGCCGAGCCCAAGCAGCACGAAGGCGGCGAGGCGGGCAGGCGGCCAGGACCCGCCCTGCCGGCGCACCCGGACCACACCCCAGCCGTAGAGCCCGCCCAGCACGGCGACGAGCAGCAGGGCGGGGACGTCCCACTGCCACGATCCCAGCAGCCGTCCGGCGGTCGGTTCCGGCAGGTACACAGCCGACAGTTCGCTCACGAGCGGACGATAGCCGCCGAAGTCACGGGAGGCGGCGGCAGGGTGGGCGGGCGGGCGCCGGACAGCACCCGGAGCTGTTCATGCCTGTGCGGGCGGCCGGCTCGAACGGCCCCCGCTGCTCCTCCTGCGCCGGTGCCCCGCGCTGGTCGTTCGCCTCGGACGGGCGGCTCGTCGTGACGTTCGGCGGCGCCCGGTAGCCTGGCCGTATGGCACTGGCATGCAACGCCCTGCCTCACTGCTTCCTCTGACGCCGCGGTGAGGACGGCGACGTGAGTCGCTCACGTCGCCGTCCTCGGCGTACCCGCCCCCCGGCTGCCGGTTCACGGCGAGCCGGCCGACGGGCGCCGACGCCTCACCGTCCGCCGCCCGCGCGCGCATCACCGCCCCACCGCGGTGCGCCGCGTTCCGAGGAGCACCCTTGCCTTCCGACCGACTCCTGTCCGTCCTGACCTGCCCCCTGTGCCCGGCCGCCCTGCGTCGCACCGACGGCGCCCTGCGGTGCGCCGGCCGCCACACCTTCGACATCGCCCGCCACGGCTACGTCAGCCTCCTGACCGGCCACCGGCGGGCACCGAGCGCCGACTCCCCCGACATGGTCCGCAGCCGCGCCGCGTTCCTCGGCGCCGGGCACTACGACCCGCTCGCCCGCGCCCTCGCGGAACTCGCCACGGAACTGGCCCCGCCGGACGCCACCGTCCTGGACGCCGGGGCGGGCACCGGCCACTACCTCGCGGCCGTCCTGGACGCCCTCCCCGAAGCCCTGGGGCTGGGACTGGACAGCTCCGTGGCCGCCCTGCGCGCGGCGGCCCGCGCGCATGCCCGGGCGGAGGCCGCCGGCTGGGACGTGTGGCGGCCCTGGCCCGTGCGCACCGGCTGCGCCGACCTCGTCCTCAACGTCTTCGCGCCCCGCAACGGGCCCGAGTTCCACCGCGTCCTCGGCCCGGACGGCGCGCTGCTCGTCGTCACCCCCACCGCCCGGCATCTGCGCGAACTGCGCGCGTCCACGGGGCTGCCGGCCGTCGACCCGCTGAAGGAGGACCGCCTGTGCCGGACCCTGGGGGCGCACTTCCGGCGCGAGCGCGCCGAGCCGCTGGAGTACGCCATGAGCCTCACGGCCGGGGAGGTCGCCGCCCTGGTGGCCATGAGTCCGGCCGCGCGTCACGTCGACGCGGCGGAACTGCGCGGCCGGGTGGCGGAGATGGCGGTGCCGGTGCGGGTGACCGCCTCGTTCGTCGCGTCGGTGTACCGGCCGCGCCGGGAACCGCGGTAGGGCCCCGTCCTGGGCGGCCGGGGCCGGGCGCCGTTCCGCCGGGGCCGAGCCCTATGCCGCCGGGGCCGGTTCGTCCGTGCGCCGCTGCTGGGCCGTCGTGAGCGTGTGCACCATGAGGGCGGCGGCCACGGCCGCGGCCACGATCACCAGGTCGGCGGCGAGCAGCGGCAGGACCTCGCTGTAGGCACGGGCGATGACCTCGTCCGTGTCGTCGGCGTAGATGATCCCCACGCCGCCGGCCAGACCGGCCAGCCACAGGCCCCACCACCAGTTCACGACGGCGGGCAGCGGCCGCTCGGGGAAGACCGAGCGGTGGACGTCCGCGACGACGCCCCGGGGTATCCACAGGTTCACGACGGGCACGATCCAGCCCAGCCAGAGCCAGAGGCCGCTGTAGCGCGGGGCGTCGCCCGAGAGGGCCTTGGCGTTGTCCCGCACCTGGTCCAGCCAGAACAGGAACATGATCGCGCAGACGACCGTGACGGCGCTGCCCACGTTGGCGACCAGGTGGTAGGAGTCCTCCAGGGCGTTCAGCGGACGGTGCACCCCGCCGCCCTGGTCGGGCGGCCCGGACGCCGGCTCCCCCGCGACGGCGAGCCGGATGTGCCACACCGCCTGGACCGTCCAGGCGACTCCGGCCAGAGCGAGGGCCGCGACGGCGCAGCGGGCCGCTCCCCGGACGGGGCGCAGGCTGGGCGGAGGGTCGGCGGGGGTGGACTTTCGTTCGATCACCCCGTCATCCTGCCGTACGCAACTCCGTGGCCCGGCCCGCCTCGTCGAACCGCACCTCCAGGACGTGGTCGACGGCGTCCCGGTCGAGGGGGCCGAAGACGTGCGGGAACAGGACGTCACCGGAGACGCCGGGCGGCGGGGCGGGGGCCGCCGCCTCCCACTCGACCTCGGCGGTGAGCCGCGTCTCGTCGAGGGCGAGCACCAGCAGGGGTCCTGGCGCGTCCCGGTAGAAGGCGTTGACGACGGCCAGCGTGGTCGCCTCGTCCGGGGAGCAGTGCACGAAGCCCTCCTCGGCGAGGGAGGCCGGCGCGTACGTCCCGCCGGTGGCGGCGGTCCAGACAGTGCGTGGGACGACGTGATAGATCATGGCCCCGTTATAGACGGCGACGGCAGCCCCGGGAGCCCCGGGAGCCCCAGGGCGGCGACGGTCCGCCGGGCCGCCTCGGCGATCAGGGCGCCCGAAGGCTCGGCGCGGTATCCGGGCCGGTCGGTCATGACGGCCAGGACGAGCGCCGCGGGGCGGGCGGAACGGGCTGGGCGGGCAGGGCGGGGCGGAGCGGGGCTGGGCGGCTGGACGATCGCGACGGCGTCGGCCCTGCCGTGGTCGCCCGTTCCGGTCTTGCCTCCCGTCACGGCGGTGGACAGGGGCGCGCTCCCCTCACGGCGGTGGGCAGGGACGTGCTCCCCTCACGACGGCGGGCAGGGACGTGCTCCCGCCACGACGGCGGGCAGACAGGGACGTGCTCCCCTCACGACGGCGGGCAGGGCCGTGCCCCCGCCACGACGGCGGGCAGAGACGTGCTCCCCTCACGACGGCGGCCAGACAGGGGCGTGCTCCCGTCACGGCCGACAGGAGCCACGCCCCCGCTCGCTGATCAGAGCTGGAACTCGGCCGGGGACACCCCCAGCGCCGCGCACGCCTCGCGCAGGACCATCTGCTCGGCCTGCGAGAAGTCGCCGTCGGAACCGGCGATGACGATGCCCGTCTGGATCACGGCCCTGGCCTCGGTGGGCTTCTTGGCGGCCTTGGCGATCTCCTGCATCGCCTCCGACTTCCCGAGCTGGAAGTTGGCGGTCAGCTGGTCCACGTGCTTGTTGAACCGCTGGCGGAGCTGCTCCGGCGGGAAGTTCTGCAGCACGTCGTTGCTGAGGATCATGGACTCGACCTGCTGGCGCTCGGCCGGGTCCACGTGCCCGTCGGCCGCTGCGACCAGGGCGCACATCGCCATGCTCGCGTCCCGGTAAGCGCCGCTCTTCAGCTCGTTCTTCAGCGAACCGAGCTGCGTCTTCAGCAGGCCGACGAGCTGGGCCTTGCCGCCACCGCCGGATCTCGTCCCGCCGCTGTGTCCACCGGTCGTCGCGCCCCGCGCCCCCTGACCCTGCTGGAGGGCCTTGGCCTGGTCCTTGAGCCGGTCCCACACTGCCATTGACGTCACCTCGGTACTAGTCGGCATCACCTGGTGCACCTGCTCATGCGCGCACACCCGTCCAACGCCCGGCCCACGGGTAAAGGTTCCGCAAACCGAAGGACGACGGCCCGCACCCGGTGACCGGGTGCGGGCCGTCGGGGGACGCGGTGTCAGGCGCCGTCGCGGGTGCGCGGCTTCAGGCGCGGGGCGAGGCGGAAGGCCGCGAAGCCCACCGCGGCCAGGGCCGCGGCCGCCGCGAGGAGGAGGCCCATGCCGCCCGCGCCGGTGGAGGCGAGGCTGCCGCCTTCGAGGGCGGTGGACGTGCCGCCGCCCGTGGTCGAGGTGCCGTCGCCTCCGGTCGTGCCGGACGTGGCGGTGCTGCTCGACGGGCTCGGCTCGGCAGAGGGGCTCGGGTCGGTCGTGGGGCTCGCGGACGGGGAGCCGGACTCGTCGCCGGGGCCGGGCTCCGGTGAGCCGTCACCGGGGACGACCTCGACCGCGAACTGGGTCATGGCGTCACCCACCGACGCGGCCACGGTGTACGTGCCCGTGCCCTCACCGGCGGTCAGGGCCGGGGCGGTCGCGACACCCGAGTCGTCGGTCTTCACGCGGACCACCCGGTCCTCGCCCTCGAAGCGGGGAGCGTCCTCGCCGGTGTCCTCGACGCGGAACTCCACCTCGGTGCCGGCCGGTACCGTCGCGCCCGACTTCACCACCCGGGCGAGCAGCGCGTCGGCGAAGTCCTGCCCCTGCTCGGCCTTCTGCTCGTTACCGCCGGCGCGGCTCACGGTGTACGGGGACTCCTTGACCCGCACGGTGAAGGCCGTCGACGCGCCCAGGGTCTTCGCCCGGACGGTGAACGAGCCCTCCTTGCGGCTGCCCAGGCCGATCCACGGCGTCTGCGCACGGCCCTGGACGTCGGTCGCCACGGCGCTCTCGTCGCCGTGGCGACCGCCGGTGAGGTGGAAGAACGGCTTCAGACCGTCCGGGTCCTCGACGCTGAAGGTCACCGAGGTGTCGGCGACCGGCTTGCCGTCCTTGTCCCGGGCCACCACGGCCAGCGGCTCGACGTCGGTGCCCGGGTTGGTCGTGGCGTCGGTGCCGGACACCTGGATCAGCCGGTCCGTGGCGGGGGACTGCCGCCACTGCAGGACGATCCGGCCGGGGCCGCCGGGCGCGTTGACGCCGCCCTCGGCCACGCCCGAATCGATCGGGTTGTCGGAGGAGGCCCAGAACGGGTCCTTCTTCTCCGGCGCCGTGTACGTGTCGCCGACGACGAGGCGGGCGTCGTCCACCCGGGCCGGCTCGGCGTAGCCGGAGCCGCCGCCACCACTGCCCGTGGCCGGGTCGTCGCCCGTGGACGAGCCGGTCTCGGCCCCGGTGCCGCCACCGCCGCCGGCGTATCCGGCACCGCCGCCGCCACCGCCGTAACGGCCCGCACCGCCGGCGCCGCCGGCACCGCCCTTGGCGTGGTCGGCGCCCGCGGCGCCGTTGCCGGTGCCCGCACCGCCCTTCGCGCCGGTGGCACCCTTGCCGCCGCGGTCCTTCTCGGTGCCGTCCTGGCCGTTCTCGCCTCCGGCGGCACCGGCCTGGCCATAGGGGATGTCGCCGCCCGCGCCGCCACCGCCGCCGGCGACGACCAGCGCCGAGCCGCCGCTCGTGCGGATGGCGCTGCTGTTGCCGCCCCGCTCGGCGTTCCTGCTGCCGGCCTTGCCGCCGAGGGCGTCACCGAAGCCCGGTCCGCCGACGGCGAGGCTCAGCACCTCTCCGGGGGTGACCTTCACGGTGCCGGCGACGAAACCGCCCGCACCGCCGCGGGCCGTGGAGTTGCCGGCGCCGCCCTCTCCCCAGGCCCGTACGTCCAGGCCCGTCACCCCGGACGGCACCTTGAAGTCCTGCTTGGCGTCCGTCGGGACGAACAGGCGGCAGCCGGAGAAGCCCTCCGTCGGCGTGCACGCCTTCCCGGCGGGCGCCGGGCCGCCCGCGGCCGTCGCGGCCGGCGCGCCCGCCAGGGCGGTGGCGGCGGCCAGCGCCGCGAAGGTCAGGGCCGCGGCGCCGAGCCGTAATCCGGCGCGGCGCGGCACGGCGGGACCGTGATGCATCAAGGAAACTCCCCCACACGTCACAAGCTCCCCCCCGGGAGCCATGAACTGCTCGATCAGAATCGAACACGACTGGTGGGACAGCTGATCAAACCGGAGGCCGCTGGTCAACCGAGAATGGCTGATTCCGGACACGAGGCGGCGGTGCGGGCGCGTACGCGTCATGGGGAAGACCGGGTCCGGCTCCCGAGCGGCACACGCGGGGACGCGACGGCCGGACCCGGCCTCTCGTCGCAATCTGCCACCCGTGGCCCCGCGCCGCCTCCTGGGAGGGCCCGAAGGAAGGACGGACCGGGCGGGCCTGTGATGATGAGTGCATGTCGACCGTCGCCACGCTCGCGGTGCTGGCCCTCGCCGCGCTCCACGTCTACATCCTGGTGCTGGAAATGTTCCTGTGGACCACACCGAGGGCCCGGGCGGCCTTCGGTACCAGTGCCGAGTTCGCCACCGGGACGAAAGCCCTGGCGGCCAACCAGGGTCTCTACAACGGCTTCCTCGCCGCCGGTCTGGTGTGGGGCGCGGTGGCGTCCGACCCGGTGGGCTTCCAGGTCTCGGTGTTCTTCCTGGTGTGCGTGGCGGTCGCCGGGCTCTACGGCGCCGCGACCTCCAGCCGGAAGATCCTCTTCGTGCAGACCGTTCCGGCGCTGGCCGCCCTGGCGCTGGTGCTGTCGGCGCACTGAGCGGCGAGGCAGGGCGTCACGCGCCCTGGGTGACGGCCCCCTCCATGAGCCGGCCGGCCTCCGCATCCGCCGTCGCGGGCGGCACCACCAGCAGGTCGTAGCGGCCCCGGCCGGGCGCGAGCAGGCAGACGGTGTGCGGTGCGGAGGGCGCGTCGTTGTGACCGACGTGCACCGTCTGCCCGGCGACGACGATCTGTGCCGGGCAGTCCGGCCAGGTGTCCCCGTGGACCAGGACGCTGCTGATGCGCCCCCAGGCGCGCGGCAGCACACCCAGCAGTCCGGGCAGCTCCTCGGCCAGGTCGTCCGACCGGGGCCACCACGCGCCGTCGATCCGCCGTGCCGTACGGCCGTAGCGCGTCGGCTCGGCGATGCGCAGCCGCGCTTCTCGCGGTGCGGGATGCGGTGACGGCGACGAGGAGGAGGCGGAGGAAAAGGAGGAGGAGTTCATCGGGGGCTCCTGCTGCGGTCCGGGGGCGGCCGGGAGACCGGTGCGGCCACTGGTTGCGGCATACCCTCCGTTCCTCCACCGTACCCCGTGGGGCGGTGCGGGGGCCGGGCGCGCCCGTACCGCGGCACGGCAGGCCACCGCCGCGGCGGCCCCTTCGGACGGTGCCGGAAGGCGCGCGGCATCCCTCGGGCCGTCACCGCCGCGGCCGGGGTGCAGGCATGCGGAGCGGTAGGACATTCCGGGCGCTTTATCGTATTCCGTCAGTGATACTTGGGGCATGAATACGGCTACGTATGCAGAACTGGCGGCGTCGTCAGATCACGCGGTCGCCGTGACCATCGCCTTCGTCGGCGGGCTGATCGTGGCCTGCGCGCTGATCTGGGCCGTGCGGGTCGGGATGCAGGTCATGGACAAGGACACCCATCACCCCGCTCCGGAGGAGCAGCCCCACGTCCCGGAGGGCGGGCCGGTCCGCGAGACCCGGGAGATGCGGGAGCCCGACGACGTGCCGGTCGTGGCACGCGACGGCCAGCGGATCATGCCCCATGAGCTCCACCGTGCGAGCACCAAGACCGGCAAGGACCAGAAACGGCGCCGCTGGTCGCCCGGATCCAGCGGATCGTTCGGCGGCGGCGGGCTCGGACGCACATGACGCCGCGAGGCCCTGGAGCCGGCGGGCCCCCGGGAGGCGGCGCGTGGGCCCGCCACCGCAGGCGCTGGGCGACGGGTGGGGCCGCCTTGGCGCTGTGCCTGTCCGCCGCGGTCACCGGCTGCGGCGGCGACTACAGCCCCTCGGACACCGCGAGCAAGGCGGAGTCCGCCGTGAGGTCGATCGCCTCGGAGGCCTCCGGGGGTGTGGAGTCCGCCACGGCCGAGGCCCAGCGGCGGCTCGACGACATCCACGACGGCATCGACGTCAAGGCCGACGTGCAGGCCGGCCGGCCCGTCACCGGCTCCGACGGCCGGGTCCGTACGGAGGTCACGGCCCGCAACACCGACGACGCGACGCGGTCCTTCGCCGTCCAGGTCGACTTCCGGGACGCCGGGGGGCAGCTGGTCGACACGGTCATCGTCACGGTGGACCACGTGCAGGCCGGCCACTCCGCCACGGCCACCGCACGCAGCACCCACGACCTGTCCGGTGAGATCCGCACCGAGGTCGCCCGGGCAGTCCGCTACTGACCCACCTCGCCCGGGCGGCCCGCTACTGACCCACCTCGCCCGGGGCGCCGCTACTGCCCCACCTCGCCCCGGCGGCCCGCTACTGACCCGTGTCGCCCGGGGCGCCGCTACTGCCCCACCTCGCCCGGGCGGCCGCTACTGACCCGTGTCGTCCGGGCAGCCGCTACTGACCCGTGTCGCCCGGGGCGACCACGATGTCCATCTGCTCGCTTATCGCACTCACCCCCGTTGAGCGGCGACCGCCTGCAGCCGGTTGGCACCCGCGGGGAGGGCCGGACCCGGGGTGCACGCCCAGGTGCCGTCGGGAGCCGCCAGGCCACGCGAGTTCCCTCGCGCCCTCCAGTGCCACGCCAGTCCCCCGCGCTCTTGAATGCCACACGAGCTCCCCGCGCCCCTCAAGGGGCGCGGGGAACTGCGCGACCAGCCACGACGACGCCGCAGACGAACGATGCCCTACGGCACGGGGCACGGGGCACGGGGCACGGGGCACTGGGCACGGGGCACTACGGCACCGCCGCACCACCGCACCACCGCCGAGCACTCACCGCCCGAGCCACACCGTCGTGTCCGGCCCGACCCGGCCGTCCTCCAGGGGTGCGCTGCTCAGCAGCACCTCACCCGCCGGCAGCTCGACCGCCGCGTCGGAGAGGTTCGTGACGCAGCGCCACCCCACGCAGCGGTCGAACCGGAGCACGCCCTGCGGGGCGTCGTCCGCCCAGGTCAGCTCCTCACCGTCGAGGAGTTTGCGGCGCAGCCTCAGAGCCCTGCGGTAGAGCTCCAGGGTGGAGCCCTCGACCCCGTCCTGGGCCTCGACGGCGTAGGCGGCGAAGCCGGGCGGCTGCGGCAGCCAGGCACCGCCGGGCCCGAAGCCGTACGACGGTCCGGTCGTCGTCCACGGCAGCGGCACCCGGCACCCGTCGCGGCCCTTGCGGACGTGGCCCGTCTGCTCCCAGATCGGGTCCTGGAGCACCTCGGTGGGCAGGTCGGCGACCTCGGGCAGGCCCAGTTCCTCACCCTGGTAGACGTACGCCGAGCCGGGCAGCGCCAGCATCAGCAGGGTGGCCGCCCGGGCCCGGCGCAGCCCGGCCGCCTCGTCGACGGCCGGGGCATGTCCGCCGGCCAGGAGCCAGGCGTTGAGGTCGGTGCCGGGCGGCAGGGTCAGACGGGAGGCGTGGCGTACGACGTCGTGGTTGGACAGCACCCAGGTGGCCGAGGCGCCCACCGCCCGGGCGGTGGCGAGCGAGTCGGTGATGACCTGCCTCAGCTCCTGCGCGTCCCATCCGGCTTGCAGGTACTCGAAGTTGAAGGCCTGGCCCAGCTCGTCCGGCCGGGCGTACAGCGCACGCCGGGCGCCGGGCACCCACGCTTCGGCGACGGCCATGCGGGGCGGGCGGTAGGCGTCGAGGATCTTGCGCCAGTCGCGGTAGATCTCGTGCACGTCGTCGCGGTCGTAGAAGGGGTGCGTGCCGGGCGGCATCGCGGTGAGGGCCTCCGCGCGGTTCAGTTCCGCCCGGCCGAGGTCGCGCAGCGGCTCGCTCAGGTCCTTGACGAGGGCGTGGGCGACGTCGACGCGGAATCCGTCGACCCCGCGGTCCGACCAGAAGCGCAGGGTGGTGCGGTAGTCGGCGCGGACCTCCTGGTTCTCCCAGTTGAGGTCGGGCTGCTCGGGGGCGAACAGGTGCAGGTACCACTGCCCGTCCGGCACCCGCTTCCACGCGCTGCCGCCGAAGACGGACTGCCAGTCGGTGGGCGGGAGTTCGCCGTGCTCGCCGCGGCCGTCCCGGAAGACGTAACGGTCGCGGGCGGCCGAGCCGGGCCCGGCGTCCAGGGCCTCCTGGAACCACGTGTGCCGGTGCGAGGAGTGGTTGGGCACGATGTCGACGATGACCTTCAGGCCGAGGCGGTGGGCCTCGGCAACCAGGGCGTCGAAGTCGTCGAGGGTGCCCAGGCGCGGGTCGACGCCCCGGGGGTCTTCGACGTCGTAGCCGCCGTCGGCGAGCTCGGACGGGTAGAAGGGGCTCAGCCACAGGGCGTCCACGCCCAGGGCGGCGAGGTGGCCGAGGCGGCGGGTGATGCCGCGCAGATCACCGAGTCCGTCGCCGTCGGCGTCGGCGAAGCTGCGGGGGTAGATCTGGTAGACGACGGCCTGGCGCCACCAGTCGGGGTCCCGGGACGACAGGTCGAGGGTCGAGCGATCGGTCACGGGGTCTCCTTCTCCGGGCATACGGGCGACAGCATTGAACCTGTCCAGAATGCCGGAAAAAAGAACCATCGCGCCGATCGGAGCGATCCATTCCTGCTGTGACGAAAGTGTGATGGCAGTGCAACTTCCTTTGCGTCACCGCAGGTTGACAGCGTGCTGCAGCGCCGCCACGATGGGCTTCACTGAGGCGCATGTGACCAATGAGCCCAGTGTTTCTCAGACCACTCACCCTCCGGTGCGGCCCCGGCAGCCGTGCGCCGCGCGCTGCCCGCATGCCGTCACCCGGGTTCTGCACACGCCAAGAAATGGGATACGCATGTCCATAGCGAGACGTGTCACCGCGCGCCGCCTGCTGGGGACGGGCGCCGCGGCCCTCGCCCTCTGCGCCGCCTCCGCCACCACCGCGTTCGCGCAGGGTACGTCCGGCGGCGACGGCTGGTCGTCCGGCGGCAGCTACAAGCCCGGCACGGGCGCGGGCACGGAGACCGGGACCGATCGCTGCCAGTTCTCGCTCGACGGCACGAACTTCTACGACTCGGTCAAGGTCGACGACCAGAACCTGAAGCCGACCGAGGACGGCAAGGTCCACATCAAGGTCCGCGCCGCCGGCGACGCGGCCACCTGCACGGCCTCCCTCGCCTCCTACCTCGCCCACGGCGCGACGTTCGCGACCTCCGGTGAGCAGGTGTTCGTCGATTTCGACTCGGTGACGGTCAAGCAGGGCGGCACCGACTCGCTCGACATCGCCATCCCGGACAAGGACTGCTTCGGGCAGATCGACCTCTACCGGGGTGCGGTGAAGTTCGACGGCGAGCTGGACGCGAAGGACGGCTTCGAACACGGCGAGCTGCCCAAGGGCCCGGACCGCCCGGTCATCAAGGACAAGCTGATCGCGGCCTGGAACGGCGGCACCAAGGAGTGCATCACCCCGCCGCCGGCGGAGGAGGAGCCGCCCGCCTCCACGCCGCCCGCGAGCCCGTCCGAGCCGGCCGAGGAGACCACGCCTCCGGCGTCCCCGTCCGAGCCGGCCGAACCCTCGACGCCGCCGTCCTCCGACACGGACACGCCCACCCCGAGCGCCTCCGAGTCGACGCCCGTCGCGCCCAAGCCGAACGGCGGTGGCGGCGACCTCGCCGAGACCGGCGCCGACGGCAGCACCGGCCCGATCGCCCTCGGTGCGGCGGCCCTGCTGGCGGGCGGCGCGGCCCTCGTCGTCGTGACCCGCCGCCGCGCGGCCAAGCGCGGCGCGTAGCACGGCAGACCCCGCGGACGCCCGGGGTGCCGTCGTCCGGCGGCGACGGCACCCCGGGCGTTCTCATGCCTCGACGGTCGCCAGGTACAGCTTCACCCAGCGCTCCACGTCCACGTCCAACCCGACGTCGACCAGCGGCTGTTCGCGCGTGCCCTCGTGGAGCTCCGACTCGCCCGGGCGGGGCCGGAGGTCCACGATCGTCATGCCGCGCGTCGGTCCGGGCGCGAGGGACACGTCCACCGGGAGGCGGCGGGTCGTCAGGCCCTCCGGGTCGGCGACCGCGCACACCGCACCCGCGTCACCGAGACCGCCGGCCGTCTCCGAGGGGTCGTCGGGGCGGCTGTCCGGATGGGCCGGGCGATGGGCGAGGAGCTGTCCGGCCAGCCGTGCCCCGGGCTCGTCGCTCTCGCGCAGCCTCCGCACATCCGCCGCCGGCACCACGACCCGCGTGAACACGTCCAGCCCGTACATCGTGATCGGCACCCCGGCGGTGAGCAGGATCGCGGCCGCTTCCGGGTCGTGCCAGACGTTGAACTCCGCGACGGGGGTGGCGTTGCCGACGGCCGCCGCGCCGCCCATGAAGACGATCCGCTCGATGTTGCGGACCACCTCCGGATGCGTGCGCAGCAGCAGCGCGATGTTGGTGAGGGGGGCCGTGGGGATGAGGGTGACCGGGCGCGGGGAGGCGAGGATCTCGCGCCGCAGCAGCGTCACCGCGTCGACGTCGGCGGGCCTGCGGGCCGGTTCCGGCAGGCCCAGGTCGCCCATGCCGTCGTGCCCGTGCACGTGCTGAGCCGAGCGGGGAGCCTCGATCAGCGGCCGTTCGGCGCCCCGGGCGACGGGGATGTCGGGGGCGCCGGCCTGCTCCAGCACGGTCAGGGTGTTGCGCACGACACCGTCCACGCCCGTGTTCCCGGCCACGCAGGTGATCGCCCGCACGTCGAGCGCGGGGTGCCGTACGGCGAACAGCAGGGCGAGGGCGTCGTCGACGCCGGTGTCGCAGTCGATGATCACCGGGATGCGCTGACCGTCCGTCACGGCGGGGACTCCTTCCAGTGGCTTCGCGGGCCGGCGCCGCGGCACCAGCCCCGTGGCAGCGACCTTACGACCTGGACGGCGGCCCGCTCCGGGCTGCCGCAGTGCCCGTGTCAGGACCGGCGTACGCCGTGACATCGAACTCCAGCATCACCTTCCGGCCGACCCCATGCCGCGGGCCCCGCTGACGCCCCAGTCGTGGCGGTCGAGGGCCGCCCGGCCCGTGAGGGCGGCCCGGCCCGTGAGGGCGGCCCGGCCCGTGAGGGCGGCCCGGCCAGCGCGTCCGGGCCGTGCTCAACCCCCACAAGCTCCGGGGCTGGACGGCGGACTGACCCACCTCGTACGGCCACACGAACGGACGCGGCGATGATTCCGGACCCGTCGGCCGGTCGTTACGGGCAGGAGACGACGAAGGAGTCCCGCCATGCCCGCACAGCGACCGACGACCGAACTCGACGCCCGCTACAGCTCCGCACTCAATCCACGCCCGGGTGCCTCGGAGGTCACCGCCACCGAATGGGCCGAGGCGCAGGCGCGTCTGGAGGCCGCCGAGATCTTCTGGGTGTCCACGGTGCGGCCCGACGGCCGGCTGCACGTCACGCCGTGCATCGCCGCCTGGCACGAGGGGGTGCTGTACTTCTCCACCGGCCGCGAGGAGCAGAAGGCGAAGAACCTCGCGCACGACGCGCACTGCGCGCTGACGACCGGGGCGAACTCCCTCACCGACGGGCTCGACCTCGTGGTCGAGGGCACGGCCGAGCCGGTCGGCGACCGTGCGCTGCTGGAGGAGGTGATCACGGCGTACGAGACGAAGTACGGGCCGCACATCACCTCCCCCGAGGGCACCTTCCACGGCATCGGGGACGCGTTCCGCCGCGGCGACGCGGTGGTGTTCGCGGTGGCCCCGGACACGGCCTACGGCTTCGGCCGCGACAACGGGGTCTACAGCCACACACGGTGGACGTTCTGAGCTCGTCCTACGGCTGGTCCCACAGCTCGGCACCGCGGGCCGCGACCCGTTCGCCGATCCGCCGCAGCAACTCGGCGGCGGGAAGGGCGTCGAGCCGGCGGCCGTCGCGCAGGCGCGCTGCCACGAGGCCGGCGGCGGCCTCCCGCCCGCCGATCACCGCCTGGTACGGCACCAGCCGGGCCGCGCGGATCCGGGCGGCCAGGGTGCCCTGCTCGGGGCCGGCGACCTCGGCGCGCAGACCGAGCTCCCTGGCCCGCGCGGCCAGACCGTCCGCGGCCTCGAACTGCTCCTGACCGACCGGCAGGACGGCCAGTTGCTCCGGCGCCAGCCACGGCGGGAAGGCCCCGCCGTGCTCCTCCACGAGGTGGGCGACCGCGCGCTCCACGCTGCCGATGATGCTGCGGTGCACCATGACCGGGCGGTGCTTCGCCCCGTCGGGGCCGATGTAGTGCAGGTCGAAGCGTTCGGGCTGGTGGAAGTCGATCTGCACGGTGGACAGGGTGGCCTCCCGGCCCGCCGGGTCGGTGATCTGCACGTCGATCTTGGGTCCGTAGAAGGCCGCCTCGCCCTCGGCCGCCTCGTACGGGATGCCGGAGCCGTCCAGAACCTCCCTCAGCAGGGCGGTGGCACGCCGCCACAGCTCCGGGTCGGCCACGTACTTGCCGCCCTCACCGGGCAGGGACAGCCGGTACCGGGCCGCCCGGATGCCCAGGTCGGCGTAGGCGCGGCCGATCAGCTCCAGCGCGGCCCGGGCCTCCTCGACGGCCTGCTCCAGGGTGCAGAAGATGTGCGCGTCGTTGAGGGTGATGGCCCGCACCCGGGTCAGGCCGCCGAGGACACCGGACAGCTCCGAGCGGTACATGCCGCCCAACTCCGCCATGCGCAGAGGTAGTTCGCGGTAGCTGTGGGAGCGGGATCGGTAGATCAGGGCGTGGTGGGGGCAGAGGCTGGGGCGCAGCAGGACCTGCTCGGCGCCCACGTCCATCGGCGGGAACATGTCGTCGCCGTAGTGGTCCCAGTGCCCGGAGATCTCGTACAGCTCGCGTTTGCCGAGGACGGGCGAGTACACGTGCCGGTATCCGGCCCGGCGTTCCGCGTCGCGGATGTACTCCTCAAGGGTGTGCCGCACGATCGCGCCGTCGGGCAGCCAGTACGGCAGCCCCGCGCCCATCAGCGGGTCGGTGTCGAACAGGTCCAGTTCACGGCCGAGTCGGCGGTGGTCGTGCATGGTGTGACTCCTCGCGGCGGGGAGGCGGGCACCACGCGGCGAAGCCCCGGGGCACTCGCCCCGGGGCTTCGGACATCTGGGTCAGCTGTCAGCGCGCCGGGACACTCTCCGGCGTCGTCGTGGCGGACGGATACGACTGGGCGCGCTGCATGGGCGTGACCGTAACAGGGGCGCCGGGGGCGGGGCGACGGGTTTTCGGACGGGTCGGCCCGCAGCCCACGGCGGGCCGCCCCGGGGGCACGGAGTGCGTCGGCGTCCCTGGTGGCGTACGGGGACCGCGGGTGTCCCAAGCGATCCGCAGGACCCGCCGCGCCCCAAGCGATCCGCAGGGGCCGTCGGTGTCCCAGGCGATCCGCAGGGGCCGTCGGTGTCCCAGGCGATCCGCAGGACCCGCCAGTGCCCCAAGCGATCCGCAGGACCCGCCAGTGCCCCGGTCCGCTCACCCGGACGGCCCGTATCGCTGGTGGCGGGACTGGCGCGGTGGTGCCGTAGGAGCACGCACCCGATCTTGGAGAGCGGCCGGCCCCGAGGCGCCTCCTCGAGCCCCCGCAGGAGGCACCCCGATGACTCACCCCGCGGCCACCCGTGCCCTCCTCGCCTCCGCGGTGTCCGTGACCGCCCTGCTGGCCACCAACGGCTGCTCCGTCGACGACGAGCCGCGGCCCCGGTGGTTCTCCGCCTCCCCGTCCGCCTCCGGCGCGTCCCCCTCCGTCTCCGGCGCGTCCCCCGCCCTCGAGCAGCCGTCCGGTTCCGGAGCCGGCCTCACCGAGGCGCAGGCCCGGGCGGCGCTGGTCACCGAGGCCGATCTGGGGGAGCCGTGGACGCCGTCCCGGGGCGCGCGGACCTGGCGGGACGGGCTGCTCAAGGCGACCACGGAGGACCAGGACTGCCAGCGGCTGCTGGACGTCCTCTACACGGAGGAGCCCTTCGGCACCCCGAAGGGCCCGCAGGCGACGTCCGCGCTCGACGACGGCGACACCGACGCCCAGCTGCGCTACCGGGTCGCCGCCCATCCGCCGGCGGACGTGGACCGCACGCTGGACTGGATGAGGTCGCTGCCCGGCAGGTGCGGCG
Organism: Streptomyces sp. NPDC037100; assembly: GCF_055606225.1. Lineage (NCBI taxonomy): Bacteria > Bacillati > Actinomycetota > Actinomycetes > Kitasatosporales > Streptomycetaceae > Streptomyces > Streptomyces sp. NPDC037100. Next base: position 457,229 of record NZ_JBVJSX010000003.1, on the reverse strand, counting down.
AGTTCACGGCCGCGACCACCCGCGGCGGCGTCCAGGGCGTGGAGGTCCGCAACCTGCCGCTGCCGCCGGTGGGGGACGCCCGGCAGGGCCTTCGGGTCATGCTGGCCGGCGAGACGGAGGAGGGGGAGCTCACGTACCTCACCATGGACCTCGCCGCCGTCCGCGTCGGCGAGGAGGCGATCACCCTCACCAACGCCGGCCTGGACGAGGTGTACGCGGAGGTCACCCAGCAGACCGCGCAGCTCGGGACGCAGCGCCTGACCGAGATCAGGAAGCAGGGCAGGGCACAGATCTGACGCCGCGCTCCCTCGCGTTCAGTGCCGGTCGAATCGCGTGCGGTGGGCGATCACCTCTCGCGCCACGTCCAGGGCCGTACGCCCGTGCGCGAAGGCGTCCGCCCGCAGCCGTGCGAGTGCGTCGTCCGCACCCACGCCGAGCTGCGCCATGATCATGCCGACGGCCTGGTAGACCTCGTCGTGGTCGGTGGCCAGTCCGCTCAGCCAGTCCTCCCCGTCCGGCGTCCCGGGCTCGTCGCCGTGCGGCAGTGCCATCAGGGCCACGGTCATGACACCGGCCACGACCCGGGCGATGTGCAGCTGGCGGTCGGTGAGCCCGCCCGGGCGCTCGCGGTACAGGTCGAGCGTGCCCACGCACACCGCGCCGCTGCCCAGCGGCACCGCGTACACCGCCCGTACCCCGGCCTCCGTCGCCTGCTGGGCGAAGACCGGCCAGCGTCCGGCGTCCCGGCCCGTGGTCAGATCGCAGGCGAGGACGGGCACGCCGTCCGCCACCGCGCTCTGACAGGGGCCGTCGCCCAGCGTCGCCTGGATCTGCGCCAGGTGCGCGGCCTGCGCGCTGCTCGCGCTCAGCTGTACGGGCATGCCCTCGCTGCGCAGTGACACGCTCGCGCCGATCACCGGCAACAGTTCCACCGCCACCTCGCACAGCCGCCCCGGCACCTCTCCGGGCTCGGCGCCCCGCACGCCCCTGGCGATCGCGTCGGCGGTCCGGACTCCGTCCGGGTCCGGGCCACCGCCCCCGGAGCGGCCGGGCCCCCGCCGGCCGTCGCGACCGTCTTGGGGATCGTCCCTGGGCCGCACGGCCACCGCCTCCTTCGCTCACCGCGGCTTGCACCGTCGACGGTTTCCAGAGCGGGCCACGGCAGGGGCCCTGCCGCGCGACCGCCCGCGAGGCCGCCGTGCGACCGGTCGGCCGACTCCGCCCGGTGCCCGCCGCGCACCGGGCCCGTGACCCCTCGGAACCGTGCCCCGACTACCCGTTGCGGGTGGGGCAAAACACCCGCGCGAAGACGCCGGCGTGGCCCCTCGGCGCTTCTCGTACGGGCCGTCCCGCCGCGGCACCCGCCGTACGGAGCCGGCGTGGCCCCTCAGCGCTTCTCGTACGGGCCGTCCCGCCGCGGCACCCGCCGTACGGAGCCGGCGTGGCCCCTCAGCGCTTCTCGTACGGGCCGTCCCGCCACGGCACCCGCCGTACGGAGCCGGCGTCGACGACCGGCGGCCAGGCGGCCGATCCGAGCTCGCCCTCGGGGTGCCACGTGCCGGTGACCGTCACCCAGGTGTCGACCGGCGGGGCCGGCGCGCCGCGCACCTCGGCCTTGGCGGCGGTGGCGCCGGCGGCGCAGCAGGAGAGCACCGAGGCCACCGTCACGACAGTGAGCAGCGCGGCACCTCCGAGGACGGCGTACACCAGGGCCCGCAGGCCCAGCCGTATGCCGTCGGCCACCGTCCGTCGGTTCTCCACACGCGCCCACCCCGGTCGTTCACATCCGGGGAGGGAAGCTAACCCGCACGGCTGTGCGATGGACACGGTGCCCTCATAGAGGAGGCTGTGCGGGCGCGGGCCCGAGGGTGGTGGTGCCGGGCGCGGTGCGGTGGCCGAGGCCCGTCCGGTAGGCGTCCAGGGCGGCCTCCACGCGCCCGGTCCTGCGCAGCAGGTCGCCCAGCAGCCGGCACAGGTCGGCCAGGTCACCGGCGGCGCCTGCCCGCTCCAGCAGGCTCAGGGCGCGGACGTAGTGCTCCTCGGCGTCCTCGGTGCGGCGGGCGTCCTCGGCGATGATGCCGAGCAGCCGGTGGGCGGCGGCGGAGTGGACGGCGCCGCGCTCGGGGGACAGGTGCCCGAGGACGTCGTAGAGCAGGGCCGCCGCCTCGTCGGACCGGCCGCGCCGGTGGAGCACGTCGGCCAGCTCGACGGTGACCTGGCTGCTGTAGAGGGCGGCGCGCTGGGCCGACAGCATGCCGAGGGCCTGCCGCAGCTCCTCCTCGGCGCGTTCCAGTCGGCCGTCCTGGGCGTAGACGTAGCCGCGCATCCAGTGGCAGTTGGCGAGTTCGGTGCGGATCTGCAGGGCCCGGTACAGCTCGGCGGCCTTGGCCAGCGAGGCGTCGGCCTCGGCGAGGCGGCCCTCGGCGACCAGGGTGCGGGCGACGGAGCGGTGCATGCGGGCGACCAGGGCGGGGTCGCCGGACTGCGGGGCGAGGGCGAGGGCCAGCTCGGCGGCCTGGGCGGCGCGGGCGTGCGCACCCATGTCCATGTACGGGCCGATGGCGCTGGCGTAGAGCAGCAGCAGGGCGTCCGGGTCGTGCAGGCCGCCGCGGTTGAGTTCGTCGAGCGTGGTCTCCAGCAGGTGGACGGCGTACCGGAGTTCACCGGCGAGGTAGTGCGCCACGGCCCGGCCGCGCAGGGCCGGGACCCGGGCGGGCAGGGGTGCGCCGGCCAGGCACTCCTCGGCCCGCTCGAAGTACTGCCGGCCGGCGACGAGTTCGCCGGTCTCCAGAGCGCACTCGCCGAGTCCGAGCAGGGCGGCGGACCGCTCGGCCGTCAGGCCGTGCGTCTCCGCCTCGGCGAGCAGCTCGGCGTACTGCTCGGCGGCCGCCTCGGCCTCGCCGTCGGCCACGGTGCGCTGGGCCTCGGTCAGCCGCAGCCGCAGCCCGGTGACGAGCCGGGCCGAGCGCCCGCCGGCGAGCTCGTCGAAGGCGACGCCGAGCCGCTCCGCGAGATGCCGCAGCGCGTCGTCGGAGGGCCGCACCCGGCCCGACTCGAGGGTGGAGATGTAGGCCGGTGTGTACACGGGCTCCGCCAACTGCCGTTGCGTCAGTCCGCGTTCCACACGCAACCGCTGCACCCGCCGCCCGATGGTCCCCGGATCGTCACGCTCCCCCACGCCAACTCCCCCTAGGACTCTTGCCGTTCGACCGGAACTGCCCCTAGGTTAAACGGAGTGTTAAGCCGGATTGTCGAACCTGCTTAACACGTTGCCGCCGTAGTCGCCGCCCCTGTTGCGAGGTCGCCGTGCTCGAACGCACACGCACCGCCGAGCGGTACGCCCGAGGCTTCACCGCCGCCCTCGTCGCGGTGGCGACCCTCCTGCTCGCGGCGAACGCGGGCCCGGCCCGGGCGGAGACACCCCAGCCGGCGCCCAGGCCGTCGTCGGCTCCCGCTGACGCGCCGGGGCACGGCCTGAGCAGCCACCTGACTGGGTGACGGCCCGAAGTCCGAGGCGACGCACAGGAATTCAACCGGGTAAGACCTTGCTCAACGCCTCGTCGAGACTTTTCGCGATCTGCGCGTCACCCGGCCGTGCCGCACCCGCCGGCCGGGGGCCGTAGAGGGCGTCCAGCTCGGTGATGAGGGTCTGCGTCACGGCGCCGTACAGGGGCGTGCGCGGGCGCTGCACGGCCTCGCTCAGGGCGGGCAGCAGGATGTCCCGGGAGTAGCTGACACCGTCGACGAGCCGGTCGGGTGCCTTGAGTTCGGCACTCTCGCCGGTGGGGGACGCGGAGGCGCTCCCGGAGTACGCGGCGGCGTGCCGGCACTCCGGGGTGCTGCCGGGGTCCTGGTAGGCGGAGGTACGGGTCGCGGCGAACCCGGCACGCAGCAGGCAGCGTTCACTGTCGGGGTCGGTCAGGAACGCGATCAGCTCGGCGGCCTTGGCGGCCCGCTGCTCGGACGTGGACGAGGTGACGGCCAGGTTCTGGCCCCCGAGCACGGCCTTGCCGGGCAGCCGGGTCACACCGAGGTCGCCCTTGAACGTCTCGTACAGCGTCGGGTAGACGTACGGCCAGTGCCGCAGGAAGGTAGTGCGGCCCTCCGCGAACGCGCTCAGCGACTCGGCCTCGCGGGACGTGGAGGCCTCCCCGAGCAGGTACGGCGACGCCGTGCGCTCCCGCAGTTCGGTCACTCCGGCCGTCAACTGGGCCTCGTCGGCGGCGTACCGGCCGTCCTCGTCGGTCAGCGCGAAGTCCGTGACGGCCGAGGCGAACGCCTCGATCGCGTTGACCGTACGGCCCTCGTAGGCGGCCAGCTGTGTGGTCCAGCCGTCCTTGTACCCCTTCGGCTTCGGCCGGTCGTTGACGGTGTCGATGAGATCCCGCAGGTCGTCCCAGGTGACGCCGCCGCCCAGTCGGGCCCGGGAGGCGCCGAGGCTGCGCAGGTGGTCCTTGCGGTAGTACAGCAGACCCACGTCGCTGTTGAAGGGCACCGCGTACCGCTCGCCGTCCCAGAACGACGTGCTGTCCACGGACGGGATGATGTCGCCCGGCGCCTTCACGGCCGCGCCGCTCAGCGTGCGGATCAGTCCGGCGGCGGCGAACTCCGGGATCCAGGTCACGTCCAGGTTCACCACGTCGTACTCGGCACCGCCGGACTGCAGCGCGCCGAGCAGCTGGCTGCGCTGCTGGTCGGCGGAGCCGGGGAGTTCCACCAGGCGGGCCCGGTAGCCGTGTTCGCCCTCCTTGGCGTTCCAGGCGTCGATGAGCTGCTGTCGGATGCCGTTCTTGCCGGTGACGTCCTGGCCGCTGGCCACCACGATCCGGGGCGGGTCGGCGGCACCCTGCGGCTGCTCCCCCGTCTCCTTGCCGGTGCAGGCGGTGAGTGCGAGCAAAGACAACAGCGACAGTGCGGCAGCCGCCAGACGTGCGGTGGCCATCAGACGCGCAGAAGCCATCAGACGTGCAGTGGCCGTCAGCGGTGCGGCGGCCGTCAGACGTCCGGCGGCAGTCAGGCGGCGGGCCATCATTCCTCCCCCGTTCCGATGCGGGCGACCTCGTCGTGCAGGGCCGGCACGAGGTCGTCCCCGGCGTCCAGGCAGCGGCCCCGGCCTGCCTCGGCGATGCGCGTGGCGGGGCGGTCCCGGTCGCAGCCGGAGCTGCTCAGCGACACCATGTCCACCGGGACGCCCGCGCCGCGGGCCCGGTCGAGGACGGCCTTGAGGGCCTTGCCGCTCAGGCGGCCGTCGTCCTCGCCGTCGGTGAGATACACGATCAGCTGCGGCCGCTCGTCCCCGCTGCCGCGCCCCCGCAGGAACGCCAGGGCGTCCAGCAGGGCGCCGCGTGGATCGGCCTCCGCGTCCCGCACCTCGGCGGCGTCCAGGGCCTGTTCGGCGTCGGGGCGCTCGTGCGTGCCGAACTCCAGCAGCTCGGTGTGCGTCCGCTCGCCGGTGCCGTGCACCGCCCACACCCCGTACTCGTCCTCCCCGCCGAGCCCGGGCAGCGTCTGCTTCAGGATGCCCGGTCCGCCGCTGGAGCCGTCCCACCGGCCCGCCATCGAGCCGGAGCTGTCGAGGAGGAACAGCACCCGGCCCGGTCCGTGCGCGTTGCCGTAGCGCTCCAGGGCCTGCGCCATCTCCGAGGGGTCGGCGGCCTCGGCCGGACGGACCGACTCGGTGAAGCCCTCGGGGGGCTCCTTCGCGTCGAGCAGGCCGCGCTCGCCGGTCGCCGACCTGAAACCGTACTCGCCGAGCACCGTCCGGCCGTCCTTGCCGGTCAGCCAGGTGCGGAAGCGGTCCACCGCGTCGTCCCGCGCCTCGGCGTCCCGGTCGCCGTCCTCCCAGCGCACCCGCACGAACGCGGGTTCCAGACCGGGCACGTCGTCGGGGTAGACGGGGACGCGCAGGGCGCGGGTGACCGGGTGGCAGCCGATGCCGCTCTTCAGCAGGAACTCCGGGACCAGCGCCGTGCCGCGGCGGTCCACGGCGTCGTCCCCGGGCAGCGCGCACAGCAACCGCCCGGCCGAGGGTTCCGGCCGCCCGGCCCGGGCGAGGTCCAGCTCGGCACCGCGTGCGTCGGCGTCGGTGTCGTCGCCGTACAGGCCCATGGTCGCCAGCAGCGCCGAGTCGGTGAACTCCGGGTCCGCACGGTGCAGTTCGTTCGTCGCGTCGGTCTTCTCGAGGGCGTCGAGCAGCTCGGACAGCGACTGCCCGGTGGGTGCGAGGCCGGCGGCGCGTGCCTTCGGTACGGCCAGCACGACGGGCGAGTACGCGATCGGCTCGGACTCCGGCTCCAGCCGGGCGAAGACGCGGTCCTCCTGCGCCGCGGCCTTGTTGACCCGGTCGACGTCGGCACGGGTGGCGGGGATCCACACGTCCGGCTGCGGGCCGATGTCGCGCTGCGGGTTGTCGTCCTCGCGGGGCTGCTGCCAGGCGTCGGTGCGCTCGCCCAGCGCGGTCACGACGGCGGCGGCACCCGCGCTGTTGACGGTGACGCCGGTGCGCCGGCACCCCTCGCCGGTGGTGTTGGCGTCCGAGGTGACGTAGGCGTCGGCGGCCGCCCGCATCGCCGGTTCCAGATCGGGGTCCGTCAGGACACGCAGCTCCAGGGCCGGTCCGCAGGGGCCGGATTCGCCGGTCAGGGCCAGGATGCCGTAGCCGCCGGCGCCGGTGGCGAGCAGGGCGAGCAGAGCCGCGAGCGCGGTGCGGCCGGACCGGGCGACGGCCTTGCGGACGCGGGCGAGCAGATGACGGAGCCAAAGGCCCCGGTCGTCGTCGGGAGGTACGGGCGGGCGCACCACGGGGCCGGCCGCCAGCAGCACGTCCGCTTCCGGGTCCCAGGGGGGAGCCAGCGCCTGCGGCCGCTGCGGGTCGTCGTCCTCCGCCTTGTACTTCGCCGCGGCCATCCGGTCCTTCACCGCCGCGTACAGCCGGGAGAGCCACACTTCGCCGCCCTCGTCGAGGACGCGGGCGAGTTCGCGGGTGAACGGGGTCGCCGCGTCGGCGTCCCCGCCCAGGATGCAGCGGTTGGGCTGCACGCTCATCAGCAGCAGGATCTTGTGCTTCTTGCGTTTCGGATCGTCGAAGCGGTGCCAGATCCCCGCGGCGTTGCCCGCGTAGCAGCAGTCGAGGATCACCACCACCTGCTCGGCATGGCTCTCGGCGAGCTCGCCCAGCACCTCGCTGAAACTCACCGAGCCGGGCAGCCCGTGGCCCGTGAGCACCCGCGCGGTGCGCATCTGGAGGTGCAGTTCGTTGCCGGAGGTGGAGGTGACGGCGTGCCCGGCGAAGTAGAGCAGCAGCAGCCCTTTGGCCTCACGGCAGGCGCGGCGCAGCTCCATCGTGAAGTCGTCCGGGGCCGGCGAGGCCAGGGTCCGCACCTCGCCCGCGCCGAACACCCCGCCCCGGCGCAGCGCGTCCTCCAGTGCCCTCCGGTTGTGCCGCACGGCCGGCAGCTGACCGTTCACGCCCTGGGGGTCCGGTGCCGTGTGGTCGTACTCGGACACACCCGCCAGCAGCGCCCGGTTCACCTTGCGGCGCGGGTCGAAGCGGCTCACCGCCCTACTCCCCGTCGGGGTCCAGTGAGCGGATCTGCGGATCGGGATCGCCGCCCTGCAGCCTGCGGCGGTTGTTCGTCCAGGTCTTGACCGCGCGTGCGGTGTAATCGGTGAGTGCCGCGAGCGTGACGACGTCACCGAGGAGTTTCAGCACGAGTTCGAGATCGGGCCCGAGCCGCCCCGGGGTGCCGTCCGCGGCGGGCTGCGCCTCGATCCGCAGGTGCCGGCCGGAGACCAGTTCCTCCAGCGGTTCGTCGCGCTCCAGCCACGTCTTCAGAGCTCTGACGTCATCCACCGTCGCGCCGGCGCCCAGCCGGACGCGCACGCCTAAGACAGCCACTTCGTCCCCCTCTGTCATGCCCGACATCATGACATCTGGTCAGGCCCCGGCGGCAGACCCGTGACGTGACCGGTGCAAGCGATTGCACGCCCCCTTCACGCCAGGCGCACACGGCGCACACCGCTCAGCCCTGGGTCTGCAACTGCCTCAGCTGCCGCTGCACATGGTCCAGCGCCCCCTCGCGCCGCCCGGGCACCCGTCCGCGCAAGGCGGCGAGTGCGGCGCCCAGTTCGCGGGCGGGGGCGGGGTCGCGGACCTGGCCCCACTGGTGGTGCGCCCGGTCCACGGCGGCCTCGACGGCGGGGGCGTCCGGCGCCTGCCCGGCGTTCAGGCGGGCGGTGGCGATCATCAGCCAGGTGCGGCAGCTGCGGGCCGCGTCCCCGGCGAACATCGCGAGATCGGCCCGTACTTCGGCCCAGTGAAGGGCCTCCTCGGACGCGGGTCCGTGCGCGATGACGGCGGCCTGTTCGTGCCGGGCGGCGAGCGCGTCGGCGTCGACGTGCCGGCCGGACTGGACGGCGGCGGTGATGGCGGCGTGCGGGTCCCCGCCCGCCGGGCCGGGCGTGCTCAGCACCAGGTCCGTGCCCGCGCTCTCCGGCGCGATCCGGGTCAGGGCCTGCTGGTGCAACTGCTCGACCGGCGGCCGGAACCCGCTGCGCAGGATCGTCGCGACGGCCTTCATGTACGACGGCTGGGCGACGCTCCGTCTGGACGGCGGCGGCGCGATACGACCGTGGACGGCGTTGCCCCGCCCCGAGTCCAGCGGGGTGCTCCGCAGCAGCTCCCAGGTCTCGGCGTCCGCGTGCAGGTCGAGCAGGAGGGTCGTGGCGCCGGCGGGCCTGAGCCGCAGTTCCTCCCGGAACCAGTGCCAGGGGAAGGCCGTGTAGCGGGCGGTGGAGGCGGTGGTGCGGGCCAGCGCGAGGTGCGGCAGGCGCTGGCGGCGGTCGAGCTGGAGCTGGCCGGTCACGTACACGGTGAGCGGGCCGGGGGCCGCGGCCGCGGCGCGCAGCCGGGTGAGGACGGCCTGCGGCTCCAGCGGGTCGGCGAGTTCGACGACGTTCGCGGTGTCGGTGCCGGACAGCACGGCGGGCGCCACGGCGGCGAGGACGGGGAGCACGGAGGCGGCGTCCACCAGGCGCCCCTTGCCCACCGGCGAGGCCGCCAGCAGCAGCACGGTTCCGGGCATCGCCCCACCCCCTGTGTCGATCACGTACGTCAGCACGGTAGCCGCTGCGGCTGCAAAGGTGGGTCCCAGGACCGCAAACGTCCGCCTTCGGGGGCTTCTGCCCCGGCTCTCCTGCGGACGGCGAACACGGTCGCGTCGTCGGCGAGGCGCCCACCGCCGTGCCGCAGGGTGCCGTCCCGCACGAAGGCGGCCAGGCGGGCCGGTCCGACGGTGTCCGGGGCGGCGACGACGGCCCGGGCCACCTCGCGGCGAGCGGGCAGAACGCCCCGGTGCCGTCCCGGCCCGGCCGTCACGAGCGGGTCGTGCCCCCGGCGATGGCGGCGACCCACGACCCCGGCGAAACACCGGCCACAC
>NZ_JBVJSX010000003.1:416347-447696 GCF_055606225.1 Streptomyces sp. NPDC037100 | reverse complement strand
ACGCCGGCCACACCGGCCACAGCGCCGTCGCGCCCCCGGCGATGGCGGCAGCCCACGACCCCGGCGAAACACCGGCCACACCGGCCACACCGGCCACAGCGCCGTCGCGCCCCCGGCGATGGCGGCAGCCCACGACCCCGGCGAAACACCGGCCACACCGGCCACACCGGCCACACCGGCCACAGCGCCGTCGCGCCCCCGGCGATGGCGGCGACCCACGAAGCCGGCGAAACACGGCCACACCGGCCACAGCGCCGTTCCGGTTCGCTCCGCCGACTTGCCAGGGGCTGTGCGCCGGTGTGCCCTGGATCCAAGGGCAGGGACAGAGAGGAGAGCTGTCATGGCTCATGCGGCACCCGCCTCACGCAAGATGATCACGCCTCGACGCAGGCCCGACGTCTTCGGCCCGCGGGTCCACCTCGCCGTGAAGGTCGGCCTGCCCGTGGTGCTCGGGCTCACCTACGGCTACTGGGCCGCGGCCGTCCGGCGCGACGCCGGGCCCATCACCGGCTGGAACCTGCTGTTCGGCTTCGTCACGGCGCTCGTGTTCGCCGTGCTGTTCGCCGCCGTGTGCGCGCTGGCACCGCGGCTGCCCCGCGAGCTGCACGCGCTGTGCTGGTTCGTCTTCTCGGGCTGCGCGACCGGCTTCCTGTACAGCCAGTCCGGTGCGTCGGTGTACAGCTCCAGCGGCCTGGGGCTGGTGGTGGGGGCGGCCGTCCTCGCGATGGTGTTCTACCGCTACTACACGCACGAGGACGCCGCGGGCCGGCGCATCGGCTGAAGAGCCTCGGAACACCCGTTCGGGGGAGCCCGCCGACGGGCTCCCCCGAAGCCGCTTCTCGCAGGTGGAACGCGCTGTGGCGCGGCAGGCGGGCGGCCGGACGGCGTCGCAGCGCTCGCGGGCCCGGCCCGGGGCGTCTTGCCTGGAAGGGTGTCCGAGCGCGACCGGGCGCCCCTGGCCGGGAAGGCGCCCCCACGATCGCGGAACGTCCTGTCGGCCGTTCTGCTGGTCCTCGCGTGCCTGCTCGTGCCGTTCGGGGCGCTCGCGTCCTGGGCGGCCCACGGGCTCACCGACACCGGCCGCTACGTCCGGACGATGGCCCCGCTCGCCGTCGACCCTGACGTGCGGCGCGCGGTCGCGGACGCCGTCGGGGACGGTGTCCTGCGGGAGATCGGACGCCGGGCCGACACCGGCCCGCTGCGCGGGGCGGTCGGACCCTTCGTGCATGACGCGGCGCGCTCCTTCACCCGCACCGAGGCGTATCGCGCCGCCTGGGACGCGGCGAACCGGGCCGTGCACGACGCGGTGCTGCGCGCCCTGCGCGACGACGGCGCCCGCGGCGCCCCGGTCACCGTCGACCCCGCTCCCGTCATCGCCCGGTTCAAACAGCAACTCGCCGACGACCACGTGCCGTTCGCCCGCCGCATCCCGGTCACGCACACGCGGATCCCGGTTCTCCCGGCCGACGACGCGGACCGACTGCGCAAGGGGTATCACGTGCTGGACACCGCCGCCTTCTGGCTGCCGCTCGCCGCCGCCGTCCTCGCGGTCGCCGGGATCGCCGTCGCCGCCTGCCGCCGCCGCGCGGTCACCGCCCTCGGGCTGGGTACGGCGCTGGGCGGCGCGCTGCTGGTCCTCGCCGTCGCGATCGGCCGCCGCCTCACCCTCGCAGACCTGCCCGACGCCCTGCACCGCCCGGCCGCGGGAGCCGTCTACGACGCCCTCACCGCCACCCTGCGCACGGTGTCCTGGCTGCTCTGCGTCCTGGGTCTGGCGGTGGCGGCCGGCGCCTGGGTCACAGGCCGGTACGGTCCCCGGCTCGCCGCGCGGCGACGTGCGCGAGGGTCCGCAGCGCCCGTCGCAGATCCGGTTCCGGAGCCGACGCGAGCCCGAGCCTGACGGCGTCGGGCGTGTGCCCGGGGGCGACGGCGAAGGCGGGGCCGGGTGTGACGGCGATGCCGTGCGCCGCGGCGGCGGCCGTGAAGGTGTCCGCGCGCCATGGCGCGGGCAGCTCCCACCAGGCGAAGTAGGCACCCGGGTCGGACCGTACGGCGAAGCCCGCGAGTTCCTCGGCGAGGATCCGCTGCCGCCGCGCCGCGTCCGCCCGCTTGGCCGCCACCAGCCGCGCCACCGTCCCCTCCCCGGCCCACCGCACGGCCGCCTCCATCGCGAACCGTCCCGCGCTCCAGCCGCCCGACCGCACGGCGTCGGCCACGGCGGCGACCCGGTGCGGCGGCACGACGAGGAATCCGACGGTGAGCCCCGGGGCGACCCGCTTGGAAAGCCCGTCCACGACGTGGGTGAGGGCCGGGGCGTGCACGGCGAGCGGATCACCGGGTTCCCGGAGGAAGGACCAGATGCGGTCCTCCACGACGGGCAGGTTCAGGTCGTGGAGCAGCTGGGCGAGTTGCAGCAGCCGCGGCCGGCTGGTCGTCAGGGACGTCGGGTTGTGCAGCGTCGGCTGTACGTAGAGGGCGGACAGCGGCGCCGTGCGGTGCGCGGCGGCCACGGCCTCCGGGAGCAGCCCGGCCGCGTCCCCGGCCAGCGGCACCAGGGTGATGCCGAGCCGCGCCGCGATCTCCTTGACCAGCGGATACGTCAGTTGCTCCACTCCGACCCGGCCGCCCGGCCGGACCAGCGAGGCCAGCACGGCGGCGATGGCCTGCCGGGCGTTGCCGGTGAACAGCAGCCGCTCCGGGGCGGGGCGCCAGCCCGGGGTGGTGAGCACCGTGGCCGCGGCCTCCCGGGCGGCCGCGGTGCCGGTGGCGGCGGCCGGTAACAGCGCCTCGGCCAGCACGTCGGGGCGCAGCAGCGGCGCGAGGACGGGGGCGAGCAGCTCCGGCTGGCCGGGCGCGGCAGGGTAGTTGAGCTGCAGGTTGACGGGTGCGGCGGCCGGGGCGGGTTCGATGAGCGCCTGCCCCGCCGGGCCGTCCGGTGCGGCCCGTACGAAGGTGCCGCGTCCGACCTCCCCGACGACCAGCCCGCGTCGCACGAGTTCGCCGTAGACCCGCCCGGCCGTCGACGGGGCGATGCCCCGCCGCCGGGCGAACGCCCGCTGCGGCGGCAGCCGTTGGCCCGGCCGCAGCCGTCCGGTGGCGATGTCGTCGGCGATGCGGTCGGCGATACGCCGGTAGTCACTCATCGGCCGGTCTCCCCCTTGGATTGCACCGAGAGCAAAGATCTTATTGCACTGAGTAGTGGGGCGCCCTAGGGTCGACGCCATGGCACCCTTCCTCGCATACGAGGACAAAGGGCCCGATACGCATCGGCTGCCCCTGGTCCTCGTCCACGGCCACCCCTTCGACCGCACGATGTGGGCACCGCAGCTCGAAAGGTTCCCGGGTACCCGCCGCGTCGTCGCTCCCGACCTGCGCGGTTACGGCGCCTCCCCGACCGCCCCGGCCGTCACGGACTTCTCCGGATTCGCCCGGGACATCGAGGCGCTGCTGGACGAGCTGAAGGTGGAATCGTTCGTGCTCGCGGGCCTGTCGATGGGCGGGCAGATCGTCATGGACTGCTACCGGCTGTTCCCCGAGCGCGTCCGCGGCCTGGTCCTCGCGGACACCTTCCCGTCGGCGGAGACCCCCGAGGGCGTGCGGACCCGCAGCGCCATGGCGGACCGCCTCCTCGCCGAGGGCATGCGCGGCTACGCCGACGAGGTCCTGGAGCGGATGGTCGCCCCGTACGCGTCCGCCGAGGTCAAGGCACACGTCCACGGCATGATGACCGCCACCGCCCCCGAGGGCGCCGCCGCGGCCCTGCGCGCCCGGGCCCGGCGCCCCGACTACACCGCCCTGCTGCCGCGCGTCCGCGTCCCGGCCCTGGTCGTGGTGGGGGCCGACGACACCTTCACACCGGTCTCCGACGCCCGGGCGATGCACGCGGCCCTCCCGGACTCGGAGCTGCACATCATCGAAGGCGCGGCACACATGCCGAACCTGGAACGCCCGGAAGTGTTCGATCACGCGCTGGAGGAATTCCTGGCCCGGGTCGACGCCCGGCAACCTTCCGCCGCCCCACCCCGTCCTTGAGGGAGGACCGCCCCACCCCGTCCTTGAGGGAGGATTCGGGCATCCCACCCCGCGAACGGAAGGCCGGGCCTTGGACACCACCGCTGCCGAGTGGACCGCCAGGGACGACGCACGCGAGCACCGTCCGCCCGGGCGGCGGCCCGGCGCCTGGTGCGCCGGTCTGCTGTTCGCCGGAGTGAGTGTGGTCGTCGGTTTCCGGGCCGCCGACAGCGACGGCATGACCCCCGTCCCGCAGCTCCTCGCCTTCCTCCCCTGGCTGCTCGTCCCCACCGCCGTGGGACTGCTGCTCACGCTGCTGTCCCGCTGGTGGCCCGGCACGCTCTGGGGCGTGGCCCTGCTCGGCCTGCTGGCCTGGTACATCGAGCCGTACGGCAAGGTCGACGACCCCTCGGGCCGCCCGGTCGCCGAACTGCGCGTGCTGACCTCCAACGTCGAGTTCGGCCAGGGCACCGGCCCCCTCGTCGCCGCCGTCCGCCGCGAGAAACCGGACGTGGTCTTCGTGGAGGAGTGCGACTACGCGTGTGACGCGCTGCTGAAACGGGACCTCTCCCAGGACTACCCGCACCGCCGGGCCGTGGAGGGCGGCGGCTCCGAGGGCTCCGTCATCCTCAGCCGCTTCCCGCTCCGGCCCACCGCGGGCGTGCCCGGCACGATGGGCATGCCCGGGGCGGTCGCCGACGTCGACGGGCACGCCGTACGACTCCAGCTCGCCCACCCCATGCCGCCGCTGCCCGGCCAGGTGGACCTCTGGCGCCGGGAACTGGGCGCCCTGCGCGACGCGGCCGGCACCGACCCGGGCACCCCCCTCGTCCTGGCCGGTGACTTCAACGCCTCCCAGGATCACGCGGCCTTCCGCCGCATCCTCGACACCGGCCTGCGCGACGCCTCCCGCCTGGACGGCGCCGACCGCACCGCCACCTGGCCGGCCCGGACGGCCCCGACGTTCGGCGCGCAGATCGACCACGTCCTGGTGTCGAAGGACTTCGGCGCGAGCCGCACCCGCATCCTGGACCTGGCCGACACCGACCACCGGGCGGTCGTCACGGACCTCACGCTCCACGAACGCCGCTGACCGGGGCCCGGTGCGCGCACACGAATACGGCCGCCCCTCGTGACAGGGCGGCCGCATCCGCGTGGGGTCTCAACGGGCCGACTTCTCCAGGGCCTTGTCCATCGCCGCGGCGAAGCCGCCGGCCCACAGCCGGTTGACGCGGGACCGCTCGGTCGCGTCCGGGATCGCGTTGGTGCAGGACGGGCCGGGCCCGCCACCGGACATCAGCTCACTGCACGGGCCCTGGTAGTGGTCGGGAAGACCGAGGACATGGCCCGTCTCGTGGGCGGTGACCCGCGTGGAGTCGTACTGCTGGTTCTGCCGGTAGTCCAGGAAGATGTAGCCATTGCCGCGGCCGTCGGTGGAGGCGTACGAGCCGCGGGAGTCGTTGCCCTCCCGGTAGCTGAAGTCGGCCGCCGAAGCGGAGCCCGACTGGAGCCTCACGTTCGACACCGAGCTGTTCCATATCTGGGTGCTGCGCGCTATCTGGGCGCTGAACGTGGGTGCGCGGGAGGCGTCGTAGACGACGGTGACGGCCGCGGTGGCACTCGGGTTCTCGGCGCGCTTCTCGGCGACGGACTTCAGGACTGCCTGAAAGAAGGCTCTGTTCGCGTCGGAGTCGGCGGACGCGGCGGACGCGGCGGACTTGGCGGAGGCGGCGGACTTGGCGGACGCGGCGGACTTGGCGACGAATCCGGCGTGGGGCTCCGCGACCGGGGACGCCGCGGCGGGGGCAGCCGTTCCGAGTCCGGCCATCGTGAGGCCGAGACCGAGAACCGCCAGGGAGAACAGGGACTTTCGCATCGAGGACTCCTTGGGTGGGGTTGAGTCTCACCGGTGAGTCTCGGTGCCTGTGCGGCGCCTGTGATGATGGCAACCACGGATAGGACAGGGCTATCGGCTGCCCAATTCACCTGCTTTAGCGATGGATTATGTGGCTGGTTAACGCCGCGATTCCGCTTTAGCCTCACAGAGCATGGAGCTCGAGGTGAGGCACCTCCGCGCGCTGTGCGCCATAGCCGACACCGGCAGTCTGCACCGTGCCGCCCGGCACCTGGGAGTCGCCCAGCCGTCGTTGAGCACCCAACTGCGCCGTATCGAGCAGGAGCTGGGAGGACCGCTCTTCCAGCGCTCCCACACCGGCTGCCGTCCCACCCCGCTGGGCCGCCTGGTCCTCAGCCGGGCCCGCCCGCTGATGGCCGACCTGCACCTGCTGGTCACCGAGGCGAGAGCGGCGGCGTCCGGCGGCACCGAACTCCGCATCGGCTCGACGGCGAGCAAGGCCCTCGCGGGCTGGCTGCGCCGACTGCGCGCCCACGGCCGAAACCCCAGCCTCCACATGAACGTCTCCCCCAACGCCCTGCTCCGCATGGTTGCCGACGGCCAGCTCGACGTCGCCTTCGTGCACGAGGTGGAGGGCTGCCCGCTGCGCATCCCCGCGGAGCTCAGGCTGCGCGTCCTGGTGGAGCGAACCGCAGTGCGTGTCCCTGCCCGTCGACCATCCGGCAGCCGCCAAGCAGGAGGTCGAGCTGGCCGACCTTGCCGACGACCGCTGGATGATCGACCCCACGGTCGACGGTGAATGGGACGCCGTCCAGCGGATGTTCCGCGACGCCCGCGTCAGCCCGCACGTCCTGCACGGCGACTACCACACGGCCGACGCCCTGGTAGCGACCGGCGAGGTCGTCACCGTCTGCCAGCCCACCCGCACCCCGCGCCCCGACATGGCGGTACGCCGCCTGAGGGGCGACCCGCTCGGCGTACGGCTGCTCGCCGCGGCCCGCACGGAGACCGTCCTGGACGGCGTCTACCCCGCGCTGGAGGAGGCGTACGGGGAGGTGGCCCGGCGGGCACCGGCCTATTGGGAGTGGAGTGAGCGGGGGCGGCCGGCACCCGGCGGCCCCCTCAGCCCCCCGAGCCCGGCCCTCCCTTGAACTGCGGCCCCGACCGAACGGCTCCGTATGTACCGGCACAGCCGAACGGCTCCCATGAACCGGCACAGCCCAACCGCTCACATGAACCGGCACAGCCCAACCGCTCACATGAACCGGCGCAGCCGATCGGCTCAGACGCCGATGTCGCGCCCGTCCGCACGCCACACGGCCACCACGGCCGGGCGGACGTACGTACCGGGCCCGTCGGGCCAGGTGCTCGCGGGCTTCTCCACGGACGCGCCGTCGATCTCGCCCGGGTGCTGCACGGCCACCAGGACGCGCCGGTCCTGGACGATCGGGCCGCAGGTCTCGGCGCCCTTCGGCACGGTCAGGAACTGCTTGAGCTCGCCGCGCCGCTCACCCCGGGTCGCCACACCGAAGAGGCCGTCGTGCGAGCCGAGCTGGGCACCGTCGGTGGAGATCCACAGGTTGCCGTGCGGATCGAAGGCCACGTTGTCCGGGCAGGAGATCTGGCTGACGGCGTCCTTCGGGAACCCGGCGAAGTAGGTCGCCGGGTCGTCCGGGTCACCGGCGACGAGGAACAGCGACCAGGCGAACCGGGTGCTCTCGGGCCGGTTCCACCGCTCGGTGAGCTCCAGCACGTGCCCGTGCTTGTTGGCGTTGCGCGGGTTGGCCTCGTCCGCCTTGGCGTTGGCGCCGACCCCGCGGTTGGAGTTGTTGGTCAGGGCGACGTAGACCTTGCCGGTCACCGGGTTGGGCTCGATGTCCTCGGGCCGGTCCATCTTGGTGGCGCCCACCTTGTCACCGGCGAGCCGCGTGAAGACGAACACCTCCTCGGCGCTCATCCCCTCCACGTGCGAGACGGCGCCCTTCGCGGTCGCGGTGGCCAGCGGTATCCACTCACCGCTGCCGTCGAACTCGCCGTCGCCGGGCAGCTTGCCCGTGCCGTCGATCTCGATGGCGGGCGAGTCACCGGTGAGCTTGGCGACGTACAGCGTGCCCTCGTCCAGCAGGGAGAGGTTGTGCTCGCGCACGGCACGCGAAGACCCGTGCCGCATCCGCTTGCTGCCGACGAACTTGTAGAAGTAGTCGAACCGCTCGTCGTCACCGGAGTACACGACGGGACGGCCGTCGTGCGTGAGCCGCACGGTCGCGGCCTCGTGCTTGAAGCGCCCGAGAGCGGTGTGCTTGCGGGGCGTCGAGTCCGGGTCGTACGGGTCGAACTCCACGACGTACCCGAACCGGTGCACCTCGTTCGGCTCCTGGGCGACGTCGAACCGCTTGTCGAACCTCTCCCACTTCCGCTCGCTCGCCCCCGTGCCGATGCCGTACCGCTTGTCGGTCGCCCGGCTGCTGTTGGCGAAGTACTGGTTGAAGTTCTCCTCGCCGTGCAGGGTGGTGCCCCACGGGGTGACGCCGCCGGAGCAGTTGTTGAGGGTGCCGAACACCTTGGTGCCGCTCGGGTCGGCGGAGGTCCTCACCAGTTCGGACCCGGCGACGGGCCCGGTGAGCCGGAAGGCGGTGGTGGCGGTGACCCGCCGGTTCAGCTGATGCCGGGTGACGGCGGTGAGCTTGCCGCTCCTGCGGTCCTCCTCCACCACGACGGCGGACAGCCCGTGCGCGGCCCAGGCGATCTCGACCTGCTCACGGGTCGGGTTGGCGGCGTCGTACCCCCGGAACATCAGGATCTCGTCGGTGTACTCGTGATTGGCGACGAGCAGCTGCCGGCCGCGCTCCCCGGGCAGCGGCAGCAGGGCGAGGAAGTCGCAGTTGTACCCGAACTGCCCGGCCTGGGCCTTCGCGGTCTGCTTCTCCGGGTCGAAGGCGGGCGCGCCGCGCAGGATGGGCTCGCCCCAGCGGATGACGACGTTCTGCCGGTACCCCTCCGGCACGGTGACCGTGTCGGCGGTGTTGGGCGCGACGGGCGCGAAGCGCAGCCCGCGCGCGCCCTTGCTCTTGCGCCGGGCGGCCTCGGAGGCGGCAGCGGCGGCCGGGCCCGCGGCCGGTGCGGCGGTCGCCTGCGGGGCCCGGGCGACGCCGGCGGCACCCGCTCCGGCGGCGGCCACGGTCACCACGGCCGCGGCACGCATCATCGACCGGCGGCCGATGGCCCCGGCGATCACGTCACCGACGTACTCGTTGGAGCTGGTGTTGGGCACCTCGTGGAAGCAGGCGTCACCACATCGGAAACGACAGGTCATGGCGGACCGGCCGCCGGGGTGCGAACCGGACGGAGTTCCGATCAACGGCAGCAGCTTGCGCACTTCACTCTCCCCTGAGATGCCCTTGGTGTCAGCGTGACCGTAGGGGCACATACGTGCGCCAGCCGGGCGCCCGGGTGAACAACCAATGAACCCCCGGCTGCCATACGGGGGTTGCGGCGATTCAGCCCGGCGACACCTGCACCGGCCGGATGCGCTCTTGACAGCGTGGGCCTCGGACAACAGACCCTGCCCAAGATCACACAGGAGGGCCGCTAACCTTACGTGTCCGTCCTGGCCAGGGATTGACGGGCTTCAACTCACGCGAAGGGTTGCGCGCACATGGGCATTCTCACTCGGTTGCGGAACGTGTTCGGACGATCCCGCAAGACACAAACCGCCGAGGCGGAGGATGCGGCGCGTACGGCGGCCGCCGGGGAGGCCGGCGGGACCGAAGTCCTGACCAGCGGGGACACCGGCAGCGACGCCACCGTCGCACCGGTGTCACCCCCCGCCGGGGACCCGAAGGTCCCGTCCCCCTCCCCCGAACCGGAGCCCACGCCTTCGGCCAACGTCCCCGAGCCCCGCACATCGGACTCCGGGGAACACGACCTCGTCTCGGCGGCCTTCGACCATGTGACGGTCCCGAGGCCGACGCGCTCGACGGAGGGGGAGCAGGGCGCTACGGCAGAACGGCCGGGTGCGGCGGAGCCAGCGGCTGCCGAGGAATCGGCGGCTGCTGGGGAACCGGCGGCTGCTGAGAAGGCGGCCGCTGGGGAACCGGCGGCTGCTGAGGAGCCCGCGGTTGTCGCAGAGCCGACTGCCGGCGAGGAGCCGGCCGCGGCGGAGAAGGCCGTGACGGAACCGGCCGTGGCCGAGAAGACCGCGCCGGAACCGGCCGTGGCCGAGAAGACCGCGCCGGAACCGGCCGTGGCCGAGAAGGCCACAGATGCGGAGGCTGCTCCGGCGGAGACGCCGGTCGCCGACGAGACGACGGTGAAGGACGAGGCTACGGCGGAGAAGCCGGCCGCAGCCGCCCCGGCGACGGCCGAGGAGACGGAGTCGACGACGCCGGAGAAGTCTGAGGGCAGCCCCGCGGACGAGGCGCAGTCCGAGCCCGCGGCAAAGACGGACGCGAAGGCGACGGCCGGGTCCGACGCACCGGCGCAGGCGGACGCGAAGGCGGAAGCCAAGCCCGAGCCGACGGCCGAGGCAGAGCCGGCAGCCGACGCGAAGCCGAAGGCCGAGCCCAAGGCCACGACAAAGGCCGAGCCCAAGGCCACGCCGAAGGCCACGCCGAAGGCCGAGCCCAAGGCCACGCCGAAGACCGAGCCCAAGGCCGAGCCCAAGGCCACGCCGAAGACCGAGCCCAAGGCCGAGCCGAAGACCGAGCCCAAGGCCGAGCCGAAGACCGAGCCCAAGGCCACGACAAAGGCCGAGCCCAAGGCCACGACAAAGGCCGAGCCCAAGGCCACGACGAAGGCCAAGACGAAGGCCGCGCCCGCAGCCGAAGCCGGTCAGGGGACGAAGTCCGGGAAGGCCCCCGAACCCGCGGCCGCCGACGGCGACACCGCCCCGCAGGGGCCACCCGCACCCGGCGACGAAAGCAGCACGGGTGGTGCGGGCGGGAAGAAGAACACCGCCGAAGCCGCAGGCGAGGCCGAACCCGCCCTCACCCTGGCCGCCCTCAAGAAGCACGCCCCCGGCCTCACCACCGCCTACAAGGCAGCCACCACCACCCTCGAGAAGAACAACCTCACCGGCACCCGCGCCAAGGTCTACCTCGTCCTCGACCGCTCCGCCTCCATGCGCCCGTACTACAAGGACGGCTCCGCCCAGGCCCTCGCCGAGCAGACCCTCGCCCTCGCGGCCCACCTCGACCCCGAGGCAACCGTGCCGGTCGTCTTCTTCTCCACCGAACTCGACGGCACCGGCGAGATCACCCTCACCGAGCACGAGAACAAGATCGACGACCTGCACGCGAGCTTCGGCCGCATGGGCCGCACCAGCTACCACGCAGCGGTCGAGGCGGTCCTCGCCCACCACGACAAGACCGCGGCAGGCCCCACCACCCCCGCCCTCGTGGTCTTCCAGACCGACGGCGCCCCGGACGCGAAGACGCCCGCCACCCAGGCCCTCACCGACGCCGCCGAGAGCCACCCCGCCGTCTTCTTCTCCTTCGTCGCCTTCGGAGACCCGGAGAACAAGGCCTTCGACTACCTCCGCAAGCTCAAGACCCCCAACACGTCCTACTTCCTCGCCGGCGAAACCCCCCGCGAGCTCACGGACAAGGAGCTCTACGAGGGCGTACTGGCGCACTGGCGCCCGTAGCCACCCACTGCTCAGGACGCCGCCCGCTTCCCACCCCGCAAAAGGGGAGGCGGGCGGCGTACCCGTGTCAGCTACGATTTCAAGGTTCCGTAGACGACCGAGACCACGAGATCGTCACCCCACGTAGCGACTTGGGAGCAGCCCGCGATGGCTCGACACCTCATCACCAGCGCCCTTCCGTACATCAACGGGATCAAGCACCTGGGCAACATGGTGGGGTCCATGCTCCCGGCGGACGTCTACTCCCGTTACCTGCGCCAGCGGGGCCACGAGGTCCTCTACATCTGCGCGACGGACGAGCACGGCACCCCCGCGGAGCTGGCCGCCAAGGAGCAGGGCGTGCCGGTGGACGCGTTCTGCACCGAGGCGCACCACCAGCAGAAGGCGATCTACGACGGCTTCAGCCTGGCCTTCGACTACTTCGGCCGCAGCTCCTCCCCGCAGAACCACGAGATCACGCAGGAGATCGCCCGCGAGCTGAAGGCGAACGGCTTCATCGAGGAGCGTTCGATCCGCCAGGTGTACTCGAACGCCGACGGCCGCTTCCTGCCCGACCGGTACATCATCGGCACCTGCCCGCACTGCGGCTACGACAAGGCCCGCGGCGACCAGTGCGAGAACTGCACGCGCGTCCTGGACCCGACGGACCTGATCGATGCCCGCTCGGCGATCAGCGGCAGCAGCGACCTGGAGGTCCGCGAGACCAAGCACCTGTTCCTCCTGCAGTCGGTGCTGGCCGGCGAGGTCGAGGCGTGGGTCGACGAGCGGGCGGAGAACTGGCCCGTCCTCGCCTCCTCCATCGCCCGCAAATGGCTCACGGAGGGCCTGCACGACCGCGCGATCACCCGCGACCTGGACTGGGGCGTCCCGGTCCCGGCCGACACCTGGCCGGACCTCGCCGCGGAGGGCAAGGTCTTCTACGTCTGGTTCGACGCCCCGATCGAGTACATCGGCGCGACGAAGGAGTGGGCGGACCAGGACCCGGAGAACCGCGACTGGCGCTCCTGGTGGTGGGAGTCCGACGCGGACGTCCGCTACACGCAGTTCATGGGCAAGGACAACGTCCCCTTCCACAGCGTGATGTTCCCGGCGACCCTGCTGGGCACCCGCGCCCCGTGGAAGAAGGTCGACGTCATCAAGGCCTTCAACTGGCTGAACTACTACGGCGGCAAGTTCTCCACGTCCCAGCGCCGGGGCGTCTTCACGCACGACGCCCTCGACATCCTGCCGGCCGACTACTGGCGCTACTTCATGATGGCGAACGCCCCCGAGTCGGACGATTCGTCCTTCACCTGGGAGCACTTCACCGCCACGGTGAACAAGGACCTGGCCGACACCCTCGGCAACTTCGTCAACCGCGTCCTGTCCTTCTCCAAGAAGCGCTTCGGCGAAGAGGTACCGGCGGGCTCCGAGCCCGGCGAGGCGGAGGCGAAGCTGGGCGATGAGATCGCCCGCCTGCTCGCGGAGTACGAGGCCCAGATGGAGGCCATCCAGTTCCGCAAGGCGGCGGCCGCGCTGCGCGCTCTGTGGTCGGCGGGCAACTCCTACCTGGAGGAGAAGGCCCCCTGGCTGGAGATCAAGACCAACCCGGAGGGCGCCGCGCTCACCCTGCGCACGGCGATGAACCTGATCCACCTCTACGCGGTGGTCTCGGAGCCGTTCATCCCGACGTCGGCGAAGAAGATGCGCGAGGCGTTCTCCCTGGAGAACGACACGGCGGCCTGGGTCACCCAGGAGGAGGCGAAGTCCCTCACCACCGTCCCCGCCGGCACCCCCTTCACCATCCCGCCGGTCCTGTTCGCCAAGCTCACGGACGAAGACCTGGAGTCGTACAAGGAGCGCTTCGGCGGCGAGTCGGCGTAACTCCCGCACCCGCCCCGCACCCGCACCCGCACCCGCACGCGCCCCTAGGGGAATCTCCTCCTGGGGGCGGACGTGTTTCCCCGATCGGCTCGTCCCCAGGCTCATCGCCTGGGGAGGCCTCTGTTCGTAGGATGAGCAAGGCATCCGGCCGGCCAGACGGTCCGGATCAACCCAACGGGGGGACACCATGGCACTGTTCGGCAACGCGCACACCGTGAACCCGCAGTCGGCCCAGCAGGACTACGCCCGCCTCCTCGGCCACGGCGAGCAGGTGCACGCCGCGTTCCTGCTGATCCGCGACACCATCCTCTTCACCGACCGCCGCCTGATCCTGATCGACAAGCAGGGCATCACGGGCAAGAAGGTCGAGTACCACTCGGTCCCCTACCGCAGCATCACCCACTTCTCGGTGGAAACGGCCGGCACGTTCGACCTGGACGCCGAGTTGAAGATCTGGATCTCCGGCACTCCGACCCCCATCGAGAAGACCTTCACCAAGGGCGTCGACATCTACGAGGTCCAGGCGATCCTGACGCAGTTCGTGGCGAGGTAGCCCCGGATCTCCACCGAAGGCCTGCCGCGCCACGAGAACGGCACCGGCGAGCGGCGCTGAGCCTCTTCCGTACGCCTCCGGCGACCGGCGAACGGATGGACGACGAGGAGACGTCTAAGGCGCCAGCAACGCCGCAAGCCGGGTAGCGGTCTGCTCGCCCGCCCGCTGCCTGATCAAGCCCTCTTTGGCAGCGGCACGGAGTCCGACCTTCGAGTCGGACGCCCCGCCCCTGGTCACCAGTGCCGTGACCACCACAGGGTTCATACCGCCGGCGCCACCGCCGACGACGACACGGATCGTCCGTTGATCCTCCCCGGGTTCCGGCACTGAGCCGACCGCACGCCCTGCTCTCTCGAGCACAGAGGCAACGCGCTCGACGGCACCTTCGAACGGCAGGGCGACGACCAAGTCGATCTCGTGAACGTTCTTCCTCATCAGCTTGGCCACGAAGCGAGTCAAGCCACCCGGGGCCCCGCCGGCAGCAGCCAGAGCGGCAAGCTCATCGGCCAGGATCTGGTCCTCGTGGTCGTCCATACGCCCCCCGTTCTCGTTCGGTCGACCACGCTTACCACGAGCCGCCCCGTCGACGCCCATCGTGAGCGTGGCGACGACACCCTTGGCGATGGCGCCCTTCTTGTACTTCAGCTTCAGCAGCCCGCCCTGGGTCCCGTTGCCCGGGTAGATGGTGTCCTCGCCGAGGGTCGTGCGGGTCGAGGTGTTGGTGGAATACGGCGCGACCTCGGCCGTGGCCAGCACGGACGCCTCGTCGACGAAGAGCTGGCCGGTGTGGCAGGTCGTGCCGCCCTCGTAGCCCGCGTCGGTCCAGGTGCCGTTCACGTGCACCTTGGTGTGGATGTGGATGCAGCGGCCCTGGTACCAGCCACCGTGCGAATGCGACCTCGCCCTGCGTGTCCGTCCGCCACGTGCCGCGCAGGTAGCGCTCGTCGTCGGTGGGCACCTCGTGCACCCCGCCGCCACCGCCTCCCGCACCCGCACCCGCACCCGCACCCGCACCCGCGACAACGTCCTTACGGCGCGTCAGATCCCTTTTGTGTTCCGACCCTGGGACCGTCCCGTCTCCTGTGCCGTCATGGGACAGGAAGCCAGGGAGCACGACTGTCAGGAGCCTGGGTGAAAGCTGGGGGAGAGCCCTGGATACGAAAGTGGCTCGGAACCGGCGCCGGTTCCGAGCCACTCACGCAGGTTCGCCTACTTCGGCTGCGGCTTGCGCACCGACAGGTGCAGCTCCTTCAGCCGCGCCTCCTCCAGCTCCGTCGGCGCACCCATCATGAGGTCCTGGGCGTTGCCGTTGAGCGGGAAGGCGATGGTCTCGCGGATGTTGGGCTCGTCGGCGAGCAGCATCACGATGCGGTCGACGCCCGGGGCGATGCCGCCGTGCGGCGGGGCGCCGAAGCGGAAGGCCCGCAGCATGCCCGCGAACTTCTCCTCGACGGTCTCGCGGTCGTACCCGGCGATCTCGAAGGCCTTGAGCATGATCTCCGGCTCGTGGTTCCGGATCGCGCCGGAGGACAGCTCGACGCCGTTGCAGACGATGTCGTACTGCCAGCCGAGGATGTCCAGCGGGTCCTGGGTCTCCAGGGCCTCGAGCCCGCCCTGCGGCATGGAGAACGGGTTGTGCGAGAAGTCGATCGCGCCGGTCTCCTCGTCCTTCTCGTACATCGGGAAGTCGACGATCCAGCAGAACCGGAAGACGCCCTCCTCGAAGTGCCCGGCACGCTTGGCGGCCTCGACCCGGACCGCGCCCATGATCTTGGAGACCTCGTCGAACTCGCCCGCGCCGAAGAAGACCGCGTGGCCGGCCGCGAGCGACAGGCGCTTGGTCAGCTCGGCGACGTTCTCCTCGGTGAGGAACTTCGCGATCGGGCCGGTCAGCGAGCCGTCCTCGGCGACGCGGACCCAGGCCAGGCCCTTGGCCCCCTGCGAGACGGCGTAGTCGCCGAGCTGGTCGAAGAACTTGCGGGGCTGGCCGGAGACGTCCGGCACGGGCAGGGCGCGCACGTGCTTGCCGGCGAACGCCTTGAACTCCGAGCCCTCGAAGACGTCGGTGATGTCCACGAGTTCGAGCTGGGCGCGCAGGTCGGGCTTGTCGGAGCCGTACTTCAGCATCGCCTCGCGGAACGGGATCCGCGGGAACGGCGAGGTGACGTGGCGGCCGCCGCCGAACTCCTCGAACAGCTCGGTCATGAGCTTCTCGACGGGCTGGAAGACGTCTTCCTGCTCGACGAAGCTCATCTCGATGTCGAGCTGGTAGAACTCGCCCGGCGAGCGGTCGGCGCGCGCGTCCTCGTCACGGAAGCAGGGCGCGATCTGGAAGTACCGGTCGAAGCCGGAGATCATCAGCAGCTGCTTGAACTGCTGGGGCGCCTGGGGAAGAGCGTAGAACTTGCCCGGGTTCAGTCGGGAGGGGACGACGAAGTCGCGGGCGCCCTCGGGAGAGGTCGCGGACAGGATCGGCGTCGCCATCTCGTTGAACCCGAGGGCGACCATCTTCGAGCGGATCGAGGCGATCACCGACGACCGCAGCATGATGTTCCTGTGCATGCGCTCGCGGCGCAGGTCCAGGAAGCGGTACTCCAGGCGCCGCTCCTCGTTGACCCCGTCCTCGGTGTTGATCGTGAACGGCAGCGGGGCGGCCGCGCCGAGCAGCTCGACCTCGCCGACCTCGACCTCGATCTCGCCGGTCGGCAGCTCCGGGTTGATGTTCTCGGCGCCCCGGGAGACGACCTTGCCGTCGACGCGGACGGTCGACTCCTTGGAGAGCTTGTCGAGGGCCTCGTAGGCGGGAGTGCCGGGACGGGCCACGAGCTGCGTGATGCCGTAGTGATCGCGCAGATCGATGAAGAGGATGCCGCCCAGGTCGCGCCGATTGTGCAGCCAGCCACTCAGCCGGACGTCGCTGCCGACGTCAGAGGAGCGGAGCTCGCCGCAGGTGTGGGACCTGTACCGATGCATCGTCGTTCATCCAGTCTTCGCTGATCGGGGTCTGTGTTTCACGTGAAACGCCTCCCCAGCGTACCGGGCAGGCGAAGATCAGCTCTCCTCAGTTGTCGATCGAGCACGCAGGTGCCGTCGTTCGGCTACGTGTCCCCATCGGTGGCAGCGTTCGAGCGCGTCTTCGTAAAGTAGGGCAATGCGCACTGGCGAGCCTCTGCCCGCCGTGGGGGAGGCCCTCGCCGCCCTCGCGACCGGCCTGTGGCATTGGGACACCGCCACCGGGCTGGTCACGGTCGATGCCGAGGCGGCCCGGTTGCTCGGGCTGCCCGCCGAACAGGTCAGCCTCACGGAGGCCCAGGCCCGGGCCCGGCTGCACCCCGTGGACTGGAACGAGATCACCGGTGTGATCCAGCTGGCCGTGGCCGAGGGCACCCTCGCCGAGGTCCGGATCCGGATCATGGACGAGCAGGGCCGGGTCGTCCGGATCGTCCGCAGCCGCTCCAAGCCGTCCTTCGACCGGGCCCGTAAGGCGTACCGGCTGATCGGCACGCTCCAGGAGGTCACCGAGCCGACGCCGGGCACCCCGGCCGGGCGCAGCGCGGTGACCGGGGACTGGCGGCGCTCCCGGGAGGCGTTCCTGCTGGACGCGGGCCGGGCTCTGGCCGAGGCGCGCTCCACCCAGGAGGTCCTGCGGGTCACGGCGAACCTGTCGATGCCCGGGTTCTCGCCGGACGGTCTCGCGGTGTTCGGCGTCTCGGGCGATCGCCTGACGATCATCGGCCACCACGGGCAGCAGCGGGGCACCGAGAACCCCTTCTCGGACATGCCGCTGGACACCGACTACCCGGCCGCCGAGGTGGTGCGGACCGGGCGGGCCGTGTACCTGTCCTCCGCCGAGCAGTACAAGGCCCGCTACCCGCTGACCTGGCCGCTCGCCGAGCGCTTCGGCCGCCGCTCCTGGGCGTTCCTACCGCTGACCGTGGCCGGGCGCACGATGGGGGCGTGGATGGCGGCGTTCACCTACCCGGTGGCGTTCACCCCGGACGAGCGGTCCGTGCTGGCGACGGTGGCCCGGATGCTGGCACAGGCCCTGACCCGGGCGGGCCTGGCCGAGAGCGAGCGGGCACTGACCGACGGCCTCCAGCGCACGATGCTGCCGAGGCTCGGCCCGCAGCGCATCCCGGGCATGAGCGTCGCCGCCCGCTACGTCCCCACCGGCGGCGGGCTCCAGGTCGGCGGCGACTGGTACGACGTGATCCCACTGCCCAGCGGACGGTTCGCGCTGGTCATCGGTGACGTGCAGGGCCATGACGTACGGGCGGCGGGCCTCATGGGCCAGCTGCGGATCGCCCTGCGGGCCTACGCCTCGGAGGGCCACCGCCCGGACGCGGTGCTGTCGCGCGCCTCCCGCTTCCTGCACGGCATCAGCGACGAGGACCCGGCCGATCCGCGCTTCGCGACCTGCGTGTACGTCGAGGTCGACCCGTCGACCGGAGTGCTGGACATCGCCCGCGCCGGACACCCGGACCCGGCGATCCGGATGGCCGACGGCACGGTGATGACCCGGCCGACGTCGGGCGGCCTGCCGCTGGGCATCGACCCGGACGGCGACTACCCCACGACCCGGCTCACCCTGGAACCCGGCGAGACCATGCTGATCTGCACGGACGGCCTGCTCGAAACCGGCGGCCACGACCTGGAGACCGGGTGGCGGCGGCTGCGGGTGATCCTGGAGGAGCACAAGGGGGATCTGGAGGAGCTCGCCGACACCCTGGTGCAGGCCGTGCACGGGCCGTCCTCGCACCACACCACCGGCCCGCTGGCGGACCGCCGCGAGGACGACATCGCGATGCTGCTGCTGAGCCGGGAGGGCGGGGGCTGCGGCTGCGGCGACGCCATGACCGTACGGCCTCCGGTGCGGCGCTCGGTGCTGACCGTCGCGCAGGCCGAGCCCGAGCGGGTCGCGGTCGCCCGCCAGCAGCTGCGCGAGCTGCTGCACGACTGGGCCTCGCGCGACCAGGTCGACTCGGCGGTGCTGCTGCTGTCGGAAATGCTGACGAACGTCCTCGTGCACACCGACTCCGACGCGCTGCTGGTCGCCGAGATCACCGGCGAGGTGGGCGGGCGGCGGCTGCGGATCGAGGTCACGGACGCCGGCGACGACCTTCCGCACCGACGCCGCCCCGGGGAACTGGCGTCCTCCGGCCGCGGCCTGGTGCTGATCGAACTGCTCGCGCACGCCTGGGGGGTGGACCCGCGCGGCGAGGGCAAGAGCATCTGGTTCGAGCTCTACGAGTCCATGAACGGCTCGGGCGACGGATCCTGGTCCCCATAGCCGCCACGCCTCCGGCGAGGTCGGCTACAGGCGGCGGCACGCACCCCCTGGCCAGCCACCACTCCGGGACGCCGCCGGTGGGCCCGTACACCTTCGATTGCCCCGTACACCTTCGGCTGCCCGCCCCACCACGGCGACCCGATCAGCGGCCCCCAGCGGGCAGGCGCCCCCGTACGGTCACGCCTCCCCCGACGGCTCTGGTGGCAGCGGCTCCCGGTCGCCGTAGCGGGTGCGCAGTTCCTGGATGATGCCGAAGGCAGCCGCGGTGAGCGGGACGGCCAGCAGCATGCCGAGGACTCCGGCGACGGACGCCCCGGCGGTGATCGTCACCATCACCACCGCCGGGTGCATCTGCACGGTCCGGCTCTGGATCATCGGCTGGAGCACGTGCCCCTCCAGCACCTGCACGGCGAGGACCACGCCGAGCGCCCACAGCGCGATGACGAACCCCCGGTCGGCGAGCGCGACCAGCACGGCCAGGGCTCCCGAGATGAACGCGCCGAGGTAGGGGATGTACGCGCCGACGAAGACCAGCGCGCCCAGCCCGGGTGCGCCGGGCACATCGAGGACGAGCAGCCCGACGGTGATGCAGAGCGCGTCGATGAGCGCGATGAGGGTCGTCCCCCGCATGAACCCCTCGACGGCCCTCAGGGCCCGCCGCGCCATGGCCTCCAGGGTGTCGGCCGACCCGCGGGGCGCCAGGGAACGCAGCGTCCCGGCGGCCTTGTCGGAGTCGCGCAGGAAGAAGAAGACGAGCAGCAGCGCGAGGACGGCCATGGCGATGGACTCGCCGACCACGCTGACGCCGCTGATCACGCCGGAGGCGGCCGTACCGCCGAACTTCCCCAGCAGTTCCCGGGCGTTGGAGGCGAGGTCGTCCAGCGAGGTGCCGGCCGCCCCGAAGTGTTCGGAGACGCCCCGGGCGGCCTGCTTGAGCGAGGCGACGATCTCGTCGCCGGTGTCGATGAGCGCGGCGACCACGATGTACACGGCACCGCCGACCACGGCGACCACCGCGACACAGGTGAGCCCGGCCGCGACCGACCGGTGCACCCCGGCCTTCACCAGCCGCCGGTGCAGCGGCCCGAGCAGCGCCGTCCCGAGCAGCGCGAGGAGCACGGGCACGACGGCGGTCCGGAACTCCACGACGAGCCGGATCCCGACGTAGACGACTCCGGCGAGGAGCAGCAGAACGGCACACCAGGCGGCGAAACGACGGGCGGCTTCGGGGAGCACCGGGGTGGGGGCCTGCACATGCCCACCCGACCACGCCCCGGGCGGGCCGTCCCGTCAGGAAGGCCCGCCAGGGTGACGGGGCGTCAGCCGCCCCGCCACGCGTCAGTCCTGCGGACCGCTCGCGGTCATCCCGTGCACCGCCGGCACCGTGCCCAGGCGGCCCTTCTGGAAGTCCTCGAAGGCCTGCATGAGCTCGTCCTTGGTGTTCATGACGAACGGGCCGTAGTGCGCCATGGGCTCACGGATGGGCTGCCCGCCGAGCAGGACGACCTCCAGGTCCGGCGTGTGCCCGTCCTGCTTCTCGTCCGCGCGGACGGTCAGCGAGGAGCCCGCGCCGAAGACGGCCGTCTGGCCCATGTGGACCGGACGCCGCTCCGCACCGACCGCGCCCTTGCCCGCCAGGACGTATGCCAGGCCGTTGAAGTCCTCGCGCCACGGCAGGGTCAGCTCGGCACCCGGCGCGAGAGTCGCGTGGACCATCGTGATCGGCGTGTGCGTGATGCCGGGACCCTCGTGGCCGTCCAGCTCACCGGCGATGACCCGCAGCAGCGCGCCGCCGTCGGGGGAGGTGAGCAGCTGGACCGAGCCGCCGCGGATGTCCTGGTAGCGCGGAGGCATCATCTTGTCCTTGGCCGGGAGGTTCACCCACAGCTGCAGGCCGTGGAAGAGCCCGCCGGAGACGACGAGATGCTCGGGTGGGGCCTCGATGTGCAGCAGGCCCGAGCCCGCGGTCATCCACTGGGTGTCGCCGTTGGTGATGGTGCCGCCACCGCCGTTGGAGTCCTGGTGGTCGAAGATCCCGTCGATGATGTAGGTGACGGTCTCGAAGCCACGGTGCGGGTGCCACGGCGTGCCCTTGGGCTCGCCCGGCGCGTACTCCACCTCGCCCATCTGGTCCATCATGATGAACGGGTCGAGGTGGCGGTAGTTGATCCCCGCGAAAGCCCGGCGTACCGGGAAGCCCTCGCCCTCGAAACCGCTCGGAGCGGTCGTGACGGCAAGCACGGGACGGGCCACGGCGTCGGCCGGCGCGGTCACGCGGGGCAGCGTCAACGGGTTCTCGACGGTCACTGCAGGCATGTCGGTTCCTCCTCGTGTACGCCCAGTTTAGTTGAGCGTTGAACTTCTTGCCACCCAGAACAGAGAAATCCCGGAGGGCATTCCCACCCGGGGGACGGCGCAGCGAACCACGGGAGACCGGCACGGCGAAAGGCCGTCACCCCGTTGCGGGGTGACGGCCCTCGGGCGTCCGGGTCAGGCGACCAGCTCGCGCTCCTCGCTCACGGCCTCGGCGGACGTGGACTTCCCATCCCGCATCACCAGCGTGGCGACGACCGCCGCGGCCAGGACCCCGAGCGCGCTGATCGTGAAGGTCGTCGACATCGAGGCGGCGAAGGCCTCCCGGGCCGCCCGCACCAGCCCCGTGTCACCGCCGGCGACGGCCAGCGCTCCGCCGATCGACTCCCGGGCCTGCTCGGGGGCGCCGACCGGCATCTCGTCCGCGTAGCCGCCGGAGAGCAGGGAGCCGAGGATCGCGATGCCGAGGGCGGTGCCGGACTGCTGGATGGTGTCGTTGAGGGCCGAGCCGACGCCGGCCTTGTCCTCCGGGATGGTGCCCATCAGCGCGGCCACGGCGGCCGGCATCGCCAGGCCGGCGCCCAGGCCGAGGATCCCCAGCGCCACGGCCGGGACCGTGAAGCCGCTGTCGGCGCTGAGCGTGGTCAGCAGTCCGAAGGACGCGGCCATCAGCAGCATTCCGCCGAGGATGACGAACCGGTTGCCCGCCTTGACGGCGAGCTGCGCCCCGGCCGCGTTGCCCGCCAGCGCGGCCACGGCCAGCGGCAGGAAGGCCAGGCCCGCCTTGACCGCGGACCAGCCGAGGACGAACTGGAGGTACTGGGTCAGCACCAGCAGCAGACCGGCGTTGCCGATCTGGACGAGCGCCAGGGAGAGCGAACCGCCGCTGAAGTTGCGGTGCTTGAAGAGGACCAGCGGGACCATCGGCGAGGGGGTCACGTTCTGCCAGGTCACGAAGCCGGCCAGGGCGAGAACCGCGACGGCCAGGACGAGGAGGGAGCGGCCTTCGAAGGCGCCGTGCTGCGGGATCTCGATGATCCACCACACCAGGGCCGTCATGCCCACCGCCGACAGCACCGCGCCCAGCGGGTCCGGCTTCTGCCACGGCGCCTTCGATTCCGGCATCAGCAGCACACCGGCCAGCAGCGCGAGGCCGACGATCGGGACGTTGATCAGGAAGATCGCCTGCCAGGCGAAGTGGTCGATCAGTACGCCGCCGAGCACCGGGCTGCCGACCAGCCCCAGCATCGACACCGAGCCCCACGCCGCCATCGCCTTGGGCCGCTCGTCCTCGTCGAAGACGGTGATCAGGATCGACAGGGTCGAGGGCATGATCAGCGCGCCGCCGACGCCCATCGCGATCCGCACCGCGATCAGCTCACCCGGGGTGGAGCAGAACACCGCCCCCAGCGAGGCCGCCCCGAACAGCAGCAGCCCGATGAGCATCACCTTCCGGCGCCCGAACCGGTCCCCGAGGCTTCCCGAGGTCAGCAGCAGTCCGGCGAAGACCAGGGTGTAGGAGTCGAGGATCCACTGCATGTCCTGGGCGCTCGCCCCGAGGTCCTCGGTCAGCGTGGGCACCGCGACGGTCAGCGCCATGTTGTCGACCACCAGGACCAGCGTGCTGAGGCACAGCACGATCAGGATCCACCAGCGGCGTGGATTGCGAGCTTCCATGTCCTCTTCCCCTCCCGCGAACACCGTTCCTTCGGTGCGAACACTGTACGCATAGCGGAACAGTGTTCGCAAGCTCTGAGTTCTGTACGCTGGTTGCGCACGCTGTTCGCACGAAGAGGTTCGACAGGAAGGACCCCGATGACCAGGGCGAAGGACAAGAACCCGATCCCGTCCGTCTGGACCCGTGAGCAGCGCCGGACCGATCAGCCCGCGCTCAGCCGGGAGACGATCGTGCGCGAGGCGATCGCGATGCTCGACGCCGAGGGCATCGAGGCGCTCAGCATGCGCAAGCTCGGCGCCCGCCTGAACGCCGGCGCGACCTCGCTGTACCGGCACGTCGCCACCAAGGACGAGCTGATGGAACTGGCGGTGGACGAGGTCGCCGCCGAGATCCACGTCCCACCGGCCGGCGACCCCGACTGGCGCGCGGCGGTGACCGAGGCGGCCGGGTCCTTCCGCACGACGGCGCTACGGCACCCCTGGCTGACCCTGGTCCTCGGCCAGGCCGGTCTCGCCTACCTGGGGCCGAACTACATGAGCTTCTCGGAGCGGCTTGCGGCCCTGTTCACGGCCGCGGGATTCCCCGAGCCGAGCCGGGCGATCGAGACCGTCTTCTCGTACGTCATGGGCATGAGCAACGCGGAGGCCGCCTGGCTCACCACGGTCGCCCGGTCCGGCGAGGA
Organism: Streptomyces sp. NPDC037100; assembly: GCF_055606225.1. Lineage (NCBI taxonomy): Bacteria > Bacillati > Actinomycetota > Actinomycetes > Kitasatosporales > Streptomycetaceae > Streptomyces > Streptomyces sp. NPDC037100. The sequence continues at coordinate 423,807 of NZ_JBVJSX010000003.1, read as the reverse complement.
CGAGGCCGACTTCATCGCCCGGCTGATGCCCGCGGCGCAGCGGGCCGCGGCCGACCACACCCACCTGGCCCTACCGCACGCAGAGGTCGAGGAAGCCACGACCGACCCCGCCGCCCTGCGCGACATGAAGTTCACCTACGGCCTGGAGGTCGTCCTCGACGGCCTGGCGCTCCGCCTGCCGAAGTGACCACCGCCGGGCCTCAGCCGCCGTCTGCGCAGCAATGGCGTCTAGCCATACATCCGGCGCATCGCGAACTCGACCATCTGCTCCACGGCCTTCGCGTCGAACACCATGCGGTGCTCGCCCTCCATGTCGAGGACGAAGCCGTAGCCGGTCGGCAGCAGGTCCAGCACCTCGGCGCCGGTGATCACGAAGTACTTGGACTCCTTGCCCGCGTACCGGCGCAGCTCCTTGAGCGTGCTGAACATCGGGATCACCGGCTGCTGGGTGTTGTGCAGGGCGAGGAAGCCGGGGTTGTCGCCGCGCGGGCAGTAGACCTTGGACGTCGCGAAGACCTGCTGGAAGTCCTCGGCGGCCATCTGCCCGGTGGTGAAGGCGCGCACCGCGTCCGTGAGGGAGGGCGGGGACGGCTCGGGGTACAGCGGCGGCTGCTGCCCGTATCCGCCGGACATCGGCTGCTGCGGAGGGGCGTACTGCCCTTGCGGGCCCGCTGTCTGGTCGTAGCCGTACATGAGCGCAAGCGTACCGAGAGCGGACGGGCCGGCGGGCCGGTACGGCCCTTCCGGGAAACCGACAGCGAGTCGACAGCGCCCGCTCCGTGGATCGCGGCGGCCGCCGCTCGTAGCGTCGTGTCATGACCGGACGCCATGACACGGGCCCGCACGAGCACGACCGGGGCCTCACCCACGACCTCCCCGAACTGGCCCGCCGCCGGATGATCCGGCTGATGGCGGGCGCGGGCCTCATCCCGCTGGTGGGCTGCACGCCGGAGAAGCAGACCTCGGCGTCGCCTTCCTCGTCCTCCGCGTCCGCGGGATGCGCGGAGATCCCCGAGGAGACGGCCGGGCCCTTCCCCGGCGACGGCTCGAACGGCGTGAACGTCCTGAAGGAGAGCGGGGTCGTCCGCGGCGACATCACCAGCAGCTTCGGCGACTCCGCGGGCGGCACGGCCGAGGGCCTTCCCCTGACGATCACCCTCACCGTGACGGAGGCGGCCTCCGGCTGCGGGAGGCCCAAGGAGGGCGCCGCCGTCTACCTCTGGCACTGCGACCGGGACGGTGCCTACTCCTTGTACTCCGAGGGCGTCACCGAGGAGAACTACCTGCGGGGCGTGCAGGAGACGGACGACCAGGGCCGGGTCACGTTCACGAGCGTCTTCCCCGGCTGCTACCCGGGCCGCTGGCCGCACGTCCACTTCGAGGTGTACGGCAGCCTCGCCGACGCCGTCGCCGCCACGTCGATCACGAACACCTCGCAGCTCGCCTTCCCGAAGGAGGTCTGCGATGCCGTGTACGCCACGGAGGGCTACGGCGACAGTGTGCGGAACCTGAGCAGTTTCTCCCTGGAGGACGACGGCATCTTCAGCGACGGGCACGAGCGGCAGCTGGCGACGATGACGGGCAGCACGGCTGACGGCTACACCGCGGCCTTGACCGTTCCGGTGTGACCTGTCACAGATGACGGATCGGGGTTGCTTCTTATTACCGACGGGTAGCATCATCGTAGCTACTTGTTGGTACGTGAACTAGCGCGAGGATCCAGTGCCTCGCCGATCTCTCTACGGAGCCGGGAGCCGTCGCCATGGGGCACTACAAGTCGAATCTCCGCGACATCGAGTTCAACCTCTTCGAAGTACTCGGGCGCGACAAGGTGTACGGCACCGGCCCGTTCGAGGAGATGGACGTCGAGACCGCGAAGAGCATCCTGGAGGAGATGACCCGCCTCTCGGAGAACGAGCTGGCCGAGTCCTTCATCGACGCCGACCGCAACCCGCCGGTCTTCGACCCGCAGACCAACACCGCGCCGGTCCCCGCGTCCTTCAAGAAGAGCTACCAGGCCTTCATGGACTCCGAGTACTGGCGCCTGGGCCTGCCCGAGGAGATCGGCGGCACCACCTCGCCCCGCTCCCTGATCTGGGCCTACGCCGAGCTCATCCTGGGTGCCAACCCGGCCGTGTGGATGTACTCCTCGGGCCCGGCGTTCGCCGGCATCCTCTTCGAGGAGGGCAACGAGGTCCAGAAGCACATAGCCAAGGTCGCCGTGGAGAAGCAGTGGGGCTCCACGATGGTGCTCACCGAGCCCGACGCGGGCTCCGACGTGGGCGCCGGCCGCACCAAGGCCGTGCAGCAGGAGGACGGCTCCTGGCACATCGAGGGCGTGAAGCGCTTCATCACCTCCGGTGAGCACGACATGTCGGAGAACATCCTCCACTACGTGCTGGCCCGCCCCGAGGGCGCCGGCCCCGGCACCAAGGGCCTGTCCCTCTTCCTCGTCCCGAAGTACCTCTTCGACTTCGAGACCGGCGAGCTGGGCGAGCGCAACGGCGTCTACGCCACCAACGTCGAGCACAAGATGGGCCTGAAGGCCTCCAACACGTGCGAGATGACCTTCGGCGACCAGCACCCCGCCAAGGGCTGGCTGATCGGCGACAAGCACGACGGCATCCGCCAGATGTTCCGCATCATCGAGTTCGCCCGCATGATGGTCGGCACGAAGGCGATCTCCACGCTCTCCACGGGCTACCTCAACGCCCTGGAGTACGCCAAGGAGCGCGTCCAGGGCCCCGACCTGGCGAACTTCATGGACAAGACGGCCCCCAAGGTCACCGTCACCCACCACCCCGACGTGCGCCGCTCGCTCATGACGCAGAAGGCCTACGCCGAGGGCATGCGCGCCCTGGTGCTCTACACGGCCTCCATCCAGGACGAGATCCAGGTCAAGGAGGCCGCCGGCGAGGACGTCTCCGCCCTGGAGGCCCTGAACGACCTGCTCCTGCCCATCGTCAAGGGCTACGGCTCCGAGAAGGGCTACGAGCAGCTCGCCCAGTCGCTGCAGACCTTCGGCGGCTCCGGCTTCCTGCAGGAGTACCCGATCGAGCAGTACATCCGGGACTCCAAGATCGACACCCTCTACGAGGGCACCACGGCCATCCAGGGCCAGGACTTCTTCTTCCGGAAGATCGTCCGCAACCAGGGCGCCGCGCTGAACTCCCTCGCCGAGGACATCAAGAAGTTCCTGGCGCTCGGCGAGGGCGGCGAGGAGCTCGGCGCGGCCCGCGAGCACCTCGCCAAGGCCGCCGTCGAGCTGGAGGCCATCGTCGGCCTGATGCTCACCGACCTCGCGGCCACCGAGCAGGACGTCAAGAACATCTACAAGGTGGGCCTGAACAGCACCCGCCTGCTGATGGCCTCCGGTGACGTCGTCGTCGGCTACCTGCTGCTCAAGGGCGCCGCGGTCGCCGCCGAGAAGCTCCAGACCGCCTCCGCCAAGGACAAGGCCTTCTACACCGGCAAGATCGCCGCCGCGAAGTTCTTCGCCGCCAACGTCCTGCCGGGCGTCACCCTGGCCCGCAAGGTCGCCGAGGGTGTCGAGCTGGACCTGATGGAGCTGGACGAGGCCGCGTTCTAGATCTTTCACGTCCTCTGTTCGAGGGCCCGTTCCCTTACCCCGGGAACGGGCCCTCGTCCGTCGTTAGAGTGACCCCATGACCGAACGAGCCCGCTTCGACCGCGGCCACACCGACGACCTCATGACCTTCCTGGCGGCGAGCCCCTCGCCGTACCACGCCGTGGCCACGGCCGCCGAGCGACTGGAGAAGGCGGGCTTCAAGCAGGTCGCCGAGACGGACGCCTGGGACGGGACGGTCGGCGGCAAGTACGTGCTGCGCGGCGGCGCGATCGTCGCCTGGTACGTGCCGGAGGGCGCCGCACCCCACACGCCGTTCCGGATCGTCGGCGCCCACACCGACTCCCCCAACCTGCGCGTCAAGCCGCTCCCCGACAGCGGGGCGCACGGCTGGCGCCAGGTGGCCGTGGAGATCTACGGCGGACCGCTGCTCAACTCCTGGCTCGACCGCGACCTCGGCATCGCCGGCCGACTGACCCTGCGCGACGGCTCGACGCGCCTGGTCAACGTCGACCGGCCGCTGCTGCGCGTCCCGCAGCTGGCCATCCACCTGGACCGCTCGGTGACGGCCGACGGTCTCAAGCTCGACAAGCAGCGGCACATGCAGCCGGTCTGGGGCCTCGGCCGCGACGTCCGCGACGGCGACCTGATCGCCTTCCTGGAGGAGACGACCGGCATCCCCGCGGGCGAGGTCACCGGCTGGGACCTGATGACGCACTCCGTGGAACCGCCCGCCTACCTGGGCCGCGACCGCGAGCTGCTGGCCGGCCCGCGGATGGACAACCTCCTGTCGGTGCACGCCGGCACGGCGGCCCTGGCGGCCGTCGCCTCGTCGTCGTCGCAGCCGGCGTCCATCCCCGTCCTGGCCGCCTTCGACCACGAGGAGAACGGCTCCCAGTCGGACACCGGCGCGGACGGGCCCCTGCTCGGCAACGTGCTGGAACGCTCGGTGTTCGCCCGCGGCGGCTCCTTCGAGGACCGGGCCCGCGCCTTCGCCGGCACGGTCTGCCTGTCCTCCGACACGGGCCACGCCGTCCACCCCAACTACGCGGAGCGGCACGACCCGACGCACCACCCGCGCGTCAACGGCGGCCCGATCCTCAAGGTCAACGTCAACAACCGCTACGCCACGGACGGTTCGGGCCGCGCGGAGTTCACGGCGGCCTGCGAGGCGGCCGGCGTGCCCTTCCAGTCCTTCGTCTCCAACAACTCCATGCCCTGCGGCACCACGATCGGCCCGATCACCGCCGCCCGGCACGGCATCAAGACCGTCGACATCGGCGTGGCCATCCTGTCGATGCACAGCGTCCGCGAACTGTGCGGCGCCGACGACCCGTTCCTGCTCGCGGGCGCGCTGGCGGCGTTCCTCGAAAGGTAGAACGAGGCCCGACCGCATGGGTGTTCGCCACGGGGGTACCCGGTGTTCCGGGACCGGAACGACCGGACCGTACAGGGAGGCGACACACATGGGCCTCGGCGGATGCATCATCCTCATCGCCGTGGGAGCCATCCTCACGTTCGCGACCGACTGGGACATGCAAGGGGTCAACCTCGACCTGGTCGGCATCATCCTGATGATCGTCGGACTGATCGGCGTCACCACGTTCAGCAGCATCGCCAGGCGCCGACGCGTGGTGGTGCCCCCCACGACCCCGGTCGTGGACGACCCGGCGGTACATCACCACCGCCGCGACGGCTACAGCGACGGCTACGGGGTCTGACCACGGAGGCTCTCGGGCGTCCATGGCGCAGATACGCGGCACACCCTCCGGTACAGAGGAGTCGAGTTCGAGGGCGCGGGGCAGTCGGATCCCCGCGCCCTCCACACTGTGCGGCAGCCCCGACGGGAGGGCCAAGGCGCTCACCCCAGCGCATGCCCCCTCGTGGCGTCCACGTGGTCCGGGACCTCGTCATGGCGGTCGCCGACCGTGAGGGTGCCGGTCGGTTCGAACATGAGGAGCGCGGTGGGAACGGAGGCGGACGGCTTGTGTTCGGTGCCGCGCGGCACAGTGAAGACGCTGCCGCGGGGCAAGACCACCGCGCGCTCGCCGGTCGGCTCGCGCAGGGCGATGTGCAGTTCGCCGTCGAGGACGAGGAAGAATTCGTCGGTGTGCTCGTGGACGTGCCAGACGTGTTCGCCCTCCACCTTGGCGATACGGACGTCGTAGTCGTTCACGGCGGCGACGATGCGGGGGCTCCAGCGGTCGGAGAAGGTGGCAAGGGCGTCGGCCAGGGCGACGGGTTCTCGGGTCATGAGGCGATCTTGCGGGGTGCCGTGGACGTCGTGCGAGTGATAGGAATCGCACATGTCGCAAGGATCCTCGCAGCGCCCACATCGGGTCGCCGTGATCGTCGACGAGGGCACCAATCCCTTCGAGGTCGGGGTGGCCACCGAACTGTTCGGGCTGCCTCGGCCGGAACTGGGGCTGCCCTCGCCTCTGTACGAGGTGACGCTGTGCGCGCCCGCGCCGGAGATCCGGATGAATCACGGGTTCTTCACGCTCACCGGCGTCCGAGGCCTGGACGCCGTGGCGGAGGCGGACACGCTGGTCGTCCCGGGCCGACCGGACAACGTCGTGCCGCGCGGCCCCGACGTTCTGGACGCCATACGTCGCGCACACGCGCGTGGCGCCCGGGTCGTGAGCTTCTGCACCGGCGCCTTCGCCCTGGCGGAGGCCGGGCTGCTGGCCGGGCGGCGGGCGGCGACCCACTGGCGCTGGGCGGACTCCTTCCAGCGGCTGTACCCGGAGGTGCTGCTCGAGCCGGACGTGCTGTTCGTCGACGAGGGTGACCTCCTCACCGCCGCCGGCAGCGCGGCCGCGCTCGACCTCGGGCTGTACCTCTGGCGGCGTGACCACGGCGCGGAGATGGCCAACCACGTCTCCCGCCGACTGGTGTTCGCCGCGCACCGTGACGGCGGGCAGCGACAGTTCGTGGAGCGGCCGGTCCCGGAGGTGCGGAACGAGTCCTTGGCCCCGCTGCTGGCGTGGGCGCAGGAGCGGCTGGGGGAGCCTCTGGCGGTGGCGGACCTGGCCGCCCGAGCGCGGGTCAGCCCCGCCACGCTCCACCGCCGCTTCCGCGGACAGCTCGGCACCACCCCGCTGGCGTGGCTGACCGAGGAACGCGTGGCGCTGGCCTGCCGGCTCATCGAGCGGGGCGAGGAGCGGATGGACGTGGTGGCGGCCAAGAGCGGCCTCGGGACGGCCGCCAATCTGCGGGCGCGGCTGCGGCGGGCGACCGGGCTCAGCCCGTCGGCCTATCGGCGGCGTTTCGGGACCGGCCGCGGGGAAGCCCTGGTCTCATGAGATTCCTCGTGTACGACCGGCTCCTCGGTTTCGGTGACGACTACTGGATCGAGGACGACCGCGGCAACAAGGTGTTCCTCGTCGACGGCAAGGCCCTGCGGCTGCGGGACACCTGGGAGCTGAAGGACCCCCAGGGGCGCGTCCTCGTCGACATCCACCAGAAGATGCTCGCCCTGCGCGACACCATGGTGCTCCAGCGCGGCGGGGAGCCGCTGGCGACGATCCGCAGGAAACGGCTGTCCCTGCTGCGCAACCACTACCGGGTGTCCCTGGCCGACGGCAACGAGCTGGACGTCAGCGGAAAGATCCTCGACCGGGAGTTCGCCGTCGAGTACGACGGTGAGCTGCTGGCGGTGATCTCCCGGCGGTTGCTGACCGTGCGGGACACCTACGGCCTGGACGTCGTCCGCGAGGACGCGGATCCGGCGTTGCTGATCGCGGTGGCGGTGTGTGTGATCCACCTGGCGCAGAAGGAGAGGGAGGACTGAGCCACCCGGGCGCCTGCTTCCGGAGCCCGCGCCCGTCCCCACGGCCCGCGCCCGCTTCCGGAGCTCACGCCTGTCCCCACG